>JBMNHG010000003.1:0-848977 GCA_050950285.1 Kiritimatiellia bacterium | reverse complement strand
GCTTTGTGGTCAGCGAGGGCGGCATTGACAAGGACAACGCCTGGCGGCAGGTGAACTTCTTCGACACGAAGAAACTGCGCAAGAAGTGGCAGTACCATGTTCTCACGGCTCTGAGAAAGGCGGTGCGCGGCACGGCCTATGAAGCCGCTTGGCACGCCAGGCTGGGCTCGATGTTTCCGAAGTATCCGACGGGGTTTGACTGCGACTGCATGCCGGAGTCAGGCCCGGTGGAGCGGCTGGTAATCTACCTGTGCAAGTACGTGAGCGCCCCGCCGATCTCGATCCGGCGCATCGAGAACTACGACGGACAGAATGTCACGTACCGGTACGAGGATCATCGCAAGGGCGAAGTGCATGAGACAATCCCGGCGTCCGAGTTCATCGGGCGGATGATACGGCATCTCCCGCCGAAGGGATTCCGGATGGTGCGTTACTACGGCATCTATGCCCGGCCGGTGCGGAAGAAGATTCATGCCCTGGTCGCCGATGCGTTGCAGGTTCTGGTGCGCCGCGCCGGACAGGTGGCGCAGTACTTTGCCCGCCAACGCCCCGGACAGCCGGACAGCCGGAAACTGGAGGAGCGTTTTGCCAAGGGCGAGATACGTTGCCCTGCCTGCGGCTCCGCGAACATGCTGCTGATCCGCATCTGGACCAAGACGAAAGGTGTGGTCTACGAATGGGGCGGGAACCTGTCTGCGCGCACCGCGCCGGTGACGTATTGTCCGGCGGTTTCTCTGTCGCCGGTTTACAGGCAACTGACTCTGGCGATCTGACCGAAAAATAATTGATTTTTGCGCTTGACACTGGTCGGTAAAGGTAATATGGTTCCGGTCAGCAGGAAAGAAAGGATTCGTTCGGTCTGCCTGTGGGTGCAGGTGAAAAGGTAACGTACAAGAAACAAGGGCTGTTCTTCGCGCTCTTTCCTGTCTGAAAGCCACCGAGCGAAGCGAGGTTACCCTTGAAGAAACAAGGGCTGTTCTTCGCGCTCTTTCCTGTCTGAAAGCCACCGAGCGAAGCGAGGTTACCCTTGGAAATAATTTCAAACATCCCTATGGGATGCTAGTGACTTCGGACCTACTATAAGGAAGAGGCAATCAGCAATCGGCAACCGGCAACCTTCCCCGAGCGTCGGGGGGCGAGCGTCGAGTGTCCAAGAACTTTCACAAAATCAGGCGGCCACACGGCCGCCGCAACAGGAGGAGAGCGAAATGAGAGGCATAACGAAAACAGCGGCGGCCGTGGCGGCCGCCGTGACGATGGGCGCGGGCGCGGCGTATGCCGTGCCGCAGGTGACGAACGTGCGGATGGCGCAGCGCGCGGGCACGCGCGTGGTGGATGTGCTGTACGACCTCGCGGGCGAGGCGGCCATCGTCACGCTCGGCATCGAGACCAACGGGGTGGCGATCCCGGACTCGGCGGTGACGCGCCTCTCCGGCGACGTCTCGGTGGTGATCCAGCCCGGCACGGATCGGCACATCGTCTGGAACGCGGGCGCGGACTGGCCGGAGAACGTGACGGAGACCAGCCAAGGCGCGGGTGACCGCGTGGTCCACCAACGCGCCGCCGCAGTACTGCGCAGTGGACGTGACCGGCGGACCGTCCACGAACAGCTATCCCGTCTACTATTACGCCAGCGCGGAGGCGGTGCCGGGGGGTGTGACCAACGACCTGTATAAGACGGTTCACATCCTGATGCGCCAGATCCCGCCGACGGGCGGAGAAGGGTTCATGATGGGCTCGCCGTCCAACGAGACCGGCCGCGACGGCACGCGGGAGGACTGGCACAAGGTAACGCTGACCAAGGCGTTCTACGCGGGCGTCTACGAGGTGACGCAGAGCCAGTGGCAGCAGGTGATGGGCGACGTGCGGTCGTGGCCTGCGAAGTGGAGTAACAACGACTACAGGCTGACCCGCCCGGTGGAGCAGGTGTCGTACTACGACATCCGGGAGAACATCAACAACACGGACGACGCGGCCGTGGACTGGCCCGCGAACGACGCGGTGACCGCGGGTTCCTTCATGGGGCGGCTGCGGACCAAGACCGGACTGGCGGGCTTCGACCTGCCGACCGAAGCTCAGTGGGAGTACGCCTGCCGGGCGGGCACGACCGGCGCGCTGAACGACGGCACGGTGAACCTGACGAACACCACGTCCGACGCGCGGCTTGATCTGTTGGGACGTTACATGTACGACGGCGGCAGGGTGTGGAACGGCACGGCGTGGGTCGATCCTGCGACGGAATGCACCGCGGCGAACGCCACGGCAACGGTCGGCTCGTACGCGCCGAACGCGTGGGGCCTGTACGACATGCACGGCAACGTGTGGGAGTGGTGCCTGGACTGGTACGTCGGGAATCTCGGGACGGGTCCGGCCGAAGATCCTACGGGGGCGGATTCGGGTTCGTCCCGCGTGGTGCGGGGCGGTGGCTGGAACAGCACCGCGTCGGACTGCCGTTCGGCGTGTCGCGCCAGCAGCGGCCCGTCGGACCGGTACAACGGCATCGGCTTCCGCCTTGTGAGGACCCTGCCATAGCCGGGTACGGCTCCCCTCACCCCCTGCCTGCGGCAGGCAGGCGGCCCTCTCCCAGAGGGAGAGGGAGACCGGGAGTGTGCGGACCGGGCGCGAGGGCGGCAGCCCGCGCCCGGCCGACACACGGACGGTTCTTGCGGGGGTCGCGCAGGGGGCGGCGGCCCCCTGCGGATGGCGGGGGGGCGCGCATTTCCGGCGCGCTAAACGCGCGGCGGAAAAACCGCGCTTGACTGAGGCGGGCGGGCGGGCTTAGTATCCCGTCAGTGTGGCGAGTTTGCCGCCGACTGCGGAGGAAATGAGTATGGACGTGCGGGTGATCACGCTGAGATACCAGGAAGGGCTTCAGGGCTTTCCGGAGGAGGCGCTGCGCAAGGCGATCTCCGGACGGGAGGTGCTGGAGGCGCGCGAGCATTTCTTCACGCACGGCAACGTGCCGCACCTGTCTCTGACGCTGCTGCTGGGGGACGCCCCGACGGACGGCGACGGGTTCCGCCGCCGCGCGGGGCCTGACCCGGAGGAGGGGCTGGAGGAGGCGCGGCGACCGCTGTACCGCGATCTGAAGCGCTGGCGCAACGACCGGGCGCGGGCGGAGGGGAAGCCGGCGTACGCGATCGCGCGGAACGCGCAGCTCGCGGAGATCGCGCGGCGGGTGCCGCGCTCGCTGGCGGGGCTGAAGGAGATCGACGGCGTGGGCGAGGCGTTCTGCCGGGATTACGGGGCGGAGGTGCTGGGGCTGATGCCGGACGTGACCGCGCCCGCGCCTGAGAAGGAAGGGGCGGACGGCGGCGGGGCGGATGAGACCGACAAGGAAATCATGGAATCGGATGAATCGATTCGGTCGAATCTTTCGATTCTTTCGAAAACAGAATGAGATCGTACGGACAGCTTTGGGAGCGGGTCACGTCGCCGGAGAATCTGGCGGCGGCGCTGAGGCGCGTGATGAAGGGGCGCGGCACCAAGCGTGACGTGGCGGCGTTCGCGGCGCGGCGGGAAGAGGAGTTGGCGGCATTGCGGGAGGAACTGCTGTCGGGCGCGTGGCGGCCGGGGCCGTACGGGCAGTTCCGGGTGACGGACCCGAAGCCGCGCACGATCAGTTGCGCGCCGGTGAGGGACCGGGTGGCGCACCACGCGCTGTGCGGCGTGATCGCGCCGCTGCTGGAGCGGGGGTTCACGGAGGATTGCTACGCGTGCCGCGTCGGCAAGGGTACGCACCGGGCGGCGGCGCGGGCGCGGGAGCTGGTGCGGCGGCACGGCTGGACGTGCAAGCTGGACATTCGGCGGTATTTCGACAGCGTTCCGCACGACAGGCTATTGGAGCTGCTCCTGCCCATGTTCCGCGAGAAAGAAATCCGCCGGGTGATCGAGATGATCGTGCGGCATCCGGTGCCGGGGCTGCCGGACGGGCGCGGGCTGCCCATCGGGAATCTGACGAGCCAGTGGTTCGCCAACTTCTACCTGTCGGGGCTGGACCATTACGCCAAGGAGGGGTTGGGGGCTCCGGGCTATGTCCGTTACATGGACGACATCGTCCTTTTCGCGGACGGAAAGGCCGAAATATGGCGGCTGCACGACGGCGTGTGCGAATGGGTCGAGAGGGAGCGCGGGCTGGAGATCAAGGGCGAGCGGACGGTGACCGCGCCGGTGTCCGAGGGCCTGGCGTTTTTGGGGCTCAGGATTTTTCCCGGCGGATGGCGCTTCCAAAGATCGCGTCTGCAGCGGACGAGGCGGAAGTTCAGGCTGCGGGAACGCCAGTGGCAGTCGGGCGAGATAGACAGCGAACAATTGGCGATGTGCGCGGCGGCAGCCGAAGGCGGGGTGCGCTGGTACGGGTTCAGGGGAATCCTTCGGTCAACCCTGACTGTCGGGAAAAATCTTAGGGCGGGCGGAGAAGGGGCGGATTCGGGTTCGAACCGCGTGAAACGGGGCGGAAGCTGGAACAACACCGCGTCGAACTGCCGTTCGGCGTATCGCAACAACAACGACCCGTCGAACCGGAACAACAACATCGGCTTCCGCCTTGTGAGCACCATGCGGCCAAAAGGACAGGCAGGGTCCCATCCGCCGTCGCCCGCGCCCCGCTCAGGCGGGGACGAACAGGCCCGGCTCCGGGCGGCCGGTAGCCCCGCCGTTTGAGGTGGGGCAAAAGCCGTGCCGGAACCTTTTCAACCGGGTAAAAACAGAGAAACGAAAGGAACCAAACGATGAAAACGGTAAACGGAATGATGGCCGCGCTGGCGGCGGGGGCGCTGTTGGCGGGGCTGGCGGGCGCGGAGGTGAGCGCGGTGTCGTCGGAAGCGCTGCTGGACACGCGCTCGATCAGCGCCGTGGCGGATGCGGAGGAGCGGGATCTGGACACGCGCAGCTTCACGACCGACTGGTCGGCGGCGCAGCGGCTCAACACCAAGAAGATTGTGGGAACGACGATCGTGGTCCGCTGAATCGCGATCGGCGGCCCCTGCACGAGCTACGAGCTGGTTGCGCACGACCAGACGGAAGTCGCGTTCTGCGGCAAGGACCTATTGTGGGCATCCTGCTCGGACGCGGTCTGGATATCGACCAGGCGAAGGCAGATCTCCAAGGCGTCACGTTCGAAAAGACTTAAGGTTTGATTGGCGCCAGGCCTTGGGCGTGAAGCCGGTTTCACGGCGAAAGGTATTCGTGAGATAGGCGGAATTGCAGAAACCACAGGCGTGTGCGATGAGATAGATCGGGACGGAGGGGTCTTTAAGCAGGCGTTTCGCTCGAATAAGACGCTGGCGGCGAATCTCGTCGCCGACCGAGCGGTGCGTTTCCGCCGCGAAAAGATGGTCGAGCTTTGAACGGTCGATGCCGATGCCCTCCGCCACCTCCCGTGAGCCGAAGGATTTCGCGAGGTTCGCGTGAATGAAGACGAGCGCGTGGCGGATGACGGGATTCGCGTGGGCAAGGGTGTCAGAGGATTCCCGGGCCATCACGTCCCCTGGCGGCGTGAGGAGCGGCTTGCGCAGGGCCGCGAGCCTGCGCTTCGAGGGCGTCAGCGACATCAGCCTTTCAAGCAGTGGTTATCGGGGTCGTAGTTTGACATGAGACATTTCATTTTTCCAGCACCCTCGATACGTGCGCAACCGACCGATACAAGACCCGTTGGTTTTCAGCCGAGCCGCTATCATTTCACCGTTCCTTGTCTTCGCCTTTCTGCTGTTTGTCTAATGTCAAACTACGACCCCGTTTCTCCTTGTCTTCGCCTTTCTGCTGTTTGTCTAATGTCAAACTACGACCCCGTTTCTCCTTCTAAAAACAACCCCAAAATACGGCCTTCAAAAGATTTTTCTGAACTTGACTGGGATCGCAATGAGGCCTATACTCTGCATTGTTTTTTCTTAAGGGAGCCGTTGTGCCAAGTAGGCTCAATAACACTGTTAGGCGTTTCAACTCAACCAAAAGAGGTAATTAATGACAACAGCAGAAGTCATCGCAGAAAATGAAGTTACAACATCTAACCTTGCCCAGATTTTCAAACGCGCCTTCTTCAAAACGTCCCTTGATGACGATGGTGATTTGGTCGTTCACAGCGATGGGCCGCGAGTCATAGTGACCGTTAATCAGGACAATAAACTGATAGAGTTTATGTCAATTTATGGTGTCAAGGAATCCGCACCCCTAGATATGAAGTACGCTTTCACCAACAGGATGAACGACGACATAATCTTAGGCCGATTTTTTATCCCTGAACAAAGACCGGATATGTTGATAGCAGATTATTATCTTCCATTCGAGGAAGGCATTCCGGCCTTTCAAATTGTATCTGCGCTTCGCTTGTTTGCGCGAGTCGTGTCTAGCGCAATTCGTCAGTGCGACAAGAATGATCTTGTAGAGTAAACGCGGCAAAATCGCCTAACATTGCGCTCCACCCGACCCGCGCCCGCAAGCTGTTTGGTGCTTTCAGGTTTTGTGGTGGGCGCGGGCGGGTGAGCTTCCGCGTTAGCCCACTATAAAAATCATGAACAAAAAGTCAAAAATTAAAAAATATCCCTTTTCCATCCGCAACTGGCCTGAAGATGACAGGCCGAGGGAGAAATTATTAAAATACGGCGAGCATGTTTTAAGCAATGCCGAATTGCTGGCTATTTTAATAAGAACGGGAACGGCTGGTAAAAGCGCTATTGATTTGGGAAGGGAGTTATTGAATAAATTCAAATCGTTGCGGGCAATGAGCGGGGTTGATATATCGGAGTTTAAAGAAATTAATGGATTGAAAGATGCCAAAATTGCCCAATTAAAAGCGGCAATTGAGTTGGGACGGCGTATGATGAGTGAGGAAAAGGCGTTTCATGGCGTGGTAAAATCTTCTGCTGATGTGGTGGATTTTCTGATGCCCCTGATGCGGGATTTAAAGAAGGAACTATTTAAAATATTGTTACTGGATAAAGGCAATCATGTATCAGAAGTCATTGATATAGATGTGGGCACAGTTGATCGGGTGAATCCATCGGTTCGGGACATTTTATTGACAGCGCTGAAATATCAATCTCCCGCCATGATATTGGCGCATAATCATCCATCGGGAAATATAAAGCCTAGTGATGCCGATAAAAGATTGACCAAAGATCTGATAAAAGCCGCTCTGGCAATGGAACTGCGGATTTTTGATCATGTAATCATTGGAGAAAATTCATATTTTAGTTTTGCCGATGAAGGTTTAATTGAAGAATATGAGATTGAGGCAATAAAATAAGCATAAGGAGTTTGCTTGTGGCAAAGTTGAACGAACGAGACAGAAGAAGAATAATTGAATTGCTGGAAAAAGGCGAAGACCTGCCTTTGGATTACAAGCATATCCTGTTTCCGCCTGAAAAAAAGGAATACGAACTGGTGTATGCGGGAAAGGAGCGGGAAGAAGATATTTTGGCCGATACCATGGCCGTGCCATTGCAGCCTATTAAAACCTTTGGCACAAACGGCAACGGTTGGACGAACAAACTAATTTTCGGTGATAACTTGCAGGTAATTAAATCCCTGCTCGATGATCCTGAAGTGAAAGGACAGGTAAAACTGATCTATATCGATCCACCGTTTGCGACTAAACAGGAATTTCGGGGAAGTCAGGATCAGAAGGCTTATCAGGATAAAATTTCTGGGGCAAAATTTGTTGAGTTTTTAAGAAAAAGGTTAATTTTTTTGAGAGAATTGCTTGCAGATGATGGGAGTATTTATGTTCATCTTGATTGGAAAAAAACGCACTATGCAAAAATTATAATGGACGAGATTTTTTCTGAAAATAATTTTAGAAATGAAATTATTTGGGGATATAGACGCTGGACTGCTGCATCAAAAGCCTTTCAGAAATCGCATGAAACATTGTTATTTTATTCAAAGAAAGATAAATATATTTGGAATGATGTGTATGAGGCTTATGCAGATGAAGGCTCTCATTTTACAGAAGAAGATGAAAATGGGAAATATAGATGGCAATATTTAAATGGTAAAAAATATAAATTATATCAAAAAGATGGAGCAAGAGCAAAGGACTGGTGGCATGATATTCCTTATATCAATTCAATGGCAAAAGAGAGAATAGGTTACCCTACTCAAAAACCAGAAGCCCTTCATGAAAGAATAATAAAGGCTTCATCAAACGAAGGTGACATTGTATTAGACGCATTTGCAGGATCAGGGACAACATTAGCCGTTGCCGAGAAATTGGGTCGCCGCTGGATCGGCATCGACTGCGGCAAACTGGCCATTTACACCATGCAAAAACGCCTGCTCAATCTGAAAAGCGAGATCGGCAACAAGGGCAAAAAATTAAAACCAAAACCATTTACTTTGTATCATGCAGGGCTTTACGATTTCGCCATGCTGAAAAAATTGCCCTGGCCAGAATGGCGCAAATTCGCCCTATTGCTTTTTAATTGCCGGGACAGCAAGCACACCGTTTCAGGCATTGAATTGGACGGTTACAAGGGCCGTTCCGACGTGCTGGTTTTTGATTATCAAAAAGAGGGCGGCGTGGTGCTGGATTACGGTTTTATCGACGACCTGCATTCGATGATCGGTTCCAAAATCGGCAGCCAGTTTTTTATTATCGCCCCTGCCGCCAGCGTCACCTTTCTGGAGGATTACATTGATAAGGGTTCGGTGCGCTATTATATCCTTCGTATTCCCTATTCAATTATCAATGAACTGCACAGCAAAGACTTTGAAGCCATAAAACAACCCATTGATGAAAGTCAGGTCAATGATACGGTGGACGCCGTCGGTTTTGATTTTATTCGCCAGCCTAAAGTGGAATGTGCCTATTCAATAGAAAAACCAAAAGATCAACTGCTTGAATATGCGGTTATTAAAATCAAAACATTCAAAAGCGAAGCCATGCTAAAAGGCGCAAGTCAATTGGGAAATCGGGAATCGCTTTCCATGATCATGGTGGATTTTGATTATGATGGCGAAATATTCAACCTGGATAAATCCTATTACGCCAGCGAAATTGAGAAAAACGGCTGGAAGGTATTATTACCTTTGGAAAATATTAAAAAGCAGATCATGATTATTTATCTGGATATATACGGAAATGAATATCGGGAAATAAAGGCGCTGCAAGATTTTGGTGGTTCAAAGCAAATTAAACGGGGAGGCAAATAATATGCTGGATCATCAACGCTTTCTCAACCAGGATCTTGTTTTAAACGTCAGCAAAAGTGTCAATCCCGCTGTGTTTGATATTAATAAATACGAAGGCTTTTTGGACGCCCTGTGCGGTGAACGGGAATATCAGAAAACGGCAATCCGCAATACACTTGCTTACCTTTTAAGCGGAAATTATAAGAATGTAACCGACCTTGCCGAAGAAAATTATCATAATAATGAGACGCTGCAAACGTTTTACGGCACATTTGAACAGTTCAAGAAACACCTGCAATTCCCCGATAAATTATCCTGCTCACTGGACATGGCAACGGGAACGGGCAAAAGTTATGTTATTTATGGCATTGCCCGCATTCTGCTGGCAGAAGGCGCAGTGGATTATGTTTTGGTGGTTTGCCCGTCAACAACCATAGAAGAAGGGCTGATGGAAAAGTTCAAACTGCTTTCTGGTGATGATACCTTGCGAAATCTTTTACCTGACGAGGCGGTTATCAAAAATCCGCATATCATCAATGCCACCGAGAGTATCACCACGGGAACCATCTGTGTTGAAAACTGCCATGCGCTGTATGAGCATGTCAAATCATCGATTCGTGAGAGTCTGGCAGGCAAAGGCGACAGAACGCTGGTCGTAAATGATGAGACTCATCATGTTTACAACCAGACAGGGAAATCCTTTAAAAAGTGGAAAGAGTTTTTAGTTGATGAAGATTTTGGATTCAATTACATCGTCGGGCTTTCTGGAACGTGTTATATCGGCGACGACTACTTTACTGACGTCATCGCCCGCTATTCTTTGCGGGAAGCCATTGAACAGGGCTTTGTAAAAATTATCGATTATGTTGCGGAAGATTCATCCAATACGCAGGACGAAAAACTTCAAAAAATCTATGACAACCACATCGAAAACAAGAATACAAAATATCGTCTGGTCAGACCATTAACAATTTTAATAACCAAAGACATTCGAGCCTGCAATAAACTGACCGATGATCTCATTCGATTTTTGGCGGAGACCGAAGGCATTTCAGAAGAAGATGCCGCCAAAAAGGTTTTGGAAGTCACATCGTCGCCAAAGCATAAAGAGAATGTCAGGAAATTGAAAGGCGTGGACAGGAAAGACAGCCCTGTTGAATGGATCACATCGGTGAGTATGTTGACCGAGGGTTGGGACGTAAAAAATGTTTTTCAGATCGTGCCCCATGAAGAAAGAGCATTTGACAGCAAACTACTCATTGCGCAGGTGCTTGGCAGAGGCTTGCGCATACCCGAAGTTTATTTGGGCCAAAAACCAGTGGTCACTGTATTTAATCATGACCGCTGGTCAGGTAGAATCAAGCATCTTGTTGATGAAGTGTTGGAGATCGAAAAACGGGTTTATTCCTACCCTGTTGAAAAGGAACAAGACTATCATTTCACCATACATAACATCGACTACGAAAAACTCACCGAAACCGAAGAATATAAACAGGAAAAGGAATACGAATTTACAAAAGGATTTATCACCCTTATCCGCCAGTCGCCAGCCTTGGAACGGGAAACGGAATATGTGCGGGCAACTACAGGTGAAAGCCGCAGAAAAAAAACATTAGTCAAATACAAAATGTTTTCAATTGATGAAATTGCCGAACAACTGCACAATCGTTTCAAATCCATTGATATGGAAACAGCAGAAACAGAAAATCCCACTAACTATGCAGAAAAATATGATTTGGATTGGTTGAAAAAACTCATCAGGAATTCACTGGATCGTATTGGCGAAAGCAGGGATCAGATCAGTGATGAAAACAGGCAGAAAATATATCAGGCATTCGGCGTCATTCACCGTGCCGCTGCGAAAGCAGTTCGATATAGAATGTCACCAAAAGCATTGATTGAAGTGGATACAAAAAACAGAAATAGAAATAGTGTTGGATATGCTGCCATTAAGCGCGGCGATGCGACTGTATTTTTTGACGATTTGACCTTAAAATTAAGTGACGAGGAAACTGTAACTTTTATTAAAGACCTTGAGGAGGATGAAACCAGACCTGTTTCAGCCATGGAAAAGATCGATAATATTTACAATTTCAAATCGCCATTGAATCTTGCTATTTCTGATCATAAACCAGAACGCCTGTTTATCAGAAGGCTTATTGCTCAAGAAAATTCCAAAGCCGTTGACTCATGGCTTAAATCTACTGATCAAGATTTTTATCCTATTGAATATTCATGGAAAAAAGGCGAACATCCCAAAAGAGGAAGATTCAATCCTGATTTCTTTATAAAAATAGGTGATAGTATTTTGGTGATTGAAATAAAGGGAGATGAAGAAATCAGAGAACCATCGGATGAAAATAAGGCAAAATACAAAGCGGCTAAAAATCATTTTAAAACTTTAAACGAACAGCAAGATAAACTGAAATATTATTTTAACTTTTTGACGCCTGAAGATTACGACTATTATTTTGATCACTTAAGAAACGGGAATTTTAATTTCAGTTCTAAACTTGATGCAGAGTTAGAAAAAAATGGGGCGTAAATTTGGGCTAACAATTGGCTGCACTTGACGGCGGGGGCTGTGCGGTTTTTTGAAGATTTCGGTTTCATTACGTTCTGTTTGCTTTTTGAAGTTTTGTGCACATCAATCCCGCCGCAAGTGAGCCAAAACGTTAGACACTCAACCACAACTTCATGTAGTCGAGAATGAAATGAAACTCATTGTATTGCTGTTTCCGCTTATTCTTTCCGGTTGTTCTAGCCCAGGGAATAGTGACGTAAAGGGAACCCCCGCTAGCACACCCGATGTAGCCGAACGGAAAATTGTAACAAAGAAAGAAGACAAGTTTTGTTATGTTCATTACTACCTTGACGCAAAACCCGACTGGAAAATCCGAAACAGTGAGGATGCCCGAGGGGTGCTCATCGGCGGATTCAAGGAACTTGGCGCCAAAGGCATTTCTGCTTATTGGGGATGGAGAATCAGAGATGCGACCGTCGCGCCTGTGGAGGATGTAGACGTAGAAGACCATGGGCAATGCGACGAACTCGGGAGAAGCCCTTCGACTACGTCGCTTCGCTCCATCCCTCGGGGCATTCGCCCCGGTGTGCTTGGATAGACCCTTGCATAAGGACTTTCCCCAAAAAATCGGGGGCAATTATATCTAAGTCCTTGAAAACAAAGGGGATGCGTCTCTGACGGGCGTGCCTGAAAGTGAAAAAGTGGTTTTCCTCCGCCGGTTCTGCCAAAATGGCGGTTCAACCAAAAACCGGAAAGGAAAACCGACATGAATCATAGCGCAACGGCGTTCAAAGCGCGAGAGCAACTCAAGAATTTTTTGGGGGAACTTTCCCCCCGGTTTTCCAAGCCGCTCGGCAAGTTCGTGGGCGACATGGTCTACGGGATACAGGCGTCGCAGGACGTGAAGCTCAGCCGGATCGCCCGCGCGCTCGACGAGCCGATATCGATGAAGAAACTGGAGGACAGGCTGAGCCGGATGCTCGGGAGCGAGGGCATCGAGCAGGGGATTTCCGACGCTGTCGCCCGTCTGGGCTCGCGTCACGTCCATCAGGACACGCTGATCGTCATCGACCCGACCGACATCCGTAAGCTGTACGCGAAGAAGATGGAATATCTCGCCCGCGTCCGGGACGGGAGCACGGGGGAGATCGGCAACGGATACAGCGCCTGCCTGGCGGTCGCCTGCGAGAGCGGCGGCCGCCGGATCACGCCGTTGCACATGCGGCTGTGGTCGAGCGAGGCGGAGGGCTTCATCAGCCAGAACGACGAGGTGCTCGGCGTCATCGACCAGATCAGCTCCCGCGCGAAGAAGCGCGGCATCTACGTCATCGGCCGCGGAGGCGACGGAGACTGGCTGTTCGACGGCCTGGACCGGCGCAAACTGGACTACATCGTGCGCCTCGTGGGCAACCGCAACCTGCTCCACGGCCGGCGGACCGCGCTGGCCGAAGAACTGGCGGCATCCTGCCCCATGAAGCACATCGAGATCGTCACGAGGGAGACGGGGGACGGGGTGAAAAGCTATAAGCTGGAGTTCGGCGCCATGACCGTCGCCCTGCCGCAGAGGCCCGACAAGCCCCTGCGCATGGTCGTGGTGAAGGGGTTCGGCGAACAGCCGATGCTCCTGCTGACCACGCTGGCCGGGACGACGTCGCGCAAGTCCCTGTGGCAGGTCGTCGAGGGCTATCTGACGCGGTGGCGCGTCGAGGACGCGATCCGCTTCGTCAAGCAGAGCTACAACCTCGAGGACGTCCGGGTCCTGACGTACCGGCGCCTGAAAAACATGGTCGCGCTGCTGCTGGCCGTCATCTGCTTCAACTGCGTCTGGCTGGCCGGACGGCTGCGCTGCGAGATCCTGACGGCCAACATCGCCCACGCCGCCAAGCGCATCTACGGAGTGTCCGAGTTCCTCCACTACGCCGTCGCCGACGGCCTCGGGAGGCTCTTCACGCGCCACGGGAAATGGAA
This sequence comes from Kiritimatiellia bacterium, assembly GCA_050950285.1. Classification (GTDB taxonomy): domain Bacteria; phylum Verrucomicrobiota; class Kiritimatiellia; order RFP12; family JBMNHG01; genus JBMNHG01. The sequence goes on along the minus strand of JBMNHG010000003.1, from coordinate 835,356 downwards.
CGGCTACAAGCCGCCAGACATCGAATCAAACCCGCTCGGGCTGGTCTTTCTGGAATGACCCGATTTTTTGGGGAAAGTCCCCGCAAGGCTTGACGGGGACAGGGGGGGATGGTACGCTGTTCGACTCCATTCATCTCCATAAGGTAGAACCCCATGAAGCAGCTTTGGCAACCCTCCAAGATCAAGCGTGCCCGCAAGTTGGGCTTCCGCGCCCGCATGGCCACCCGGGGTGGCCGCGCCATCATCACCCGTCGCCGCAAGAAGGGCCGCGCCCGCCTCACGGTCTGATCCACTGGATCCGTGCGCATGGACGACCCGGAAACCGGTCCGGATCCCGTCTCCCACGAGATTCGGCGCGATGTGCGGCTCCCGCGGGAGCGCCGTCTCGACCCGGCGGGCTACAAGCGCGTCTTCGACGGCGGAAAGTCCGTGGCGGGCCGGGGGATCGTCCTGTGGTGGACTCCCGCCGACGGATGCGAAATCCGCCTGGGCGTAGTCGCCAGCAAGCGCTCCTTCCATGACGCCGTGGACCGCAATCGTGCGCGCCGCCGCATGCGGGAAATCTTCCGGTTGAACCGCGACTTCCTTCGGCCCGGCGTGGATTTGGTCCTGGTGGCTCGTCCGCGCATCCGTTCCCTGGACTTCGCCGCCTTGACTGCCGACTTCCAAAAGGCCTGCCGCAAGGCGGGCATCCTGGCTTGACCACCATGCTGCCGCTGCTTCGATTGCCGGGCCGCCTGCTCGCCTCCGTCCTCATCGCCCTCGTGCGCGCCTACCAGGTGGTCCTGTCCCCGTTTCTGCCGCCCTCCTGCCGCTTTACCCCCTCCTGCTCCCAGTACGCCATCGAGGCACTTCGCGCGCATGGCCCGCTGCGCGGCTCCTGTCTCACCCTCCGGCGGCTCATGCGGTGCCGCCCCTTCGGGCCCTCCGGCTTCGACCCCGTCCCTCCCTCCCGACAAGGGGAAAGACCTCTTCCATGAACAAGACTGAAAAACTCATCGTCTTCCTGCTCTTCGCGCTCCTTGTAGGCATCATGCACCTCCAGCAGCGGCAGGCCGCGGCGCGTGCCCAAGCCATCGCGAAGCAACGGGCCGAACAGGCCTTCCTGCAACAGGCCCAACGCCAAGCCTTCCTCGAAACGTCCACGCCGGCGGCCGGCGGTTCCGAAACCGTCCTTACGGCTTCGCCGGACGATGCAACCGCAGAGGCGGAAGCCGAACCCGAGGAAGAGCGGGTGGAGGAAAAAACGCTCGCCCTCCATTCCGACGAAATCGAGCTGGAGATCTCTTCGCACGGCGGCGTCCTGACCCGCGCAACGCTCTTGCAGTACAAGAAGGATGTCGCGAAAGACAGCGGGAACGTCGTGCTGGAATTCACCGACAGCCCCGCCCTCGCCGTCACCGGGGTTCCCGGGGTCGGCCCCCAATCCGCCTTCGAACTGGAAGGCGACGAAGGCGGCACGAATGCCGTCCTCCGCCGCACGACGCCTTCCGGACTGGTCTTCGAACGAACCATCACCCTGCTCCCCAACTACGAGGTGTCCGTGCGGGACGTCTTCCGGAACACCACCTCCAACGCGATGGTCCTCCCGACGAACACCGTCTCGCTGGGCGTGATGCACGTGGAGCGCAGCGGCAGTTCCAACAGGCAATCGCGCTATCAAGCCCCGTCCCTGGGCATCGACGCCCTCCGCTCCGGGACGTCCAAGGCCGAGCACTTCGACACGAAACTGGCGGGGTTCTTCGGCGCGCGCGGCGGCGGGTGCGGCGGCCCCCCCGACGCGCGCGACCTGCCCGAGTCCGTCACGAGGGATTACCCGGGGGCCTGCGATTGGATTGCCATCAAGTCCCGCTTCTTCGTCTCCCTCTTCTCCGGCGACCAGCCGAACATCGGCTACACGATGCAGGTCTCGCGCGACGCGCGCGACGCGCGCCTCTCCCTCGAGAGCGTCGCCGCCACCGTGCGATACGAGCCCGTCCAGATCGATGCGGGCGGGGAAGCCGTCCGCACGTCGAGCCTCTACCTCGGCCCCAAGCGCCTCTCGTCGTTCTGGAACATGGGCGGGCGTCGCTACCAGGTGATGCAATTCGGCAAGCTCACCTGGATCTGCCTCGCGCTCGTGCCCCTGCTGAACGGGCTCGCGGTGATCGGCGGCGGAAACTACGGCGTCGCCATCATCCTCCTGACCCTCCTGATCCGCCTCCTCCTCTGGCCGCTCACCCACAAGGGCACGCAGGGCGCGAAGCGCATGCAAGAGATTCAGCCGAAACTGAAGGAGCTGCAGGAGAAGTTCAAGGACGATCCGCAGAAGCTCCAGCAGGAGACGCTCCTGCTCTACCGCGAGAACCGCGTGAACCCGATGTCCAGCTGCCTCCCGCTCCTGCTCCAGATGCCGGTGCTCATCGCGATGTACACCGTGCTCCGCAGCGCGGTCGAACTCCGCTTCGCGCCGTTCCTCTGGATCGCCGACCTCAGCGAGGCCGAGAACCTCTTCGCGGGCAAAATCCCCTTCTTTTACAGCCTGAACATCCTGCCCATCGTGATGGCCGCCACCATGATCCTCCAGACCAAGCTCTCGACGGCCAGCATGGGCGGCGACGCCTCGCAGCAGAAGATGATGACGTGGCTGATGCCCGTGATGATGCTCCTGATGTTCTACCCGCTCTCGTCGGGTCTCGTCCTCTACTGGACGGTGAGCAACCTCCTCGCCATCGGCCAGACGTGGTTCCAGCAGCGCGCGGCCAAGAAATCCGTGCCCGCGTCGCAGGCGGTTGTCGACGTAGGCCATCCGGAGATGACCCGTCAGATGCGCCGCCGCATGGGCCGCTGACCCCTCCCTCCGCCGGCAGGACCTCCCTCCCCCGCCTCCGCCGTTCGCGGCGCGCCGCTTTTCTCCCGCCCGGGGGAGGCGGTTCCGCGGCGCGCCGCCTTCCCGCCCGCCTTCACAGGGAATCGCCGGGGACGACGTCGGCGGAAAGTTCCAGGACGCCGCGGAGGGCGCGGTCGTCCAGTTCGGAGAGCCAGGATTCGCCCTCCTCCAGCAAGTCCCCCGCAAGGGCGATCTTCCGCTCGATGAGTTCGTCGATGCGCTCCTCGAGCGTCCCCGCGCAGACGAACGCGTGCACCGTCACGGTGCGCGTCTGCCCGATGCGATGGGCGCGGTCGGTGGCCTGGTTTTCGACGGCCGGATTCCACCAGCGGTCGAAGTGCACGACACGGTTGGCGGCGGTGAGGTTGAGGCCCGTTCCGCCCGCCCGCAGGGAGAGGATGAGCACGGGCGGACCGTCCGGCGACTGGAAATCCTCCACGATGCGGTCGCGATCGAAGCGGCCGAGCCCGCCGTGGAGAAGCGGCGCGCCGCACCCGTAGAGGTCGTCGAGATGGCGCCGGAGCAACTCGCCCATCTTCACGAACTGCGTGAAGACCAGCGCGCGGTCGCCGGTTTCGAGCATCTCGCCCACCATCGCCTCGAGGCGCGCGAGCTTCCCGGAGCGGCCCTCCAGGGGGGAGCCGTCGTCCAGATAATGCGCCGGGTGGTTGCAGATCTGCTTGAGGCGGGTAAGGGTTGCGAGCACCATGCCGCGCCGCGTGGAGGAGGCGGCCGAGGCGAGGTCTTCGTCGAGGCGCCGCAGTTCCGCCGCGTAGAGCGCGGCCTGCTCGCGGGTGATGGGGCAGTAGATCTTCTGCGAGATCTTTTCGGGCAACTCCGCGCAAATCCCGGGATCGGTCTTCATCCGGCGCAGGATGAAGGGCCGCACCAGGCGCCGCAGGCGGGGTCCGGCGGAAAGGTCGGTGCCGGTCTGCAACGGGAGCTGGATGTGGCGTCGGAAGCTGGCGCGATCCCCGAGAAGCCCCGGATTCAGGAAATCCATGAGCGTCCACAGCTCGCCCGCGTGGTTTTCGACGGGCGTTCCGGTGAGGGCCACGCGGTAGTCTGCCTTGAGGGCGCGCGCGGCGCGGGACTGGCGGGTGTCCGCGTTTTTGATGTTCTGCGCCTCGTCGAGGAGGAGCCCGGACCACGCGACGCGCCGCAGGGTGGCGAAATCGCGCTGCAGGAGGGCGTAGCTGGTCACCACCAGCCCGTGGCGCGCGGCCTCGTCGCGGAAGAACTCGCCCTCGAGCCGGTCGGGGCCGTGATGGGCGATCGCGTCGAGCGAGGGTGCGAAGCGCCCGGCCTCGCGGAGCCAGTTGCCGATCAGGGTGGTGGGGCAGACGAGCAGCGCGGGGCGTCGCTCGCCGGCGGCGCGGACGGCGAGGAGCAGCGCGAGCGCCTGGATGGTTTTGCCGAGGCCCATGTCGTCCGCCAGGCACGCGCCGAAGCCCCACTGTCGCAGGAACAGCATCCACGAGAGGCCGCGCAGCTGGTAGGGGCGCAGCTCGCCTTGGAAGTCGATGGGCTGGGACGCGGGCGCCGGCGCGGAGGCGCCTCCCTGCAGGTGCTCCAGGAGGCGCTTCGCGGGACCGTCGGCGCGGATGGCGGCGACGGGGAGCCCCCGGCGGGCGCCGCCTCCCAGCGCGAGCCGGAGCAAGTCCGCCATGGAGATGCGCTCGTCCTGCGGCGTCTCCAGCATGCGGCGCGCCGCGGAAAGGGTGGAGCGGTCCACCTCGATCCAGCGTCCTCGGCAGGCCACGAGGGGGGCGCCTTCGGCGGCGAGGGCGTCGATGTCCTCGATCGTGAGGGTCTCGTCGCCCAGGGCCACCTCCCACCGCACGGTCGCGGAAAGCGGCGCGGCGTCGGCGGGGCGGGCCTTCGCCGGGCCCCCGTCCACGTCGTCCGCGGCCCCTTCGAGCGACACGACGCGTCCCTGGAGTTCGAGGCGCGGGCGGGGGGTGCCGTCGGCGGGGCGCCACCAGTCCGGGAGAAGCACGGAATAGCCGGCGGAGGCCAGAAGCGGCGCGAACGAGCGGAGGAAGGCGTGGGCCCGGGTTGCGCCGATCCGGGCGGACAGGGCGCCGGAGCGGCCGGATGCACGTGCATCCCCGTCGCCGTCGAACGCTTCCTCGAAGAGGGGGCAGAGCTTTGCCGCCTGGCCCCACGCCATCAGCGCCGCCACCCGGTCGCGGAGCGGGAGGGAGGCGAACGGCGCGCCGGCCTCCTCCCCCTCCTTCGCGACCGAGACGGCGAGACGCCAGTCGCCCGGCGAACCGGGAGCCGGATCCTCCAGGCGGATCCGGAGGCGTGCGGCGTCCACGGTTGCGGGGAGGCTCCATCGGAACAGGCGGGCGCGCAGGTCTTCGAGGTCGGCGGCGGACTCCCATTCGATGCGCGGGGAGTCGGCGCGCAGCGCGGCGAGCCAGGCGTCGTGGGCCGAGGCGAAGATGCCTCGGGCGGCGTGCGCCCGCGTAAGGGGGGTGGTGGCGGCGCGCCGCACGAGGAAGTCGAGGGCGGCGCCGAGAAAGGCCTCGGCGCCGGATTCGCGGCTTTCGCCGGCGTCGCCCAGCGCGAACGCGCAATCCGGAAGGGCCGAGGCGAGCCGCTGGAGGCGCGGGGCTTCGGGGCCGACGAGGATGGGGCGCCACCGCGCCTCGAAGACGCCCCGGGCGCCCTCCTCGATGCCGGGAAGATAGCACTGGCGGCAGACGAGCGATCCGGCGTAGCGCCACAGCGCCGTCCAGGCCAGCACGTCGTTCCCCGCCTGCACGCCGCGCGCGAGGAGCGTCGCGACGCGACGCGACACCGGTGCCGCGCCTTCGCCCGGCAGCGGGATCGCGGCGGACAGATCGCCCCAGGCCCCCCATGGGAGGCGCAGCGCCTCCACGCGGAGGCGGGAGAAGGATGCGGGCGCGCCGCGCGAAGGCTTGGCCGGACGCCTCCCGTCGCGCACGATGCGCCCGCCATCCACCGGCAACCGGGCGGTGACGGCCTCGACGGGCGCGGATGCGGCGGAGGCCATGCCCGGGATGGACCGCAGCGCGCTCCGGAGTTCCGCCGCGGACGACACCCTCAACGGCTCGTCGGCCTCGGAGGTCGTACCCCAGAGGAGCAGTTCGCTCGGGAGCCAGGCTGCGTGGAGGATGCGCATGCGACGAACGGTCAGTCGTGCAGGACCACGTCCGCAAGGGAGGCGAGATCCACGTCGCGGGTGAGGGAGGAATCATCCGGCACGGCGCAGGCGTGGAAACCCGCGGCGCGTGCGGAGCGGAGGGCGTAGGGAGCGTCCTCGAAGACCCACGTGGCCTCCGGCTCCCCGCCCAGGTGCCCCATGCAATGGCGGAAGATGGCGGGATCGTTCTTCCCGCTCCCGAATTCGTCGGAAGGCAGGATGAACTCGAAGAAGCGGTCGAAACCGAAGCGGCGCAGCACGACTTCGGCGAGCGGGCGCGCGGTGGAGGTGCACACGCACATCCGTGCGCCGTTTCGATGGAGCCGGTGGAGCAGGTCGATCATGCCGGGCTTGGGGAGCACGGCGTGTGCGTAGGCGTCGTACAGGAGGTCGTTCGCCTCGTCGATGATGGCGGCGGCGGTTTTCGCCACGCCGTGTTCCGTGCGCAGGAATTCGGCGAACTGGCCCATGTTCATCTCGAGCAGGCGCCGGTGCAGGGCGGCGTCCACGGGGATGCCGCACCGCTCGCAGAAGAGGTCGCTGGCATTCTCCCAGAGGGCCATCGAGTCGAGCAGGGTGCCGTCCATGTCGAAGATGGCGCAGCGGATGCGCTCGACGGGCAGCCGTTCCACGCCGGGGGCGGGGCGCAGCGCCGCCTGTGCCTGGGCGCGGAGAGCCCGCGCGGCGGCGGGGATGTCGTCCGCCGCGAAGAGGGAGGAGACCACCGCGACGCCGGCGATGCCCGTGCCCGCGAGGAGCGGGAGGTTCTCCAGCGTGATGCCGCCGATGGCGACCACGGGGATGGACACGGCGGAGCAGATGGCGCGGAGGGTGTCGGCGGAGACGGCGTCCGCATCGCGCTTGGTGGAGGTGGGGAAGACCGCGCCCGCGCCCAGGCAGTCGGCGCCGGCGGCCTCGGCGGCGAGGGCCTGCTCGACGGTCTTCACGGAGACGCCCAGCAGCCTGCCGCCCAGCCGTCGGCGGGCGGTGGCGGCGTCGGTATCGGACTGGCCCACGTGCGCGCCGTCCGCGCCCGAGGCGAGCGCGGCGTCGAGGTCGTCGTTCACGAAAAGCGGCGCGCCGTTTTTTGCGGCTGTGGGGCGCAAGGATCGCGCCAGCGCCGCGAGGGAGGCGGTGTCCATCTCCTTTTCGCGCACCTGGAGGCAGGTCGCGCCGTTTTCGAGGGCGAGCCGCGCAACCTCTTCGAGGGTCCGGCCGCGCAACCAGGCGCTGTCGGTGACGGCGTAGAGCAGCAGGTTGTCCGGGGAAAGGGGGAAACGGGGGGGGGCGGGGGAGTCCATGGTCTAGTGTCCGAAGAGCGAAAGGGAGCAAGGGCGGTTGCGGGGGAGGTCGGAGCTGCCGGCCTGCTGCGCCCACGAGGCGGCGAGGTGGATGGCGAGCTGCGCTTCGAGGAGGTCCGAAGCGGGGGCCATGGCGGGGCTTCCGCCGGTTCGGGCGAAGCGGCCGTCGAGGATGGCGAGGGTCCAGAGGCCGACGGTGAGGCAGGGGTCGACAGGGTTCAAGGCCTCCAGGAAATCGACGACGTCCGCGCCGGGAGCGTCGAGTCCGTGGCGGAGGCGGGCCACGAGCACGCCCAGTTCGAGGCTTCGGGCGGTGCAGGCGGGGATGTCCGCGGCCTCGTAGGCGGTGTCGATGGCGTCGAGGCGGCGGATCATCTCGTCCAGCAGCGGGGAGGCGGCGTCGGCGCGGGCGGCCTGGCGCACGGCCCTTCGAGTCCGGGCGAGGAGCGGGCCGATGCCGGAGGTATGGGCGGCGGTTTCGAGGCGGACGATGTCGTAGAAGCCTTCGCGGGCGCCCAGCAGGTCGCCGCAGGCCACGGCGAGGGAGATCCGCTGGAAGGGGACGTCCGACGTGCGCATGCGGGGCAGGATGATGTAGGTGGCGGAGATGTCGCCGAGGTGCGCGAGGGCCTCCGCCGCGGCAAGGGTGAAGGGGACGGAGGAAGAGCGGTTGAGGGCGTCGATGAGGGGTTCCGCGGCGGCGGGATCGCCGAGGTGCCCGAGGGTATGGGCGGCCTCGCGGGCGATTTCGGCGTCGGGATGGCCGAGGAACGGGAGGACGCGCGGCGCGGCGGAGGGGTCCGGGGCGAGGCGGAGGGCGCGCAGGAGCGGGCCGACGATGTCGGTGGCGGGGTCGCCGAGGCGGTGGAGGAGGATGGCGCGCGCCTGCGGGGAGCCGATGCGTCCGAGCGAAAGGGCGGCGGCCTCGCGCACGTCGAGGGAGGGGTCGTCGAGGCGCGTGGCGAGTTCGTCGATGGCGATTTCGGCGCCGGACTTCCCGATGGCCCTGGCGGCGGCCTGCCGCTCGCGCCGGCCGCGCGTGGCGGAGGCGAGGGCATGGGTGTGGTAGATGCCGGCGGCGAGGCGGAGGGGGTTCACGAGCACGATGCGCTGGAAGGCCTGGCGGGCGCTGAGCGGGTCGCGGCGGGCGCGCACGCGAAGCATGAGCGGCACGGCGCCGAACCAGATGAGGAGCATCGCGGCGGCGGCGAGGATTTGCGCATAGGAGAGTTCCGTCCCGCCGAAGAGGAAGATGCCGGTGGGGTTTTCGGTGAACCAGTCCACCACGGCTCCGCCGATCACCGGGCCCAGTGCGCCGGTCATGCCCACGATCGTCCAGTGCACGCCCATGGCGAGCGTGCGTCCGCGCTTCGGCGCGAGCGACGCGATCAGGCTCATCTGGCAGAGGCCGATCGTGCCGTAGAAGCCGCTGCCGAGAAGCGACGTCGCGCAGATCAGCACGAGCGCCTGCGTGGTGGCGACCGTCCCCGCGAAGGGAAGCGTGAAGGTGACGGGCGTATCGGTCACGAAGAACCAGGCCACGCTGGTGACCGGCGCCAGGATCATCATCACCACGGCGAAGGCCCGCGCTCCGATGCGGTCCACGAGGAAGCTCGCGACCACGCTGCCCAGGATGGTGCTCACGGTGCCGGCGACGGTGAGGACGGAGAGTCCGGTGTAGGTGGTGCCGAAGAAGCGCCGGAGGTAGATGGCGTTGAAGGTGCCCGCCATGGTGTTGGCGAAGGTCCACACGCCGATGGAGAGCGCGAGGTTCCGGAAGCTGGGGTGGCGCAGCGGGAAGAGCAGGCGGCGAAGGAGGGACTGGTCGCGGAGGCGAGGCTGCGGCGGGGGCTCGGGGACGCCGGTGTGCACGACGATGTCGGCGATGCCGAAGAGGGCGCCCAGGGCCAGGACGAGCGCGAAGCCGTCCACCTTGCCGCCCGCGCCGGCGAGGCGGTCGAGCGCGACGCCGGAGATGGCGCTCACCAGCAGGTAGGTGGTCATCACGATGGCCTGGCGCTTGCTCCAGAATTTGCCGCGGATCCGTTCGGGCACGAGGTCCGCCATCCAGCTTTGCCAGGCGGGGGAGGCAAAGTTCTCGATGACGGTGGAGACGACCACCGCCGCGAGGATGAGGTCCACGACGTTCGGCGAATCGGGGATGCGCCAGGCGAGCCAGGCGGGCACGAGCCACAGGAAGCGGTGGATGAGCGCGCAGGTCGCCCAGAACGGCTTGCGGCGCGGAAGGCTCTCGATCAGCAGCGAGCTGGGGATGGTCAGCACGAGCGCGATTTGGCGGATCGTGCTCGTCATGCCGATGGCCACGCCGCTGGCGCCCAGCTTCTCGAGCAACATCACGAAGGGCATTCCCAGGGCGATCGTGCTCCACACGGTGCCCAGGTTGCCGGCGATGATGTTCAGCCGCAACCCGCTTCGGACGGTCCGATAGCGAAGACGGTCGGAGGAGGTCATGACGGCGGCCACGATATCATTTTTCCGCCGTCGGCGCTACGCCGTCGGGATTCATTTCCCCTGCTCCCACGCGGCCGTTCCCCAGAAGGCGGGCTGGAGTTCGGCTTCGGAGGGGACGTCGGCCGTGATGCCGGTGGCCTTGTTGCTCCAGTAGACGCGGGCGGTGGTTTCCGTTCCCGTGCCGCGCAGGATGCCGATGTCCAGGCCGTGGCGGAGGCCCGGCGCGGGCGAAAGCCCCAGCACATCGAGCGGGACGGAGATCTCGTACGCGCCCTTCCCATCGTCCGCCAGCTCCACGCGGTCGCTCACGTCCTCGACCCGGTCGAAGAAGAGGGTGCGCCAGGGGGAGCGGAAGGGCGTGCGGGCGTCTTCGGGGGTGCCGGGGACGACCGCGGTGTAGAGCACGGCGCGCGTCCGGCCGTCCACGCGCGTCACCAGCAGGCGCTTGTCGCCCGCCGCCGCCGTGCGGCGCCCGGGGTCGGCCTCCGGGTCCGACGCGATCATCAGGTCGAGCGCGCCGCCGGTCTTGAAGAGGAGGTCGGGCGACTCGCCGGAGTTTCGCAGGAGCTTCGCCTCGGAGGTGTCCCACGCGGCGTAGAGGCGGCCGTCCGCCGCCGCGACCGCGCCATGGAAGCTGTAGGGCCTGGCGTCGGAGTTGAAGTTCGCGCCGCGGCCGGACGTGTCGATTTCGACCCATTCGGCGGCGCGCCACTCGTCGAGGGCGCCGTCGACGACGGGCGCCTCCCCGAGCAGGCGGGCGCGCATCACGCCGGAGCCGCGCGCGGCGCGCCGCAGTTCTTCGCGGCGCGCCGCGAAATCGAGCGACGCCCGGAGATGCGCGTCGGTGACGACGATGTCGAAGGGGCGGATGGGGCGGAGGGTTTCGAGGCCCTTCAGGCGCACGATGGCGCTTTCGCATCCGTTCACCACGTAGACCTTGCCATCGGGCGGGCAGGCGATGGTGGGCCAGAAGTTTTCGTCGTGGAGGGTGATGCCCTTGAGGCTCATGCCGCGTTCGGCCACGGGCATGCGCCAGAGCTGCCCTTGGCGCACGTCCTTGAAGACGGTCGAGACGAAGAGCCCGTCGAGGGTGAGGAGGTAGAGGTTTCCCATGTTGCCGTTCACGGCCCAGAGCGGGCCGACCTTCGCGCCCTTCGGCTCGAAGAGGCCGCCGAGCAGGCGGGTCACCCCGATGAGTTGGCCGGGTTCCTTGGGGGTGTCGCAGTGGTGCGAGGCATGGAGGCCGGGCCAGGGATTGGGGAGGCTCCAGGCGGGGGAGCCGTCGGATGCGACGCCGCTCACGGAGTAGGCGCTGAAGGGCCTCACGCCGAGGGTGAGCGCGGCGGTGCGGCCATCCTTGCCCACGAGCATCTGGCATCCGCCGGAAGAGGGCGAGAGCGAGACGTTCGTGGCGACGGTCTCGAGGGCGTCGAGGGTGTAGGAGGGGGTTCCGTCGCGGGCGACCGAGCCCGCGGGGAGGCGGCAGGAGGCGCCGTCGAGGTTCGCGATGGCGAACGAGAGGTCCTCCTGCACGAGGACGCCCTGCATCCGGCCGGGGCGGACTTCGACTTCGCCGGGCTGGACGTCGGCGTCGCCGTTGCGGTCGCACCAGAGGAACCAGGCCGGGGTCTTGGACGACGGCTTCGCGCCGGGCTTGGCCTTGGGGCCGGAGGGCCGGAGGGAGGCGAACTCCGCGGTCTCGAGGAGCGTTCCGGCATTCGCGGAGGCGACGGCGGCGACGGGGCGGGCGAGGCCGTCGCGGTCGATGAAGAGGATGGCCGAGGACGGGCCGGCACAAGGGTGGGAGTTGTAGGAGTTCGAGTAGTAGCGGCGCCGGCGGAAGGTGAAGACGTGCTCGGGCGCGGCGCCGCCGATGCGGGCCCTGGCGTCGTCCGGGGCGGCGCGGTAGGGGACGTTCACGAGGCGGTGGGAACCGGCCTTCCAGTCGAGCTCGAACTCGAGGGTTCCGCGGCCTTCGTCCGCGTAGAAGAAGCGATCCCGCTCGTCGCGGGCGAGCGCCCCGCCGCCGCCGTATTTGGCGGGGCCGTAGAAGGCGCGCACGAGGGTGCCGTCGGCGGCGTCCCAGACGGAGATGCGCTTGGGCACATAGTCGCACTCCGCCACCCAGAGGCGGCCGCGCGAGTCGACGGCGAGGCCGGCGGGGTTGTTCATGCGCATCTCGTCGTACGGTCCGGCGGAGGGTTCCCCCTTGCGGCCGATGGCGTGGAGCGGCGCGCCGTCGCGCGAGAAGACGCGCACCTGGTGGCTCCCGCCGCGGAGCGAGACGTAGATGCGGCCATCGGGGCCGACGGCAAGGTCGCGCGGCCGGTCGAGATCCCTCGCGACGGTCTCCGACGTTTCGAAGCGGACGCCGGCAAGCGAGCCGTCCGCGCCGGGACGCAGGCGCACGATGGCGTTGCTGGACACCACGAGCAGGGCGCCGTCGGACTCCGCGGCGATGCCGCGCGGCGCGGGGACGTCGATGCCTTCGGCGGCGGTCTTGCCGTCTTCCGCGAAGCGCACGATGCGGTGGAACGACGGGAAGGTGGCGTAGACGTTCCGGTTCCATGCGGCGATGCCCGCGAGCGGATAGGCGTGGTCCGGGGCGGGGGTCCCCTCCCCGGAGGGATGGAAGGCGCCGTTGAAGCGCTCGTCGGCCTGGAGCGAACCGCCCTTCCCGCGAAGCGCGGTGAGGCGGAGTTCGGCGGGCTTGCCGCCGTCCCGCCAAATCGAGGCGGCGAAGACGGCGATGCCGGGCGAGGCGTCGGGCCCAGCGTCGCAGCAGAGGGTGGGCGCGGCGGTCCAGATGCCGCCCAGCCACTTCACGCCGCCGCGCTTCACGCCGTCGAGGTCCGTCCAGATGAGGCCGTCGGGGCCTTCGGTGACGGCCGCCCCGAGGAAGACGGCGGGTTCGCCGAAGGGCGAGCGTCCGGCGGGGACGAACGCGGCGGCCTGCGGGGCGGAGTGGTTGGCGAGCCACGCGCCGGTGTGATCCGGCACCTCCCACGGCGGATTCCCCGGGGCATAGACGGAGAACTCGTACACCGGCTCCACGCCGGCGTGCCAGAGGCCGCGCACGCGGTAGGTCCCCGGTTCGACGAAGCGGACGGGGATGCGCCAGAGGCCGTGCCTCGCGGCGTCGGTGTCGCGCTTGAGATCGTCGGAACCGTCCCACCATGCCGTGTTGCGGCCCTTCGGGAAGAAGGTTTCGGAGACGAGGTTGCGCACGCGGCGGCCGGTGGCGGCGTCTTCGATCACGAGCGTGACGTAGCCGTCGCCGGGCGTGGCGAACTCGATGGGGATGGGCGGATGGGCCTCCTCCGGCTCCTCGAACACGGGCGGGGCGAGCGGGGCGTCGCCGAGGTCGGCGGCGGCGAGCAGTTCGCCCAGCCACACGCGCTTCCCGCCGGCGGGCGACTTGAGGACGTGGGGGTGCGAGACCTTCGTGACGGCGGTGATCCGCAACCGGAGCGCACGGGTGGCGACCGGCTCGTCGAAGGCCTCGAAGCAGGGCCAGAGGGCCACCGGATAGCCGCTGACGAAGTCGTCGGGGCGGGCGACCGTGCGCCAGGCGGAGTCGTCGGCGTCGACGGGATGGACCGTCTCCGGGCCCGTGTAGACCTGGACGTCGGCGGATTGGAAGCCGGTCCATTCGGTCATGATGGACCCCAGCGGAACGGGGCCGGGCCACGTGAGGAGGAGCCACTCGGCGTTCTCCCCGGAGATGGGCTCGCGCTTGCCGGCCTGGCCGGTCTTGATGTTCTCCCAGGCGCCCCAGCCGTCGTCCGATCCATTCACGATCTTGCGGGCGGACGACGGATTCGAGCGGGCGGTGGCGGTGGCGAGCGGCGAAAGGTTCGCCCAGCGCGCGGAAAGGGCCATGGCGCCGCCGAGGTTCGCGTCCATCTGGTTGGCCCCGGCAACGGAGGCGCGGGAGAAGCGCAAGGCGCGCGTGGGGACCACCGAGGGGAAGGTCCAAAGCGCGACGGCGCCGCGGCCGCCGGGCTCCTTCGCGGTGACGCCGCCGGCGGTCAGCCGCTCGCCGGGGATCCAGAGCGAATCGTCGGAGAGGTCGCCGGGGTACGGGGCGTCCGGCTTGAGGGCGCTCACGCGCACGCCGCCGCGCACGAGCACGGACCCGATCCCGACGGGCTCCAGGAAGCCGATGCGGAGGTGGCGCTCGCCGGGGGTCTTCGATTTGCCGAAGGTGACGCCCTGGAAGTGCGGCTGCGGGAGGCCTTGCGCCCAGATGCCGTCCGAGACCTTCCCCGGAAGCGGCTTCTCGTGCGGATCGGTTCCGGGATCCCAGCAGGCGTAGGCGGAGGCGTCGAGGTTCGCGGCCCGCACGGGCGTGTCGAAGTCCTTGGCCGGCTCGTTGGCCATCGCGGCCAGGGCGAAGGGGAGAAGACAGGCGAGCAGCGGTGGTTTCCGCATGGTGGGGATCCTCCGGAGGGTTCCGGGGCGCCGCGAAAAAAACGGCGCGCCGTTTTTTTTAATCGGATGCAGGGGGTGGCGGGGGTTCGCGCGGGGCGACGAGGCGTTCCCGGCAGACGGAGCAGCGGCCTTCCGGACCGCGCACGTCCACTTCGATGCGCCACCGCTGGATGCCGCCGGGGGCGACGTCCACCGGACGCGCATGGAGCGTCCAGAGGGCGCCGCCGGGCACGACGCCCGACTCGCGCCAGCCGTCGGGGAGGGCGGCGGAGGCGTCCGTCGGAGCCGCGACGTCCCCGGGGGAACGGCGGTCCAGCCGCGCGATCGCGTCCGCGAGGTGCGCCTCGGCGGCATCGTGGAGCGCGGCGCGCCGTCCGGCGCGGCGGGACGCCGCGAGGAGCCGATCCGCCGTGGAAAGAATCGGCACGAGCGCGATGGCGAGAAGCGCGACCGCGACCAAGGCCTCCACCAGCGTGAAACCGGCGGCGGACGCCTTCCGCCAGGCACGAGGCCGGACGGAGAAGGGGCGGAGCCGCAGACGTGTCAACCTGCGGCCCGGTCTAGTCGACGGGGAAGGCATGGAAGGCGAGGATGGGCAGGAGGCGCTCGACGTCCATCGGGAGCGTCGGCGGATTGGGGCCTTCGCCGGCGCTGACCGTCGCGGGGCCCTGGAGGGGGCGGAGCAGGCGGATGACGACGCGGGGGCCGCCGGGGTAGTCGATCCCCGCGATCGGCACGTTGCCGGGGATGTCGTCCACGACGAACGGGATGCCGGTGGCGTCCATCGTCCCGACGCGATCGACGACGTGGTCGAAGGCCAGCTCGACCGACATGCCGTCGGCGGAGCGGCGGGCGGAGGCGATTTCGGCGGGGCGCCACGGGACGGGCTTCCCGTAGGCAAGGCCGAGGGCGGCCTGCGCCATGCGGGCGCCGAGGGCCAGGTTCCCGATGGCGGAGGTGTGGATGAAATCCGAGAGCGGGAGGTCGAGGGACGGCACCACGGCCACGCCGGGGATTTCATGGGCCGCGCGGCGCTGGGCCTCGCGGACGATGGACCAGTGGTGGTCGCCTTCGCCGTTCGTGAGGCGGTTCAGCTGCACGGTGACGACGGGGAGTTCCGCGCCGCCGAGCGCCTTGCGCCACGAGCCGACGGCATCGGAGAAGCGTTTCAGGTAGCTTTCGGCGGCGCCGGGACAGGTGTCGGCGCATCCCTGGTACCAGAGGAAGCCGCGGATCTTCCCGCCGGCCTTGGCGATGCAGTCGAGCATGTTCTCGTAGAGGCCGTGGTCGCCGGGTTCGTTCATGGTTCGGTTCGAAGGGTGGACGGGGTGGGTTTACGGGGAAGAGCGCGGCGGGAGGGTTGGATTCCCGCCGCTATCCGCGCTGGAGCGCCTGCCGGAGGTCGGCGATGATGTCGGCGGCGTCCTCGATGCCGCAGGAGAGGCGCACGAGGTCCGGGGGGACGCCGGCGGCGGCGAGCTGTTCGTCGGCAAGCTGGCGGTGCGTGTGCGAGGCGGGATGGAGGATGCAGCTCCGGGCGTCCGCCACGTGGGTCTGGATGGCCACGAAACGGAGGGCGTCCATGAAGCGGATGGCGCGATCGCGGCCTCCCTTCAGGCCGAAGGAGAGCACGCCGCAGGTGCCGGACGGCATGTACTTCCGCGCCCGTCCATAGGCTGGGTCCGAGGGGAGCATGGCGCAGTTCACCCACGACACGTCGGGGCTTTGCTCCAGGAATCGCGCGACGGCGAGCGCGTTGGCGCAATGGCGCGGGACGCGCACGTGGAGCGATTCGAGGCCGAGGTTCAGGAGGTACGAGTTCATCGGCGCGGGGGTTGCGCCGAGATCGCGCATCAGCTGCGCGACGCACTTCGTGATGTACCCCTTCCTGCCGAAGCGTTCGGCGTAGACGATGCCGTGGTAGGAGTCGTCGGGCCGGCAGAGGCCGGGGAACTTCTCCTTGTGGGCGAGCCAGTCGAAGGCGCCGGAATCGACGATGGCGCCGCCCACGGCCGAGCCGTGGCCGTCCATGTATTTGGTCGTGGAGTGCGTGACGATGTCCGCCCCCCACTGGAAGGGGCGGCAGTTCACGGGCGTCGCGAAGGTGTTGTCCACGATCAGCGGCACGCCGCGGGCGTGGGCTGCGCGGGCCCATTTCTCGATGTCGAGCACCGCGAGCGACGGATTGGAGAGCGTTTCGCCGAAGACGCACTTGGTGTTCGGCCGGAACGCGGCGTCGATCTCCGGCCCGGAGGATTCGGGGTCGAGAAGCGTGACCTCGATGCCCATCTTCTTCATCGTGACGGTGAAGAGGTTCGAGGTTCCTCCATAGAGGGCGGAGGAGGCGACGACGTGGTCGCCGCACTGGGCGATGTTGAAGATGGCGAAGAAGTTCGCCGCCTGCCCCGAGGAGGTGAGCACCGCGGCGACGCCGCCCTCCATGTCGCAGATCTTCTGCGCGACGGCGTCGTTCGTGGGATTGGCGAGCCGCGTGTAGAAGTACCCCTCGGCCTCGAGGTCGAAGAGCGCGCCCATGGCGGCGCTGGACGAATAGCGGAAGGTGGTGGACTGGACGATGGGGGGCTGGCGCGGGCCGCCGTTCCCGGGCTGCCAGCCGCCTTGGACGCAAAGGGTGTCGATGGATGCCTTCATGGGCTCCTCCCGGTGGGCTAGGCGTCGGGCCAGAGCCGGGCGGCCAGCTCGCGCAACTTGTACTTCTGGATCTTCTGGCTGGCGGTCATCGGATAGCTGTCCACGAAATGGACATACTTCGGGATCTTGAACCAGGCGATCTTGTCCCGGCAGAAGTCCTGCACGTCGGCCTCGATGATGTCCGAGCCGGGCTTGCGGATGATGAAGGCGCCGGGCTGCTCGCCGTACTTCTTCGAGGGCACGCCCACGACGGCGACGTCCTGGACGCCCTCCATGCGGCCGAGAAAGTCCTCGAGCTCCTTGGGGCTGATGTTCTCGCCGCCCCGGATGATGAGGTCCTTCAGGCGCGAGGTGATGTAGAAGTATCCCTCGGCGTCCATGTGGCCGATGTCGCCGGAGTGGAGCCAGCCGTTGGCGTCGATGCACTTCGCGGTTTCCTCGGGCATCTTGTAGTAGCCCTTCATCGTGTTGAAGCCGCGGCAGCAGATTTCGCCGGGCACGCCCACCGGGGCGATCTCGCCGCTTTCGGGATCGATGATGGCCACCTCGATGCCGGGGAGCGCCTGGCCGATGGTGGCGCACTTGCGTTCGATGGAGGGCTCGAAGTAGCGGGTCATCGTCACCACGGGGCCGGACTCGGTGAGTCCGTAGGGGTTGGTCACCTCGCGCATGTTCATCAGCTCCACGCACTGCTCCATGCGGTGGGTGGGGCAGGCGGAGCCGGACATGATGCCGGTGCGGAGGGAGGAGAAGTCGAACTTGTGGAAGGCGGGATGGTCGAGGATGGCGATGTACATCGTGGGAACGCCGTAGGCGGCGGTACACCGTTCCTTCTCGATGGACATCATCACGTTGACGGCGTCGAAGTTTTCGAGCACCACCATCGTGGAGCCGTGGTTCACGCAGCTCATCACGCCAAGCACGCAGCCGAAGCAGTGGAAGAGCGGGACGGGGATGCAGACGCGGTCCCGCGCGGAGAGGTTCTGGCAGGCGCCGATCCAGAAGCCGTCGTTCCCGATGTTGTTGTGGGTGAGCTGGACGCCCTTCGGGAACCCGGTGGTGCCCGACGTGTACTGCATGTTCACGACATCGTCCGGATGCACCTCGCGCTGGCGGGCATAGTAGTCCTCCATGGGGACTTCCACGGCGAGGGCGAGCACCTCGTTCAGCGAATACATTCCGCGATGCTTTTCGGGGCCGAGGAACATCACGCGCTTGAGGCAGGGATAGCGGGCGGACCGGAGTTCGCCGCGGGGCTGCTCGCGCAATTCGGGGATGAGCTTGTAGAGCACGCTCAGGTAGTCGCAGTCGCGATAGCCGTTGATGACGAAGAGGTTCTCGGCATCCGACTGCTTGAGGGCGAAGTCGATCTCCGTCTCCTTGTAGTGGATGTTGAGCGGCAGGAGGATCGCCCCGATTTTCGCGGTGGCGAACATGAGCGAAATCCAGTGCGGCACGTTCGTGGCCCAGAGGGCGACCTTCTCGCCGCGCTTCACGCCGAGGGCCATGAGCCCGCGGGCGAGGCGGTCCACCGACTCCCCGAACTCGTACCACGTGAGGCGGTAGTCGCGGTCCGCATAGACGAGGGCGTCCTGCGGCCCGCACCGGGCGATGGTCTGGTCGAGCAACTGGCCGAGCGTATAGTCGCGCGTGATGGGCAGGCCGTTCCACGGCACGCCGGTCGAGACCGACTGCGTGAAGGGTGGCGTGTCCGGCGCACTGCCGAAGGGATCTGTCAACTTGAACATGGGGCTTCCGGGGATTGGGGATGAAGCGTGGCGGCGCAAGGGGGAATGGGGCGTCTCTTCGCCCGGCCCATCAGAAGGGCACGAAGATGGCCGCGTAGATGGTGGCCGGACCGTTGTGGGAGCGGACGATGTGCTTCACCACGGAGTTGTAGAAGGCGGAATCGCCGGGCTTGAGGATTTGCGATTCCTGGCCGTAGACGAGCTCGACCTCGCCGGAGACGACGATGATGAGCTCCTCGCCCTCGTGGGAGGAGAGAGCGGCGGGGGCATCCTCGTCGATTTCGATGTAGAAGGGGTCGATGTGGCGATCGGTCTTGCCGCGTCCGAGCGGATAGTAGTGGAAGCCGGGGCCGGGGCCGGCCTTCTTGTGCGTGATGCCGTCCTCGGTGCGCTTGTCGTGGCGCACCACGATGGGGTCGGGGGTGAACTGGTCGTCCATGAAGGTGCCCAGGCGCTGCCCGAGGGCGCGGGAGAGCTTCACGAGCACGCCGAGCGCGGGATAGACGTCGCCGGACTCGACGGCGCGCACCACGTCCACGCCGACTCCGGCCTTCGCGGCGAGCGCCTGCTCGTCCATTTCAAGGCGCTCGCGATACATCCGGATCCGTTCGCCAAGTTTGTCCTGATTCTTGTCCGACATGGGGATTTCTCCAAACGAAAATGAGGGGAATGGGAAAGGAATAGGATACCACAGGCCACCCGGGGTTGCAACAACCCGCAGTTCAGGGCGCCGCGCGATGGCGGCGCGATGGCGCGTGCGGGCTTTGCGGTTGTCCGCTTGCAGTCTCCCCGCGCGGCTCTTTAGCTGCCGAAGACGGCGAACCTTCCCTCCCTCTTCCCTTCCCTTTTCCCTCGTCGGTTGCCTTGCTTTCCCGATTACCCTATAATGCTCGCGCCCTGCAAGTTGTTCCCGCCCCGAGGATCACAAGCAACAACACATCAGTTGGTTTTGCGTGTTCTGCAGTCCGCAGAGCCCGAACTCCACCCCCGCCTGACAGAAACAACACCGTGAAAAAGCAACCCTTCCGCCCTCTCCTCCCCGCCTTTTTCATCGCCTGCATCGCCGCCGCCGCAACGGCCGGGCCCGTCGGCGTCACCGTCAACGGCGACATGCTCGACTCCGCCGGCTCGTCCGGCGATGGCTGGGCGTACGCCTCGCCCACGCTCACGCTTTCCGGTGCCGGCCCCTTCACGATCGCCGGCACGAACAACATGAGGCAGGTGATGATCGCCGTCCCGCAGGAAGTGACCAACACCGTCACGCTGGTGGATCTGAAGCTCTGGGCGACAGGCGCCACCCAAGGCGTCTTTGTGCTGGAGACGAACGCCTGCGTCACGCTGCTTCTGGCGGGGACGAGCACGCTGGATTCGAGCTATGCGGGCATCGAAGTCCCGCCGGGCGCGTCGCTCTCGATCACCAACGCCCCCGGCGACGAAGCAGCCGCGCTCGTCGTCAAGGGCTCGCGCGGCGCGGGCATCGGCGGCAGATCCTCCAGTGCGTGCGGGACGGTGACGATTTCCGGCGGCGCGGTTAAGGCAACAGGTGGCAACAACAGCGCAGGCATCGGCGGTGGCGAAGGTGCCACTTGTGATGGCGGCACGGTGACCATCTCCGGCGGCACGGTCACGGCGTCGGGCAGCGGCTATGCCGCGGGCATCGGCGGCGGCGGCGCCTATCAGGCCATCGGCGGCGCGGGCGGTGTCGTGACCATCACGGGCGGCGAGGTGACGGCGACCGGCGGCGGCTATGGTGCCGGCATTGGCGGCGGCAGCGGCGGCGACGGCGGCACGGTGACGATTTCCGGCGGCACGATCTCCGCGACGGGCGGCGCAAACGGTGGCACCGGCATCGGCGGCGGCAACGGCGGTAACGGCGGAACGGTGGAGATTTCCGGCGGCGATGTCCACGCGATGGGTAACAGCAACGCTACAGGCATCGGTGGCGGTAACGGTGGCCACGGTGGCACGGTGACGATCTCCGGTGGCACAGTCACGGCAACAGGCAATTACTACGCTGCGGGCATCGGCGGCGGAAACAGCGGCACGGGCGGCGTGGTGAACGTCTCCGGCGGCACGGTGACGGCGACTGGCGGTTCGCAAGGGGGTGCGGGCATCGGCGGCGGTGGATCCTTTTCTAGTGACGGCGGCGCGGGCGGCACGGTGACGATCTCCGGCGGTGCGGTCATCGCGGCGGGCGGGCGGTGCGCCGCGGGCATCGGCGGCGGCGGCCGCGGCGGTGCCGGTCCTGTGGTCGAGATTTCGGACGGCACGGTTGTCGCGACGGGCGGCCAGCGCGCCCCCGGCATCGGCGGTGGCGGCGGCGATGGCTATCGCGACGGCGGCGCGGGCGGCGAGGTGACCATCTCCGGCGGCAGGGTGACGGCGACGGGCGGGTTCTATCGCGACAACAACAACTACTACTACGGTGCGGCAGGCATCGGCGGCGGCTACCGCGGCGCGGGTGCTATCCTGAAGATTTCCGGCGGCACGGTCTTCGCGACAGGCGCCGGCGGCGGCGAAGATATCGGGGCGGGGCAACAGTGTACGGGCTTCGGCACGAACCTCTTCACCGGCGGCTCGATCCGCCTCGCGAACTCCGCTATCTCCCCCGTGCCCTCCAACGCCGCGGCGCGGGTGGCCTGTGTGATGGCAGGCGGCTTCGCCCCGGGCGGGGCGGTCGAGGTCGGCCCGCTCCTCTCCGGTGCCGAGCCCTACGGCGCGAATGACATCGTTGCCGACGACGACGGCACGATTTACCTCTGGCTGCCTGACGGTGTCCACGCCTTCACCGCGAACGGGCGCGCCTGTACCGGATCGGTGACCAATGGCGTGGGGCCGGTCGGCGTGACGGTCAACGGCGAGGAGGTCGCCTTCGGCTCGACGAACGCCGTCGCCGGATGGAGCTACGCCCCGGCGGATCGCGTTCTGACGCTCTCCGGCGCGGGCCCCTTCACGCTCGCCGGCACGAACATGGTCGGCGCGGTCTCCGTCGTCCTGCCGGACCGCACGACCAACAGCGTCACGCTGGCGAACCTGAACCTACGGGTGACGGGCACGGGCCGGAGCGCCTTCTCCATGGGGAAGTGGTCGCGCGCTTCGCTCTGCCTTGCGGGGGCAAATGCGCTCGTCTCGGGGGAGCATCGCGCGGGCATCGAGGTGCTGGCCAACCAGACGCTCTGCATCACCAACGCGCCCGGCGACGACGCGGCCACACTGACGGCAACCGGCGGCGACTACGCCGCAGGCATCGGCGGCAGTTTTAGAAACGCAGGCGGCACGGTCGAGATTGCCGGCGGCAACGTGACGGCCGCGGGCGGCTATCGCGGTGCAGGTGTCGGCGGCGGCGACCGCGGCACGGGCGGCGCGCTGACACTCTCCGGCGGCGCGCTGACGGCAACGGGTGGTGAAAATGGCGCCGGCATCGGCGGCGGTTGTCAGGGATCGAGCGGGAACGCGGTGATCGATATCTCCGGCGGCACGGTGACGGCGCAGGGCGGCTATCGTGGCGCGGGCATCGGCAGCGGCGTAAACGGGGTGTTCAAGGGGACGCTGACCATCTCCGGCGGCCATGTGACCGCAACGGGCGGTGCCGATGCCGCTGGTATCGGCGGTGGCGGCAACGCCTACAACAGCACTGTGACGATGACGGTCTCCGGCGGCACGGTCGTCGCGCAGGGTGGCACCGCCGGCGCGGGCATCGGCGGCGGCCTCAGCAACTCGGGGCTTGCTCTCACGGTCTCGGGCGGTGTGATCACGGCAACCGGCGGCGACGGCGGCGCGGGCATCGGCGGCGGCGGTGGCAACACCGGCGGCAAGGGCGGCTCGTTGACCGTCTCCGGCGGCACCATCTTCGCCACGGGCGTAGGCGGCGCGGACATCGGCCCCGGCGCCAAAGCTTCAGACTCCGGCGCGAACACCTTTACCGGCGGCTCGATCCGCCTCGCGAACGACACCATCGCCCTCGCGCCCTCCAACGGCACGGAGCGCATCTGGTGCGTAACCTTCCCAGTCTTCGCGCCCGACGCGGCGGTGCCGGAATTCGAGGGGCTACCGGAGGGCTACGGCACGGACGACCTCTTCGCCGACGAAAACGGCACGGTCTACCTCTGGTTGCCGAACGGCGACTATGTCTTCATCGTGAACGGCGTGCCCTATGTCGCGACCGTCGCGAACGCGGATGCGGCGGCGACAACCCACTATTTCGCGATCGCCGCCTTCGAGCTGGCGGATAACACGGCTACCTTCACGCTTGCCGAAAGGCTCCCGCCCGATCTCTTTGACGCCTGGACCAACACGGTAACGGCGTTCGAGGTTCAGTACTGCACCAACCTCACGGAAGCCGCCTGGACGACGCTTCCCGGAACCGTGCGCGACGGCATGACGCTTACCGTGCCTTTTGCCACGGATGAACCCCGTGTTTTCCTGCGGGTTTTGGCACAGTGAATGAAAGGGGAAGGACATGAGACATGAGACAAGAGACATGAGACGCGAGCCCCCTTTCTCGTCTCGCGTCTCTCGCCCTCAACTGAAAGGAACACTGCCATGAGACATGCACTCCTCGCCGCGCTGATGACGCTCTGTGCGGCCGCCGCCGCCTTCGCCGCCCCCCTCGGCGTGACGGTCAACGGCGTCATGCTCGACTCCGACGGCTCGTCTGACACCGGCTGGGCGTACGAGCCGGCCACATCGAACCTCATCCTTTCCGGCGTAGGCCCCTTCACGATTTCGGGCACCAATGAGTCAGGCAAGGTGCAAATCGGCGTTCAGGAGGGCGTGACGAGCACGGTCACGCTCTCGGACTTGACGCTCCGGGCAACAAACGATTATCAGTGCGTCTTCTCGCTGGGGACGAACGCCTGCGTCTCGCTCTTCCTCGCGGGTACGAACACGCTCGACTCGGGCAAGTACCGCGCGGGCCTTGAGGTCGCGGCCGGGCGGACGCTCTCGGTCACCAACGTGCCGGGCGATGACACGGCCGCTCTTTTCGCAACGGCCGGTCGTGATGGCGCGGGCATCGGCGGCGGAAGCGGCTACAGGGGCTTCATCGGCCACGGCGGCACGATCAACATCTTCGCCGCCACCGTCACAGCGACCAGCAGTAGCGGCGGCGCGGGCATCGGCGGCGGCTGGCTCGGCGACGGCGGCACCGTGAACATCGTCGGCGGCACGGTCACGGCCACGGGCGGCAACTACGCCGCCGGCATCGGCGGCAGCCGATACAAAAACGGCGGCACGGCGACCATCAACGGCGGCACGGTCACGGCCTTCGGCGGGAGGGAAGCCGCAGGCATCGGCGGCGGCGACAGGGGCACGGGCGGCACGGTGACCATCAGCGGCGGCACCGTCGCAGCGACGGGCGGCAACTATGGCGCGGGCATCGGCGGCGGCTATATCGGCAACGCCGGCACGGTGATCATCAACGATGGCATGGTCACGGCCACGGGCGGGAAATACGCCGCAGCCGTCGGCGGCGGTTACAAAAGCGTCGGCGGCATGGTGGCCATTGCCGGCGGCACGGTCGCAGCCACCGCCGGCTCCGACGGCGCGGGCATCGGCTGCGGCACCGAAGGCGATGCCGGCACGGTCAACATCAACGGCGGCATGGTCACGGCGACGGGTGGCAAGTATGGCGCGGGCATCGGCGGCGGCAACAAAAGCGCCGGCGCTACGGTGACCATCAACGATGGCACGGTCACGGCCACGGGCGGCAACTATGGCGCCGGCATCGGCGGCGGCTTCAACGGCAGCGGCGGCACGGTGACCATCAACGGCGGCGTGGTCACGGCGACGGGCAGCAGCAACTGCGGCGCGGGCATCGGCAGCGGCGGCAGCGGCGGCGGATCCGGCTATACGGGAGGAACAGTCAATATCGCCGGCGGCATCGTCACGGCCACGGGCGGCGACTATGCCGCCGGGATCGGCGGCGGCAGCGGCTCTTATTCCAGTCTCTCCGGCGGCGCCAGCGCCATCGTTGCGATTTCCGGCGGCACGGTCTTCGCACAGGGCGGCAAGGAAGGTCACGACATCGGGCCGGGCCGTCGCGGCCAGGATACCGGCTCGAACACCTTCACCGGCGGCACAATCCGCCTGGGCAATGCGTCCATCACCCCCGCGCCCCGCAACGGCACGAAGCCGGTCTTCTGCGCGACGGTGTCGGGCTTTGCCCCCGGCGCAGCGGTTGCAATCACGGGGCTCCCTCAATACTACGGTGTGAACGACATTTTCGCCGACGCCGGCGGCGCCATCCACCTGTGGCTCCCGAACGGCAAATACACCTTCACAGCGGGCGGGCAGAACTACACGGTAAGAGTCACGGATCCCTCGGTCGAACCGACCGGCGTGACAGTCAACGGCGAAGAGGCCGCCTACGGCCCGGACGAGCCTGCCGCCGGATGGGACTTCGATGCGGAGACCCGCACCATCTTGCTCCTGGGCACGGGTCCCTTCACGCTTTCCGGCACCAACACGTCGGGCGGCGCCGGCGTCAGCATCCCGGTGAACGCGACGAACACGGTCACGCTCTCGAACCTGACGCTCCTGGCGACAAACGACAATCAGTGCGCCTTCGCGCTGGGGACGAACGCCTGCGTCTCGCTCTCCCTCGCGGGGGCGAACACGCTCGCCTCGGGCGAGAGCCGGGCAGGCCTTGAGATCGCGGCGGAGGGAATGCTCTCCATCACCAACGCCCCCGGCGACGAAACGGGTTCGCTGTCGGCGACGGGCGGCGATTACGGCGTCGGCATCGGCGGCGGCAACAATGGAGACGGCGGCACGGTGACCGTCAACGGCGGCACGGTGGCCGCCACGGGCGGCACCGAGGCCGGAGGCATCGGCGGCGGCAACGACGGCAGCGGCGGCACGGTCACGATCACCGGCGGCACGGTCACGGCGACGGGCGGCGATTTCGGCGCCGGCATTGGCGGTGGAGACGGCAATGAAACCACCGGCGGCGACGGCGGCACAGTCGTCATTTCCGGCGGGGACGTGACGGCAACCGGCGGCATGTGCGCTGCGGGCATCGGCGGCGGATGGTCCGGCGACGGCGGCACGGCGACCATTTCCGGCGGCAAGGTCACGGCCGCAGGCGGCTACGATGTCGGCGACGGCGGTGCCGGCATCGGCGGCGGCTACAAAGGCGCAGGCGGCACCGTCACGATTTCCGGCGGCGCGGTCACGGCGACGGGCGGCGATTTCGGCGCGGGCATCGGCGGCGGCGAGGCCGGCGCCGGCGGCACGGTGACGATCGTCGGCGGCACGGTCACGGCAACCGGCACCAACGGCGCAAGGGACATCGGGCCGGGGCGCAACGGCATCGTCTCCGGCGAGAACACCTTCGCCGGCGGCTCGATCCGCCTTGCCGCCGGGAACGCCTCCCCCGCGCCCTCGAACACCACGGAGCAGGTCTTCTGCGCAACGGTGCCGGGCTTCAGCCCCGGCGACCCGGTCGTGCTCGACGGACCTCCGGGGTACGGTGCGACGGATATCGTCGCCGACGGAAACGGCATCATCTACTTGTGGCTCCCGAACGGCACGCACGCCTTCACGGCGAATGGAGAACCCCACACTGTGACAATCCAGGATGGCGTTGGGCCGACCGGTGTCACGGTCAACGGCGAGGAGGCCGCCTACGGCCCGTCGGATCCCATCGCCGCCGGATGGAGCTTCGACGCAACGAGTCGCATAGCCATGCTCTCCGGCCCAGGCCCCTTCGTGCTCTCGGGCGCCAACACGATGGGCGGTGTCTGCATCGCCGTCACGAATGACGTGACGAGCACGGTCACGCTCTCGAACCTGACGCTCAAGGCGACGGGCGATTTCCAGTGCGCCTTCGCGCTGGGAACAAATGCCGTTGTGTCGCTCGTCCTCGCAGGGTCGAACAGCCTCGCCTCCGGCCTTGGCCGGGCGGGTCTCGAAGTCGCGGCGGGACGGACGCCATCACCAATGCGCCAGGCGACGACGCGGGCGCGCTGTCGGCGGCGGGCGGCTACTGCGGCGCGGGCATCGGCGGCGAGTATCGCAAGGACGGCGGCACGGTGGCCGTTCACGGCGGCATCGTGGCGGTGACGGGCGGTCTCTATGGCGCGGGCATCGGCGGCGGCTACGAGGGCGGGGGCTGCACGGTGACCATCACCGGCGGCGAGATTTCCGCCGCCGGCGGCGACTTCGGCGCCGGCATCGGCGGCGGCGCCAACAACACCAGCACCAACGCCACCGCCGGCGCGGGCGGCACGGTGTCGATCTCCGGCGGGCGCGTCGCGGCGACCGGCGGCGACTGCGCGGCGGGCATCGGCGGCGGCGTAGGCGGAACCGTTCAAGGTGGCGCAGGCGCAGCCCTGACCGTCGCCGACGGCACGGTCTTCGCCACCGGCGGCGCGGACGGCGGCCCGGGGGTCGGCAGCGGCGTCGGCAATGTAGGAAACGGCGGCACCCCACCGCACGTCTCCGGCACAAGCACCTTCACCGGTG
Source organism: Kiritimatiellia bacterium (assembly GCA_050950285.1). Taxonomy (GTDB): domain Bacteria; phylum Verrucomicrobiota; class Kiritimatiellia; order RFP12; family JBMNHG01; genus JBMNHG01. The sequence continues at coordinate 808,239 of JBMNHG010000003.1, read as the reverse complement.
GCTCCATCCGTATCGATGGCGGCTACGCGGCGACTGACCCCACCGATGGCGAGGCGCGCGTCTGGTGCGTGACGGTGACGAATCTCGTGCCCCATGCGGCGGTCACGGTCGGTTCGCTCGGCTCCTACGGCGTCAACGACCTCTTCGCCGACGACGCCGGCAGGCTCTACCTCTGGCTGCCGGATAACGATTACACTTTCACGGCAGGCGGCTCCGGCTACACGGCCGCCGTGAACGGCGCGGATGCGACGGCGACATTCTACCTTGCGACACCGGCCTTCGCTGCGGACGGCTCGGCGCTCGTCTTCAGCGGCACGACGCTCTCCATCACGATCGCCAACGCCAAAAAAGATGTCTGGTACACGCTCTACGCGACGGCTACACTGGGCGGAACCTGGGAACTGGTGAAAAGCGTCTATGCGACGGCGGACGGCAACCTTGCCTTCGATGACATCAGCGCGACGGCGCCGCGCCGCTTCTTCAAGGTGACGGCCGGCTCAAGTCAGCCCCAGCAGTAGGGCAAGAGGGAAAGAAGTTCTAAAGTTTGGCTGGCGCCTGTACCGAACCACCCGGCGGGAGGGACGAGCGTCTGCTCGTCCGAAGACTCCGTGACGGCGAAAGCTCGCGGTACAGCGAAACGAAGGGTAGGGCGAGCCGTCCCCGTCACGCCGCCACGCGGCGTGACCGGCGAGCCGCGTGCAGGGCTCACGCGAAGGCGCGAAGCTGCGAAGAAGGGGAAATAATGCTTTCCCGTCCCCGCGACCTACTCTATAATCCTCCGCAGATAATTGCCCGATGGCTGATTAGGTTGCTTCCATCCTTTAACCCACCGGAAGGCTGGCCGTGAACAGTAGTACCACAAGCCATTATCGTTGCGGCGGAACTCCGTGTCCGCCAACCGGGACAGCTTGCGACAAGGCTCGCGACAAAGTGTGTCTCTGCCCCACAGGCGTAGAGGCGCGACTGAAGGGAACACCACCATGAAACGCACCACCCGCCCCCTCCTCGCCGCGCTGGCGGCGGCATGCATCGCCGCCAACGCCACCGCCGGTCCCGTCGGCGTCTCCGTCAACGGCGACATGCTCGACTCCGCCGGCTCGTCCGGCAATGGATGGGTGTATGCCTCGCCCGTCCTCACGCTTTCCGGCGAGGGCCCCTTTACAATCGCCGGCACGAACACGTCGTGGAAGGTGGTGATCGCCGTTCCGGCAGGAACGACCAACACCGTCACGCTGGCGGATCTGGTACTCTGGGAGGTATACGCCAGCCAGGGCGCCTTCGTGCTGGAGACCAACGCCTGCGTCACGCTGTTTCTGTCGGGAACGAGCAAGCTGGATTCAAGGAATGCGGGCATCGAGGTTCCGCCGGGCGCGTCGCTCTCGATCACCAACGCCCCCGGTGATGAAGCAGGCGCGCTCGTCGTCACGGCCAGGAGCGGCGGCGCGGGCATCGGCGGTAGAGCGAACAGTGCGTGTGGCACCGTGACGATTTCCGGTGGTACCATCACTGCAACGGGCGCTTCCTCCGCCGCCGGCATCGGCGGCGGCAACGGCGGCGCCGGCGGCACGATCACCATCTCCGGCGGCACGGTCACGGCGACAACCGGCACCTACGGCGCCGGCATCGGCGGCGGCAGCAACGGCGACGCCGGCACGATCACGATCTCTGGCGGCACGGTCACCGCGACCGGTGGAGCCTACGGCGCCGGCATCGGCGGCGGAGAGAACGGCTCGGGTGGCGTCGTCAAGATCTCCGGCGGCTGCGTCGCCGCGACAGGCGGAAGCTCCAGCGCCGGCATCGGCGGCGGTCAGTACGCCGACGGCGGCACGGTGGAGATTTCCGGCGGCGACGTCCACGCAACGGCCTCCTACGGCGCCGGCATCGGCGGCGGCTACAAAGGCGACGGCGGCGACGTGATCCTTTCCGGCGGCACCGTCACCGCGACAGGCGGCGGCAGCAGCGCCGGCATCGGCGGCGGCGGAAACGGCAACGGCGCCAACGTGACCATTTTCAATGGCACGGTCACGGCGACAGGCGGCGAAAGCGGCGCGGGCATCGGCAGCGGCAGTGTCGCAAGCGGCGGCGGGGGCGAGGTCGAAATTCGGGGCGGCACCGTCACCGCAACGGGCGGAAAGAACGGTGCCGGCATCGGCGGCGGCTACCGCACGGACGGCGGCACGGTGACCATCTCCGGCGGCAGCGTGACGGCCACAGGCGGCCAGGACGCCGCAGGCATTGGCGGTGGAAGCGGCTCGACCTACAACCCCGGCGGTGCCGGCGGCACGGTGACCATCTCCGGCGGCACGGTGACGACAACCGGCGGATGCCACTACAACAACACCTTCTCGGGCGGCGCGGGCATCGGCGGCGGCTACAAAGGCGGCGGCGCACTTTTGACGGTTTCCGGCGGCACCGTTTTCGCGACGGGCGCAGGCGGCAGCGCGGACGCCGGGCCGGGGCTGAACAGCGCTATCCGCGGCCTGAACCGTTTCACCGGCGGCTCGATCCGCCTCGCCAACACCTTCCCCTCACCCGCGCCGTCCAACGACACGGAGCGCGTGGGTTGCGCGATGACAAGCGGCTTCGCCCCAGGCGAAGCCGTTGAAATCACCCCGTTCCTCTCGGGCACCATGCCCTACGGCGTGAACGGCATCGTCGCCGACGAGGACGGCTGCATCTATCTCTGGCTCCCCGAGGGCGTTCACGCCTTCACGGCGAACGGACGCAATTGCACGGCGAAGGTGGAGAATGGGACAGGCGTCGTCGGTGTGACAATCAACGGCGAGGACGTCGCCTTCGGCTCGACGAATTCCGCCGCCGGATGGATCTACGACCCGCCGAGCCGTGTGTTGACGCTCTCCGGTGCGGGCCCCTTCACGCTCGCCGGCACGAACAAGGTCGGTGCCGTGTCCGTCGTCGTGCCGGACCGCACCACCAACACCGTCACGCTGGCCAACCTGACGCTTTGGGTGACAGGCGCGGATCGCTGCGCCTTCGCGCTGGGACAGTACGCCCGGATGTCGCTCCGCCTCGCGGGGGCGAACGCACTCGTCTCAGGCGACAACCGCGCCGGCCTCGAAGTCGCGGCGAACCGGACGCTCCTGATCTCCAACGCGCCCGGCGACGACACGGCCACGCTGACGGCGACAAGCGGCGACTACGCCGCCGGCATCGGCGGCGGACGAAGCAAAGCAGGCGGCACAATCGAAATCGCCGGCGGCAACGTCACGGCCACGGGCGGCAAGTACGGCGCCGGCATCGGCGGCGGCTATTACGGCGCGGGTGGCACGCTGACCCTCTCCGGCGGCAGCGTCGTCGCCATGGGCGGCTATCGCGGCGGCGGCATCGGCGGCGGCCTTCAGTACGCCGGCGGTTCGGTGACGATCTCCGGTGGCACGGCGACAGCCGTCGGCGGCGATGGCGCCGCCGGAATCGGCGGCGGTTACGCCGCCGCAGGCGGCACCGTGGACATCTCGGGCGGCAGGGTCACGGCAACCGGCGGCGACGGTGCCGCCGGCATCGGCGGCGGCAGCTACAACAGCGCCGGCAAGGGTGGCACCGTGACGATCTCCGGCGGCACCGTCGTCGCGACAGGCACCGGCGGCGCAACGGACATCGGTCCCGGCGCCAAAGCCACGCTTTCCGGCGCGAACACCTTCACCGGCGGCTCGATCCGTCTCGCCAACGGCGCCATATCCCTTGTGCCCTCAAATGGCACGGTGCGCGTCTGGTGCGTGACGGTGCCGGGTCTCACGCCCGGCGCGACGCCGGAGCTCGAAGTGTTGCCGCAGGGCTACGGCACCAACGATCTCTTCGCCGACGAAAACGGCACGCTCTACCTCTGGCTGCCGAACGGCGAATATGTCTTCGTCGTCAACGGCGTGCCCTATGTCGCGACCGTCGCGGATGCGGATGCGGCGGTGACAACCCACTATTTCACCATTGCCGCCTTCGAACTGGCGGATGACACGGCCACCTTCACGCTCGCCGAACGGCTCCCGCCCGACCTTTTCGACGAATGGATCAATACGGTGACGGCATTCGAGGTCCAGTACTGCACCAACCTCACGGAAGCCGTCTGGACGACGCTCCCCGGAACCGCGCGCGACGGCATGACCCTTACCGTGCCGTTCACCCCGCCCGATTCCCCCCGCCTCTTCCTGCGCGTGCTGGCAGAATAATGCTTTCCCCATCCCGCCGTCTAATCTATAATCGTCTGCAGATTATTGCCTGACGACTGATTAGGTAGCTTTCGTTATTTCGCCTACCTAAAGGCTGGCCGTGAACAGTAACACCACAAGCCATTATCGTTGCGGCGGATCTCCGTGTTCGCCAACTGGGACAGCTTTCGACAAGGCTCGCGACAAAGTGTGTCTCTGCCCCACAGGCGTAGAGGCGCGACTGAAGGGAACACCACCATGAAGCACACCACCCGCCCCCTCCTCGCCGCGCTGGCGGCGGCATGCATCGTCGCCACCGCCACCGCCAGTCCCGTCGGCGTCACCGTCAACGGCGACATGCTCGACTCCGCCGGCTCGTCCGGCGAAGGCTGGGCGTATGTCTCGCCCACGCTCACGCTTTCCGGGGCGGGTCCCTTCATGCTCTCCGGCACGAACATGGCCAATGCGGTGTGCGTCGTGGTCTCGGAGAACGTGACGAACACGGTCACCCTCTCCAACCTGATGCTCTATGCGAGAAGCAGCGGTCAATGTGCCTTCGCGCTGGGAGCGAACGCCGACGTGTCGCTCTTCCTCGCGGGGACGAACAGGCTCGCCTCGGGCGCCGGTCGCGCAGGCATCGAAGTCGCGGCGGGACGCTCGCTCTCGATTACCAACGCGCCCGGCGACGACGCGGGGGCGCTCCTCGTGACGGGTGGTTCTCGCGGCGCGGGCATTGGTGGCGGCGACCAGGCCGCATGCGGCTTGGTGACGTTCCGCGGTGGCATGGTCACGGCCACGAGCGGCTACCGCAGCGCGGGTGTCGGCGGTGGTGGCACCAGCTCATCCGGTTCCTTCGGCGGCAGCGGCGGTACAGTGCGCATTACTGGCGGCACGCTCGTCGCGACGGCTACCGATAACGGCGCGGGTATCGGTGGCGGCTACCGCAGCGCAGGAGGCACGGTGGAGATTTCCGGGGGCACGGTCACGGCCACGAGCAGCCAATACGCCGGCGGCGCGGGCATCGGCGGCGGTGGCAGCACCACCAGTTACTCCGGCGGCAGCGGTGGCACGATAACCATCTCCGGCGGACGGGTGACGGCAACGGGCGGCGGCAGCGGCGGCGCGGGCATCGGCGGCGGCTTCAAGGGCGCAGGCGGCACGATCGAGATTTCCGGCGGTATGGTGACGGCGGCGGGGGGGGCAGGTGCCCCCGATGTCGGGCACGGTCTCTACCGCCAGCCTACCACCGAAACGACCCGCTTTACCGGCGGTACGATCCGTTCAGGTGGTGTATCCCCTAGTCCCATACCCCGCAACAACACCGATGAACCGGTCGCCTGCGCGGTGGTCGCGGGGTTCGAGCCTGATGCGCCGGTCGTCTTCGCTTCCTCCGGCTCGGGCCTTCCGGACTACTACGGAACGAACGACATCTTTGCCGACGACGGCGGCTGCATCCATCTGTGGCTTCCGGAGGGCGACTACGTGCTCACGGCAAATGGGCGCACCTGCACGGCGAAGGTCGAGGACGGCGTGGGCTCTTCCGGCGTGACAGTGAATGGCGAAGATGTTGCCTTCGACTCGTTGGTTCAGAATCCCGGCTGGACTTACACATCGTCAACCCGCACACTCGCCCTCGATGGCGCGGGTCCCTTCACGCTCTCGGGCGGCAATGTGGTCGGCGGCGTGTGCGTCGTCGTTCCGGACGGCACGGTCAACACGATGACCCTCTCGAACCTGACCCTCCGGGCGACCGGCAGCGACCAGTGCGCCTTCGCGTTGGAGACGAACGCCTGCGTCTCGCTCTTCCTCGCGGGGACGAACACGCTCTTCTCCGGCCTCAACCGCGCGGGCATCGAAGTTGCGGCGGGACGGTCGCTCTCGATCACCAACGCGCCCGGCGACGGCGCGGGTGCGCTCTCTGTGACGGGCGGTTCCTACGGCGCGGGCATCGGCGGCGGCAACCGTGCCGCAGGCGGCACCGTGGAGATTTTAGGAGGCACGGTCACGGCGGTGGGTGGCAAACGTAGTGCGGGCATCGGCGGCGGCGGCACCAAAGAAACGAACTACGACGGCGGTGCGGGCGGCACGGTGCGCATCGGCGGCGGCACACTCGTCGCGACGGGCAACGAACACGGTGCGGGCATCGGCGGCGGCTATTCTAGCACGGGCGGCACGGTGGAGATTTCCGGCGGCATGGTAACGGCGACGGGCGGCCATAACGGCGGCGCGGGTATCGGCGGCGGATGGGACGGTGCGGGTGGCACGATCGGGATTTCCGGTGGTACGGTCTTCGCGCAGAGCAACGGTGGCGGCACGGACATCGGGCCGGGCAAATATGGTGCGGCATCCGGTTCGAACACCTTCACCGGCGGCTCGATCCGCCTCGCGAACGGCACCATCTCCCCCGCGCCCAGCAATGGCACGGTACGCGTCTGGTGCGTGACGGTGCCGTGGCTCGACCCCGGCGCGCCGGTCATGATCGCATTGCCCGGAACCTACGGTGTGAACGACCTCTTCGCCGACGAGAACGGCAAGCTCTACCTCTGGTTGCCGAACGGCGGCTACACCTTCATCGCGAACGGCGTAACCTATGTCGCGACCGTCTCGGACGCGGATGTGACGGCGACAATGGGACATTTCCACATCGCCGCGTTCGTGCTGGCAGACGATACCGCCGCGCTCACGCTCGCCAGCCAACTCGACCCCGATGCTTTTGCCACGTGGATCGCCACGATGACGCTCGAGGTTCAATTCTGTACCAATCTCATGGAAGCCGCCTGGACGCCGCTCCCCGGAACCGCGCTCGATGGCATGACGCTCACTGTGCCGTTCACCGCCACGAATACGCCTAGAGCTTTCCTGCGGGTTTTGGCACAATAGCCGGAAGGTTTTTTAACCGCGAAAGACGCGAAAATCGCGAAAAGGAGAGTGGAAGGGGGTTCCGCGAATGGACGAATGAAGTTCTAAAGTTCGGGAGTTCTAAAGTCCTAAACCGAAGTTCCAGCGGCTCTTTCATGCCCGAAACGGCCATATTTTCTTGATTTAGCGGCATTCCGGCACCCCTAAGGCAGCAAAATCCGTTCCATTTGCGCCCATGTAATTGTTAATAACTTTTTTGACGAAACACCATTTTTACGCTTGCATGAGACTGAAAGGTCTGCTAAATTGAGCCCATGTACATTGACATCGTGCCGAACCGCAAATCCCCGCCCGCAATCCTGCTGCGCGAGAGCTGCCGCGAGGGCGGGCGCACCGTCAAGCGCACGCTTGCCAACCTGTCGATGCTGCCGCCCGAGGCGGTGGCGGCGCTGCGCGCCGCGCTCAAGGGCGAACATCTTGTGGAGGCCGACAGCCTTTTCGAGATCGAGCGATCCCTGCCATGCGGCCACGTCAGGGCCGTCCGCACGGCAATGAGCCGGCTCGGCATGCGGGATCTGGTGTCGTCCAAGCCCTGCCCGGAGCGCGACATCGTGCTGGCGATGATAGCCCAGCGCATAATAGAGCCGGGCTCGAAGCTGGAGACGGTCTCCCTGTTCGGGGACTCCACGCTCGCGCAGGAGTTCGGCGTGCAGGACGTGGACGAGAACGACCTGTATGCGGCGATGGACTGGCTCGCGGCCCGCCAGCCCTTCATCGAGCGCAAGCTGGCCGGGCGGCACCTTGCCGAGGGGGCGACAGTCCTGTACGACGTATCGAGCAGCTCCTACTACGGCAAGCAATGCCCCCTGGCAAAGCGCGGATACAACCGCGACGGCCTCAAGCTGCCCGGCATCGTCTACGGGCTTATGACCGATACCGACGGCAGGCCGGTCGCGGTGCGGGTGTATCCCGGCGACACCGCCGACCCGGTGACGGTGCCGGACCAGATCGACCGGCTGCGCGGGGGCTTCGGCATAGCGCGGTTCGTCTTCGTGGGTGACCGCGGCATGCTGACGAACACGCAGATCGACCGCCTGCGGAAGCAGGAGGGCTGCGGCTGGATATCCTGCCTGCGAAGCTCGGACATCCGCAGGCTGCTGGAGACACGCGATCCCTCCGGTGCGCCGCTGTTCACGCAGGGCAACCTGGCCGAGATCATCCATCCCGACTTCCCCGGCGAACGGCTGGTGGCCTGCTACAACCCGCTGCTGGCGATGGACCGCGCCCGCATGCGCGGCGAGCTGCTGGAGTCCACCGAGAAGGATCTCGTCAAGCTGCGCGACCATGTGGGGCGCCGGAGGAGGAAACCCCTGACGGCAGCCGAGATCGGCGTCAGGGCGGGACGCGTGATCAACCGCTACAAGGTCGCCAAGCACTTCAGGCTGGACATCGCCGACAACCACTTCGGCTGGGAGCGCGACACGGAATCCATCGCCCGCGAGGCCGCCCTGGACGGCATCTACGTCGTGCGCACCAGCGAGACGCCCGAGTCGCTTTCCGCAGAGGACGCGGTGCGCGCCTACAAGAGCCTGGGCGACGTCGAGCAGGCCTTCAGGACCTTCAAGGGAGTCGATCTGCTCATCCGCCCGATCTACCACCGCCTGGAGGACCGCGTGCGCGCGCACGTGCTGCTGTGCATGCTCGCCTATTACGTGGAATGGCACATGCGCCAGGCCCTGGCCCCGCTGCTCTACGCCGACGAGGAACTGGAAGCCGCCCGCGCCAGCCGCGATCCCGTCGCCAAGGCGCAGCCCTCGGAAAACCTCAAGCGCAAGCGCGCCCGGAAACGCACCACTGACGGACTGCGGCTCCGGCGCTGGGACGGGCTGCTTGGCGCGCTATCGACACAGGTGCGCAACACATGCTGTTTCGGAGAAGGCAGAACCGCCGTGCGCTTTACCCGCGACACGATGCCGAACGCCTTCCAGGCCAAAGCCTTCCAACTGCTCGAGGCGGACCACGCCTGCTGGCGGAACAACAAGGGCGTTTCCATGTAAGCGGAACGGGAAAATGGTGCCAGAAAGCGCGTAGAATGCTTGCCTGCAAGGGTTTGCGAACGAGCAGGCTGTTGGGAATCGCTGGAACTTCGGCCTAAAGTTTGGCTGGCGCCTGTACCGAACCACCCGGCGGGAGGGACGAGCGTCTGCTCGTCCGAAGAATCCGTGCCGGCGAAAGCTCGCGGTACAGCGAAACGAAGGGTAGGGCGAGCCGTCCCCGTCACGCCGCCACGCGGCGTGACCGGCGAGCCGCACGCAGGTTAAAACCGCCAAGACGCCAAGGTCGCCAAGATTTGGAACCGCGAATGGACGAATGGACGCGAAAGGTGGGGCGGGGTCAATAGGCGCACGGCATGCCGTGTGCATGAAAACGGCGAACGGGGGAGATGGCGCCGCGAATGGACGCGAATCGGCGCGAATGCTGCTGGTTTTGAATATGGAAAGCGTAAAATCAGGAATTAATGCTTTTCCCATCCCGCCGTCTAATCTATAATCGTCCGCAGATTATTGCCCAATGACTGATTAGGTGGCTTCCATCCTTTAGCCCACCTAAAGGCTGGCCGTGAACAGTAACACCACAAGCCATTATCGTTGCGGCGGACCTCCGTGTCCGCCAACTGGGACAGCTTCCGACAAAGTTACCGACAAAGCTCGCGACAAAGTTGGGTTTTCGGCTTATTTCCACCGTCTGTCATTGAAAGGAACGCCGCCATGAAGAAACACACCCGGAGCAGAATCCTCACCGCGCTGTTCATCGCCCTTGCGACAGCCGCAACCGCCGCCTCCACCGGGGTGACGATCAACGGCACCCCGCTCGACGACGCCGTCTCGACCGGCGACATCGGCTGGGTGTACGACTCGGCCACCTACTCCCTCACGCTCACGAACGCGGGTCCCTTCACGCTGGCCGGCGCGAACACGGCAGGCAAGGTGGGCGTCGTCGTCCAGGAGGGCGTGACGACCATGCTCACGCTCTCGGGTCTGACGCTCTCGTCAAGCACCTACGATTACTGCGCCCTCTCGCTGGAGACGAACGCCTGCGTCTCGCTCCTCCTCGCGGGGAACAATTATCTCTCCTCAGGCACCGGGCGCGCGGGGATCGAAGTTCCGGCGGGCACGTCGCTTTCCATCACCAACGCACCCGGTGCCACGACGGCCGCATTGGAGGCGAGCAGCGGCGGCAACGGCGCGGGCATCGGCGGCGGCTATCCCCGCAGGCACGCCGGCACGATCAAGATATCCGGCGGCACGATCAAGGCCATGGGCAGCCGATCAAGGCCATGGGCAGCTACGACGGCGGCGCGGGCATCGGCGGCGGATCCGAAGGCAACGGCGGCGTGGTGACGATCTCCGGCGGCACCGTCACGGCAATCGGCGGCGACTACGCCGCCGGCATCGGCAGCGGCAAGAACAACTCTTACAGCGCGTCCGGCAAGCACGGCGGCGCGGTGGACATCTCCGGCGGCGCGGTCAAGGCGACGGGCGGCTACTACGCCGCCGGCATCGGCGGCGGCTATTACACCGCAGGCGCCACGCTCGCGGTTTCCGGCGGCACGGTCTTTGCGACGGGCGGCGCCGAAGGCATGGACATCGGCCCCGGCGCCCAAGGCACGACCTCCGGCCCGAACACCTTCACGGGCGGCTCGATCGGCCTGGCCAACACGTCCATCGCCCCCATCCCCTCGAACGGCACGGCGCGGGTCGGCCGCGTCACGGTGTCGGACTTCACGCCTGGCGCACCCGTCACGATCGAGGGGCTTCCGCAGGAATACGGCGTAAGCGGCATTGTCGCCGACGATTACGGCGCCATCCACCTCTGGCTCCCGGACGGCGAGTACGCCTTCACGGCGAACGGACGCCCCTGCACGGCCAAAATCAAGAACGGCTCCGGGCCGATCGGCGTGACGATCAACGGCGAGGATGTCGCCTTCACGCCGGACGACCCCGCCGCTGCCGGCTGGAACTACGACTCGGCACCCGGCATCCTCTCGCTCACTGGCGCCGGCCCCTTCACGCTCTCGGGAGCCAACGACAATGGCAAGGTGCGCGTCGTCGTCGCGAACGGCACCGCCACCACGGTCACGCTCTCGAACCTGACGCTCAAGGCGACGGGCGACAGCCAGTGCGCCTTCGCGCTGGAGCAGAATGCCAACGTCTCGCTCGTCCTCGCCGGAGCGAACACGCTCGCTTCCGGCTTCTATTGCGCGGGGCTTGAAGTCACGGCGGGAAGGACGCTTTCCATCACCAACGCGCCCGGCGACGACGACGCCTCGTTGACGGTTACGGGTGGCCAGTACGGCGCCGGCATCGGTGGCGGCCAGTACGGCGACGGCGGCACAATCACGATTTCCGGCGGCGTGATCGTCGCCAACGGCAGCGGCAGCGGCTCGGGCATCGGCGGCGGTGCCGGCGGCGCCGGTGCCGCAGTCACGATTTCCAGCGGCACGGTCACGGCGCAGGGCGGCTACTACGCCGCGGGCATCGGGGGCGGCAGCTCGGGAGCCGGCGGCACCACGACGACCATCTCCGGCGGCATCGTCACGGCCATAGGTGGCGGTTACGCCGCCGGCATCGGTGGCGGCTCCGGGAAAGCGGGCGGCAATGTCACGATTTCCGGCGGCAACGTCACCGCGACGGGCGGTTATCAGGCCGCCGGCATCGGCGGCAGCAACGGGAAAGCCGGCGGCAACGTCACGATTTCCGGCGGCCGGATCACGGCGACGGGCGGCAGCAGCGGCGGCGCCGGCATCGGCGGCGGATCCGGCCTCAACGGCCTTGGCGGCAGCGTTGCGGTTTCCGGCGGCACGGTCGCCGCGGAGGGCACCGATGGCGGCGCGGACATCGGCCCGGGACTGAACGGCATGTCCTCGGGCGCCAACACCTTCACCGGCGGCTCGATCGGCCTGGCTGCCTCGGCCATCGCCCTCGCGCCCTCGAACGGCACGGCCCGCGTCGGCTACATCGTGGAGTCGGGTTTCACGCCCGGCGACCCCGTCATGATCAACGGGCTTGGAGACTACGGCGTACACGACATTTTCGCCGACGCCGGCGGCGCCATCCACCTGTGGCTCCCGGACGGCACCTACAACTTCACGGCGAACGGACGCCCCTGCACGGCCAAAATCAAGAACGGCTCCGGGCCGATCGGCGTGACGATCAACGGCGAGGACGTCGCCTACACGCCGGACGATCCCGACGTCGCCGGATGGAGCTACGATGTGACCACCAGCATCCTCTGGCTCACGGGCGCGGGTCCCTTCACCCTGTCGGGCAACGACGTGTTAGGCCGGGTCTGCGTTGTCGTCTCGAACGATGTTGCCAGCACGGTTGCGCTCTCGAACCTGACGCTCACGGCGATTGCCAAGGATCAATGCGCCTTCGCGCTCCGGCAGAACGCCGAGGCGTCGCTCGTCCTCGCGGGCGAGAACGCGCTCGCCTCCGGCGAGAACCGCGCCGGGCTCGAAGTGCCGCAGGGGGCTTCGCTTTCCATCACCAACGCGCTCGGCGGTGGTTCGCTGACGGCAACCAGTTACCAATACGGCGCCGGCATCGGCGGCGCCAACAACAGCGCCAATGGCACGGTGAAGATTTACGGCGGTACGGTCACCGCGACGGGCGGCTATCGAGCCGCCGGCATCGGCGGCGGCTACTACGGCACCGGCGGCACCGTGTGGATTGGCAATGGCACCGTCGTTGCCAATGGAGGCAACAACGGCGCCGGCATCGGCGGCGGCTACTACGGCGACGGCGGCACGGTCAGCATCTCCGGCGGTATGGTCACGGCGAAGGGCGGCAACTGGGCCGCGGGCATCGGCGGCGGCTACTACAGTGACGGCGGCACAATCACGATTGCCGACGGCGTCATCACGGCGACGGGGGGCAGCTACTACGGCGCGGGCATCGGCGGCGGCTACTATGGCGACAGAGGCACGATTACGCTCTCCGGCGGCGCCATCACGGCGAAGGGCGGCTCGTACGCCGCCGGCATCGGCAGCGGACGCGGAGCTGGTACCGACGATGGCACGATCACGATCTCCGGCGGCACGGTCACCGCAAACGGCGGACAGTACGGCGCCGGCATCGGCGGCGGCTACCAAAGCGACATTGGCGCGATCACGATCTCCGGCGGCCAGGTCACCGCCAAAGGCTACTACAGCGCCGGCATCGGCGGCGGCCGGTACAGTACCGGCGGCACGGTGACCATCGCCGGCGGCACGGTCTCGGCGCAGGGCAGGAACGGCGGCGCGGACATCGGCCCGGGGCCCAACAACTCAAGCACCGGTTCCAACATCTTCACCGGCGGCTCGATCCGCCTCGTGAACGACGACATCGCCCCCGCGCCCTCGGACGGCCAGGCACCAATCTACTGCGTGACCCTCACAGGCTTCGAGCCCAACGCCCCCGTCATGATCGCCGGGCTTGAGGGATACGGCGTCAACGACCTCGTCGCCGACAACGGCGGCGTCCTCTACCTCTGGCTACCGGACGGCAAGTACGACTTCACGGCGAACGGACGAAACTACACGCTGGAACTTCAGGGCGGCGTCCTAGCGCTCGGCGTGACGGTCAACGGCACCGATGTCGCCTTCGGCCCCAGCGATCCCGAAACCGACGGATGGAACTATCAGTCGGAAAGCCGGACCGCCTTGCTTTACGGCACGGGACCCTTCACGCTCGCGGGCGCCAACGAAGCTGGCGATGTCTGCGTCGCCGTCATGGGCGATGCCGTCAACACGGTCGCGCTTTCCAACTTGACGCTCAAGGCGACGGATCAAGGCCAATGCGCCTTTTCCGTGCAGGAGGGCGCCCGGATAACGCTTGTCCTCGCGGGGACGAACACGCTCGTGTCGGGCGGGAACTGCGCAGGCCTTGAAGTCACCGCAGGGAACACGATCACGATCACCCGTGCGCCCGGCGACGACGGCGCATCGCTGACGGCCACCGGCGGTGCCAACGCGGCCGGCATCGGCGGCGGATACTGGAACGACGCCGGCACGATCACGATTTCCAACGGCACGGTCACGGCGACCGGCGGCGAGTACGGCGCGGGCATCGGCGGCGGCCAGTCCGGCAACGGCGGGACGATCATGATCGCCGGCGGCAGGGTCGAGGCAACCGGCGGAGACTGGGCCGCGGGCATCGGCGGCGGCTACGAAGGCGCGGGCGGCGCGGTGACGATCTCCGGCGGCACGGTCGTCACGCTAGGCGCCGACGGCGCAGCGGACATCGGGCCGGGCGTGGATGGCGCGATCGCCGGCGCGAACACCTTCACCGGCGGCTCGATCCGTCTCGACAACGACACCATCGCCCCCGCGCCCTCGAACGGCACCGCCCGGGTCGCCTGCGTGGCGTTGCCGGACTTCGAATGCAACGCCCCCGTCACCATCATCGGGATCGAGGACTACGGCGTCAACGACCTCGTCGCCGACGACCGCGGCACCCTCTATCTCTGGCTGCCGGACGGCGAGCACGTCTTCACGGCGAACGGAAACAGCTACGCCATCACGCTGGTGCGCGGTGGCCAACCGAAGGGCGTGACCGTCAACGGCGAAGACGCCGGCTTCGGCCCGGAAAACCCCGACACCGATGGATGGACATACGATGCGAAAACCCGGACGCTCTCGCTCGCGGGCACGGGTCCCTTCACGCTGGCCGGCACCAACGTGTCGGGCGAGGTGTGCGTCGTCATCCCGAGCGGCACGACCAACACGGTCATGCTCGCGAACCTGACGCTCCGGGCGACCGGCGACAACCAGTGCGCCTTCGCGCTGGGGTATGGCGCCCGGGTGTCGCTCGTCCTCGCAGGGGAAAACACGCTCGCCTCCGGCTGCAACCGCGCCGGTCTCGAAGTCCCGCTCTACGCCGAACTCTCGATCACCAACGCGCCCGGCGACGAGGCGGCATCGCTCGCCGCCACGGGCGGCGACTACGGCGCCGGCATCGGCGCATCCCACCGTGCCAGCGCCGGCACCATGCGCTTCCTCGGCGGCGCCGTCACGGCCATCGGCGGCAGCGACGCCGCGGGCGTCGGCGGGGGCGGAACCAGCGACAGGACGCAGTCCACCGGCGGCAGAGGCGGAACGGTGGCCATCCACGGCGGCACGCTCGTCGCCACCGGCAGCGGCTACAGCGCGGGCATCGGCAGCGGCTACCGCCGCGCGCCGGGCCGGGTGCATATTTACGGTGGCACGGTCACGGCCACCGCCGGCGCGATGGGCGGCGCGGGCATCGGCAGCGGCGCCGGAGACGAATACCGCTTCGCCAACTACGGCGGCGCGGTCAACATCTCCGGCGGACGGATCACGGCCACCGCCGGTCACGGCGGCGCCGGCATCGGCGGCGGCTACAAGGGCGCGGGCTGCAACATCGCCATTTCCGGCGGCACGGTCACGGCAACCGGGCGTGGAGGCGCCTCCGACATCGGGCGGGGCCTCGACAACACGCTGGATCTCCTCGCGACCACCTTCACCGGCGGCTCGATCCGCCTCGCCGGCAACACCACCGCCCCCGCGCCCAGCAACGGCACGGATCGCGTCTGGTGCGTCACGGTGCCGGGCTTCACGCCCAATGCCGCGGTCGTCGTCGCCGAGCTCGGCGCCTACGGCACGGACGACCTCGTCGCCGACAACGGCGGCAGGCTCTACCTCTGGCTGCCGGACGGCACGTACGACTTCACGGCGGGCGGCAGGAACTACACCGCCTCCGTGAGCGGCGCCGCCACGACGGCGACCAGCGTTGAGCTTTATGCGCCCGTCTTCGCCACGGACGGCACGGCGCTCGTCTTCAGCGGCACGACGCTCGCTATCAAGCTCGTCAACGTCCAGAAAAACGTCTATTACACCCTCTACGCGACGGAAACGCTCGGCGGCGAGTGGATCAAACTCGACACCATCCGCGCCGAAAACAACGGCGACCTTACTTTCACCATCCTGAACGCCACCGCCCCCAAACGCTTCTTCAAGGTGGAGGCCAGCACAAGCCAGCCGTAAAGCAGAGAAAGGGCAAGAGACATGAGACGAGAGACGATACAGATCATCGGATCGTACGGCGGGTATCGCAAGACGTTCGCCTTTGGCTATACGTGTCTGGTGTATCACGCCACCTGCACATTCTGCCGCCGCAATTATGACCGCACCAACGATGCGCTCGGCAAGACCGTCGGCCAGATGGTGGGGGCGGCTCGCAGTGCGCGGCAAAACATCGTCGAGGGGTCGGCGCGAGCCGGAACGAGCCGCGAGACCGAACTGCGGCTCTATGACGTGGCGAAGGGTTCGCTCGAAGAACTCGCCGGCGACTACGAGGCGTTTCTCGTCGAATGCGGTGAAGCTCCTTGGCGAGCGGACGATCCGTGCGCCGTGAAGGTGCTCGCGTTGCAACTGGATCGTTTCGCGGATGATGACGCCCAAAATATACGCCATGATTTCGGTGTCTACATTCTCGCCATGCGGGAGCGGTTCGCCGAGTGGCTGGAAGCAAAGGACGCGGTGACGGCTGCGAACGCGATCCTGCTGGTGATCGACCAGACGTGCCGCCTGCTGCACCGGCAGATGGAGTCGCTCGCGGCGGACTTCCGCGAGGAGGGCGGCTTCACTGAACGGCTCTCCAAGGCGCGTCTGGAGACGCGCGACGCGCAAGTGGCGGCACAAGGCGCCCCGTCTTGCCCCAAATGCGGCAAGCCCATGCGCAAGACGATCGCCCGCAAAGGCCGCAACGCGGGCAACCCATTCTGGAGTTGCACCGGATATCCCGACTGCAGCGGTACACGCAATTACGTGGCAGACACGAAAGGACAAGAGACATGAGACGCAAGACCCCTTTCTTGTCTCTCGTCTCGCGGGGTGTGATTCAAAATAGTTGATGGTTAGGCGGCAGGGAGGTGGGAGCGGAAGCGGGCGGTGAGGGCGCAGATGGCGGCGGCGTTGTGGAAGCGCCAGTGCATGCCCGACTGCTTGCATCGCCTCGCGACGTCGGTTCGGCACGCCGCTTCGACGACGCCCGAGCCGATGTAGAGCCCCTGTTTGCGGTACTCGCCGTAGCGCATGTTGTCCTTGCGCTTCTCGAAGTATTCCAGCTCCTTCCAGGCGGGGTGGTCCGGCGGCAGGGCTCCGTGTCGCTTGCGCAGGTGCTTGACCAGCGACGCGCCGCCGTGGCGGCGCAGGACGGCGCGCGCGGTGCCGAAGGCTTTCTTCACGTCCTCCTGCGGGAGCGCGAGCCCGAGGAAGGCCCGCAGGTGCTCGCAGGCGTGGTAGAAGTCGCAGGTGAAGACGACGTCCGCCCCGGGGAAGGCGTCGCGGACGATGCTGGCGATCCAGTCGGCGCCGTCTCCGACGACCTGTATCCTGAAGCGCCCGGAGCCGAGTCCGCGGCTGAACGCGAGGCGCCTGAGCAGCGAGCCGAACTCCGCGGCGGTCTCCGGCGAGACGACGTGCGACTCGCAGCCGGGGTCGCGGACCGGCCTGCCCTTGCGGTCGATCCGCCTGTAGGTGCCCACGACGCCGACCTTGACCTCCCGGGTCCTGGCCTTCCCGTCCCCGCCCTTGCCCTTGACGCCCCTCACGTCTTTTTTGACGCACGGCACGCCGGTGCCGTCGAGCATGATGTAGAGCGTGGGCGCGACCGGCGCGGTCGCCGCCAGCAGCCAGGCGGGCAGGAGCGGTTCGGGGATCCACGCGGCGGGGTTCTTCTGCGCCTCCAGCGCACGGGCGCCCGCGGCGAGCGCCCGGCGCCGGAAGGTGGACCCGGACATGCGCACGCCCGAGAGCAGCGCGAGCAGGTCCGCCCCCTCTGCGAAGGATCCCGCGGCCACGGCCGCGCGCTGGAGGCGGCCGGCGAGCGCCGGCGTCATGCCGTCGCGCAGCCCGAGCGCCTCCTTGAGCGGGAAGGCCGACGCCGCGTCCCCCTTGCGGGGGAACTTCCCGTTCTTGGCCTGCCGCCTGCCTTTGGCCGCCGCCCGCTCCCGGGCCCGCCGGGCCTGCCTTGTCATCCGTTCCGGCGCGGGGCCGTAGTAGGCGCACGTGAAGCGCACGTGCCCGAAAAGCGTGTCCGCCCCGGTCTCGCGCCAGCCGTCGGGCGCGCCGTGGGGCGCGGCCTTCCCGACGGCGCAGAGGACGAGGGAGAGCAGCGCGGCAAGGTCCTTGGCGGCGGCCCGGGCAAGCCGCTCGTCGAGCCGGTCGAGACAGGGAGGGGTTTCGCCGGGGCCGCATCCGGCATCGGCTCGCCGGAGCCCCCGCAAAACCTCTCCCAGATTCGCGAAGGCGACCTCGGGAAGCGAGGGGATCAGGCTTTTTTTTTGAAGCGCAGCGCAAGGCGGGCGCCGAGCTTCTCGTAGCGGGACGCCAGCTCCCGGTACTTGCGCCCGTTCTCCAGCAGGCGCCGGACTTCCCCGACCTTGTCGCGCGGGATGCGGCAGTACCTGCGTTTCCCCGTCCCGTCGTTGTATTGCAGGATGGGCGAGGTCGGATACTCGGAGACGGTCCCGTCCTTCTTCACGTACCTCGTCTTCGGGTTCTCCTTCAAGCTGCCCTCGAGGCAGGGCCCGAGCGCCAGTATCTCCCTGGCGATCCCGTCCATCTCCCGTTCGATCCCGTCCGCGTCCCTGTCGATTTGCCCTGTTTTCCTGTCCATGTCCATGGTTTTCCTCGGCTTGATTAGTGTACTCGTATTTGAGTACACCAATATTGGCGCATCGTTTCGGGGAAAGCAAGTGCAAAACCAACAAAACCACGCGCTTTTTTTCGGCCGGACGAAACACTCCCGCCAGATTGCCGCTACACTATCAGCTATTTTGAATCACACCTCGTCTCGCGTCTCTTGTCCTCAACTGAAAGGAACACCACCATGAATGCAAAAAACATTCTGGCGCTCGCCTTTGCGAGCCTGTTTGCGACCGCCGCCACCGCCGCCCCTCTCGGTGTGACGGTCAACAATGTCATGCTCGATTCCGACGGTTCGTCCGGCACCGGCTGGGCATACGAGCCGGCCACATCGAACCTCGTGCTCTGCGGCGCGGGCCCCTTCACGCTTTGCGGCATGAACGAGGAAGGCGCAGTGCGCATCGTCGTTCCGGCGGACACCGTCAACACAATCACGCTCACGAACCTGACGCTCGTGGCGACCAATGGCGACCAGTGCGCCTTCGCGCTGGAGCCGAACGCCGACGTCTCGCTCTTCCTGGCGGGAGAAAACGCGCTCGCCTCGGGCGGGAACCGCGCAGGCCTTGAAGTGCCGTCGGAGGCTTCGCTCGCCATCGCCAACGCGCCCGCCGCCGACGACGGCGCACTGACGGCCACGGGCGGCTATGAAGGCGCCGGCATCGGCGGCGGCAATGAAAGCGCGGGCGGCGCAATCACGATTTGCGGCGGCAATGTGACGGCCATGGGAGGCGAGTACTTCGCCGCCGGCATCGGCGGCGGCGCGGGCGGTGGTGGCGGCGCCGTGACGATCAGCAACGGCACGGTGACGGCCATCGGCGGCGTCGGCGGCGCAGGCATCGGCACAGGCGGCTATGCCGGCTGGTCAACCGGCGCCGACGGCGGCACAGTGGAAATCTCGGGCGGCACCGTGACTGCCAGCGGCGGTGATTTCGCCGCCGGCATCGGCGGCGGCGACGGCGACGCGGGCGGCGGCGTAACCGTCTCCGGCGGTCAGGTCTTCGCCTTCGGCGGCAAATACGGCGCCGGCATCGGCGGCGGCAACAACGACGGGAATCCCGACGGTATCGCCGGTTCGGGCGGCACGGTGGCCATTTCCGGCGGACGGGTCACGGCGATCGGCGGCCTCTGCGCCGCCGGCATCGGCGGCGGCACCGGCCAGCAGGTCGACGGCGGCGACGGCGCAACACTCGCCGTCTCCGGCGGCACGGTCTTCGCGACCGGCGGCGCAGGCGGCGCTCCGGGCGTCGGCGGCGGTCTCGGCAACGTCGGGGAAGGCGAGACCGGCGACGCGCCGGCCATCTCCGGCACCAGCCTCTTCACCGGCGGCTCCATCCGCATCCGCGGCGGCTACGCGGCGGCCGTGCCCTCCAACGGCATGGAACGGGTCAGTTGCGTGGGCCTGGCGGGCTTCCCGATGAATTACAAGGTCGAGATCACGGATCTGCCCGGGTACGGCGTCAACGACATCGTCGCCGACGAGCTCGGCGGCATCTACCTGTGGCTGCCGGACGGCAGGCACGACTTCATGGCGAGCCGGGATCCCTACACCGTGGAGATCCAGGACGGTGCCGTCCTCACGGGCGTGACCGCCAACGGCAGGGAAGTCGCCTTCGGGCCGGCGGATCCCGAGAGCGACGGCTGGACGTTCGATGCCGAGACCCACACGCTCACGCTTCTGGGCACGAATCCCGTCACCCTTTCCGGCTCGAATGAAGTCGGCGGCGTGTGCGTCTTCATGCCCGGATACACCACCAACACGGTCACGCTCTCGAACCTGACGCTCGATTCACAATGGCGGCACAGCAGCGCCTGTGCAATGCAGTCGTACGCCGTCGCCACGATCTTCCTCGAGGGGACGAACCGGCTCGAATCCGGATCGTACCGCGCGGGGCTCGAAGTCGCGATCTCTGCACGGCTCTCGATCACCAACGCCCCCGGCGACGACGCGGCGGCGCTCACCGCGCTGGGCGGTGCCTACGGCGCCGGCATCGGCTCGGCCCACCGCCAGAATGCCGGCATCATGAGATTCTTCGGCGGCACCGTCACGGCAAGGGGCTACAGTGACGCGGCAGGCGTCGGCGGCGCCGGCACCGACAACAGAGCGGAATCCAACGGCGGACGAGGCGGCACCGTGTACATCTACGGCGGCACGCTGGACGCGACAGGCAGCGGCTACAGCGCGGGCATCGGCAGCGGCTACCGCCGCGCCGTGGGCCTGGTGGCGATTTGGGGCGGCACGGTGACGGCCACCGGCGGCGACAACGGCGGCCCGGGCATCGGCGGCGGCGCCGGAGAGAGCAATAGGCTGGGCTCGTACGGCGGAAACATGTACATCTACGGCGGACACGTCACCGCCACCGGCGGCTACAACGGCGGCGCCGGCATCGGCGGCGGCTGCTACAGCCCGTGCGACCCGCTAACCATCACCGGCGGCACCGTGCTGGCGGCAGGGGGCAGCGGCTCCTGGGACATCGGACGGGGACGCAACTACGCAAATCCCTCCTACATCCCCATATTTACCGGCGGCTCCATCCGCCCCATATCCTCGTATGTCAGCCCCACTCCCAAAAACAACACGGCAACAGTCGCCTGCGTGGTCTGGCCCGGCTTCGAACCGGGCGCCCCCGTCGTCTTCCCCGACACCGATTCGGGGCTCCCGGACACCTACGGGACGAACGACATTGTCGCCGACGAGGCCGGTTGCATCTACCTCTGGTTCCCGAACGCCAGCGACAAAACCTATGCGCTCGTGGCCAACGGATGCACCAACACCGTGGAGATCCGGGGAGGCAGGGGCTCCTCCGGCGTGACGGTCAATGGCGAAGACGCCGCGTTCGGCCCAACGAATTCCGCCACGGCCGGCTGGAGCAATTCCAGCGGAAACATCAGGCTCTCCGGCCCCGGCCCGTTCACCATCTCAGGCGCCAACGCATCCGGCAACGTCCGTCTGGTCGGCGTCGCCAATGCGGTGAACACGGTGGTCCTCTCCAACCTGACGCTCGGCGCGGGAGGATACAATCGCTATGCGTTCCTGTTGGAGTCGAATGCCAACATGGCGCTCGTCCTCAAAGGCACGAACGCCCTCTGGTCCGGTTCCGGACGCGCGGGCATGGGCGTGAACGCGGGACGGACGCTCTCCATCACCAACGCCCCCGGCGACGAGGCGGCAACGCTCGTCGTCACAGGGGGCAGCGGCGGCGCCGGCATCGGCGGCGACCGATATTACGATGCCGGCACCATCGCCATCTCCGGCGGCCGGGTGCTCGCCACGGCCGGCACCAGCGGCGCGGCCATCGGCGGCGGATCGGACGGCTCGGGCGGCACGGTGACCATCGCCGGCGGCACGGTCACGGCCACGAGCACCGCCGGCGGCGCCGGCATCGGCGGCGGGCATGACGGCGATGACGGCGGTACCGTCGTCATCGCCGGTGGCACCGTCACGGCCACGAGCCGCTCCGGCGCGGGCATCGGCGGCGGCGCGGGCGGTTCCGGCGGCATGACGACGATTTCCGGCGGCACTGTGACGGCGACAAGCGCCGATGGCGGCGCGGGCATCGGCGGCGGCTACTACTACGGCGGCTCGGGCGGCACGATCACAATCGTCGACGGAAACGTGACCGCGACGGGCGGCGGCGGCGGCGCGGGCATTGGCGGCGGCTACATGGGCACCGCCGGCCAAATCACGATCACCAATGGCGTCGTCACGGCAACCGGCCGCGGCGCCCCGGAAATGAACCTGGGCGGCGGCGCCGGCATCGGCAGCGGCGCCCATGGCGACGATTTCGGAAGCAACGACACGGTGGCGATCATCGGCGGGCAGATCACGGCCACCGGCGGCCAGGGAGGCGCCGGCGTCGGCTGCGGATACTCAGGCACCTTGACCCCGGTCGAGATTTCCGGCGGCACCGTCACGGCGACGGGCGGTGCTTCCGGCGGCGCCGGCATCGGCGGCGGCGGGGGCTACACCTGCGCAGACGACACCGTCACGATCTCCGGCGGCACGGTCACGGCGACGGGCACCGGCGGCGGCGCGGGCATCGGCAGCGGCTCGGGCTACTACTGCCCGGCGGGCCGGGTCGACATTTCCGGCGGCCAGGTGACGGCGACAGGCAGCAGCGGCGGCGCGGGCATCGGCGGCGGCGCAGGCTTCTTCTGCTCGGGTGGCAGCGTCGGGATTTCCGGCGGCACCGTCGTCGCGCAGGGCTCCCTGCAGTCGCAGGATATTGGTGCGGGGCGGGGCCACTATGACGATTACCAATTCAATGAGGACGATGAAACGGATCAAATGATCCTGATCATGCTCAACTACTTTTCGAGTCTGGGCACCAACATCTTCACCGGCGGCTCGATCCATCTCGTGAACGACATGATCGGCCCCGCGCCCCGCAACGGCACGGAGCGCGTCTGGTGCGTGACGGTGCCGGGGCTTGCGCCCAACGCGCCCGTCGAAATCACCCTGCCCGCCGCGAGCCTCCCGGCCTATTTCGGCGTTAACGACCTCTTCGCCGATGAAACCGGCAGGATCTACCTCTGGCTACCGGACGGCAACCACGCCTTCACGGCGGGCGGCAGGGACTACACCGCCTCCGTGAACGGCACCGCAATCACGGCGGACGGCGGCATCGACGCGCCCGTCTTCGCCACGGACGGCACGGGCTTCGCCTTCGACGGCGCCTCGTTTTCCATCAGGATCACCAACGCCCAAAGCGGCGTCTATTACACCCTCTACGCGACGACCGCGCTCGGCGGCGACTGGGAGTTGGTGGAGAGCCTCCGCGCCGAAAACGACGGCGATCTCACCTTTACCAACCTCGACGCCACCGCCCCCGCCCGCTTCTTCAAGGTGGTGGCCAGCACCACCCAGCCGTAGGACGCGAGACAAGGGACGCGGGACAAGAAGTGTCACACGTCTCATGTCCCGAGTCTCTTGCCCTTTCAAAAGACAACAGGCCGCGCAACATCCCTGCTGCGCGGCCTGTATAAAACGTTATCGGATGGAGTAGCCTCAGAATGCGATGCCAAGTCCTGCCGCGACTCCGATGTCTTCCGCCTCGAACCTGTATTCTCCGGTAACGGAGAGCAGCAGATTGGGGATGATCCAGATGTTGAAGCCCGCATTGGCAATGACGTCGTCCTCTTCGAACATTTCCGTCTGGTAGTGCAGGCCGCCGATCAGGGACATGGTGTCGTTGAGGTTGAACTCCAGGCCGCCGCCGACGAGGACGCCGGTGTCGTCGTCGTCAACCGATACTCCTTCCACTTCAATCTCGTACTCCGACCACATCACGCCAGCCCCGATAAACGGGTTGATCGGTGCGCCGGGGTAAAACTGGTACTGAAGGAGTCCGCCGACGGTGGTTGAGGTCACCTCGACCTCGATACTGCCGGATTCATAATAGTATGCGTAGTCCGAGTAGTCCGAGTAGTCCGAGAAGCTGTACGGAACGTCTCCTTCGAGCAACCGTTGGCCGCCGGCCGCCACAATGTCGAGGTTCGCGCTGACGGGGAGGCGCAACTCTACGCCATAGGTGAGGATGCTGTCATCGATTTCCTCTATGAAGCTATCCCCTGGCGACACGTACCCGACGTTTGCACCAACGTAGCGTTGGCCAAGGATGCCGGCATTCGCCTGGTACACCACGGACACCGCGGTGATGATTGCGATCGCTGCTATCAGTTTCTTCATGGTTTTGTCCTTCTGTTCACACGACGCCGCGAAGTGCCTGGAGGCCCTCGCCTGCGTCTTTCCCAATCGACCGCCTCGACCGTTTCGATGCCCGCATGCGGGATCCACCGGTTCGTGGCGCCAAACGGCATCTTGCCATTTGCGTCATACTGTGCGTTTCTGGCGGACAATTGTCAACCCCCTTTTGCGAAGCGGGGCACAGCGACAGAACAAAACGGCCGGATATCCTCTTTGACAAACGCACCCGCGATGTTGGATGATTCATCAAACCGGCGGCCGGCTGGCGGGCGACCTTCAGCCGTGCCGTCGGCGTAACGGAGCAAACTGATGATCAAAGATGCCACTATCGTGATGATTCTGGGCATGGGCACCGTCTTCCTGGTGCTGCTGGCCCTGCTGGGGCTGATGACGCTCGGCGGACGCCTTGCGGCGCGCTTTGCCCCACCCGAACCATCCGCCCCACCTCCCCCCGCGCCCAAAGCGCCCTTCGTCGGCGCCGCGCTGAAGAGCGTCGCGGAGGACGCCGATTCGCAGACATGCGTCGCCGTGGCCGTCGCCGTCGCCCGCCGGCGCTGCACCTGCCAAGAAAGGAACGAGTCGAAATGAAGCCTCTCGCGAAGAAACGGATGCGCCTGGGAATTTTCCTGGGGTTGCTGGCGACCTTCGTCATCGGCATGGCGTGGGCCCGGACCACCACGAGGGCGGATGAGGCCGCCGCTACCGCCGCCCCCGCCGTAGCGGCAGCAGCCGCCGACGCCGCCGGACAGCCGGCGGACGGGCAGCTCTCGCTGAAGGAGGGCGCGATGAAGGTGGCCGCCACCACGGGGCTGGCGGCCTTCCTGAACGGCCAGTGGCGCGCGGCCGTCATGCTGGTCGTGGGCCTGGTGCTGCTCTATCTGGGCGTCGCCAAGGACTTCGAACCGCTGCTGCTGGTGCCCATCGGCTTCGGCTGCCTCCTCGTCAACGCCCCCTTCGCCGGCATGGGCTCGGACCATGGCTTGCTGGGGCTGATCTACAACGCCGGCATCGAGAACGACCTTCTGCCGCTGCTGATCTTCATGGGCATCGGGGCGATGTCCGACTTCAGCCCGCTGCTGGGGAACCCGCGCGTCGTGCTGCTGGGGGCCGCGGCGCAGTTCGGCGTCTTCGGCACGCTGCTGGGCGTCATCCTGCTCAACCACCTTCCCGGATTCGACTTCACCCTCAAGGAGGCCAGCGCCATCGCCATCATCGGCGCCGCCGACGGCCCCACCTCGATCGTGGTCGGGCGGCGTTTCGCGCCGGACATGATGGGCTCGATCGCCGTCGCCGCCTACTCCTACATGGCCCTCGTGCCCCTCATCCAGCCGCCCATCATGCGGCTGCTGACCACCCGGCAGGAGCGCCTCATCCGCATGAAGCAGGAGCGCCCGGTCTCGCGTCTCGAACTCATTCTCTTCCCCCTCCTGATCCTGCTGGTCTGCATCGTCTTCCTGCCCGCCGCCGTGCCGCTGATGGGCTCGCTGGCGCTGGGCAACTTCATTCGCGAGTGCGGCGCGGTCGACCGCCTCTCGAACGCCATGCAGAACGAGATCATGAACATCGCCACGATCCTGCTGGGGCTCGGCGTCGGCATGCAGCTCGAGGCCTCCAAGTTCCTGCAGCCGGCGACGCTCGGCATCATCCTGATCGGCCTGCTGGCCTTCTCCCTCGGCACGGCCGGCGGCGTGATCTTCGCAAAGATCATGAACTTCTTCTCGCCGCGCAACCCCATCAACCCGCTGATCGGGTCCGCCGGCGTCTCGGCCTTCCCCATGGCGGCGCGCGTCTCGACGCGCGTCGCGCTGGAGTACGACCCGCAGAACGTCCTGCTGATGCACGCCATGGGCGCCAACGTGGCCGGCCAGATCGGCTCGATCGTCGCCGGCGGCGTCATCCTGGCCCTCTTCAGCTAGCCGCTTCCCCGGAAAACGCCGTGGAAATCAATCCGGCCGATGCCGCCGCCCAAAGTGGCGGCATCGTTGAAACGGATTTCGCCATGTACGAACACGGACTTTGGATGGCCGCGCCGGCCAAGGTGAATCTGACCCTGGAGATTCTGGGCGTGCGCCCCGACGGCTACCACGACCTCCGGAGCGTGGTGGCGCCGCTGGCGCTGGCCGACCGCGTGGAACTGCGTCCGCAGCCCGAGGACGAAGGCGTGACGCTGGAGGTCGAGGCGGACGGGGTGCCGATCGGGGCGATGGGTCCGGCGGAGCGGAACCTCGCGGTGCGTACGGCGAACTGGGTGCGGAGCCGCCTGGGGGTGCGTGCGGGGGTCGGGATCCGGATCGTGAAGCGCATCCCGCTGGGAGGCGGGCTGGGAGGCGGAAGTGCCGACGCCGCGGCGGTGATCAACGGCCTCGACCGGCTGTGGGGGCTTGGGCTGCCCGAGGAAGAGCGCATGGCCCTCGGGGCCGAACTGGGAAGCGACATTCCGGCGCTCGTGGCCGGGCGAGCGGTGATGATGGAAGGCCGCGGCGAGCGGGTGACCCCCCTCGACGGAATGGGGGGAAGCGAAGGCTGCGACCCGATTCCCATCGTCCTGGCCAATCCGGGCGTCGCGGTTTCAACGGCGGAGGTGTACCGGAATTGCGATGGGTGCTTGACCGCAAGGGCTGGAATTTGCGATAATGCCGTTTCTTCTCTCCGGAGAAGAGACCTGCGCGCCCTGGCGTCAAGCCTCTTCAACGGTCTGGAAACGAGCGTTTTCCGAAGCCATCCCGAAGTGGGACGGCTTGCGGGGCAGTTGCGTGCGGCGGGAGCCTTCGGGGTCCTGATGAGCGGCAGCGGGGCGTCCGTGTTCGGGCTGGTGGAAGGCGAGGCGCACGGGAAGCGTGTCCTGGCGGGCTTGCCGGGCGATGTCTGGAGTCGGTTGACCACGATATTGCCCGATGGTGTAATGGCAGCACATGGCCCTTTGGAGGCTTGAGTCCTGGTTCGAATCCAGGTCGGGCAACCAACTCGTCAGGACGGGCGTCCACGGGATGCGTGCAGATTTGAGGCATTTTGATGGTGGCGGGAAATCCCCGCCATGAGTTTTTGGACGAGAGCGACGATGAAAATCTTTTCCGGCACATCGCACCCCGAGCTTGCGAAGAAGGTCGCGGCCTATCTGGGCACGAACCTGGGCGCGATTCGGATCGAGCGGTTTCCCGACGGCGAAACCTTCGTGCAGGTCGTGGACAACATCCGCGGGCGCGACGTCTTCGTGATACAGCCCGTGTGCGGGCAGCCCAACGAGATGTTGATGGAGCTGCTGATCATGGTCGACGCGATGCGCCGCGCTTCCCCGGTGCGCATCACGGCGGTGATTCCCTACTATGGGTATGGCCGTCAGGACCGCAAGGACAAGCCGCGCGTGCCCATCACGGCGAAGCTCGTGGCGAACCTTCTCGTGGCGGCGGGCGTGAACCGCGTGCTCACCATCGACCTCCATGCGCAGCAGATCCAAGGCTTCTTCGACATCCCGGTGGACCACCTCTACGCATCGCCGGTGATTGCCCAGTACCTCAAGGGGCTGAACCTCGAGAATCCGATCGTGGTCTCTCCCGACACGGGCGGCGTGAAGGCCGCATACGCCTATTCGAAGATGCTGGGCACGGGCCTGGCGATCGTGGCCAAGCAGCGTCTGAGCGGCGACCGCGTGGAATCCTTCAGCCTGGTGGGCGACGTCGAGGGCAAGGACGTGGTGATGGTGGACGACATGACGACCACCTGCGGCACGCTCTGCTCGGCGGCCAAGCTGCTCAAGGAGCACGGTGCGGCGAGCATCCGCGCGGCGGTCACGCACGGCACGATCACGCCGAAGGGCGCCGAGCGCCTGAAAGAGTCGGACATCCAGGAACTGGTGGTCACCGACACCGTCCCGTTGCGCGTGGATCCGGGCGACATCATCACGGTGCTGACGATTTCCGAGCTGCTGGGCGAAGCCGTGCAGCGCATCCACAACGGCCAGTCCGTGAGCTCGCTTTTCGAGTCGTAGTCGTTTTGTGCAGGATACAAAGGATAAAGACATGTCCAACCATGAAATCAAACTGAAGGCCGAGGAACGCGTCGGCACAGGTTCGGGCCCCGCCCGCCGCCTGCGTCGCGGAGGAACCCTCCCCGGCGTGCTGAGCCGCATCGGCGGCGGCACGACCGCCATCCAGCTGGATGAGCACGAGTTCGAGCAGACGATGCGCCGCGAGGCCGCCACGAACCCGCTGGTGACCCTCGACCTGGGGGGCAGTCCCGTCACCACGCTCCTGCGCGAAGTCCAGCACGATGTGATGACCGGCAAGGCCATCCATGCGGACTTCAGCGAGGTCTCGCTCGCGGAGCGCCTGCGCGTGACCATCGGCATCCGCCTCGTGGGCGAGCCGGAAGGCGTCCGCGTCGGCGGAGGCGTGCTCGAGCAGACCCTGCGCGAGGTGACCGTCGAGTGCCTGCCCACCGACATCGTGGAATCCTTCGACGTGGACGTGAACCATCTGGCCGTGGGCCAGTCGCTCTTCGTCCGCGACCTTGCGCCGGGCGACAAGTACGTCATCACGACCCGCGGCGACATCGCCGTGGCGACCGTGGCGCAGCCCGACGCCGAAGAGGAGGAGGGCGCGGAGGGCGCGGAAGGCGCGGAAGGCGAATCCAACGAGCCCGAAGTGATTGCCAAGGGCAAGAAGGAGGAGGCCGATGCGGATGACAAGAAGTAGGTTTTGCCGGAGCCCGTCGCGGTGAAAATCGTTGCAGGGCTGGGCAACCCGGGTCCGGAATACCGCCGGACGCCCCATAACGTCGGCTTCGAGGTCGTGGAGCTTCTGGCGGCGGATCTGGGAGTGGAATGGAAGAACGTTTCGAGGTTCCGGGCGCGCGTGGCGCGCGTGGATCATGGGCCCGGGGGCCCATGGATGCTGGTGCAGCCCCAGACGTTCATGAATCTGAGCGGCGCCTCCGTGGCGCCCATCCTCCGCTACCACGGCGGGACCCCCCCGGATCTCGCGGTGGTGGCGGACGACGCCGACCTTCCTCCCGGCCGCCTGCGCTTGCGCAAGGGCGGATCCAGCGGAGGCCACCGAGGGTTGGAGTCGGTGATCGAGATGCTTGGCGCGGAGTCGTTTTTCCGGATCCGCGTGGGCATCGGCCGCGGCAGCGGCGGCAGGGATTTGGCCGGGCACGTGCTCGGACGCCTGCCCCCCGCCGAGGCGGAGCTGGTGGAAAAGGCCAAACGGGCCGCGGCGGAAGCCGTTGCCTGCTGGATCCGGTCCGGAGCCGACGAGGCGATGAACCGGTACAACGGCTGGACGGCGGAAACGCCCGAAGGCGAGCACAAGGGTTGAACGCATTATGAACAAGTACGATGCTCTTTACATCTTCGTCGGCGCGGCCAAGGAAGAGACGCTCGACAAGGCAATCGAAAAGGCCCAGGCCGAGATTACCCGCCTCGGCGGCACGATCCTGGACACAAGCAACCTCGGCAAGCGCACCTTCGCCCGCCTCCTCGCCAAGCGCGACAGCGGTACCTACGTGCGCGTCCGCTTCGAGATGGACCCCGCCAAGATCGAGGAGCTGACCCGGCGCTACCACCTCGTTGAAGACGTCTTCCGCGTGCAGATCCTCGCCGTGGACGAGCGCCGCGAGGCGCAGCTGGCCAAACAGGCCGCCCAGCGCGCCGCGCGCGCCGCCGCAGCCGAAGCGGAAGCGGAAAACGCTGACGACGAGGACGACGAATAGCCCTTCCCCCCATCGTGTAAGGCCTGCGGCCCGAACGCCGCGCACCCGGAGGATTCCCCATGGCTTCGATGAATCGTGTTTTCCTGATCGGCAATCTCACGCGCGACCCCGAATTGCGGCGCGCCCCGTCGGGTGCCGCCGTGGCGGAACTCCGTCTCGCGGTCTCCGAATCCTATCGGGACCGCCAGACCAACGAGGTCAAGGAGCGGGTCTGCTACGTGGACATCACCGTCTGGAACACCCAGGCCGAACACTGCCAGAAATACCTTTCCCGGGGCCGCGCCATCCTGGTGGAAGGAAGCCTCGTCTACGACGAGTGGAAGAACCAGAAGGGCGAAACCCGCAGCCGCATCCGCGTGCGCGCCGACCGCATCCAGTTCCTGGGACCGCGCCCGAGCTCCTCCGGGCAGGCCCCCGCCTCCTCCGACGCCCGGACGCGTCCCGCTCCGGACTCCGATCCCACCCCACCCCAGTACGACCCCGGCGCTGACTCCGAACAGCCGCTGGAAGACTTGCCGTTCTAGCGGCTCCCCCCTTATCCACCCCTCGATCCCTTCAAGGAGAAGACAACCATGCGTATGCAGGGCAAAAACCGCGGCACCGGCCGCAAGACCCGATACCCGAGCAGCGGCGGCGGACCCCGCCGTCGCACCCGTTACCTCGAACCGAACGCCATCGTCGACATCAACGACGTGGACTTCCTCCGCCGCTTCGTCACCGAATTCGGCAAGATCGTCCCCGCCCGCGTCACCGGCGTCACCGCCCGCCAGCAGCGCGAGATCCGCCGCGGCGTGAAGCGCGCCCGCAACATGGGCCTCCTGGCCTAAGCTGCCGCGTCCGTCCATCCATCCACCCTTCCAGGCAACAAGGAACCCACCGCCATGGCGACTGAAATCCTCCTCATGTCCGATGTCAAGGACCTCGGCGTAGCCGGCGACGTCGTGAAGGTCGCGGACGGCTACGCCCGCAACTTCCTCCTCCCCCGGGGCCTCGCCGCCCCGGTCACCCAAGCCTCCCTCCGGCGCCTCGAGAAACTCCGCAAGGAACGCGAGGAACTGGCCCGCATCCAGCTGGCCGAGGCCCGCGCGAAGGCCGACCAGATCAAGAAGGCCTCCGTCACCATCCGCGCCAAGTCCATCGACGGCACGAACCTCTACGGCTCCGTCGGCGTGGCCGACATCGTGGAAGCCCTCGGCTCGCAGGGCATCGCCATCGACCGCACGCAGGTGAAGCTCGACGAGCCCTTCAAGGCCCTCGGCACCTACGACGTCGAGATCAAGCTCCACGCCGACGTGTCCGTCACCGTCAAGGCCTGGGTCGTCGAGGACTAGTCCATGCCCGCCCCCCATCGCCCTGCGACCGGGGACGGCTTCTTCCCGCCCGGCGCGTCGCGCACCCCGCCTCATAGCGAAGAGGCCGAAGTGGGCGTGCTGGGGTCGATTTTCCAGGATCCGGAGCGCGTCCCGGACCTCTGTGCCGTCAACGGCATCGTCGAGGATTCGTTCTACATCCCCGCACATCGGATCGTCTATTCGGCCATTCTCGAAGTGGGCGCGTCCGGTGCCGCCGTCGACGTCCTCACCGTCGCAAACCGCCTCCAGTCGATGAACCGCCTGGAAACGGTCGGAGGGGCGCAGGCCCTCCAGTCGCTCATCGACGCCACCCCCACCGCCGCCCATGCCGAATACTACATCGACATCGTGCGGCAAAAGCACCTCCTGCGCTCCGTCATCGACTGCGCGCGCGAAGCCGAGAAGGCCTGCTTCGAAGAAGACTGCTCCGCCGACATCGTCGTCAGCAACGCCGAGCAGGCCTTCCTCTCCATCACCGACCACCAGCACGGCTCCATCCTCCCCTGGACCAAGTCCGTCGACCAGACGGTCAACCAGCTCGTCCACCTCCTGTCGATGGGTCCCGGCGCCTTCACCGGCCTCTCCACCGGCTTCCGGGACCTCGACAAGTTCCTGCGCGGCCTCCGCGGCGGCGAAGTGATTGTCCTCGCCGCCCGCCCCTCCATGGGCAAAACCTCCCTCGCGATGAACATCTGCGAGTGCGTCGCCCTCGGCCAGACCTGCATGAGGCTCCCCGCCAAGGGCGACCACGCCAATCCCAAGGCCGTCGCCATCTTCTCGCTCGAAATGCCCCAGGAGCAGCTCGCCATGCGCATGCTCTGCTCCAGGGCCCGAATCTCCCGCTACCAGCTGGACAGCGGAATCGCCCACGCCGACAAGGTCATCCGCCAACTCAGCACCGCCGCAAACGAACTGAAAGCCGCAAAGTTGTTCGTGGACGACACCGCCGGCCTCGACGTCGCCGAGCTCCGCGCCCGCGCCCGCCGCCTCTGCCGGAAGCACGAGATCCGGCTCATCATGATCGACTACCTGCAGCTCATGAACTGCAGCCAGATGGCCAAGCAGGGGCGCCAGCTCGAAACCGCCAAGATCTCGTCCCAAATCAAGGAAATGGCCAAGGAACTCAAGGTCCCCGTCATCCTCCTCAGCCAGCTTTCCCGCTCCGCCGACCGCGAAGGCAGCGGAATACCCAAGCTCTCCGACCTCCGCGACTCGGGCGCCATCGAACAGGACGCCGACGTCGTGCTCCTCCTCCGGCGCCCCATTTTCATGCGCGGCGGCAAGGATGCCGAAGCCAACGCCCTCGTCGACCCCCGCCTCGCCATCGTCGATGTCGCCAAAAACCGGAACGGCCCCGTCGGCGAAGTCAACCTGGACTTCGACGCCGACTTCACCCAGTTCTCCGACCGCGCCGAAAATGCCGGCGCCGACTACGGCCCCTCCGGCGAATCCTTCCCTTGATTTCCTGCCACCCCCCAACGCCCCGCCCTGGACCATGGAAAAGACCGCCGCGAAAAAGCCGTCCACCGTCTATTTCACCTCGATGCGCACCCAGCCTTTCGGCACAGGCCTCGCCGGGAAACTCGAAGCGCTCGTCACCAAGGCCGGCATCGGCAAAATCGACTTCGACAACCGGTTCGTCGCCATCAAAATCCACTTCGGCGAACGCGGGAACCTCGCCTTCCTCCGCCCGAACTTCGCCCGGACCGTGGCGGACAAGGTGAAATCCCTCGGCGGGAAACCCTTCCTTACGGACTGCAACACCCTCTACACCGGATCGAGGAAGGACGCCCTCGAACATCTCGAAACCGCCTGGCTCAACGGCTTCGGGCCCTACGTGGTTGGATGCCCCATCCTCATCGCGGACGGCCTCCGCGGCACCGACGACGTCGCCGTGCCCATCCAAGGCGGCGAACTCCTCCAGGAAGCCCGCATCGGACGCGCCGTGATGGACGCGGACATCATCGTCTCCCTCAACCACTTCAAAGGCCACGAGGCCGTCGGCTTCGGCGGCGCCGTCAAGAACCTCGGCATGGGGTGCGGCTCCCGCGCCGGCAAGATGGCCCAACACCACGACGGCAAGGTGGGCGTGAATCGCGCCGCCTGCATCGGCTGCGGACGTTGCGCCCTCATCTGCGCCCACGGCGCACCCGTCATCAGCAAAAAGAAATGCACCATCGACCCCGAGGCCTGCGTCGGCTGCGGCCGATGCATCGGCGTGTGCCCCACAGACGCCATCTCCCCCGTCGGCGGCGGCCAGGCCCAGGGATTGCTCGACAAGAAAATCGCCGAATACGCCAAGGCCGTGGTGCAGGATCGCCCGAGTTTCCACATCAACCTCGTGATGGACGTCTCCCCCAACTGCGACTGCCATTGCGAAAACGACGCCGCCGTCGTGCCCGACCTGGGTTTCTTCGCCAGCTTCGACCCCGTCGCCGTCGACCAAGCCTGCGTCGACGCCGTGAATGCCGCCCCGGCCATCCGGGGAAGCGCCCTCGGCGACAGCAAGGTGAAAGGCCGCGACAACCTCGGCCGCATCGCCCCCGCCACCGATTGGTCGATCCAGCTGGCCCACGCCGAAAAAATCGGCATCGGCACCCGCCAGTACAAGCTCGTCGCCGTGTGATCGGGGAAACGGGGGCACGCCCCTTCGGGGCTCGCCGCAAGCGGGCGGGGACGCCCGCGCTTCCGCCCCGCCATCCCGGGCGGACGAGCCGACGCCCGTCCCGGCCCCCCCGCCCCGCGCACCTGCCCCTGTCGCCAACCGATTTGCCGATCGCCGGCGGTTGCCGGCTTCCCGATTCCGCACTTGCCGGGGCAAGAAAGAATCGGATACACTGCCTTGGCCTCAAAGGCCAACCTCCCCTGCCCTCCCAGAGACTCCCCATGGTCCATGTCATCGCCATCGACGGCCCTTCGGGCGCCGGAAAATCCTCGGTCTCGCGCCTCGTCGCCTCCCGCCTCCGCTTTCTCCACGTGGATTCCGGCGCGCTCTATCGCCTGATGGCGTGGATCGCGCTCCAGGCCAAGGCGGACCCTGAAGACGAGGCCGCCGTGGCCGCCGCCATCGAGGCCGCCGATTGCGAGTTCGTCGTGCGCGACGGCCAGGTCGTGTGCCTGGTCCACGGCGAAGATCCCGGCGAAGCCCTCCGCACCCCCGAAATCAACCGGGCGGTGAGCCCCGTCGCGAAAATGGAGTTCGTCCGGACGAAGGTCACGCAATGGCTTCGCGAGATGAAGAGCCTGGGCGGTCTCGTCGTCGAAGGGCGCGACATCGGGACGGTGGTCTTCCCCGATTCGCCCGCGCGCTTCTACCTCGACGCCGACCCCGCCGTGCGCGCGCAGCGCCGCCACGCCGAGAACCAGGAGAAACAGGGCGCCGGACAAAGCCGGGAAGCCGTCCTCGAATCGATCCTGCGCCGCGATCGCATCGACTCCACCCGTGCCATCGCGCCCCTCCGGCAGGCGGAAGGCGCCTTCCGCATCGACAGCACGAACCTCTCCCTGGAAGAGGTTGTCCGGACCGTCCTCGACCACCTCCCCGCCGACTGGCCCTAGGCCACGCGGAACCCGGAACGTCCCGGCCCGCCGCCCTTCCCCTCCCCACCCTTCCCGCCAACCCCGTATGGACACCCCTTCCCTTCCCGGCTTCGAAATCCTGGAACTCGTGCGTTCCGGCGGAACCACCGTCACCTGGAAAGCGCGCCAGACCTCGCTGGACCGTCTGGTCACCCTGGAGTTCCTCCAGGATTCCATCGCCGGCGACCCCGCCGTGCGCGCCAATTTCATCGCCATCGCCCGGGCGCTCGCGAAGGTCCGCCACCCCGGCATCCTGGAAGCCTACGACGTGGTGGACTTGCCCGGGGAGACACCCTACGCCGTGATGGAGTGGGCCGACGGGAAGACCGTCGCCGAGGTGGTCGATGCCGTGCACGGCCCGCTCAACGCGCTGTCGTCCGTCCAAACGGCCATCCAGGTGGCGGAAGCCCTGGAAGCCGCCTGGATCGGCCAGCGGCTTCTCTTCCGCAACATCAAGCCCTCCGAAATCCGCCTCACCCCCGGACAGGCCAAGATCACGGGCTTCAGCCTCGCCTGTCAAGTGCCTGAAGGACAAGACGCGCTCCCCGCTTCGGGCGAGGTGGTTGGCACGCCGCAATTTTCCGCGCCCGAGCAACTCCTTGGCCAGGCCGTCGACATCCGGGCGGACATCTACGCCCTCGGCGCCACGCTCTACACGATGGTGACCGGCGGTCTGCCCTTCGGAACGCTCGATCCCGTGGAAATCCTCCGATCGCTGGAGACGCTTCGGGCCCCCCACCCCCGCACGCTTGTCCCCATGCTTCCCCCCGGCGTGGGCGCCGTGATTTCGCGCTTCATGATGCGCCGTCCCGAAGACCGCCCGGCCAGCTGGCGCGACGCCATCGAGGATCTCAAAACCGTCTTCGCCGGGAAACCCCTCCGCCGGCGCGGCGCCCCTGCGCGTGGCCCCAGCATGGTCGAACCTTCGCCCTCCGCGCGCCCCCCGGCCAGCCCGGCGACATCCCCTTCGCCCCCGTCCGACACCGCCGACGGAGGCGCGCCCCAGAACACCGCGGCGGCCGCCGGAAAGTTCGAGGACGCCGCCAGTGAAATCCATCGGTCTGGCGGCGGTTTCTTCCGCTTCCTCTTGTGGATTCTCCTTCTCGTGTGGCTCGTGCTGCTCGGCAACGACCGGCTCGACAATCCGCTCGGACTCCCCTTCCGGATCTTCCCCGGTGCATCGGAGCAGGCCGACGAGGGCGAGGCGGCCGCCTCCGCAGACGCCGCCTCCGCGACGCCCCGGTCCCCCGCGGAGCAGGCGGAAGGGACGCCCGAAAGCCCGGACGCTCCCGTGGCGCAGCCCCCCGACCCCGTCGCCCCGGCGCCGGCGAAAACCCTTCCCCCTCCGGAATCTTCCCTCCCCGACGAAGCCTGCCGCGCCCTGCTCGACGCCCTCCGGGACGGAGGCGTCCCCGCCGCGCTGGAGGCCCTTCCCGACCGGAAGCTGCCGGCCGAAACCGCCGACGCGCTCCGCGCCGCGCTGGAAGCCATCCCGGACGTCAACGTCCTCGTCATGGACTCGCTCCTCCTGCATCGCGGCGAAGAGGTGGACATCGTCTACATGGGCAAGACCCGCCGCATCCGGCCAATCCGCGGCATCGAGGGCGAACTGACCACCGAGTTCGTCGAGGAGGGACAGTCCGCGCGCGCCATCTCCTTCCGCATTCCGCATCGACAAGCTGGCCGCCGCCGAGCGGCTCCGCTGGCTCCCCGCGGCAACGGACGAAGCCGGCCACGCCGCGGCCTGCCTCCTCGCCCTCCAGGCGGGCGACCGGGAAAAGCTCGCCGTCCACGCCCCCGATGCCGGCCCCCTCGCGCCCGTCTTCCTCTTCGCCCTCCGCTGAGTCCCATGGATACCGACACCCGTTCCGGCAAGCGCCGCGTGAAGGGGCTCTCCCTCTTTTCCGGCGGCCTCGACAGCCAACTCGCCGTATGCGTCCTGCGCGACCAGGGCATCCACATGGAAGGCGTGGTCTTCACCAGCCCCTTCTTCGGCCCGGAAGCCGCCCGCAAGGCGGCTTGCGCCCTCGACCTTCCACTGCACGAGGTGGATTTCACGGCGGACATCCTGCAACTTGTCGAGTCCCCCGCCCACGGCTTCGGCGGCGCGATCAACCCCTGCATCGACTGCCACGCCCGGATGGTCCTTCGCGCCGCGGAACTCATGGGGCGGCTGGGCTTCGACTTCCTCTCCACCGGCGAAGTCGTGAACCAGCGCCCGATGTCGCAGAACCGCCAATCCCTCGGGCTGGTCGCACGCGATTCCGGCGTTGGCGACCGTCTGGTGCGCCCCCTCTCCGCGAAACTCCTCGAGCCCACCCTTCCCGAGCGCGAAGGCCTCATCGACCGCGAAAAGCTGCTCGCCCTTTCCGGACGCGGCCGCAAGGAGCAGATGGAAATCGCCGCCGCCTACGGCCTCTCGGACTACCCTTCCCCCGCCGGCGGCTGCCTCCTCACCGAGAAAGGCTTCGCCAGGCGTCTGCGCGACCTGCAGGACCACGAGGGCCTCGACGACCTCCGTCTCGTGCACCTGCTGCGCCAGGGCCGCCACTTCCGCCTCCCCGCCGGCACCCAATGCATCCTCGGCCGCAACCGCGCCGACAACCAGGCCTTGCGCGAGGCCGAACGTCCGGGCGACCTCCGCCTCCACCCCGTGAACGTGCCGGGGCCCACCCTGCTCCTCCCGCGCGGCGCCGCCACGCCCGACGACCTGGACCTCGCCGTGGCGCTCTGCGCCGCCTACTCCGACCGCCGCACCGACGGGGCCGGCGTCCTCGTGCGAATCCACGGCCCGGACGGCGGGACCGACCGCGCCGTGCAGCCCGATCCCGACCGCTCCCGCTTCCAGCCGTTCCTCCTCTAGCGAATCGCGGCATGCCGCGATTCCGTCCGACCGACGGCGGGCCGGCCTCACGCGATCGGACGGATGGGCCTGGCGGGGACGCCCACGCAGAGGTGGCGCGCGGGAAGGGGCTTGTTCACCACGGCGCCGGCGCCAACCACGGCGCGGTCGCCGATGCTCGCGGCATCCAGCACCGTCACGCGCGCGCCGATCCAGCAGTCCTCCCCGATCACGAGCGGGCCTTGGGTGACCATCCCGCTCTGGTCGGCGAAGGGCGTGGCGTCGGCGTAGTCGTAGCTCCCGCCGCTCAGCAGGTAGGTGAAGGCGCCGACCATGGTGCCGGGCTTCATCGTGAGGCTGTTCGACGAGAAGACCACGCAGTTCGCCGAAAGGTTCACGCGGTCGCCCAGCGTGATGTCGCCGTTCTTGCAATAGACGATCGACTGCCGCCCCACGTACACGCGGTCGCCCAGCGTGATGCCGCGGTTGTCCTGCCCCTTGGCGTCGAGCATCGCCGAATCATCGAGGACGCAGCCGTCGCCGATGGAAATCTTCGAGGCGTGGCGGAGGGTGAGGTTGCGGCCGAAGACCACGCCCCGGCCGCAATGCTTGAACAGGCGGGGATAGAGCTTCGAGCGGAGGTAGAAGCCGAGGGCGCCGGGGGTCGCTCCGCAGAAGAACTGGATGCACTCGTCGCGGAGGACGCGCCCCGGCGAAACGTCCCCGTGCACCATGGCCCGGTAGCGGCGGAATGCGCCGCTTCCCCGGGCCCCCATGGCTTCACGTACCTTGCAATCCTGCGGCATGTCCGAAATCCTCCCGCCGTCGTCCGGCAATCGATCAGTCGACGAGCTTCCACTCGACGTCGCAGGAAGGCGAGATCTCCCAGTACGGGTGGAGCGTGAGGCCGTTGTCCTTGCACACGGCCTTCGCGTCGCCGAAGCTCACCTTCGGGCCCGCGTTGTTGCCGACCTTGAAGGCGAACCGGAAGGTGGTGCCGGCTTCCAGCGCGAGTTCGGGGAGGGCGGACTGCGGAATGGCGGCCTCGTAGGTGCGGACGTTGCCGTCCTGGCGCACGACGAGGACTCCGCCTTCGAGCACCGCCGGTCGGTTCCCGCCGAGGGGCTGGCGGGGCCAGCTGTGGACGCGGGGCATGCCGGGAGCGAGCAGGCGCCAGAATTCGGGCTCGCCGTCGCCGCACAGGTAGGCGCAGAACTCGTAGTCGGTGTCTGCGACGGCATGGAAGCCGAAGGGGACGTCGGTGGACTTCCCGAGCCCGCCGTAGCCTGGAATCACGTTGAAGGCGAGCTGCAGGTTGTCGCCGGAGGAGGCGATGCCCCACGGGGCGCGCTTGTAGATGTAGGGCACCTGGGCGAAGGACTGGCCGGGGGCGTTCTTTTCGAGCCACGACTTCCAGGGCTCCTCGTTGTCGGAGGCGGCGGAGTGGAACCAGTCGTCGTCGTTGCGGGTGGCCATGCGGACCTTGCCCTCCTCGGGGGTGG
This sequence comes from Kiritimatiellia bacterium, assembly GCA_050950285.1. GTDB lineage: Bacteria > Verrucomicrobiota > Kiritimatiellia > RFP12 > JBMNHG01 > JBMNHG01. Next base: position 768,822 of record JBMNHG010000003.1, on the reverse strand, counting down.
AGTCCATGACGCGGGCGGCCACGTAGATGTTGCCGGCGTCCCACGCGAGCTTGAAGTCCACCATCATCGACCCTTCGGGGAAGTCCTCGAGGCGCAGCCAGGGGCGGCGGGCGAGTTCGTCGGGGTTGACGCCTTCCATGGCGCCGGCCATGACGATGCCGGGGAGGCCGTCCCAGTCGGAGAGGTCGCCGTCGATGGACGGGGTCGCCCTGGGGACGGCCGTGCAGTAGAGCGTCTCGCCGTAGGCGCAGCGGCCGTGGTCGGTATCGAAGACGAACTGGAAGGGGTATTGGTTGGCATGGCCGGCATCGACCTTCGCGAAGGGGAGCTCGATGGTCTTGCGTTCGCCGGCGGCGAGTTCGACGGCCACGTTGTCCCGGGCGAGCACGAAGCCTTCGGGGGCGGTCGCGGAGAAGGTGCCGGAGATCGGGGCATTCAGGCGGTTGGCGAGATCGACGCGGAGGACGAGGCCGTCGGCGATGCGCTGCGTGAAGTCGCGCGGGAGGATTTCGGCGGGGTACTTGCCCTCGATGACGCCCTTGCGGAAGGCCTCGGCGACGGCGGCGGGGCCCTTCCCGGACCGGATGTAGACGGGCTGCATGTCGAGGGGGAGGGTGACCGTGGCCTCGCCCTTGTGGATTTCGTTCGCGGCGGCGTCGTAGAAGCGGAGCGTGCGGCCGCCGAAGAGTCCGGCGCGGGCGTTCTCGACGGTGATGGTGCCGCCATCCACCGAATCCACCTGGCCCCAGAGGCGGCCGGACGGGTTGTCCTGCGGCGTGGGGCCGCCGCGGGTGAGGAGCTGGCCGATCATCACGACCACGCCGTCGGGGTCGTCGTCCTCGCCGAACTGGAAGAGCCAGGGGAGGTGGTCCTGGAAGACGAGCTTGTTGAAGCGCAGCCCGGTGACGAAGTGGTTGAACGCGGCGGTGGCCAGCGGCACGGTGGTGGGGAAGCGCACGCCGTGGATCTCCTGGAAGAGCACCTGCGGATGCCAGCAGGCGACGGCGCGCTGCCCGGCGGCCATCCACTGGCACATCACCTGGGGCAGGAGGTACTCGCTGATCACGAGCCAGGTCTCGTTCTCGATCGAGAACTTGCCGTGCTGCTCCGCGACCATCGGGCCGTAGGCCATGCTGGGGGTCACGTAGTGGTCGGTGAAGACGTCGATCATCTCGTCGCCCTCGAAGGTTCCATCGGGGCGGGGGCCTTCGGAGTAGAGCTTGTCCTCGGTGTTCATGATCGAGCACGCGCCGCAGATTTTGATGTCGGGGCTGACTTCGCGGGAGACGCGGGCGAGGATGCGCTGCCAGTCGCGCCAGGAGACGCAGTCGCGGGCGTAGCCGCTGATGCCGCCGCCTTCCCAGGGCTCGTTGTAGTTTTCGAAGCCCCAGAGCGTGCCGTCGCCGTCCTTCCAGTAGCGCCGGGCGTAGGCCTTGACCCACCTCCCGTACTCCTCGAAGTGCTCGGGGGCGCAACCCCAGTCGCACTGGCCCCAGTAGGGATTGCCGTCCCAGGCGGGCTGCACGGCGGCGGGGATGCCGGGGCCGGCCCACGGGATGCCGTAGCGGGAGGGCGCGCAACCGCCCAGGGTGAACATGGCCTTGAGCTTGCCCTCGGCGAGGCGTTCGTTCAGCGCGTCGTAGCCAGACCAGTCGAACTCCTCGGGCGGAAGGCCGGGGTTCCACGAGATCTCGCAGCGGGTGGCGCGGATGCCCATGCGCCCCATCTCCACGAAGGCCTGCATCTGGCCCTCGCCGAAGACCGGGGTATTGTCCGCCGTGGCGTCGTCGCGGTCGCGCGGGATCACGGCGAACGAGCCGAGGAGCACGCGGTCGGCGGGCGCATTCCCCTCGCCTTTCACGAGGATCACGCAGTAGGTGGCGTAGCGCTCGGGGACCTTCAGGGCGAGCTCCTTCGTGGCCTTCCCGTTTTCGTCCCATTCGATGCCCGTGACGGGCTCGCGGAGAGGGGCGCCTTCGAGGTTGACCTTGTCGGGATGGCCGAAGGGGTCGATGTAGCGGGTGGTGTCCTTGTTCGGCACGCGGGTGTGGATGGCCTGGAGCTCGATGGCCAGCGGGACGTCCTCGCCGCCGGGCTTCCGGAGCTCGAGGGAAAGCGTCACGGGTTCGCCGGGGAAGAAGAGGCCGCCGGGGGCGCCGATGGCGGTGATGCGCTCCGGGGCGGTCCCCACCGAATCCACGCGGAGGGCGTCGAAGTTCGAGGGGGTGAAGAGCGTGCCGTCGGCGACGGCCGAAACCGCGGCGAGGCCGGCGGCCAGAAGGATCGGGGCGGCGAGGGACGGGCGGTTGCGCAGGGTCATGGGAGGATCTCCAACGGGGGAGCCTGCTTCTTACGCGCGGGGCGGAGCGGGCAGGCCGATGGGCTGTCGGGGGAGGAATGGATCGGGTGTGGTTCGTGAAAAGGGGTCAGCGTTCCGTGTAGTAGAACAGTTGGGAGCCGGGCAGGCTCTCGATGTCGAAGCGCATGCCTTGCTCCATCAGGTCGCGCCCGGAGGCTTGGACGATCGTGCCGGTGTCGGCGTCCTCGACGTCGTAGGCCTTGTCCGGGTCGAGGCCGCAGAGGCGGAAGCGGGCGGCGAGGAAGGGGGACGCGGCGCGGCGGAAGCCCGCCACGATGCCGGCGCGGAGGTCCGTGCGGTGGAACTGGTAGACGGCCCATTCGCCCTCGGAAGCGGTGTCGCGGGTGAGCGGATAGTAGTCGCCGTAGTAGAAGGGCGCGGCGCGGCGGAACTCGGCGATGCGCGCGCGCCACCAGTCCCACGGGTACTCCGCCTGGACGGGCATGGCTGCGTAGGAGAAGGAGGAGAACTGCAGGGCGGGGCCCAGGCTGCACCGGAAGTTGTAGGTGTTTCCCGCGCGCCGCGCGTAGCCGAGCACGCCGGTGCCGCTCAACGGCGCCCACATCGAGAGGCCCATGAGGTGGGTCTGGCCGGGGGTGGGCTCGTTGGTCCAGCCGCATTGCCAGTCGCTCCGCCACAGCGGGATGCTGCGGCCGAGGGTCTCGAGGTCGATGCGGCGGCCGCCGCTGGCGCAGTTGTCGATGGCCAGGCCGGGATGGCGATCGAGCAGGTCGTCCCAGAACTGGTAGAGGCCTTCGACATGGCGGATCTCCGTGATGCCCTGGCGGTCGGGGGCGTCGTTGGCGCGCCACAGGCCGAGCGGGTCCATGTTGAAGTCCTGGCGGTAGAAGCGGATCCCCTGCTTGCCGATGAAGTCGGAGATCGCGTCCGTGAGCCAGGCGCGGGCCTCGGGGTCGCCGAGGTTGAAGAGAAGCGTGGCCCCTTCGCTCGACGTGTCGCCCAGGAACCACTCGGGGTGCTCCCGGGTGAGCGGCGTGCCGCAGATGGCGCGTTCCGGCTCGAACCAGACGAGGAAGTCCATGCCGCCGGCCTGGGCGGCGTCGCTCACGGGGCGCAAGCCGTCGGGATGGGCGGCGGGGTTGATGGACCAATTGCCCACGTGCTGCGCCCAGTCGCCGGAGAACTCGTCGGGGGAGATGCTGCTGGACGGGCCGTACCAGCCGGCGTCCACCCAGATGAAGTCGTAGTCGAGCCCCTCGCGCCTGTAGATCTCCAGGCGCTCCAGCATCTGGGCGGTGGTCATGCCGCCCCAGAAGAAGCTGCAAAGCGGGCCGCGCAGGAGTTCGCCGTTGGGACGGGGCGAGTGGTGGGCGAGCATGAAGCGGCGCTGCAGGTTGTGGCCCGCCTGCGCGTCGCCCTGCCAGAAGACCATCGCGATGCGCGGCGTGGAAATCTCTTCGCCGGGGTGGAGCACGAGGCGGGTGTTCTGCTGGCCGACGGAAAGACGCGTGGAGGAACCGTCGCCGGAACGCGCGAAGACCGCCTCCCACTGCCCCGTCCAGCCGATGCTGAGGATCACGCCGGCGCCGCCGCCGATGAGGTTGAAGAAGGGGGCCGCGGCGTTGCAGGAACGCCCGCCACCGGCTTCCATCGCGCGCACGGCGCCGGGCGGAAGCGGCTGGTCCTCGACCAGGAAATCGGTGCGGCTGCTCCACGCGCCCCGGGAGGTGCGCAGGATGGGCGCGCCGGGCGTGCGCCAGTCGAGATCGAGCGGCCGGATGTCCTCGAGGAGCGGCGTGTCGGCGCCGCCGGTGTTCCGAAGGCGAAGCTGCCACTCGACCGCGGGGAAGTGTTCGAAGCGGCCGACGACCAACTCGCACTCGAGGCCGGTCGCGGGATCGCGCCAGACCGTCGTGGTGTCGCTACGGCCGCGATCGCCCTCCACCGGAGCGGCATGCCGGACCTCCCAGCCGCCGGCAAGGCCGGACACGGGCCGGCCGCCGTAGAGGAAGCTGAAGGGCACCCGCCCGACGGGGGAGGGCTGCCCCGAGAAGCCGCACGCCCGGCCGGGGAAGACGGTCTTCCCGTCCGCCAAATCGAGGCGGAGATCCGCCCAGTCCACGTGGCCCCAGTCGTTGACGCCGCCGGTGTCCTTCGCAGACAGCGTGATTTCGCGCGCGTCGCCTTCGACGGCCGCGTCCACGGCGATCGGCTCGTCGGGGAAGGCCATCGGCGGGCTCGACCACAGTCCGGCGCCGCCTGCCGAAATCGAGAAGACGACGCGCTTCTCCTGGCGAAGCGGGCTGTGGCGCGTGCCGTTGTTGTCGTCCAGGCCGACCATGGCCGTGACGCGACGGATCGGGGCGGACGCCCGAAGCGTGATGTCGCTGTCCACATGCGCACCGAACCCCTCCGTGTACGCCGTCCCGCCCAACGTCATCGTCCCGCCGGAAACAGAGCGCCCGTATTGCAGAACGCCCCACCCCTGATGGCTGGAGACCACATACGACCACGGACGATGGACGGGGAGGAATCCAATGGCGTCGGCGAAATCGGCCGCGAAGCGATGGGCCTCGGCCATTTCGACGGGCGGGATGAGAGCGGAATCGGCGGGATACGGGGTGGCGGTCATGGAACTCCTTCCATCCTCACATGCGGATGCGGAGAAGGTTTCTTTTGAGGATACGGAATCCCCGCAGAGGGAACAAGGCGTTTTTCATTTTCCCGGCGGGCCGTTTTCTTCTTCCGCACGGATGCGCGATGCGGTATCATTCCGGACGTTTCGCGCGTCCCCGCCGTATCGCCTGCGGCGGAGGAGATTTCGCGCGTTCCCCCACCCCCCGAAGAATTCCCATGAAAAAGTATCGCGTAGGCCTCGTCGGCGTCGGCGCAGTCGGCACCGAGATCATCCGGGTCCTCCAGGATCGCAACTTCCCGCTCGAGGGCAAGGTGAAGGTGTTCGCAAGCCGCGAACGCGACGAGGTGATCCTCGGCGAAACCTACCCTGTGCTCCCCGCCACCGAAACAAGCTTCGAGGGGCTCGACATCGTCTTCTTCGCCGGCAAGACCGACGTCGCCATCCAGCTCAAGGACGCCGTGGTGAAGTCCGGGGCCATCATGATCGACAACTCGCGCGCCTTCCGCATGGACCCCGACGTCCCGCTCGTGGTGCCGCAGGTGAATGCCGAGGATCTCGATTGGAACAGGGGGGTGGTGGCGAACCCCAACTGCACCACGTCCATCCTGCTCCAGGCCATCGCCCCTCTGCACAAGGCGAAGAAGGTGAAGCGCATCATCGCCTCCACCTACCAGTCGGCCTCCGGCGCCGGCGCGCCCGGGCTTGCCGAGCTCGACCGGCAGATCCGCGAGTACGCCGAAGGGCGCCCCCCCACCGTGAAGGCCTTCCTGTACCCGCTCGTCTGCAACCTGATCCCGCAAATCGACAAGTTCGACGAAGCGAACGGCTACACCCTCGAAGAGCTCAAGATGCGCAACGAATCGCGCAAGATGCTCCACGCGCCGGACCTGCGGATCAGCTGCACCTGCGTTCGCGTGCCGGTCGCCCGCGCCCATTCGGAAGCGGTGAACCTGGAGTTCGAGGAGGAGATCACCCCCGACGAAGTGCGCGCCCTCCTGGACGCCGCCGAGGGCGTGACCGTGGTGGACGACCCGCTTGCCGGCCGCTACCCCATGCCCCTGGACGCCGCCATGAAGTACGACGTGCTCGTGGGCCGCATCCGCCAGGACATCTCGCGCGACGACAAAAAGGGCATCGACCTCTTCATCTCGGGCGACCAGCTCCTCCGCGGCGCCGCGCTGAACGCCGTCGAAATCGCCGAGCACCTCGTCAAGCGCGGGCTCGTCCGCTAGGCCCGCCATGGCGAAGACCCTCAAGATCGGCGTGCTCGGCTCCGGCTCCGGATCGAACATGCAGTCCATCCAGGACGCCATCGGGGCGGGGACGCTCGACGCCGAGATCGTCTGCGTGATCGCGGACGTGCCGGACGCGAAGATCCTCGACCGCGCGCGCCGCCATGGCATCCCCTGCGCCTATCTCGACCCCGCGCCCTGGAAGACCAAGCTCGAAGGCCGCGCCGAAGAACGCTACATCGCCTTCCTCCGCGAACACGGCGCCGAAGCGGTCGTGCTGGCCGGCTTCATGCGCATCGTGAAGACCGGCCTCCTCGAAGCCTTCCCGGACCGCGTGTTGAACATCCATCCCGCGCTGCTGCCCGCCTTCCCCGGCATCGCCGCATGGAAGCAGGCTCTCGACTACGGCGCAAAGGTCGCGGGCGTGACCGTCCACTTCGTCGACGCGGGCACCGACACCGGCCCCATCATCCTCCAGCGAACCGTGCCGGTGATGGACGACGACACCCCCGAATCCCTCCATGCCCGCATCCAGGCGGAGGAGCACGTGGCCTACCCGGAGGCCTTGCGCCGCCTCGCCGCCGGCCGCCTCCGCATCGAGGGGCGCCGCGTCTTCACCGCCGCCGGATAGCCGCCGCCCCGGCGGCTCCCAAAGGAATCCCCGCATGAGTCTTGGCATGGGCATCGTCGGGCTGCCGAACGTCGGCAAGTCCACCCTTTTCAACGCGCTCACCCGGGCGCAAAACGCCCAGGCCGCCAACTATCCCTTCTGCACGATCGAACCGAACAAGGCCATCGTCCCCGTGCCCGACGCCCGGCTCGCCGGGCTCGCGAGGATCGTCAACCCCGCGCACGTCGTCCCCGCCACCGTCGATTTCATCGACATCGCCGGGCTCGTCCGCGGCGCCAGCAAAGGCGAAGGGCTCGGCAACCAGTTCCTGGCGAACATCCGCGAGGCCGACGCCATCCTCCACGTGGTGCGATGCTTCGAGAACGACGACGTCATCCACGTCCGGGAAGGCGGAAGCCAAAGCGCCCCCATCGACCCCGTCGGCGACGCCGGGGTGGTCGAGACCGAACTCATCCTTGCCGACCTCGAACAGCTCCAGAAGCGACACGACCGCATGGCCCGCGAGGCGAAGGCCGATCCCGGGAAGCGCCCGGAATGCGACGCCATGGCCGCGCTCCTCGCCCATCTCGGCGAAGGCCGCCCCGTCCGCACCTTCCCGCGCTCCGACAGCGACCCCATCCAGCCCGCCCTGCGCGACCTCCGCTTCCTCACGGACAAACGGCAGATCCTCTGCGCCAACGTCTCCGAGGACGACCTCGCCGACCCGCCCTCCAATCCCCACGTGGCCGCCCTCCAGGCCTACGCCGATGCCAACGGGTGCGACATGGTGGCCATCTGCGCCCAGATGGAGGCCGACCTCGCGGGACTCTCCGACGAAGAGGCCAAGGAGTTCCTCGGCAGCTACGGGCTCGCCGAATCCTCCCTCGTCCGCACCGTCAAACTCGCCTACCACACCCTCGGCCTCGCCAGCTTCTTCACCGCCGGCCCCAAGGAAGTCCGGGCGTGGACCATCCGCCGCGGATGGCTCGCCCCGCGCGCGGCGGGCGTCATCCACACGGACTTCGAGCGCGGCTTCATCCGCGCCGAAGTGGCGTCCTACGACGACTTCGTGCGCCTCGGCGGCGAAGCCGCCTGCCGCCATGCCGGCCTCCTCCGCCTGGAAGGGAAGGAGTACGAAGTGCGGGACGGCGACGTGATCCACTTCCTCTTCAACGTCTAGCCCGGCACTCCGTCCTTGAATCCCCCGCCGGTTGCAGGCTATACTTGCCTCATTACTTGTCGTTATTCCCCACACACCAACCCAAGGAGTTGTCTCATGGCTCGCAACGTCACGATATTCACCGGTCAGTGGGCGGATCTCCCGCTCGAGGAAGTCGCCAGGCTCGCGCAGGAGTTCGGCTACGACGGATTGGAACTCGCCTGCTGGGGCGGCCACGTCGATCTGGACAAGGCGTCGAGGAGCAAGGCCTACTGCGAAGACCGCCTCGCCATCCTCGACAACCACGGGCTGAAAACCTGGGCCCTCGGCAACCACCTCTCCGGCCAGCTCACCTGCGACCGCATCGACGAACGCCACTACGACTGGGCCCCCGCCAAGTTCAAGGGCGATCCGAAGGCCGCGAAGAAGTGGGCCATCGAAGCGCAGAAGAAGGCTGCCAAGGCCGCCGCCAACCTCGGCGTGAAGGTCGTGACCGGCTTCACCGGCTCCCCCGTCTGGCACCTGCTCTACTCCTTCCCGCCCGTCACGCAGAAGATGCTCGACGCCGGCTACGCCGAGTTCGCGAAGACCTGGAAGCCCATCCTCGACGTCTTCGCCAAAAACGACGTGCGCTTCGCCCTCGAAGTCCATCCCACCGAAATCGCCTTCGACATCGTCACCGCCCGGCGCGCCCTCGACGCCGTCGACAACCACCCGGCCTTCGGCTTCAACTTCGACCCCTCCCACCTCGGCTACCAGGGCGTGGACTACGTGAAGTTCCTGCGCACCTTCCCGGACCGCATCTTCCACGTGCACATCAAGGACGCGTGGTGGGGCCACGGCGACGGCAGCGTGGGCGTCTTCGGCGGCCACACCGAATTCGCCGACCCGCGCCGCTACTGGGACTTCCGCTCCCCCGGCCGCGGCGACATCAACTTCGAGGAGATCATCGTGGCCCTCAACGACATCCAGTACACGGGCCCGCTCTCCGTGGAATGGGAGGACTCCCGCATGGATCGCTGCCACGGCGCCCTCGAAGCCTGCGAATTTGTCCGCAGCATCGACTTCGCCCCGAGCTCGATCGCCTTCGACGCGCAGTTCGCGAACCGCTAGCGACTCCGCGCGCAACCGCAAAAAACGGCGCGCCGCTTTTTTCGCGGCGCGCCGTTTTTTTTGTTCGAAGAGGATTGCGGCGGCTCAGCCGAGGCCCATCTTCCCGAGGTTGGCGCGGCTGATGGCGAGGCTCTTGAAGGGGTCTCCCGTGATCGGGCAGGAGTCCTGCTCCACGATGTAGTACTTCGTGCCGGCCTTCCTGCAGGCCTTGAAGACCTCCGGCCAGTCGATGCCGCCTTCGCCGACGGCGCGCCAGACGATCTCGTCGCCGTTCACGATGCTCCAGTCCTTGAGGTGCACCTGGTCGGCGCGGCCCGCCATGCGGAGCGCCCACTTCGCGGGGCTGTGGCCGCCGCGCGCGACCCAGCCGAAGTCGAGTTCGGACTGGAGGGTCTTCGTTCCGGCGTAGAGCATCTCCAGGAGCGTCGTTCCGCCCTTCCCGTTCTTCACGCCGAACTGCTCGAACTCGAACATGTGGTTGTGGTACTGGACGCGGATGCCCTCCTTGGCGAGCTTCGTGGCGAAGCCCTCGAACTCGCGGAAGAGCTTCTTCCAGTCGGCCGTCGTCTTGCAGGCCTTGCTGTCCAGCCACGGGATCGCCACGTAGGAGATGCCGAGCGCGTGGCAGTATGCGGCGACGCCCTTCAGGTCGGCGCGGAACTTGTCCAGCCCCACGTGCGCGCCGATGGGGGTCACGCCGGCGTCCAGCATGAGCTTGCGGAGGTCGGCGGGGTCGATGGGGCCCACGCCCGAGACCTGCGCGGCGTCATAGCCCAGCTTCTTCACGCGCTTCAGGGTCGTCGCCATGTCGGCGGGAACGCGCATGAAGTCGCGGAGGGTATAGAGCTGGGCGGCGATGACGGGAGTTTTTTTCATGGTGGCCTTCCTAAGGTGTCGGGGGGTTATTCCAGCGTGGGCTCGAGCAGGCCGTAGCCGATGCCCATGGGCATGGGGGCGGGGCGTTCGCAGGTGCTCTTGACCTGCACGTGGCGGCCGGTGGTGGAGGCTTCCTCGAAGGAGAGCATGAGGTCGAGCACGTGGAAGGCGAGATCGCCATTGGCGCGGTGCGGGCGCTTCTGGCGGATGGCGAGGGCCATGTCCGCCACGCCGATGCCGCGGGAGTTGTCCGCGTAGCCGTGGGAAAGCGGGACGTCCTGCCACTCCTGCATGCCGCGGCGGAAGAGGCGCACCGGGCCTCCGAAGCCGTTCGGATCCGGCACCTGGAGCGATCCCTCGGTTCCGTGGATCTCGATGTTCGGAAGGTGGTGGGCCACCACGTCGAAGCTGGTGATGATGGTGCCGACCGCGCCGTTCGCGAAGTCCATCACGCCGGCGATGTGGGTGGGCGTCTCGACGGGGACGACCTTGCCGAACTTGGGCTGGCTGGTGATGGTGCGGGTCTTGAAGGCGCTCTGGGTGGATCCGGTGACGCGCTTGACGGGGCCGAGCAGGTTCACGAGGGCGGTCAGGTAGTAGGGGCCCATGTCGAGCATCGGGCCGCCGCCGAGCTCGTAGTAGAACTCGGGGGAGGGATGCCAGCTCTCGTGGCCGGCGCACTGCATGAAGGCGGTGCAGGAGACGGGGCGGCCGATCCAGCCGTCGTCGATGAGCTTGCGGCAGGTCTGGATGCCGGCGCCGAGGAAGGTGTCCGGCGCAGAACCCACGCGGAGCCCCTTCTTCCTGGCGAGGGCGAGCAGGGCCTTGGCGTCGGCGCGGTTCACGCTCAGCGGCTTCTCGCCGTGGACGTGCTTGCCGGCCTGGAGGGCGGCGGTGGCGACTTCCGCGTGCGCCTTGGGCACGGTGAGGTTCACGACGATCTGGATGGAGGGGTCGGCGAGAAGCTCGTCGACCGGGCAGGCCTTGGCCACGCCGAACTCCCGGGCCTTCTCCTCGGCCCGTTCCGGCATCAAGTCGGCGCACGCGGCGACCTCGATGTCCTGGAAGACCTTGTGGCAATTCTGGAAATAGATGCCGCTGATGGCGCCGCACCCGACGATACCGACCTTCGTCTTTTTCATGGGATCCCCGTGATGGTTGAACCTGGTTTTTGCGCGGGCGGCATGCCCGCGAAACGCTGTTGGCCGGGATATTCGCACGTTCGCCGGGACGGGTCAACCGAATTCCCGGGAGGGTGGCGCACCTAGTCCACGCGAAGGCGGGTGTCGCCGTTGGATTCGGGGTGGAGGCTCCAGCGGCGCGTCGTGACCGCCCGGAGGAAGCGTTCGTCGTGGCTCGCGAGGAGAAGGGCGCAGGGGCACGCCGCAAGGGCCTCTTCCAGGCATTCGATGCTCGGGAGGTCGAGGTGGTTGGTGGGCTCGTCCATCACGATGAGATGCGGGCCGCGCACGACGCCGAGGGAGAGGAGCAGCTTGCGGATTTCGCCGGGGGTCGGGACTTCGCTTTCGAGCAGGCGGGCGGGGCGCGACCCGAGGCGGCTGAAGCAGGTCATCACCTTCCCGAGTTCCTCGCGGGGCATGGCGGCCGTTTCCCCGAGGAGGCGCGCGGACTCTTCGGCGGTGATTTCCTGGGGCACGGAGATGATGCGCCCGGGCGGGACGTTCGCGATGTCCAGGAGGCGGCGCACGAGGGTGCTTTTCCCGGAGCCGTTCGGCCCGGTGACGGCGATGCGGTCGACGGGGCCGACGCGCAGCCCGGGGAGATGGAGGAAGCGGCCGTCCCCCAGCGGCAGGGAGCACGGTTCGAGCCGGACGAGTCCGTTGCGGGCGGAGCAGCCGGCGTCCTCGAGCCAGAAGCCCATCTCGTACTCCTTCTTCACGCCGAGGCCGGCGCGGGCCTTCTGCTCCTTGCCGGCGCGCCGGGCGAGGGCGGCGCTTTGGTTCGCCGCCCAGGAATCCTTGCCGGTGAGCTTCGCGAGCTGGCGCTTGGCGCGGCCGTCGTGGTCGTTCGTCGGCACCTTGCGCGAACGGGCGGCCTTGTGGGCCTTGGCCTGCTGCTGGGCCTCTTCGTGGCGCTTCTGGGCGGCGCGGCGGAGGCGCCGGGCGGAGGCGCGGAGGTCGTCGTCCTTCTCCCGGGCGAACCGGCGTTCGCGGCGTTCCTCGCCGGCGCCGGCGGTGACGCCGCCGGGGCGCATCACGGCGCCGGGCGGATCGATGAAGAGGCATTGTCCGCAGAGTCCGTCGAGAAGCTCGCGGTCGTGGCTCACCAGGAGGCCGACGCCGCGGAAGCGGTGGAGGGCGTCGACGAGCAGGCGCCGGGCGTCCGCGTCGATGTGGTTGGTCGGCTCGTCCAGGGCGAGGAGGTCGGGCTCGTGCCAGAGTGCCGCCGCGATCTGGAAGCGCTTGCGTTCGCCGTGGCTGAGGGTGTCCCAGCGGTCCAGCCACTCCTCGCCGATGCCGAGGCGGCGGCGGATGTCGAGGGCTTCGGGGTCGCAGGCGTCGTGGAAGCCGGCGGCGCCGGGCGGCGGTTCGTCGGTCCGCTGGGGGACGTGCGCGGCGGTGGCGAGCCGAACGACGCGGCCGGCCTGCGGCTCGAGGTCGCCGATGGCCAGGCGCAGCAGCGTGGTTTTGCCCGCCCCGTTCGGCCCGACGATGCCGGTCCATCCCGGCGGGAAATGGGCATCCACGCCGACGAACAGCGGCTTGGTCATGCCGGGGAACGAGAACGAAACGTGTTCGAGATGGAGGAAGGAGCCCATGGGAGGCGACGGGCGCAGCGTCTAGGGGGCGTCGGGCGGCGCGTCTTCGTCCGGATGAACCGCCTCGCCGGTCTCGTCGGCTTCGGTCCCGCCGGCTTCCGCCTCGCCGGTTTCGGTCTCGCCGGCTTCGGTCTCGCCGACTTCCTCGGAGGGCGAGGGGAGGAATTCGCTCTTCACCGCGTCGGCGAAGAGCGAGTGGCAGACGTTTCGGAGCTTCTCGACGACACGGGGCTGGCCGGGATCGAGGGCAAGGCTGTCGAGCCAGGCGCAGATGGCGGCTTCGTCCTGGCCGCAGGAGTAGAAGATCTCGCCGAGGTGGTCGAGGATTTCGGGATCCGGTCCTCCGATGTGGAGGGCTTTGGAGAGATGCCAGATGGCCTCTTCGGGGCGTCCGGCCCGGAAGCAGATCCAGCCGAGGGTGTCGAGGTAGGCCGGGTTGTCGGGTTCGAGTTCGAGGGACTTGCGCGAGAGGGCCTCGGCGCGGCCGATTTCCATGTCCCGGACGGCCCACAGGTAGGCGAGGTGGTTAAGGAGGCGTGCGCTGCGGGGGCGGTCGAGCAAGGCGTCGAGGAGGATCTTTTCCGCGTCGTCGGGGCGGCCGCGAGATTCGAGCGTCATGGCGTAGAAGCCGATGAAGTTGTCCGTGGCGAGGCCTCGCCCGCGGAGGATGTCGTACGCGGCGGCGTATTCGCGGAGTTCGCCCGGGACGTCGCCGATCCGATGGGCGAGCAGTGCGGCAAGGAGGTGCGGGAGGGGCTCTTCGCCGTCTTCGGCCTTCTCCGACCACATCTGGTGCGCGGGGTGGATTCCGTGGAACGTCTCGTAGAGGGAGGCCAGGGCCATGGCGCCCGCGATGTCTGCCGGATTCTCCTCCATGCGGCGCAGGAGCAGGGACTCGGCCTCGTCGAAGTTCCCTTCGCGAGCGAGGCGTGCAACCCTCTGGAGGAGTCCGGAGGGTTCCGCGGAGGAGTCCGAAGCCTCGGGAGCCGATTCTGCGGAAGAGTCGGGAAGGGTGGTTCCGGAAGCACGAAAAGCCGCCGGCGCCGTCCCCGGGGAGCGGCAGCCGACGGCCAGGATCACAGCGGCAACGCTGGCGGCAACCACCCTGAGGATGGTCGTCAAAGGCATTTTTCCCCCGCCTACTTGTTCTTCTTGTGCCGGTTGGCCTTCATGCGCTTTCTGTACTTGTGCTTGGACATCTTCGCACGGCGCTTTTTCTTGATCGAACCCACGATATACTCCTTGTTTCGTGATCAGCAGGATGAGGGAGACCGCCCGGGGACGGCCTAGAAAATGACTTTGTTCAGGGGGATTTCGATGATGCCCTGTGCGCCGGCGGCGCGCAGGGGCGGGATGAGGTCGCGCACGGCGTGCTTCTCGACCACCGATTCGACGGCGTGCCATCCCTCGGCATCGAGGCCGTTCACGGTGGGGGCGTGCAGCGAGGGGAGCAACGACAGGATCTTGGGGAGGTTGTCCTCCGACGCGTTGAGCTTGATCAGCACGCGCGACTCGGCCTGGAGGGCGCCGGTCATGAGCAGGGCGATCTGCTCGAGCTTCTCGCGCTTGGCGGGGTTTTCCCACGCCTTCTTGTTCGCGATGAGGCGCGTGGTGGAGGTGAGCACCGTGGTGAGGATGCGGAGGTTGTTCGCACGGAGGGAGGAGCCGGTCTCGGTGAGTTCGACGATGGCGTCGACCAGTTCCGGGGCCTTCACCTCGGTGGCGCCCCAGGAGAATTCGATCTCGGCGGTGACGCCGTTGGCCTCGAGGAAGCGGCGGGTGAGGCCGACCGCCTCGGTGGCGATGCGCCGGCCTTCGAGGTCGCGGATGGACTGGATGGGCGAATCGTTCGGCACCGCCACCACCCAGCGGACCGAGTTCGAGGTGGCCTTGGAATAGCACAGTTCGCAGACCTCGTGCACGTCGGAGCCGTTCTCGTAGATCCAGTCGTAGCCGGTGATGCCGGCATCGAGAAGGCCGAGCTCCACGTAGCGGGAAATCTCCTGCGGGCGGATCAGGCGGCACTGGAGGGCGGGATCGTCGCACGAGGGCACGTAGGAACGCGAGCCGCAGTTCAGCTCGAATCCCGCCTTGCGCATCAGCGCGAACGTACTCTCTTGCAGGCTGCCCTTCGGCAGGCCGAGAACAACGGGTGTCATGGTCGAAAAACCTCTCGGATTCGCCCCTCCCACTCGGGCCGGGCGGAAAAACAGGAACAGGAAGGTAGGAAATGTACCGGATGGCGGGGATCCCATCAAGCAAAAATGGCGGGCGACAGCAAAAACGCCCGCGCGGACAAAGCGCAAGCGGCCAAGCGCGGCGACAAAGTGCAGCTACCGCATGATCCGAGACACCTCCGCTTGCAAACAAGGAGAGGCTCTTGCAAAACCCGGCCGGACTCCATCCGGCCCGCCGGGGACGGCGGTCCCCAGGGGCACACGAGGGTCGGGCTCTGTCCCGGCCGGTTTGCGCAAGGGGTTTTGCAAGCGCCTCAAGGAGTCCATATCCCGCGGCGGCATGACGCAGGAATCCGGCAGCGGTGCGCACTAGGATTCCCCCGTGGTTTCGGTACCCTCCTCCGCGCCATCCCGACGGCCGCGCTTGCTCTCTTTCATGCGCTGGAGGAATGCGTTCTCGTACTGGTAGAGGGCGCGGTTGCCGGGCAGGCGGTAGCCGTGGAAGGGCCACAAGCGGCGCAGGCGGATCTGCCAGTAGAGAATCCAGCCGCGCTCGTCATCCAGCGTCGCGCCGTCGCGGCTCAGCCAATGCTTGTAGATTCCGGAATAGTCGATCCGCTCCAGACAGCGCCGTATCTTGCCCGGCAGCCGGCGCGTGGAGAGGGATGCCTGGAAGTCGATGATGTGCGGATTGCCCTGTGCATCCACGAGGATGTTGCGCGCGTTGCGCAGGTCGAGATGGACAATGCCGCGGGCATGGATGCCGCGGACAACCTGCTCCAGTTCCAGGAAAAACGGGCGGCCACAGCGCGTGCCGTCCAGTATTCGCAGCGCACAGCCGTCGACATGGCGGTAGCCCCACGCACAGCCGTCGATCAGGAAGGGATCCTGCGGCACACTCGTCAATCCCTGCAACCGGCGCACCACACGGTACTCATGCCGTACGGCGAGGCGCCCGAACGTCCACCGGTATAACGCGGGGCACCCGGACACGTCTTTCACCACCCACTCGCCATCATGGCTCACCCGCCAAAGCGTCGCGTTGAAGATCCGCCCCTGGTGGAGGCAGGTTTTCGGCAACTGTTGAAACAGCTCGCGTGTCAGGGGCGCATGCATGGATAGGATCGGACGAATGTACCACGATCGCCCATACACCTCAACCTTCCGGATTCCCGGATTGCCAAGTGGGGCGCCAATACGGCCGACGGCCGATTCTGGATTTGTACAGGACGGAGGATTCGGATATGATGATATCCCGTGGCCGTGTCCCAGGCACCCATCCATCGACAGGAGTTTCCGGGACACGCCCGAGGATGGTTCACGATGCACACGGTTGGTTTCGACAGCGCGGTCTATCTCGCGGCGCAGAAGGAAGCGATTCTCCAACGGGCGGAGATGTTCGACAACAAGCTCTACCTGGAGTTCGGCGGCAAGCTCGCCAGCGATTTGCACGCCGCTCGCGTCCTTCCCGGATACGACCCGAACGCCAAGCTCCGCCTCCTGCAGCAGCTCCGCGAACAGGCGGACATTCTCCTCTGCATCCACGCCGGCGCCATCGAGAGCCGAAAGGTCCGCGGCGACTTCGGCATCTCCTACGACGCCGACGCCCTGCGCCTCATCGACGAACTGCGCGAATGGGGCCTCGAAGTGTGCGCGGTGGTCATCACGCGCTTCGCGAACCAGCCCTCCGCCATCCAGTTCAAGTCGCGCCTCGAGCATCGTGGCGTGCGCGTCTACTGCCATGCCCCGACGCGCGGCTACCCCACCGACATCAACACCATCGTGAGTCCCGACGGCTACGGCGCGAACCCCTACATCGAGACCACCCGCCCGCTCGTGGTGGTGACCGGCCCCGGCCCCGGCTCCGGCAAGCTCGCCACCTGCCTGAACCAGATCTACCACGACCGCCTCGCCGGGCACTCCTCGGGCTACGCGAAGTTCGAGACCTTCCCCGTCTGGGACCTTCCCCTGCACCACCCCGTGAACGTCGCCTACGAAGCCGCCACGGCGGACCTCTGCGACGTCAACATGGTCGACCCCTTCCACCTGGAGAAACGGGGCGTCACCGCCATCAACTACAATCGCGACATCGCCGCCTTCCCCCTGCTGGGCGCGATCTGGGAACGCCTCACCCACGCCCCGTGCCCCTACGTGTCGCCCACGGAGATGGGGGTGAACCGCATCCGCCAGGGCATCGTGGACGACGCCGTGGTCCGCGAAGCCGCCAACCAGGAGCTGATCCGGCGCTATTTCCGCTACGCCTGCGAATTCGCCATGGGCATGACCGGCCACGCGACCGTCGAGCGCATCGAGAGGCTCCTCGAGGACCAGGGCCTCACGGTGGAGGACCGCCCCGTGGTGGTCGCCGCCCGCGCCGCCGCCCAGTCGAACGACGCCCGCACGCTCGTCCCCGACGGCGTCCGCTGCGGCACCGCCATCGAACTCCCCGACGGCCGCATCGTCTCCGGCAGGAACTCCCCCCTCTTCCACTCGGCCGCCAGCGCCATCCTCAACGCCATCAAGGCGCTCGCCGGCATCCCGGACGGAATCCACCTGCTCGCCCCCGACGTCCTCCACTCCATCATCCACATGAAGGAGGACATCCTCCGCGGCAAGAACGCCAGCCTCAACGTGGACGAAATGCTCATCGCCCTCTCGATGAGCGCCGCGCGCGATCCCAACGCCCATGCCGCCATGGAGAAACTCGCGGACCTCCGCGGCTGCGAGATGCACCTTTCCCACCTGCCCGCGCTGGGCGACGAGGCCGGACTCCGCCGGCTCGGCCTCCGCCCCACCGCCGAACCCCACTTCGCGAACAGCGACCTCTACCAGGGCGATTGACCCGACCCCAACCCCGACAAGGGCACCCCATGAAAAACCCACTGCTCCTCCTCGCCCCCGCCCTGCTCCTCGCCACGGGATGCGAAACGCTCTACAGCTCCGGCCGCGGCCGGACGTCCGTCAGCCCCGAACAACAGCAGGCCGCGCGAATCCACGCCGAACGCCAGGAACAGGCCCGCGAAGTCGCCCTCCTCCGCGCCCGCAGCGAAGGCACGTCCGTCGCGATGACGCACATCGAGGAGCGCCTCGACGCCCTCGAACGCCAGTCCGCCCAGAACGACGCCCTCCGCGCGAAGGTCGACCGCCTCCAGCAGGAGATCGACGCCCTCCGGGCCGAGCAGGAAGCGTCCCGCAGGCAGATCGTCAACGACCTCTCCGCCGAAATCCAAAAGGCCTTCGCCGAGTCCCCGCAACGCCGCGCTCCCGCCGGCGGAAGTTCCGGCTCGGGCTACGAGCATGTCGTCCAGGCCGGCGAAACCCTCTCCGCCATCGCCGCCGCCTACGGTTGCCCCGTGAAACGCATCATGGACGCGAACAACATCCGGAACGCGAACCAAATCCGCGCCGGGCAAAAACTCTTCATCCCGGACTGATCCCATGGCGGGACGCCCGCAGAACGAATCCGGCGGACGGCGCCCCTTCGCGGCGCGCCGCCGTCACGTGTGCCCCGCATCGAAAGGCCGCCCATGAAATCCCTGCCGAACCTCCTGCCCGCCCTGGCCGCCCTCGCGCTGGCCCTGGCGCCCGCCGCCCCCTCGCGGGCCGCCTCGTGGATCGGCGACGCCGGCCACTTCCTCAAGCACACCCCGCCCATCCACATGAACAACCCGCAGGGCGTGGCTTTCACCGTGACCGTCCACCGCCACGTCTGGGCGACCGACTGGGGCAACGCCGGCGACTACGCGATCCGCGTCGAGGCGCCGGACGGGACGGCCGCCGCCGAGGGCGCCATCCCCTCCGGCAAGGCCTCGGCCGTCCTCGCCGTCCCCGCAGGCGCCCGGGGCGTCTACCGCCTGCTCGTCCGGGGCAGCGGGTACGACCTCACCTGGGTGGAATGCTCCCTCGACCAGATGGTGGTCGAACGCGGCGACTGGGAGCCCCGCGATCCCGCGGACCAGGACGCCTGGGCCCACCGCACCTTCAACCTCCACGCGATGGCGCCGCGCCGCTGGTACTTCTTCGTGCCCCGGGACACGGGGCGCTTCGAGGTGAAGCACACCGTCTTCCCGTTCCAAAGCCACCGCGAAGATTACGGGCTCTTCGTGATGAGCCCGCGGGGACAGCGCATGGCGGCCCTCTTCGGCGGCAAGCCGCTCGCCATGGGGAACGGCGAGCCCGAAGCGGCCTACGCGGTCTCGCAGGCCATCGAGACCGATCCCGGAACGGCAGGCCGCTTCTGGTCCTTCTGGGCCTGCGGCGGCGACTCCCACAACTACTCCGACCTGCAGGTGATGGTGGGCGGCGGAATCCCCCCCTACTACGCCCCTTCGCCCGAGCAGTGGTTCGATCCGCGCACGGGCGAAGCCCCCGCCCCCATGGTCTACGACGCCTCGCAAATCCGCGCGCTCGACCGCTTCTGCACGGAAACCGGGCCGGATGGCGCCCTCCTCAGCCGCGACCACTACCTCTGGACGCCCTGCACCTTCCTGGGCGACGAAGACTACACCGGAATGCGCGGCCCCGCCGCGATCCGCCTCGTCAACCCCGAAGGCCGCGCCCTCCAGTTCGGCGTCTGCAGCTACATCGTGAACGAGAAGGAGCGCATGCCCGTGCGCTTCCGCTGGGCGTCTCCCGACGGCTCGAAGACGCTCGACGAGGCCACCGCCTTCGCCCACCGCGACAGCGCGCGCGTCTTCCTGCCCGAATCCGCCGGCGGCGTCTCGCGCATGCTCGTGGACGCCGGCGAGTGGTTCGCCTGGTGCGAGCCGATGGTGCCGATGGCGCTCGAAGGCGCCCCGCATGGCGACGGCTCGCGCTTCGGCCTGCAGGTGGGCATCGCCCGCCACTGGTTCTTCAAGGTGCCCGCCGGCACGCGCCGCTTCGCCGTGCGCGCCGCCACGGGCGACCCCGGGCAGGTGGTCCAGGTGGACGTGCAGGCGCCCGACCGCATCCTCCGCTCGTTCCAGGCCGCCGGCGCCGGAGGCTTCACCCAGGCCATCGACGTGCCGGAACACCTCGACGGCCGCATCTGGTTCCTCCGCCTCGAGGTGGCCAGCGCCACCCGCTTCGTCTCCACCGACCCCGCACGCCCCGTGCAGCCCCGCATCGACGTCGCGATCGACCTCGAAGGCGTGCCCGGCTTCCTCGCGCCCACGTGGGAACAGGCCTTCCACGCCATCCCGGACCCCGACTGACGCGGCGGCGCGCGCCGTCCCAGACCATGCCTCCCTGCCCGTCCACCCCCCTCGCCGGAAAACTCGAAGCCTTCGCCCGCGCCGCGCGGCGCGGACGGCTGGCGCTGGGCGTGCTCCGCCTCCTCGGCGCCACGCTGGCCCTCTGGCTCGTCTGCTTCGCCCTGGACAACCTCCTCCGCCTCCCCTCCGGCGCACGCCTCGCCCTCGGCGCGGCGGGCGTCGCCCTCCCCCTCTTCCTCCTGGCGCGCGGCGTGCTGCGCCCCTCCCTCTGGCGCCTGAACCCGCAACGCACCGCCCGCGAGCTCGAGGAACACCTCGGCATGGGCGACAACCTGCTCATCAACGCCTGCCAGTTCGAACGCCTCGCCGCGGAGGCCGCGCCAACGCAGCGCAACGCCCCGGAGACCGCGGCCGCCTTCACCGCCCGCACGCTCGACGACGCCGCGCGGCGCGCCGCCAAAATCCCGCGCGACACGCTCCTGGACCGCATCCCCCTCGCCCGTTTCGCCGCCTTCGCCGCCGCAGCCGCCCTCGCCTGGGGACTCTACGCGGGGCTCTGCCCGCGGCATGCCGCGAACGCCTTCGCCCGCTTCGCCCGCCCTCTCGCGGACATCCCGCCCGCCGGCAACCTCTCCCTCCTGCTCGACCCCGCCGGCGCCGTGCAGGTGGCCGAAGGCGCCTCCCTCGCCGTGCGCCTCTCCCTCGTCGACCCCGCCACGGGACGCCCTCCCCCCGCGCCACCCTCCACGCCCGTCCTGCGCCTGGGGTCCGCCGATACCGCCGCCCGCGACCCCAACGCCCCGGAAATCCCGCTCGCCCCCGACCCCTCCGAACCCGGCGTCTACACCCATGCCTTCGAGAACATCCGCGAGTCCTTCGCCTGCCGCGCCGCCTGCGACGAAGACGTCTCCGCCGCCCTCCGCGTGGAGGTGCGCCGCCTCCCGCGCATCGCCTCCGCCGTCTTCCGCGTCACCCCGCCCGGCTACCTCGCCGAAGCCCCCTTCGAACGCCCCGGCCCGCCCGCCGCCCTGTCCGCCATCGCGGGATCGCATGTAACGCTCTCCATCGCCTTCGACCGCGAGCCCGTCCGGCCCGCGTGGCGTTTCAACGACACCGGAATCCCCCTCCAAAAGACCGGCGGCGCGCCGCACGCCTGGCGCTGCGAATTCCCCGTGGAGGCCTCCGGCCCCTACGCGATCGAAGCCCGCTCCCATCCGGACGACCCCGCCGCCGGCGTCCTCGCCCGAGGCTCCGTCGCCCTCCTCCCCGACGCCGTCCCCTCCGTGCGCTTCGACACCGACTCGCGCAACCGGCGGGCCTGGCCCGGCGAAACGCTCGATCTCGACCTCGTCGCCTCCGACGACCACGGCCTCCGCTCGATGCGCGTGACCTCCCGCCCCGCCGCAGACGCCTCCGCCGCGCCCGGCCTCCTCCGCGAATGGAGCTACGAGGGCCCGCCCGGGCGCCGCGGCGAAGTGCGGGAACGCCTCCGCCTCGTGCTCGACCCCGCCCGCTTCGAACCCGGCGGCGTCTACATCCTCGAGGCCGTCGCCCGCGACGGACGCCCCGGCGGCGACGCCCCCGCCGGGCGCGCCGAACCCGTCGTGCTCCGCATCCGTTCCGCCCGCGAGGCCGACGCAACCGCCTCCCCCGCCGCCGCCGCCCTCCAGCGCGCCATCGCCGAACAACGGCGCGCCCTCGGCCTCACGCGCAACCTCGGCCTCCACCTCGGCGAAGCCGTCGCCGGCGGCAACCTCCCGGCCCACCGCGACGCCATCGCCGCGGCGCAGGCGAAGGCCCGCGAACACGGGCGCACCGCCCGCGCCGCCCTCGACGACTCCCTCCCCGCCTCCGCCGCAGACCGCCTCGACGCCCTGGTCGAAGGCGAAATGGGCCTCGCCCTCGACGATGCGGCGCGCCTCGCGGAAAACGGCGCGCCGCGCGATTCGCTCGAACGCCTCATCGCCACCCTCGACGGACGCCAGCAGCGCATCCTCGACGGACTCCTCGCCCTGCTCGGCTCCTCCTCGGCCCGCGAGCGCGACCGCCGCGACCCCGCAAACGGCGCGCCGCCCGCCCCCGCCGCCACACGCGACGACCAGGCCCGCGACCTGCGCGCCCTCCTCCGCGACTTCACCGCCGTCCAGAAGCGCATCGTCGAACAGTCCCGCTCCCTCCTCGAACGCGGCCCCGACGACCTCTCCGAAGAAGAGGAAGACATCCTCGGCCGCCTCGCCCGCGAAGAGGCCGAACTCGCCGCCCTCCTCCGCGACAAGGTGGACGACCTCAGCCGCAACCCCCTCCAGGACTTCGCCGACGGCTCCCTCGCCGACGAGTTCAACGAGGTCTACCAGGAGGTCGCCAAGGCCGCCGCCGCCCTCTACGAAAAGAAGATCGAACTCGCCGTGCCGATGGAGCAGTCCGGCCTCGAAAACGCCGAACGCATCCTCCACAACCTCGAACGATGGCTCGCCGACAAGCCCGACTACCTCAAATGGCTCATGGAAGATCCCCCCACCACCCCCGACGCGCCGCTCGCCGACCTCCCCGGCGAACTGGAAGACATCGTCGGCGAACTGCTCGACGAGGAGGAGGCCATGACCGAGGACGTGGAGGACGCGACCAGCGCCTGGATCGACTCCATCGACAAGGGCGCCGGATGGGACGCCATGGACGGCCCCATCTCCAGCATGGGCGCCAAGGGCGTCACCGGGAACCTGCTCCCCAACCAGATGGAAATCGGCGGCCGCTCCGGCGAAGGGCGCACGGGACGCAGCCAGGGGCAGATGGTCGAATCCGCCGCCGAGGGCAAGAACGGCCGTCCAACCCCCTCGCGCCTCGCCGCCACGCCC
Source organism: Kiritimatiellia bacterium (assembly GCA_050950285.1). Classification (GTDB taxonomy): domain Bacteria; phylum Verrucomicrobiota; class Kiritimatiellia; order RFP12; family JBMNHG01; genus JBMNHG01. The sequence continues at coordinate 745,871 of JBMNHG010000003.1, read as the reverse complement.
TTCGAGACCGGCAGCGTGGACGACCGCTCCACCCTGTCCCCCGGAGGCGCCACGGGCGGAGGCAAGCTCGCCGGCTTCGCGGGCGAGGGATTGCGGGGCCCCTCCCCGGCGCCGCGCCTCCAAGGGCTCGAACGCCTCGCCGGACGACAGATGGAGATCCGCCAGGCGGCCGAACGGCTGAGCCTGCACCTGCGCGCCTACGGCATGCCGTCGGGCGACGTCGAGCAGGCCGTGCGCCGCATGCGCGAGGTCGAGACCCTCGCGAGGGCGGGCGAAGGCGGCGCCATCCGCCGCTCCTTCGACGAGGCCGTCGATTCGCTGCGCGAGGCCCGCGGCAGCATCGCCGCCGCCGCCGCGGCGCGCCGCGAACGAGGCGCGCTCCCCCGCAAGGAGGCCGCCGAACTGTGGTCCACCCTCCAGGACGACGTCCCGCCGGGCTACGAGGAGCTCCTCCCCGCCTACTTCCGCCGCCTCGCCGACGAACTCTGACGCCCCCGCATTTCGTCCGGGCGGATTTCCGCCGTTCGTGCTATCCTGCACGGGACTTCACCTTCCATCCGGAGCACGTCCATGTCCGAAGAACTTGTCGATCTGTCCGTCGCCGTCGCCATCTACAACGAGGAAGAGTCCATTCCGCCGCTGTGCAAGGCCTTGCACGAGGTCCTCGCGCCGCTCGGGAAAAGCTACGAGGTGCTGCTCGTGGACGATGGGTCGAAGGACCGCTCGTGGGAGGTGCTCGTCGAACAGGCCAAGACGTACCCCTGCCTCAAACTGGTGCGCTTCCGCCGCAACTTCGGCCAAACCGCCGCCCTTACCGCCGGCTTCGAACTCTCGCGCGGCCGCATCGTCGTCACCATGGATGCCGACCTCCAGAACGACCCCGCCGACATCCCCGCCGTGCTCGACCTCATGGAGCGCGAAAACGCGGACATCGTGAGCGGCTGGCGCAAAGACCGCAAGGATTCGTTCGTCCGCACCTTCCCCTCGCGGCTCATGAACAAGTTCATCGCCTGGTACCTCGACCTGCCCATCCACGACAACGGCTGCTCGCTCAAAGCCTACAAGCGCGAAGTCATCAAGGGCTTCCACCTCTACGGCGAAATGCACCGCTTCGTGATCGCGCACGCCGCGTGGGTCGGCGGCAAGATCGTCGAGATGCCCGTCCGCCACCACCCCCGGCAGTACGGCACCTCGAAGTACGCCGCCCTATTCGGCCTCGCCCGCATCCCGCGCGTGGTGCTGGACACCTTCACCATGAAGTTCCTCCTCAAGTACAGCGCCAAGCCCATGCACCTCTTCGGCAAGATCGGCGCCAAGTTCCTGATCCTCGGGCTGCTGATGCTCGGCGTGGTCGGCCTCGAAGGACTCCTCCATGCCTTTGGCGTGAACCCCTGGTTCGGCACGGAACTCCTCGTCAAGCGCCCCTTCTGGGTGATCGCGCCCTTCATGTTCCTCGGCTTTGCCTTGCAGTTCATCATCATGGGCCTCAACGCCGAGCTCAACACCCGCACCTACTACGAATCGCAGGAGAAGCCGATCTACACCATCCGCGAAATCCTCGAATCCCCCGAATCCTAGAAGGACGGAACCCCATGCGCATCCTCGGCGTCATCCCCTCCCGCTACGGCTCCACCCGCTTCCCCGGAAAGCCCCTCCACCCCCTCTGCGGACGCCCGCTCGTCGCGTGGGTCGTCGACGCCGCGAAGCGCGCCCGGCGGCTCGACGGCGTCATCGTCGCCACGGACGACGGGCGCATCGCCGCCGCCGCCGCCGCCGCCGGCGCCACCGCCGTGATGACTCCCCCGGACCTCCCCTCCGGAACCGACCGCGTGGCCTGCGCCGCGAACCCCGCACCGGACGACATCGTCATCAACATCCAGGGCGACGAACCGCTCATCGACCCCGCCCTGATCGACGCCCTCGCCGACCGCCTCGCCGCCGACCCCCGCTGGTCGATGGCCACCGCCGCCACGCCCGTCACCTCCCTGGAAGACCTCCAGTCCCGCACCGTGGTGAAGGTGGTCGTGGATCGCGACGACGGCGCCCTCTACTTCTCGCGCCTGCCCATCCCCTGCCGGCGCGACGGCAACCCCGACCTCTCCTCCGGCCTCTACCTCCGCCACATCGGCATCTACGCCTACCGCGGCGACTTCCTGCGGAAGATGGTGGCCGAGCCCCCCTGCGCCCTCGAGAAAACCGAATCGCTCGAACAACTCCGCGCCCTCCACATGGGCGCCCGCATCGCCGTCCTCCGCACCGGACAGGCCGGCCTGGGCGTCGACACCCCCGAAGACGCCGGAAAGGTCGAAGCCCTCCTCCGCGCCCGCATGGGCGACTGACCACCAACACCGTGCGCCACGGCTTGGCGGACGGGAATGCGTCAAGCCCTCCGCGCGTGCCTGCGATGGAGGGCCACGACGCCGGCACCAACCAGCAGCAATCCCGCCGCCGACGGCTCGGGGACGGGGATCGCATTGTACGTGCCGGCATAGATGCCCGCTCCGGTCGTCTCCGCCGCGCTGTCGACCAGAACCAGATCCGTGCCGTTCCAAAGCAGCGAGGCCCAGCCGTAGATGTACTTCGTATAGTCCGCGCCGCCCCCGGCCAGCCGGAACCCAAGATAAAAGATCCGGTTGTAAGGCATCTCGATCGAGCCTAATTCCATCGGGTCCGTGTTGACCAAATAATCGGCATCCACCATGGCCGACGCGTCCAAGGCGGCGCCGTATTGCGTCTCGAACCACCAGTGGCGGATGCCGACCGTTATGTCGGTTGCCTGCAAGGAAGCCTTTAAACGAGGGCCACGTACGATTTCAAGCCAAACGCCGGCGCCGCCGCCTGGAGATATTTCCGATGCAAGGCTATGGGTTGACTGGGGCCAATAACTGGGGCCCAGCGTGACGGCGCCCCATACGACCGTCGCGGCGGGCGCGGCTGTCGCCAGAAGCAGGGGCAGAGCAAAAGCGGCGCATCGGAGTTTTCTGCATCGTTTCATGGAAGGCTCCTTCTTCGTGCGGCTGTCGCTTTTCGCCGATGAAGCAGCACGACGCCGGCACCAACCAGCAGCAATCCCGCCACCGACGGCTCGGGGACGGGGATCGCATTGTACGTGCCGGCATAGATGCCCGCTCCGGTCGTCTCCGCCGCGCTGTCGACCAGCACCAGATCCGTGCCGTTCCAAAGCAGCGAGGCCCAGCCGTAGATGTACTTCGTATAGTCCGCGCCGCCCCCGGCCAGCCGGAACCCAAGATAAAAGATCCGGTTGTAAGGCATTTCGATCGAGCCTAATTCCATCGGGTCCGTGTTGACCAAATAATCGGCATCCACCATGGCCGAGGCGTCCAAGGCGGCGCCGTATTGCGTCTCGAACCACCAGTGGCGGATGCCGACCGTCACACCACGCGCATGCAAGGTGGCCTTCAAACGAGGGCCGCGTACAACTTCAAGCAAAACACCCGTACCGCCGCCTGGGGATATGTCCGATCCGATTGCATGGGTTATGTCGAGGAACTCGTCGTGGAGCTCACAGGATTCAAATTGAACGGCGCCCCACACGACCGTCGCGGCGGGCGCGGCTGTCGCCAGAAACAGGGGCAGAGCAAAAGCGGCGCATCGGAGTTTTCTGCATCGTTTCATGGGAGACTCCTTCTTCAGTGTTTCGTGTCACGGAAGCGGGGTGAAGCCGGTGAGATCCGCCTCGGTAAGCCGGTAGCCGCCGCCGAGATCGGACATCAACCGGTTGATGTCGGCCTTGAAGGCGGTCACGGAGGTGCCGGAGCCTGCCTCCCCAAAAGTCCACACCGTAAGCAAAACCGGTTCGCCAGAAACCACAATCAAAGCGGGATTGCCCGAGTCGCCACCGATGACGCGCTCATAGAACGAATATCTGGAGGGGTCTGCGGGGGACTGGAATTTGGAGGTCCCTCGTGGATCACTTGCCGTTACATTCCACAAATCACCGACCAGCGCCTTCTCCTCCTGGTCGAGACGTATGGCGGGAAGACGCGCCCCGGTGCGGATATAGTCGGCGTAATTGTCCGGAAGCACCCTGGCAAACGAGATCTGGTTCGTCGGCACATCGGCATCAAGCAGGCCCACGGTAATATCATAAGCGTGCATTGAAGGGCCAGAGTAGCGGGGATGCTGTCTCTTCGCCACGAGTTTCCGCGTGATGACGTTGTTCTGGCGGTCGACGAAGTATACGAAGCAGCCCGCCGGCAATGCATGGTGCGCCGCGAAGAGGACATGCCGCGGGCTGATGAGCGTACCGGCTTTCTCGTTGTTTTCGCAGCTGTTCCACGGGCTGCAGCAGGTCAAATCGAGATCTGCGGCCCAGCAGTTGGTGTTGCGGAGGAAGACGCCGTCGGCCCCGTTGGCGAGGTAGTTCTCGAAGAGCGGCAGGGCGACGGCCGGATCCTTGCCCGCGATGCGGCTGTCGATGGCGAAGGCGGCGTTGGCCAGCGCGCTGGTGTTGGTGGTGACGTCGGCGATGCCGGGGTCCGTCCCGCTCCAGCATTCGTGGAGATTGACGAGCAGGTCGCCGTCGGGGTCTTCCAGCGCGTCTGGGACGCCGATGGCGACGGCGTCGTAGAGCCTCTCCCACAGGTCGGACATGCCGTCCCCGTCCGTGTCGAAGGTCCGGTCGTCCACCGTGATGTTGCACCGGACGTCGTGGTGCCGGCGCACCAGGAGGCACATGTGGCAGAACTCGTTGGTGCCGCAGGCGTGGTCGCCGTCGTCGTCGTTGTAGCATCGCAGGCGCCATGCAACCGGCACGGTCGTGGACACGTGGGGCAGGGCGAAGGGGCCGTTCGTCGGCGCGAAGTCGACCAGCGTCGTGACGACGGTATCCTCAACCCGCTCGAACGCGAGCCGGACGTCGGTCTCCAGCCACAGCTTGTTGGTGAAGACGCCGCTGGCGGAGAAGCAGTAGTTGTTGCCGTCGGCGGGATCGGTGCCCTCGGCGACCTCCTCGTTGTCGGGCACGCCGTCCCTGTCGAAGTCGTTGATGCAGATCGAGACGGTCGGTCTGGCGAAATCCGTCACGCAGGCCACATAGAGCGGCTCGGTGGCGGCATCGCGGATGCCGTCGCCGTCGAGGTCGCAGAACGCCTTGACGTAGATGGAGCGCGCACTGTTGGCGGGGACGGACGGGAATTGGAAACCGCCCTCCTTCACGATCCGGACGGCGTTGGATTCGTTCCATCCGGAGGCGGAGAGGCCCCAGGTCACATGGTTGGTGAAGATGTCCGAGTAGAGGTTGGTGATGGCGCCGCCGACCGTGACGTGGCAGGAGGCGGGGTTGGTCGGGCTGGAGCCGTACTGGTTCTCCAGCCAGTCGTTCACGCCGTCCCCGTCGAAGTCGCCGATCTCGATGGAGACCCGGGGGAAAAACGTCAGGAACAGCGCCCCGTAGACCGGCTCGGTCGCGGGGTCGATCACGCCGTCGCGGTCCATGTCGCAGGCGGCCTTGATCCAGAGGCTTGTGCCGGGCGCGAACGAGAAGGGGAAGGAGAACGAGGCGTTCCCCGCGAACTGGGTGACGGTGTGCGCGCCCATGGCGGGGGCGTCGTCGATGGCGTAGATGCCGCGCATGGACTTGCCCGCGCCCCTTTTCCCGCGGATCACGCAGTTCTCGAAGCGCACCGCGCCGGGGGCGGAGTGGCGGCAGAAGAAGCCGACGTTGACGTCGCTGGCGCCGAGCTCGACCGTCACCCCCTCGAAGACGGGCGCGGCGCCCTTGTCGGGCGCGATGGGGGGGCCGTCGCCCAGCCAGAAGCCGATCTGGTAGGGGGTGGCGCCGCCGAGGCGCAGGTTCAATCCGCGGACGATGGTGCGATTGTCCTGGCGCGCGTTCATGTAGAAGGCGGCCAGATCGTCCTCGTAGGCGATTGTCGCCAGCCGCGAGGCGCCCCAGTCCTCCGACATCAGCAGGACGGGATGGGCGGGGAACCAGAGTCCGGCGTTGGCCCGCCCCGAATAAAGGCCGTCGGCGACTTCGATGACGGAGTACGGCGCCGAGGCGGCGAAGGCGGCCCTGATCGAAGCATGAGACGAGGCGTTGGTGGCGGCCGCGGCGGGGTCGACGCGCAACGTCGGAATCAGGTGGCTGTCCGGACAGTTCGGGTTTGTGCCGTGGTGGAACTCGTAGACGGCGGGCGCCCGGTCGTTGTCGGGATCGGACAGCGCGTCGGCGGCGAGGGGGTCGAGCCCGTTGGCGACCTCCCAGCCGTCCGGCATGCCGTCGCCGTCGGAGTCGGCAAGGTCGAAGCGCGTCCCGTGCATCCACTTTTCGCCGGCGTCGGTAATCCCGTCGCCGTCGGAGTCGGCAAGATCGGCGAGGCGGAAGAAGCCCGAGTCCACCATCCAGGCGGCGTTGGTGCAGATAATGTTCGTGTAGACGACATCCGGATCGTAAGCCGACGCCGCGATGTTCGTGGTGTACGCGGCGGCCGGGATCTCCGGCGGCGGAGGCAGTTCGGAGCGGGGGATGACGATGTCCACCCCGCCCGCCACGGGATTGACCTCGACCTGCCAGAGGTTCGTCCAGGCGGGCGGGGCCAGGGTACGGCTGAAGAAGATGTCCAGCGCGCCGCCGGCGATCACCGTGTTTGTCGGCCATGCGGCGGAGAGCGCGACGCCATTCGTGCCGGCCTCGATGCCGGTCGCGGCCAGCCCGGCCGGCGAGGCGGGCGCCGCCATGGGTGCGCCGGCCGCGGCCTGTGCCCCCGCGGCCGATCCGGCGGAACGGAAGGCTTCAAGGTCCTCCTGGAGAATGAAGGTGAACGCCATTTCCACATGCGAGGGCTGGAAAAACTGCCGCGTGTCCAGCCATGCCGCATGGTAGAGGGCCAGATCAGACCACTCCGCGCGCGACGGTTTGGCCAGCAGTTCCCCGCACCTTGCTTCGATGCCGGAAAAGTCTGCGGCCGTGCCGTCGGGGGAGTGGAGCCTGGCGATCCAATCCGCCGACCAGACGCCAACGTCGGCGGCGACCGACCAGAAAAGCCCGCCGGATGCGTTGTAGAACAGCACGCCGCCGGTCGAGTCGTCCACGTTCAGCACCACGCGCCACACCTCGATGCCGTCGGCCTCTTCCGGAACGAGCCCCGCCAGAAAATCGTCCGGGAACTCCCCGCCCGCGTCATCCAGGGGGATGAGGCCGCCATCCAAGGCAAGCCGTCGCTCCGGATCCGGCATGAGCCTGCCCGCGCCCCTCGCCAGCTCGCGCTCGAGCCGCAGCGCCATCTCCAGCGGCGTGGCGGGCGCCGGACGCGGCGCACGGACGGGGAGCGCGACAGCCGCGCCTCCCTGCGCCGCCGCGCGTTCGGATGCGGGGATGATGCCCGCAGCCACGAGCGCCGCCGCGAGAAGGGGCAAAAGGCCCCGTTTGCCGTTCCTTGTCCCGTTGCCTTCCACGGTCTCCACGATCGTTTCTTCCGACATCCGAAACCGGCGGTTTCAAGACCCTGTCGCGTCGGCATGCCTTTCCGCCGCACAAAAACAGGCGTCCGGTCGCGACACGGCGCCACCATACGCCTTCCGGCATTACTGTACACCCCCGCGGTTTTCGCCGCAACGGCTTTTCGCGACTTTTTTTCGCGACTTTTTTTTGCGGCCCCGAACCGCCATTCCGCCGGCTTTTCACGCCGCCGGCGCAACAGCAGACTCGCGCGCGCCGGCGATGAACGTGCCGGTCTCCGGCGGGAAGTCGATCCGGCAGCACAAGGCCGATGCGGACGCCGCTCCCGTATCGCGAGGCCGTCCTCCCAAGGGCAGGCGTCCGGGGCGGAAGGGCGGCAGGCGCTCCCCGGAAAGAAAAAAAACGGCGCGCCGCTGTTTCCAGCGGCGCGCCACGTGGTTGCCAGAGGCAAGGATGCGCTTACTTCTTCGGGGGGACAACAGCGTCCTTGGCGGCCTTGGCGAGGCGGAACTTGACAACCGTCTTGGCGGGAATCACGATGCGCTCGCTGGTGCCGGGCTTGGTGCCCATGCGCTTGGCGCGCTTGACCTTGACGAGCTTGCCGAGACCCGGAAGCATGATGCCCTTCTCCAACTTCTTGGCGCCTTCGTAGGCGATGTCGAGAAGCTTGTCGTAGACGGCAGCGGCCTGCTTCTTGGTGATCGCAGGATCGGGGGCGTTGGCGAGAGCGTCAACGATCTGGGCCTTCGTCGTGGGGATTGCGACCTTCTTGGCAGGTGCCTTGGCGGCAGGTGCCTTGGCGCAAGCCTTCGTGCAGGCCTTCGTGCAGGCCTTCTTGGCGGCGGGTTTGGCGGCAGGTTTCTTAGCCATGTGATTACTCCTTGGTTTAGGAGCCTGTGCAGGCCCCATTTGAGAGGCAGTATTGCGCATTCGTGCGAGTTATGCAACAGGAATTTTACAAAAATCACCGGAAAATCAAGAAATCCTCCTGGATCGAATTTTGGATTCCCCGGACGTGTGCGTCCCCGGGCCATGGGAACGTGCGGGGCGTCAGCCCGCGAAGCGGCGGGAGCAGGCAATCAAAAGGTTGATTTCCCCGGGCGGGGAGGGCAAACTTCTACCCAATCCGAATCCGGTTTCTTCCGGCAACGGAACCGGCTCCACGCTTCGATTCCACCGCCCTGCTCCCTATCCGCCATGTCCGTCATGAAGAACATCCTGTCCGGCATCTTCCAGCGCCGCGCCGACGACCCGCCCGCGCCGGGCGTTCCCCCGGCGGCCTTCACCGAGTCGATCCTCGACGACGAATCGGTCGAGCGCCTCAAGCCCGCCCTCGAAGCGATCGACGCCAGGCAGACCGGCGACCGCATCCAGGCGGCCGTCAAGCGCGAGATCCGGTCCGCCGCCGAACTGTCGTTGAAGCGTCTCCACGTGCTCCAGCAGGGGCGGTGCCCGCTGTGCAGCGCGGCGCTCATCCAGAGCATGTTCATGTCCGTCTGCGACGCCTGCGGCTGGTGCTCCTATTCCGTTCCGCGTCGCGGCAGCGTGAAGGTGCACACCCATTCCGGCCAGGTGGTGGAGGGGACCCGCTGCTTCGTGCTGAAGGACGGCGTGACGATCGTGATGCGCGGGGAAATCGTGTTCGCGCGCATCCCGTCGCAGGCGGTGGAATGGGTCGAATACCTCTGGGGCGAAGGCGAAGTCGAGGAACGCAGCCGGTCGATCAACGAGCGGCTGCTGCTCCAGTGCGGCTGGTGCGGGAAGGAGACGAGCTGCGAGAAGGAGGGCTTCCATCTCGTGCAGGCGGCCTTCGGCACCACGCAGGAGCGCTACTGCTTCTGCAGCGACGAATGCTACGAGGCCTTCCGCCAGATGTATCCCTCCCGCGTGCACCGCAACTGCTACGACCGCTCCTGCGAAGGGTGCACCCTGTGCGCCAAGCGCTATTCCGACGAAAGCCAGGGCCTCCGCACGCTGGCGAAGGACTTCATCCGCATCTCCGCCGACAGCGCGGGGAAGTAGCCGGAGTTTCCATCGATGGGCGACATCCGCATCACCAAGGGCGTGGATCCCCCCGCGCCGAAACACGAACGCCGGCGCAAGCTCGCGCGCCGGATCACGGCCGGCGCGCTGCTCGCGGCCGCCATAGTCGCGGCGGGGTTCGCCATCCGCGTGCCGCGCCGCGCCTACGCCGCGGGCTACGCCACCACGCGGGACTACGCCGAAGTGCGCTCCGCCGCATCGGGACGCGTCGTCGAGATTCTCGCGACCAGCGGCGACGTCGTGGAAAAGGGCGACCCGCTGCTTCGCCTCGAAGACGCCGCGGAGCGCGCGGCCGTCGCCGAAAGCGAAGGCCTGGTGGGCGAGTGCGAAGGCGCCGTGGGCGAAGGCGAGGGGCTCGTCGCGAAAGGCGAAGCCGAACTCGCCCTGCGCGAGGTCCGGCGCATCGAGAACCTGCGCCTCCACGCCGAGAACGTGAAAGCCGCGGAGCTCGACGTGGCGCAGGCCGAAAGCCACCTCGAACTCACCCGGCAGCTCCACGGGAAGGGGCTCGCCTCCGGGCGCAAGCTCGAAGACGACCAGTACTCGCTCGTGAAGGCGCAGGAGCGGCTGCGCGCGCTGAAAGAGACGGACCTCACCCTCGAGGAGCGCGAGATCGAAGTCCTGCGCCGCGACGTGCAGACGCGCCGCGACGCGCTGGTGCGCATGCGCGCCGCCCTCGACCGCGCACGCGCCGCCCTCGGCCGCGCGCAGGCCGCGCTGGCCCAGCGCACCGTATGCGCACCCGTCGGCGGCCGCGTGGTGCGCTACACCTTCTACGTGGGCGAGATGATCCGCCCCGACCTCGTGCTGTACGAAATCTTCGGCGGCGAAGTGGACTGCCTCAAGCTGCGCATCCCCGAGAAATCCGCCGGCGAAGTCGCCGCGGGGATGCCCCTCGACGTGCGCCTCAAGACCGTTCGCGGCCTGCCGCCGCGCCGCTTCCCCGGCACGGTGGAAGCGCTCCGCGACGTAGTCGAAGGCACGGGCGACGCCTGCTATCGCGTGGCCTACGCCTCGTTCGATCCGGGCGGCATGGACGTCGCGCCGGGCACCACGGCCGAGGCGCGCATCCGCACGGGCCGCGTCTCCCTCTGGGGGTTCATCGTTGAGCCTTGAGTCCGGGGAGAAGGGCGGGACGCCCTCCACCTGGTCGCGCGTCGGCGGCTTCCTGAAGCCCTACCGCGGCGGGATCGTGGCATTGGTGTCCCTCACGGCGGCGCTGTCCATCCTGGCGATGCTGCCGCCGCTCTTCACGCGCTCCATCCTCAACGACGTGATCGGGCGCGGCGACCGCTCCCTCCTTCCCATGCTCGGCGTGGCCATCCTCGCCGTTCCCGTCCTGTACGCCTGCATCGCCTTCTTCCAGGTGATGGGCATCGCCATATTGGGCCAGCGCTTCGTGCTCGACGTGCGCATGGGCGTGTGGCGCCACCTGATGCGCCTCCACATGGGCTTCTACGGCAGCCACAGCACGGGCGCCCTGCTGAACCGCATCATGGGCGACAGCACCACCATGCAGCAGGTGCTGAACGTCACCTCCATCCAGGTGGTCTCCGACCTCGTCTGCTCCCTCTTCGCCGTCTTCGCGACCCTCTGGATCAACTGGCGGCTCGCCCTTCCCATTTTCGCCATCGTCGCGCTTTTCGTGCTGAACTTCCGCCTGAGCATCGGGCGCATCATCACCTATTCCCGGCGCTACAGGGCCACGAGCGACCGCCTCGCCAGCGGCGTGCAGAACCGCCTCGTCGCGGCGCTCACCGTGAAGACCTACGCCGCCGAAGAGCGCGAGGGGGCCGCCTTCTCGGGCCTTTCGAACACGACCACCGGGCAGGCCCACGAGGCGTGGGACGCCTCCCTCGGCTTCCGCACGAACATCCAGCTGCTCCAGTCCCTCGGCCACGCCGCGATCTACTTCCTCGGCTGCGCGATGGTGCTCGGCGGCACGGCGGACTACGGCGACGTCACCGCCTTCACCGCCTACGCCATGCAGATCCTCTGGCCGGCCGTGCGCTTCTCGAACCTGGCCGAGCAACTGCAGAACGTGGACATCTCCGCGGGGCGCCTCTTCGAGATCCTCGACGAAACGCCCCAGGTCGTGGATCGCCCCGGCGCCCGACCCATCGGAAAGTCCGCCGGACGCATCGATTTCGACGCCGTCTCCTTCGCGTACGAGGAAGGACGCCCCGTCATCCGGTCCTTCGACCTGCACGTCTCCCCCGGCGAGACCATCGCCCTCGTCGGCCCCACGGGATGCGGCAAGAGCACCGTCCTCTCGCTGCTCATGCGCCTCTACGACGTGGACGGGGGCGCCATCCGGCTCGACGGGGTGGACCTGCGCGACATCCGCCTCGCCTCCCTCCGGCGCCAGTTCGGCATCGTGCTCCAGGAGTCGTACCTCTTCACCGTGGACATCGCGGACAACATCCGCTACGCCCGGCCCTCCGCCTCCCAGGAGGAGGTCGAGGCCGCCGCGCGCGTGGCCGAGATCCACGACGAGATCCTCCGCCTCCCCCGCGGCTACGCCTCCGTGATCGGCGACCGCGACGTCCAGCTTTCCGTGGGCCAGAAGCAGCGCATCGCCATCGCGCGCGCCATCCTTGCCGACCCGTCCATCCTCATCATGGACGAAGCGACCAGCGCGCTCGACTCCCGGTCCGAACTCGCCATCCAGCGCGCCATGGACCGCTTCCTCGTCGACCGCACCTCGTTCATCGTCGCCCACCGCCTGAGCACCATCCGCAACGCCGACCGGATCGTGCTGCTCGACAAGGGCGAGATCGTCGAATGCGGCACGCACGGCGAACTCATGGCCATCGAGGGAGGCCGCTACCGCGACCTCTACGAGAAGCATTCCGGAAAGGGGGTCATCGCCGATGAACGGGAGGAATGACCCCGCCCGGCGGCCTTCCCGCGACGTGCCGTACCGCCCGCCCCGCGAGGAGTCCGCCTATTCGGACGGGCCCCGCCTGCTGAAGCAGTTCGTCGCCGGCTACCTCTGGCCGCACAAGTGGCGCCTGCTGCTCTACCTCGCGACGGGCATCCTCACGACCTGCTCGGTCTACCTGATGTCGTACTACGGCAAGATCGTGCTCGACGACATCCTCAAGGTGAACGTGCCCGGAATCGTCCGCGAGGTCTCCCGGCGCACCGACGTTCCGCGCGCGTCCCCGCCCCCCGCCGCCCGCCCCGCCGAAGCGTCCGGCCGGGCCATCGACGCCCCGGCCGGGCCGCGGCGCGCCGCCGAAGGCCGGCAGTCCGAATCCTTCCGCGCCGCAAACGCCTCGCAGCGGCCTCCCGCGGCGGGCCGCAGGCTCTTCGTCCTCTTCCTCGTGTACGTCGCCACCATCGTCGCCCTCAACCTCGCCACCCGCGTGGGGGCGCTCGCCCGGAACACCGTCGCCCGCCACATGACCATCCGGCTGCGCGACGACCTCCACCGCAAGATCCTCGGCCTCACCGTGGGCTACCAGCAATCCACCACGCCCGGCCGCCTGATGGCCCGCATCCTCTCGGACGTGGACGCCCTCCAGGCGCACCTCCTCGACGTGTCGTGGCTGGTGGTGACGCAGACGGCGATGCTCCTCGTCGGCTTCGCGATTCTCTTCTCGCTCGACTGGAAGTGCGCCCTCGTCGTCTTCCTCGTGGCCATCCCGTACTTCCTCGTGATGAGGAAGGCCCGCCTCGGGATGCGCTTCTACAACCGCGAAATCCGCCACACCAACGCCTGCCTGTGGGGGTTCGTCTCCCAGAAGATCGACGCCATAAAGGCCATCTTCGCCTACGGCCGCGAGAAGACCGAGATCCTCGACTTCTTCCGCCTCTCCGCGGCGATGCAGCGCGACACCCTCGCCAGCCAGCGGATTTCCGCCACGACCGGCGGTTTCGCGCAGGTCCTCTCGGCGCTCGCCACGCAAGGCATCTTCCTCTACTGCACCCTCGCCGTGCTCGATGGACGGATGAGCCTCGGCCGGATGATGTTCATCCACGGCGCCGCCGTGAACCTCTTCGCGCCCGTGGTCGCGCTCACCCAGGCGTACATGCAGTGCACCTTCGTGCTCGTGATCATGCAGCGCCTCTCGTCGATGCTCGAAAACCCCCACCAGATCGAAGACGCCCCCGACGCGGTCGACTTCCCCTGCCCCATCGAATCCGCCATCGCCGCCGAGCACCTCACCTTCCGCTACGCCCCCGGCCTCCCTCCCGCCCTCCTGGACATCCACCTCACCGTGCCGAAGGGGAAGTGGGTCTGCATCATGGGCCCCAGCGGCAGCGGCAAGACCACCCTGCTCAACCTCTTCGCCCGCCTCTGCGAGCCCTCGTCCGGACGCATCGCCGTGGACGGCATCGACCTGGCGGACATCCGCCAGAGCTCGCTCCACTCCCACATGGCGCTCGTCCCGCAGGAGGCACAGATCATCGGCGGCACCGTGCGCGACAACATCGTCTACGGCCGCCCCCGCGCCGAGCCCGCGGAGATCATGGCCGCCGCGCAGGCTGCGGACTGCCACGACTTCATCCTGAAACTCCCCGTGCAGTACGAAACCGTCGTGGGCGAACGCGGCACCACGCTTTCGGGCGGACAGCGCCAGCGCATCTCCATCGCCCGCGCCCTGCTCACCCGGCCCGAGGTGCTGCTGCTCGACGACTGCACCTCCGCCCTCGACGCCGCCACCGAGCAGAAGATCCAGGAGACGCTCGCGAAGCTCATGGCCGGCAAGACCGCCATCATCGTCTCCCAGCGCGTGTCGATGGCCATGCGCTGCGACCGGATCGTCGTCATCGAAGACGGCACCATCACCGAACGCGGCACCCACGCCGAACTGCTCCAGCACGACGGCTTCTATTCCCGCCTCGTCGCGACGCAAACCGGGAAGGAGGCAGACGGGGAAGCCGGGGGGCGCACGGATCCGGCCTCCCCGTGACCGGCCAAGTCCCGCGCGCCGCGTCCGCGCGCGGGGCTACCGCGAAACGATGCGCACCTGCATGGCCGGGGGTTTCGCGGGGCACGCCGCCGCGCAGGCCCCGCACCCCAGGCAGAGCGCCGCGCGCGGCGCGCGCGGCGCGCCGCTTTTCCGCAGCTCGATCGCCCCGGACGGACATGCCGCCGCGCATCGCCCGCACGGCGCGCCGTCCTGGAAGACGATGCAGCGCTCCGGATCGAAGGTCGCCAGCGCGACCTCCCCCGACCGCTCCCGCGCCGGCGACTTCGCCAGCACGACGCCCGCCGCCGCGCCGGCGGCCAACCATCCCGCGCTCGCGAGGAAGGCGCGCCGCCCCGGATCCGCCACGCCTTCCGCACCGGATCCTGCGGCGGATTCCGCGGCGCGCCGCTTTTTCCAGGCGAACCCGAAGCGGATGGCATCCGCAGGGCAGGCCGCGACGCAGTCGAAACAGCGCACGCACCGTTCGTTGTCGATCGTGCCGCGAACCGGGTCGATCGCGCCCGCGGGACAGACCTTCGCGCACTTCCCGCACCGCACGCACCCCGCATCCAGGGAAAGACGGAATGCCGCCCCCTTCGCGGCGAGCCCCAGCACCGTCCCCACCGGACAGACCGCCGTGCAGAAGAGCCGGCGCCGGAACAGCGGGAAGGCCAGCAAGACCGCCAGCGCCACCGCGCCCCCCGCCCCGAAGGCCGCGAAGAGGCGCCCCGCGTTCGCGTAGGGATCCAGCAGGCGAAACGGAAGCGCCATCCCGGCGAACAGGGCGGCGTAGACCACGCCGGCGATCGCATGGCGCAACCCGGGGAGGTTCGCGGGGGGACGCGAGACCGTGCGCGTGAACAGCCCCGCGACGTCCTGCAGAAGACCGAAGGGACACGCCACCGCGCAGTAGATGCGCCCGAAGAGGAGGGCCGAGAGCAGGATGCCCGCGACCGCCGCGATGGCGCCGGCGCCCCCGGCAAGCGCCAGGAGCAGGTTCGGCGCGAACTGCGCCTTCGCGAGGACGGCGCACGCCGGCGCCGCCCCCGTAAAGGCCAGCACGAAGGCCGCCAGCGCGACCGCCGCGATGGCGAGACGGATCTTCCGGGGAACGCTGGCGCGACCTTTCTTCATGGGCTCCTCGCGTCAGCGGATCCGGAACGAGGCCGTCTTCACCTTGCCATGTCCGGGCTGGCATCCGCCCGCGAAGAGCGTGCACGTTCCGGATGGAACGAAGGGCGTGCCGTCGTCCCGGTAGAGGCGCATCGGTTCGGGCCGGATGGCGAGGGTGACGGTCTTCGAGGCGCCTGCCTTGAGGTGGATGCGCTTGAAGGCCGCAAGCTGCAGAAGCGGCGCGGGCACCGGGGCCTTCTCGTGGCGGAGGTACACCTGCACCACTTCGTCGCCGGCGCGGCGGCCGGTGTTCGTCACGGTCACCGAGACCTTGAGGGGCCGTCCGGCCCGGATTTCCGGCGAGGCGGGCTTGAAGGCGGAGTAGCGGAAGGTGGTGTAGCTGAGGCCGTGGCCGAAGGCATAGCGCGGCTCCTTCGTGGAGAAGCGATAGGTGCGGCCCTTCATCGCGTACTCCTCGAAAGGCGGCACGTCCGCAAGCGAACGCGGGACGGTCACGGGGAGGCGGCCCGCGGGGTTGTTGTCGCCAAAGAGCGTCTCGGCGAGGGCGCGGCCGCCGGCTTCGCCGGGATACCAGGTCATCAGGATGGCGGGAATGTTCCCGGCGGCCCATTCGAGTTCGACGGCGCTGCCGCTGGTGACAACCGCGACGACGGGCTTGCCGGTCGCATGGAGGCGCTTCAACAGCTCGAGCTGGTGGCCTGGCAGGCCGATGTCCTTGCGGTCGCCGTCGCCGGCGTCGCCCTCCTCGCCCTCGAGCGAGGGGAGCCAGCCCACCATCGCGAGGATCACGTCGGGCCGGGCGCTGGTCATGTGGAAGTCGCGAGGGTCGGCGGACGGGACGCTCGAGGGCGAGAAGGTCCCGCCGATCGCGTCGCACCCCTTGACGTAGTAGACCTGCACGCCGGGATCGAGATAGTCGACGAGGCCGGCCATGAAGGTGGAGAGGTTGGGGCTGTGGCCGAAGTAGTTTCCGTGGAGGGCTTCGGGATTGTAGGCCTCGGGGCCCACCACCATCACGCTGCGGATCTTCCCCGGGTCGAGCGGAAGGAGGTTCCCCTCGTTTTTGAGGAGCGTCATCGATTCGCGCGCGGCCTTGTGGGCGAGCCGGCGGTGGGCCTCGCAGTTCACGACGTCGGGCTTGATCCGGGCGTAGGGCACCTGGGAGGGCGGATCGAACATCCCGAGGCGGAAGCGGACGGTGAGGGCGTTGCGAAGGGCCCTGTCGATGTCCTCCGCGGTGACGAGCCCCTGCTCCAGGGCTTCGGGGAGGGAGCGGTAGGCGTCGCCCACGCCCACGTCGCAGCCGGCCTTGAGGGCCATGGCGGCGGCGGCGGCCATCGAGGGCGCGACCTTGTGGTTCTGGAAGATGTCGTCCACGGCGCCGGCGTCGGAGACGACGTGCCCCTTGTGCCCCCACCCGCCCCGGAGGTAGTCGCCAAGGAGGAGGGACGAAGCGCTGCAAGCCTCGCCATAGACGCGATTGTAGGCGGTCATGAACGACTCGACGCGCGCCTCCTTCACGGCGGCCTCGAACTGCGGGAGGTAGCTTTCGGCGAGGTCGCGGCGGGAGATGTGCGCATCGAACTCGTGGCGAAGCTTCTCGGGGCCGCTGTGCACGGCGAAGTGCTTGGCGCAGGCGGAGACCTTGAGATACTTCGGGTCGTTCCCCTGCAGCCCCTTGATGTAGGCGACGCCCATGCGCGCGGTGAGGAAGGGGTCCTCGCCGTAGGTCTCCTGGCCGCGGCCCCAGCGCGGATCGCGGAAGAGGTTGATGTTGGGCGTCCAGAAGGTGAGGCCGAAGTACATCGCGTGGAAGCCGCGGCGCAAGGCGGCGTGGTGCTTGGCGCGGGCTTCGTCGGAGACGGCCGTCCCGATCTCGCGCATCAGCGGCTCGTCGAAGGTCGCACCCAGCCCGATGGACTGCGGGAACACCGTGGCCTTGCCCGCGCGGCCGACGCCGTGGAGGCACTCGTTCCACCAGTTGTAGAAGGGGATGCCCAGGCGGGGGATCGCATCCGACTCGTGGCGGATCTGCGAAATCTTCTCCTCGATCGTCATGGCGTCCATGAGCAGCTGGACGCGCTTCTCGAGCGGCTGCTTCGTGTCCAGCCAAGGGAACGTCTTCGCGGGGGTCTTCTTCGCGGGGGCGGATTTCTTCGCGGGGGTCTTCTTCGCAGTCATCGGATGCTCCTGGGGATGGGGATGGGGGGACGTCGCGTCGCGCATGAACGATACCATCCGCGCGGGTGGCGCGGCAAGCCGTCTTGGCAAAATCCGCCCGCGCGACGTGCGCCAGGCCGTTCCCGGTCCGCCGCATCTTCTTGTTGGAACGCATGCCGCATGGTACGCTGTCGCCAAAAACAACGAACAACCGCGAGCGGGCCGGCGATCGCCGGCCGCGACCGGAGGAAGGCAGCTCCACCCATGGGAACACTCTTTGGAACCGACGGCATCCGCGGGCAGGCGAACCGCCACCCCGTCACATGCGAAATCGCGCTGAAACTCGGCAAGGCCATCGGACGCGTCGTCGATGCCGGAGGCTACGGAAGCCGCAAGGTCGTCCTCGGAAAGGACACCCGGCTTTCCGGATACATGATCGAGACCGCCCTCACCAGCGGACTCGTCTCCATGGGCGTCGACGTGCTGCTCGTGGGCCCCGTCCCCACGCCCGCCGTCGCCCACCTCGTCCGCTCGCTCGCCGCGGACATGGGCATCATGGTGACCGCCTCCCACAATCCGTTCGACGACAACGGAATCAAGATTTTCGGCGCGGACGGCTTCAAGCTCGACGACGCCACGGAGGAGGAGCTCGAGCGCCTGATCGCTTCGGACGACCTCTCGAGCTCCGCCATCCGCAGCGACCAGATCGGCAAGGCCTTCCGCATCGACGACGCCTGCGGGCGCTACATCGAATTCGCGAAGGTCTCGATCGGGACCCGCCCGCTCAAAGGCATCCGGATCGTCCTCGATTGCGCCAACGGGGCCGCCTATTGGATCGCCCCCACCATCTTCCGCGAACTCGGCGCCGAGGTCATCGCCATCCACGACCGGCCCGACGGCCGGAACATCAACAACGAGTGCGGCGCGCTCCATCCCGAGCATATGGCCGGTCTCGTCCGACAGCGCCAGGCCACCTTCGGCATCGCGCTCGACGGCGACGCCGACCGCGTCATCTTCGCCGACGAACACGGCGCCATCGTGGACGGCGACCGCATCCTCGCCATCTGCGCCCGCGACTACAAGCAGCGCGGCCTCCTCGCCGGCGACACGATCGTCTGCACCAGCATGAGCAACCTCGGCCTCCACGACGCGATGCGGCGGATCGGCGTGTCGGTCGCCACC
Organism: Kiritimatiellia bacterium; assembly: GCA_050950285.1. Lineage (GTDB taxonomy): Bacteria > Verrucomicrobiota > Kiritimatiellia > RFP12 > JBMNHG01 > JBMNHG01. The sequence goes on along the minus strand of JBMNHG010000003.1, from coordinate 727,007 downwards.
ACCGACGTGGGCGACCGCAAGGTGATCGAGGCCATGCGGGAAGGCGGCTTCCGCCTGGGCGGCGAAAAATCCGGCCATCTCATCTTCCTCGACTACGCCACCACCGGCGACGGCATCATGAGCGCCCTCTACGTGGCCCGCCTGCTGGTCGAGACCGGCCGCACCCTCGGCGACCTCGCCCGCGACTGCATGGACGAGTACCCGCAGAAGCTCGTGAGCCTGCCCGTGCGCGAGAAACCTCCCATCCCGGAAATCCCCGCGCTGGCGGATGCGATCGGACGCGCCGCCGCCGACCTCGGCGGAACCGGCCGGGTCATCGTCCGCTATTCCGGCACGGAGCGGAAGATCCGCCTCCTCGTCGAGGCCGCCACCGAAGAGAAGGTCGGCTTCTGGATGGACCGGCTCGTCGAGGCGGTCCACGCCTCGCTCTCCTGAAGCCGCGACCTCCCGTCCCATATCCCCCGCCCGGACAGGGCCTGCCGACACACCGGGCGGGGCGGGCGCCGCCGGCAGGGCTTCCTCATGGGACGAGAAGCGGGTCGAGGAGGATTTCAGGCACGGGGCCGTCGGGCGCGCGGATGCCCCGGAAGAGGACGGCGCGGGTGGAAAGGAGGAGATCGTCCTCCGATTCCCCGATGCGCCAGCGCCAGACTTCCAGGCGCCAGGGCTGTGTCGCGGCGCCGTCCAGCGTCGTGGAGCCGGCGCGCGAGACCAGCACCAGGGACGTCGCGAGGGAGGGATCGTCCGGATCGGCGGCGGCGGCAAGGAGGCGGCGGTCGTCGAAGAAATCCCGGATGTCGGCCACCCCCTGCGCCAACCGCGCCTTCAGGGGCCCGGCGAGCTCCCCGCTCCATCCCACCCGGATGGAAGTCGCCGTCCGCAGGGCGAGCACGGGGTCCGAACCCAGCCGTTCCGCCGCGAAGGCGCCGTTTTCCGCGCTTTTCCAGACATGCGCCGCCATGGGGAAGGGACGCCTCCAAAGCAGGGCGACATCCGCCGGATCCGCGTCGTCCGGAATCGGCGCGCGGATCCAGAAGGTCCGTTCCGCGACGGGCGGGGCGTCCGCCGGCGCATCGAAGGCGATGCGGGCGGGGTAGACGAGGTCGGCGAGCCGCTCGCCAGGCTTCCCCTCGAGCTGGCGGCGGATGACGATCTTCGAGGTCTTCGCGCCTTGCTCGAGGTAGATCGCGGCGGTCATGAGCCGTCCGGTCGCGCTGGACCCGTCGCGGCAGGCGACCACCGTGCCGAGGTCGAGGACGGGATAGGCTTCGCCGGTGTATTCCTTCGCGGTTTTCCCCGCCTCGACGAAGCGCCAGGCCCGCTCCATCGAACCCCTCAGCGGATCGAAGTCGATGCAGGCGACTTCGGAGGGCACCCACTCCCGCACGCGTTCGCCGTCGTGCAGGCGCAACCGCGAACCCGGGCCGAGGACGATCCGCCCCGTCTCGATCCGCCCGTCCGACCACGACACGTCGTCTGCGGAGGCGGCACAGGCGGCCGCCGCAGCCAGGAGGACAACCAGAAGACGGGCCTTCATGTTCGATGCATCCTTCGCCTGCGATGTTCCTGCAAAGGGCGGGGTGTCGCGGGGGCGCGCGCCTCACATCTCGTACAGGGTCGGATCGCGTTCGGGTCCGGCGCGCCGCGGAACGGTCCCGGAAGGCGGCGCGCCGCTTCCCGCGGGAGCGACGAAGGGCGCGCCTTCGTCGGCGAGCGCATCGCCCAGCTCCTGTTCGATGGACTCGGGGCTTTCGCCCGCTTCCATGCGGGCGACGGCCTCGGCCGCGGCCCCGCCCAGGTGAAGACCGGAGTTTTCCGCGAAGGTGCGCATGGCGCCGGCGACGGCCCGCGGATCCTCCGAATCGAACGCGCCGGAGGCGTCGAGGCCGTCCAAGGCGCGCTTCATGCGGGCATCGTCCACGAAGGGAAGCTCCTCCCCGACGTCGTCATAGCCGGAAGCATCCGCGTCGCGGGCGGAGGAGGCGCGGGCGGTAAAGAGCGAAACCTGGCGGCCGAGCGGCTTGCCGCAACGGGGGCAGGGAGGCTGCGTCTCCGTGTCCACGCGACGGGAGAAGAAGTGGAAGAGCACGTTGCAACCGGGGCACTGGAATTCGTAGATCGGCATGGGGGCAGACGGGAAGAGGGTGGACGAAGGCGGGAGGCGGGCGGGAAAGCGGCACCCGGGCGTCATCTTCCGGACACCGCCATCCCCGATTCCATGCCGGTCAAGATAGCCGATTCTTCGCCGGAACACAAGGGGCCCGACGCCGTCCCCGGCGGGCCGGATGGAGGGACGGGTTTTGCAAGATCCGGGTTCTGCAAGAGCCTCTCCGATCAAGCACGGAGACAGAAGACCGGGAAAGCCCAATTTCCGCTTCCCATGGGCGCTCGTTCCATGGTATGGTTCCAATACGGCCAAGAGGGGCGACTTCCCCTGGGAATGGTTCCATGCGCGGGAAGCGTCCGGAAAGCCGCCGTGCCGGCATACCCCCGGCCGCCCAACAGGACTCCGAGCCATGAAAAACACCTCGAAATCCGGCTTCACCCTGATTGAACTCATGACGGTGGTGGTGATCATCGCCGTCGTGGCGGGCATCACCATGGCCAGCGCGAGCTACCTCGTTCGGAACGCCCGCCGCCAGCGAGCGCGGGTCACCTGCCGCACCCTCGAGGCCGCCCTCTCCCGCTACCGCCACGAATACAAGGAATGGCCCGGCATCCCCACGTCGGTGGGCGAAGGCATCAAGGCCGTCACCTTCCTCGGCACGAAAAACGCCGACGTCTTTAGTCCCCTGCGCGAGACGCACCCCGCCAACGCGGACTCCATCCGCTTCCTCGACGAATCCGCCATGCTCACCGCCCAGGGCTGGGACAAGCCCACGAAAACGCTCGCCGAAACGGCTGAATCCACCGCCCAGCCCCTCGCCTACCGCGCCCCGAAGAACGGCTACGCCCGCTTCTTCAGAGTCACCATCAACCTCGATGACGACACCGCCAAGGTCGAGATGGACGACAGTTTCTCCAACACCATCGCAACGGAGGCTCGGAACTGATGGCTTCCCGCGTTCGATCATGCGGCGCGCCGCGCGCCGGCTTCACACTGGTGGAACTCCTCGTGGTGATGGCCTTGATGGTGCTCATCACCACCATCATGGTCGCCAGCTATTTCGGGGCACAGCGCGCCGCCGCCTACACCGCCTGCAACGACGTCCGCAATTACCTCATCCTCGCCCGCCAGCGGGCCTGCCTCGGTGGCAAGAAGACCTACTTCGCCTTCACCAACACCACCGACTACCTCGTGCTCCAGCCCATCGGCCGGATCTCCGCCTTCCAAGGGAAAACCTACTACGACGGCTATACCGACATGGCCGACAGCGCCTACGCCGGAAACCGCGCCGTCCTCTTCAACCTCCGGACCTTCGACCATCGCCTGGCGCAAGTGGAGACGATAACGCTGACCGACGACACCGGCGATCTCTACAAGGGGCAGACGGTCGCGAAACTCACCTTCTTCCAGTCGAACGAAACCATCGACCCCTCCGGCGGCACCTCGCACTCGGCTCAGATCGACCCGGGCTGGCAGGTCGGCGACCGCTACGGAATCGCCATCTCCCCGATGCTGCGCCTCCCCAAGGGCTTCGAAGCCTCCTTCACCGGCGGCGGCACGCTGGGGGGCAACCACTTCATCGTCTTCAACCCCGACGGATCCGTGGAGCAGGACGCCACGATCGACCTCGTGGAGACCATCAAGCAAGGGTCCACGGCCAACAAGGTGCAGGTCCGCGTGTGCACTAGCGGGAAAATCGAGGTGGAGTAGACCATGGGACGCTTCCACGACAACCGATCCGGCTTCACCCTCATGGAGGTGAACATCGCCCTCCTCGTCATCGCGGTGGGCCTCACCAGCCTGCTCGCCCTCTTCCCCGTGGGCCTGCGCGAGAGCAACACCGCCACCGCGGACACCGTGCAGACCGCCGCCTCCTCGTACATCTTCGCTCGCCTTCACGAGAACGCTGAAAAGAACGATTGGGGTGACCAGCCGGCGAAAGTAATCGGCAAAGGGTTCACCTTCAACAACTCCACCACACCCTTTGCGGGAAACGATGAGACGGGATTCGAGGGTACTCCTATCCGCTACCAGTTGAAAATCGGGGAGGTCGGCGGCTATGGCGGGCTCCTCTATTACGCCGCCCTCCGCGTGAGCGACCGCGAGACGGGCGACCTTTCCCGCGAACCGCTCTTCTATACCGAATTCGTCCGGAAGGGGGTGCTCCCATGACCTTCCCGCGCCCCGCCGCATCCCGGAAGGGATTCTCCCTCATCGAAATCCTCGTGGCCACCACCATCCTGATCGCCATCGTGCTGATGGTCTCCCTGGTCTTCCAGCAGAGCATCGGCTCCTGGGCCTCCGGATCCCGGCGCGCCGACACGCAGATGACCGTCCGCGCCATCATCGGATCCATCCAGCGCGACCTCGTGAACGCCATCCCCGACCCGGGCAACGTCTGGAACAACAACAGGATCTCCTTCCTCGCCATCGTCGGCGACCCCGCCGCCAACGCCGGCTACGCCACCCAGGCAATCACCTATTCCTACGGCGGCGGAATCGTCACCCGCGAAGACGGCAGCGGGAGGGTCAGGCTGAACGAAACCTGCCCGCTGGAATCGTTCGAATTCAACTTCCCCGCCTCCTGGGGCGCCGGCGGCGCCGGCCTTCCGGAACGCGTCGACATCAAAATCTCCGTGGAAACCGAAGGCCGCGAAGGGCTCGTCTCCGCCCGCTGCCTCGGCCCCGACGGCGAGCGCGACACCGACGACGACATCTACGTGGGAGGCCGCCCATGAGTTTCCCAGCCCACCGCAAATCCGGCTTCACCCTCACCGAGCTCCTCACGGTGATCGCCATCATGGCCCTCCTCATGGGCATGATCAGCGGCGGCATCGTCCAGGCGCGCCGCAACGCAAAACGCGCCAAGGCCGACGCCGAGCTCCGCGGGCTCGTCACCGCGTGGAACCAGTGGTTCCAGCTCTACGGCGAAGAAAACGACTACCAATGGCCCGGCGACGTGAACGGCGCCACCGACCTGAAGATGAACGCCAACAACCTCGGCCCCGTCCTCGACGCCACGGACAGCGACAACCCGAAGGGGATCGTCCTCCTGAACGCCACCATCGAGAAGACCGCGAAAAACCCCAACCGCGACTACCTCGACCCGTGGGGAAACCCCTACGAGATGACCTTCGAGCGCTCCGGGAATCTCGGCCGTCCGTTCACCGTCACCGCCAGCATCGCGCTCCCCAACGCACAGATGAAGTGAAAACGAAGCCATGAAGACTCCCTCGACGAAGAAAGCGGGCGTCGCCCTCCTCGTGGTGGTGGGCATGCTCGCGCTGCTCATGATCAGCGCCGTGGCCTTCACCTCGATGATGCGCATCGAGCGCTCCGGCGCCTCCAACTTCCGCCACGCCATCACCGCGCGCGAAATGGCCGCCGTCGCCGTCGGCCGCTTCATCGGCGACATCGACGGCGCGCACCTCTGCAACGAGGCCATCGTGGCCGACGACGTCTACCCCGGCTGGACCAACGACACATGGATCATCCCCGGGAGCATCGACGCCAGCGGACAGGAAAACGTGGACGAACGGACCGAACTCACCGACATCCCCGAAGACATCGTCTTCTCCTTGAACGCGAAACGGAAGGAGGCCGCCGCCGCGCGCGTCCTCACCGAACGCATGATGAAGTTCGTGCCCGGCGCCTTCCGACCCGACGTCGCCAGGGTCAAGCCCGAATGGGTCCCCCTCGAAGTGGACGGCCGCGTCGTCGGCCGCTACGCCTACATCGCCATCAACACCTCCGGAATGCTCGACATCAACGCGGTCAACAGCAACGGCATGGCGCGCGCCATCGGAGCCGACCCCGGCGAAATCCGCATCGGCGGACTCTCCGATGTGACGGACGCCACCAAGCATGCCGGCAAGCGCGACCAGATGGAAGGATTCGTCACCCTCGAGCAAGTCGCGGCCCTCGACGCGAGCGGATGCGGCCTGGACGGGGAAAACCTCGAGAACTTCGGGATCTTCTCCTACATCCCCAGCGAAGAACTCGTGCCCGCCGGACTCGAAGCCGACAATGACGGCACCACGCGCAACCCCAAGGTCTATGTCGGCGACGACTTCCCCGCCCGCTTCGCAAGCGAAAGCGACTACACCTATGGGGACGGCCGGAACGCCAGGTTGCAGGATCGCGTCTGGGAAATCCTCGAACGCGACGACATGCTCGGCGCAAACTTCGTGGGCAGCGACAACCAGACCACCCGCATCCAGGGCTACCTCGACGCCCTCTTCGACTACATCGACCCCGACGACATCCCGAGGAACACCGCCGCGCCGCACGTCGAGAACACCGCGATGATCAACGGCATCTCCTTCGTGTACGACTTCGCATGGGTGCCCGTGCGCACCGGCACCGGCGCGAACCTCGCCCTCCAGTCGGGCAGCAAATTCATCCACGAGATGATGGTGACCGTCTCCGCCCGGAACCCCTTCGGAACCGGCACCGCCGATTATTCGGCGGAAGTCACGCTGACCCGCCACGCCTCGGCGCCCACCATCAACCTCTCCGGCATCACCCCCGCTTCGACGATCCCCTTCCTTACGCCCAAGATGCTCGAAGGCCTCCATGGAATGCTGGTGCCCGCGGAGAGTGGCTATACCCAGACCCTCCCGCTCGTCGGCGACAACACCGCCATCAGCGGGGACTTCACCTTCGCGTCGACCGGCGGCGTCGCCGCCGCCGGGGCGAAGATCCAGCCGACAAGCCGCATGACCATCGCCTGGGACGGCGGATACAGGATCGACATCACCGTGAAGCTCTACCACGGCGCGGACCTGGTCGACCAGGTCGAGTTCAAGGATCTGACCTTCATGACCGAATCCTTCAACAACCGCCTCGGCGGGAGCCGCCCCATCATGAACCCCATCCCCATCCGCAACCTGACCGACCGCGACACGGAGTGGTTCGAGACCTTCGACGCGCGCTTCAACTGGATCGCCACCGACCTCGGCGCCCGCCACATGAACACCGAAATGAACTGGGCGTCCGGCAGCGACCTCGCCTATTTCGGGATCACGGCGCCGGACTTCGGCGGCGCCGGCATGTGGGCGGAATACATCCTCACGAAGCCCGAACTCATCGGCGCCCCCGGAGCAGGCGCCGTCCTCCGCCTCTTCGACGGCATGGGGCGGCGCGAAGGAGGCGCGACCTGGTCCGACGAACTCCAGTACCTGATCCGCTTCCCGAAGGCCAAGAACGCCCCGCTGGAGTCCGTGGGCGAAATGGCGCTCATCCCCGTCGCGCCCTACTACACGCCCCGGCTCTACGACCACAAGGACGCGGAACGCTACAGCATGGTCCCCGAGACCGGCTACCACCGCTTCTACGACTTCTTCACCCTGCGCGACCCGAACGAGACCACCCCGCTGAAGGGCCTCGTGAACCCCAACACGCGGCAGCCCGAGGTGATGACCGCCGTGTACAACGACATGCCGGTCAACGAGTGGGAAGCCGCCCCCGCGCGCCTGACGACGGCAGAGGCCATCGACATCGGCGAGCTCGTGGCCGAACAGCTGGGCGGCGCGGCGCAGGATGTCTCCGACATCGGCGCGGTGGACTGGCTCTCCGTCCTTTCCTCGACGGACGCCCTCAAGGAGAAATTCCACGACGAGGCGCGCCGCGAAGCCGTCATCCGCAATGCGGCGGGCCTCTTCAGCACGCGCCAGCAGAGCTTCCTGGTGCTCCTGCGGGCGGACGCCTTCACCACCAAGTTCGGCCAGACCTCCATCAGGCAGGGCAACGTGCTCTCGACCGCACAGGCCGTGGCGCTCGTCTGGCGCGACCCCGTCGCGGACAAGAACGGCTACCACCCCTGCTTCATCCAGATGCTGAAGATCCTCACCGACGACGAAGACAATTAGCATGAACATCGTCCAGAAGATTCTCTCCTCCCACACCGTGGAAGGAGACCCCTCCCGCGACTCCGAAATCTCCATCCGCATCGACCAGACGCTCACGCAGGACGCCACCGGCACCATGGCCTACCTGCAGTTCGAATCCATGGGCGTGCCGCGCGTGAAAAACGAGCTCGCCGTCTCGTACGTGGACCACAACACCGTCCAGATCGGCTTCGAGAACGCCGACGACCACGACTTCCTCGCCTCCATCGCGAAAAAATACGGCATCGTCTACTCGAAGGCCGGGAACGGCATCTGCCACCAGCTCCACCTCGAACGATTCGGCAGGCCCGGAAAGACGCTCCTCGGCTCCGACTCCCACACCCCCACCGGCGGCGGCATCGGCATGCTCGCCATCGGCGCGGGCGGCATCGACATCGCCGTGGCCATGGCCGGCGGCGCCTTCCACCTCCCCTCGCCCAAGGTGCGGGGCATCCGGCTCTCCGGGAAACTGCCGCGCGGATGCAGCGCCAAGGACGTCATCCTCGCCGTGCTCCGCACGTTCGGCACCCAAGGCAACGTCGGCTGGATCTTCGAATACTTCGGCCCCGGCGTGAAAACCCTCGACGTCCCCTCCCGCGCCACCATCGCGAACATGGGCGCGGAACTGGGCGTGACCACCTCCATCTTCCCCTCCGACGCCGTCACGCGCCAGTTCCTCGCCGCACAGGGCCGCGAGGCCGACTGGGTGGAGCTGGCCGCGGACAAGGGCGCGACCTACGACGACCTCTTCGAAATCGACCTCGCCGCCATCGAGCCCCTCATGGCCGCCCCCCACTCGCCCGGCAACATCGTCACCGTCCGCTCGGAGGAAGGCCGCAAGGTGAACCAGATCCTCATCGGCTCGTGCACCAACTCCTCCTACCGCGACATCCGCACCGTGGCCCTCTACCTCAAGGACAGGCACGTCGCGGACGACGTGGAAGTCGGCATCGCCTGCGGCTCGCGCCAGGTGGTGGACATGCTCGCCACCGACGGTTCGCTCGCCATCCTCGTCCGGGCCGGATGCCGCATCCTCGAAAACGCCTGCGGCTTCTGCATCGGCGCCCACATGAGCCCGCGCACCGGCGCCGTCTCCCTCCGCACGAGCAACCGGAACTTCGAAGGCCGCTCCGGCACGAAATCCGCCCGGGTGTACCTCGTCTCCCCCGAAACCGCCGCCGCCAGCGCCATCGCCGGGAAAATCGCCGACCCGCGGACCCACCCCGTGGCCGCCGTCCCCGCCCCCAAGGCCTTCCCCGTCGACGACTCCATGTTCCTCTACCGAAAGACCGCCGGCAAGGGCGTGAAGGGCACCCCCATCGTGCGCGGCCCGAACATCGCGCCCGTCCCCCCCGGCACCCCCCTCCCCGCCAGCCTCTCCGGCGTCGTCGCCATCAAGGTGGGCGACAAGGTCACCACCGACCACATCATGCCCGCCGGCGCGCGCCTCAAGTACCGCTCGAACGTGCCCGAATATGCCCGCTACGTCTTCGAGCCCATCGACCCCTCCTTCCACGACCGCTGCCTCGCCAACCGGGAGGACGGCCTCGCGAACGTGATCGTCGCCGGCGAATCCTACGGCCAGGGCTCCAGCCGCGAACACGCCGCCCTCTGCCCCATGTACCTCGGCGTACGCGCCGTGGTCGCGAAGTCCATCGAGCGCATCCACAACGCCAACCTCGTCAACTTCGGCATCGTGCCCCTCCGCTTCGCCGACCCCGGGGACTACGACCGCATCGACGCCGGCGACCGGCTGCGCATCCGGGGCCTCCGTGCCGCCCTCGAGAAGGGCGCCACGCGCATCGCCGTCGAGAATGCCACGAAACGCGCCTCGTTCGACGTCCTCGCCGACCTTTCCCCGCGCCAGATGCGCCTGGTCCTCGCCGGCGGCCTCCTCGCCGCCGTGGCCCGCGACAACGCCTGACCCCATGGCCGAAGAACGGAACATCGCGCTGGTCACGGGCGGCGCCGTCCGCATCGGACGCGCGATCTCCCTCGCCTTCGCCGACGCCGGCTTCTCGGTGGTCGTCCACTGCCGGAACCACCGGAAGGAGGCGGACGCCTTGTGCAGGGAAATCGCCCGCCGCGAACCGCACGCCGCGAACCGCACGGCCCGCACCCCGCCGCGCGCCTGGGCGGTCGAAGGCGACCTCTCCGACCCCGCCGCCTGCGACGCCGTCTTCGACGCGGCATGGACCGCCGCCGGACGGATCGACGCCCTCGTGAACAACGCCGCCATCTTCGCCCGCACCCCCCTCGCGGACGCCTCCGCCGCCGACTTCGAATCGCAATGGCGCGTGAACGCGCTGGCACCCGCCCTCCTCGCGCGCCGCTTCGCCCAAGCCCTCGCCGCCGGGACGGAAAAAAACGGCGCGCCGCTTTTCAAACGGCACGCCGCGATCGTGAACCTTCTCGACCAGCGCCTCGCACGCCCCTCCGGCGGATGCATCCCCTACGTGATGGCCAAAGCCGCCCTCGAGGCTTTTACCCGGGCCGCCGCCGTGGAACTCGCGCCGCTCGCCACCGTGAACGCCGTGGCGCCCGGCCCCGTCCTCCCCCCGCCACCGGAACACGGCGCACGCGAACCCGCCGGACAAACGCTCCTCCCCACACGCCCCACCCCCGAAGCCATCGCCCGGGCCGTCGTCACGCTCGCGACCAGCCCCTCCATCACCGGCCAAACCCTCTTCGTGGATTCCGGACAACACCTCCTCTAGCCCGAAGAACCGGAAAATCGAATCCTTGCGGAGCACGGGCGTTTCGTGTATGCTCCAGGATATCCATAAGGAGGAACACATGAAAAAGAACCTGGGCGTCAAATCGTGGTTGTACCCCATGCCCGTCCTGATCATCGGCTCGTACGACGAAGAAGGCAGACCCAATGCCATGAATGCCGCATGGGGCGGGATTTCACTCGAGGATCGAATCTCCATCTGCGTGGACGACGCGCACAAAACCACCGCCAACGTCCTTCGCCGCAAGGCATTCACCGTGCATGTGGCGGACGCCGCGAATGTCGTGGCGTGCGACTATGTCGGGATCGTCTCGGGCAACGACAACCCGGAGAAATTCGCGGCAAGCGGCTTCACGGCCCAAAAGAGCGCCTTCGTGGACGCTCCCGTGATTGCGGAACTCCCCATGGTGCTGGAATGCGAACTCCTCTCCTACGACAAGGAAGATTGCCGGATGGTGGGCAAAATCGCGAACGTGGCCATTGACGAACGCTGCCTCGACGCCGAAGGCAAGGTGGACCTCTCCAAACTCGACCCCATCACCTTCGACCCCGTCAACCACGCCTACCTCCGACTGGGCGAAGTCGTCGCCAACGCCTTCCAATGCGGCCGGCAAATCGCCGGCAAAGCCTCTCGCTAGCCCCGCGCCCGAAGAGGGGAAGGCCCCCTCCCCTCGCGCGCGCCAGAATACCATGAAGGATGCCATGGACACCTTTTCATACGAGCATGCCGGCATGGCGTCGAGACTGGAAACCTGGGAGTGGGACAATGTCTGGTGGGATCACGCCCCATACGGCGGCGGGCGCGGACGCCTGCTCGTGATTGGCGACTCGATTTCCTGCGGCTTCCGGAATCTGCTCCGGAAGCTTTCAGGCGAAACCTGGGCGATGGATGGCCTTGGAACCTCCAAGGCGCTCGACAACCCCGCATTCCCCGCGCTCCTCGATTCCGTCCGCGCCCAGCGCGGCGGGGACTACACGGCGGTCCTCTTCAACAACGGCCTCCACGGATTCCACCTCCGGGATACCGAAGAGGAATACGGCGCGCTCTACGAAAAGTTCCTTCGGCGGATCGTTGCGGGAGGGAGCCCGGTGATTGCCGTGCTCACGACGCCGGTCGCCGACCCGGAGCGCCAGAAGCGCGTGATCGCCCGCAATGCCCTTGCCACCGCAGCGGCGGGCCGCGTCGGCGTTCCGGTATTCGACCTGCACGCCGTCATGCTCCCCCACACGGACCTCCTCGTGGACGGTGTCCACTTCCGCGCGGAAGGATACGAAATCATGGCCCGCGCACTGCTCGACGAGCTGGACACGCGCTTCCCGGGATGAGGGCACAAGAGCGGCCTTCGGGCACATCGTGCCCCCCAAAAAAACAGGCCCCCAAAAAACGACTTTGCATGAATCGCCGGGATTCTGGTAAACTGGACCATTATTTTCCATTTGAAAGTCAAAAGGACGTCAACCACATGCTCAAAATTCTAGCCAAGGACTTTTTGGAAGTGCTCAAAAGCACGGGGCCGCTCTTGATCGCCCTCGCCGCGCTCCAAATCCTGCTCAAGTGGCCGATCGGCTCGTTTCGGGAATTCATCCAGAAGTCGTCGTTCGAATCGACCCATCAATTCTTCGCAGGGCTCGCCTTCGTGCTCGTGGGCCTCTTCATTTTCCTGAAGGGCGTGGACATGTGCCTGATCCCGATGGCCACGGACGTCGGCGGGGCTCTCGTGAGGCTGCCCTCCCGCGGGCTCATCATCCTGGTCTGCTTCGCCATCGGGTTCGCGGCGACGCTGGTGGAGCCCGCCCTGCAAACCATCGCCAAGCAGGCGGAGGAAATCACCGTCGGCGCGCTCAAGAGCAACGTGCTGATCTACGCGACCGCCGTCGGCTGCGCGCTCGGCATGGCCCTGGGCATCGCCAAGGTGCTCTACAACCTCAAGTCCGCCTATTTCATCATCCCCATGCTCGTCATCCTGCTCGTGCTGTGCTTTTTCACGAAGGATCTGATCGTGGGACTGGCGTGGGATTGCGCCTCCGCCCTGACGGGGCCGGTCAACATCCCCATCAACTCGGCCATCGCGCTGGGCCTTGCCGCCAACATCGCCGGCGTCGACCCCATGCGGGTGGGCTTCGGCCTCGTCGGCCTCACCTCGCTCGGCGCGGCGACGTCCGTCATGCTCGCCAGCATCCTCAAAATCTAGAAAAGGATTCCTGTACCATGGAACTCGAAGCCATCTTCTGCATCGTCGAACGCGGAAAAGCCCAGGACGTCGTCCACAAGGCCGTCGATGCCGGAGCGGGCGGCGCCACCATCTTCTACGGCCGCGGCACGGGCGAAACGACCTTTTCGTTCTTCCACAGCCTGAAGGTCGAATCCTCCAAGGAGATCATCATCATCCTCGTCGCCGGCGAAAAGAAGGCGGCGGTGGTCGAGGCGATGGTCGACGCGGCCCGCGTCGAGGAAAACGGCCGCGGCGTCCTGTTCACCGTCCCCGTGAACGAAGTCCGGGGCGTCGTCCGCTAGCGGGCGCGCAAAGGCGCGCCCCAGCGACCAGCGACTGGCGACCAGCGACTGGCGACTCAGATCACGGCGCAGGCCACCCGCCGCGCTTCATCCGCCGCTTCTCCATCGGAAGCGGCACCATGCGCAGCAGACAGGCAAAGAAGGGCATGCCCCCGGGAACGGCGGTCACGACATCCGAAAACCCCAGCTTCACCGCCAGCAAAATCATGGGCGTCTCGCCCACGCACATGTTCCTGCTAACCCGGCCACAAATAGCGCTGCGCACGGAGATTCAGGCATGGGGAGCTGGAATTTGGAGTTGGGAAAGGGGCACGGACATTCCTGTCCGTGTCACGGGTTGGAAAACCCGTGCCCCTACTAACCCGGCCACAAATAGCGCTGCGCACGGAGATTCAGGCATGGGGAGCTGGAATTTGGAGTTGGGAAAGGGGCACGGACATTCCTGTCCGTGTCACGGGTTGGAAAACCCGTGCCCCTGTTTTGCAGCATGAATCGTGGCCGATTAGCAGGAAAGGCCGTTGGCGGCATTGAGGGCGTTCATGTTGCGCCGAGAGCGCCGACGCTGTTCGGGCGTGAGGTCTTGTTCGCGAATCATGACATTGCCATGGAAAGAAAAGCCGGGACACGCGGCGACGCAGCAAAGGTCGTAAATTGTATGGGAGTGTTCTCCTTTTAAAAACCGGGATTGCAATTGCCGTGTGGATTTTTCCTCTGCGGGCGCGGGCGAGCAGACGCCCGCCCCTCCCGGCTCCCCTGGCGCACCTGCCCCTGCCGCCAACCGGAAGAGCCGATTTTTTGGCCGTTTTGCCTTGCAAAAACGCGCCAATACGAAGAGAATGGTTGGTCAAAATTGCCGGTTCCGTGTACCGGGACGGAGTCAGGGACCAATCATGAACGATGATCTTCAGAAACTTTTGGAACGTATACAAAAGGAAGGCGTGGACGAGGCATCCGCGAAGGCCGACGCGCTTTTGCAGGACGCCCGCCGGAAGGCCGACGCCATCGCGAAGCAGGCCGAGCAGGACGCCGCCGCGCGCAGGGACGCCGCGGAACGCGATGCCGCCGCCTTCCAGCAGCGCGCCGAGCAGGCCGTGAAGCAGTCCGCGCGGGATCTCCTCCTCCGCGTGGAGCACGCCCTCGCCGCCCTCTTCGAGCGCGTGCTGGCGAAGGAGGTGGACGAAGCCCTCGCCGATGCGGGGAAGGTGGCGCCGCTCGCCCTCGAAGCCGTGCGCGCCTACCTCTCCGGCGGCGAAAAGGCCGTAGACCTGCTGGTCTCGGCGAAGGCTCCGGCCCTCGCCGAGGCCCTTCGCGCGCAACTCGCCGCCGCCGCCGCGGAAGGCGTGAAGGTCTCCGGCGACGGCGGCCCCTTCACCGGCTTCCGCCTGCGCCTGGACGGCGGGCGCGTCGAACACGACTTCACCGGCGCCGCCGTGACGGAAGCCCTCTGTGCGGGATTGCGCCCGCAAATCGCGCAACTTCTTCAAGGCGAGGCGAAGCAGCAGGACGCGGACGGCACCCTGTCATGAGCCTCCCCTTCCTCATCGCGAGCCTTCCCTCGCTGTCGATGGACGCCCCGCCGCCGCTTTCGGTGGAGGCCTTCCGCGAAGCGTGCGCACAGGCGCTTCCCGCCTCGCAGGCCGCCGTGGTGGATGCGTTGCTGGACGGCGCGCCGTGCGACTCGTCCTTCGTGAAGGCCTGGCGCGATGTGGACGCTCAAATCCGGAACACCGTCGCCCGCAAGCGCGCGGCGCGCCGCGGTGTCGACGCCGCCCCCTTCCTGCGCCCCGTCGAAGGCTTTGAACTCACCGCGATGCGGGCTGTCGAGGCCGCCTTCGACGAGCCCGATCCGCTTCTCCGCGAACGCGCGATCGACCGCGCCCGCCTGGAGGCGCTGGACCGGCTCCAAGGCCCGCAGCCCATGACCTTCGAGGCCCTGCTCGCCTACGCCGTCCGTCTCCGGATCGTGACGCGCTGGGCCGCCTGCGACCCCGTGAAAGGCGATGCCTTCCTCCAGGAGATTTCCCGGCTGGACGGCATGCCGCCCCCCTCTTTCTGAAGAACGGGGAGCGCCCGCCGCGCTCCCGCCAAGCCCCCAAGACGTGAATTCCATGCAAAGTACCGGCAAAATCGTTGGTGTGAACGGCAACATGATCTTCGTGCGGTTCGATGGCGCCGTGGCCCTGAACGAAGTGGGCTACGCGCGCGTCGCCGGAGCGGACGGCACGACCGCCCGCCTGATGTGCGAAGTGGTACGCATCCGCGGGCGCGTGGCCGACATGCAGGTGTTCGAGTCCACGCGCGACCTCGCCATCGGCGATCCCGTGGAGTTCACCGGCGACCTCCTCTCCGCCGAACTCGGCCCCGGCCTGCTCACGCAGGTGTACGACGGCCTGCAGAACCCGCTCCCCCAGCTCGCGGAACAGTGCGGCTTCTTCCTCCAGCGCGGCGTCTACCTCGACGCCCTCGACCGCTCCGTCGAATGGGACTTCACCCCCGTCGCGAAGCCCGGCGACACGGTGACCTGCGCCGAGACCCTCGGCACCGTGCCGGAAGGCATCTTCCAGCACCGCATCATGGTGCCCTTCACATGCCGCGGCACGCTCGCCGTGAAGGAAATCGCCCCGGCCGGCAAGTACCGCATCCCCGACCGCGTGGCGACGCTGGTCGACGCCAACGGCGCCGAAACGCCCGTGACCCTCTCCCAGCGCTGGCCCGTGAAACAGCCGATTCCCGGCTACGTCGAACGGCTCCAGCCCACCGTCCCGATGGTCACGCAGATGCGCACCATCGACACCTTCTTCCCCGTGGCCCTCGGCGGCACCTACTGCATCCCCGGCCCCTTCGGCGCCGGCAAGACCGTGCTGCAGCAGGTCACCTCCCGCAACGCCGACGTCGACATCGTGATCATCGCCGCCTGCGGCGAACGCGCCGGCGAAGTCGTCGAAACGCTCCGCGAGTTCCCCGCGCTGAAGGATCCGCGCACCGGCCGCTCGCTGATGGACCGCACCATCCTCATCTGCAACACGAGCTCGATGCCCGTGGCCGCCCGCGAGGCGTCCGTCTACACCGCGATGACCCTCGCCGGCTACTACCGCATGATGGGCCTGAAGGTGCTGCTGCTGGCCGACTCCACCTCCCGCTGGGCCCAGGCGCTGCGCGAACAGTCCGCGCGCCTCGAGGAAATCCCCGGCGAAGAGGCCTTCCCCGCCTACCTCGAGTCCGTCGTGGCGGGCTTCTACGAGCGCGCCGGGCGCGTGCGCCTGAAGGACGGGAGCGAAGGCTCCGTGACCATCGGCGGAACCGTCTCGCCCGCCGGCGGCAACTTCGACGAACCCGTCACCCAGGCCACCCTCAAGGTCGTCGGCGCCTTCCACGGCCTCTCCCGCGCCCGTTCCGACGCCCGCCGCTATCCGGCCATCGACCCGCTCGAAAGCTGGAGCACCTACCCGAGCATCATCGATCCCGACCGCGTGGAGGTCCTGCACGACGTCATCCGCCAGGGCGGCGACGTGGCCCAGATGATGAAGGTCGTCGGCGAGGAGGGCACCACCGCGCGCGACTTCGCCGTCTACCTCAAGTCCGAGCTGATCGACGCCGTCTACCTCCAGCAGAACTCCTTCGACGAGGTGGACGCCGCGACGCCCATCGAACGGCAGAAGCAGATTTTCAGCGAGCTGGAGGCCATTTCCGCCGCCGACTTCGACTTCGGCGACGACAAGGACGCCCTTCGGAGCTTCTTCCATTCGCTGACCCAGGCCTTCAAGGACTGGCACCGCGTGCCGGAAAGCGATCCCGAATACTCCCGCCGCCTCGAAGCCATCCGCGCCCTCGTGGCCAAACACGCCGTGAAGGCCTGACCGCCCGCCGCCCCATTTCCCCAGGCACCCGCCGGATTCCCGCCATGTACAAGACCTACCACCAGATCGACCGTATCGCCGGAAGCGTCGTGACGCTCCGCGCGGACGGCGTCCGCTACAACGAACTCGCCGAAATCTCCTCCCGCCAGAACGTCTCCCTCGGCCAGGTCATCAAGCTCGACGGCGGGAACGTCACCCTCCAGGTCTTCGCCGGCGCCCGCGGCATCGCCACCGACGCGCGCGTCCGCTTCCTCGGCCGCCCCATGCGGGTTCCCTTCTCCGAAAACCTCCTCGGCCGCATCTTCACCGGCTCGGCGCGCCCGCGCGACAACGGCCCCGACCCCTCCGGCGAGTGGATCGACATCGGCACGCCGTCCGTCAACCCCGCCAAGCGCATCGTCCCCCGGAACATGGTGCGCACCGGCATCCCGATGATCGACGTCTTCAACACCCTCGTCGAATCGCAGAAGCTCCCCATCTTCGCCCGCGCCGGCGAGCCCTACAACCAGCTCCTCGCCCGCATCGCCCTCCAGGCCGAAGTGGACGTCATCATCCTCGGCGGCATGGGGCTGAAGTACGACGACTACCTCTACTTCCGCGACACCCTCGAAGCCAACGGCGCCCTCTCCCGCTCCGTCCTGTTCGTGCACACCGCGGCCGACCCCATCGTGGAATGCACGCTCGTTCCCGACATCTCCCTCGCCGTCGCCGAAAACTTCGCCCTCCAGGGAAAGCGCGTGCTCGTCCTGCTCACGGACATGACGAGCTTCGCCGACGCCCTCAAGGAGATCGCCATCACCATGGAGCAGGTCCCCTCGAACCGCGGCTACCCCGGCGACCTCTACTCCCAGCTCGCCGCCCGCTACGAAAAGGCCGTCGACTTCGAAGGCGCAGGCTCCATCACCATCCTCGCCGCCACCACCATGCCCGGCGACGACGTGACCCACCCCGTGCCCGACAACACCGGCTACATCACCGAAGGCCAGTTCTACATGTTCGACGGCCGCATCGAGCCCTTCGGCTCCCTCTCGCGCCTCAAACAGCAGGTGAACAAGGACACCCGCGACGACCACCGCACCCTCATGGACGCCATGATCAAGCTCTACGCCTCCTGCAAGGAGACGCAGGAGAAGAAGTCCATGGGCTTCCGCATGACCGAATGGGACAGCAAGCTCCTCCGCTATGGCGAACTCTTCGAAGCCCGCATGATGGACACTTCGGTGAACATCCCCATCGAAAGGGCCCTCGACCTCGGCTGGCGGACGCTCGCGGACTGCTTCGACCCCGTCGAAACCGCCATCTCCTCCGACCTGACGAACAAGTACTGGCCACGCGACTGATGGCCCCACCCAGACCGATTCCTCCAACCCCTTCCCCCGTCCCCCAATGGCGAAAATCAAGAACACGAAGACGGAGCTCAAGGCGCAAATGGACGCGCTGGCCCGCTTCCGGCGCTTCCTGCCGATGCTCCAGCTGAAGAAGCAGCAGCTCCAGGCGGAGATCGCCGCCATCACCGCGCGCATCGCCGAGGTCGACGCCCGGGCCGAGGCGGCCGCCGCCGCGATGGCGCCGTGGACCGCCTTGTTCGCGGACGGCGCGCTCCCCGCGGACGCCGTCCGCCTCCGCCGCATGGTCACCGGACACGGCAACATCGCCGGCGTCACGATCCCCGTCTACCAGGGCGTGGAGATGGACCGCGCGGAATTCGACCTCTTCGAGACCCCCAGCTGGTTCGACGACGCCCAGGAGGCCATCGCCGGGCTGCTCGCCCTCCGCGCCGAATCGGCCGTCCTCGGCCGCCAGCGCGAGCTCGTCTCCCACGAGCTCCGCACCACCTCGCAGCGCGTGAACCTCTTCGAAAAGGTCAAAATCCCCGACTGCAAGGAGAACATCCGCAAAATCCGCATCTTCCTCAACGACGAACAGACCGCCGCCGTCGCGCGCGGCAAAATCGCCAAAAGCCGCTTCGCCCAAGACGAAGGGGGAGGTGCCGCATGATCGTCCCCATGCAACGCGCGATCGTCCTTTGCCTCGCGAAGGACCGCGACGAGGCGCTCGAGTCGCTCCACTCCCTCGGCGTGCTCCACATCGACGCCGGCGAGACCGCCTTCTCCGCCCCCTCCGCCTCCCTGCGCGACGCGGAGAACGACCTCGCCGCCGCCGAGGCCGCGATGGACCTCGTGGCTTCCGCCCCGTCGAAGTGCGACCCCCTCCTCGCCGGATCGGCCACGCCGCCCGCGGACCTCGACGAGGCCGTCGCCCTCTCGAAGGAGCTGGCGGCCCTCGACTCCGAGGCCGGCCAGCTCGCCCAGGAACATCGCCGCGTCGCCCCGCTGGGCGACTTCGACCCCGCGCTCGCCCGCGACCTCGCCAGGAACGGCGTGCCGCTGACCCTCTTCTCGCTCCCCGCCTCCGTGTCCGTCGGGGAACGGCCCGAATCGCCCGGTCCGGCGGTCCTGCGCCCCCTCGGCGCCTCCGGGCCGATCCGCTTCTACGCCATGCTCGGCGACGGGACGCCCCCCGACGGCGCCGAGCGCATCCGGATCCCCGAACGCCGCCTCTCCGAAATCGAGGCCGACCGCGACGCGAACGAAAAACGGCGCGCCGCGATTTTGGCCTCCCTCGCCGCCGCCGCGAAGAACCGCGCCCCCCTCGACGCCGCGCTCGACCGGCTCGCGGAAGCGCGCGACTTCGCCGCGGCCCGGGACGCGCTCGGCACCGCCGGGCCCGTCTGCTGGCTCTCCGGCTTTGCGCCCGAGGAGTCGGCCGACGCCCTCCGCGCCGCCGCCCGCCAGAACGGGTGGGGCCTGCTCCTGCGCGAGCCCTCCGCCGACGAAACGCCGCCCACGCTCATCCGCCCGCCCCGCTTCTTCCGCTCCGCCCCCGCGCTCTTCTCCGCCTTGAACGTCGCCCCCGGCTACACCGAAAGCGACGTCTCCGTGCCGTTCCTCTGCTACTTCTCGCTCTTCTTCGCGATGATCGTAGGCGACGGCGGCTATGGAATCCTCCTGCTCGCCGCGACGCTCGCCGCCGCGCGGAAGTTCCGGAAGAACCCCGCCGCGAAGCCGTGGATCACGATGATGACGGTCTTCTCGGCCGCCACCGTGCTCTGGGGCATCGCCTCGAACACCTGGTTCGGTGTCTCCCCCGGCTTCCTCGCCCATCCCGTGAGCCGCTGGCTCGGCGATCCGAGCTACCGCTCCATGATGCTCCTCTGCTTCACCATCGGCGTGAGCCACCTCATGCTCGCCCGCATCTGGAACGCCCTTTGCAAGCTCAACGACACCACCTGCCTCGCCGAGTTCGGATGGGCGGGCATCCTGTTCACGATGTACCTCGTGGCGAACACCATCGTGGGCGTCTTCGACGCGTTCCCCTCCTGGGCCTACGGGGTCGGCGGCATCTCCATCCTGCTCGTCTTCTGCTTCACCGTGAAACCCTCCGAACTCAAGACCAACGGCGCCGAACTGGGGATGCTCCCGCTGAACATCATGAGCGCGCTGGGCGACATCATTTCGTACGTGCGCCTCTTCGCGGTGGGCCTCGCCTCGGTGAAGGTCGCCGAAAACTTCAACAACATGGCCACGGGACTCTTCGCGGCCTCGCATCCCTTCTGGCTCAACGCCGTGCTCGCCGTCGGGATGGTCCTGATCCTGCTGATCGGCCACGGGCTCAACTTCGCCATGGCGGGCCTCTCCGTGCTCGTGCATGCCGTGCGCCTCAACACCCTCGAATTCTCGAACCACAAGGGCGTCTCCTGGAGCGGATACGAGTTCAACCCCTTCCGGAAACGATCCTAACCCCTATACCCCAACCAAAGGAGAACGAAAATGGACCCCATGATTGTCGTAGGCGCCGTCACTTGCCTGGGCCTTAGCGCCACCGGCTCCGCCCTGGGAACGGGCTATGCCGCCTCCGCCGCAGTGGGCGCGTGGAAAAAATGCTATGCCCAGAACAAGCCCGCCCCCTTCCTGCTGCTCTCGTTCGTGGGCGCCCCCATCACGCAGACCCTCTACGGCATGATCCTGATGTTCGTCATGCTCGGCAAGACCTCCGTGCAGGGCGCAGGCCTCGCCATGATCCTCCTCGGCATCATCGCCGGCTTCGCGATCGGCATCTCCGCCCTCTTCCAGGGCCGCGCCGCCGCCGCCGCGTGCGACAGCCAGGCCGAGACCGGCCAGGGCTTCACGAACTACCTCGCCGCCATCGGCATCATCGAGACCGTGGCCATCTTCACCATGGTCTTCACGCTGATCGCCCTCGGCTCCATCCAGTAGCCCCCCGCCGGACGTCGCCGCGAGCCCCGCACCCCGGGAAAGGGGCGCGAAGGGCAGCGCGCCCGGCCCGCGCGCCGGCCCCCCATGCCGAAACGCCTGACATCCTCCGCCTTCCGGGCCGATGCCGTGACCATGGCGGAGGCCCTGCTCGGGACGTGGATCTGCCGGCGGCTGGAGGACGGCACGGTGCTCCGCGCGCGAATCACCGAGACGGAGGCCTACTTCGGAGAAGAGGACACGGCCTGCCATGCCAGCAAGGGCCGCACCCCGCGCACCGACGTGATGTATGCCCCCGGCGGCTTCGCCTACGTCTACCTCTGCTACGGCATGCACGACATGTTCAACGTGGTGACGGGGCCGAAGGACCATCCGGAGGCGGTGCTGGTCCGCGGCGTCGAAGGCGCCGACGGACCCGGAAAGCTGACGCGCCTCCTGCGCATCACCCGGGAACTGAACCGCGAAAACCTCGCCCTCTCGCGCCGCCTCTGGATCGAAGACGACGGCGCCCGGCCCCCCTTCGTCCGGGCGCCCCGCATCGGCATCGGCTATGCCGCCGGACGCGACCGCAAGCGCGACTGGCGCTTCACCGTCCTCCGCCCCGCCGCTCCCGCCGCCCTGCGGAAGAGCGGGCGGGTTTGACTTCCACCTGTCCATCGCCTATCTTTCCCATCCATGAAAACGAGAATCCTCAACGCCGTGGCCCCCATCCGCATCTGCGATCTCGGCGGCTGGACGGACACCTGGTTCGCCAAGCGCGGCGTCATCCTCAACATGGGCGTGTACCCCTATGTGCAGTGCCAGATGACGGTCTCGCCGGCGGCGGAATCCGAAGGCCGCCTCACCATCCACGCCGAAAACTACGGCGACCGCTACACCATCAATCCCCAGGAGGTGGTCTACGCCCGCCACCCCCTCCTCGAGGCCTGCATCGAGATCATGAGGATCCCGCGCGGCCGGGACATCGAGGTCACGCTCTATTCGTCCGTTCCCGCCGGCTCTTCCACCGGCACCTCCGCGGCCGTGACCGTGGCCTTGATCGGCGCGCTCGACATGCTCACCCCGGGCCGGATGACCCCGCACGAGGTCGCCGCGAAGGCCCACGAGGTCGAGACCGTCCTCCTCCACCAGCAGAGCGGCATCCAGGACCAGCTGTGCTCGGCCTTCGGCGGGATCAACTTCATCGACATGCACGAGTACCCCTTCTCGGCCGTCTCCCCCATCTACATCCCCAACAGCACCTGGTGGGAGTTGGAGTCGCGCATCTCGCTCGTCTTCGTCGGCCATACCCACCACTCGTCGAAGGTCCACGAAAGCGTGATCGACGAACTCCGCTCCGCGGGCGAGACCGGCGGCGCCAAGCTGGAGGCCCTGCGCCAGTGCGCCGCCGCCGGCCGCGACGCCCTCTTCGCCGGCGACTTCGCCGCCTTCGGGCGCGCCATGATCGCCAATACCGACGCCCAGGCGAACCTCCATCCCTCGCTCGTCTCCCCCATCGCCCTCCGCATCATCGACGTGGCCCGCCGCCACGGCGCCCTCGGCTGGAAGGTGAACGGCGCCGGCGGCGAAGGCGGTTCGCTCACGATCCTGAGCGCCCCCTCCCGCACCCGGCAACGCAACATGCTCCGCGAAATCACGGAGCTCGGCGGCGGCGTCCGCGTGATCGACACCTACCTGAGCCGCTACGGCCTCCGCGTCTGGGAAGGCCTCTAAACCGAACACCTACCCCCGCCAAAGCGACCCGGCCCCATGTTCTCCTCCCTCCTTCCCCCGTCCCTCCCCCTCGCGCTCGTGGGGGTGGATGCGCTCTTCCTGGCCTACAGGCAGTCCGACCCCATCGGCAAGGGCATCGTCCTCGTCCAGATCGGGATATCCGTCGTGGCCTGGTGCGTCATGATTTCCAAGGGACGCAGGCTCAACGAAACCTTCCATCGGGCGACCGCGTACCGCAACCTCTTCAACGAGGCGAGCCACTCGATGGAACTCTACCGCTCCGGCCGCTCCTCCCCGGATCCCCTCGAAACCATCTACCGCGCCGCCTGCGAACGCCTCGCAAAGCTCTTCGGGCCCACGGGCCTCGAATCCTGGCTGCGCGGCGACGTCGGCGTGCGCGGCCTGGGCGACAGCGAACTCGAACTGGTCCGTTCCGCCACCGAAAACACCCTCTACCAGCAGAAGAACGAAATCGAGAGCGGCATGAGCATCCTCGCCACCGCCGTCACCGCCGCCCCGCTTCTCGGGCTGCTCGGAACCGTGCTCGGCGTGCTGATGGCCTTCCAGTCGATGGCCCGCAGCGGCAGCGCCTTGCTCTCCGATGTCGCACCCGCCCTCTCCTCCGCCATGCTGACCACCGTGGTGGGCCTCCTGGTTGCCATCCCCACGGCCATCGGCTACAATTGGCTCCAGGCGAAGATCGAGAACATCGCCATCCTGATGGACGGCTTCACCGACGACCTCAACGGCCGCATCGGGTGCGACTTCCGACAACGCTGAAAAACGGCGCGCCGTTTTCCACCCCCTCCCCCTGCGCCTCCCGCCATGCCCCGGAACAATCCACGAAAGGGAACGAACGTCAAACGCATCGGCGACGTCAACATGACGCCGATCATCGACCTCACCTTCCTGCTGCTCATCGCCTTCATCGTCACCTATCCCTCGCTCGAACAAGCCATCAAGGTGAAGCTCCCGCGCGGATCCGCATCGCGGATCGACGAGGCGAAGTCCATCTCCGTGACGCTCGACCACGAGGGCCGCGTCTACCTCGACAGCGTTCCCGTCGGCTACGACGAGCTCGAGGCCCGCTTCGCCGACGCCATCCGTGAAAATCCGGATGTCGCCCTCCTCATCCGCGGCGACGAGGATCTCGCCTACGGCCGCATCGTCGAGGTGCTCCGCATCGCCAAGAACTCCAACATCGTTCGAATGGCCCTCGTGACCGAAGCCGAATCATCCACGCGGCACCCCTAGCCTTGAGATCGAACGAGTACATTCCCGGCTTCTTCATCTCCGTCGCCTTGCACGGGGCGCTCCTCCTTTTCATCGTGGGATACGGCACCGTCGCCGGCTGCAAAAGCTCCAGGCAGGAGGAGATCCTCCCCATCGAATTCACCGTCGCCGTGGAATCCTCCCCTGACGCCCCCCTGGAACTCCCCGACGATCCGGGCCCCGAAGAGCCGATCCCCGACGATCCTCCCGCCCCCGACATCCCGCCGCCGCCGGACGACATCCCTCCTCCGCCTCCTCCGCCGCCGGAGCCCGATCCCATTCCCGAGCCCGTGAAGGAGCCCCCGAAGGAACCGCCGAAGGAATCCAGGAAAGAACCCCCGAAGGAGTCCCGGAAAAAGCCCATCGAGAAGGGCAGGCGCGTGGTACGAGGCCCCAAGAACACGCCCGCCATCCCGACCAGCCTCTCCAACGAGGAACTCGCCAGGCGCCTCAAGGCCGGCGCGCGCCCCGGGCAGCGCGACACGCTCGAACCCGGCGAGCAGCAACGCAACTTCCTGCTGATCAAACGGGCTTTCTACGACGCATGGGAACGCCCCCCCCGAGGCGACGGCGCCCGCCCCGTTGTCGCGCGCATCACCTTCGATTCCTTCGGGAACATCACCGGCCGCTCCATCGAGACCTCTTCCGGAAACGCCGAAATCGACCGGTCGGTCCGCGACGCCATGAGCCGCGTGAGGCGCGTGGACAACCTCTCCGCGAAGTTCCTCGCCCGGCAGAAGTCGGTCTCCATCGAGTTCACGGTGGAATAAGGCCACGGAAGGAAGCGCATGAAGAAATCCCTCCTCGCCGCCGCCGCATGCGGCGCGATGTCCGCCCCGTTCCATGCCGCCGTCTCCGCAGGGGACTTCGGCGAGCCCCGCGTGGCGGTGGAACCCCCGCGCGATCCCGCCCTCTGCCACCTCGCGTGGCCGAAGCTCGTGCGCCTCCCCGATGGCACGATGGTCCTTTCCTGCGTCGCCGCCGCCCGCCACTCCGGAGGCCGCGGCCGTGTCGCGGTCGCCGTCTCGGCCGATGACGGCGGCACCTTCTCCCCGCCGGCCTTCCCGCCGGACCCGCCCGGCGCGGAGCCCTGGACGGACAGGGGCAACAACGCCATGGGCGTCGCCCCCGACGGCGCCGTCCTGCTCTTCGGCATGGCGTTCGCCGGCACCACCGCCAACGGCATCCTCGGCTGGCGCTCGGCCGACGCCGGACGGAGCTGGGAGGCCGTCGACACCGGCGCCATCAGCTTCAACCGAACCGGATCGGTCTTCGGCCACATCCTCGACCTTCCCGGACGCGGCCTCGCCGTCTTCGGCCACACGCGCCCGCCCGACCGCCCCAAAGGCGGCCTCTGGACGGCTCTTTCCCGGGACGGCGGACGCACGTGGGGACCCCCTTCGGACATCTGCGGCCGCAGGGAACTCTACGAGCCGGATGTCGCTTTGGCAGACGGCCGCCTGGTGCTCCTCGCCCGCGACGACGCCGCCGCCGGATACCAGCAGTTCACGAGCGACGACCTCGGCGGGACCTGGAACGGCCCCGAACTCGTGATGGGCGACGGCGGCGCCGTGCACGGCCACCCCAGCCCGTGCATCCTCGCGGATCCCGCGAAGCCGGGCCGGCTGCTCGCCCTGCAGACACGCCGTTTCCATTGGCTCGACCGCACCCGGGGACGCGGCGAAATCAACCTGTGGACCGCCGGCGCCGCCACGCTCGAATGGCGCAAGCTCGGATGTCTCGCGACGCTCGACAAGGTCGAGGACTACGGCTATCCCGCACTCGTCCCGCTGGGCGATGGACGCTGGTACGCCGTCTTCTATGCCGGGGCGCTCTCGGGGCCCAGCGCCATCTGGAGCGTGACGTTCACGTTGGACGAGGAACCGGAGGAATGACCGTGGACCTGGCGCTGGGAATCGAAATCGGCGGGACGAAGCTGCAGGTGGTTGCAGGCTCTTCGGAAGAACGCGTGGAAGGCGCGGCGCGCGGCGCGGTCGATCTCGCGCGCGGCCCCGCCGGCATCCGCGACACGCTCGACGCGCTGGCCGACGACGCGCTGGCCGCCGCCGGCGCGTCCGGCGGGAAGCCCGTCGCCGTGGGCATCGGGTTCGGCGGCCCCGTCGATTCCCGTGCGGGCCGCGTCCTCTGTTCCCACCAGGTTCCGGGCTGGAACGACTTCGAGCTCGCCGCCTGGGCCCGCGAACGCTGGGGCGCCCCCGCCATCGTGCAGAACGACGCCAGCGCCGCCGCCTGGGCCGAATGGCGGTTCGGCGCGGGGCGCGGCCTCCGGCGCCTCTTCTACATGACCATCGGCAGCGGGATCGGCGGCGGCTGGGTGTGCGACGGGCGCCTCGACGAAGGACAAGGCCTCGGCGCCGCCGAAATCGGCCATACGTGGGTCGCCTCTCCGGACGGCGGCTTCGAAAAGCTCGAAAACCTCTGCTCCGGCTGGTCGATCGGCCGCCGCGCCACCGCGCTTCTCGCCCGGAACCCCGGCACGGGCTCCCTGCTGGCCAAGGCCGCCGGACGCACCGGCGGCGCGGTCACCGCACGCGACGTCTCCGAGGCCGCCGAGGCCGGCGACGCGCTGGCGACCTCGGTCATGGAGGAGGTCACCGACGCCCTGGGGGCCGCCCTCGGGAACGTCGTGGCGCTGCTGAACCCCGAGCGCATCGTCATCGGCGGCGGCGTCTCGCTCATGGGCGGGTGCCTTTGGACGCCCCTCCGCCGGAAGGTCGCCCAGCGCGGCTTCGCGCCCTTCGGCGCCAACTACGACATTGTCCCCGCCGAACTCGGAGAGTCCGTCGTCGTCCGCGGCGCGCTCTCGCTCGCCTGGATTCTCCACGCCGGCGACGCCCCGTAAACGGCCGTCGCGGGCGGCGCGCCGCGAAACCGGAACGGGGAGCCGGGCGGGCCACCCGGCGCGGTCCGGGCCTAGTTGAGCATCACCTGGCCGCCGGTCACGGGAACCGCCTGCCCCGTTTCGTATTGCTGTTCCATGAGGTAGTAGAGCGCGTGCATCACGTCGGGCGTGGAGCAGCCGCGTCCCATCGGGACCTTGCCCTCGTAGAACTTCCGGACGTCCTCCACGCTCTTCGCGCCCGGCACCTTGCCGGCCTGGAAGTACTGGACGAAGAGCCCCTTCACGGGATCCGACCACAGCGGGCCGTCGAGGAAGTTGCCGGGGCAGATGGCGTTGACCTTGATGCCATGGGCGACGAGTTCGAGCGCGAAGCTCTGCACCAGGCCGATCCCGCCGAACTTGCTGCCTGCGTAGGCGGCGTTCTTGTTCGAGCCTTCGAGGCCGGATTTGCTGTTGATCTGCACGATGTCGCTCCACCGCCCCGGACATGCGGCATGCTGCGCCGCCATCACGGGGGCGACGGCCTGCGTACACACGAAGAATCCCTTGTAGTTCACGGTGGTGACGAAATCGAAGTCCTTCACGGGAAGCGTCATCACGCTGCCGGAGCGCACCACGCCGGCGTTGGAGACGAGCAGGTCGATGCCGCCATAGGCCTTGACGGTCTCCTCGACGGCCCGCGCCATCGACTCCGCGTTCGCGACGTCCACCGTGAGGCCGATGGCCACGGGGGCGCCGGCGAGGGCGTTCATGGCTTCGGCGGCGGCGCGGACGCCCGCTTCGTTGATGTCCGCCAGCACGAGACGGGCGCCCTGGCGGGCGAGGTCGGCCGCGATTTCGTTGCCGAAGCCCTGGGCGGCGCCGGTCACGACGCACACCTTCCCTCCGGCTCGGCCGCAGGCGCAGGGGCACCGGACGGTCACGGCGCCGAGACCGTCGATGGCGACGACGTCCGCGCCGGCGGCCGCTTCCGCGGCAGGCCGCCAGAGGGCGGCGAGGGCGTCGGCGCCGGCGTCCGCCGGTACGGCGGGAAAACGCGGCGCGCCGTCGGGCGCCGGGGCGTCGGAGAGGGCGAGAAGCGGCAGGGTCGCGGATTCGGCCAGCAGGCCGCGAAGCACGGGAAGCGCAAGACAAAGCATGGGGGACCTCGATTCGATGGAACGGCGCGCCGCGACGACGGATGGCCGGGCGCACCGGGAGACAGGGCAAAGGTAGTGCGGCTTCCACGGGACCGTCAAGACGTTTCCGCGGAAGCGGACGGCGGCTATTCGAAGACGATCGAGCCCCAGAGCGAGGGACGGATCATCAGCTCGGCCACTTCGTCGGCCACGATTCCGGCGGCCTGGTTCGCCCAGTAGGTGCGCAGGATCGTGTCCTTGCCGGCGGGATCGCCGAAGGTCACGCCGAAGTCGCCCTTGAGCGCAAGGCCGGGTTCCAGTTCGAAACCGAGCGCGGCGGCGGGGATGGACGCCTCGACCACGTAGCCGTTGCCGCCGGGGAAGGCCTGGATCACGGCGTCGGGCACCTTGGCCACGTAGTCCATCTCGTAGTTGGCCCAAACGCCGGAGTGGAAGACCTTCGGGGCCTTCGTTTCCGACACCTTGCGGTAGAGGACGGCTTCGGGTTCGCCGCCGTTGCGCGAGCCGATGGAGAGCCGGAGGTCGCCCAGGACGGCGTCGTCGCGCTTGGGATCCGCGGCGGTATCGGTGCCGAGCTGGAAGTCGACCGTGTCGCCCATCGCGTACATGTTTTCGAAGCCGGGCGCACCGTTCACCCACGGCGTGGCGTCGTGCACCTGCCAGGCGAGCAGGAGGTTGCTGCCGTCGTGGGCGAGCCAGGAGGTGACGCGCGCGTTGTCCGGACCGTAGGAGACGCCGTCGATGCCGAAGTCGCGACGGGGGTCCCCGGTGAAGGCGACTTCGCGGCGCGGGGCGGTCCACTCGGCGGCGGAGTCGCCGACCGAGAGGTACTTGGCCTTGAACCGCTCGGCCTGGACGAGTTCGGCGTTGCCGATGGACAGCGTGCCGCCGGGGATCTCCCGCGCGGTTTCGAGTCCGTCGAGACGGGCGTTGATGAAAGCGGTCTTGCCGCACTGCACGTAGATGCGTCCGTCCGTCGCCTTGATGATGGAGCCGCCGAAATCTTCGGCGCCCATGCCGGGCGGGATGTTGTTCAGGTTGGCGCCGGGGATCGCTTCGGCGGGCCATTGGATGCGCATGGGGTCGCCCTCGAAGAGCGAGGACACGTAGAATCCGCGGTCGTTCAGGATGTGCCATTCGCCCCTGTCGGTGCCCACGAAGAAGAGGTTGCCGAGCGGGGCGGGCATCTCGACGGTCCCGACGAAGTCGTACGCGGCACGGATGAGGCCCTGCTTGGCGGGCGGCGCGCTGTGGCCGCCGTGGACGCCCACGTAGTTGCTGGGGTAGATGAAGAGGCGTTTGCCGGTCGTGAGGTCGTAGCAGGGGTTTTCGCCGTGCTGCACGCCATAGAAGGCGTTGAAGATCACCTTCGTTCCGTCTTCGGAGACGATTCCTCCGCGATCGGCGCCCAGGCGGTTGGCGGCCATTTCCCCGGGGTCGATGTTCATGGGCTCGTACTGCGCGAAGTCGTACCGGGGCGCGCCGCAGGCGGTCCAGCCGGTGGGCGCGACGACGTACGGCCCGGCCGTGAAGACCAGTTTCTGGTTCATCGGCATGTACCAGCGGTTGATCCAGCCGCCGAGCTCGATGCGATGTTCGGCCACTTCGTCCGGCTGTTCGGCCTGGTCGCCGTTGGCATCGGCCCAGACGCGCACGCCGACGAGTCCGGAGTTCCGGTTGGCGGGGTCGTTGAAGATGCGGCCGAGCGTCGTGCGGAGCGCCCAGTCGCCGGGGCCGAGGCGTTCGAAGATGCGTATGTCCTGGTCGCCATCCAGCCACCAGCCGGTGACGGCGAGCAGGACGCGGCCGTCGGGCGCCTGGCCGAAGCGGACGTTGCTCCATGGACAGTCGCGAACGACCACGCCCACGCAGGCGGCATGGCCGGTCTCGGGGTCGATCTTCCATTCGCACCCCTGGCCGACCATCGTCAGGGGGTCCGTCGGGCAGATGGCGCCGCCGAGCGCGCCGTAGGCCGAGGGCCCGAAGAATTCCTTCACGAGTTCGCCGGTGGCGGCGGTCCATTGGGAGAAGCGTTTGGGGCGATCGTCCTCCTCGGAGATCCACAGCATGCCGTCGGCGCCGACGTCGAGATCCTTCATGAAGCGGAGGCCGGTGGCGACCCACGGGCCCTGGAGCGGGCGGCCGCCGGCGTCGCCGATGGAACGCCGGAGTCCGCCGTCGGCGGAGAAGACCTGCACGGTGTTGCCGCGGGCGTCATCCAGGGCGACGTAGAGGTTGCCTTCGGCGTCCGCGGCCACCGCGACGGCGCCGGGCTGCCTGGCGATGGGCGTGGCGTCGAGTCGGACGGGGTCGATGCGGACGATGGTTTCGCCGTCGATGGCGTAGAGCCTGCCGTCCGCGCCGGTCTTCACGCCGCGGGGGGCATCGAGCCGGATGGAGCCGATGCAGCGGCGGGTGGCGGCGTCCAGCACGGCGATGACGCCGCCCTTGCCGTCCTTGTGCTCGGCAGCGGGATCCCAGGAGAGGTAGAGCCTGCCGTCGAGGGCGGCGAGCCCGTTCGCGTGGAAGGCGAAGGCCTCGAAGTCGGGCGGGGCGAAGGGGGCGAGGATCTCCGCAACGGAGAAGTCGGTCGCGGTGGTGCCTTCGAAGGAGGCGTATTCGCCGTTGGCCGCGGAGAGGCGGTAGATGGCGTTGTCGTGGGAGAGGTCGTAGACGTAGACGAAGCCGCCTTCGGCCGCGATGCGGTGTGCGCCCCCGAATCCGCCGCGCTTGTGGCGCCACTTCACCTTGCCGGTCAAATCGGCGCAGACGATGCCCTGGCCGGCTTCCGCGGCCGTCCAGCCGAGGTATACGGAGTCTTCGGCGCACTCGACGGCCGAGGGGCAGCCGTGGTCGCCGCCCCAGTTTCCGCCGGGGCAATCGTAGGGGGCGACGCCGGCGTTGTGGGCCCAGCCCACCAGCGTCAGATTCGCGCCTTTGTGACAGATGGCCTCCCAGGTGTATTCGCCGGCGGGGACGGGGTCGCCCGGACGGCGGTCGCTCGGCGTGGTCAGCCCGTCCCAGAGCACCTCCTGGCGTCCCTTCACGAAGAACGTCCCGTTGAGGAGGTTGCGCACGACGTAGCCGTCGGCGTCGCGGAGGATCATCGACACATAGCCGTCCTCCGGCATGTCGAAGGCGATGGGCAGGAAGCCTTCGGGCTTGTCGCTCTTGACGAGCCCCGTCCAATCGACGTCCATCGCCCCGCCTTCGCCGAGGGCCACCGGGAAGGTGCGGCCGTCGGAGAGGCGGACGGGGGGCGGGGCGGAGGGAGCCTCGGCCAGAAGCTTTACCGGCGCCCAGTGCTGCGAGGCCATGAACATGAAGACGCGGTCGGGGACGACACCCTTGCGGAAGACGTCCTTCGTGGTGATGCGGAGCTTCGACTCCGTGCCGAAGTTCGGCTCGTAGGTGAGGAGGATGGAATCCCCGGCCTTGGGCGTGTACCCTTCGGCGCAGAGGAGCTTCCAGGGGATGGCGATCTCCTGGACGTAGCCCTTCCCGTCGTCGTCCACGCGAAAGGCCTGGCGGGCGCCGAGCTCCTTGAGATCGTCGTGCTTCTCCTGGTCGAACTGCTTTCCGTACTGGGCCGAGACGACGTCGCGGCCGTCGCGGCCGCGCCAACCGTCGAGGTGGACGGTGCGTTCCACGCCGCCGCCCTTGTCGGCATCGCCGGAGGTGTTGGTGACGATGCGCAGCTGCAGGCAGTCGCCGGCGAAACCGGCGTCCGCTCCGCAGAGGCCGGGGTTGTTCAGCGGCGTGGTGTCGTTCCAGCGCGAGAGGAAGTAGAGGTTGTCCGCGTCGTACATCGCGGACTGCCAGGAGGAGAACTGGTCGCGATAGTTCTCGACATCGGAGCAGATGAGAACGGACCCCGCGAGATTCCAGTCCGAGAAGCCGCCGTCGATCGTGACGGGGCCGGGAGCCGGGAAGATGGGGATGGTGTTGTGTTCGGTTTCGGTGGCGGTCGCGACCATCGGAACGGCGAGAAGTGCGGCGATCGGGAGGAGTGTCTTCATGGTGAAAGCCAGTGTCTTCAGGGTGGAAAGTCACGGATAGCAGAATCCTTGCCACTTCCCGGACGCCCGGAAGCGCCTGGGCGTGGCCTGGCGGCCGGCAAGCAAGGCGGCCATTCCCATCCCGGATGCGGACGCACAAGACACGCACTCGACCCGCCCCACGCCCCTGTCGCCGGCCGATTGCCACGCAACGCGGCGGAGCGACCGGGAAGACGGATTCGAGAGGCGCGTCTCACCCTTCCAAAGCGGCCAAGGCGTTTTCCTGATCGAGGAGGAGTTCCTCCAGTTCGGAGCCCGCCTTTTCCCAGAGTGCGTTCGCGGCGTCCAGCTCGTCCTGGGCCTCCTTGAAGCGACGGCAGCTTCCCGCATAATCCTTTGCGTCGGCGCCGGCGGCGATGTCCAGCTCGAGCTCGCGCATCTCTTCTTCGAGCGCGACGATACGGGCTTCGGATTTCTCGACCTGCTTCCGCAACGCGGCGATGCGCGGCTGGCGTCGCTGGCGTTCCCGGGCGCGGAGGCGGCGGAGGTCGCGTCCGGAAAGCGTGGCTCCCGACGCGTTGGGGGCGTCGGTGGACTGTTTGGACGGGCTGTCGCCGGGCACAACCGGTTCGCCGTCCCGCGCAGCCTCGTCCGCCGCGATCTTCTCGCGGTAATAGTCGTATCCGCCAGGGAAACGCCGCACGCCGCGCGGGGAGATTTCGAAGATGGCGTTGGCCACATTGCGTACGAAGTCGACGTCGTGGCTCACCAGGCACACTGTGCCGTCGTAGTCCTGGAGAGCCTTCTCGAGCATGGTGCGCCCTTCCATGTCGAGATGCGTCGTGGGCTCGTCGAGAAGCAGGAAGTTCGGCGGCTGGAGGAAGAGCCGGAGGAATGCGAGACGGATCTTTTCGCCGCCGCTCAGCACCTGCGTGAGCTTGCCGATGTCGTCGGCGTCAAAACCGAATGCGCCCAGCTGCGACCGCAGGTCTTTCTCGGTCCGTTGTGGCGCGGCGCGCTTGGCGCACTCCAGGACGCTGATCTCGGGAGGAATCGTCTCGGAGAAGTCTTGCGACACATAGCCGGGGATCACGTGGTGGCCCAGGACCACCTTCCCGGCGGAGGGTTCCCGCACGGCCGCGAGCAGACGGATGAGCGTGGTCTTCCCCATGCCGTTGTACCCCACCACGGCGATTTTTTCGCCCCGTCCAATTTCGAGGTCCACGTG
This sequence comes from Kiritimatiellia bacterium, assembly GCA_050950285.1. Taxonomy (GTDB): domain Bacteria; phylum Verrucomicrobiota; class Kiritimatiellia; order RFP12; family JBMNHG01; genus JBMNHG01. The sequence goes on along the minus strand of JBMNHG010000003.1, from coordinate 693,419 downwards.
TTCGAAGACGTTGCGGACGCCGTCGTAGCTGAACGCCACGTCCTCGAAACGCGCAATCTGGGCGCCGGCGTGGGGCGCGCGGGCGATTCGGACTGCACCCGCGTAGCGGCCGCGCTTCGGCAGGCGGATTTCCTCCATTTTCTCGATGGCGCGCATGCGGCTTTGCGCCTGCGAGGCTTTGGTGGCTTTGGCCTTGAAGCGCTCGACAAAGCGTTCGGCCTGCTCCCGGAGACGATCCTGGTTTCGTTTTGCCGCAAGGAGAACGGCGTAGCGCTGCTCCCGTTCGCGGAGGTAGTAGTCGAGGTCGCCCGCGTAGCGCGTCGCCGTTCCGGCATCCACCTCCACGGTGAGCGTGGTCAGCTGGCGGAGCAAATAGCGATCGTGCGAGATCAGCAGCAGCGTTCCGTCGTACCCCCTCAGAAAGCGCTGGAGCCATTCGACGGCGGGGAGGTCGAGGTAGTTCGAAGGTTCGTCGAGCAGGAGGAGTTCGGGGGCGGTGGCGAGCACGCGGGCGAGTTCGGCGCGCATTTGCCATCCGCCGCTGAACGAGGCGAAGGGCCTTTCGAATTCCGCCTCCGGGAAGCCGAGCCCTCCCAGGGCGATTTTCACCTGCGATTCCACATGGTAGCCGCCGAGATGCTCGAAGGTTGTCTGCAGTTCGCCGAGTTCGGCGAGGAGGCGCTCGCGGGAGGATTCGTCCGCGGTGGCGAGCGATGCCTCGCACTCGTGGATGCGCGCCTCGATCCCCCGGACCTCCGAGAGGCCGCGCAGCGTATAGGCGAGCAGCGTTTCGGCGGCGTCCGCAGCCCGGAGGTGCTGGCGTACGTATCCGATTCGCGGGCTGCCTTCGCGGACGACCTCGCCGGCGTCGGGGGAATGCTCCCCGAGGATGATGCGGAAGAGGGTGGTCTTGCCCGCGCCGTTCGGTCCGACGATTCCGATGCGCTCGCCGGCGGTCACGCGCAGGTTTACGTCCTGGAGGACCTCCTGGGTACCGTAGCGGATGGCGACATTCCGAAATTCAATCATGACGGAGAAGCATAAACGGCGGACAGAATCCTGGCAACCCGGCAATTCGCGGCATGGGGCACGGCATGCGAGGAGGAAGGGACAACACAACTGCGCCCCCGGCAGTCGCAGGGGGCGCAGTCAGTTGTCCGGTCCGAAAGCCCGTGAAGCCGCCTACGAAGCACCCGTCGTGCTTCCCGATGCATTTTTGCCGGATGCCTCCGAGGGCATCGCCAGCGGGAGATCGACGTGGAAGGCGCAGCCACCCTCCTTGAGGTTCTCGAAGCTGACGGCGCCATGGTGCACGCGGACGACGTGCTTGACGACGGCCAGTCCCAGTCCGCTCCCGCCGCGGTCGCGGCTGCGGCCCGCGTCGAGCCGGTAGAAGCGCTCGAAGACGCGTTCGGCCTGCGCCGAATCGATGCCGGAACCTTGATCCTGTACCGTGAGGCGGAGCGTCTGGTTCCGGGATACGGCGCGTATCGTGACGGTACGGCCTCCGCCGCCGTGCTTGATCGCGTTGTCGATCAGGTTGACGAGCGCCTGTTCGAGCAGGTGGGCATGGCCCGGAACGGTCAAGCCTGCGGGTATCTCCTGGCGCAGCGTCACCTGGCTGGCGGCGGCGCGCGAATCGCACAGCTCGCAGGAGTGCTCGACCAGTTGCCGCACGTCGACGGGCTCGACGGCCAGCTCGATGCCGGCGTCCTCCAGCCGCGCCAGCAGCAGCATGTCGGAGAGGATCTTCTCGATCTGCAGCGTCTGCTTGAGGATGATCTCCATGAAACGCCGACGGGTCGCCTCGTCGTCCGGCGGCGCATCGAGCAGGGTCTCGGCAAAGCCCTTGATGGAGGTTACGGGGGTGCGCAGCTCATGCGAGACGTTGGCTACGAAGTCGCGGCGGATCTGCTCCAGCCTCCGGATGTGGGTCATGTCGTTGAGGATGATGAGCAAGCCGTCCTGGTTGCCCTCGGCGCTGCGCCAGCGGCTGGCGCCTGCCAGGAACTGTGCCGACTTCCGCCCAGGGGTGTGGAAGTTGATTTCGGCGGCGAGCGGCTCGGGATTGGCGGCAACGCTATCGGCCAGCGCCAGCAGATCGACGCACGGTACGACGAGATCCAGCAGTTCGCCTTCGACCGGGCGCGATTCGAGCTGGAGCAGTGTCCGGGCGGCCTGGTTGATCAGTACGATGCGACGCTTATGGTCCAGCGCCAGGACCCCCTCGCGCATGCCGCCGAGGATGCCTTCGCGCAGGGCGCGCTCGTTGGCAAGCTGGCGCACCTGTTGTTCCAGGCGTTCGCTTGTCTCGTTGATGGCGCGGGTCAGGAACGCGAGATGGGGGATGCGCGGGGCCGGCAGACGGTGGCCCAGATTGCCCGAACCCATGCGGATCAGCCCCTTGAGCATGGCCCTGACCGGGCGCGTGACGCGCTGCGAGAAGAGGTAGCTCAGGCCGACCGAGGAACCCAGGATCAGGACCAGCAGCAGGGAAAAGAAGAACAGGGAGCGGCGCAACGGCGCATCGAAGGCCTCGCGGGGGACGGCCACGCGAACCACGGCCAACGGCGTGCCGGACGCGTCGGCAACCACACGGGCCACGTAGTGCATCTTCTGCCGCAGGGTGGCGCTGAAGCGCTCGCTGTGGCCGGTGCCCCTGCTCAGGGCGTCGACGATCTCGGGACGGTCGGCATGCGACCCCAAGGTCGTGCCAGGGGCGGCAACGGTATCGGCCAGCACGCGGCCCTCGGGGGAGACGACGGTCATGCGCTGGCCGGTCTCCTCGAAGATCTGGTCGCACAGCGCCTCCAGCTCGTCCGGCGTCTTCAGGCCGCCGCGGCCATCCCGCACGAGCCGCGATGCCAGCGTGGCCTGTGTTTCCAGCACACGCAGGCTCTCGCTGGAGACCGCCTTCCGGTTGCTGTGCCAGGCGAAGGCCGCCAGGCTCAGGATGCAGGCCAGCAGGATGACAAGCTGGGGGCCGAAGAGTGCCCAGAAGAGATTGCGTTTCATGCGTTCTCCGTATCGGCGCGGAAGCGGTAGCCCACGCCCCTGACCGTCTCGACGAGCCCTGCATGGGTTCCCAGCTTGCGCCGCAGGCTGGCGACCATCACGTCGACGGATCGGTCGGTGACGGCATAGTCCGGGCCATGGATGGCGTCCACGATCCGGTCGCGCGAGAAGACGATGCCCGGCCGGCGGGCCAGCAGTCGAAGCAAATGGAACTCGCTGCGCGTCAAGGCGAGCGGGCTTCCATCGAGCGTCGCGGTGAAATGTTCCTTGTCGATCCGCAGCGGGCCGCGGACGACGACGTCGTCGCCGCCGATGTCTTCCGCGGCCTGGTGCCGGCGCAGGACGGCGCGGATGCGGGCCAGCAGGATGCGCGGGCTGAAGGGCTTGGTGAGATAGTCGTCGGCGCCGACTTCCAGGCCGACGACGACATCGGTATCCTCGTCGCGCGCCGTCAGCATGATGATGGGGAGGTCTGCGGTGGCCTTCTCCCGGCGCAGTTCGCGGCAGTAGTCGAGTCCGTTGCCATCCGGCAGCATCAGATCCAGCAGGAGCAAGTCGGGCTGTCGCCGGGCCATGCGGGCGCGCGTGGCCTTCAGCGTGGCATCGCAGGCAAAGGCATACCCTGCGCGTTCGAGGTGGTAGCGAACCAGCTCGCGGATGTCGGGATCGTCCTCGGTAAGCCAGATGACCGCTTCTGCCATATCAGGGATGCTCCGTGTTGAGGTGGTGCGTGTGGCGGATGATCGTGCCCTCGAAGAGGTAGATGAGATCCTCGGCGATGTTGGTCACATGGTCTCCGACGCGCTCGAGGTCGCGCGAGATGCTCAGGAGGAGCAGCAGGGTGGTGACCTCGGACGGGCCGGCCGCGACACCCTCTTCGACAGCCTTGAAGGCCTGGCGGTGCATCTCGTCGAGCATCTCGTCCCGCGCCAGCACCTCGCGCGCCAGGGACGAACTGCGCTGCGACAGGGCATCGAAGCTGCGCCGCAGCATGGCGCTCGCCTCCCTGCCCATCTGCTGCAGGTGCTGTTCCATGCCCGAAGGCGGCATGGAGGCCAGATGCGGCACGCGCTCGGCGATGTTCACGGCGATGTCGGCGATCCGTTCGAGATCGTTGTTGATCTTCAGCACCGCGACGACCAGGCGCAGGTCGGAGGCCACCGGCTGGTGCAGCGCGAGGAGCTTGAGGCACTCCTCTTCGATCGCGACCTCCTGGCGGTCGATCACGTCGTCGCTCTCCGCGAGCGCCTTCGCGGCGTCCTCGTCGCGCTGGGCCAGCGCATCCAGCGACTGCTTGAGGCGTGCCTCGACCTCCAGCGCCAACCGCACGACGCGCGTCTGCAGGGTGGTGATTTCTTGCATCAGGATCATGGTCATGGCGTACCTGCTTTCGTGTGTGTCATCCGAAGCGTCCGGTGATGTAGGCTTCGGTACGTTTTTCGCGCGGGCGCGTGAAGAGGGCCTTGGTTTCGCCGTATTCTATCAGATCTCCCTCATAAAAGAAGGCCGTCTTGTCGGAAATGCGCGCCGCCTGCTGCATGTTGTGCGTGACGACCGCGATGGTATAGCGTTCGCGCAGCGTGACGATCAGCTCCTCGATGTGGGCCGCGGCCTTGGGGTCGAGCGCCGAGGTGGGCTCGTCCATCAGCAGCATCTCCGGCTTGACGGCCAGGGCCCGCGCGATGCAGAGGCGTTGCTGCTGCCCGCCGGAGAGCGCCAGGGCATTGGACGAGAGGCGGTCCTTGACCTCGTCCCACAGCGCCGCGCCGCGCAGGCTCTCCTCGACGAACTCCGCGAGCTCCGCACGGGTATGGCGCCCGTGGAGCCGCGGCCCGTAGGCGATGTTGTCGAAGATCGACTTGGGGAAGGGGTTGGGCTTCTGGAAGACCATGCCGATGCAACGGCGGAGCAGGGCGACATCGATGGCGCGGTCGTTCACATCCTGGTCATGGAAGCGCAGCTCGCCGGACGTGGTGCAACCGGGGATCAGGTCGTTCATGCGGTTGATGGCGCGGAGGAAGGTGCTCTTGCCGCAGCCGCTCGGGCCGATGATGGCGGTCACCTGGTTCGGCGGCAGATCGAGCGTGACGTTGCGGATCGCGGCGCGCTGGCTGTAGTAGACGGAGAAGTCCCTGGCCTGGACGACGGCTTCTCCGGCGGTCTCGTTGGCATGGGGTTGCATGCGTGGTTATCCCTTCAATTTGCGGGCGACACGGGCGCGCAGGATGATCGCCACCAGATTCAACAGGAGCACCATGACGACCAACGTGGCCACCATGCCGTACTGCACGTGGCGGATGGCCTCGATCGCCTCGTGTTCGGTGCTGAGGTTGTAGATGTTCCAGGAGAGGGCCGGCGACGGCTGGGTGAAGAACGAGCGCAGCGTGGGGGAGCGTCCGACGCTGACCGCCGCCGTGAAGATGATCGGCGCCGTCTCGCCCGCCGCGCGGCCCATGCTGATCACGACGCCGGTCAGGATGCCGGGCAGGGCGGCCGGCAGGATCACGCTGACGATCGTGCGCCACTTGCTGGCGCCCAGCGCGTAGGCCGCCTCGCGATAGCTTTGCGGCACGGCGCGGATCGCCTCCTCGGCGGCGCGGATCAGGGTCGGCAGGATCAGCAGGGCCAGCGTCAGCGCGCCGGCCAGGAGGCTCTTGCCGTTGGAGACCCCGACGGTGTTGATGAAGAAGGCCAGTCCGAAGAGGCCGAAGACGATGCTCGGCACGCCGGCCAGCGTGTTGACGCAGGCGCGCAGCATGGACATCAACCGGCCTTCGGCGGCAAACTCCTGGAAGTAGACCGCCGCGATCAGCCCCAGCGGCAGGGCGATCAACATGGAACCGATGGTCAGCAGCAGCGTGCCGCGGATCTCCGGCCCGATGCCTCCGAAGAAGTGGGCGTCGGACGGCGGATCGTGGAAGAATCCCAGATAGCAGGTGAACCGCGGCAGCATCAGGTCTTCGGTTTGGTCGCGGACGATCGGAAAGATGGGGGCCAGCGCGGTCTCGCGGAAACGCGGTTCGCGGGGGTCGTCGACGGGACGGCCCACGCCGCCGCTGTAGTCCCAGGCACGGCGGTTGAGAATCTTGTGGCGCGTCTCCAAGGTGCGATCCCAGCGGGTTTGCCCATAGCGGCGGCGCATGAGCACGGGTGGATCGGTATTCGGATCGGGGCCGATCATCTCGAGTACCGCCGCCCGGATTTCGCGGTACTCGGCGGCGAAGGCGCGCCGTTCGCCCGGCGTCCGCTCCGCCTGTTCCCGCTCGAAGGCCGCGAGGGCGTCGTAGAGGGGTCGCCGGGCGGCTTCGGCGGCTTCGAGATCCTGCGCCAGCGCCGTCTCCGAACCCCGGTCGAACTGTTCCATCAGAAAACGCCGGTGCTCGACGGTGCCGCGGAAAAAGACGGCGCCCAAACCCCGGATCAGGATCGGGGCCAGCAGGAGCAGCAGGACGACGACCAACAGCCCGAGCGCCAGCATGCCCGAGGCGGTGAAGGCGCGGTCGAGGGTCTTGCGTGTGGTGAGTTGCATGGCGGCTATTCCCCCCTCAGGCGGCGGCGCTGCCGCGCGACGGCACGTTCGGCGAGGCCGCTGCTGACCAGGCTGAAGAGCAACAGGCAAAGGCCGAGGGCAAAGAGCACATGGTAGCGTGCCGAGCCGGTCATCTGGTCGGCCTCGCCCATGTCGCCGGCGATGGTGGCGGTGATCGTGCGCACCGGCTGCAGCAGGTTGTACCAGGGTTCGGGAATCTGGGCGGCATTGCCCGAGGCCATCCAGACCACCATCGTCTCGCCGATGGCGCGCATGCATCCCAGGATGATTGCCGAAAGAATGCCGCTCCCCGCGGCGGGGAATGACGATTTTGACCAGCGTTTCGGCCCCGCGTGGCGCCCAGCGCGTAACTGCCGGCGCGGAGGTCGCTGCCGACCGCCTGCAGGGCGTCCTGCGAGACGCTGACGATCGTCGGGAGCATCATCAGGGCCAGGATCAGCGAGGCGTTGAGCGCGTTGGTGCCGCTGGAGATGACGACCTTGGCGAGGGCCTGGTCGACGGTGCGCAGCAACAGGAACATGGGCACGAGAAGCAGGAGTATGGCGACGACCCGCACGGTGGGCTTGCTGCTGGCGCGGTTGGTCAGGGCGGGTGGCGGTTTCACCCAGCACGAGGGCGATGATCAGCAGCCCGGGCGCGCCGAACGACCACCAGAGCAGGCGCAACACGGTGGGGCCGTGGTTCTGGAGCAGCGGCGCCAGGATGACCAGGGCAAAGAAACCGTAGGCCACGGAGGGAATGGCCGCCAGCATCTCCACGGCGGGCTTCAGCGCCTCGCTCCAGCGGAAGGGCAGGATGTCGCTCAGGCAGATGGCGGCGGTCAGGCCGAACAGGCACGGCCAGCACCAGCGAGGCAGCGGTGACCAGGCCGCTGCCGCGACGAAGAGGGGCACGGCGCCGAACTGGGGGCGGATGGTCGCTCGGGGTACCAGTGCCGCCCGGTAAAGAATTCCCGTTGCGTGGCCGGAGGTGAAGAAGGGGATGGCGTTTGTAGCCGATGAAGCCGATGATCGCCAGCAACGCCACCGCCGCCACGGCGGTCACCGCCAGGAGCAGGAAGCGAGCCAGCGCGCCGCCGAAACGGCGGCGCGCTCTGCTCTTTGCGGGACAGGATGATTCCGTTGTTCATGCGGCTTACTCGCCGACGGGCCACGAATCCGATCTCCTCGACGATTTCGCGGCCCTCGGGCGTGCGTGACAGCCCGATGAAGCGTCCGGCGTGCGACTTCTCGCCCCGGCTGGCCGTTGGTGTACATGTAGAGCTTGCGCGTGAGCGGGGTTAGGTGCCGTCCGAAATCGTCTCGACACTGGGGGCGACGCCGTCGATCTCCAGCGCCTTGACCGTCTGGTCGACGAAGCCGAGCCCCGCGAACCCGATGGCTCCCTGCGTGGTCTGGATGCGCTGGCGCATGCCGCCGTTGCTGCCCGTGTACTCCGCGCCGGCCTTGATCTTGCCTTCCTTGCCGAGCACGAGTTCCTTGAAGGTCTCGTAGGTTCCGCTGTTGGTGTCGCGGCTGACGACGATGATCGGCTGGTCGTTGCCGCCGACATCCTTCCAGTTCCCGATGGCGCCGGTGTAGATGTCCGCGACCTGCTTGCGGGTGAGCCCCTTGACCGGGTTGCTCGGATGCACGATCACCGGCACGCCGTCAAAAGCCACCGTGTGCTGCACGGGATCGATGCTCTTTTCCTTGGCTGCCTCCAGTTCGTTCTCCTTCATGGCGCGCGAGAGGCAGGCGATGTCGCAGGTGCCGTTCAGCAGCGACTTGACGCCGTTGCCGCTGCCCGACTCGCTGACCGTCACGTTGACGTCCGGGTTCCGGGCCATGTAGTATTCGGCGAAAGCCTTGGCGATGGGGCCGATGGTGGTGGATCCATCCAGGACCAGCTTCTCTTCCGCGATGCCTGGAAGCACCGCCAGCAGAGCGGCGAACGCGCCTGCGAGAAGCGTTTTCGAGTTCAGGTTCATGGTTTCTTCCTTTCATTCGCGCCGTTGGCGCAGTGGATTTGTACTTGTCTGGGTGAGCGGCGCCATTAAACCGCATCTCCGTGAGGGGAGTATGGATGGCATGTTAGAATTGTGTTAGAAATGCGGCGTTTTCACACAAAGAAAACATGCCGGCCTCATCTGTTTCTCATACGAAAAGTGTTTAATTTTCACACATGCAAGCGGCAGATCGCTCAACCGGCGACGGTCGCCGACCGCGAACCTGCCTTGCAGATACGGAGAAAAGCATAATGCACAAGCATTGGTTGAGTACGCTGGCAGCAGCCGCCCTTGCACTGGGCGCGGTCTTGCCAAACGCGCGGGGTGGCGACACCCAGCTCTGGCTGAAATTCTTTTCCGAAGGCAAGCTGCCGAACGGTTTCTCGGCCAGTCTCGAGGAAGAGTTGCGGTATAAGGACGATGCCAGCGAGTTCTACGACGAGGAGACCTTCCTCACGCTGAAGTACGACGTGGCCAACTGGCTGAACATCGGCATCGGCCAGCGCGTGGTACAGGAGCGCAAGAACAAGTCGGTCTATACCTCCAAGAAGCAGGACGATGGTTCGCTCAGCTACAGCAAGATCGGCGATGGCGACCACTATTGGCAGAACGAGCAGCGCCCGACGTTGGATGTGACGCTCAAGACCAAGCTGGCCTCGTGGAGCATCGACGACCGCAACCGCTTCGAGTGGCGCATGAAGGACGACGGCGGCGACGAGTACCTGCGCTACCGCAACCGCCTCCGCGTCAAGTCGCCCTGGAAGCTGACCGCCCTCAAGCTCAATCCCTATGCCTATGGCGAAGGTTTTGTCGAGGACAAGCCCGGTCTCTCCGGCAGCGACAAGTTCAACCGCTACCGTCTGGCGGCGGGCGTTTCGGCCCAATTCGCCGAGAACATCAAGGGCGGGCTCTACGCCATGATGCAGTCCGACCGCGGCAAGGTCAGCGGCTGGGACCGCTTTGGCGTGATTGGTGTTGAATTGGGCGTGAGCTTCTAAGAAACTGGACGGGGAAAGCCATGAGACGAGTGCTTGTTGTGTCGTCCGCAGTGGCCATGTCCGCGCCGGCCACAGCGGCACTGTCTCTGGCGGCTCGTCCCGCCCGCTTCCCCGGAAGCTTGTTCTAAGAGCTTCGCAAATCTGCCTTCATCGAATGTGACGTCAAGGTGCTGGCACCGGGCGTCATTTTTTTTGTCGTTCCTTCTCCGGGGACTCCCGGCCTCCGTCCGCCTTGCCGTGGCCGGGCGGGACAAGACGGACGGTCGCGCTTGGCTCATGCGCGCGGGGCGAAGAGGTCTTCGGGGGGGGAAGGGAGCCTGGCGATCCAGCGGCGTTCGCGGCGGCGCATGCGGGCGCGGCCCTGCGGGGGTGGCGTCGTCCCATCCGCAGAGGTGGTTGCAGGAGTGCGCGAGGTAGAGGGCGAGTTCGGCGGAGGGGGTGGAGCGATGGCGGGGGCCGACGGTCCAGGCGGCGTCGAGGTTCACGACCACTTCGGCCAGGCGTCCCTCCCCCGTGCCGGGCATGGGGGGGTATTCGAGGGTGATCACGTCCGTGGGGCCGGCATGGCCCAGGGCGCGTTCGTTGATGGCGGCGATGCCGTCGTCGTCCGTGACGATGATGGAGATCTCGTCCCAGGTGTCCGCAGGGCGTTCCGCGAGCAGGACGGGGAGGAATGCGCGGAACAGGTCGCGGATGGCGGCGCGGTTGACGCGGTACTTCCGCTGGCGGTTCTGGACGGTGATCGGGGTCACGGCACGGAGGGCTTCGGTTCCGGGGGGGATGGATACGCCGCGCGCCTGTGGGCGAAGTTCGTGTAGGTGTTGGCCAGCGTCCGGCGGATCACGGCGATCTCGCGGAACGTCAGCGGGCAAGCGTCCAGCTGCCCGTCGGCGATGACGGTGGCGACGAGCGCGTCGATGGTTGCGGGCACGTCGGCGGGCGTGATGTTCGTCTTCGAGCGCAAGGCCGCCTCCGTGATGTCCGAGAGCATGAGGATGGCGTTTTCCCGGGTGGAGGGCTTGGGGCCTGGATACCGGAAGTGGGCCTCGTTTATGGGAGGGGAGTCGGGGGGATCGGCCTGTTGGCTGTTTTGGACCGCCTTCTCGTAGAAGGCGCGGATCACGCTGGTGCCGTGATGCTGTTGGATGGCCTCCAGGACGGGCTGGGGCAGGTTGGCGTCGCGGCCGAGGACGAGGCCGTCGATGGTATGGCTCACGATGTACATCCGGCTCTGGTTCGGGCTGAGGGCATCGTGCGGACTGGGTTGGTTGATGTTGTTTTCGGCGAAATAGGCGGGATGCTGGAGTTTGCCGATGTCGTGGTAATAGGCGATGACCCGGGCGAGCAATCCGTTCGCGCCGATGGCTTCGGCGGCGTCGCGGGCGAGATGCGAAACGATGACGCTGTGGTGGTAGGTCCCGGGGCATTCCATGCTCAGGCGGTAGAGGAGCGGGTTCTCCAGATCGGCCAGCGCGCCGAGCGTGATGTCCGTACACAGGCGCGTCATCCGCTCGAACACGGGGAGAAGCAGCAGCGCGACGAAGGTGCCTCCCACCGCGCTGGCGACATCCGCGACAAGGTAGGCCAGCGCGAGTTCCTTGCTTGGCGAACCATGGGTCTGGAGGAGGATGCCCGTCACGACGAACAGGGCCAGGATCGTCCAGAAGGACACCCTGCGGACCCTCGACCGCGTGCGGAAGCGATATCCGTCCTTGTGGCCCTTGCTCAGGTAGGTCACGGTGGCGGCCATGGCCATGGCCAGGGGTTCGAGGCGGAAGCCGGAGAGGATGGAGAGCGTCATCCCGGACAGCATGCCCACCAGGGCGCATGTGCCGCGCCCGAGGAGGAGCACGGCGGTCAGCACGGAGAAGGTGACCGGCGCGGTGTCCAGGAGGAGCAGGAGGGCGTCCTGTCGGCACAGTCCGGGAAAGATTCCGCGGAGAAGTTCCTGGAGCTCCGGCCACTGGGCAAGGATGGCGAACACGAGGCAACAGGCGAGTGCCGGCGCGAGGATGAGCAGCTGCTCCAGGAACATCACGGGGAAGGTGCGTTCGCCGCCCACGGCCCAGCGCGTGGGCCAGGCGACGAGCCACACCAGCGCCAGCGCGAAGACGCGGGGCGCGGTGGAGCCGATTTCGCGGGAGAAGAGCGCCAGCAGGCAGGCGATCGCGCATCCTCCCACGTAGCAGGCGAAGGAGGTGCGGGCGGCCTTCTTGTCTTTTTCCGAAACGGCCTTGGAGGAAATGGTCCTTCGCGGCCTGTCTTTCGAGCTTCCCGACCTTTTTCTTTCGAAGATCAGAGACGTCGTTCGTCATGGGCGGATCTCCAGGTCCGGCGCGGATGCCGACGCGCGCCTATTCCAGCGTCCAGAGGATGGAGGTCACGCCGCGCGGGTAGTATTTGCTCCCCGTGGCGATGCCCCGGATGATCTGGTCGCTCCAGGCCCAGTAGGCGCCTTCGGGGCGGAGGAGCCACTGGACATGGGCGGCGTCCGCCCGCTTCCCGGCGGCTCCCCAGGGGAGGCCGAGGATCTTGCGGGGCGACGAACTGGCAGAGGTAGATTTTGCTCAGCCACGAGTTGTCGCTGGTGGAACTCAGCTTCCATGCGCCGTCGGGGAAGAGGCAGATGCCGGGCTTGAGGACGGCCTCGAGGTGTTTGGCGAGCGCGGCGAGGAGCGCGGCGTAGGGGCCCTTCTTCGAGACGAGCCGCCGGTGGCCGCAGAACCACGGGAGGACGAGGCCTTCGATCGCCGGGATGATGCGGCTTTCGACGCCTTCGCCGATGATGGCGGGGAGCAGGCCCTTCCGGTCCGCGGCGCCCCGCCACCGTGGCGGCGGCGCGCCGCGCCTGGGCGCGGGGCGACAGCGGCGGGCTCCTTGAGCCCCTTCTTCGCGAACAGTTCGCCGAGGCACGCGTACACGCCCCAGGTCTTCACGGCGATGTAGAGGTTGTTGCGCGCCTGGCCGAGCGAGGTGTCGAGCGAGTCGTAGGTGGTGATTTCGGCTCCGCCCGCGCAGCGCGAGCTGTCGAGCCCCATCACGCCGGTTCGTTTGGCGGGGTCCGGGTTGTCGCGGTTGCAGAGGCTTTCGAGGCCGTCGGCAAAAACGGCGCGCCGTTTTTCGAACCAGGCGTCGTCGCCCGTCCGGGCGAGATAGATGAGGCCGCACCACAGCCAGTTCACGAGTTCCTCGTGGGTCATGTGCGAGAAACAACCGGAGAGCGCCCTCATCTCGTACACGGAATGGCCGGGGCGGGAGATGTTGTTGGCAACGCCCATGTCGTGCGGGAAGCTGATGCCGCCGGGGAACTCCCCGTCGCTTCCGGGGAAGCGCACCGTGTCGCGGTAGGCGTAGCGGTCGACGTACCAGTCGAGTTCGTTGCGGAGCGTCCAGGGGTTCCGGAGCGCCTCGTAGAAGGCTTGGTCCGCCATGAGGTCCAAGGTGTTCATCATGCGGTATTCGCCCTCGGCGACCACCCAGAAGGGCTTCTTGTCTTTCGTGAGGAAGAGCTCGGTGCTGGCGTAGTAGCTGTGGAGGGCGTGGGTGAACTGCAGGCGCTGGTCGGCGCTCAGCTTCGAGAGGTTGAAGTCCCCTGCGGCATCGGCGGAGACGGTCACGGCCTCGTCGAAGTGGCCGAGGGCGTAGGCCGCGACCTCCTCGATCGATTTGAACCATTTCGTGTAGAGATAGGAGCAGGGCATGCCGGATGTGGCGATTCCGCCGCGATAGAAGCACACGGCGAAGCGGAAGGTGCGCACTTCCCCGGCGGGCACGGTGGCGAGGAGCGCGGCGGTGCCGCCCAGGCCGAAGGCGCGATTGTCGGGATGTGCGGGCTGGAGGATGCTCTCCATGTCGAAGCCCTGGGCGCTTTCGACGCCTTCGTCCGCGCAGGCGATGGCGGTGGCGGGACCGCAGGCGATGCCGGCGATGGGGCCTTCGAAACGGCGCATCATGTGCACGTCGGATTTCCCGGCGTAGCCGAAGAAGCAGACGCGGTCGCGCTTGCACGCCGAATTGTCCACGGCGAGTTCGGCGAGCACGGCGGGCATGTACGCGAGTTTCAGCGCGGGATCGGCCTCCGTCGTCGGATCGGGGGCGTCCATGCAAGGGGTGTAGATGGTGAAGGAGAGGTCGCCGGCGTCCCAGGAGTCGGAAGCCGGAAAGAGCTCGCGGTAGATGTCTTTGTCCTTGAACGCCACCAGACGCGGAGCCGAGGCATCCTTCTTCGCCTTCTCCTTCGAGACGTCGTAGCGCTTCGCCTCGTCCTCCGATCCCTCGTAGAAGGGGAGCGTCTCGAACACGCCGGGCTTCGTCGCGGATTCCAGGCCGATGAAGACGCTTTCGTCCGCAGGCTTGCCCATTTCGAGGCCCAGGCCGCCCTTGGCCCCCTTGTGGCCCAGTGTGAAGGTGGCGAACGCGCCGATGGGGGCATGTTCGACGTTGAAGAAGATGTTCAGTTGCTTGGCCATGCTGTCGTTCCTTTGCGGATCGCGGAGGCGATAGCGATCGGATGATGGGTATAAGGATACGCAAACGATCGCCATGGGACAACCGAAATACGTCCACGCCGAAATCGCGGCGGCATGCCGCCAGGTCGTTTCGTCGAGTCGCGATGGCGGTTTTCCGGGGTCACCACCATCCGCTCCGTCAACCCGGTCGCCCCAATCAATCCGACCACCCACAACATCTCTGCTTGTACCCGCCCCCGGAGGAGGGCTAATCTTCTCCTCATGGGCAACATGTCCAGCCATCCAGTGGATTGTGTCCGGCCACCCGTCTACTGTCGGGGAATGAGGGGAAAGGAATGACGGCGTCCGGATCTTCCAGCAAAGATGCGTGGCGCAGACTCGTGGGCACTTCTCTCTTGGTTGCAGTGCCGCTGTACGTACTCTGCGGCACCCTGCATGTCTGCATGGGTGGCCATATGCAACACCCACCGTACGCTTTGTGGCATTACCTGGCCGATGGGACATGGGTGCTCGGCTTCGCGATCTCGTGTGTCTTCTGCTGGAAAGCGAACCTTTACCTTCGGAAGACGATCTTCGTCTTGGTCACGTTCCTGTTTCTCTCCCGTCTGGTCTTTGGAAGCGGCGGGGGGATGCTGTTCCTTGTCGAGATCCCGGTTCTCCTCGTTTCGATTGTCTTGGCAGTGCGCAATCTTGTTGGCGGAGCGCCAGACCCCCGCGAGATGTCTCGGGAGGAGCGACGCGCAAGACGCAAGAAGACTGCACGCGGCCGGGCAATCGTCGGAGCCGCCGTCGCAGGCATCGCATTCCTTGTTTGGCTTGTTCCCCGGTGCTATCGGCTTGCCAAGACCCTGGCAGCTGAAGAGATCCATCCCACCGAGCTCCCTTTCTCGCAAGAGATGCTCCTCTCCCCGGGGAAGGCGTGCATCCTTCGGCTGCCCAATGGGGAAAGGTCGGTGGCCTTGTGGTGCGCCAGAGCCAAAGGCATCGCCGCGATCATGGAAGAGTCCGGCCTTGTCTTCCACTACGGAGAAGAGCCTTTCAAGAGACTCGAAAGCGAGGAAATCCAGTTGCCCGATGGCGGTGTCGCCTTCGGGGAATACCTGTCGTACATCAGGCAAGGACCTGTAATCACGAGCGACAACTCGCGGGAATACGTTCTCTATGTGGACAAATACTGCGTGACTGTCATCCTGGAGACCGGCAAACCGGCGGGAGACAGGCTGCCTGTCACCGTCTCCGTGCGTCTGGCGACCGAGGAAGAGATGATGCCGCCCAAGTAAAAGCGCGGTTGTTGCCTGCAGGCATTGCAACCGGACAATCCCGTGCCGCGCCTTGAGGCCATTCGCGAAACCGGTGTCAGGAATCGTGAGCCGGCGCGCCCGCCGCGCGGGTTATTTCATCTGGGGTTCGTAGTATGCTGCGCTTACGCGTTTCTTCGCGAAACGACTGTACATCCCGTGATCAAGTCTGTGTGCAACCAGCGCAACCATGCTTCAGGTGCATTTCCATACGTGATGTTTCGCTGCGGCCAAGCCTCGTCGTCTCGACGGAATGCGAAAAGGTTCACATCGAAGTTACGGACGGTAGTGCCATACGTGTTGAGTTTGGCAACATTCGTATACCCTATCGGAAACGACAGCTCCGGTATTCCCCTTGCCAGCAGGTTGTTCCGCACCTCCGCGACGATGTTCGAGGAAAACATTTCGTCGGGGTTGTGGCGGAAGACGGGCGCGGTGCGGAGTTCGTCCTCCGTCAGCGCGTTGGCCTGTGCCTTGGTATAGGCCTTGACCCAGTCGTCGCCCACATAGTGCTCCCAGAACCCCCAGCCCGCCCATGTGGTGCCGTACGCCCAGCTGCGCCCCTTGAACAAGGCCTGCTTGTGCCAGACGTAGCGGCGGGCGTTCACGGTTCCCGCGACCAGTTGAGATTGCTGTTCCAGCCGGGCTTGAAGAGGTTGTTCTTCCCGTCGAACTCAAGGTTGCGGTCGTTGGGCGTGGGATTGAAGTAGTAGAGGAAGGATACATAGGCGGTTTCCAATTCCACCTCACCGCGCCCATAGACAAGTTCACCATAAATTTTGCCGTAGTTTGCACTAACAACATTTCCATCGGAATCGCGCTTGACACGTGACTTGAAAATCAAATAGGAGTTTCCCGAATATGGCACGGTTCCTTTGAATCCCTCTGGCCCGTAAGAAGAGGATGCGTTCAGGTTTGTGACATATCCATAGTCGGGCGCAAAGTATTCCGACTTGAATGCGCTTGACTGATTGGCCTCTGAAACAACAAAGCCTCCGTCGGGATCAAGCGCATCTATGCTGATTTCCTTGACTGCCAAGTGTGTATCCCCGCTGACAAGAACGCGAAACGTGAAGTCCGCCAAATCTCCAGAACCATAAGGTGAAACAAAGTCCCCTTTTTCACAGTCGAACCCCACAACCTCCCCGTTGGGAAACTTCCCCTCAAAAAGTTTCACATACATGGGTATCGGGTTGCGGATTTCGCGCAACACCACTGGGATCGTCGGGTTCCAAGGAAGCCAGCGCCCGTCTTTCGCCTTGGAATCGTAGTATATTTTGCTGCTTTCACCACCGTTGTCGTGAAGGTTAGGATCGCCAGACCGGAAGCGGAACCACGAGTTGTAATATCCATCCTTGGCGACTTTTCCGGGAACTGTTTGTGTGGTGAGCCCTTCCGCCACGACGACACCATTGCTGTCAGAGATGCCGTCCCAAATCACGTATTTCGTAGCTTTGGGGGGGGTAAACTGTATGGTAGCTACGGCGTTCGACACGGGCTTACCTTCGTCATCGACAATGCGCAACGTCATTTTTGCCTTGGCTCCATATCGCAAGGCATGTTTGTAGTCCTTCGTGTAGGATTCCGGCTCCTGGGCAAGGCAGCCCGCCGCCGAAAGCATCGCGCAAAGCAACAATACGTCTTTCACCCTCATTTCATGTCTCCTTCCTCCACGAGCTTCTTAAAGAGCTTGTGGGTGTAGTAGTGCGGCAGGTTGATCAAGTCCGTGTGCAGCCAGCGGTTCGGGCGTTCTCCACCATCATTGAAATCGACATCACGCTGAGGCCAAGCCCCGTCTTCTCGGCGGAATGCAAGAGCATTCAGGTCAAGATTACGCCCCTCTCCATAGTTGGCAAGATTCAATACATTTGTGTATCCAATCGGATAAGACAGTTCCGGCATGCCCCTTGCCAGGATGTTGTTCCGCACCTCCGCGACGATGTTCGAGGAAAACATCTCGTCGGGGTTGTGCCGGAAGACGGGCGCGGCGCGGAGTTCGTCCTCCGTCAGCGCGTTGGCCTGTGCCTTGGTATAGGCCTTGACCCAGTCGTCGCCCACATAGTGCCACCAGAACCCCCAGCCCGCCCATGTGGTGCCGTACACCCAGCTGCGCCCCTTGAACAAGGCCTGCTTGTGCCAGACATAGCGGTGCATGTTTGGCGCGACGGGCGGCCAGGTCCATTCCCAGTCCCATTCAAGACCTGCGGTTAGGTCGATGTCGTCGGCATCCTCCGCGATTTCCAGCACCTCGTCGCCGGACGACCAGAAGTTGTAGAGGACGGGGGCGGCGTCGGCGAAGCGCCCGCGCCAGGCGAGCCCGGCGCGGTCGTCGTCGGGGAAGGCCGCGGAGTTCGTGAAAAGCTGGCAATAGTTGGCCGACCAGGTGCGGGGCAGGTAGCCGCGCCAGTCGGGGTGCAGCAGGCGGTTGAGGGCGTTGGTGCGCTCGTCGACCATCGCGGCGTCGAAGGCCTCGGCGGGCACCGCGCCGTTGAGGGCGAAGAACTTGTCGGCCTGCATCCCGTGGTCGGCGATCGCGGCGGAGGTGAGCATGCAGCCGAGGCTGTGCGCCATCACGACGACCTGCGACTGGTTCGCCGCCTTGACCGCGTTGACGCGAGCGGCGTAGCCGGCGGCGGTCGCGAAGGCGTTGTTGACGTTGCCCGCGTAGGCGATCCTCGACCCCGTGTCGGAACTCCAGGTCACGGAGTGAAAGCGCGCGCGGCCGCCTTCCTGCCACAGCCGCTTGAAGAACTCCGCCCCCCACGCCCGCGCATCGTCCGCAGTGACCGAATTCGCGGCATGCCGCGCGGCGCGCCGCGGCATTGACCGGAGGGGAGAGCGGGGCGGAAAGCCGTGCAGGAAGGAGGCGTTCTTGCCGTCCGAGCATGACGCCATACGCTCACGGCTCCTTCGGCCAAGACGTGTCGCGCCAGTCCGGCTTGAAGAGGTTGTTCTTCCCGTCAAACTCAAGGTTGCGGTCGTTGGGGGTCGGGTTCAGGTAATACGAAAAAACCACGCCCCCTTCCCAACCCCATTGTATCGCCCCGTGAATCTTCCCGTATAGGGCGCTGACAATGTTGCCTTCCTCGTCCTTCTCTGTCCGCACACGGAAAAACCAGTTCTCATCTCTGCGGGTTTCCAGATACCGTCCTTGACGGCGGACATATTTGTGCTGAATCAACTCTTTTTCATAGTTACTTTCGGGAGCCATTCGCGGCAACCGGAGAACGCTCCCTTTCAGCGGGTCGGCATAGAACGGCTGTATGCCGTCGTCTTCGCAAGAAAAGCGGAGAGTGAATGAAGATTCAAAGGCGCGTGTCTTCTGGGTGTAGTTCGTGACCAAACTTCCGTCATAATGTGTCTGAGTAGAAAATATGAAGTCCGCTCTTTCGCCCTTCCCGTGCGGACTGACCCAATCCGCCTTCAGGAGATCGAACCCGAACGATTCGCCCATTTTGGGATACTGCAACTTAACGCTCTTCGTATAGAGCGGGATCGGATTCACGATCCGCTTCATCTCCACTTCCACAGTCGGATTCCAGGGCTGCCACCTCCCCGAGACCGCTTCTTTGAACCTGATTTTTTCGTGCCTGAAACCGTAGTTTCCGTGATAAATAGTCATCTTATCGACAGCCGTTCTATCGGGAACATAAGGCCAGCAAGTGACCTCTCCCGTGATTGATGGAATCGACAGGGTCACCCATCCGTTTGTGTCGGTGACGCCCCACACGCTCGTGTTCTCATCGGTTCCGAAATTGTCGCCGGGGATATGGCGCAGAAAAGTGCCCAAGCCAATCGCAAATCCAGTGACACTGTGCTTCGCGTCGTCGACGACATGGAATGTTACCTGCGCAACGGGCCTGCCCGACGCGGCGAGGCAGAAACATATACAAATCCCAATAAACAAGCCTCTCATTTCAACCCTCCATCGTTACAGATTGCAGTGAATACGTTGTGAACATACCGAAATGCGACATTTTTGATATCGCTGTGAAGCCAATCTCTGCCATCGGCGCCCTGTATCCGTGATTGCGGCCAAATGAAGTCAGATGCTGTATCTACATCACGCATCCCATGCATGTCGTGGTTGCGTTGGACAGCCGGATTCGTATCCCAACTCGTTAGCGGGTTGCTCCCCATCGGGTTGGAGAGGGCGGGGATGGCGTCGGCGAGCAGTTGCGCCCTGACGGCGGGCTGGGCGGCGACCGTGCTGCCGTTGGCACCGTACAAAGCTTGGTCGTCGAAGAGGCGGAAGAAGGAGTTCGTCCGGAGGACGGAGTCGGGAAGCAGGTCGGCCGTCGCGGGCGGCATCCGTGCCTTGACCGGCGCCCCCGTTTGCGGTTCGTAGCCGACCGTCACGTCATGGGAAGGGTTGAAGTCCCATCCCGCTTCGTTGTTGCCCGGCACCAGGAGCGGCCACAGCCCCTTGCGCATCTCCTGGTTGACCCATGCCCAGTCCGACGCGAGGAACGCATGGAGCGTGCCGTCCGAATTGGCCAGCACATCCTCGGTGGAGGAGTAGTAGTTGATCGCGCCGGGAATGTCGCCGAAGCGGTTCCGCCACGACAGCGCCCCGCGCGCGTCCGCCGTGTCGTTCGTGAACAGGTTGCACCATTCGCTCGCCCACAGCCTGCGCGCGTATCCCTGCCAGTCCGGATGGCGCATGGTGTCCGCATGGTCGACGGCGGCGTCGTAGGCCTCCTGCGCCACGGCGGCGTCGAACATGAAATAGGTGGACGCGTTGAGCCCGTGGTCCACGATGGCGCTTGAAAGGACCATGTTGCCGAGGCTGTGCCCCGCGACCACCTTCACCGCCCCCGGCAGACTGCCGTTGACCGTGGCGGCGAGATGCGAGGCCGTGGTAAAGGCGTGCCCGACGTTGGCGTAGTAATTGGGCGTTCTGCTCAGCCACCACCACGCCTGGCTGTCGTTCCCATACCAGGTGACCGCCGTGTACATGGCCTTCGACCCGGACTGCCACAGGCGCTTGAACATCTCCGAGTTCCACACGCGGGCGCTCGTTTCGTCCACATTATAGCCGTGGACAAAGATGAAATGCTTGCCGTTGCTCTCCGTGTCGGGGAAGCCGGCGGGCACCCCGAGTTTGGAAGAACGGGCCACCGCGCCGCCCGCGACCCCCCGGAGGTTCAGCCAGCGGTACATCTGCTCCACGGGCGCGACGCGCAGGGGCAGGGACTTCTCCAGGATCTTCCTGCCGTCCCGCCAGATTTCAAGGACGAGGGGCTCGGTGGTCTCGGCGCGGCCCTCGACGAGGATGACGCCCTTGGACGGGTCGGCGCGGACGGCATCGACGAAGGTGCCGGGGAGCGTCACGCCGCCGGCGGTGATCTTGCGGATGACGGCGGAGGCGAGGCCCGCGACGTCCGAAACGAGGAAGGCGCCGGCGTCGTTGGTGGAGAGCGCGGTCGGGACATAGGCGAGCGCAGTGTTTTTCTGGCTCAGCCTGACCTCGATCTCGCCGCCGGGCGTCGCGTCGAGGTGGGCGAGGGCTTCGCCGATGTCCAGCCACACGGGGAAGAAGTCCGGCAGGTCGGCGCGGCCGTTGACGCGCCTGTCCCCGAAGTTGGCCTTGGACAGCCAGCCGGAGGACTGGCCGGGCAGGTCGCTTCCGCCTTCCGCGACGTCGCCCTTGTCCGCGTCGTCGTTGAGCCAGAGGCGGAAGGTGGCCCCGGACGCTTCGGCGGAGGAGATCGTCCGGTCGCGGTTGTAGTCGGGGACGAGGCCGGCGCGGACGACGGTGAGCCGGGCGGTCTTGCCGTCGGCGTGGAAGGTGTCGCTTTCTTCATGGAAGCCAAGGATGCCGCCGGGGTCGTCGGCGAGGACGGCCATGCCGGGGACGGAGGCGTCCGGGGAGAACTCGAGCGTGTAGTCGTAGTCGGGGCGGGGGGCGCCGTCGTAGTCGGGGTCGGTGGCGGCGTGCCCGAGCGCGACCTCGTAGGTCGCCCCGGCGGCAAGCCTGACGGTGAGCGGGTCGGGCTGGCCGAACGCGCGGTTCACCAGCGTCCAGCCGGGGCGGGTGTCGCCGGATACCGGGGTGACCGTCAGGCGGTATTTTTCGGAGTGGCTGCCGCTCTCGTCGCCGAAGAGGATCGTGAAGGGGACGACCTCGCGGGGCTGGCTGTCCAAGTCGTCGAGCGGGTCGGAGCCCTGGCCGATCTCGTCGCCGTCCCGGACGCCGTCGCCGTCGGTGTCGGGGTTGAAGGGGTCGGTGCCGTCGGTCTCCTCCCCGGCGTTGGTGCGCCCGTCGCCGTCGGGGTCTTCGTCCGCGCCGTTGCCGGCGATGCCGTCGGTGTCGTTGTGGACGAACGGGCTCATGCCGCTGGCGAGCTCGAAGGCGTCGGAGAGGCCGTCGCCGTCGGTGTCCGAGGCGAGAGGGTCGAGCCCGGCGGCGGTCTCGTCGGCGTCGCCGATCCCGTCGCCGTCGCTGTCGGCGCGGAGCGGGTCGGTGCCGGTGCCGAAATGGTAGGCGATGGAGAGGCCGGGGAAGACGGCGGGCTGGTGCCTGGAATAGGCGAGCGTGGTGTACGGGGCTCGGGCCTCCAGCCGTGCGTTGCGCCCGTCGCCGCGCCCGGCGGCGGCGGGGAAGACGACGTCGGCGCGGTCCGGGACGCCCTCCTGGAAAATGACCTGGAACGAGACGAGGTGGTTCGTGGTCGCGCCGCCGGAATGGAACCCCATGTTTTTGTATTCAACGACGCAGTACCGCGCGCCGTTGGTCGCGATGTCCGCGAGCGTGACCGATGAGCCGAGCCCGGCGGGATAGGCCTTCAGGTTGTCGCGGAAGGCATCCAGTTGAAGGACGCTGTCCGAAAGGTATCCGTATGCGGCCGACCGGCCCAGTTCGACGAAGCCGTCGATCCCGACGCAGACGTTGGAGCAGACGGTGCCGTGGATCTCGACCGGGAAGGGCAGCGGCAGGACGGCCTGGCCGGAGTCGGGGTCGTCCATCAGCGCGAGGACGTTCGTGCCGCCGGGGACGGCCAGCGGCGGCAGCCCCGCGCCGATCCACCCCGCTTCCCCGTGGTCGCCGAGGCCGTCGCCGTCGGTGTCCGCCAAGTGCGGGGAGGTGCCCAGCGCGGCCTCGCGCAGGTTGGGGATGTGGTCGCCGTCGGGGTCGGCGCCGGGGTCGGGGTCGGCGGCGTCGAGCGGGTCGAAGCCATGCACGTCCTCCCACCCGTCCTTCATGCCGTCGCCGTCCGTGTCTTGTTTCCGGGGATTGGTCCCGCGCGCGATCTCCTCGCCGTCGTTCAGCCCGTCGCCGTCCGTGTCGGGGTCCAGCGGGTCGGAAGTCGGGGAGCCGCCGACCTCCGCGCCGTCCGTGCGCCCGTCGCCGTCGGTGTCGGGGTCGCGCGGGTCGGTGCCTTTATAACGCTCGTTTTTGTTGGACAGCCCGTCTCCGTCGGCGTCGGCGGGGCCGTCGGACGGGTCGGACGGGTCGAAGCCGTGCGCGGCCTCCCACCCGTCCGGCATGCCGTCGTTGTCGGTGTCGGCCTTCAGCGGATTCGTTCCGGCGGGAATCTCGTCATGGTCGTCCAGCCCGTCCCGGTCCGAATCGCGGTGGTAGGGATCGGTCCCGAGCGCGGCCTCCGCGCCGTCCGAGAGGCCGTCGCCGTCCGTGTCCCAGTCGTTGGGATTCGAGGCGTGCCCGCGAGTCCCGAGATATTCCTCCGCGAAGGAGAGGCCGTCGCCGTCGCAGTCCGAGAGGCCGTCGGACGGGTCGAGCGGGTCGAACTCCGGCATCCGCCGGAACTCCCAGCCGTCGCCCAGCCCGTCGCCGTCGGTGTCGGGGTCGAGCGGGTCGGTGCCGGCATCCGCCTCGTCGCCGTCCGCAAGGCCGTCGCCGTCGGTGTCGTAACCAAACGGGTCGGTGCCGAGGGCAAGCTCCGCGCCGTCGTCCAGCCCGTCGGCGTCGGTATCGGGGTCGAGCGGGCCGGTGCCGATCCCGAAGCGGTATTCCAGCGCGAGGCCGTCCGCGACGGACGCCGTGTCGCGTGAAAACTGGAGCGCCTGCGGGACCGTCCGCGCCCCCAGCGTGGCCGAGCGCCCGTCGCCGCGGCCGTTGGCGTCCCGGTAGAACACGCGGAAGCGGTTCGAGACGCCCTCCTCGAAGACCAGCTGGAACGAGACGAGGTTGTTCGTGGTCGCACCGCCGGAATGGAAGCCCGCGTTTTTGTATTCGACGACGCAGTGGAGGTGGCCGTTTGTCACGACATCCGCCAGCGTGACGGCGGAACCCAGCGCGGGGTAGAGGCGCAGGTCGTCCCAGAACCCGGCGGCGAGCAAGCCGCAGCCGGACGGCATGTGCGCACGGCCCATGTCGCCATTGGCGTACCGCCCGGTGCCGATCGTCCCGGCCCCCGGGAAGAATCCGGCGATCCCGTTGGCGTTGGCCGACAGGCTGGTCAGGACCCGCCCCCCGAAGAAGAGCGGGAACGGGAGCGCCCCCTCCGCGCAGCCATCATCCATGTCGGACGCGAACCGCGCGGTCAGGTCCGTCCCGCCCGACGCGTCGAACCACCGGAAGGCCGTCGCCGCGACCGACGGCGGGCCGTATTCCTCCCCGTCCGAGAGGCCGTCGCCGTCGCTGTCGCTATCGCGCGGATCCGTCCCCAGCGCGGCCTCCAGGGCGTTCGGAAGCCCGTCGCCGTCGGGGTCGGCGCCGGGGCCGTCGCTCCCGTCGAGCGGATCCAGCCCCAGCGCGATCTCCGCGCCGTCGGGGCGGCCGTCGTCGTCCGTGTCGGCGTCGTCCGGGTCGGTGAGATGGACCCAGGTCTCCAGCGCGTCGGAAAGGCCGTCGCCGTCCGCGTCGACGAGCGAAGCGGCGCGGAAGAACGCGGAGGCGGACGCCTCCGCATCGAACGGCGCGGCGACGTTGGTGTAGGCCACGCCGGAGACATAGAGGGAGTCCGCCGTGTTCGTGACGGCCGGCCCGTCGGGATCCGCCTGCTGCGCGGGCGGGAGCAGGTTCAAGGGGATCGAGTTGGACGCGGAGCCCCCGGACGGCTCGACCGGGATCTGCGCCAGCGGATGCCACGCGACGCCGCCCGCCGCGTTCGTCGCGTCGAGGCGCGGCGCGCAGAGGATGTCCAGCCGGCTCCCCGGCAGCGGATGGTTCTCCGGCCATGCCAGGGCGATCTGCACGGCGTTGGAGTCCACCCGGATGCCCGTGAACCGCAGCCCGTTCGTCCCGCCCGTCCCGCCTCCGCCCGGCGGGTTCCAGAAGCTCCGCCGTGCCTCCGCGTAGGCGCCGAGGTTGGTCGCGTCGACGAAATGCCACTCCATCTCGACGTGCGACGGCAGCAGCAGCAGGCGCGTGAAGTCCAGCGCGGACTGGGAGAGGCCGTTCGTCGGCGCGTCCGGCACGCCGTGCAGCTCCGCGATCCAGTCCGGGGCGTAGCCCGCGCCGGACAGCGGCGGCAGCGCGTCGAACGGGGAGCCGCCCGCGTCGTGGAAGCCGATGACGCCGCTCGCGTCGTCCGTGCGCAGCGTGACGGGGAAGATCTCGACCCCGCCGAAATTCGTCGCCGCGAGCCCGTCCAGGAACCCCGCGCCGAATCCGTTCGTGGCGGCCGCCGTCCGGTCGACCGTCCCGCCCCACACCGTGAGGGCGCGGTTCGTCACGGGGAAGAACAGCCCGACGCCCGACGCCTGCCCCCGTTCGTACGCCAGCGCCAGATCCGTTTTGTTGTGCGGCTCGCCCGCAAATCCCGGAGGGGGGAAGCCCGCCTGCGCCTGCAGGGACGCCACCGGCACAAGAGCCGCCGCGACGATCGCGATGCGCTTTCCCATATCCACTGCCATCCCATGGGGCAGGCCGGCGACCCGCCGGATCCCATGGCGACACACAGTATGCGGGGCGGGGGGAAAAAAGTCAGCCCTGAAATTCGGGAAAATTTTGATTTGACTCGTATGGCAAACCTGCGGGAGCAGGCCGATGCCGAGACGACACCCGCCGCGCGGGAGCCCTGTTTTGCGGGAGATTTTTTGCGAGGGTCTCCGAAGTGCTGGAATGGAGCGGGAAAACGGCGATAATTTCCCGCTTGTTTCATCAAGGCTGTCTTGATAGAACATGCGCCCATGAGACCGAAAACCCCTACCCAATGGAAAATCCCCTACGAAATCTCCCCGGACCCCGTTCCCGGCACCGTGACCGGCCTTGGCGGCATGGCGGTGGCCTCCCGCGTCTTCCGCGGCATGGGGCTTCCCGGGGCGTGCGACGCGAACCTCGGCGCCCTGCGCCGCATCAGGCTCGGCTTCACGGCGGGCGAGTTCGTCGAGTCGGCGGCGTGCGCGCTGATGCTCGGCGCGGGATGCGTGGAGGACGTGGACCGGCTGCGCGGGGATCCGGCGGTGTCGAAGATGCTGGGCTTCCAGGCGCCGGGCTCCCGCGCCCTTCGCGACTGGCTCGAGCGCTTCCACGACGCGGAGGCGGTGGCGCGGGCGCGGGAGCGGGCGCTCGAGCTGGACTTGAAGTCGAGCGTGCCCGAGCCCACGGAGGGGCTTCGCGGCCTGCAGGCGGTCGTGGGGGTTTCGGCGCGCGCCGCGGCGGCGCGCCAGCCCGGGGGGAGCCCCGCGGTGGCGACGGTCGACCTGGACGCGACGATCGTGGAGAGCAACAAGCGCTCGGCGACGGTCGCCTACACGGGGGAGCGGGGCTACCAGCCGGTGGTCGCGGTCTGGGCCGAGGCGGGCGTGGTGCTGGCCACCGAGTTCCGCGACGGCAACGTGCCCGCCTCCAAGGACCCCCTCCGCTGCGCGCGCCTGGCGTTCGCCGAACTCCCCCCGAGCGTGCGCGTGTTCGGCTTTCGCGGCGACAGCGCCTGCGACAACAACGACCTGTACGGCTGGCTCGAGGATCCGGAGCGCGAGGGCGGCCCGCGGGGCAGGATCGACTACGCGATCAGCGTCCGGATGGTCCCGGAAGTGGCGGCCGCCGCGCGCCGCGTCCCCGAAGATGCGTGGAAGACGTTCGACCGCGAACCGGACGGCACGCTCAAGCAGTGGGCCGAGCTCGACTACGTCCCCGGCCTGCGCTCCGAGAACAAGCATGCGCGCCCCCGGCGCTGCATCGGGCTCCGCTTCCTCAAGCCCCAGGGCGAGCTCTTCGACGACGGGAACGACCGCAAGCACTTCGCCGTGGCGACCAACCGGGCGGAGTCGGGCGAAAAGGTCGTCGAATGGCACCGCGGGAAGGCGGGCACGGTCGAGCACGTCCACGACGAAATGAAGAACGACCTGGCGGCGGCCCGCCCGCCGAGCCAGAAGTTCGGGGCCAACGCGGCCTGGTTCGCGCTCAACGCGGTGGCCTACAACATGGCCGCCGCGCTCCGGGCGGCCGACCCGGAGCCGGAGAACCGCGTGCGGCGCGTGCGCGGCGTGCGCTTCCACGTGCTGACGGCCGGCGCGCGCCTTTCGCGGCTCAGCCGCAAGATCGTCCTGCGCTTCGCCGCCCCGAAGGAGTGGGTGAAGCGCGTCCTGGAGCTGCTCGAGGCGTTCCCCTGCCGGGTGCAGCCCACCGAATCGACGTAGCGCGAGGCAAAAGCCGGAACCGGACGGCTCCGGACGGACGGGCGACAGCCCGGCCGCGGCGGAGCCTGCCTGGATTTCGCCTGGAAGGGCGCCCGACGCCCTCCCCAAGGCTGGAAACGCCTGGAAAAGGAACAAGCAGGGCGTCGACGGAGAGCCGGCACCCTTCGATCCCCCTCCCGACAGCCGTCAAACCGTGCTCCCGGCCCTTCGAAACGCCCTCGCGCCAAATCTCCCGCAGTTTAGGGGGGAGTTTCCCCGTTTGCATTCGCCTCCGCCATGCCGTATACTTAACGATTCATGTCGCCTCCCCTCCAAGCCGTCTCCACCCGGGAATACAAGGTGGACCTCGAAGTCTTCGAAGGTCCGCTGGATCTTCTTTTGTACCTGATCCGGCGGGACGAACTGGACATCTACGACATCCCCATCGAGCACGTCACCACCCAGTACATGGCGTATCTGGACACGATGAAGATGCTCGACCTGAACATCGCGGGGGAATTCCTCGTGATGGCGTCCACGCTCATGATGATCAAGAGCCGCATGCTCCTTCCCGTCGAAGACCGCCCCGAAGACGACGAGGAGGAAGAGGGCGTGGACCCGCGCCTGGATCTCGTGCGGCAGCTCATCGAGTACAAGAAATTCAAAGATGCGGCGGCCCGTCTCCAGCATCGGGAGGCCCTCCGCAACGAAAGTTTCCTGTTCGGCGGCGAACTCGCCGTTCCTCCGCCGGACATGGACGGGAATTCCCATCTGCTGGCCGACGTGGGGCTCTTCGACCTCCTCGCGGCCTTCCAGGAGGTGCTTTCCCGGGCGCCCGTCTCTCCGCTGGGCCATCTGGAGCCCATCCTCTGGAGCGTCCCCGACAAGATGGCGGACATCCAGGCGAAGGTGGAGGCCGATGGCAGCGTCGCCTTCTCGACGCTTTTCACATCCGACTCCCCGCGGGGCGAAGTCATCGTCACCTTCCTTGCGTTGCTCGAACTTCTGAAGCAGCATCTCGTGCGCGTGAGCCAGGGCAGTCCGTTCAGCGAGATCGTGATTTCGGCTTCGTTGCGGGAATCGCGTTCCCACACCCCTTTGGTGGAGATCCATGGAGCATAGCGAAGCCTCTTCCCTTCCCGTTGCGGGGAGTCTGCGGCAGGTGGTCGGAGCGCTGGTCTTCGGCCAGGACCGCGACTTGTCCCCCGACGGGATCCGCAAGTGCCTCCAGGAGGTCGCGCGCTCGGAAGATGCGCCTGCGGAAGCCGCGCTGTACGCCCAGGCTTCCACGGCGGACATCCGCGACGCGCTGATCGACCTGCGCAAGGACATCGCCCGCCTGGAACTCGGGTTCGAGCTCGCCGAAGTCGCTTCCGGCTGGCGTTTCCAGACGCAGGCCGCCACGGGGCGGTGGGTGCGCAACCTGCTCCGCCAGGATCGTCCCAGCCGCCTCTCCAATCCCGCCCTCGAGACCCTTTCGATCGTGGCCTATCGCCAGCCCATCGCCAAATCCGAGATCGAAGGCATCCGCGGGGTGTCCGTGGACCACATCCTCAGGGCCTTGATGGAGATGCGGCTCGTCCGCGTCGCAGGCCGCTCCGACCTCCCCGGCCGCCCCTTCCTCTACGGCACCACCGCGACCTTCCTCGACCATTTCGGGCTCCGGAGCCTGGACGAGCTGGACGACATGGACCCGACGCTCCAGCGCTCGAAGCCCAAAGAGCGCGCCGCGATCCATCGCCGCGCGAAACCCCAGCCGCCCGCCCGACAGCCGGACGAGGACGAGCCCCCCAAGCCTGCGGACGCGAAGGTTCACGCGCCCGCGGAAACCCCCGCCCCCGAGGACGGCGAAGGCGCCCTCCGCGAACTCCCCGGCCCCGCCGAAACACCGCCGGACGCCGAACCCGTGCCGGCCCCCCGACAGGATTCCTGACCATGTCCGAAATCGAAACCCTCCTTCCGCACAGGGATCCGTTCCTGTTCGTCGATTCCGTCGAAGTCGTCGATGAGACGCACTTCGTCGGCACCTACCGCTTCAACCCCGCAAACCCCATCTTCAAGGGCCACTTCCCGGAATTCCCGGTGGTGCCCGGCGTGCTGATGGTCGAATGCATGGCCCAATGCGGCGGCGCCGGACTGGCAAAGGCGGGCCGGATCCGTCCGGATTCCGGCATCCTGCTCGCCAGCATCCTCTCCGCCAAATTCCGCCGCACGGTACGTCCCGGCGACGCCATCACCTTCGAAATCGAGACGCTCAAAAGCACCAGACGCATCCTCTGCCAACGCGGCAAGGCGCTGGTCGACGGCAACGTCGCCACCGAAGCCGAATGGGTCTGCATGGTGGGCGGCATCCCGTCTGATTCACCCTGAGGAGGTTCCCGACATGTCCTACCATAGCGTGGTCTGCATCAAGCAGGTTCCGGATACGAAGCGCGTCACGGGCAATGCCATGAAGCCCGACGGCACCGTAAACCGCGCAGCCCTGCCCGCCATCTTCAACCCGGACGACCTCCACGCCCTCGAGGAGGCGCTCCGCGTCCGCGACGCCCACGGCGGCACGGTCACCGTGCTCACGATGGGCCTCCCCGCCGCCAGCGCCATCCTGCGCGAGTCGCTCTGCCTGGGCGCGGACCGTGCCGTGCTGGTCACCGACCGCCGGGCCGCGGCGTCGGACACCCTCGCCACAAGCTACATCCTCTCCTGCGCGTTGCGCAGGCTCGAGCCGGACCTCGTCTTCTGCGGTCGCCAGGCCATCGACGGCGACACCGCCCAGACAGGGCCGCAAATCGCGGAGAAGCTCGGCTTTACCCTCGTGACCTATCTCGAGGAACTGTCGCTCGAAGACGGCGCCGCCATCGTTCGCCGCAACCTCGGGAACGGCACGGAACGGGTTCGCGCCCGCCTCCCCGCGCTCTTCACGGTGGTCGAATCCGCCAATCATCCCCGCCCCCCTGCGGCACGCCGCATTTTCCGGTTCAAGAAGGCGCTCGCCCCGGCGGAAGTCGAAAAGGCCGTGGAAGCCGCCATGCCCGGGGCCTCCGCCGAAGCCCGCGCCGCCGAAGCCGCCTCGCGCTGCGACGCCCTTCGCGAAAAGGGGCTGCTGATCGAACAATGGAACCTCGACGGGATTGGCGCCGACCTCGCCAATTGCGGCGCCGCGGGCAGTCCCACCCGGGTGCACCGCATCGAATCCGTCGTTCTCGCCGGAGGCGACTACAAGGAGTTCCCGCCGGACGCCGCCGGCGTGGGCGAACTCGTCGCCGAACTCGTTGCCTCCCACACCCTCGGCTGACCTTACCGTCCGGAGTTTTCCCCATGACCTACGACCATCGACAAGGCGAAGTATGGGTGTACGCAGAACAGGAGTGCGGCACCCTCTCGGACGTTTCGCTCGAACTCCTCGGCAAGGGCCGCGACCTCGCGGCGCGCCTCGGCGTCCCGCTCGCCGCCGTGCTTCCCGGCAGCGGTGCCGCACCCCTCGCCGACACCCTGGGCGCACATGGCGCGGACCGCGTGTACGCCATCGACTCCCCCGCCCTTGAACGCTACCAAACCGCCGCCTACGCCAAGGTGGTCTGCGACCTCCTCCGCGACCGGCGGCCGCAAATCTGCCTCTTCGGCGCCACGCCGCTCGGACGCGACCTCGCGCCCACCGTGGCCTCCGCGTTGCGCTGCGGCCTCACGGCGGATTGCACCGACCTGCAAATCGGGGACTACGCCGACGCCCGCACGGGCGACTCTTTCCCGAACCTGCTCCTGCAGATCCGGCCGGCCTTCGGCGGGAACATCATCGCCACCATCGTGAACCCGCATGCCTGGCCGCAAATGGCGACCGTGCGCGAGGGCGTGATGAAGATGCCCGCCGCCGACCCCGCCCGAAAGGCCGAGGTCGTGCGCATCGTTCCGGAACTCGACGCCGCGTCCCTCCCCGTGGAGGTGCTCGAAAGCGTCCGCCGCGCCCGCACGGTGAATCTCAAGGGCGCCCGCATCATCGTCGCGGGCGGCGCGGGCGTAGGCAGCCGCGAGAACTTCCAGCTGATCCACGATCTCGCCGCCGCGCTCGGCGGCGCCGTGGGCGCGAGCCGCGCCGCCGTCGATCTGGGCTACGTCGATGCCGACCACCAGGTCGGCCAGACGGGCACCACGGTGCGCCCCGCGCTCTACATCGCCTGCGGCATCTCCGGAGCCGTGCAGCACCGGGCCGGCATGGAGGAGTCCGCGAAAATCCTCGCCATCAATTCCGACCGGGACGCCCCCATCTTCGGCATCGCCCACTACGGGATCGTCGGCGACCTCGCGACCGTCATACCGCACATCATCCGCGCGGTCCGAAGCTGAAGCGTACGCGACGGGCGCACCGCCGTCCGCCGGCGACCGGCCGCAAGGGGGGATTCGCCGCCCCCGCAGTCCGCGATCACCCCAGGGGAAGCTCGCCGGGGCGGCCGACAACCGGCGCGCCCACCACCTTGAAGGCAAGCGGCGTGGCCATGCGCCCGCGCGGGGTGCGGTCGAGATACCCTTCCTGGATGAGGTAGGGCTCGTAGACCTCCTCGATGGTGTCGGGTTCCTCGCCCACGGCGACGGCGAGGGTCGCGACGCCCACGGGGCCGCCCCCGTACTTGTAGACGATCGTCTCGAGCAGGCGCTTGTCCATCTCGTCCAGGCCGGCGGGGTCGATCTCGAGCATCGAGAGCGCCTTGTCCGCCACCTCGGGGGTGATCCGGTTGTCGGCCCGCACTTGCGCGTAGTCGCGCACGCGCCGGAGGAGGTTGTTCGCGATTCGCGGCGTGCCGCGGGAACGGCGGGCGATTTCAAACGCACCGTCCTCCGCGACCGTCACGCCGAGGCGGGCGGCGGAGTTGGCGACAATCTTCGCGAGGTCTGTCGCGGGATAGTAGTCCAAGCGGTTTACAAGCCCGAAGCGCGAACGCATCGGCGCGGAGATGAGCCCCGCGCGGGTGGTCGCGCCCACCAGCGTGAAATGCGGGAGATCCAGCCGGATGGTGCGGGCGTTGGGGCCTTGGTCGATGGTGATGTCGAGGACGAAGTCCTCCATCGCGGAGTAGAGGTATTCCTCGACGGAACGCTGCATGCGGTGAATTTCGTCGATGAAGACGATATCGCCCGGCTCGAGGCTGGTGAGCAGGCCGGCGAGGTCGCCCGGCTTGTCGATGATCGGGCCCGAGGTGGTGCGCATGTGAACGCCCATCGCCTCGGCGAGGAGGAAGGCCAGGGTGGTCTTGCCAAGGCCCGGAGGGCCGGAAAGCAGCACGTGGTCGAGCGTGTCGCCCCGCGCCCGCGCGGCCTCCACGGCGAGGAGCAGGCGTTCGCGCACCTTGTCCTGTCCGACGAAGTCGCCGAATTGGGTCGGGCGCAGGTTGTTGTCGAACGAAACGTTGCGCTGGTTCAGTTGGTCGCTGAGGCGTTCCATCGTGTCAAAGGTCGATTGGGCGGGGAAGGGGCGAGTCCGCCCGTGCGGAGTCCGGAATCGGGGAACAGTGTAACACATCGGCAGCGCGGGGACAATTCCTTGCCGGGGCAATCCGCAAATCCGCATTCGGCTGGCGGCACCTTCAATTACCCCCGCATCTCCGGCGCCATTTTGCCGGGCATGGCGCGCTCCCGGGCGGTGGACACCGTCGGCGCCGGCGCGCAACCGTCCGTGCCGTTGAGCAGGGTCATCCAGAAGACGCGCCAGCCCAGGACGCAGGACACGGCGGCGGGCCGCACGAGGCGCTCCGCCGCGTTGCCCGAGCGCTTTTCGTTGACTTTCGATGAACGGCCACCCTACACTGCCCCTATCGTGAAGCAGCGTGTGCCAGGGATTCATCGGCCTTTCGTCGCATCGGACGCATGCCTCCCCGGCATGCCGCCGGATCGACGCCGCCGTGCCGCCACCTCCCCCGCGGCCCGCCCTCGTCGATTCGGAGACAAGGATTCCGTCAGGGGGTCAAGGGACGAAACATGGCGAATTCTCCATCTTCCGCGGAAGCCCTCTTGAAGGACTGGTGCGACGGGCTCGTCCGGCTGCAAATCCGCGGCTACGGATCGCCGCACGACGGCGGCTTCCTCTGTCCCGCCTGCTCGGTGATCCACGGACGCGCGGACAACGCGTTCTACCCCCTTCTCTTCCTCTTCCAGCGTACGGGCGACGCCGCCTACCTCGAGGCCGCGAAACTCGTCTTCGACTGGCACCGCCGCATCCTCCAGCCGGATGGCGCCGCGTACAACGACCTCAACAGCCCTTGGACGGGCACCACGGTGTTTTCGGCCATCGGGTATTGGAAGGCCCTCCGCTTCTGCGGGGAGGCGATGGACGAGGATCTCAAGTCGCGCGTCGAGACCCGCCTGCGTTCCGAAGCCGCGTGGGTCTTCGAGACCTTCCGCCTGCCCCCGCGCCTCGACGCGAACATCAACTACATGGCCGCCGCGGCCTGCGTCCTTGCCACGTGCGGGACCTTCTTCGGGAACGACGGCTACGTGGAAGAGGCGCGCAAACTCGTCGCCTATTGCCTGGAGCACGTCACGA
Organism: Kiritimatiellia bacterium; assembly: GCA_050950285.1. Taxonomy (GTDB): domain Bacteria; phylum Verrucomicrobiota; class Kiritimatiellia; order RFP12; family JBMNHG01; genus JBMNHG01. The sequence goes on along the minus strand of JBMNHG010000003.1, from coordinate 660,044 downwards.
AGAACGGCTTCCTCGCAGGCGAAGGCGGCGCCCACGATGCCGTCTCCACGCGCGGTTGCCGCCCGATCGACATCGGCTACAACCTCGAGGAGTCCATCCCCAACCTCGTGGAGGCCGCCGACGCGCTGGACGACGCGCCGCTCCTGAAGCGTCTTGCCGGCATCCTCCGCGCCCATCTCGAATTCCTGCTGCCCGATGGCGCCATCGACAACTCGATCGGCACCCGCAACATCAAATGGACCTACTACGGGAGCCGCACCTCGGACGGATGCCTCGGCGCGCTGGCCCGCCTGGGCCGCGACGAGCCGCTTTTCCGCGACGCGGCGCGCCGCCATCTTTCGCTCCTCCAGGCCTGCACCAGCGGCGGGATGCTCTACGGCGGACGCCGCTATCGGAACTTGTCGCAACCCCCGTGCACGCACCATTCGCTCTGCCACGCGGTGGCCCTCGCCGACGCCGTCCGGCTCGGGATGGAGGAGGACGGGCGCGTCATGACGCTCCCCTGCGAGGAACCGGGCCCGCGCTGCCGCCGCTATCCGGAACTCGGCGCCTTCCAGGTCGCCGTCGGACCGTTCCTGGCGACCATCACCGCAAGCGACTTCCCGACGGGAGGCTTCCAGGCCGGGCTTTCGCATGCCTCGGGCGGCACGATGACGCTCCTCTACCATCGCGACCGCGGGCCGATCGTCGCCGGCTCCACCTACGCATACGAGCTCGTCGAGCCGCTGAACATGCAGCTGCCGGTTGGCGCCCTCCCGCATGCGCCGCTCCTCCCGCGCCTGGAGCTGGAGTCGGACGGGGGACGGCGGTATGTCAGCTGCCTCGACCCGAACGTGGTGGTCCGCAGCGAGATCGCCGATCATTGCGTGACGCTCGCCGTCCGCGCGCGCAAGTTCGACCTCGCCTACACCTTCGGCAAAAAGACGGTCAAATTGGACATGACCGTCCGTGGCGGACCCGACGCGAAGAACCCCGTCCTGATCCTTCCGGTCGTGGCGGGCACGTGCGGGGTCGAGACGCGGAATCCCTGCACGACGCGCGACATCTTTTGGCTGCCCGGCGGATTCAAGGCCGTCGAGCACACCTTGCGCCCGAACGCCAACAGCCGCATCGTCGCGACCCTGCGGCCTTGAAGACGCGAAACGCGGCGCGCCGCGGGGCGACGGAAATCCGGATCACGCTTCGGACGGGAAGAGCATCGCCATTCCGAAGGCCGTCTGGAAACCGGGGTCGGTGCCCAGGTCCACGTGGCCGGCGCGGCTGCCGAGGGCCGTTGCGCGGGCACGGTCGCCACGCGAACGGAGCACCTGCTTGGCGCCGAGGCTGGCGGCGTTGCCCACGAACCGGATGCGTTCCACGGGGATAGGCGGCAAGAGCCCGATGCGGCAGGCGTTTTCCCGGCGGATGTAGTTTCCGAACGCGCCGGCGAGGAGGACGGCGTCCAGGTCGTCCCGTGAAATCCCGGCGTGGGAGAGAAGCGTTTCCACGCCGGCCCGCAGTGCGCCCGACGCCAGTTGGAGTTCCCGGATATCGCGCTGCCGAAGCGCCACCTCGCCCGTGCCGTCCGCATTGCCGTGAACGAGCAGGAAGCGGGTGTCGGTCCCTTCGCCAACCACGCGGGAGCGAAGATCGCCGGGAAGGTCGTCCGGAAGTTCGGAGGCTTCGAGGATGCGTCCCGTCTCGTCCAGGATGCCATGGCGGAGGAGTTCGGCCACGGTATCGATCAGCGCGGTGCCGCAGAGTCCTGCGGGGGGGACGCCGCCGATGACCTCGATGGCGAGGGCGCCGTCGCGCACCTCGACCTTGGAAATGGCGCCGGAGGCGGCGCGCATCCCCTGCGAGATGCGGGCCCCTTCGAAGGCGGGGCCGGCGGCGGTGGAGGCGCAGAGGATGGAGCCGTCGGCGCAGCGCAACGCGATTTCGCCGTTCGTGCCGATGTCGACCATCAGCGTGGGCTTGTCGCGGCGGTCGAAGTCGCAGGCGAGCAGGCAGGCCACGGTATCGCCTCCGACGAATCCCCCGACTTGCGGGAAGACGAAGACGTGTGCGGCGGGGTTCACGTTGAATCCAAAATCGCCGGCGTGGCCTTCCAAGGGCGCCGAGAAGGCGGGCGCGAAGGGGATTTCGCCAAGGGCCGAAGGGTCGATTCCGCAGCAGAGCTGCTGCATCGTGGTGTTGCCGGCGAGGGCGATGGCGGCGACGTTCGCGGATGTCCCGGGAAGGAGCGTTGCGAGGATGCCGTTCAAGGTGTCCAGTGCGGCGGCGCGCAGTTCGCGGAGCCCGCCGGGGCGTTCGCGCACGCGGAGAATGCGGGCGAGCACGTCGTCGCCGAAGGGGATTTGGGCGTTGAGGGCGGAGGCCACGCCGAGTTCCGCGCCGGATTCGAGATCGACGAGCGTGCCGACCACGGTGGTGGTGCCGAGGTCGAACGCTACGCCGAGCACGCGGGATGCGTCCCCTGCGGCGGCGGGGAGAAGGGCCACCGCCTCGTCGCCGACAGCCGCCACGCGAAGATGCCAGGCCGCATCGCGCAACGAGGCGCGCGCGATGGCGGGAAGGGTGGCGAGCAAGGCGCGCGGGAAGCGCAGGGGACGGCCTGCGGCGGCGGCGATGCGTACGGCGTCGGGACGGTCGTCCTCGCGTGTCGGGGGGGCGATTTCGAGATCGAGCACCTCCACTGCGGGGTCGGCGGGAGGCGCGGAGGGGACGCCCCCCGCATCGGCCGTGAGGATTTGCCGCGCGTCTTCCTGGAGCGAGGAGGCGGGCACCTCCACCACGGCGTCCATCCCGAGGCGCGTCCGGCAGGCCCGGCGCCAGCCGTCGGCGATGCGCGTGGCATCGAGGAAGGCGTCTGGCGCCGGCGGCTTGTCGACGGGGAGGCCCGAACGAAGCCGGACGAGGCACTTCCCGCAGGTCCCTTCCCCGCCGCACGGGGCGCGGAGGGGAAGCCCGGCGAGGGCGGCGGCATCGAGGACGGTCGTGCCGACGGGGACGGTCACGGTCCGCCCGGACGGTTCAAAGGTCACGCGGATTCCGGAAGAGGCGCTCATGGGGTTATCCAGTCTTCATGGGAAGGGAAGCGGCGGGGACACCGACGGCGATGCGTACATCGGCATGGAGCGGGAAGGAGATCAGGACCGTCCTTCACAGACGGAGGCGACGAAGTCGGCCACCCGGCGCTGGTCGGCCGGAAGGTGCGACTGCCGGGCGGGACGACCCTTCAGCGCGTCGATGGAAGGGTGGCGCGCGATGTCCTCGCCGAGCGCGGACTCCACGGCGCCGCCGAATTTGGCGGGATGGGCCGTCGCGAGGCAGATCATGGGGGCGGCATCGGAGAGGTTGCGGAGGGCGACGCTTGCGCCGACCGCCGTATGAGGGTCGAGAAGGTAACGGTGGCGCGTCCAGAAGTCGCGGATCGCGGCGAGCGTGGCGGCCGTGTCGCCGGAGCCGGCGAGGAACAGCGGATCGACGGGCGCACCCGCAGGGACGGGCGTTTCGAGGACGCCGGTCGCACGGAAGGCTTCCATTCCGTCGCGGACGGCGGCGGGATTGTCGCCGGCGCGGTGGTAGAGGTAGCGCTCGAAGTTGCTTGCGACTTGGATGTCCATCGACGGCGAGAGGGTGGGAACGACGGCGCCGCGCGAATAGACGCCCGTGGTGAAATAGCGGGAGAGAATGTCGTTTTCGTTCGTGGCAAGGACGAGCTTGTCGATGGGCAGGCCCATGCGCCAGGCCACATAGCCGGCGAAGATGTCGCCGAAGTTTCCGGTGGGAACGGCGAAGCGCACCTGGTCCGCGCCGGTGGCGTCCATCGTGCGGAAGGCGGCGTAGAAGTAATACGCCACCTGGGCGAGCACGCGGGCCCAGTTGATGGAGTTGACGGCGCCGAGGGAGTGGCGGTCGCGGAAGGGCAGATCCCCGAAAAGCCCCTTCACGATGGCCTGGCAATCGTCGAACGATCCGTCGATGGCGAGGTTGTGGACGTTTGCGTCCAGCACGGTGGTCATCTGCAACTCTTGCACGGGACTCACGCGGCCATCGGGATGGAGCACGAAGATGCGCATGGCCTCGCGCCCGCGGATGCCGTGGATGGCGGCGCTGCCGGTGTCGCCGCTTGTGGCAACCACGATGTTCAGGCGGCCCCCGCGCTTCTTCAGCAGCAACTCGAAGAGGTTGCCAAGGAACTGGAGGGCGACGTCCTTGAAGGCGAGGGTGGGGCCGTGGAAGAGTTCGAGGATGTGGACGGGGCCCACGGGGACGACGGGCGTGACCTCGGGATGGGAGAAGACGGCGTAGGAGCGTTCGACGATGCCGCGCAATTCGGCCTCCGGGAGATCGTCGGCGAAAAGGCGGATCACTTCGAAGGCGAGCTGCGGGTAGGGGAGAGCCCGCCAATCGGCAAGACGTCCCCGCACATCGGGATAGGCGGAGGGGAGGAGGAGCCCGCCGTCGCGGGCCAGGCCGGTCAGGACCGCGTCGCTGAAGGAAAGCGGCGCGCCGCCGCCACGAGTGCTGAGGTAGTGCATGGTAGAGGCGAGGATACCATCCATGTGCGACGCCGACAAGCATCGCGCATCGGTACGAAAGAGAAAGAGAAAAGGGGAATGCAACAGGGAACGGGTCGCTTCGGGCGGCTGCCCGGGGAAGTGGCAGGTCCATGGATCGGCATTCCTCCCGGAAAAGCCCACGCCGCCCTAACAAAATTCTAACCATCCTAACAAAACCCTAACAAATCTCCGTTATCGTGGGGGCTTTCAACGGAACTGGGTCTTCCCGAATCATGACGATCGCCAAAGAAGTGTCTGTCGTAGCCGCGATTGCGGCCGCCCTCTGTTTTTCAGGTTGCAGCGACGAGAGAGTCGAAAGGAGACCGGGCCGTCTTCACGCGGTCACGCCGGAAGTGATCGTCTCCGCGCCAGCCGGCGTGCACACGGTCAAAGTCGAAGTCGTCAGCGAGCTGATTCCAGGAGCCCTTGGCGGAAAGGGGGTGCGGAAGCCGCTGCCGGGAATCAAAGTCGTGGCCACAACGGAGGAAGGCCTCTCCGCGAGGCCGCTTTCCGAGACGACCGACCGTGGAGGCGAATTCGTCTTCGAGGTGACGACGGGGGATGCCGTCGGCGACGCCTACCTGGTTGTCGCCTGCGAAGGGGCGCCGAACGTCTCGAAGCGCTTCCGCTTTGCCAACGGAGTCGAGATCCTCAACGCCGGACAGGAGGTGGCCGCCGGGAAAACCTCGGCGAAGCCTCTCCAGGTACGCCTGACGGATGGATCGGGCGCACCCGCCGTCGGAATCCCGGTCCACTTCTCCATCGTTTCGCAGCCCGGTGAAAAGGGCAGGCTTGCGAAAGCGGTCTGCCTGACGGACGCCGAAGGAATCGCAGGCACTTCCCTCTCCACCGAGGCGAAACTCACCGGCTCGTACATCGTATCGGCGGAAATCGCCTCCCCGGACGCCGGCTGGGTGCTTCGCCCGATCCACCTCGAGACGATGGCGATCGCTCCTCTTTCGCTTTCCATCGCCGTCCTGGGAGGGCTGGCGATTTTCATCTTCGGCATGACCCTCATGAGCGAAGGGCTCCAGCAGGTCGCGGGATCCCGGATGAAGCAGGTCCTGGGGTACATGACCCGCAACCGCCTCGCGGCCATTGCCGCAGGAGCCGTGATCACCGCGATCATCCAGAGCTCGTCCGCCACGACCGTGATGACGGTGGGGTTTGTCAACGCCGGGCTCCTCTCGCTCAAGCAGGCGATCGGCGTTGTCTTCGGGGCGAACATCGGTACCACCATCACCGGCCAGCTGGTTTCGTTCAAGCTGACGAACCTCGCCTTCCCGGCCATCGTCATCGGCGTGGGCGGGCTGTTGGTCACGAAGCGATCATCCGCCATCCGCGGCGTCGCCCAGGCCGTCCTCGGGTTCGGTCTCCTCTTTTTCGGCATGAACCTGATCGGGGATTCGCTCGCGGATGTAAGCGCCTTCCCAAGCTTCGTGAAGTTCTTCCGCCTGTTCGACTGCACGCCCGAGAAGGGCGCCCCCATGCCCCTCCTCTCCGTACTGGGCGCAGTCGGGATCGGCGTCCTGACCACGATGGCCGTCCAGAGCTCCTCTGCGACCATCGGCCTCACGATCGCGCTGGCCAACAGCGGGCTCCTCTCCTTTTGGACGGCCGTGCCCATCGTCCTGGGCGACAACATCGGCACGACGATCACCGCCATCCTGGCCTCGATCAACACCCGCGTCGCCGCCAAGCGCACCGCCCTCGCCCATGCCATGTTCAACATTACCGGCACGGTGATCATGATCGGGCTCTTCTACGTGACCCTCGACGGCATACCGGTCTTCCTCAAGCTCGTTTCCGCCGTGACGCCGGGCGACGCCTTCAGCGGGGAGAACCTCGGACGCCATGTGGCCATGGCACATACGCTTTTCAATGTTGGAAACGTGGTGTTGCTCACCCCCTTCATCGGGAGTCTCGCCTGGTTCTGCGAACGCGTGTTGAAGGGCAGCGAACCGTTTGCGCCCGCCGTCAAGCTCGAGCCCCACCTGCTCAAGAACCCCGAGTTCGCGCTCGACTGCGTGAGGCGATCGCTCGTCGAGATGACCTCCAAGGCCTGGAATGCCGCCCATGCCGTGCTGACGGGATGCCTCGACGGCAAACCCGTGGACGTCGACGAGATCCACCAAGTCGAAGACGAGATCGATTCCATGCAGGCCAGCGCCATGGACTACCTCGTGCAACTGACCCGCAGGCGCCTCACGGAACCGCAGGCGAAGACCGTCCCCATCCTCATGCATTGCGTGAACGATGCGGAGCGCATCGCCGACATCGCCCTGCTGCTCGCGCGCCGCGTTTCCGCCAAGCCCGTGGCGGACAAGGGCTTCTTCAGCGAAGACGCCATTCTCGAACTGGCGGAGATCCTGAAACTCGCCGAATCGGTCGCTTCCTCCACCTTCAACGCCCTCCAGAACAGGGCCAAGCCCGACGAGGCGATCCGGCAGGTCGCCGAAATCAAGCGCCTGTCCAAACTCTCGGTCGACAACCATGCCGCCCGCCTCCACAGCGGACAATGCACTCCCACCGGAGGGTTCGTCTACGTCGAAGTCCTTGCCGCGATCGAAGGCATCGCCCGCCACATGGGAAACATCGCGGAACGCGCCTGAAGGCATCATCCGTCCCGATGGCGGTATCGGCGTCCATGACGATGACATGCCGCGCTTCGTGGGGGGCTTCCGTTTTTTTGATGCAATCAGGGGCGGGAACCTTGTATGATGTCCGGACCATGCGAAAACTCCTCCACCCGACCCTGGCCCTTTGCCTTCTCGTCACGATGTCCGGCCTCGCCGGATGGGAAGACGAAACGACATCGCCCGCACAGGCCCCGGCCCCCGTGGCGTCCGCCGTCGCGAACAAGCCCGTCACAAGCGCTGCCAGCGGCACGATCCCGGTGGATCTCTACTCGCAGTTCCTCGATGCGCCCGTCGATCCGGCCTACTGGCTTACCCTCGGCTACTTCTCCGGCGGCGAAATCGACGTCCCGCACGGGGGGGACGTTGCCGACATCGAACTCGATGCCTTCTGGGATATCGCCTTCTTCCGCGATGTCCTGGCAGGCGACATCGACTTCAAGCTGCGCATGCACAACGTGTTTTTCACGGACGACGGCGACATCGACGGCATGCCCGACTTCCTTCTTGGACTCGCCCTCGACGCCGGATGGACGTGGCGTTTCCTCGATGGCGGCTCTCTCGAGACGCGCCTCCGTCCCGGCATCTACTCGTCTTTGGACGCCCTCGGCGGCGGGATGTTCGGTTGCCCCATCCGCCTGGCCTACTACCGCGTGCTGAACGCCGAAGCCGCCTTCATGGTGGGCGGAGAGTTCCGTCCCGGCTGGGATTTCCTCTTCATGCCGTATCTCGGCCTTGCCTGGCAGCCGGTCGACCTGTTCCGTCTCGAGTTCGCGGTCCCGCGTACCCGCGCCTACCTCTATCTCTGGCGCCTGACCTTCTTCGGCGGCTTCGAATGGCGGAACGTCTCCTACGCGATGAAGGGCGGCAACAGGCCCGACCAGGTTACCCTCGACGACATCCTGATGTCCGCCGGCGCGCGCGTCTCCCTTACCGACGAGCTTTGTCTTGGCTTCGAAGTGGGTTCGTCCCTCAGCCGCTCGATCGATTTCGAGATGAGCGACCACGATGCCGACTTCGACATCGATCCTTCGACCTTCGTCCGCATCTTCGTCGGCGGACCGTTCTAGTCCCCTCGAGACGCATCCGTCTGACGGACGCGAAGGCCAGGCTATCGGATTTCGTCGGCCAGGCGCTGGTCGAGGTCGTGATTCCGCAGCGCCAGCAGCAACTCCTCCAGATCGCCCTCCAGGATTTGATCGAGGGAGTAGAGGGTGAGGTTGATACGGTGGTCCGTCAACCGGTTTTGGGGGAAGTTGTAGGTTCGGATCTTCTGGCTGCGGTCGCCCGAGCCGATGAGGTCGCGGCGGTTCTGGCCCATGGCGGCTTCCTCCGCCTGCCGGCGTTGGTCGAGGATGCGGGCCTTCAGCACGGCGAGGGCTTTTTCCTTGTTGCGATGCTGGGAACGTTCGTCCTGGCACTGTGCGACGAGGCCGGTGGGAAGGTGGGTGATGCGGATGGCCGAGTAGGTGGTGTTCACCCCTTGCCCGCCGTGTCCACCGGCACAGAAGATGTCGATACGGAGTTCGTCGGCGGGAATCTCGATGTCGTCCTCTTCCTCCACTTCGGGGAAGACGGCTACGGTGGCGGCGGAGGTATGGATGCGGCCCTGGGCTTCGGTGACGGGCACGCGCTGCACGCGATGGGTGCCGCTTTCGAAGCGGAGGCGGCCGTAGGCGCCCTCGCCGGCGACGGTGGCGACAACCTCCTTGTAGCCGCCCATTTCGCCGGGGCTTGCATCGAGGATGGAGACCTTCCAGCCGACGCTCTCGGCGTAGCGGGAGTACATCCGGAAGAGATCGCCGGCGAAGAGCGCCGCTTCGTCTCCGCCGGTTCCGGAGCGGATTTCGAGCACGGCGGATCGGGCGGTGCGCGGGTCGGGCGGCAGGAGGGCCTCCAGCAGGGCGCGTTCGGCGGCAGGCCGCTGTTCGCGGAGCATGGCGATCTCCTCGCGGGCCATGTCGCGCAGTTCGGGATCGGCTGAATCGTCCGCGGCCATCTGCTCGTTTTCAGCGAGTTCGTCGCCGAGGCGGAAGTACTCCGAAGCGAGGTCCCGCAGGTGGACCAGATGGGCATGCTCGCGCACGCACTCCCGGAGGCGGCGGGCGTTCCCCAGCGTGGCGGGGTCGCCCATCTCGACTTCCAGCGCGCCAAGGCGGGAAAGCATGTTGTCGATTTTCTGCCGGTCGATCATGGGGGGATATGGGAAATCTTCGTCCGGGTGCGCGAAGGGTTCCGCAAGGGTAGATGGACGACGCCTTGGAAACACGAAAGGAGGCGGGGACGATGGCCATCCGCCTCCTTTGTCCTCGGGGCATGGGGGTGCCGGACACGTGGGCGGAAGCCGTCCCGTGTGGCGCACCCTTCGCCGCAGCCTATTTCTTGGCGGCGTAGCGACGGCGGAAGGCGTCGATGCGGCCTTCGGTGTCGACCATCGTCTTCTTGCCGGTGAAGAAGGGGTGGCAGGCGGCGCAGATGTTGACGTTCATCGTCTTCACGGTGGAGCGGGTATGGGTCACGTTGCCGCAGGCGCAGGTGATGGTGGCGTCTTCGTATTTGGGATGGATGTTTTTCTTCATCGTTGGATAACCTCTTCGGGAGACAAGGGCAAAAGTGATCGATAGTTAACCACAAACCGAGACGCCTGCGCAACTTCCATTTTCAGCGGAGGCACTTGAAAACCCTGGGGACCGCCGTCCCCGGCGGGCTGGAGGGACGACCTCCGTGTCGCAAGCGCTTCGGTGATCCGGGCGTCGGCGGCGTCCGGTTCTCCCGTTTTGACGCGTCTCGAAACAGCCATCATGGCGAGCAGGATCGCGGGGAAGATGGCGCCGAAGCCGAGGCCGGCCTTGAGATTGTCGCCGAAACGGCCGGCCATCACGCCAATCAGCGTGGGGCCGGTGCCGCATCCGAGGTCGCCCGCCAGCGCGAGCAGGGCGAACATCGCCGTGCCGCCGCGCGGCATCCCCGCCGCCGCGATGCTGAAGACGCCGGGCCAGAAGATGCCTACGGAAAAGCCGCAGATGCAGCATCCGGCAAGCCCCAGCAGCGGCCAGGGAGCCAGCGATGCGAGAAGGTAGCTCGCCACGCACAGCACGCAGCTCCCCGCGATGTACTTCCTGAGATTCATCCGCGTGCTGAACGCCGCATACAGCACACGGGCACTTCCCATGAAGGCCGCGAACAGGCAAGGGCCTGCGAGGTCGCCCAGCGTCTTCGACACGCCCAGCCCCGCCTCCGCGAAACTGCTCGCCCATTGGCTCATGCCCAGTTCGGACGCTCCTGCGCAGAGCATCATGACCACCAAGATCCAGAAGAACCGGTTGCGGGCGAGTTGCGCCATCGACAGACCGTCTCCCGTCTCCACCGGCATCCGGATGGGGACCACCCCGAAATAGAAGCCGTTGAGGAGGGGAATCAACGCCCAGAGACAGGCCAGCCAGCGCCAGTGCGCAAGCCCTGCCGTGCAGAAGAAGAGCGTGCTCAAGGCCACCACCGCCATCTGCCCCCAGCAGTAGAACGAATGCAACAGGCTCATCGCCGCCGCTTTTCGGGACGTCGTCGGGACGGCTTCGACGATGGGGCTGACCAGCACCTCCGTGAGGCCGCCGCCGATGGAGCAGAGCGCCACGCAGGCGAGCAGGCCCGCATACGGCGTCCCCCCGAAGAGCTGCGGGAAAAAGGCCAGGCCGGAAAGCCCCGACGCAGCCGAAAAGTGCGCGATCCGCATCGCGGTCCGATAGCCGATGCGGTCGACCGAATGCGCCGCGATGTAGTCGACCAGCAGCTGGATGCCGAAGTTCGCGGTGATCAACGCCGTGATCTGCCCCAGCGAAAGGGAGAACTCCTTTTGGAACCGGAGGAAGAGGAGCGGAAGGAAGTTGTTGATGATCGCCTGGGTGACATACCCCACGTAGCATGCGGCGAGGGTGTGATTGTAGTTGTCGCGGATGGACATGGGTGGAGACGATAGGCGAAGCGCCCCGCGGGCGCAACCCGATTTCCGTGGCGCGACGAGGTGGAAGGGGTGCGCCCCGGCGGCGTCAGCGGTCGCGGGATGGGTCGTATTCGAAGCGGAGGCAGCACTTCAGGCGGTCGCAGGGGCCGGAGAGGGCTTCGGGCGCGATGTTCAAGCCCTGCTCGCGGGCCATGGCCACGGTCACCGGCTGGAAGCGTTCGAGCCACGAGGCGCAGCAGAGGGTTCGTCCGCAGGTGCCCACGCCGCCGAGCAGGGCGGCGTGGTCGCGCAAGCCCGCGCGCTCGACCTCGACGGTGCACTGGAGCTCGCGCTGCGCCGCATCGGCAACGGCACGGACGTCGACCTCCCCTTCGGCGCCGAAGAAGAAGAGGGCGTGCTGGAGCCCCAGCGCATAGCGGACGGTGAGGGGGCGCACGTTGGGGAAGAGTCGCGGCAGCCGCATCGAAAGCCGGTCGATCGCCTTTCGCGACTGCCCGCGGGCGAGCGATTCCCGGCGGAGGTCGTCGTCCGAGGCGATTCGCTCGAAACGCGCCTCGCGGACGGTCTTGCGGGAATATCCATGCCATCCGGCGGGAGGCCGCGAAGTCTCGCCGCCTGCGGGCGGCGCGCCGTTTTCCCGGAGCCTCGCGACGCGCGCGAGGAAGGCCCCGTGCGGCAGGGAGACCACGACGGTGGCGTCTTTCGCGACCGTGGCGCCGACGGGCACGTCGCACTGCGCCGCGCCGATGCCTTCGAGAAACAGTTCGGCGATCATGTGCAGGAAAAGGCAGGACGGGAGCCGGGCGGCCGCCTACAGGCCCAGCGCGCTTTGGAGGCAAAGCACGGCGTAGGCGGTAACGAGCGAGGGGTCGCTCTCCCAGAAGGTGTTGTCTTCGTTCGCCCAGAAGCCCTCTTCGTCGCGGGTCTTGGCGAGCTGGGCCACGAGATCGCCGCGCCAGTCGATGGGGGTCCCATCCTCGGCCACGAGCCCCTCCTCCCCCATGAGCGCGAGGGCCTTGGCCATGATGACGTAGTAGTAGTAGAGGCCGCGGATGCCCTGGCCGGGATTTTCCTCGACCGTCCAATTGCGGCCGGCCCAGGCGATGGCGGAGCGAACGCGCGGATCCGTACGGTCCACCTGCGCGTAAATCATCGACTCGATGCCGGCGTAGGTCATGCTGCCGAAGGTGCGCAACGACTCCCGCTTTTTCGCGGTACCGGGAGGCGCCTCTTCCGGCGGATCCTTCCGTTCGCCGGCGGGGGGTGGTCCGCGCCGTTCGCCCTGCATCTCGTAGCCGAAGCCGCCGTCGGCTTCCGGATGGTCGGCGGAGGAAATCTGCATCGACTCGACAAACGCGAGGGCGGAGGCCCAGTCCACGTCCGCCTTCGCCGATTCGACGGGACGGTTGTCTTCGACGTCCTGCGTGAGGCGCATGGACATGAGGGCGAGGCCGGTGTTGCTCATGTCGGCGCGCTGGGGTCGGCCTCCCTCGGTCGGCTTGTCGTAGCCGAAACCGCCTCCGCCAACGGAGGAATCGCCTTCGAGCTGGCTGGAGGCGATGAATTCGCGCGCCTTGAGGATTTCCGCCTGGAAACGCACCTTGTCGTAGGCGTGGAGGGCGGTCATGCAGATGGCGGTGTTGTAGGTGGAGAGGCCGCCCGTTCCGCGTCCGCCCGTGGCGGGTTTGTAGATGGAGCCGTCCGACCTCACGTAGCGGACGATGTAGGCGGCGGCCTTGGCGCGGGCCTCTTCGAGGTCCGCGCGATCCGAGCGAGCCATGGCCCACAGCGCGAGCGCACTGAGGCCCGGATAGTTGGGGTCCGACCAGGAACCGTCTTCGGACTGGTTGGCTTTGAGCCAGTCGAGGCCCGCGTTGATCAGCGCGAGGGCTTGCTCCCCGGTGGCCTGTCCGGCGGGGGCGGCCGCGCCATCGGTCGCGTCGGAAACGTCCGGCGCCGTTGCTTCGGCGGCTTCCGGAGCGGCTCCCCCGGGTGCCTGGTCGGGGGATTCGGCTTGCCGCGAGCAAGAACAGCCGAGGAGGAGGAGGGCGGCGAGGCCGGTCGGCAGGAGGAGTCTGGTGTTCATGCGGGGTTCCTTCAAGTTGCCCGCCGCGACGGGCGGCGGGCGGGATGGGAGAAAGTCGACGGAGCAATGGGGTCCGGCATAGGATGAAACGATGGACAAAGGGCGGAGGTTCAGGCGGAGCGAGGCGATCTTTTCCCTTTCCCGATGCAGCGGAGCATCGTGGATTCGAGGAGGAATTCCGGAGAAAGCGAAGAGGAAACCATCTGTTCGCGAAGCTCCACCAGCCGGTAGCGGGCAAGCCGTAGTTCGTTCATGCGCCAGCGGGAGGCCTGGTCGACAATCCGGGAAAATCGCCAGGCGCTCCCGGCGCGGACGTCGCTCTTCGGGTCGTTCTCGAACCACTCCTCGATTTCCTGCGGAAGGGCGTTCCAGCGGATGCTGCGGCCCTCGCGCACGACCCAGCCGCGGTCGAGCGCGTCACGCGCCAGCAGCAAGTCGCGCACGCGGCTGTCGAGCATCGCGGAAAGACCGATGGCCTTCTCCCCTTGCGCAAGGACGGCGCGAAAGACACGCGTGAGGCGCTCCGCATCCCGTTCGCCGAAGGCGTCCTGCAAATCCCAGTTCGCGGTTTCGCGTCCGCCGCTCACGACGGCCTCGACGTCCGCCACGGTCGCCATGCCGGAATCCCCCGCGTAGCAACGGAGCTTCTCGAGCTCGCTCGACATCCGGCGCATGTCCGCGCCCACACGGTCGAGAAAGGCGGCACGCGCCGGGCCCTCCATGCGGAACTTGAGCCTTTTGAGCTGGTCGTTCAGACGGGCTTCGGCGATACGCTCGAGCTCGTACCCCTTCTTCCCGGATCCGAAGTCTTCCACCTTTCCGGCCGCGGAAACGGCCTTGAAGAGCGCGGAGGCCCGGCTGATGGAGGTGGTGCTGACCAGAAGCGGCAGATCCGGAGTGACGGAGCCGGATCGGATGCGGGCGACGAGCTCGTCGACCATCGTGCGGGTTTCTTCGCTGTCGCCGCCCTTTTTCTTCGGAGAGGCGAAGAAGGAGACGTCTTTGAGCCAGGTGAGCTTCACGCCGCCGAAGAAACCGGGCGTGGAAAGCGATTCCAGACAGCGCCGCATCGCCGCGCAGGCCGCATCGGCAGTCGTGCAGTCCCCGTCGATGGTCTCCAGGCCCATGTCCCGCAAATCGTCGGGGACGAGCGTCTCGACAATCTCTCTGGCCGTCTCCTTTACGAGGAAATCGTCATCGCCGCAGACGAGGTAGACGGCTGGCGAATCCAAAGGGGAAAGAGCGGAATCCCGCGGCTTGGCAGTGGCGGCAGACACAACATGCCACGGTATCACCCGCCCCCCCCGGTTGTCAATCCGGGCGGGCCACGAATCCGCACCGAATCCGCACAGGCGCGATTCATCCGTTGAACTTCCAATCGGGGTTGGGATATGATGGACGGCATGGATTCATTCCTCGACAACCTCCAGGGGCCGGACGACATCAAGCGGTTGGGCTACGATCAGCTGGAGGTGCTTGCCGCCGAAGTGCGGGAGCGCATCGTCGCCACGGTGAGCCGGAACGGGGGGCATCTGGCCGCGAATCTGGGCACGGTGGAGCTCACGCTCGCCCTTCTTCGCGTGTTCGATCCGCCGGAGGACCAGGTGGTGTGGGACGTCGGCCACCAGACCTATGCCTGGAAGCTGCTCACGGGGCGCGCGGACCGTTTCCACACCCTTCGCAAGCCGGACGGGCTGTCCGGCTTCCCGCGCCGCGACGAAAGCCCTTTCGACGCCTATGGCGGGGGGCATGCCGGCACCGCGCTCTCCGCGGCCCTCGGCCTCGCCGTCGCCCGGGACCGCGCCGGCGGGAAGGAACACGTCGTGGCGGTCGTGGGCGACGCCGCCATGGGCAACGGCATCTCGTTCGAGGCGCTCAACAACGTGGCCGGCACGGCGAAACGCCTGATTGTCGTGCTGAACGACAACGAAATGTCGATCTCGGGCAACGTGGGCGCCCTTTCGCGCTATCTCGGCCGCCTGCTCACCTCCCGCCGCTACAACGTGCTCAAGGCGCGCATCGAGTATGTCGCCCATCGCCTCCACCTGTCGTTCCTTCAGCACGTCTACCATCGGGTGGAATCCGCCATCAAGAGCCTTTTCGTGGGCAATGTGCTCTTCGAGGAGTTCGGCCTGCGCTACATCGGGCCGGTCGATGGGCACAACCTCCCCCATCTCGCGAAGGCCCTCCGCATCGCCCGCGACTACGACCGTCCGATCCTCGTGCACGTGTCCACCCACAAGGGCCACGGCTACACGCCGGCGGAGTGCGCGCCGGAGCGGTGGCACGGCGTCGGCCCCTTCAATGCGGGGACGGGCGAACTCTCCGCCTCGAAGCCCGGCTATTCCCATGCGTTCGGGGAGGCGCTCTCGCGCCTCGCCGGGAAGGACCGCCGCATCGTCGCCATCACCGCCGCCATGCGCGACGGCACGGGGCTTGCCCGCTTCGCCGAGCGCTTCCCCGACCGCTTCTTCGACACCGGCATCTGCGAGGAGCATGCCGCGGTCTTCGCCGCCGGCCTTGCCGCCGCCGGGATGCGCCCCGTGGTCGCGCTCTACTCCACCTTCATGCAGCGCGCCGTGGACGCCGCGATGCACGACGTCTGCCTGCAGAATCTCCCGGTGGTCTTCTGTCTCGACCGCGCCGGGGTGGTCGGCGCCGACGGGCCCACCCACCACGGGGTTTTCGACATCCCGATGCTGCGCGCCCTTCCGAACCTCACGGTGATGCAGCCCGCCGACGAGCCCGAACTCGCCGGGATGCTGGGCCTGGCCCTCTCCCTCCCCGGACCCAGCGTCATCCGCTACCCGCGCGACCGCGGCCCCGGGCTCCCCCTTCCCGAGACCTTCGCCCCGCCCGCGTACGGCACGGCCGAGGTGGTGGCGGAGCCTCCGCCTCCGGATGCGAAGGTGGAACGGAAGGCCCCAAGCCCCCTCGTCTGGCTCTGGGCGCTGGGCGACATGCTCCCCCTCGCGGGGCAGGTGCGCGACGAACTCGCGGGGCACGGCGTCCGCGCCGGCATCGTGAACGCCCGCTTCCTCAAGCCCCTCGACGGCGCGCTGCTCGCGGAGCAGGCCAAAAACGGCGCGCCGCTTTTTGCGACGTTCGAGAACGGCGCCGTGGCCGGCGGATTCGGCTCGGCCCTTTCCGAGACCCTCGATGCGCTGGGGATCGAGGCGCCGGTTCTTCGCTTCGGCTGGCCCGACCGCTTCCAGGGCCAGGGGCCCACGGATCTCCTGCGCGAGCGGGCGGGCCTCTCCCGCCAGGCAATCGCCGGCCGAATCCGCAGCCGCCTGGCGGAGCGCGATCCCGCGGCAACCGCCCCTTCGAAGGGCGAGGACGCATGAATCCGAAGGAACGCCTCGACGTGCTGGTCGCCGCGCGAGGACTCGCCGAAAGCCGCGAGCAGGCGCAACGCCTCATCCTCGCCGGCGACATCCGCGTCAACGGCCATCCCGCCACGAAGGCCGGCCAGCGCTATCCGCCGGACATCGGAATCGAGCGCGTCGCCCCACCCCGCTTCGTGAGCCGGGGCGGCGAAAAGCTCGAAGGCGCCTTCGCCGCCTTCGCCCTCGATGTGGCGGGGCTCGACTGCCTCGACGTGGGCGCCTCCACCGGCGGTTTCACCGATTGCATGCTCCAGCACGGCGCGGCACGCGTAATCGCCCTCGACGTGGGCCACGCGCAGCTCCACGGGAAGATCCGGCGGGATCCGCGGGTGACGGTCATCGAAGGCTTCAACGCGCGCTTCCTCACGGCTGCGGACATCCCGTACCGCCCGCATTTCGCGACGGCGGACGTTTCCTTCATCTCGCTGAAGCTGATCCTGCCGCGGATGGCGGAGGTGCTGCTTCCGGGCGGCCAGGCGGTGACGCTCATCAAGCCGCAGTTCGAGGCGGGCCGCGCCCAGGCGCCGCGCGGCGTGGTGCGCGATCCGGCCGTGCGCGAGGCGGTCTGCCAGGCGATCCGGCGCTTCGGCGTCGAAGAGCTCTCCCTGGAGTGGAAGGGGCTCGCCCCTTCGCCCCTCGCGGGCCCCCGGGGGAACGTCGAGTTCCTCGCCTGGTGGGGGAAGCCCGCCTGATCCGGCGGGTTCGCGGGCCTACCAAAGGAAGGTCCAGCCGCACAGGGCCAAAAGCCCCACCAACAGATTGACGAGGACGTGCACGGCCACGCACGCGCCGAAGGAGCGCGTGCGGCGGTAGAGCCACGTGGCGAGCAGGTAGTAGATCGCGGCGGAGGGGTATTCCGCCGGAACGTGGCCCGCCGCGAAGGCGATGGTGGCGGGAAGGGTCGCGGCCCAGCGCGTGGGCGGGGCGGAAAGCGCATGGGGCACCTCGTCCAAGGTGGAGAAGACGACGCGATCCCAGTCGACCTTGTCGCGTTTCGCCTTCTCCGCGGTCTGCTCCATCCAGTGGGGGAGGTGCGCGCGCATCAGCAGCTCTTCGACGAGGGGCGCCAGCAACACGGAGTTCGCCAGCCGGAAAATGGCGTAGGGGCGTCCGGCGGGGAAGCGTTCCACCAGCGCGTTCGCATGGCCGAGCCATCCCGCGGCCTCGGCGGCGTCGGCGGGAAGCTTGCGCGACAGGAGAACCAGCGCATACGGCGCAATCCACAGCACGAGCGCCAGGGGCGCCAGCAGAAGGGGGAGCAGAAACGCGGCGCGCCGCTTCGACGGGTCCGCCGGACTCCGGAAGACGGTGGCGTAGGAGCGGCGGAAGAAGAGGAGGGACGCGAGAACGGCAACAAAGCGGATGGCCTGCCCCTGCCACGGCTCGAACGAGGAGGGGACAAGGGACGGCACCGCCACATACAGCGCATACGGTACGCCGAAGGGGGCGAGCAATTGCCAGAAGGAGCGGCCTCCCACGGGAAGCGGGGCAATCCATCCGGACGAGGGTTGTTCACGGGAAGGTTCGGACATGGCTGCGACAGGAGAGGGATTATGGGTAGGAAAGGAGCCCCCGCCATTGCACGGCGGCCAGGGCCAGGGCGCGGGCCCGGTGGGAAATGCGGTTTTTTTCGGCGGAGGGCATCGCCGCGAAACTCGCCGGCGACCCTTCGGGCAGGAAGAGCGGGTCGTACCCGAACCCCTCTTCGCCGGAGGGGGATTCGGCGATCGTTCCATTGCAGACGCCTTCGAGCGTCCATTCGCGGCCGTCCGGCGCGCAGAGGGCGAGCACGCACCGGAAGCGGGCGCGCCGGTCGGCAACGCCCGAGAGGGCCGCGAGGAGCTTCGCGTTGTTCCGGGCGTGGTCGCACGGCTCGCCGGCGAAACGGGCGGAGTGGACGCCCGGGGCTCCTCCCAGCGCGGCGACCTCGAGCCCGGAATCGTCGGCCAACGTCCACAAGCCCGACGCATCCCGCAGCGCACGAGCCTTCTTGAGGGCGTTGCCCTCGAAGGTGTCCGCGTCCTCTTCGAGGTCGGCGGGGAGCCCCGGCACGTCGTCCGACGCAAGCAGCTCGCAGTGGGGAAGCGAGAAGATGTCGCGGATTTCAGCGAGTTTGTGGCGATTGCGGGTGGCGAGAAGAAGCTTCATGGACGATTCGAAGAAGAGCGGGAGAGGTCGCGGGGGATGCGGTCGGGGGTTTCGAAGCGGACGCACCGTTGCACGCGTTCCCGGGAGGTCATGGGAGTGGACATGGCGGGACTTTCCTTGTCGTCCTGTATTTCCGGAGCGTCCTCGTCACGGCCCGTCCACGTCCGCCGCTTGCCCGCCGCGCCGGCGAAGCGCGTTGGGCGGGCGGCAGGGCCGGCGGGTGGCGGCGTCGACGAAAGCCAGCGTCGTGCTGCCGGTCGCGTTCGTCTCGCCCGCTTCGTTCCGGATGGTGTACGCAACGTGGATGGTGGCCCGCGGCGGCTCTTCGACGACGGCTTCCACGAACAGGATTTCGTCGTAGACGGCGGGCCGCAGATACCGGACCTGCGCATCGGAAATCGGCATCATCACCCCGGCCTTTTCGATTTCCGAATAGGGGAGCCCGTGTGCGCGGAGCAACGCCTCCCGGGCGATTTCAAAGTACTTGAGGTAGTTGCCATGCCATACCACGCCCATCCGGTCGGTGTCGTAGTAGGCCACCCGGAGTTTCGTCACGTGCCGGATCGGGTAGTCCATCGGTCTCCTTCGCGTAAAGGCGGCGGGCTCTCCGCCGCGCTTCGCCCTTGCACCCTTTCCCTATTGCCAGCAGACGGCCCATCGTTTGGAGTTGGAGGTCCCGCAGGTGCTCCAGGCGATGGCGGAGGCCTTCTTGACGGCGAGATCCGGGGCGGTAACCTCGCTGTCGTAGTCGTGGTCCAGCGAGAACTTGAAACGGTTTTTCCAGTGGTCGAAGAGGCCTCCCTCGCTGTCGTGCATCGCTCTGGCGATCTCCTTGCCGCGGGTGAGTTCCTCGCCGGAGATTTCGAAGTAGACCGTGTCTTTGGCAAGCCAGACCTTGTTGCCGTTCGCATCGGTTTCCTCCTCGAAGGGCGCGATGGGCCACAGGTTCTTCTGGGTGGTCTCGAAGGGGCCCGTCCCCCCGGGGGGGTGGGATGTTTTGCCCCTGAAATCGAACGAGCGCTCCTCTTGGAGATAGACGCTCCAGGCCGTGGCGATCTGCTGGGCGGTCGAACGGTCGCGGGTCCGCCATCCGTGGTTGCGGACGCCTTTGAACGAAACGGTGGCGGCGCTGGTGAGAAGGGCGATGATGGCGACGACAACCAGCATCTCGACGAGGGTGAAGCCGGAGGATTTCATGGGGATCGGAGGTTGGTAAGGATAGAGTGGCAGGTGGGCGGAGGATGACGCAGGGGAATCAATGGCCGGCGTGCGCTTCGATCTTCTTCCCGTTGCGCAAGGCATAGAGTTCGTAGGTCTGGTAGGGCGGGGAGGACCTGTAGTAGAGCTCGTGGTCCCAGCCGTCGCGAACCGTCGCGTACGAGTTGGTGTACCCCCTCACCGAGGGGTTTCGGAACGAAGCTTCCGACGGCAGGTCGTCGCGGAAATCCACGATGCCGTCGAGGTAGGGCCACCACCGGCGGCAGGCGGCAAGGTCGCGCGAATTGTCCTTCCCGCTGTCTTCGATCGAGCTGTGGGCAGACCATTGCAGGAAGGTCCCATCGAGCGTGAAGGTATCCTTGCTGGCCGATGCGCCCCCCACGAAGTTGCCGAATCTCTCGTAGTCCGCGTTTTCGATGTCGTTGTAGCGGGGAAGCAGGAACGACATGAGCCCGAAGGTGAAGACGGGAGCCTTGCTCCAGGCATCTTCCCAGCCGCTGGCCTGCTGGTTCGTATTCCGGATGTTGCCGGCCTTGCCCGAGATCGCGATCTGGCGGCCGTTCGGATATTCGTACATCATGGGCTGGCCGATGCCGGGATAGACGGGCACGGGCGGATACTGCCCGTACTCGGCGTAAAACTCCTCGATGGCGGCCTGGAGCTTCGCGAGGCGGGCGAGGGTGACCGCCTTGGCCGTGCGTTCGTTGGCGAGGGTCGTCAGCCGGAAGGCGATGCCCGCGAGGACGGCAATCAGGAGGATGACCACCAGCATCTCCACCAGGGTGAAGCCCTGGCGTTTGGATCCGTGCGGAGTGTGTTGCATGTTCGGACTCCTTTCGAAGCCTTGCGCTCCGGGCGGCGTTATGCCCCGGAGGCTTGGCCGAGGTTGGTGATGATCGAAATCATGGGCATGAACATGGCCACGACGATGGTGCCGACGACCACGGCCAGGATGATGATCAAGATCGGCTCGATGATGGCGGTGAGGCCGGCCACGGCGTTGTCCACTTCGTCGTCGTAGGTGTCGGCGATGCGCATGAGCATGTCGGAGAGGGCGCCCGTTTCTTCGCCGACCTCCACCATGGAAATCACCATCGCCGGGAAGACCTTCGCCTGTTCCATCGGACCGGCCATGTTCTCGCCTTCCTTCACGGCGTCGTGGACGTTCTGCATGGCGCGGGCGAAAACGGCGTTGTCCGACGTGTCGCGCACGATGTTCAGGGCCTGGAGCACGGGGACGCCCGAGGCGAGCAGCGTGCCGAGGGTGCGGGTGAGGCGGGCCACGGCGGTGCGTTGGAGGAGGGTGCCGAACACGGGGGTCTTCAGCTTGATCAAGTCCAGCATGTAGCGGCCGCTCTTCGTCGCGCCCCAGAGCTTGATGAGCACCACGATGGCCACGATCACGGCCACGACCATGAGGAAATTGCCCTTCACGACCTCGCTGGCCTTGATGACGAAAAGGGTGATGGCCGGGAGGGATTGGCCATCCAGCAGCTCCTCGAAAATCTGCTGGAATTGGGGGATGACCTTGGTGAGCAGGAAGGCCATGATGCCGACCGTCGCGATGAGCACCACGATCGGGTAGGTCATGGCGCCCTTCACCTTGTTCTTGATGCGCTCGGCCTTCTCCATGAACTCGGCCAAACGCGCCAGCACCACTTCGAGGACACCGCCCGCCTCGCCCGCGCGGACCATGTTCACATAGAGGTTGTTGAAGATCTTGGGATACTGGGCGAGGGCCTCGGAGAAGGTGGAGCCGCCTTCCACCGCCTCGCCCATGCCGGCGAGGGCGTCGCGCAGGGCGGGCACCTTCGTCTGCTTGAGGAGCACGCGCAAGCCGCGGAGGAGGGGGAGCCCGGCGGAGATGAGCGTGGCGATCTGGCGGGTCATCACCATCAAATCCTTGGGCTTCACGCGCCCCACGAGCCAGGACGGGAGCTTCAGTTCCTTGGACCCCAGGCTCTTCTTCTTCCCCGGAACCGAGGCGGCGGCCTTGGAGCCTTTGGCGGCGGGCGCGGAGGCTCCCGACGCTCCGCTCACGGCGGTGGGGAAAAATCCTTGTGCACGGATCTGGTTGATGGCCTGCGCCTGGGTGGGGGCCTCGATGGTGCCGTGGACTTCCTTGCCGCCGGCGTCCATGGCGGTGTAGGTGAACTTGGGCATGGGATGACTCCAAAACGGTCAGGAGGAATATCAGGAGGGGAAGAACCTTGTGTAGGGACAGCATACCACCCGAAGCGACCCGCCGCAAGACGGGAATTCATCACCCTGCAGATTGCCTGCCCGGGGTGAATTGACAAGGCAACGTCGACCTCGGAAGTCGATGGAGCACGATACGTTTGCCGGGGAAGACGGTTGTGCGGGCGTTGGCCCCTTTGACGTAGAGCACGGCAGGCACCATGTCGTCAGCAGGATGGGGTCGCACGTTGTGCCATCACTTCCGATGCATGGCATCCAGTTCGTGGCAGAGTTCCGGCAGCGACACGGCCTCGACCCCTTTGGCTATCGGGAAACGCTCCGTGCCGTTATAGACCACAAAGCACCGTTCCGGTTTGACCACCTCGCAGGCAAGATGGAAACCGTGCTCCAGGCGTGGAGCATGGCCGCGCTTGACCTCGATTGCCCATGGCCTGGCTCGATGCGGCAGTTCCAGGATCAGGTCGATCTCGTCGCCGGTCGCGCTCCTGTAGAAACAGGCCTCGCTTTCAGGCGGTGCCATCGCGATCAGCGACTCGATGACGAGCCCCTCCCAACTGGTGCCGCCAACGGGGTGCGCCAGCAAGGCCTCGATATCGGGGATTTGCAGGAGGGCATGCGTCAGGCCGCTGTCGCGCACATAGATTTTCGGGGATTTGACAAGCCGTTTGCGCGTGTTGCCGTACCATGGGGGAAGCCTCCGTACCAGCAGGAGATCCACCAGAAGGTCGATGTAGGCGGCCACCGTCTTGCCGTCCACCGCCAGGGAACGCGCCAGGGAGGCGGCATTCAGCAAGCCGCCCTGCTGGTGCGCCAGCATGATCCATAAGCGGCGCAACGTCTCCGCCGGAATGCGCGGCCCGAGCTGCGGGATGTCGCGTTCGAGATAGGTACGGATGAAGTCCTGCCGCCATCGCAGGCTGGCGGTGCCGTCTTTGGCCAGCAGGCTCATGGGGAACCCGCCGCGCAGCCAGAGAGAGGGCAGTTCCTTCGGCTCGATCTCGCCCGCGTGCAACGGCGTGAGTTCCAGATAGCGGATGCGTCCGGCGAGGGATTCGCTCGATTGGCGCAGCAGATCCATCGACGCCGAGCCCAGCACCAGAAAGCGTCCCGTACCGCGTCCGCGCCGCCGTCCTTCATCAATGAGCCCGCGCAGCAGGCGGAAGAGATGCGGCTTGCGATGAACCTCGTCAAGGATGACGAGCTTATCCTCGTGGAGCCTGAGATAGAGTTCCGGATCGGCGAGCTTGGCCAGATCGGCATCCGATTCGAGATCCAGATAGATGGTCTCGCGTTGCCTGGCCACCTCCAGCGCAAGGGTGGTCTTGCCCGCCTGTCGCGGCCCCAGCAGTGCCACGGCGGGCGTCTCGTCCAGCGCCGTCATCAGGGACGGCAGCATGTGCCTTGTAATCATGCGTGCAATTATGGAGCTTGATTCCAGATTTGCAAGAACCATCGTGGCGGATGTCCATGAACACGCCCGTGTCGCCTCGCCATTCAGGACGCCGGAAGGAAGACGATGGAGGTGTCGAAGGAGGGGATGCACGCGCGGAGCAGCCGGCGGCGGTGCGGCTTCGGGAGTCCTCCGCGCTGGCGCGTCAGCGGTAGGCTTCGATTTCGCTGAGCCCGTGGACGGCGCCGCCTCGGACGTGGACGCCGAGGCGTAGGACGGGGGCGGCGTCTTCGGCGATGGGGAAGAGGCGCCAGAACTGGTCGTTTTCGATGGCGGACGCGAGCGGCGTGCCGCTGTCGCGGTCTTCGGGATCGAATCCGGAGAAGACGACGAGCTGGCGCGAGACCCGGCTTTGCACGAGTTCGCGTTCGTAGGTCGCCACGAGCCGAAGCGCGGCCTTCGGCTTGAAATCCACGGTGAACCACGGTCCCAGGATGTCGGACGCGGTGCTCCAGGGGGCCACGCCGCCGCCTTCGCCGAAGCGTCTGCCGTCCACGATCTGCATCGCGCTGGCGCCGGCGTTGAGGTACGGGCCTTTCACTTTGTCGGGGTCGGGGTTCCAGGTGTAGATCCGGCACTCCTTCATGGCGCCGGCGGAGGCGTCTTCGTCGGCGAAGAGTTCGTCGTCGAGTTCTCCGAGCAGGTCGTCCTCCTCGAGGCCGAGCCCGCCCCCCGCCATGCCGCCGGCCTCCACGTAGGCCAGGTTGTCGCCCGGCCAGTCGAAGGTCCAGAGGGAGTATCCGGCGAGTTCGAAGGGGGCGTCGGCGGAGAGGGTCACCGTGGCGGCCCCTGCGCGCACCGGGAGATCGAGGATGCGGAACTCGGGGGTGGGGAGATCGAGGCTGAAGCGTTCCACGGCGCCGCCTGCGGAGACTTCGACGGAAAGCGGCGCGCCGTTTTCCGGCAGGCGGTAGACGAGGTGGGCGAACGCTTCGGCCCCGGTGTCGGGCAGCGCGAGTTCGACGGGGCCTTCGACGCGGTGGAAGAGGCGGCCGAAGCGATCGTGTGCAATGGCCCCGGCGGGGGCGGTCCATTCGGCCTTCAGGGTGGCGTCGAGGAGGCGTTTCGCGGTTTCGAGGGTGCCGGGGTCGCGATAGAGCGGAGCCGGAGCGAAGGCGGGGAGGCCGTCGGGGAGGGCCACGGGGTGGAGTGCGGCATCCGCGATCGCGGCGGCGTCGGTGCGCCAGAGGATTTCGCCGTTTGCGGGATCGAGCGCGAGGGTTTCGCCGGAATGGGTGGCAACGAGGAGGCGGCCGTCCCGCGCCGCGCGCACGACGGGCCCGAGGCCGCCGGATTCCGTGCGCCAGCGTTCGGCGCCCGAGGCGTCGAAGGCGAGGAGGAGGCCGTCGTCCTGCGCGGCGACGGCCGTGCCGTCCGCGGCGACGCAGCCATCGGAGAGTCGGGCGACGGGCGCGTCGTGGAGCGCGCCGTCGCGGGTTGCGAGCCAGACGCGGTCTTCGAAGCCGAAGAGGGCCAGCGTGCCGTCCGGATCCATCCACACGCCCACGCCGCCGGGTGCGCCGGTGGTGTAGCCGGGGCGGTCGCGCACGGCGACGGGATTCGCGGCATGCCGCAGGACGATGGCCCCCGCGCCGTCCACGAGGAAGAGGTTCCCGAGGTAGTCCGCGAAGGCGGAGAGCGATCCGTCGCGGGAGACGGCGGAGAAATCGGAATAGGCCATGCCGGCCTTCGACGAGCGCCGCGAGCAGGCGCCGCGGCCGAGTTCGGCCTCGGATGCGGCGGGGAGGCGGAAGGCCCAGACCCGCTCGCCGGTGGCGGTATCGAGCAGCAGCGTCTCGTTCGCGGCGGGATCGAAGTCGTCCCCCGACATGCTGGTGCAGCCCGTGGGCATGTTCGCCATCGAGAAGAGGGCGAAGCGTCCGCCGGGCGAAAGCGAAACGCCCAGCGGGGTGCGGGGCGCCCAGGCTTCGCAGCGCGAACGGATGAAGGGAAGGTCGTCGATCCACGTCCACCGGGCGTCGGCGGCTGCGCCATCGGGCGGGAGGTCGCCCACGACGATCGCGCCGGCGCGTCCGAAGACCATGCGATCGCCCGAGTCGG
Organism: Kiritimatiellia bacterium; assembly: GCA_050950285.1. GTDB lineage: Bacteria > Verrucomicrobiota > Kiritimatiellia > RFP12 > JBMNHG01 > JBMNHG01. The sequence continues at coordinate 634,352 of JBMNHG010000003.1, read as the reverse complement.
CGATCTGGAGGTACGGGAATGGGGAGTGGACGGGCGGGATGCGGCCGCCGGCGGTGTCGCCCGTCTCCGCGGGAAGGCGGAAAAGCGGCGTGCCGTTTTCGTCGAGGGCGACGAGTCCGGCGGGCCCGTAGAGGCCCTTGCCGGCGCCCCGGATGGCCCAGAGGCGGCCCGTGCGGTCGGCGGTCAGGCGATGGGCGTCGAGGCGGAACGAGGCGACGGCCTCTCCCGCCGCGTCGAGCACGACGACGGTGTCGTTCCGGCCGTCGAGCCAGACGGCCGCGCCGCCGTTTGCGAGCGGGACAAGGTCTTTTACGCGGCGGTAGACCTTGAGTCCCGCGAGGGGGGTCTCGACCGGCGCGGTGTCGCGGGAGACGGCGGCGGGGGTCGACGGGGGACGGGACGGGGCGGGCGGGGCGGCCGTTTCGCGGGCGGCGGCGGCCGTTGCCGCGAAGGCGCCGAGTTCCCGGGCGGCGGCGGCGAGGCCGGTGGCGTCGTTGGCGGCGACGACGGCGGCGTGGTACCCGCCGTCGAAGGGGTGGAAGCAGGCGAGGAGGCGGCCGTGGCCGGAGCCGGGCGTGTTGGCGGTGGGCATCCACGGGGTGGCGGCGCGGAGGCTGTCGGCGAGGACGCCGCCGGAGAAGAGGATCACGTGGCGGCCGATGCGCCAGGGGGGATCGATTTCGCCGTAGCCGCCCTTTTCGGGGACGTGCGCCTGGATGCGTGGGTCGATGAAGGGTGTCTTGTCCACGCGCATGGCGATACGCCGTCCCCCGGCGACGTCTTCGAGGAGGGCGAGTTCGGCTTCGCGGGGGCGCCAGCGGAGAGGCAGGGGGGCGAAGTCCCGGGCGTCGGGCTGCCACACGCGCGCTTCGACGCCCGCGTCGCGGAGCGCGGCGGCGAGTTCTTCGGCGAGCGGCAGGAGGCCGGTTTGGTTCGGCTCGACGAGAACGACCTTCTCCCCGTCGGCGCGGAAGAATTCGCGCAGGGAGCGCGGGTCGGGGACGTGGACGACGGGGACGGGCGCATAGAGGCGGCGGACGGCGTCGGCGCCCCCGGGTTCGGGGAGCGCGAGGGTGGCCCGGTGTCCGGCGAGGAGTTCCTGCACGCGAAGCGTCCAATCGCCGTCGGCGGCGAGCCGCGGGCGGACGGCGTCGAAGACGTCGCCGGCGGCGAGGAAGCGATGTTCGATGGCGTTGCCGGCGCCGTCGAGCAGTTCGACCGACAGGGGGACGGGGCCGAGGTCCCGGCCCCGGGCGTCGCGCACGGCGGCGGCGAAGCGGGAGCCGAAGCCTTCGCCGTCGCGCGCGAGATCGACCTGCGCGGGCGGAGCGGGACAGAGGGCGAGCACGGCGAGGGGCTCGTCCACGAGGTCGAGCACGATGCGCGTGCGCCCGCCGGCGCGTTCCGCGGCGACGTCCTGCTGGCGGGAGAGGTCGCGCACGGACGCCCAGGTGCCTTCGAGGTCGACCTCCAGCTTCTCCACGGGCCGTGTTTCGCCGTAGACGGTGTCTTGGACGTCCGAGGCCACGAGCACGTAGCGCACGCCGCCCGGGGCGTCCATGGTCACGGCGAAGGCGCGTTCCGGGTCGGTCGCGGCGCGCGGGACGAAGCCGTCCGCGGCGAGCCGTTCCCCGAGCGGCCCGCGGACCCGCGGGAAATCGGCCCAGAGGTCGCGGTGGGCCTGGGGCTGGAAGCCGGCCATGGTCCAGATGTTGGAGACGGTTCCGCCGACTTCGACGGCGGAGGCCGGGCGGAAGGCGGAGTCGCCGGTGGCGTAGAGCCTGCCGCCGCGAGCGGAGAAGGCGTCGAGGGCGGCTTCGACTTCGGGGAGGAGGGGGTCGAGCTGGCGCACGATGAAGAGCGCCTCGATTCCGGCGGGCACGCCGTGCTCCGCGACGTCCTCGCCATCGAGCACGACGGGCGGGAAGCCGAGGCGCGTGAGCGGCACATAGAGGGCGTGGAGGTCGTAGTAGCTGCGGCCGTTGCAGGCGCGGCTCGAAGGGTCGGCGAGCAGGGCGATGCGCCCGTCGGGGCGCGTGAAGCGGGCGACGGGGCCGAGCTGGCGCAGGGCGCGGAGGACGCGGGCGCGGGCGGCGAAGCTCGCGGCGGGGAGATCCTCCTGCATCGGGCAGCCGCCGCCCTGGAGGCCTCGGAAGAGGGCGTGGAAGAGGCTTTTCGCCTGGCCTTCGTCGGTGGTGCCCCAGTCGGAGGTGAGCCACACGGGCTGGCCGGGCGAGGTGCCGCGCGCCCAGTCGGTGGAGAACGAGGCGGAGAAGGGCCATTCGCCGTAGTCGGTGTAGCTTTCGTAGCAGACGGCGTCGAGGTCGTGGAACTGCGAGCGGGCGCGATTGTCGCCGTCGTGGCCGGCGTTGTCGAAGAGCAGGCAGGCGAGGTCGGGGCGGACGCGGCGGACGGCTTCGTTGACGCGTTCGTGGGTGTCGCCGAAGCCGCGGGCCTGGGCGGCGCGCCAGGTGTCGACGCGGCGGCGGAGGATGTCGAGGGCCCTGGCGCGGTCGGCGGCGGGGTCGCGGGGCGGCGCGCCGTCGTCGGCGTCGTCTGCGCGAGTGGCGTCGCGCGTGCCGCCGGGATCGCGTTTCCAGGCTTCGTACCAGGCGATTTCCCCGGGGGTGGGGGCGACGATGCCGTCCCGGGCGATGCGGTCGGCGAGGGCTTCGTTGCGGAGGCGCACGTGGTCGTCGGTGGGGATGCCTCCTTCGACGTAGCCGCCGAGTTTCGGGAACCATCCGTAGTTCACACCGAAGAAGGAGGGGAAGTCGGCGGAGTGGGTCGCGAAGATGGAAAGGCGCCGGAGCATGCGTTCCATCGAGACGGGGGCGCTGTGGTGGAAGGCGAGGCCCTCGTTGTAGAAGTTCTTGCCGCGCGCCACGGTGAGGTCCACGATGCGCAGGCCGTGGCGCAGGGCGCGTTCGAGGAGGAGGTCGCCGGCGGGGCGGACGATGCCGGCTTCGGCGGGTGTCGCGGCGGAGTCCCGGGGATAGCGGGGGAGGTCGGCGGGGATTTGGCTGTTGTGGCCGGTGGCGGCGAGCATTCCGAGGCCTGCGGCGCGGAGGCGGGCGAGCCCTTCGTCATCCGAAGGCCAGAGCCCCGTGCAGCAGCTCATCGTCTGGAGGAGGAAGGGGTCGACGGGGGGAAGGCGGACGATTTCGATGGAGAGGGGGAGAACATCTCCGGCGGCGGGCGTGGGGTGTTCGAGCTGGAAGGAGAGGGTGTGCAGGCCGGGGGGGAAGTCGGCGAGGTCGAGCGTGAAGGCGCGGGAGTCCCAGGCGCGCCCGGCGACGGCCGGGAGGGGCAGCCGGCCGATTTCGCGGCCGTCGAAGAAGAGTGTCGCGTCGCCGGCGGGGGTGTCGCGCGGCACGAGCAGGTGGAAGACGGGCGACTCGGCGGCGGCGAAGACGGTGCGGCCGCGCTGGGGCCAGAGGAGCGGGACGGCGTGGACCTCCTCCGTCCGTTCGCCGGGGAAGGGGGCGGCGGGAGGGGCGGAACGCTCGGCGAGGGCGTTGGCGGCGGGCCAATAGATCTCGGGCGGCTCTTCCTCTTCCCGGGCGAGCGGATCGAGCGAGGCGGACGCGAGGGGGTCGCCCATGGCGGAGAGGATGTCGGAGAGGTCGTCCGTTTCCCCGTCGAGCAGGTCGAACTGGGCCTGGGCGGCGCAGGCGAGCGCGAGGAGGGCGGCGAGGAAAAAGCGGCGCGCCGCGGGTGCGTCGTGGGGAGGGGGTTTCATGGGGGTTCCCGGATGTGGGGGAGGCGTTCGATGCCTACCAGGATTTCAACCAGCGGGGGAGTTCGCAATTCTCGCATCCGCATCGGGCGCGGAGGCAGAAGTCGGTGTGGATCTGGAGGAGGCCTTGCTGGAGGAGGCCGTCGCGACGGTAGAGCGCGGGGTTGTGGTCGCGTCCGAGGAGGTGGTTCGCGGCGGTCCGCATGGGTGCGTTGAGGTCTTCGGCGGGCAGTTTCGAAGGGGTGTCGGCGAGGACGCCTGTGGCGACGAGGAAGGGGAGGAGCAGGTTGTTGACGATCGCGGCGGCGCGATTGCGGCCGACGAGCGCTCCGCCGGTGCGGCGGCAGGCGGCGCCGGCGAGGGAGGCGTGGCGCGTCCAGTAGTCCATGGAGAGGCCGGCAAGCAGGGAGATGGCGCGTTCGGGGAAGGCGGCGGGGTCCGTCGCGGCGAGGGCGGCGAAGCGGTCGGCGGGACGGGGGTCGGCGGTGAAGAGCACGGCGGCGGCGGCGAGGCGGCGGGCGGGATGGTTCACGGGGCGGGTGGCGTCGAGCGCCCAGGCGGGCGGGGCGCCGGGGGAATCGACGGGGTCGTGCCACCACGTGTCCCAGAGCGAGCGGAGGAAGTCGCGGGCGTCGTCGTCGCGGCCTTCGTCCGCGGGGGGCAGGAGGCCGGCCGCGCCGAGCAGGCGGGCGTAGGCCCTTTCGGGCGTGTCGCCGGCGCGCCAGGCGGAGAGGGGGAGGATGGCGGCGAGGGCGCGGCCCGCCGCGGCGTTGCGCTTGTAGCCGAGGGCCGCGAGGAACTCCGCGTAGAAGACCTGCTCCGGGCTGTCGGAGCGTGCGAGCAGGGCGCGCATGCGGTCGCATTTCCGCGCGAAGCGGTGGCGTCCCGCGGCGGCGAGCAGGGCGGTGGCGCGGCCGGGGTCGCCCGAAAGCGCGCTGGCGCAGGGGCGCGGCGTGGCGGGCTGCACGGCGAAGGGGTAGGCGGCGAGGTCGATGTCGTCGAACGAGAAGCCGGGGAGTTCCGCGAGGGGCGCCCGCAGGCCGATCTGGAGGCAACCCGCAGGGAGGTCGCCGCGGGCGGCGCCGCAGTCGGGGGCGTGGTAGGTCACGTGGGCGATCACGTTCGCGTATCGCGGGTCGGAGGAGTGTCCGTGGGCGCTCCAGTCCGACGGGCGCACGTGGACTTCGACGTCGCCGCATACGAGCCGCTTCCCGTCGCCGATGCGGAGCACGGCGTCGAGGAAGTCCGGGCCGGCCTCGAGGTTCCATCGGCCGGGGTCGACCACCTCCACCTCCTCCCGGTCGGCGGTGAGGAGGCGCGGGGGGCGGATGCGGGCGTCGAACCAGACGCACTGGAGGTGGCGTTCGCTCCAGCGGGGGCCGATCGCGTAGGCCGCCGTGGGTTCGTGGATCCACTCCGCCGGCGGGAAGCAGGCGTCCAGGATTCGTCCGTAGTCGGAGGGCGGCAGCGGCGTGGGCATGGGGGACTCCTCCGGGTCAGGCCCGGATCTGGTAGGTGTGGTAGGCCTCGAGGGCGTAGGAGGCGGCCTTGGGAAGCGGCGCGCCGGTGGTCACGTCCGTGACGGCGCCTTCGAACGGAAGGGTCTGGTCCGCGAACGAGAAGACGGTGGTGGTCTGGCGGTCGGCGGAGGCCCAGAAGACCGACAAACCGTCCTCCTGCAGGGTCCGGAGCGAGAGGTCCGTGCGCACCGCGTGGTAGTCCGCGAGGGCGCGGCGGTGGGCGTCGCCCCAGAGTTCGTCGAGGCGCTTTCCGTCCTTGAAGAGGCTGAACACCACCGCCACCTTGTGGGCGAGGGCGTAGTAGAGGGCGGCGGCATCGTTGGCGCGCGGGTCTTCGAAGGTCTTTCCGGAGGGGATGGTGGTGTAGTCGTTGCCGAAGCCGATTTTGTAGACGACCCATGCGTTGTCGATGGAGTACGAGCGCGGGCATCCGTGCTGGGGTTGCCCGAAGGGCCCGAAGGACTCGATGAGGAAGTCGATGCCGTAGTCCTGCAGTTCCTTGAAGGCGCCGAGCAGTTCGCGCCACTGGGTGGTGCAGCGGGCTTCCTGGTAGTTCACGGGCATGAAGCCGAGGTTGTAGAAGCTGTCGAAGAGGTAGCCGTCGAGTCCGCCGAGGTCCTTGTTGCGCTTGAGGCAATCCACCCAGTAGCGGCGCGGCCCTTCGCGTTTGAAGTCGAGGATGGCGAAGCAGTCGGTGTAGGCGCCGCCATAGCGGATGCGGGTATCCTCCATGCGCACGATCCAGGAATCGCCGGCGCCGCCGCGCGGATCCTCCTCGCGGCGCGCCGCCATGATGGGGGAGAGGCGCGACTGGTCGTTGTTCGTCCAGGAATAGGGGCGGATGCCGTGGCGCCTGCACTCGTCGGTGAAGGCTTTGAGGGCCGTGTATCCGCCGAGCCGCGGCGAGATTTCGTACTCGTGGCCGCAGCACATGTTGCCGCCGGTGGGGAGGCCCGTGCACTCGGTCATGTCCGACTTGTTCAGGTTGTCGATGAAGAGCTCCTTGAAGCCGAGCGAAATCGCGGCGGGGAGGAGGTCGCGGTAGTAGGTGTCGATGGTGAAGTGCTGCCAATAGTTCCACGAGAGGCGCGGGATGGTGGGCACTTCCGCGAGGCCGAACTCGGCGCGGGCGCGGTCGTGGACGGTGTCGAAGATCCACGTCCATGCGTTGCGCATCGCGGTGCCGCCGGAGATGCCGTCGCGCAGGAGGATGGCCTTGGGCGGGGTGGCATGGCGGGTGGACTGGTCGAAGATGTGCTTGTCGAAGGTCTTGAGTTCCGGCTTGCCGGGATCGCGCCGGAGCGTCGTGCGGATGAGGGCCACGTGGTCGTACACGCCGAGGAGCACGCGGGAGCCCTTGTGCTGGAAGTCGAAGGCCTGGTGGGAGGCCCAGCGCGGGAGGTTGTGGGTCATGCACGGATTGCAGCAGTCCATGTCCCAGTGCATCACGCCTTCGGTGCTCCAGGCGGTGTCGGGCCCGAAGACGGCGACGGGGTCGGAGCAGGAGGACTGCGAGACGACGGTGGCGCCCGCGATGTCGCCGTCGAGTTCCCAGCTCGCCTTCTCGAAAAGGTGGAAGAGCGGCACGTCCGAGGCGTGCTCCCACGAGTAGGAGAAGCCGGCGAAATCGAGCCCGTTGAAGGAATCGCGGGCGGGGCGGATGACGAGATCCATGCGGCCGGTGGCGACCGGCGAGGCGGGATCGTCCCAGTCGGAAAGGTCGTGGATGGGGTCGAACGAGTGGTCGCGGAGGAGTTTCACGGGGAGCGGGCGGAAGCGTTCCTCGAGGCGGATGCGGAGGAGATCCGCTTCGCAGTCCACGCCCAGCAGGCGGAATCCGGAGAGTTCGAGCCCGGTGAAGGACTGCGAACGGCAGAGGAGCGGGAGCCGTCCCGAGCGGACGGGCGTGTCCCCGATCCAGATGCGTCCGAGGCCAAGGAAACGGCCGTCGGCATCATCGAGAAGTTCGAAGCGGCAGTTGGCGAGGTGGAGTGTCTGCATGGCGTTGGGGTACGGGATGGCTTGGCTTGGCTTGGCTTTGGTACTGTGCCAACGATAGCAGGTTTGCCGGAGAACGCAAAGGAATCTCGATGGGGGTCGAACGGGACGGGCGAAAGAAATCGCCGTAGCGGGCGGAGGGTGTGGTATGATGCGTGGCATGGTCCTCTTTCGTGGAATGGTTGCGCCGGTGCTGGCGCTCTCCTGCATCGTCCTGCCCTGCGGCTGCGCGCGGGAGGCGGGCGCGTCGGACGGCGCGCCGCCGGGCCGCCCTTGCGTCTACGTGAGCATCCCGCCGCAGGCGTGGCTCGTGCGCGAGCTCTCCTGCGGCCGTGTCGACGTGGAGGTGCTGCTGCCCGACGGCCGCGATCCCCACGTCTTCGAGCCTTCCCCCCGCCAGACCGCCGCGCTGTCGGAAGCCTCCGCCTACCTGCTCATGGGGCTTCCCTTCGAAACCCACGTGCGCAAGATCGTGCCGCCCCGCACCCCCTTTTTCTTCGACCTCTCGGAAGGCGGCGGCGCCGCCGGAGCGGGCGACGCCACCGACCCGCACCTCTGGCTGACGCCGGACGGGATGCGCGGCATGGCGGAACGCGCCGCGGCCGCGCTGGACGCCGTCGATCCGGACGGCGCGGAAAAACGGCGCGCCGCTTTTTCGGACTTGTCGGACCGTCTCGGGCGGATGGATGCCGGGTTCGCGGAGCTCTTCGCCCCGCACGCCGGGAAGCCGCTGCTCGTGCGCCATCCCGCCTGGGCGCGCTTCGCCGCGCGGTACGGCATACGGCTGCTGGCGATCGAGGAGGACGGGCGCGAGGCCTCCATGCGCCGCCTCGTCGCGCTGGTCGAAGAGGCGCGCGCGTGCGGCGTGAAGACCGTCTTTTCCGAACCGCACTCCAGCCGCCGCGCCGCCGAAGCGGTCGCCCGCCAGCTGGGCGGGACGGTCGAAATGGCGGACCCGCTTTCCGGCGACTGGGAGGAGAACCTCCGCGCCACGGCCGCCGCCTTCGCGAAGGCGCTCGAAGACGTGAAGGCGCCGGGGAAGGAGCCGGAGCCGTGAGCGGCAGGCCGCTGCCCCCCGCCGTTTCCGTGCGCGACGTCTGCTTCTCCTACGACGGCGGGCAGGAGGTCCTGCACAACGTCTCCTTCGACCTCCCGGCCCATTCGTTCACGGTGGTGCTGGGGCCGAACGGCGGCGGGAAGACAACCCTCCTGAAACTGCTCCTCGGCATCGAGACGCCCGACTACGGCGAGGTGCGCGTGCTGGGGATGCCGCCCGCCGCGGCGCGCCGCCGCATGGGCTACGTGCCGCAGCAGCTGCTCTTCGACCCGCGCTTCCCCGTGAGCGTGCTGGACGTGGCGCTCATCGGGCGGATCGACCGCCACCGTTTGGGCCCCTACCGCGCCGAAGACCGTGCGATTGCCCTTGCCGCGCTGGAGCGCGTGGGAATCGCCGGACTCGCGAACCGCGCCTTCGCCGCGCTTTCCGGAGGACAGCGCCAGCGCGCGTTGATCGCCCAGGCACTGGTCGCGTCGCCGGACATCCTCCTGCTCGACGAGCCGACCGCAAGCGTGGATTCTGCCGGCGCGGCGCAGTTGTACGCCCTCTTCCAGGAGCTTTCCGCCACGCAGACCGTGCTGATGGTCTCGCACAGTCTGAATGTCGTCACCCGCCGCGCCACCCACCTGCTTTGCGTGAACCGAACCGTGGCGATGCGCCCGCTCGACGACGGCTACCACCGCCTGCGCATGACGGAGGGCGGCATGATCATCGTGGAACACGATCCCGACAGCCACATGATCGACGCCACGGCCGCGATGCGTTCGCCCCATCACGCGGCTCCGCCGCACGGGGGATCCGCATGACCGCCTTTTTCCGCGATCTTTCGCTCTATCCCTCGCTCCGGTGCGCGCTCGCGGCGGGCGTGCTGGCCGCCCTCGTCTCCGGCGTCGTGGGGAGCCTGGTGGTGGTGCGCCGCTCCACCTATCTCGCGGGGGCGATCGCCCATGGCGTGCTGGCGGGGCTCGGGCTGTCGCGCTACCTCGAGCGGGTCCATGGCGTCGCCTGGCTCCCGCCGATGGCGGGCGCGGCGCTGGCGGCGGTGCTGGCGGCCTTCGCCATCGCCTTCGCCGGGCGGAACGGACGCGAACGGAACGACACCGTGCTCAGCGCAATCTGGTGCGTGGGGACGGCGGCAGGCGTGAGCCTCATGGCCATGACGCCCGGATACCAGGACGACCTGATGGGCTACCTCTTCGGGAGCCTCTCCCTGTCGGGGCCGTCGGAGGTCGCATGGATGGCGGGCCTCGCCGGCGTGGTGCTTCTGACGACCGTGCTGTGCTTCGATCGCTTTCTCGCCATCGCGTTCAGCGCGGAGATGGCGCGCCTGCGCGGCGTGCCCGTGTTCCTGTACGAATGCGTGTTCCTGGTGGTCACGGCGCTCGCGGTGGTGATGCTGGCGCAGGTCGCGGGAATCGTGCTGGCCATCGCGCTGCTGTCGCTCCCGGCGGCGGCGGCGGGGCTGGTCACGAGCCGCCTCGGGCACATGATGGGCCTCGCGGCCGCGATCGGCGTGGCCTGCACCGCGGGGGGGCTCGCCATGGGATACGCCGCCGACCTCCCGACAGGCGCCACGACCGTGGAACTCATCGCGGGCGTCTACCTCCTGATGGCCCTGGGGAAACGCCTCGTCGCGCGGAAGGGACTGCGGCGAAGGCGTCCGGGAGGGGACGGTCAGTCCCCGCGGTCGAGCGCCTCCGCAGCGGCTTCGTAGCCTGCGCGGATTCCGTCCCGGGCCCGCGCGAAGTCCATCGCGGCGATGTCGCCCACGGCGGGCTCGATGAGGAGGTCGGGAGGGTGGCGCCGGATTTCCTCCTCCGCGATGCGGTTTTCGGCGATGCGGACGGTCTTCAGGAACACGTCCGCCAGGCTCTGTCCCGACTTTCGGCCCGTGAAGAGACTGTTGAAGGCGGGCAGCGTTTCGCGGAGATGGTTCCACATCCGCTTGGAGTAGTCGGCTCCCGCCTGCCGGTGGAAATAGGGGCATGGACGCCACGTGGCGACGTTCACCGCAATCACGCGCGTGGCGCCCATGTCGCGGGCGACCGACACGGGGACGGGACAGGAGAGGCCGCCGTCCACCAGCACCCGCCCGTTGCGGCGGACGGGCGTGAAGAGGCCGGGGATGGAGATGGAGGCGCGAATGGCGTCGGAGAGCTTGCCGGAATCGATCGTCACCGGGCGGCCGTTGTCCAGGTCGGTCGCCACGGCGGCATAGGGGATCGGGAGGTCGGAAATCTTCTCGACGGACAGGAAGCGCGACAGGAATTCCATCACATGCACGCCGGAGATGAGACCGTCGAGGTGGACTTTGAACTCGAAGAAAATCTTGGCGGAACGGGTGAAGTCGTGGGTTCCGACGAAGGCCAGCACCTCGTCCAGCCGGTTTTCCGCATGGATGGCGCCAACGATGGATCCGATGCTGGTGCCCACGACGAGGTCGGGGCGGATCCCCCGCTCGCGGAGCGCCTGGAGCACGCCGACATGCGCCCAGCCCCGGGCGGCTCCGCTTCCCAATACCAATCCCAGCATCGCTTCCTCCGATATGCGCCCGGGCACGCCATCGCCCCCGGGCATCGCGATCATACGCCATGGGACCCCGTCCCGCAAGGCGGTTGCTCTTCGAGCCCTCCCGACCGGAACTTCTCCACGGCGCAAAAAACGGCGCGCCGCACATTTCGCGGCGCGCCGTTTTGCAAGAGGCGTGTCGAAGCCGTTACCGGGATGCGGATGCGGCCACCTTCGCGGGGCGCTTGAGGGCGTCGCGGACCTGCTTCGCGTTCATCTTCCCGACCTCGGCGGCGTCGGCGCCAAGGGCCACGAGGCGCTTCCTCTGGGTCTTTTCGCGACGGATGCGTTCCCCCTCGGCCTTGATCGGGCGGGTGCGGGGCTTCTTGTGGAGTGTACGGCCAGTTCCCATGATGTCTCCGGAAAACGTGAGGGGTCCGAAGGACCTGCGCGGATGCGCCTTTGTCCCATATGGCACCCCCTAAGGGAATCGAACCCTTCTTTCCAGGATGAGAACCTGATGTCCTAGCCGATAGACGAAGGGGGCGCGGTGAAAACGAGAGTAAAGTGTACCTGAAACCGCACGGCTGTGTCAACCCGCGGCAATCCCAAATCTTCGTCGTCGGAGTGCCTGCCTTCCCGAATTCTTCTGTCCGGGCGGGCGGTGTGTTATCCTTGTGTCATCATGGTTCGGACAACACGTTTTCTTCTTTTCGCGCTATCGGGATGTTGCGCGCTTGCGGGCGCGTGCCGTCCCGCGGCGCGGCCGCCCGTGGAGTCGGCCTGGCCCGTGATGGGGACGATCGCGTCGGTTTCGCTCCCTGCGGCGGAAGAGGGACGCCTGGCGGCGCGGCGCGCCGCCGTTCGCGACCGGTGGGACGAACTGGAGCGCGAACTCAGCCTTTTCCGCGAGGGGAGCGACCTGTGGCGGCTGAACGAAGCGGCCGGCGAGGGGGATGTCCCCATCGGGCCCGATACGCGGCGCGCCCTTCGGGATGCACTGGCGATGGCGGAGGCGAGCGGGGGCGCCTTCGACCCCACGGTCGGCCCGTTGATGGCCATCTGGGGGTTTCGTGGCGGCGCGCCCCTCGAAAATCCGCCCGACGGGGAGGCGCTGGCTTCCGTGCGCATGCTCGTGGGATGGACGAACGTGGTACTTGGGGCCGGGAGCGCGCGGCTGGCGAAGCCGGGGATGCGCCTGGATCTGGGCGGAATCGCCAAGGGCTTCGCCGTGGACGAGGCCTGGGATCTCCTGCGGGCGCAGGGTGCGGAGGATTTCCTGTTGAATCTGGGAGGGAACATCCGCGTCCGTGGCGTGCCGGGACCCGGACGAACGGGCTGGCGGCTGGGCGTGCGCGACCCGATCCGTCCGGACGCGATTCTCGGGACGATCGAACTGCGCGACGGCGAGGCGGTCGCGACGTCGGGCGACTATGAACGTTTCGTTCAAATCGGCGGCGTCCGCTATGGCCACATCCTGGACGCGCGGACCGGACGGCCCGTGCGCGGCGTGGCGGGGGTGACCGTCCGGGCGCCTTCCGCCTGTCTCGCGGATGGACTTTCCACCGCCCTGTTCGTGCTGGGGCCCGATGCGGGAAGGAAGCTTCTCGCGGAACGCCATCCGGAGTGCGAGGCGCTGTGGGTGCCATCCGAGCCACCCCATCGGCCCGTCGCGACGCCCGGCTTCGGCCTCCAGCCCCTTCGCTAGCGGCTTTGCGCCGCGCAGGGGAAGCGCGGAGGAGAGAGGCCGCGCGGATCACGCGGAGGGAGGGAGGGTGCGCGAACGATCGCCCGCAACGCACACCGTGCGTCGTAGCGGCGCCGCCTCCCGGGCCGGCTCACGGAAGAAGAGGCTGACGGCAGCTCCCCCAAAACATCGTCCGCCAGGTCGATATCCGCTACGGGAACACAAGTCGCCGCATCCGTCGCGGGAGCAAAGGGCCTAGAGGTCGCCGGTGTCGACTTCGATGTCGGTGGATGCGTCCTCCGCCGTGGCGACGATGTCGGCGTCCACCCGGGTGGCGGCCTGCTGGGTGGTGGGGAGGTAGCGGTAGTACACCATCAGCTGGAGGGCGGCGAGGCAGGTGTCCATGGTGATGGAGCCGTCCTTGGAGCCGTCGCAGTTCACCCACCAGCCGATGTCCTGGAGTTCGCCGTTGACGTCCTCGATGGCCTTTTCCTCGACGAACTGGGCCTTGCAGTAGGCGGGCCACATGCCGTCGTTCCAGCTCTTCCATCGGCTTCCGCCGGCGTGGAACTTGGCCTGGGTGGCGTAGTAGTAGTAGTACTGGGTGCTTCCGCCGGGGATGCCCTGCATCTTGTTCGCGGCCTCGGCGTCCAGGTCGGGGCGGAGGGGGGTCTTGCCGTTCCAGACGGGCTGCCAGCCATCCATGAGGTCGAGGGCGCGGCTGACCTCCGGGTAGTTGCCGGCGCCGTGGAACATCATGCACAGCACTCCGACGCCGGTAAGGCCGCCCTGCTGGGGACCGGTATAGCCGAAGCCGCCGTTCGGGTGCGAATTTTTCTGGAAGCCCTTCACGGAGAGCTTGCCGGCGCGCTCGAGGCGTTCGACGTCGGCGGGGTCGTCGTAGAGCTTGGCCATGAGGGCGGCCTTGAGGGCCTGGGCGGCCCATCCCATCACGGAGGTGTCGTCGCGTTCGGACTGCACCCAGTTGTAGTCCCAGCCGCCGGAGGGGTGCTGGCCGTCGATGATGATGTTCACGCCCCGCTGCGCGGCCTCGCGCACGTTGGGGTTCATGGTCATGCCATAGGCTTCGCACATGGCGTAGCAGGCGATGGCGTGGGGGTAGCCGTTCGCGCCGCCGCCGAAGTTGCCGGCGCCGTTCTGGGCGTTCATGAGGTATTCGATGGCCTTTTGGACGGTGGCTCCGAATTCGGGGGAGTCGCTGCCGGGCTTTTCGCCGTGGGCGAGGAAGGTGAGGATGGCCAGGCCGGTCATGGCGGTCTTGTTGTTCCCCCAGGAGCCGTCGGGGTTCTGGTTCTTCTTGAGCCAGCGGAGGGCGCGGAGGACGGCGGTCTCGGTGGCCTTGTTGCCGCCGCCGCGGGCGAGGAGCTGCCCGCGCATGCCGGCGGAGCGGTTGTCGCCGAAGATGCCGCGCATCACGAGGTGGCTCGGGGTGCTCATCACGGCATCGAAGGGGGTGGGCTGGGGACTCATCGGGGCATCCGAGCTCACCGCCACCGGGACGGGAGTGTCCATGGCGATTTCAGGCGTCACGAAATCGAAGTCCATGGGTTCGAACTGCTCTTGCGGCTGGGGATCGGGCGGCTCGATGTCGTCGAGCACTTCGACCTCCTGGGTCTCGATGTATTCGGTTTGGATGATGACCGTCTGTTCGTTCTGGCCGCCGGCGAAGATCGCGAGGATGATCACGCAGATCAAGGGCACGATGACGGCGGAGAGGGGTGCGGCCTGCCGCTGGAGCTCGATCATCGCCCTCTTGAACGCGCGGGAGTTCTTCGGCTTGGTCAACCCCTTCAGCATGAGTGCGAGGCGTTCGAAATAGCCCTTTTCCTCGAAGAGGAGGTCGATTTTCTTCAGGGCGTGCTCGGTCTGCAGGGTGGGATCGTATTCGGTCATGAGGGTCTCCAAGGAAAGGGGAGGAATGGGGGCGGCCAAGAGAGCCTGCCGCCTGTTTCACCCGCTAAAACGAATCTCGAAGGGGGTTTATTAGGGACCGGCGCCATTCTTTTTCCGGAAACCTGTGCCGAGGGCGACGGACCATGACGAAAAAAGGGAAACGCCCTGCTTCGCGGACGAAACAGGGCGTTGAAAACACGAATCTCGGAGGGAATCCGGAAAGGGCTATGCCTGGACGGACTCCTCGGCGACGGGGGCGGCAGGGGCGGCCTTGACCCATTCGAGGAGACACATTTCGGCGCCGTCGCCCACGCGGGCGCCGAGCTTGACGATGCGGGTGTAGCCGCCCTGGCGACCGTCCATGGCGGGAACCACGACGTCGAAGAGCTTCTGGACGGCTGCGGGGCTCCGCAGGCGGGCGGCGGAGAGGCGGCGGGCGGCCAACGTGCCCTTGCGGGCGAGGGTCACCATCTTTTCCGCGTCCCTGCGAGCCTGCTTGGCCTTGGGGAGGGTGGTACGGATGCGATCCTGGAGAATCAGATTCGCCACGAGGGAGCGGAGGAGTTCCTCGCGATGAGCCTTGGAACGCCCGAACTTCTTGGCAACGCGCATGTGACGCATGGTAATGACTCCATAAGGGGGATTGAAAAACTACGGCTCGTCGTCGAGGGGGAGGGACTCGTCGTCCACGTCTTCGTCATCCTCGTCGACGTCGGACAGGTCTTCGTCGGGCGGCGTCGACGGCTGGATGGGGGTATCCATGAGCGAAGGGTCGACCTTGTAGCCGAGGTAGAGGCCGAATCCGGCGAGTTTTTCCTTGATTTCGTTAAGGGACTTCTTGCCGAAGTTGCGGTACTTCAGCATGTCGGCCTCCGTCTTCGACGCCAACTCGCCAACGGTGGTGATGCTGGCGTTGTTGAGGCAGTTGGCGGAGCGGACGGAGAGTTCGATTTCGTTGACGCTCATGTTGAGGATGGCGCGGAGCTTCTCGCGCTCGTCGTCCTCGGTGGTGGCGGTATCTTCGGCTTCCACGGCATCTTCGCTGTAGTCCACGAAGACGTCGAGGTGGTGGCGGAAAATCGCGGCGGCGGTCTTGAGGGCGTCGTCGGGGGAGATGCGGCCGTCGGTCCACACATCGAGCACGAGGCGTTCGTAGTCGGTGCGCTGGCCGACGCGGGTGTTTTCGACCGCGTATTTCACGCGGGTGACCGGCGAGAAGATGCTGTCGATGGGGATACGCCCGATTTCCTGCTGGGGATCCTTGTTCCAGACGGCGGGATAGAAGCCTCGCCCGGTGCGGATGTCCACCTCCATGTCGAGGTCGCCGTCGACGTCGATGGTGGCGATGACCTGGTCGGGGTTCAGCACTTCGACCACATTGTCCGCCTCGAAATCGGCGGCGGTGACCGTGCAAGGCCCCTTGCGATGGAGGCGGAGCGTTCGGGGTTCGCGGTTGACGCTCTTGAGGAGGACGCGCTTCAGGTTCAGGATGATGTCCGTGACATCTTCGGCAATACCTGGAAGGGTGCAGAATTCGTGCGAGGCTCCCATGATGCGGACGTTCGTGATGGCGACGCCCTCGATCGAGGAGAGGAGCACCCGGCGCAGGGAGTTCCCGAGGGTGAGGGCATAGCCCACCTCGAACGGCTCCGCCACGAAGCGAGCGTATGTCGGCGTGGCCGTAGCTTCGTCCTTGATGACGCGCTTGGGCATTTCAAAACGGCTGAGGCGAATCGGCATGACGAAATCGTCCTTCTTTCAAACGGGAGCGCATGCGTGCGTCGAGGCCCGCGACAGTGCGGGCCGGGCGCATGCGGGATACTAGCGGGAGTACAATTCCACGATGGCCTGTTCATCCACGATCGGCGCGATCTGCTCGCGGGTCGGGATGCTGAGCACCTCGGCGCGGAAGGCCTGGCGGTCGAGCGAGAGCCATTCGGGCATCTGCTGGCGCGTGGCGGCCTCGAGGGCATGGGTCGCGATGTCGCGGCTGCGGGGACGGTCGCGGACCTCGATCACGTCGCCGACCTTCATCTCCATCGAGGGGATGTTGGTGGTACGGCCGTTCACCGCCACGTGATTGTGGCGAACGAACTGGCGGGCGGCGCGGCGCGAGGGTGCGAAGCCCAGGCGATAGACGACGTTGTCCAGGCGGGTCTCGCACATCTGGAGCAGAACCTCGCCGGTGATGCCGGGACGGCGGAGAGCCTTCTCGAAGAAGCGATGGAACTGGCCTTCCTGCATGCCGAACTGGCGGCGGAGGGCCTGCTTCTCGCGCAACTGGGTGGCGTACTGGGAAAGCTTGCGGACACGGCGGGCCACATGCATGCCGGGAGCGGGACGACCCTGCTCGATCGGGCACTTGGCCATGTAGCAACGCGCGCCCTTGAGGAACAACTTCTTCCCCTCGCGGCGGCACTGGCGGCAGACGGGACCAACATAACGGCCCATGATCAGACCCTCCTCCTCTTGCGCGGACGGCAGCCATTGTGGGGGATCGGCGTGCAGTCCTTGATCACACTCACTTGGATGCCGGCGGACTGGATGGCGCGCACGGCGGACTCGCGGCCTGCGCCGGCGCCCTCGATGCGCACTTCGGCCTCGCTCATGCCCTTGGCGACCGCCTGGCGCGCGGCGTCCTGCGCCACCATCGTGGCGGCGAACGCCGTGCTCTTGCGGGAGCCCTTGAAGCCGGCCCGGCCGCCGGAACTCCAGGCGATCACGCCGCCTCGGGCGTCCGTGATGCTGACTTTCGTGTTGTTGAACGATGCGCGGATGAAGGCGATGCCCGCGGGGATCGACCTGCCGCGGCCCTTTTTCTTCGTGTCCACCGGAGCCGCCTTGGGGTCGGCCTCGGCGAGAATCGCCTGCGCCTCGCTCATGGCGGGAGCCGCAGCCTGTTCGGCGGCGGCAGGCGCGTCTTCGCGCGCCTCTTCTTTGATCGCTTCGTCGCTCATGCCTTTTTAACGCCTCGCTTGGGGACGGCCGCACGCCATAGGCAAGCGCATGCGGGATATCCGTCCCATGTTTTACTATTTCTTGGTGGCCGCCTTGCGCATCGAACCCACCGTATGCTTCACTCCCTTGCGGGTGCGGGCATTGGTACGCGTACGCTGGCCGCGGACGGGAAGTCCGCGACGATGGCGGGCGCCACGGTAGGAACCGATGCTGATCAAACGGCGGATGTTCCCGGACACCTCGCGGCGGAGGTCGCCCTCCACGCGATAGTTGTCCTGGATGTAGGCCGTCAACAGGCGGATCTCTTCCGGCGTAAGTTCGTCGGCGATCTTCGCCGGGTCGACCTTGCACGCCTCGCAAGTGTCTTTGGCCCGCTTGGGGCCGATACCATGGATATACCGGAGCGCGTACGCGACGTGCTTCTTTCCCGGAATGTCCATACCCATCAATCTCGGCATGGTCTTGTTCCTTCTTAACCTTGGCGTTGCTTGTGACGAGGGTTCGTGCAAATCACCCGCACGACACCCGCGCGGCGCACAACTTTGCAACGCTCACACATCCGACGCACCGAACTGCGCACCTTCATGATTGTTTTCCTTAGTTTCGCAAAAAGAACGGTAGTATACGCGATTCGGCCTACTGTCGTCCATCGAAAAAATTCAGGTGGCACACGTTTTCCTACCAAGGGGTCAGGATCTCCGTGCGATCTTCGCGAATCGCGATCATTCTCTCGAAGTGGGCGGAGCGCGAGCGGTCGCGTGTCACGACGGTCCAGCCGTCGTCCAGCACGCGCACGGCGGCGCCGCCCAAGTTGAGCATGGGCTCGATGCAGAAGACCAACCCCGCCTTGAGCAGGGGGCCTTTGCCGGCGGGCCCATAGTTGGGCACCTGGGGTTCTTCGTGCATGCTCCGGCCGATGCCGTGGCCGACGTACTCGCGCACGATGCCGAGGTTGCCTTCGTCCGCCACGGTCTGGATCGCGTGGGAGACGTCGGAGAGGCGGGCGCCCGGGCGCGCCGCCGCGATGCCGGCATCGAGGGCGCGCCGCGTGAGATCCAGCAGGCGCCTGGACTCGCCGTCGACTTCGCCGACCGCCACGGTCAGGGCGTTGTCGCCGTGGAAGCCGTCGTGCAGGACGCCGATGTCGAGGCTCACGATGTCGCCCGACCGAATCACGCGGCTGCCGGGGATGCCATGGATCACCACTTCGTTCAGGGAGACGCACAGCGCGCCGGGATAGCCGAAGTAGCCGAGGAAGGACGGGACGCCTCCGATGTCTTTGATGAGCTTCCGGGCGAGCGTGTCGAGGTCTCCCGTGGTCATCCCCGGAGCCACGGCGGCGGCGAGGGCGGAAAGCACCTGGGCGGACATGTGTCCGCTCACGCGCATCTTTTCGATCTCGGCATCGCTTTTGTACAGGGGCTTCACGGGGCGAAGGGGGGGGGTGTTGAAAAAAAAGGGGCGTTCCGGCGGATCAGGAGAGGGCGGCGACCAGGCGGTCGGCGACCTTTGCGGCGCCACCCATGCCGTCGATGCGAACCAGGAGGCCCCGCTCCTCGTACCAGTCCGCGAGCGGGGCCGTGGAGGTGGCATAGACGGACAGGCGGTTCCGGACGGTGGCTTCGTTGTCGTCCGGGCGGATGACGAGCCCGGTGCCGCAGTGGTCGCAGACGCCCTCGGTCTTGGGGGGAAGCCCTTCGATGTGATACGTGGCGTTGCATGCGGGGCAGACGCGGCGGCCTGCGAGGCGTTTCACGATCACGTCTTCCGGGACTTCGAGCAGGAATGCCTTGAGGACGCGCCCTCCGGCGGCTTTCGCGGCATCCTCGAGCATTTGGGCCTGGACGACGGTGCGGGGGAATCCATCGAGGAGCCAGCGGGTTTCGGCGCCGCCTGCGGCGAGCTGTTCGCAGATTACGCGACCGACGAGCGCGTCCGGCACGAGCGTGCCGCTCTCCATGTAGGACTTGGCCTCGAGCCCGGCGGCAGTGCCGGCGGCGGCGGCGGCCCGGAGAAGGGCGCCGCTGGAGACGGGGCGAAGGTTCAAGCGGGGCGCGATGCGTTCCGCAGCCGTACCCTTGCCCGATCCGGGAGCTCCAAGAAGGATGATGATGTCCATGGTGTGTCCTGCAGTGGCCTGGGGAGGAGAACGGAAGAGAGAAAACCGAGCGGAAGGGGTTCCGGCACGATGCGCATGGGGCGCAAGACGGGCGGAAGATGCCGGTTCGTCGTTGCCCCTGCCTCCACGCCCGCCGCCTCCGCGGGGAGGCGAAGTGGAACTATCGGCCGCGGCCCTTGAGGCGGCCGTGCTTGAGGAAGCCGTCGTAGTGGCGCATCAGGAGGAACGACTCCATCTGGCGCAAGGTGTCCAGGGCGACGCCTACGATAATCAGCAAAGAGGTGCCGCCGAAGAACGAGGCGATGACCCAGTCGACATCCAGCGCGGCCTGGAGAATCTGCGGGAGGATGGCGACGATCACCAGGCCGACGGCGCCGATGAGCGTGACGCGGGTCATCACGCCATCGAGGTACTCGGCGGTGGCGCGGCCGGGGCGGATGCCCGGGATGTAGGCGTTCCCGCGCTTGAGATCCTCGGAAATCTGCACGGCGTTGAACTGGGTGGCCACCCAGAAGAAGCTGAAGAAGAAGATCAGGAGCGAGAAGCACACCAAGTAGAAGGTGGGGTTCTGGTTGCCGACGGGGGTGAGGAGATCGCCGATCTTGCGGAGCCAGCCAAGCCACGTGATGCGTTCGGGGATGCGCTTGAAGATGGCGGCGGGGAACTGGAGGAGGGGACCGGCGAAGATGATGGGCATGACGCCGGAGTAGTTCACGCGGAGGGGCATGTAGGTGGCCTGGCCGCCGTAGGTGCGGCCTCCGACCTGGCGGCGGGCGGAATGGATGGGGATCTTGCGGACGCCCTGGGTGAGCATCACGGTGCCGGCGATCACGAGGAAGCCGAGGAGCAGGAGGATGAGAAACCCGAAGATGCCGACGTGGACGCCCTGCGCCTGGCTGCCGTCCATCTCCTGTCCAAGGAAGTACTTCCGCCACATGGCGAGGACGGCCTGGGGCAGGCGGCTGGTGATGTTCACCATGATGATCAGCGAGATGCCGTTGCCGATGCCGCGGGCGGTGATTTGCTCGCCGAGCCAGATCATGAGGAGGCTGGCGGTGACGATGAAGATCACGGCGAGGATCGGGAAGAGGAAGCCGGCCACTCCCGTGGTGGGCACGATGCTGCCGATATCCGCTCCGAAGAGGAATCTCGGGTTCTGCATCGCACGGGCGAGGAAGAAGCCTTGGATGGCGCAGATGGCCATGGCCAGGTAGCGGGTGATCTGGTTGAACTTCACGCGGCCGGATTCCCCCTCCCGGACCATGCGGCCGAGGGAGGGGACGATGGCCGTCATCAGCTGCAGGATGATCTGCGCGCTGATGTATGGCCAGATGCCGAGGATGCCGATGGAGAAGCTGTTGAGGGCGCCGCCGCTGAACAGGTTGAACATGTCCGCGAACCCGCCGCCCCTGGCGGAGCGCGCCTTCAACGAAGCGGAGAGTGCGTTCAGGTCGACACCCGGGGTGGGAATCATCGACACCAGCCGGCAGAGGAAAATCATGCCGAGGGTGAAGAGGATCTTTTTCCGGAGTTCCGGGATTCGAAGGGTGTTGCGGAAAGCTGCCAGCATGGTGGTTCCCCTGCTTTCGATCAGGCGATTTCACACGTTCCGCCGGCGGCCTCGATCTTGGCCTTGGCGGAGGCGCTGAAGGCCTGGGCCTTGACGGTGAGCTTTTTCGTGATCTCGCCGTTGCCGAGGATTTTGACGCCGGCGAGGCCGCGATCGGCAAGGCCGAGCAAGACGAGGGCTTCGCGGGTGACCTCGGCGCCGTCTTCGAAGACGTTGAGGGCGGCGACGTTCACGGGGGCGTAGACGACGGCGGCGGGGTTCTTGAAGCCGCGCTTGGGAAGCCTGCGGACGAGCGGCATCTGGCCGCCCTCGAAGCCGAGCTTGTGCTTGTGGCCCTTGCGGGCATACTGGCCCTTGTGGCCGCGGCCCGAGGTCTTGCCCAGGCCGGAACCGGTGCCGCGGCCGAGGCGTTTCCGGCGGCTGCGCGCGCCGGGGACATTGGAGAGGGAATGAAGATCCATGGTGATACCTCGATTCGCACGGCCGGAGGGCGCGAGGCGCCCGGCCGCGACGGGGGCCCGACGCTAGGCGCGGGCCGCCGCGATTTCTTCGGCAGAGCGGAGTTTCGCGAGGGCGGCGAGAGTCGCCTTCACGACATTTAGGCGATTGTTGCTGCCGAGGGACTTGCCAACCACGTTGCTGATGCCGGCCGCCTCGAGCACGGGGCGCATGCCGCCGCCGGCGATGACGCCGGTGCCTTCGGGTGCGGGTTTGAGCAGCACGTGCCCGCCGTCACAGAAGCCCGAGACCTCATGGGGAATCGTCTGGCCCTTGAGCGTAATGGGGGTCATGGCGCGACGTGCGGCTTCGCCGCCCTTGCGGATGGCCTCGCCCACCTCGTTGGCCTTCCCGAAGCCGAGGCCGACCTTGCCGGCGCGGTCACCCACCACGACGATGGCGCTGAAGCTGAAACGGCGACCGCCTTTGACGACCTTCGAGCAGCGGTTTACGAACACCGTGCGCTCGTCGAAATCATCCTTCTTGGCCGCGTCGCTGAAGCGCGACCCCTTCTTCTGCTGCAGTTCGGCGCTCACTTGACCTCCTCCGTCGCATCGTCGGCCTTGGCGGCCGCGGAGACCTTAAGACCTGCGGCCACGGCCGCATCCACAATCTGCTTCACGCGGCCATGGAAAAGGAATCCGCCGCGGTCGACGACCACCGTTTGGATGCCCTTCTCCAGGGCGGCCTTGGCGGCGTTCTCGCCGACAGCCTTCGCGACCTCGATGTTGCAACCCGGAAGCTCCTTGCCGGAGCAGGCCGCCGCGAGGGTGGTGGAGGCATCGTCGTCGATGAACTGCACGTAAAGGTGCTTGTTCGAGACATAGATGGCCATGCGCGGACGGGCAGCGGTGCCCTTCACGCGCTGGCGGATGCGCCTGTGGCGCAACCGGCGCTGTTCGATGCGATTTCTTGCACTCATGGTGAAACTCGATGTTTGGAAGTCGCGGATCAGGCGACCTTCTTGCCCTGCTTGCGGCGGATCTTCTCGCCGGCGTAGTGGATGCCCTTGCCCTTGTAGGGCTCGACCGGATAGAAGCCGCGGATGCGGGCGGCCGCATCGCCAACGACTTGCTTGTCGGGGCCGGAGACGGTCACGCGCGTCTGGCTCTTCTCGTCGACCTTCACGGTGAGGCCTTCGGGGATGGCGAACTCCTTCGGAGAGGCGAAGCCGAGCCACAGGACAAGCTTCTGCCCCTGGACCTGGGCCTTGAAGCCGGTTCCCTCGATGACGAGATCCTTGGAGTAGCCCTGGTCGACGCCGACGACCATGTTGTTCACAAGGGTGCGAGAGAGGCCATGGAGGCTCTTCTGCTCGCGGGAGTCGTTCGAACGGGAGACCGTGACCTTGCCGTCGGCGATTTCGGCGGAGATGCCGTCGGGAAGGGTACGCGAAAGGGTGCCGTTCTTCCCTGTGGCGGTGATGGTCGCCCCTTGGATGTCGACCTTGACGCCAGCGGGGAGGTCGATGGGTTGCTTGCCGATTCTGGACATCGTGTTACCTCACCAGATTTCACAGATGATTTCGCCGCCAAGCCTCTTCTTGCCGGCTTCGGCGCCGGTCATGACGCCAGCGGGGGTGCTGATGACGGCAATACCCATGCCGCCCAGGACGCGCGGGATTTCGCGGCAGCCGCAGAACCGGCGGAGGCCGGCCTTGCTGACGCGGCGCAGGCCGCGGATGGCGGGCTGTTCCCCGGCGTCGTACTTGAGGGTCAGGCGCAACGTGCGGCGGGCGCCTTCGGCCTCGGTGGAATAGGCGAGGATGTAGCCCTCGGCCTTCAGGATGCGCGCGATCTCCTCCTTCATGCGGGAGGCGGGCATTTCGACGTCCGCAAGGCCCGCGTTCTGGGCGTTGCGGATGCGCGTGAGCATATCGGCGATCGGATCGGACCAACTCATTTCAACCATCCTTCCTTACCAGCTCGCCTTGGTCACGCCCGGAATCTGGCCGGAGAGCGCCAGTTCGCGGAAGCAGATTCGGCAGACTTGGAACTTGCGGATGTACGCACGGGGACGCCCGCAACGGTTGCACCGCGTGGTGCGGCGAGACGAGAATTTGGGCTCGCGCTTTGCTTTGACTCTCAGGCAGGTCTTGGCCACGGCACTGTCTCCTTACTTGTTCGAGCCCTGGAAGGGCATGCCCAGCTGCACGAGGAGTTCACGGGCGGTTTTGTCCTCGGAGGCCGTCGTGCACAGCGTGATGTCCATGCCCTGCTCCTGCGAGATCGCGGCGGCGTCGATCTCGGGGAAAATGGCCTGCTCCTTCAGGCCGAAGGTGTAGTTCCCGCGCCCGTCGAACCCGCGGTTGGGAACACCCTGGAAGTCGCGGATGCGGGGAAGCGTGTTGTTGACCAGTCGCTCGAAGAAGTCGTACATGCGTTCGCCGCGGAGGGTCACCTTCGCGCCGACGACCATGCCTTCGCGGAGCTTGAAGTTCGAAATGCTCTTGCGGGCTTTGCAGAGCGTGGGCTGCTGGCCGGAAATGGCGGCGAGATCCTCCAAAAGCTTCTTCTGCACGTCCTTTTCGACGATGCCGAAGCCCATGTTGAGGACGATCTTGCCCAGCCTGGGGGCGAGCATGGGGTTTTTGATCCCCAGCTTCGCCATCAGCGCAGGAGCAACCTTCGTCTTATAGGTTTCCTTGAGATTGGCCATGGTATCCTCTACTCCAATCAATCCATGATGCGGCCGGTACGCTTCGCCTTGCGGACGCCGCGGCCGGCCTGGCGCACGCGCTCGATGCGGACGCCCCTCTTCAGATCCGGGTCGTAAGGCATGAGGTTCGAAAGTTCCACGGGCGCCTCGCGCTCGTCGAAGTTCTTGCCCTGCACGTCGCCCTGCTGGCGGCGCACGGCCTTCTTGATCATGTTTATACCTTCCACAAAGGCCTTGCCTGCCTTGGGATCGACGCGCAGGACCCTTCCGGTCTGCCCGGCGTATTCACCGGCGATGACGATGACGGTGTCGTTTTTCTTGATGCGTGCGACGCTCATGGCTTTCTTTCAAATCGTTGCGTGCGCCGCGCGGGGCGGCGCGCAGGTCACTCACACCACTTCGGGGGCCAGCGAGACCACCTTCATGTAATTACGGTCCCGGAGCTCTCGGGCGACAGGCCCGAAGATGCGGCTGCCGAGCGGGTTCAACTTCGGATCGACGATCACGCAGGCGTTCTGGTCGAACCGGACGCTCGAACCGTCGGGGCGCTTGATCGGATGCGCGGTGCGCACGATCACGGCCAGGCAGACCTGGCCCTTCTTCACGGAACTGGCCGGCATGGCCTCGCGGATGGAGACCTTGACCAGGTCGCCAATGTGGGCGAACTCCTTGCTTTGGCCCAAAACGCGGAAGCAACGGGCCACCTTGGCGCCGGAGTTGTCGGCGACGACGAGTTGGGTTTGTTCCCGGATCATGCCTTCTGCTCTCCTTCCGTGGGGGCGAGGCGCCAGCGTTTCGTACGGCTGAGGGGGCGGCATTCGACGATCGTCACCCGATCGCCCACCTGGGCCCTGTTTTCCTCGTCGTGGACGTGGTAGGCCTTCTCGATCTTCACAACCTTGCCATACAGCGGGTGGGGCTTGCGGCGTTCGGACTTGACGAGCACGGTCTTGTCGCCACTGCGGCGCACGACCACTCCGGTGCGGACTTTTCGGGAGCCGCGGCTCTTGACTTCGGTTTCGGCCATGGTTATTTCGCAGCCTCCCGTTCGTTCTGGATGGTGCGCATGCGCGCGATGTCGCGGCGCAAGCCGCGGATTCGACAGGGGTGTTCCGCGAGGTGCCCCGCGTTCTTCAGCCGCAGGTCACGAAGTTCCACCTCGGTCTCGCGGATCTTCTGCGCCAGCTCCTCGGCGCCCAGTTCTCGAATTACACTTGCCTTCATTTCGGATTGCTCCTGCCGGGCGAGGCCGGCGAGCGCCTCGGTTACCGGGCGCGCGTGACCAACTTCGTCCGAATCCCCAACTTCGTGTCGGCAAGACGGAGGCACTCGCGCGCCACGGCATCCGGAACGCCGGCGACTTCAAACAGTATCTTCCCGGGAAGCACGACGGCCACCCAGTACTCGACGTTGCCCTTGCCGCCGCCCATGCGGACTTCGATGGGCTTCTTGGTGACGGGCTTGTCCGGGAACACGCGGATCCAGAGCTTCCCCTTGCGCTTCATGTAGCGGTTGATCGCGACGCGGCACGCCTCGATCTGGGTGTTCTTGAGCCATCCGCGCTCCAGGGCCTTCAAGCCATATTCGCCGAACGCCAGCTCGGCGCCGGAGGTCGCAAAGCCCGCACGATTGCCTTTCGACTGCTTGCGGTACTTGACCCTGTTAGGCATTAGGGGCATTGTTCTTCCTCCTCGAAGAGCCGGTACGCGCGGGCTGGAAGTCCTCGCGCTTGCAGATCCACACCTTCACGCCGATCTTTCCGGCGGTGGTGTCGGCCTCCGCGAAACCATAATCGATGTTGGCGCGCAGCGTGTGCAGGGGGACCTTGCCCTCCATGCCCCACTCGACGCGGGAAAGCTCGGCGTTGTTGATGCGCCCGCAGCAGCGGATCTTGATGCCGTCGACACCCTGGTCGATGGCGATCTTCTGGGCGCGCTTCAGGGCGCGCTTCAGGGCCACGCGACGGACGATCTGGGCGGCGATGCCCTTGGCCACCAACTGGGCGTTGGCGTCGGGGTCGCGAACCTCGTGGATCTCCGGGTAGATTTCCTTGCCGGTCTTCTTGGAGAGCTCGGCGCGGATCTTCTCGATGTCCGCCCCCTTGCGGCCGATGATGATGCCGGGGCGGGCGCTGAAGATGTTCACGCGGACGCGGTTGGCGTAGCGTTCGATCACGACCTTGGCGATGCCTGCGCCTTCGAGCTTCTTCTCGACCGTTTCACGAATCATCAGGTCTTCGGCCAATTGCCCGCCGAAGTTCTTCTTGGTGCTGAACCAACGCGAACGCCACTGCTTGTCGAGGGCGATGCGAAATCCGATCGGATTGACTTTCTGTCCCATATCCGTTCCGTTCCTTCCTAGGCGCGATCGTCCGTGAGAACCACGGTCACATGGCACAGACGACGTTTGATCGGGAGGGCGCTGCCACGGGCGCTCGGCCAGAACCGACGGAGACGCTGGCCTTCGTCGAAGACCGCCAGCTTCACTGTCATGCCATCCACGTCAAGACCGGCGTTGTTGCGGGCGTTCGCCACGGCCGACTTGAGCGTTTTGCCGAGATGAAACGCGGCCTTGCACGGACTGAATTCCGTGATTTCGAGAGCTTTGGCCACGGGCAGCCCCTGCACCTTTCGGGCGATCGGGCGGCCCTTCTTGGCCGACAGGCGCACATTGCGCGTAATCGCTTTGACTTCCATTTCCACAAGCTCCGGTTATCGACGCCCGGGCGCCGCCTTGTCGGCGCTGCTGCTATGAGACCGGAAGGTACGCGTCTGCGCGAATTCGCCCAGGCGGTGTCCCACCATGTTCTCCGTGATAAAGATCGGTACGTGCTGCCGGCCGTTGTGGATCGCGAAGGTGAGACCCACGAATTCCGGCAAGATCATCGAGCGGCGCGACCAGGTCTTGATCGGCTGTTTCCGCCCGGACTCGTTCATCTGCTCCACCTTCTTGAGGAGCTTGGCCTCCACGTAGGGGCCCTTCTTGATCGAGCGTGCCATGGCTTATTTTCTCCGCTTGACAATAAACTTCGAAGAGGTCTTGCGAGGATTGCGCGTCTTGCCGCCCTTCGCCAGCTGGCCCCACGGCGAACGGGGATCCCCGCCGCCGGAGGTGCGGCCTTCGCCGCCGCCCATCGGGTGGTCCACCGGGTTCATGGCCACGCCGCGGACCGTCGGGCGGATGCCCATCAGGCGCTTGCGGCCGGCCTTGCCGAGCTTGATGCCGCTCCATTCGGCGTTGCCCACGGCGCCGATCGTCGCCATGCAGGCGGACGGGACGCGGCGGATTTCGCCGGACGGCATCTTGATCGTGGCGTACCCGCCCTCGCGGCCCATGATCTGGGCGGAGAGGCCTGCGGAACGCACGAGCATGCCGCCGCGGCCGGGAACCATCTCGATGTTGTGCACCGGAAGGCCCAGCGGGATGCGGTCGATGGGGAGCGCATTGCCCACGCTCGGCTCGGCATCCGGACCGGACATCACGAGCGCGCCCACCTTCAGCCCTTCGGGGGCCAGGATGTAGCGCTTTTCGCCGTCCACATAGTTCAGGAGCGCGAGGTTGGCGGAGCGGTTCGGATCGTAGGCGATGGCGGCGACGCGGGCGGGGATGCCCAGCTTGTCGCGGCGGAAATCCACCTTGCGGTAGCGCCGCTTCACGCCGCCGCCGCGATGGCGGGTCGTGATGCGGCCGGCGTTGTTGCGGCCCGCATGCTCCGGCAGCGGCTCGGTAAGGCTGCGCTTGGGGCGTGCCTCCGTGATGTCTTCGAAGGTCGAGGACACACGGAACCGCGTGCCGTCGGACCTCGGCTTATAACTCTTCAAACCCATACAATCACCTTGCCTGCGCTAGATCAGATCAATGCGTTCGCCCGCCTTGAGCGTGACGATGGCGCGCTTCCAGCCTCCGTCGCGCACCTTGCGGCGATCGCGCAGCACGCGCGTTTCGCCCTTGTATCGCTGCGTGTTCACCGCCAGCACGTGAACCCCGAACTGGTCCTCGACGGCCTGGCGGATCTGCGGCTTGCTGGCGCCGCGCGCCACTTCCAGCATATACTGGTTGAGCTCGGCCAGCGCCGTGCCCTTCTCGGTCACCAGGACCCTGCGGATGACATCCGTCTGCTTCATGCTTCGCCCTCCTGTTTCGCCAGTCGAGCGATCAGGGCCTTGTAACCTGCCTCCGTGGCCACCACGGTGCGAAAACGGAGCAAGCAGTATACATCAACGGAGGCCGCCTTGGCAACATCAACCTTCGGAAGGTTGCGCGCCGCCAGAAGGAGCTTGTCGCTCGGCTGCTCGTCCACGATCAGGCAGGTGCCCTTGTCCAGGCCCATCTTCGCCAGGACGGCGGCGACGAGCTTGGTCTTGGCCTCGGCCGGGTCAAAGGATTCGATCACGACGAGCCCGCCGTCGTTCAGGCGCTCGGACAACGCACGGCGGAAGGCGAGGAGGGCGACCTTCCTGTTGATCTTGCGGGCGTAGACGCGCGGGCGCGGGCCGTGGGCCACGCCGCCGCCGCGCCACAGGGGGGACTGGCGGAGGCCCGTGCGGGCCCTGCCGGTTCCCTTCTGGCGCCAGAGTTTCTTGTTGGAGCCGCGGACCTCGCCCTTGCCCAGGGTCGAGGCGGTGCCGGCGCGCTGGTTGGCCGCGCGGGCGTCCAGCGTGTCCTTCACGGCCTGGGCGCCCTTGTCCAGCACCAGGAGGGAGGCGTCGAACTCGAGTTCGCCCGCGCTCTCGCCGGAGATGGAAAATTTCTTGATGGTGCTCATGGTTTCCTCGTCGATCCCTTACCGGGCCTTGGCGTTCTGGAGTTTCAGGGCCTTGCGGATGATCACGATGCCGCCGTTCGCGCCGGGGACGGCGCCGCGGACGAGCAGGAGATTGTCGTCCGGACGGACCTGGACCACGGCGAGGTTGCGCGTCGTGACCTGGACGTTGCCCATGTGGCCGGGCATGCGCTTGCCTTTCTCCACCCAGCCGGGCAGGTCGCAGGCGCCGATGCCGCCGATGCGGCGCTTGGAGTGCCCGCCGTGGGTCATCACGCCGCCGCTCATGCGGTAGCGCCGCACGACGCCGGCGAAGCCGCGACCTTTGCTGGTGGCGGTCACGTCGACGAGGCTCACGCCTTCAAACAGCTTCACGGTGAGGGTGTCGCCGACCTTCACGGACTCGTCCGCCGCCACCGGGAGCTCGCGGAGTTCGCGGCAGGGGGGCACGCCGGCCTTCTCGTAACGGGCGCGAACGGCCTTCGGGAGACGCTGCGGCTTCTGGGCCAGGAAGCCGACCTGCGCGGCGGAGTAGCCGTCCTGCGCGGGGGTCTTGACCTGGACTACGGGACACGGGCCGGCTTCGATCACGGTCACCGCCACGCGGCGCCCCTGGTCGTCCCAGACCTGCGTCATTCCAATTTTTCTTCCAATCAAACCTTGCATGGTATTCCCCGTTTGTTGGGGCGCCCGTAGGGCACCTAGATCCGGATGCCGATGTCCACGCCCGCGGGAAGATTGAGCTTCTTCAGCTCGTCGACCGTCTTGGCGGTGGGCCCTACGATCTCGAGAAGGCGCTTGTGGGTGCGCATCTCGAACTGGTCCATGGATTTCTTGTCGACGTGGGGGCTGCGGTTCACAGTCCAGCGTTCGATGCGCGTGGGCATGGGAATCGGCCCCACCACGCGCGCACCGGTCCCGCGCGCCGTGTCGACGATGTCCGTCACGGCCTGGTCAAGGACCCGGTGGTCGTATGCCTGCAGTCGAATGCGGATACACTGACTTTGCATGCTTCTGTCCTACTGGTTCAGTATGTGCTCCCGGACATTGCGCGGCACGACCGCGAATTGGTCCGGCTCCATCGAGTAACTGGCCCGTCCCCGTGACAGCGACCTGCTGGCGGAGGCGTAGCCGAACAATTCGGCGAGAGGCACGCGGGCGCGGACGATCTGCATGTCGCCTCGCATGGTCATCTCCCGTACGTTTCCACGACGACCGTTGAGGTCGCCCATGATCTCCCCCACATGCTCGGGGGGCGTCACAATGTCCAGCGCCATGATCGGCTCGAGCAGCTCCGGTCCCGCGGCCTTCGCTCCTTCGCGGAAGGCCATCACGGCCGCGTTGCGGAACGCCACCTCGGTGGCGCTCCCGTCTTCCAGGTCCTCGGCGCAGGTCACACGCACCTGCAGGTCCGTCATCGGGCAATGGGCCAGGATCCCGGTGAGGATGCCATCGTCGATTCCCATCTCCACGGCCTTCTCGAACTCCGGAAGCAGCTTGCCGCGCACGGGGGAGAGATCGACATGGCGTCCCTGCCCGCGAGGCAGGGGGGTGACTTCGAGGGCGACCCGCGCATAGTTGCGCTTCCCGGCGATCTCGCGGTCGAAAGTGGCTTCGCCGGAGCCCATCCCGGTAACGGTCTCGGCGTAGGAGACCATGGGCTTGCCGACCTTGGCGTCGACGTTGAACTCGCGGCGCAGGCGGTCGACCAGGATCTCCAGGTGCAACTCGCCCATCCCGCTCAAAATGGTCTGCCCGCTTTCGGGATCCTCGCGGGTCTGGCAGGTGGGGTCTTCGGCGGCGAGTGCGGCGAGTGCGCCGGCAAGCTTGTCCTTGTCCGCGCGCGAACGCGCCTCGACGGCCATGAACATCACGGGGTCCGGGGTGGTGAGCCGCTGCAGCGCCACCGGCTGGTTTTCCACGCAGAGGGTGTCGCCGGTGGTCGCGTCCTTGAAGCCCACGACCGCCCCGATATCGCCTGCGTAGATCGCCTCGACGTCCTGCAGGGAGTCGGCGCTGATCCGCACGAGGCGCATCACGCGCTCGCGGCGGCGGATGCGCAGGTTGTAGACGTTCTGTCCCTTCCGGAGCACGCCGGAGTAGACGCGCACGAAGAAGAGGCGGCCCACGTAGGGATCGGTGGAGACCTTGAAGACCAGCGCGGCCAGCGGGCCGTCGTCTTCCGCCTTGCGCTCCGTCCGCCCGCCGCGGAGGTCGTCTCCGCTCACCGGCGGGCGGTCCAGGGGCGAAGGGAGGTAGTCCACGATGGCGTCCAAGAGCAGCTGCACGCCCTTGTTGTGGAGCGACGTGCCGCACAGCACGGGAACGACCGAACCGGCGAGGGTGGCCGCGCGAAGGGCCTTGCGAAGCAGCTCCGGCGGAAGGTCCGGATTTTCCAGGTAGGCGGCCAGCGCCTCTTCGTCGGCCTCGGCGACGGCCTCGCACAGGGTGGCGCGGGCGGTTGCCGCCGCAGAGGCCAGGACGGCGGGGACCGCCTCGCGCTTCATCGCGGATTCGCCGCATCCTTGCGGGTCGAAGGTGCATGCCTCCATCGCCACCAGGTCGACCACGCCGCGGAAGGACTCCGCCGCCCCCCACGGAAGGGCTATGGGGACGGGGTTCGCGCCGAACTTCTCCCGTATCTCCCCCACCACTGCGGGGAAGTCCGCGCCCATGCGATCCATCTTGTTCACGAACGCCAGGCGGGGGATGCGGTAGCGGTCGGCCTGGTGCCAGACGGTCTCCGTCTGCGGCTGCACGCCGCCCACCGCGCAGAAGACGCACACGGCGCCATCCAGCACGTAGAGCGACCGCTCCACCTCGATGGTGAAATCGACGTGGCCGGGGGTGTCGATGATGTTGATTTGCACGCCGCGCCAGGAGCAGGTGATGGCGGCGCTGGTGATCGTGATGCCGCGCTCGCGCTCCTGCGCCATCCAATCCGTCACGGTCGTGCCTTCGTCCACGTTGCCCAGGCGATGCGTCTGGCCGGCGTGGAAGAGGATGCGTTCCGAGGTGGTGGTCTTGCCCGCGTCGATGTGCGCGACGATCCCGATGTTGCGCACGTCCGACAACGAAGCCGGGCGGAGGCCCGATCCGTTGCCGGATCCGACCGCCTTCCTGTCCTTGCTCTTGCTGTCGGCCATGGGGAAAAACTCGCTTGGCACCGCCGGTCGCGGCGCTTAAGGTAAATTGTAGGGGGGAACCCGCGCAGGGGGTGTGCGCCGGCCTACCAGGCGTAGTGCGCGAAGGCCCGGTTGGCCTGGGCCATCTTGTGGGTCTCGTCGCGCTTCTTGATCACGTTGCCCTGGTTGTTGTAGGCGTCGAGAAGCTCGAGCGCCACCGCCTTGGGCATGCCGGAGCCCCGGCGCCCGGAGGCGTACTGCAGCATCCAGCGGAGGGCCAGGGCGAGCTGGCGGGCCGGGCGGATCTCCACGGGCACCTGGTAGGTCGTGCCGCCCACGCGACGGGACTTGACCTCCACCTTCGGCTTCATGTTGTTGATGGCGGCATCGAGGACCTCGATCGGATCCTTGCCGGTCTGTTCGGCGAGTTCGGCCATCGCGCCGTACACGATACGCTGCGCGGTCGTCTTGCGGCCCTGCTTCATCACGCCGTTCACGACGCGCTCCACGAGCTCGCTCTTGTATTTCGGATCGGGGTTCAGAACCCGCTTCGTCGCATTGCGCCTTCTACCCATGATTCGCCTCTGAAGCCTTTTACTTGCCGGCTTTCTTTTCCTTCTTCACGCCATATTTCGAACGGCTGCGGTTGCGGTTGAGCTTGTTGGTGTTGCTCGGACCCGCTCCGCCCAGGGCGTCCAGCGTACCGCGCACGACGTGGTAGCGGACACCCGGAAGGTCGGACACGCGACCCCCGCGGACGAGCACGACGCTGTGCTCCTGGAGATTGTGGCCTTCGCCAGGGATGTAGGCCGTCACTTCGTGGCCGGTGGTCAGGCGCACGCGCGCCACCTTGCGCAGGGCCGAGTTCGGCTTCTTGGGCGTCTGGGTCTTTACAAGCAGACAGACCCCGCGGCGCTGGGGGCAGCCCTTCAGCGCGGGCGACTTGCTCTTCCGCGACTGGGGCGAACGCCCCTTGCGCACGAGTTGGTTGATGGTAGGCATGAATGACAATCCTTCCAAATTGACAAAAGGGTGTGAATGTAGCAGAGGGACCGGGGGGTTGGCAAGCACGAATTGACAAAAATCCCCCTCGGAAAACCGGGGGGCCCTCGGCCCCCTCCCCCGGAAGCGTCTCAAAAGACGTACAGGGCCCCGAGACGCAACGAGGTGTCGGATCCCAGGACCGCCGTGCCGAAGTACCGCCAGCGGCCGCGTCCCCACTCGACGCCGACGGATCCTTCGAGGGGCAGGCGCCGCCGGGGGTCGACGGAGTAGGTGAAGTCGCCCGGCCCCGGAAGTCCCGCGTCCAAGGTGGCTTCGGTCGCCGGCGCGATGGAGATTCCCGCCTTGAAGAGCCACTCCCCGTAGCGCCAGCTCGCCCCGAAGTCGAGCCAGACCCCCCATTCGGAGAAGGTCGTGGAAACCTTCGAGTCCTTGTACACGGCCACGCCCGCGACGACCTCGCCCAAGGCGTTCGTGGACGCAAGGGACGGATCCACATCCAATGTGCGACTGGAAAGATCGACGTCCAGGCTCATGTAGTACAGGCGGATGCCGCCCGTGACCTCCCACGGGCCGTCCCGGAGAAGCGGATGCTCGTAGCCGCCGCCGATGCGCCAGCCGGATCCGTCGTCCACGGACGCCGCGCCCAAGGCAAGCCCGTCGGGAACGATCCCCCCGGCCTTTGCATCGAAAAGAAAGGCGAGATCGAGCGTCCACCCGTTCCAGGTGGAGTTGGCCCCGATGGAGGAGAAGTCGAGATCGGCGGTCTTCGCCTCTTTCCCGCCAATCTTCCATTTGTAGGGGATCCGATGGAAGGGTTCGACGCCGAGACAGGTCCGCAGCCCCGGATCGGGCGGCGGCAGCATGGGACGCTTGGGAACG
Source organism: Kiritimatiellia bacterium (assembly GCA_050950285.1). Lineage (GTDB taxonomy): Bacteria > Verrucomicrobiota > Kiritimatiellia > RFP12 > JBMNHG01 > JBMNHG01. The sequence goes on along the minus strand of JBMNHG010000003.1, from coordinate 600,355 downwards.
GTCCGGGAGGAACCGGACAGCGCGTCCACCTCCGACACCACCGGCGGCGGGACAGGCGGGGGCCGCGAGTCGCCCGTGCCAGTCCGGCGCACCGCCGCCGTCCCCCCGGGGAAGGCCGCAGCGCCGGGATCCACGGGATCCACCAGCGTGTAGAAGGCGTCGCCAATCTCCACCATGCGCCCGGCCACGAAATCGAGCGGCCCGTATGTGCGTCCCGGCGCGGCGAGCGGCACGAAGACAAGCTGCGAGGTCCCCTCGATGCCGATGCGGTAGTCCGCGCCGCCAATCTTCGCCACCTCGCCCTCGCGCGCCTCGAACGGGCCATACCTCGCACGCGTGCGCGCATGCTCCAAAAGGAAGCGCGCGGCATCCCCCGCCGATGCGACGCCGCACCCCGCGAGCAACAACAGGACCAGAGCCAACCGAAAACGTGCCATGCGCGTCATGATGCCACAAAGCCCCCCGTCGGGGAAAGCGGATTGTCATTGTGCCGCTGGAAGGCCGGACGACACGGAGGCCGTCCCTCCATCCGGCCCGCCGGGGACGGCGGTCCCCAGGAAGGCCACCCCCTCCGGCAGGCGGGATCGGGATTCGACGTCAATCGGGGCGATCGGGTCACACGCCGGCGACACGGCGGTCCCCAGGGGCATCTCGAGGTTGCCGCGCGCGCAATTCGGAATCACGAAGTTTAACTTGTGCCACGAACATCCCACATGATATGATTCTCTGCATGACACCGTGCGCCTGCATGTTGCGTGCATTCGCGCAAGTGTCTACAGGAAGCGATTCCATCGGCTTCCGTACTGTCACATCCTGGAGGTCTCCGTATGAACCGATCGACGAATCCCGCCGTTTCCGTAAAGCGCATTTTCCTTGCTTCCATCGCGCTGATTTCTCTCGCCGCCTTCACGGCCTCGGCCGCGGACGTCTATGTGTCGGGCACGGGGAGCGATCTGGGCGACGGCTCCGCGGCAAGCCCCTACCGCACGCTTGCCAAGGCCGTCGCCGCCGCAGGCGCGGGGGGAACGGTGCACGTGGGCGAGGGCTCGTACGACATCGCCTCCGGCGAGACCTTCCCCATCGCCGTCACCGCCAACCTCTCGATCGTCGGCTGGTCCGCGGGCGGGGGCGTCCCCGACCGCACCGCCCGCGTCATCACCGGCGGCAACTCCGCGGCGAACCTGTTCGATGTCTCCAGCGGAGTCGCCTTTGCCGTCGCAGACTGCGTGCTGCGCGACACGTCGCACGCGCTTGTCCTGATGGAAACCGCCTCCATCGCCGCCACGAACGTGCTTTTCACGCAATCCGCCGCCGCCAGCGGGACAGGGAACTACAACGACCCCGCCAACTTCAACGTGGGCGCCATCCGGGCGCGCTACTCCTGCACGATGGTCTTCAAGGACTGCGCGTTCGCCAGCATGAGCCGCGACGCCATGATTCTGGACTACGGCACGCCGCAGACGGACTTCTTCACCGTGCGCATGGACGACTGCCTCGTCGCGGACAACACCGTGAAGTTCGGCAACATCGTCGAAGGCACCGGGTGCAAGGTGGACGCGAAGGTCAACAACACGGTCTTCCGCAACAACGCCATCACAAGCACCGGGGGGCAGCACGACGCCTTCGGCGGCTCCGTCTTCTGGACCCGCGGCGCCCACAACAGCAAATCCGCCACCCACTTCACCTTCGACCGCTGCCGCTTCCTCGGCAACGGGGGCCGCTCGCTCTTCGGCCTGAACAACGCCAACCTCGTGCGCATCACGAACTCCCTCTTCGCGGACAACAACACCACCGGCTACACGATCGGCGGCCACGCCATCGCCGTCCAAATCTGGAACTGCACCATCCTCGGCGGCGGCGGCGGCTTCGCCGGGCGCAACGCCGTCACCCAGATCCGCAACTCCATCCTCGACGGCGTGCCCAACCTCCAGCAAAGCGTGGGCTGGACCTCCTATGCCGACAACCTGACCATCCTCGACTCCATCGTCCACGACTGCACCCTCGGCGTCGGCGTCAACGCGAACTCGGCCTATTCCACCGAAGACCCCGCCCTCGGGAACGTCGCCGTGGCCTATGACGACGACGCCTTCGACCCCCGTCCCCTGCCCTACTCGCCCGGCATCGACGCCTCGGCCGCCGCGGCCGTGGCCGGCGCCATCGACCTCGACGGCAACGCCCGCGTTGCCGACAACGACGCCGACGGCACCGCCGTTGCGGACTACGGCTGCTACGAGTCGCTCTTCCACGCCGCCGTCTCGCCCACCTTCCTCGTTCCCGTCCCCGGCCTCAAATACGCCATCCGCGGCCAGACGATCACGATCCCCGTCTCCATCGACCCGGGAGCCTCCATCGCCGGCCCCGTCACGGCCGCCGTCACCTACCCCGACGGCATCACCGGCAGCGCCACGCTCTCCTTTGCGGATGGCTCCGCCTCCGCGAACCTCCAGTTCACCGTCAATTCCGACGCCCCGGACGGCACGCTGCGCATCGCGATCGCCGAGTCCGGCACCTCGCAGGGCGTCCTCCCCGCCTTCTACGACGTGATCGCCGCGGATCTCACGCTGACCACCGGCGGCAGCCACTTCTATCTCAAGGAGGGCGACACCCTCGACCTCACGGTCTCGCTTTCCGCCGCGGGGGCGGTCACCCCCAGCGCCATCACGGTCACCACGGGCGTCACCGCCGGAGACGGCTCCTCCGCCGCCGCGTGGCAGGGCGGCGCGACCATCGCCACGAACACCTCGGCCACGCCGGGGGCGCTCCACATCGTCGGCGGGTTCGGCGTGAACACCGTCGACCTCTCCCTCTCCGCCGGAACGTTCGTCGAGTCCGGGGCGCCGTCCCTGACCCTCACGATCGTCGGCCACGACGGCACGCTCCACGCCGACGCCGTGAACGGCAACGACGCCACCGCCACGGGCCTTGCGGGCGGCATGCCCTTCCGCACCGCCACCGCCGCCCTCTCCAAGCTCGCGGACGGCACCGTGCGCCTGGCTCCCGGCACCTACTCCTCCGCCACCGGCGAAGCCTTCCCGCTCGAGCCCGGAGCCGTCCACATCGAGGGCGCCTCGCCGGACACGACGATCCTCGACGCCGGGAACGCGGCGGATTCCGTGGTGGCCTACGCCGCCGGCGAACGCGGCTCCCTCGCGAACCTCGCCCTCCGCAACAGCAAAAACGCCGCGCTCTACCTCTTCGGCGCCGACTGCGCCGCGACCAATTGCGCCTTCACCCAGTCCACCGCCTCCGAAACGAATCCGGGCGGCTTGTGGGCGCGCGAGAACAGCCGCGTCGAAGCCGTCGGATGCGTCTTCACGAACATGACCCGCCGCGCCGCCGCCTACGCCACGCAACTCTCGCTCGCGACCTCCGGCGACCGCCGCGTGACCCTCGTGGACTGCCTCTTCGAAAACAACTCGTCCTTCTACGGCGCCGTCGCCACCTTCCCCGCCTCGTGGTACGCCTGGAATCTCACCAACTGCGTCTTCCGAACCAACACCACGCAGAAGAAGAACCACATCCACGACTCCTACGCCGCCTCGTGCATCTGGGTTGAAATCGGCACCCACGGCACGAGGAACCGCCTCGACGCGGACCGCTGCCGCTTCCTCGGCAACACCGGCAACCACGTGATCGCGGGCGACCACTCCACCCTCCACTTCACGAGCTGCCTCCTCGCCGGCAACGTCCCCACGACCTCCATGCTCCGCGGCTACAGCTTCAGCCCGTACTTCCGCAACTGCACCTTCGCGGGCAACGGCACCGGCCTCTACGCCGGCGACAACAGCAACTTCGAATGCTGCTTCTACAACTCGATCTTCGTGAACGATGGCCCCCTCTCCGCGGCCGGCGGCGCCGCCAAGGTGAGACTCTCCCGCTGCATCCTCGGCAACACCGCCCTCGGCGGCGGCTTCACCGAAATCGACCTCGGCACCGTGGTCGTGGCCGATCCCATCCTCGAGAACCCCTCCGTGGCGTGGGACAACCCCGCGTTCGATGCCCGCCCCCGCCCCTACTCGCCCGCCATCGACGCCGCTTCCTCCGACGCCTACCGTTCCGCCTGGGATCTCGACGGCCACGCGCGCATCGCCGACAACAACGACGACGGCATCGCCGCCGCCGACCTCGGCTGCTACGAATCCACCTTCCACGCCTCGGCAATCCCCATGTTCTTCCTCCCGCTCCCCGGCAAGGGATCGGCCTTCCGCGGCAGCACGACCGTCCTCCCCGTCTCGATTGATCCGCCTGCGGCCACCTACCCCGTGACCGCGGCGGTCTCCTACGGTACGGGACTCTCCGGCACCAACACGCTCGTCTTCGCCGACGCCGCCACCACGAACAACCTCGTGGTGACCGTCGCCGCCGACGCCCCCGCGTCCGCACGCGTCGCCTTTGCCGACGCCGCCAACCCCGCCGGTGTCGCCCCGGCCTCCTTCGACTTCACCCTCGGCGACCTCTCCCTCACGGTCGGCGGCTCCACCACCATCAACGTCCGCGAAGGCGCAACGCTGGACATCCCTGTCTCCATCGGCCTCGCCGACACCGTGGCCCCGGACGCCATTTCCATCGGCGTCGGCTCCGTCCTGGGCACCGGTACCAGCACCATCGCCTGGCAGGGTGACGCCCTCATCCCCGCCGGCGCCGCCATCTCCTCCGGAGCCCTCCACATCGTGGGTGGCACCGGCGTGAACGAAATCACCCTCACCGGCGATTTTGACTTCACCGAGACGGACGCGCCTCAGGTCGTCCTGACGATTGTGGCCTATCCCGGCTATTTGTACGCAGACTCCACGAACGGCTCCGACGCCACAGGCACCGGCCTTGCCAACGCCCCCTTCGCAACCATCGGCCACGCCATCTCCCGCCTCTCGAAGGGCGATGAAGTGCGCGTCCTCCCCGGCGTCTACTCCGAAGAAACCGGTGAAGTCTTCCCGCTTGAGCCCTTCGGCGTGGCCGTCCGCGGCTGGAGCGGCGGCGGCGATGCCGACCCGTCCACCGTCATCATCGACGGCACCAACGGCGTGTTGAACCTGCTGACCTACAGCTACGGCGACGGCGCCTACACCGGCCTCGTGGCGAACGTCGCCTTCCGCGATTCGAAGGAGGCCGCCGTACTCGTCGACTCCGCCGCCGCCGCCATCCGCAACTGCCGCTTCACCCAATCCCTCGCCGGCGGGAACAACTACCGCCTCTCCTTCGCCGGCGGCGTCTCCGTCCGCGACGCCTGCGACGCGGACATCGACGGCTGCGTCTTCGACGGCATCCAGCGCCTCTCCGCCCTGCAGGTCGACTCGACCACGCAGCAGCGCGACGGCTCGCAAGTCCGCGTGAGCTCCTGTCTCTTCACGAACTGCGTCTCGTCGCTCGGCACCCTGGCCATCTACCGCGCCGGCGGGTCGCTCTTCGTCACGAACTGCACCTTCGCCGCAAACGACACCCCGGCTGTTCGCCCCGACGGGCCAAAACCCCCAACATTACCCAGGCAACGTGCACGACTCCATGGCCGGCTCCGCGGTCTACTTCTACGGGACGGGCTCCGCCGGCATCAACTCGATCCCGGAGGTCCGCATCGACCGCTGCCGCTTCCTCGGCAACACCGGCAACGTCCTCCTCGGCATCGAGTATGTCGACGGCACGCTGCCCATCCAGAACTGCCTCTTCGCCGACAACGCGCCGCGCTACGGGATGGTCAGCGGATATTCCTTCACCCCGCGCTTCTCGAACTGCACCTTCGTCCGCAACGCCGGGAACTACGTCGCCCGCAACGCGGCCACGATGTACAACTCGATCTTCTTCGGGAACGGCCCCATCGCCACGAACTACCCCGGCGCCCCCCACGCGGAAACAGGGGTCATCACCCTCTCGAACAACATCGTCCACGAAACGCCCGTCGGCGAAGCCGGCCGCGTCGTCTTCGCGGACGATCCCATCGCCGCCGACCCCCTGCTGCGCAAGCGTCGGCACGGCCGAAGCCCCCGTCCTCTGGTCGGATCCCGCCTTCGATGCCGGCATCCGCATGAGCAGCCCGGCCCGCAACGCCGCCGACACCGTCCACGTCTACGGCGAATTCGACCTCGACGGCAACCCGCGCACGGCCTTCAGCGCCGCCGATCTCGGTTGCTACGAGAACCAGAGCAGCTCCGGAACGATGTTGATCCTCCGATAAACACACCGTCCCGCGACGGCTCTTGACACCAGACGGGGGCGGGGCGGTCATTCCGCCCGCCCCCGTCTCTTCGCACTCGGACATGGACCCCCGCCGCGACCGTCCCCCTGGCCCGCAATCCGGATGAAAATCGGACGGGGTTGCACTTGACATTTGGGGGAGGGTCGGATACGGTAACGGTGTCGTTTCAATCGGTTTATCCGACGTCCGGCGCGCCGGATCGGGGAGCGGGGCCTCGGCCCGCTCTTTTTTTGTTCTGTGTTTTTGGTTGCATGGATCCTCGCCGCGAGGCGGGGCGGGAAAGGTAGGCATGGATGAACAGTGAACTGCTTGCAGTTGTAAACTATCTGGAACGCGAACGCGGCGTGGATCGCGCCGTGATCATCCAGGTGATCGGCGACGCGCTGCAGGCGGTCGCGAAGAAGAGTGCCGGGATTTCCGAAGCCGTCCGCGTGGAGGTCGACCCGAAAAGCCTGAACATGCGCATCATCGACCGCGCCCGGGTCACCGAGACCTTCGAGCGCACCCCCGGCACCATCCCGCAGCGGCGCGCGCGCCTTTTGGCCAAAGACGCGAAGGTGGGCGATGAAATCGACGTGCCCATCCCGTTCGAACGCCTGGGGCGCATCGGCGCGCAGTCGGTGCGCCAGATGATCCTGCAGAAGATCCGCGAGGCGGTGAACCAGAAGGTCTTCGAAGACTACCAGGACCGCGTCGGGACGATCGTGACCGGAACCGTGCGCGCGATCAACCGCCGCGACGTGATCGTGGATCTGGGCGACAACGCGGAGGCGCTGCTGTCCTCGCGCGACCGGATCGCGGGCGACGACTTCCAGGTGGGCGACCAGGTGCGCGCGTACCTCAAGGCCGTCCGCGGCGGGCGTGGCAAAGGCGAGCAGGGACGGGAGGAAAGGGAGCCGCAGAGCGGCCCGGCCATCCTTCTTTCGCGCACCTGCGGCGAGTTCCTGAAAGAGCTTTTCCGCAGCGAAGTGTCCGAAGTGTACGAGGGCATCGTCGAGATCCGCGCCGTGGCGCGCGACCCCGGCTACCGCGCGAAGGTGGCCGTGTTCACGCATGACGACAAGGTCGATCCCGTGGGCGCCTGCGTGGGCATGCGCGGGGCCCGGGTCCGCAACATCGTGCGCGAACTGGACGGCGAGAAGATCGACATCGTGCGCTGGAACGAAGACCCCCGCATCTTCGTCGCGCAGGCGCTGGCCCCGGCGCGCCTGGAGTCGGTCGAGGAAGATCCCAACCGGCCGGGCGTGATGATCGTGAACGTGGAGGAAGACCAGTACTCCCTCGCCATCGGCAGGCGCGGCCAGAACATCCGCCTCACCGAGAAGCTCACGGGCTACCGGCTCGATGTGCGCCGCACGGGCGCGGACGTGCCCTTCGAAGAGCAGGTCGCCCAGACCGTGCAGCGTTTGGCCAGCATTCCGGGCATCACCACCGACGAGGCGCGGGTGCTGGTGAAGAACGGCTTCCTCACGCCCGACGGCATCCTCGCGGCGGAGATCCCCTACATCCAGGAGGCGACCGGCTTCGACGAGCCTGTCGCGCACCGCATCTGGAACGCGGCGGCGGCCGCCTCGGACCACTAGACCATTTATCCCGTTTCCCCCTTTAAAAGGCGCGCGTCGGCCCCGACGGCATGACGCGGATTTGACACGGCGGCATCGGAAAAGAACCCATGAGAGTAGTTGAACTTGCCAAGTCTCTGAACATCAGCGTCCGCGAAGTGATTCGCCACGCCGAGGCTCTGGATCTGGACGCCCGGACGGCGCTTTCCACGCTGGAACCGGCTGCGGCCGCACAGATTCGCGCCAGCCTGAAGAAGGAATCCCCCGTCAGCCTGGCCTCCGCCGAGGCGAAGCGCAAGGAGGCGTTGGCCGCCAAGCGCGCCAAGGCCGAGGCCCTGCGTTCCGCAGGCATGGAAGAGGAGCATCGGAAGCTCCAGGCCGCCATCGACTTCTCGCGCCGACTCGAGAAGGACGCGAAGGGCGAAGCCGAAGCCGAAGTTCCCCCGCCTTCCGCCTCCCCGGCCGAAGCCGGGACAGAAGACCGTGCCGCCGAAAAGGCGCTCACGCCGGAAGAGGCCGCCGCCGCCGCCCTGGCCGCGGAACTCACCGCCGCCGTGCAGTCCGGACCCGGCGTCCCGCCCTCCCTTCGCGACACCCTGCCGGAGCCGGTGGAGGATGCCGACGACCAGGAGGAGGTGGAAGAAGAGGACGACGACGAGATGGTGGAGGACGACCGGCCCCGCAAGAAGTTCCATCGGGCGGAGAGGGACGAGGACGAGGAACTCGAGGAGGCCTACATGGGCCGGGGTTCCCGCCCCGCGCCAACGATGCGCCAGGGAACGAAGCAGACCCGTCCCGGCGCCTCCGCCGGCGCTTCGTCCGACCGCGGCGGGCAGCGTTCCGGCACCCGCGGGACCTTGGGCCGCAGCGCGCCGCAGGCTCCCGCCCGCCCCGGGAAGCGCGGCGGCAAGGGTGCGGCTCCAGGCCGTCCGGGCCAGCAGCGCCCCGATCCACGTGCCGTCCGGACGCAATCCGGCCACCGCAGCTTCTCCACCATCGCAAACTACGGCGACACCGCCCCGAAGGCGCCCGCCGCGCCCGTTTCCGCCGAACGCGTGCTCTCCCTTCGCGGCCCGATCTCCATCAAAGACCTCGCCGAACTCATGGGCCTCCGCCCGAACAAGCTCATCGCGGATCTCATGCAGTGGAACATGCTCGCCTCCATCAACCAGCGCATCGAACTGGAAATGGCCGGCCGCCTCGCCGACAAGTACGGCTACAAGGTGGAGCTCGATCGCCAGCGCCGTTCCAACGAACGACGCCCCGTGCTGAAATCCGCCGATGCCGACGACGACATCCCCGAGGACGCCCCGGAGCAGATGCGGCCGCGCCCGCCGATCGTCACCTTCCTCGGCCACGTCGACCATGGCAAGACCTCCCTCCTCGACCGCATCCGCAAGACCTCCGTCACGGAAGGCGAGGCCGGAGGCATCACCCAGCACATCGGCGCCTACACCGTGGAGCTGCAAGGCCGGAAGATCACCTTCCTCGATACCCCCGGCCACGCCGCCTTCTCCGCCATGCGCGCCCGAGGCGCCAACCTCACCGACATCGCCGTGATCATCATCGCCGCGGACGACGGCATCATGCCGCAGACCCGCGAGGCCATCCGCCACGCCCGCCAGGCCAACGTGCAGATCATGGTGGCCATCAACAAGTGCGACAAGCCGGAGGCCCAGCCCGACCGCGTCCGCCAGCAGCTCCAAGGCGAAGGCCTCACCCCCGACACCTGGGGCGGCGACATCGTGTGCGCCGAGGTCAGCGCCCAGACCGGCCAAGGAATTGACAACCTGCTCGAGATGATCCTCCTCCAGGCGGACATCCTCGAACTCCGCGCCAACCCCTCGCGCCGCGCCGACGGCTACGTGATCGAATCCCAGCTCGAACTCGGCCGCGGCCCCACCGCCTCCCTCCTCGTGATGGGCGGCACCCTTGAGGTGGGCGACGTCGTGCTCTGCGGCGAACACTTCGGACGCGTCCGAGGCCTCACCAGCGACCGCGGCCGCAGGGTCAAGTCCGCCGGACCCGGCATCGCCGTGCGCGTGATGGGCCTTTCCGGCGTACCCGAGCCCGGCGCCGCCTTCCGCGTGATGCTCAACGAAAAGCGCGCCCGCGAACTCGCCGCGCAGGCCAGGGAGGAGCGAAAGGAAATCGAACTCGCCGCGCCAAAGACCGTGTCCCTGGACGCCATGCTCCAGATGACCGCCGAAGCCGACAAGCCCGAACTCGCCCTCGTGGTGAAGGCCGACACCCAAGGCTCCGTCGAGGCCATCGTCGACTCGCTCAAGGACATCCGCAGCGAGAAGGTGGGCCTCAAGGTGATCTACTCCGCCATCGGGAACATCAACAACAACGACATCCAGCGCGCCGCCGCGGGAAACGCCCTCATCGTCGGCTTCCAGGTGGGCCACGAGAGCGGAGTGCTGGCCCAGGCGCGACACGACCACGTCCGCATCCAGACCTACCGCATCATCTACGACCTGCTCGACAACGTGAAGAAGGAGATGCTCAACCTCCTCCCGCCCGAGTACAAGGAGGTCGTGCGCGGCCACGCCGAGATCCGCATGGTCTTCGGCATGAGCGGCAAGAAGGGCAAGGTCGCGGGCTGCCAGCTCACCGACGGCGTCATCCGCACCTCCGACGCCCGGGTGCGCGTGCTTCGCGGCCGGGAGAAGATCTTCGACGGCCGCATCCTCTCCCTCCACCACTTCCAGGACGAAGTGCAGGAGGTGAAGGATCTCCAAGAGTGCGGCATCCGTTTCGACGGCTTCGACGCCTTCGCCGAGGGCGATACCGTCGAATGCTACTCGTTGGTCGAACTCGAGCGCACGCTGTAAACGCCATGGCCGCCGTCAACCGTCTCGAGCGCGTGAATGCGCTGATGCGCCGCGAAATCGGCGAGGCCTGCTTCCGCATACTCGGCGGCGAGGGGCTGAATCTCGCCGCCCTCTCGATCACCCGCGTGGTCACCTCCAGCGACTTGCGCAACGCCACCGTGTACGTCTCCGTCTTCGGCGGCGAGGAGGAAAAAGGACGCTACCTGCGCGCCCTTGCCGACCACCGCCGCGACTTCCAGCGCCTCGTGAACCGCACCATGACGCTCAAGTACACGCCCGTCCTCCACTTCCGCCTCGATGAATCCGTCGAAAAGGGCGATCGCGTCCTGAATCTCCTCATCCGGATGGAGGCCGAAGAGGCAGACGCACCCACGCCCGCCCCCGACGCCGGCGCATCCGGCGAATCGACCGACCCGCAGCCCTAGCCATGCCGAAGCCGAAGTACGCACCCGCCCCGGACATCGACGGCCTGCTGCTCATCGACAAGCCCACCGACTTCACCTCGCACGATGTCGTGGCCGTGATCCGCCGCCACCTCCGCCAGCGGAAGGTCGGCCACGGCGGCACCCTCGACCCCAACGCCACCGGGCTGCTCGTGATCCTCCTCGGACGAGGCACCTCGCTTTCGGACCGCGTGATGGGCGGCGACAAGCTCTACACCGGCACGCTCCTCCTCGGACGAGAGACCACCACCCAGGATATCGAGGGCGAAACCGTCGCCGAAAAGCCCTTCGACGCCGTCACCCCGGAATCCCTCGCCGCCGCCATGGACTCCTTCCGCGGCGACCAGTACCAGACGCCGCCGATGGCCTCCGCCGTGAAGATTCGCGGCGTCCGGCTCTACAAGCTCGCGCGCCAAGGCGAGTCCGTCGCGCGCGAGCCGCGCTTCATCCACGTGTATCGCTTCCTCCCCACCGCCGTGGACCCCCCTCGCGTGTCGTTCGAAGTGCTCTGCTCGAAGGGCACCTACGTGCGCACCCTCTGCCACGACCTCGGCCGGAAACTCGGCTGCGGCGCCTGCATGGAATCCCTCCGCCGCGTACGCTCCGGATCCCTCGACCTTTCCCGGGCCACCCCCCTCCACGAGGCGTTGGAGATGGACCCCGCCGACCTCGCCGAACGCGTCATCCCCTGCACCAGCTACCTCGCCGACTAGCCACGCCGAGCAAACCGGACGCCGGAACAAGCGCGGGGCGGCCCGCAACAACCGCAATCCTCCCCATGACGCGCCATCCTCCTGGCGCAAAGTGTGACATTCTTTCCCGGAAAACTGTCCCACTTGTGACATTCCAGCCCGGCCCCCCTTTTCCCGTCCGGGTTCCTATGATCGCGACAACTCGTTGTGCGAAAACATGTTATTGACTCCGCGAAACACGCGTGGCCAGCCTTGGCACGATGGGTGCTTTACGAGGAGTCAACGGAGTTTGTATAGCAGTCAACGGAGTTTATGTAGCAATGAGCAAGATTCTAGGAATTGATCTGGGAACGAGCAACTCGTGCATGGCCGTCATGGAAGGCGGCGAGCCGGTGGTGATCCCGAATGCCGAAGGCATGCGGACCACGCCATCGGTCGTGGCCTTTACGAAGACCGGCGAACGCCTGGTAGGACAGGCGGCGAAGCGCCAGAGCGTGACGAACCCGAAGAACACGATCTACTCGATCAAACGCTTCATGGGCCGCAAGTACGACGAAGTGGGCAGCGAGATCTCCCGTGTGCCCTACGAGGTCGTCCGCGCCCCGAACGGCGACGCCCACGTAAAGGTGGGAGAGAAGACCTACTCCCCGCCGGAAATCTCCGCCATGGTGCTCCAGAAGCTGAAGGCGGACGCGGAAGCCTTCCTGGGCGAATCCGTCACGCAGGCCGTCATCACGGTCCCGGCCTATTTCAACGACTCGCAGCGCCAGGCCACGAAGGACGCCGGGCGCATCGCGGGCCTCGAGGTCCTCCGCATCATCAACGAGCCCACCGCGGCATCGCTGGCGTACGGCCTCGACAAGAAGAAGGACGAGAAGATCGCCGTGTACGACTTCGGCGGCGGCACCTTCGACATCTCGATTCTCGACATCGGCGACGGCGTCTTCGAGGTGAAGGCGACCAACGGCGACACCCACCTGGGCGGCGACGACCTGGACATCGCCCTGACCGAATGGATGATCTCCGACTTCAAGGCGTCCGACGGCATCGATCTCTCGCAGGACCGGATGGCCCTCCAGCGGCTTCGCGAAGCCGCCGAGAAGGCGAAGTGCGAACTGTCCACCGCGCAGAACTCCGAGGTGAACCTCCCGTTCATCACGGCGGACGCGAACGGGCCGAAGCACTACCAGGCCTCCTTCTCCCGCGCCAAGCTCGAGCAGCTCACCGACGCCCTCGTCGAGCGCACCGTCGCCCCGTGCAACAACTGCCGCCGCGACGCGGACGTCTCCTCCGTCGACGAGGTCGTCCTGGTCGGCGGACAGACCCGCATGCCCCGCATCCAGGAGAAGGCCCGCGAAATCTTCGGGACGGAGCCCAACAAGGGCGTCAACCCGGACGAGGTGGTCGCCATCGGCGCCGCCATCCAGGGCGGCATCCTCAAGGGCGACGTGAAGGACGTGCTGCTGCTGGACGTCACCCCGCTCACCCTCGGCATCGAGACCCTCGGCGGCGTGATGACCCCCCTCATCGAGCGCAACACCACGATCCCGACCAAGAAGAGCGAAATCTTCTCCACCGCCTCCGACAACCAGCCCGCCGTGACGATCAGCGTCTTCCAGGGCGACCGCAAGATGGCGCGCGACAACAAGGCGCTTGGCAACTTCAACCTCGAAGGCATCCCGCCCGCACCCCGCGGCATGCCGCAGATCGAAGTCACCTTCGACATCGACGCCAACGGCATCCTGCACGTCTCCGCCAAGGACCTCGGCACCGGCAAGGAGCAGCAAATCACCATCACGGCCTCCTCCGGCCTCTCCAAGGAGGAGATCGAGCGCATGCGCAAGGACGCCGAAATCCACGCCGCCGACGACCAGAGACGCCGCGACGACGCCGAGGCCCGCAACCAGGCCGACGGCCTCGCCTTCCAGGTCGAAAAAACCCTGAAGGAAAGCGGCGACAAGGTCCCCGCCGACAAGAAGAGCCCGGTCGAAGACGCCCTCAAGGCCCTCCAGGAGGCCCTCAAGGGCAACGACATCGAGGCCATCAAGGCCAGGAAGGAAGCCCTCGTCAAGGCGATGGAGCCTTTCGCCCAGGCCATGTATGCCGATGCCGCGCCCGGCCCCGACGCCCAGCCCGGCCCCGGCCCCGACGCCTCTTCCGCGACGGACGCCGCCGGCGACGACACCGTCGTCGACGCCGACTTCACGATGAAGGACTGACCGGCCACCCCCTCCGCGGCGCGCCGCGCGGCGCGCCGCCACCCCCCCTCTTCCCGATATCCCCAACCCGTACCACAACCTGAAAGGATAACCGATAATGGCTAAGATCAAACCCCTCGGAGCGCGTGTTCTCATCGAGCCCGCAGAAGCCAAGGACGAACTCAAGGGCGGCATCTACATCCCCGACACCGCCAAGGAAAAACCCATGGAAGGCATCGTCGTCGCCGTCGGCAAGAAGCTCGACAAGGACGGCAAGGAAATCGCCTTCGACGTCAAGGTCGGCGACCGTGTGCTCATGCCCAAGTACGGCGGCACGGAAGTCAAGATCGGCGACAAGGAATACCAGCTCGTCCGCGAAGAGGACCTGCTCGGCGTGATCGCCTGATTCCAACCCACCCGCTTTCGATTAAGGAGAAACAGCAATGGCTGCCAAACAACTCAAGTATGATACCGAAGCCCGCCAGGCGATTCTCGCCGGCGTCCAGAAACTCAGCAAGGCCGTCGTCACCACGCTCGGCCCCTGCGGCCGGAATGTCGTGATCGACAAGAAATTCGGCTCCCCCACCATCACCAAGGACGGCGTGACCGTCGCCAAGGAGATCGAACTCCAGGATCCCTTCGAGAACATGGGCGCCCAGATGGTGCGCGAGGTCGCCAGCAAGACCTCCGACGTCGCCGGCGACGGCACCACCACCGCCACCCTGCTCGCGGAGGCCATCTACCGCGAAGGCCTGAAGAACGTCACCGCAGGCGCCAGCCCGATGTCCCTCAAGCGCGGCATCGAAAAGGCCACCGCGGCGGTCGTCGCGGCCATCGCCAAGCAGTCCAAGAAGGTCAAGGACCCCTCCGAGATCGCCCAGGTCGCCGCCATCTCCGCCAACGGCGACACCGACATCGGCAACATCATCTCCGATGCGATGGACAAGGTCGGCAAGGACGGCACGATCACGGTCGAGGAGTCCAAGACCATCGAGACCACGCTGGAAGTCGTCGAAGGCATGCAGTTCGACAAGGGCTACCTCAGCCCCTATTTCATGACCTCCCCCGACACCATGGAGGCGGTGCTCGAAAACTGCTTCATCCTGATCTTCGAGAAGAAGATCTCCAACCTGAACGACCTCCTGCCCCTGCTGCAGAACGTCTCGAAGGCCGGCAGGCCCCTGCTCATCATCGCCGAGGACGTCGAGGGCGAGGCCCTCGCGACGCTCGTCGTGAACAAGCTGCGCGGCACCCTCCAGGTCTGCGCCGTGAAGGCGCCCGGCTTCGGCGACCGCCGCAAGGCCATGCTCGAGGACATCGCCATCCTCACGGGCGGCCAGATGATCAGCGAGGATCTCGGCATCAAGCTCGAAAACGTCAAGATCGAGGATCTCGGCAAGGCCAAGCGCATCATCGTCGACAAGGAGAACACCACCATCGTCGAAGGCGCCGGCAAGACCAGCAACATCCAGGGCCGCGTCGCCCAGATCAAGCGCCAGATCGAGGAAACCTCCTCCGACTACGACCGCGAGAAGCTCCAGGAGCGCCTCGCCAAGCTCGCCGGCGGCGTCGCCGTGGTCAACGTGGGCGCGGCCACCGAGTCCGAGATGAAGGAGAAGAAGGCCCGGGTCGAAGACGCCCTGCACGCCACCCGTGCGGCCGTCGAAGAAGGCGTCGTGCCCGGTGGCGGCGTAGCCCTCCTCCGTTGCCAGAAGGTCCTCGACGACATCGAGGCCGCAGGCGACGAGAAGGTCGGCGTGGACATCATCCGCCGCGCCCTCGAAGCCCCGCTCCGCCAGCTCGTGCTCAATGCCGGCCTCGAGGCCGCCCTGATCGTCGAGCAGGTCAAGCAGGCGAAGGGCACCATGGGCTACAACGTGGCGACCGGCGAATTCGTCGACCTCATCAAGGCCGGCGTGATCGACCCCGCCAAGGTCACCCGCAGCGCGCTGCAGAACGCAGCCTCCGTCTCCGGCCTCCTCCTCACCACCGAGTGCATGGTCACCGAAATCCCCGAGCCCAAGACACCCGCCGCCAACCCCGGCGGCGACATGGGCGGAATGGGCGGAATGATGTAATCCCCTTGCCCACCGGCTCTACACACCCAAGCGGCGCGCCGCGATTTTCGCGGCGCGCCGTTTTCTGTTTTCCCCACACCCCCCCGTGTACGCGATGGCACAGGGCGCGACACAAGTCCCGGCTTGACTGGGTGCGCCTGTTTTGCCACCGTTTGCCGAATCCACCGGCTGCGATGGAGCGGCGGGCCGCCTGCCGAACGTCTCCGCCGCCCTCTCACGAAACGAGGGATCCGCACGCCACGACACCGGAGATCCTGTCTTGACACAACCCAAAGCCACGTTCATGGACTACGTGCGCATCGCACGGCTTGACCACTGGATCAAAAACCTCTTCATCCTGCCCGGCTTCGCCGTCGCGCTGCTGATGCTCAAGCCCCGGCCCGGGCTCGATGCCCGCCTCTGGATCGATCTGGCCGTCGCGCTGCTGGCCACGAGCCTGGCCTCCTCGGCCAACTACGTGGTCAACGAGTGGCTCGATGCGCGCTTCGACCGCTTCCACCCCACCAAGAAGCACCGCCCCGTGGTCGTGTCCAACGTGAAGTTCGGCTGCGTCATGGCCGAATATGCCGCGCTGGCCGTGGCGGGCCTGGCCCTCTCCCTGAGCATCAACATCTACTTCGCCCTGACGCTCGCCTGGCTGCTGGCCATGGGCATCGTCTACAACGTGGAGCCCATGCGCACCAAGGACGTGCCCTTCCTCGACGTCCTGTCGGAGTCGGTCAACAACATGATCCGCATGCTGCTGGGGTGGTTCGTCGTGACGGCGGACCGGCTGCCGCCCGTCAGCATCCTGCTCGGCTACTGGATGGGCGGCGCCTTCCTGATGGCGGCCAAGCGCTTCTCGGAGTACCGCATGATCGGCGACCCCGCGCTGGCGGGGAACTACCGCAAGTCGTTCAAGTACTACACGGAGGCCTCGCTGCTGGTCTCGACGGCCTGCTACGCGATGTGCTCGACCTTCTTCGTCGGCATCTTCCTGCTCAAGTACAAGATCGAGCTGCTGCTGTCCGTGCCGTTCCTGATCGCCCTCTTCTGCAAGTATCTCGCGATCGCCTGCAAGGAGGACTCGGCGGCCCAGAAGCCCGAGAAGCTCTACCGCGAGCGGGGGCTGATGGCCTGGTGCGCCGCCTTCGTCGCCGTGCTGGTCCTCTCGCTGATGGTCAAGCTCCCCTGGCTCGACGTCTTTGTCGGCATCGAGCTGAGGCACCTGCCACGCTTGGTCCTCTGAACCGAGGCCGCCGCCCCCGGTCCGGCTAGGGCATGCCGCACGGACAGCATCCCTCGGCGGGATATTGCCCCATTCGCTCGAGCTGCCAGGAGCCGTCGACGAGCACGTATTGATCCAGGGTGGCCTGGTGGGTGGCGCGGTGGAAGGTGTAGAGATAGAAGGGGCCGCGGGAGGGGTCGTTCATCAGCAGTTCGTTGTCCCTGCGCTGGTTGCGCGCGAAGACCAGCGGTCCGTCCATGTGAAGGTCGTTGCGGATGAAGCCGGCGGCGTAATAGTCGTTGTACGCGTCGCCCTGCTTGAGGATGCGTCCTTTACACCGCATGAAGACGATGCCGCGGTCGATCCCGAAGGCCTCCAGCGCCCTGGGCAGCACATGCTCCATGTCGCCGGGCTGGCAGCCCAGCCAGTTCCACTCCCAGGGCCAGGCGACCAGGGCGGCATAGGCGAGCCCGACCGCGAGCACGGCGTGCGCCACGGGCCGTGCCCGGCGCGCCGTCTTGCCGGTTCCGCCCGCATTCCCGCGCAGCAGCGTCCAGCCGCGCGCCGCCAGGATCAGCAGCAGCGGGATGCCGGCCGTCGTGTAGCGCGCCGGCCAGTACTCCTCGTAGTACCAGTAGAAGGCGTAGATGGCCAGCAGGGCGAGCCAGCCGGAAAACAGCCAGAAGCCAGCCGGCCGCGCACGCCGCACAAGAAGAGCCCAGAGCACCAGCGCAAAGGCCGGCAGCGGCCACCCCAGCAGGCGGTCGTTGACCGCCCGCATGCGGGCGAGGGTGTGATGCCAGGCGATCTCCGGCGTATGCTCCAGCTTGTCGGTAAAGCGCACAAAGCCCATGCTGCCGTAGCGGCGCATGCCGATGACATGCCCGGGGGTCAGCGCATCGCCGACGGTCGCATGCTGCCAGAGGGCCAGAAGCGCGACGCCCGCCCCGGCCAGCAGCAACGCTGCCAGCACGCCGCGCCAGGCGGCCAGCGCGCGCCGCCATTGCACCATCACCCCCAGGGCGATGACAGCCCCCACGACCAGCGCCGTCAGCGGACGGAAGAGGCAGGCGGCGCCCCAGGCGGCGCCGGCCACGACCCCGTGGCGCGTCAGCCCCGTGCGCAGCAGCCGCACGGCGGCCAGCCAGCAGACGACCAGGAGCAGGGCCGTCGGAATGTGCGAGAGGTGCGTGCCGGCAAGGATGCCGATGAACGGCGAGCCGAGCATGAAGAGACCGGCCAGGCGCCCGGCCCGTTCGCCGAGCAACTCGGCGCCCAGCGCGATGGTCGCCGCGACCAGCAGCCCGCCGGTTATCGGCACCATCAGCCAGGGCACGCCGGCCAGCACGCCGGGCAGCAACAGCAACGAGAGGCCCGGCGGATACATGGTGCAGACGAAGGGATGTCCATGAATCGTCCCCAGCAAGCCGAACTGGTCGAAGAATTGGCCGTGTTCGGGAAGCGGCAGGACAATGCGGCCCGAGGCGAAGATGCGGGCTTGGAAGAGCGCGGCGACATCGTCGTCGAGGTAGGGAAGCCCCTTGAAGCGGAACCAGGCGATGCCCGCGTAGAGGAGAAACGCCGCCACGCCAAACACCCATTGGATACGCCGGCGCGGAGAGTGGAAGAGCCACTGGCCCACCCGCTTCCGCCACGGTTCCAGGCCGGGCATCCAGGCCAGCGCCAAGCCGACGACCAGCGCCAGCAGGCTGCGCGGGAGGCACGCCTTCACCGAGAGCGGCACCGGCCAGCCGCCGCCGCGGGAGGGCTCGAAGGGCCAGTCGCCCTTGACCAGAGACAGCGCCAGGAACAGCAGGGCCCCGACAACCCCGATCCAGCCCGACAACCGTCCTATCCAGCGCCCGCGTGTCCTTTCAATCACGGGCATCCCGCTTCTCGCTGGCACGGTCCAACAAGCCGATCCGCTTCAGTCGGTCCGGCTGCCGGTTGAACATGGGGCTCTTTGCAGGCATAAAGAGTCAAGTTAACCACATCATCGCCGGAGCGTCAATGCGCAACCGTGCGCGACTGGCGGGCGCAACGACTGGGTTTTGGAAAAGTCACGCAGTGATGTGCACTTCCTTCCTGGTGGAAACAAGCAAGGAACCGAAGCGACATGCACCCGCGTGACCGGTGAAAAGCGTAGACCCCGCCAAAAACGGCGCGCCGTTTTCGTCGTACCCGGTCGCGCTCGTGCGGCTGCCGACGGGGTCTCAGGCGTAGCCGCAGGTGATTTTCATCGCTTGCCGGTGAAGATTGCGCGGTTGCTCTTGATGACGAGGTTGACGTTTGCGCGCGAGCAGACTTCATCTGCAATATCCATGACACTCACGATCTTCGTCATCCCAGTGTCAATCGATTTGTCCTTGGCAATTGGGACGGGATTCAGTTTTCGCCGAGACAAGTGCGCGGGACACTCGAATACGATGATCGTTTCTTTTCTTGCTTCGCCTAGACCGTATTCATTTAGCGCGGCGTTGAGATACTCGACCACATCCTGAAGATGCGCTTCTCGCATGTCAATCGCAGGAACACGCATTTCCCGCAACATTTCATGGACGGCAGGCTCTCGCGCGATGTACTCCCTGCTCTTGCACCCCAAAGAGCTGAACAGGAGTAGTATCATGGGCAACGAACTCGCCAGCTGGACAACCGAAAAACAATGCGAAGTCATATCAGAACTCCTTCGGAGGAGGTAGGCAGGGGTCCTTCTCGTATCCTGAGCATTTCCAAGTACGCCGTATCGCGGCAGGGACGCCCGTTGCCGGGCGCCCCCCGCACGGATCCCGGCGTGCGGAATTCCCGCACCGGGCTCTTCGGGACTGCTCGCTTTGCACTCGGTCGCCGTCGCGTTCCCCTGACAGGGAACCGCGCCCGACTTCCGACCCGCTATTCCCCGCAGTGAGGTTTGCAGTGTTTGACAGCCTGTCGTGTCCATCTTTCCTGTTCCCTTTGCGGGCTTCGCAGCCCCGCCGCCCCCTTCCCCGTGTGATCGGCTCGCCCGTCCCGGAGTACTATGGGACGGTCTGACTCCCGCCGCCGCGTCGCGCCGCCTTCCCTTCCGGCTCGGCGGCCGCTACCGCGCCCTCGCGGACGCGGACGGCGGCGGGTCTCCCAAGTTCCCGTTCGCTTCTCTCTCCGCATGCCGCGCGCCGTAGACCCCGGCGCAGTCACCGGACGCAAGCCGGTTGCGCGTCCTTGTTGCTGGCTTCCATGACGGAAAACATGTCGCCCTGCGCATGATCAATTAACGGGGCTGAACCGCTTCGGGAGGGTGCATCCTCCCTGCGGCCTGCGAAGTTCCCTGTGTACGCTTACACTACTTCATTCGGATTCGACTCCTCTTCCATAGTGCCAACACTCGGTACGAGTGGATGGCTGGTCCTTACTCGGCGGGGACTTCCACCCCGCAAGAAGCGCCGAGCTTCGCTTGGCGCACTTCCGTTGTTATCATAGAAGGGGAAGTACCACATGCCGCCCGTCTGTACCGCCAGCAAGCCGCCGACGCCGCCGGCACCCTGCATACTTCCAGACAAATCACGTCCCCAAACGTAATGGTTGGTTGTCGTGCCGGATGCGGTTGAAATTGTTTCCTGCACCAGATTCCAATCGTCATAGAGGTAGGTGTGCGTCGCGGTTGGGGTGACTTTCAACACGCGTCTGCTCATGTGGTCGTAGGCGTTGAAGACTACGCACAGGCCGTTGGAATAGGCGGCGGCAAGCCTGTTCTCGGCATCATACGCATAGCTGAAACGCCCGTCCCATGTCATATTGCCGTCTAAATCGTATACGGGAGAAATTTGGACAGGATTGACATGATTGACATGATTGGAAATCAGGAAATACTGGTTCAGTTCGTTGGCGGTGTAGATGTTCGTGACGGCGCTGACCGACACCCAAAGATTATTGACGAGCAACGGGCGAAAAGCCATGTACATGGTTGGAGTCATTGTAGCACCGACACGTCTTGAATATCGCGTTGTTTTTCAACAATGCGACCATCCTTAATGAATAGAAGCAAGACATGCCGCGGAACGACATTGGGTTTTGTTATGTATTCGACACAAACGTCATATTTTGCATCAGTGTAAACCCGGGCATGGCCAAAATCCTCGACAGTCAATCGTTCGCCGAGGCAATAGTCTTGCAGTGCCGCCAAGCCAATTTCCTTGTCGGGTTGTACTGCATGTTCATTGCGACAACCCGACAGGCAAAACATGAAGCCCAATAGAATCATCCGAACTTGACGATAGACCATCAGTACCACCCCCGCTCGTCAGGTGAAGAGTCCTTATAGTTGCAGCAGTTGCCAGAATCCGAAATCTGCTTGGAACCCCTAATCTCAATCCAGCACGGCTTGCCGGACTCTATAGTCACATCTCGCCGATGCCAATAGAAACAGAATTTATATGGTGAGGGCGCAAAGAAGTAAATTTCATATAGTAAACTTGGCAGTCCTCTTGTTTCAAAAAGTAGATCATATTATGCCCCATAACCGGTTCCTTCCATCCGAGTAAATTAATTATAACGGCAATATGGATACCATCGGGATGCTCCTGTAGGAATTTTGAAAGAGGGGGAACAAAAAGAGTTGCAGCGTTGTATACTTCAACCGTATTTGTTGAGTTTCGGATTGTTTCACATGCTGCCATGAATTCCGCATTTGTCGCCAAGGCTATTGGGAGCATGCCCGTTTCCGACTTGCAGAAATCTTTTTTATAAAAGCGATAAATCCCAGCGACGTAAACCAAAATGTGCGTGACGATTAGCAGTAGAAACATGGCTGTAATTCTGATGATTTTACCGTGTTGCTTCACTAGCATCCCATAGGCGGCTGAAAACGGGCATATTGCCCCCTTTCCCCCATTGATTTGCAGGGATTTATCGCGATTTCAAAGGCGTTCCCGGAAAACGTGTTTGCCTGCGCGATCGGCCCGGATGCCCGAAAACAGGGGTTTTGGGGCATGTGCTATCCCACGGGCCGGCTCGCGAATGGCTCGAATCCTTGGAAATAGAGCTGTTTCCCGGAAATTACAGGGCGCTTTGGGCCGCCTGCTGTCCCATACTTCCGCAGGGCGTCGAGCAGGTCGATCTTCATCCAGACGGCGGACCTGACGACCCCGGCGAGCCGGGAAAAGCTCAGTCCCCATTCCGAGACGTGCTTGAGGAAGCGCAGCAGCAGATGCGCCAGCAGCCCGACCCAGACCTGCCACTTGACCGCGTTCTCGTTGTACCCGACGAAATCCTTGAGCTGGAGCGTCTGCTTGAGTTCCTTGAAGAACGACTCGATGACCCACCGGGCGCGGTAGAGCTCGGAGACGGTGCGGGGGCTCCACGCGAAATGGTTGGTGATGAACGTCATTTCCCGATCCTGCCCGTCCACCTCGACGACGGCGGCGACGCGGCGCAGGGGCCCGGGGTACTTTCCCGCCGTCAGCCTGCCCCGCAGGCGTATGGTCTGGTCCTTGAGTATGCGCCGGTCCGGATGCCCTCTCTCCTCCAGCACCTCGAAGTCCATGTTCTCCTTCTCCCGCAGGACGAAGAAGATGCCGCGCGCGGCGAGTCCGTGCAGGAAGAGGAAGTCGACGTAGGCGCGGTCCGCCAGCAGCACGTCGCCGTCCTTCAGCCCCGCGCACAGCGCGTCCGCCCGCGTCGAGTCGTGGTGCGCGGCGTCCTCCACGACCGCGAACGTCGGCAGCCTGCTGCCGACGTCGAGGGCCATGTGGGTTTTGGCGGCGGCCTTCTTCCGGCGGTGCCTGGCCCAGTCGATCGAGTCGAGCGTGAGCTTCAGCGTGGTCGAGTCGATGGCGAATATCCCGCGCTTCAGGCGGAAGATGAAGCCTTTGTGCTTCTTGTACTGCGTGAAGGACGGGCAGATGGTCCGGAGGTGCTCGAACACCTCCCAGTAGAGCCGCTCCGCGATCTCCGGGTCGCGCCTCCGGTTGGCGTTGGAGAAGGTGTTGCGCTTCGGGGCCGTCGCGCCCCGGATGCGGTTCAGCTCCGGCTCGTGCAGCCGGGCCGCGTCGCAGATCTCGTTCAGGCTGCCCGCGCGGGCGATATGGCCGTAGAGCAGCGCCAGCACATGGCTGGCGCAGGAGAATCCGCGGATGTCCGCCCCGATGTCGCGCGCGATCTTGTCCGGCAATCCCGCGGGAATCCACTGGACGATCTGGCGCAGGGTGGTGTACGATGTTCTCGCTGGCCTCTTGGTTGCGCGTTTACGCGCCTTGGTCGCTTTTTTTTTCATAATGCCTGTAGGCTACAGGCAGACGGCCGGGAGGTCAGCCCTTTTTTTCAATCCGGCCCGACGCTCCCGTCTTGAGCGCGTGCGCTGACTTCCAATGGGGGAAGGCAGGAGTGATTTCGGCAAGCCTATGGGATGCTAGTGGTGTTGCTTCATAAAAACCTCCCGGCGACGCAGGTTCAGTGATAGTGAATCCGTTACGGCGATACCATTCAAATTCACGTTTGAAAACCATTTCAATATGCTCTTTCATCGTGTCTTTACGTGCTTGCAGAAAGAGCCGTCGAACCTCCTTGGTATCTTTGCTCTTTAGTTTTCCAGGAAAGTGATTTTCCACAGCCTTTCGAAAACGAGGCAGCACCAATTCGAAAAACGCTTGTGCATGCCCTCTCTCATGTGCAAGAACGGAACCTTCAATGAGTTGTCCGCTAGGCAAAACATACCCCCCACCTGATGTAACTTCCCCACCACACGCCTGATGCCTTCGGAAAAGATATTTTGCGCCTGGAACACCCTGCTTCGGTAATCCCGCTCGGATGATTATCGTTGGAAAGATGTCTATGCTGTCGGCACAATCGCAAGCGGCAACTACGAGATGATTATCGTCGAAAGCCCCCCAAGTGTTCCCAGAAAACTTACCGTATTCAACAGGAACTTCTTCTGCTGAATGTATCTCGACCATATTGTAGTTGCCCTCTCCCTTGATTTTCTCCCAGAGGGTTGTTGGTTTCCATGCGTAAACCTTGACGGTTGCCATTCCCATCGCATCCAGCCGGTTCACACTATCATTTCCGCAGAAACCATAGAGGTTTAGCCCACCCTCCTCATCAATCGGATCCCGGTTCAGCCACCGCATCAGCTTCGGCGCGTAGAAACGGTAGCCGTAGTAGTAGAGCCCGGTTTCCGTTTCATAGTACTTCGTGCTGAAGCGATGGCGGAAGGTGTCGGCCATGGAGCCAGTGGCGGCGATGGTGCGGCCGAAGGCGTCGTATGTGTACTCGGCCACGATGGTGCCGTTCTCGTCAACATAGGCCGTGATATATCGCGGTAGGGACGCCCGTTGCCGGGCGCCCCCCGCACGGATCCCGGCGTGCGGAATTCCCGCACCGGGCTCTTCGGGACTGCTCGCTTTGCACTCGGTCTTCAACGCGCCCCCATGAAGGAAAACAGCATCTGCCCGCTCTCGGTGATCCGCGGTCCCGGCACCCCGTGGCGCTTGAGGATCGCATTGAGACGGACCCAGGTCAAGCCCCGCTTCTGGCTTCTGCGGTTGAGCCACTTGTAGAGCCCAGCCACCACCTGCCTCCAGAACTTGCACAGGCTGCGCCCGTTGCCCGTCACGCCGTAGTACTGCCAGTACCCCGCGAGCTTGCGCCCCAGCCGTTCCATGAGAACGGGCAGGCGTTCGCCCCGGTTGGCCTTGATCCACTCGGCGAAGCGTTCCACCGACCGCCGGAGACGGCTCGGAGCCGTCCGGCGCTGCACCTTCCAGCGTCCGTTTCGCGTACGCTCCCAGTGGTACTGGAACCCCAGGAAGTCGAAGCCGCCGTTGTCGCCCGACGGGTTGCCCCGCTCGAAGCGCACCAGCCGCGTCTTCTCCCCCGACAGCTCCAGGCCGAACTTGCCCAGTCGCCCGGGCAGTTCCCCAAGGAAGCGTTCCGCGTCCTCGCGCCGCTCGAAGGCGACCACGAAGTCGTCGGCGTAGCGCAGCATCGCGCATCGGCCCGGCGTCGTCCTCCTGACCACGCGGTCGAACCAGAGATCCAGCGCGTAGTGCAGGTAGACGTTCGCCAGCACCGGCGAGACCACCCCGCCTTGGGGCGTCCCCTCCGTCGGATGCAGCACCCGTCCGTCCGTTTCGAGCACCCCCGCCTTGAGCCATTTGCGCACCAGCCGCAGAAACGGCTTGTCGTCGATGCGAAGCTCCAGCATCCTGAGCATCCAGTCGTGATCGACGTGCTCGAAGAAGCCCTTGATGTCCGCATCGACCACCCACGCATAGCTCCCCCCGCCGAGCCTCGCCGCCCATTCGCGGCTGGCCTCGCGGGCGTCGCCGCCGGGACGGTAGCCCCGGCTCGCCGGCAGGAAGTCCTCTTCGTAGATCGCCGTTAGCACCTTCGCCACGGCCATTTGCAGAAGTTTGTCCTCCAGCACAGGGATTCCGAGGGGACGCAGTTTCCCGCCCCCCTTTGGAATGTTCACCCTGCGCACCAGTCGGGCGTGGTACCGCTTGTGCTTGAGCCGCTCGACCAACGCCGCGAGGTTGGCGTCGAGGTCGCGTTCGTAGTCGTCGAACGTCACCCGGTCAATCCCCGGCGCGGCGTCCCTTCGCAACGCCCGGAAGCATTCGCGCAGGTTCGCCTCGTTGAGCAGCCTGTACACGTCGCGGAATCGCGCCTTCGGGTCGCGTCGCGCCCGATCCGCTATTCCCCGCAGTGAGGTTTGCAGTGTTTGACAGCCTGTCGTGTCCATCTTTCCTGTTCCCTTTGCGGGCTTCGCAGCCCCGCCGCCCCCTTCCCCGTGTGACCGGCTCGCCCGTCTCGGAGTACTATGGGGCGGTCTGACTCCCGCCGCCGCGTCGCGCCGCCTTCCCTTCCGGCTCGGCGGCCGCTACCGCGCCCTCGCGGACGCGGACGGCGGCGGGTCTCCCAAGTTCCCGTTCGCTTCTCTCTCCGCATGCCGCGCGCCGTAGACCCCGGCGCAGTCACCGGACGCAAGCCGGTTGCGCGTCCTTGTTGCTGGCTTCCATGTCGGCAAACATGTCGCCCTGCGCATGATCAATTAACGGGGCTGAACCGCTTCGGGAGGGTGCATCCTCCCTGCGGCCTGCGAAGTTCCCTGTGTACGCTTACACTACTTCATTCGGATTCGACTCCTCTTCCATAGTGCCAACACTCGGTACGAGTGGATGGCTGGTCCTTACTCGGCGGGGACTTCCACCCCGCAAGAAGCGCCGAGCTTCGCTTGGCGCACTGCCGTTATTATCGTAGAACGGGAAATACCATGCGTCGCCCATCTGTACCGCCAGGAGTCCGCCGACACCGCCCGCGCCCTGGAGCGTGCCGGATAGGTCTTTGCCCCAGACGTAGTGGTTGGTGGTCACTCCCGAGGCGGTGGCGACGATTTCGAGAACCGGCAGCCAGCCGTCATAAACAAATCCCCGTGTCTCCGTGCCTCCGCGTGAGATTTTCAACACGCGGCGGCTCAGGTGGTCGTAGGCGTTGAAGACTACGCACAGGCCGTTGGAATAGGCGGCGACGAGGCGGTTTTCCGCATCATACGCATAGCTGAAACGCCCGTCCCACGTCATATTGCCGTCTAAATCGTATACGGGAGAAATTTGGACAGGATTGACATGATTGACATGATTGGAAATCAGGAAATACTGGTTCAGTTCGTTGGCGGTGTAGATGTTCGTGACGGAGTTAAGCGAGGCCCACAGCGCGTTGCCTATGTTGTCGTAGGCGTACCGGCTGGTGTGGGCGGGCTGGATGATGGCCGCCGTGACTTCGCTTCTGGCGTTGTAATCGAAGGTGTCGGCGTTTCGTGACGTGACGCGGTCGAGGAGGTCGTAGGTGTAGGCCAGCGGATTGTGCGGCACGCCGCTGACGCTGTTGGTGATGACCGTGACAAGGTGGCGGCGGTAGGGGTCGCGGGTCAGGTTGCGGGCAAGTACGACGCCATTCGTCAAGTTCACCGAATACCCCGCATCCCAGCCGTCGGAGGTATAGGCGTAGGTGGCGCGGAAGGCGGCATTCGTGCAGACGATGGAGCCGATAGTGAGCAGATGTTTTAATCCGTTGGCCATATGTCAGCAGCAGTATCAGAAGAATTTTTACCGGAATGCTTTTGAAAAGGGTCGTCTTCGGAAAGAGGTTCCGTATTGCTTTGCAAGCACTTCGGAATATCTTTCTCTGTATAATTAAAGTCAGCAGCTATGTCCTTGTTGGTCAAAGTATCTGAAAAGACGATGCGACGATTCATTGAGTTTGGAACAGAAAGCAAAGTCATTTCACCCATCCTTCCTTCTGGCAAGGCTTCCATGACGCCTAAGGTCATTTCAACCATTATAACTATTTCTTGAGGTTTATAGACTATCCAATGAGCATATGGAGCTCCAATAGACATGTCGTATGTAAAAGCTGCAATGCAACCGTTCGTATCAGCGGAGTTCCGTACAACGAGCGCAGAGTAAATCAATGAGGGGTCGAGAAACCAGTTTGTGGTTTTTTTGTTGAGACAAATGCTTTGGCGATGCTGTTCAACCGCGACGGAAGACTTCTGTTTCGCCAGGCATCCCGGCACCAAAAAAAGAGCCCCAACAGCGGCAGTTAGGCACATAATTGTCTGTTCGTTTTTACTTTGCATTGCTATTTCTTCCATCCATTGTAAGCCGTCGTAGCAGAGTTGGCCGCAGAAGTGTTTTGGTTCAGATTCTTGGTGCGAGCGCCACCGACTGCCAAATTGATGTTGCCAAGGCCAATTAAAGCGGGATTGGAAGCAACCGTGCTCTGCGGTTCTTGACCTTTTTCCATTGTCATTCCGCAACCTCCATGAATCACAAGGACAAAACCATATAACACAACAGCAAGAATTTTCTCTAACCACTTCATGAAATCTCTCCTCTCAACAATAAGTAATGCCTCATTAATCAAGGTATGATGCCATGTAGCCAGTAAAAAGCCATTCGTTGTTCTGTTTAACCAGCATGAAAGATGTGCCGAGAAACTGCGTGCCAAACCATCTTTTTTCGGAAGTGGGGCAAATTTCAGCGTGGTTGCCGCGAATCTTGATCCCCATTTTCTTTTTGTTTTTATATTCTTCGGAAGCCAATGAACCAAAAACGATGCTGAAATTCTCCAGCGACTCTTTTTTACGATAGTCTTCGGTCATATATCCGTAGGCGGATTCAATTTGTCCTGCCTCCAGAAGTCTTTGGAATTCTTCATATCGTGAAAGAACCTCTGCACTCGCCTCATTCGTCGAACGAACATGAAACAAGAAAATGATGCCAAGAGCAGCCAACATGAAGATCAGCAATACTGTATTTTTTTTAGATGGAACGATCATGATGTACCTCAAAGCCCGGGAATGGGGTTGATGTCTTTTTTCATCGTTTGTTTAAACATGTCGACTTGGGCAGCAGGATTATAAGCGCTGAAAATGTCCGGTATTTTGGGAAACACCTGCCCACCTGTTAATGACATTACTCGTTGACAAGGCCAGCACCATTCAAGCGTTGGCCTGCTCTCCCAAAGTTCTGGAGTTTGAAAGTGATTCTTTTTTGGACCAATTCCACAATTGTAAACCCAGAGAGAATCCTCAATATCAAGGAAATGGCATTGCGACTTGATCTCGGACCAAGAAATGCCTTTGCCTGGACCATAACGATCACGGACAGCCATCATCATGGCGAGATAGTCACTCGGCATGTCTTCGACGGAGAACGAAGACTTTTTAAACAGCTCGGCTCCCGTACCACCTTGCCATTGTTCAAAAGTAACATTGGCATGCATCCAAATGCCAAGGGCTATTTCGATGGCATCTTTTTCAGAAAATTTCTTGGGCGTTTCGGGAATGTTGATTGCGTAACCAAACTGAAGCCCTCCAAGAGTTTGAGTCAGGGCAAAGGTTATCTCGGATGGCGTTCCGCCTAGATTTCCCACGACACCGCTTAATATAGCGGCGGCGTTTGGCACAGCTCCCTTGGAATGAACAATATCAATCCAGCCACAATTACATGAGTATAATACACGTCCCTTCTCAATATCACTGCGGACTAACAACCCTAGTCGGTCAATATGACGTGTTGGCGCATTGTAAACGAAGCCATAGAGATTTAACCCGCCTTGTTCTCCTATGGGATCACGATTGAGCCAGCGATGGAGCGTTGGCGAGTAGAAACGATATCCATAGTAGTAGAAACCGGTTTCGGCATCGTAGTACTTGGTGCTGAAACGGTGGCGGAAGGCGTCGGCAAGCAGACCCGTTGCCTCTATGGTGCGGCCGAAGGCATCGTAGGTATATTCCGCCACGATTGCGCCCTGTTCGTTCACATAGGCCGTGATGTTCCCGTTGTTGTCGTAGAACGGGAAGTACCATGCGCTACCCATCTGTACCGCCAGCAAGCCGCCGACGCCGCCCGCGCCTTGCATGCTTCCAGACAAATCGCGTCCCCAGACGTAGTGGTTGGTGGTCACTCCCGCGGCGGTGGCGACGATTTCGAGAACCGGCAGCCAGCCGTCGTAGACAAATCCCCGTGTCTCCGTGCCTCCGCGTGAGATTTTCAACACGCGGCGGCTAAGATGATCGTAGGCGTTGAAGACTACGCACAGGCCGTTGGAATAGGCGGCGGCAAGGCGGTTTTCCGCATCATACGTGTAGTTGAAACGCCCGTCCCACGTCATATTGCCGTCTAAATCGTATACGGGAGAAATTTGGACAGGATTGACATGATTGACATGATTGGAAATCAGGAAATACTGGTTCAGTTCGTTGGCGGTGTAGATGTTCGTGACGGAGTTAAGCGAGGCCCACAGCGCGTTGCCTATGTTGTCGAAGGCGTAGCGGTTGGTGTGGGCTCCAATGTCCGCCGCCGTGACTTCGCTTCTGGCGTTGTAATCGAAGGTGTCCGTGTTGCGTGAAGTGACACGGTTAAGCAGGTCGTAGGTGTAGACCAGCGGGTTGTACGGCACGCCGCTGACGCTGTTGGTGATGGCTTTTACCAGACTGCGGCGGTAGGGGTCGCGGGTCAGGTTGCGGGCAAGTACGACGCCATTCGTCAAGGCCACCGAATACCCCGCATCCCAGCCGTCGGAGGTGTAGGCATAGGTGGCGCGGAAGGCGGTGTTGGAGACGGCGGAGTGCCGGCTTTCCGAGTCATAGCCGTAATGGACGGGGGCGGCATTGCCGCTGCGCAGTTCCGCCAGGCGGTGGCGGTGGTCCAGGGTGCGGGCCAGGGTCGCGGTGTCGCCGCCGACCGTCGCCGTCTCGTTGGTGGCGGTGCCGAGGTGGCTGTTGCCAACTGGAGTGTCTTTAATCCGTTTTTGCATGACACCCTACTCTTGTTTTTGAGCATCATTCGGTTTCTGGTGGAATGAAATATTGGCGGTTGCCATTCGAGCCGCACTTCTCTTCATCTCCCAGCAGTTCCCATTTGTCGACTTGGATCGATGACAGGCAGGCCTGCCCGGGCAAGCGGTACGCGTGCTCCTTAGTGCGTGGCATCAGTATTTGCTGATGGACGCCGAAAGTCCCGAATACACGTATGTGAACGTTCGTTGGCATGGTGTTGATCGGGAGACATTCACCGTTGCGTTTAGTTAGAAGAGGAAAATCGGCAGCGTAATGCAATGCAAATACCAACTCGCCATCCGCAACTGGCTGTTCCTCGGCGATAACGAATTCAAGACATTCTGAGGTATTTCCTGCTTTGTCATAGAGAGAGACATATCTTGCTGATCCGCTCCATGAACCCTTGGCACGGGGCGCAGCAACACACCCCATAAGGCACCAAAGGCAAATTGGCGCAATCAAAAAGGCGACCGCCTTAGAAATAGTCATTGATGACATCCGCCTTCACGTACCAGGGAACCATGTCGTGGTTGATAAAGTCACCGTAACTCCACATCTCACTGTACAACATTCCACCAGGAATGCCGTCGCTCACCTGAACGCCTCGGCGGTCTGTGTCAATGCGGACTTGCACGGCATTAACGTCAACGTCAATGCCGCCAATGCGTGCCCCGCAGAGGCCTTGACTCAGGACAGTGCCCCCGTCCTCGAATTCGACGATGCCATCTGTGCGCCTCAGCCACACTCGATATTCGCCCCCCTTCTGCTGATAGTAGTTCCGAAAGACTTGAACGTTGTTCTTGATTGATCTCGCAGGGTTCAAAAACGTGATTGGATCTATCGTGATGAGTCGTTTGACAGGAACCTTTGTACATAAGTAGTAGCTTTCGACTCGTTCGTTCGACTTGCTCAAATCGTGGGCTATGTTGATAGCTGTGATGGCACCCCAACTGTACCCAATCAGTTTCAGGTTGAGATCCCGTACTTCATCCTTTGTAATAACCATGTCTCCATTCACATCAATAGTTCGCAGTATAAAGGTGCGCGCCCCGGAGGCCCCCTGTCCTTGGTTCTGCCGGTACCGATTGGCGATGCCAAGGCTGTTTGCGATGAAATCCATGTAGTAATTGCCAACCGTACGACCGCCCAAGAACGGAAGGATATCGGTTAGCGCAGTGCCATAGAACATGACATCTATGTCGAGAAGACCAAGCCAGTCAAGGAGGATGACGGGAGAATTCCGGCAGTAGGCGTAAACATTGACACCACCCCTTTCCTCAATCGGATCCCGGTTCAGCCACCGCATCAGTTCCGGCGCGTAGAAGCGGTAGCCGTAGTAGTAGAGCCCGGTCTCGGAGTCGTAATACTTGGTCGAGAAACGATGACGGAATGAATCGGCCATTGTGCCGGACTTGGCGATGGTGCGGCCGAAGGCGTCGTGGGTATATTCCGCCACGATGGCACTCTGTTCGTCAGCATAGGCTATGATGTTGCCGTTATTATCATAGAATGGGAAGTACCATGCACCATTGAGCGAGACGGCCAACAGTCCGCCGACGCCGCCCGCGCCCTGCAGCGTACCGGAGAAGTCGTGCCCCCAGACGTAATGATTTGTGGTTGCGGACTGCTGATTTTGAATCGTCTCTTGCACCAAATCCCAGCCGTCATAGATGCAAGTGTGCGTGGCGGTTGGCGTGAATTTCAGCACGCGGCGGCTAAGATGATCGTAGGCGTTGGAGACAACGCACAGGCCGTTGGAATAGGCGGCGACGAGGCGGTTCTCCGCATCCCAGGTGTAGGACCAGTCGCCGTTTGAAAGCAGGTTGCCGTCGAGGTCGTACACGGGCTGGGTGTTGCCGGCAATGTTGGCGATGTTGGTGTACTGGTTGAGACTGTTTGCCGTGTAATTATTAGTGGCGCCGTTGCATGACGTCCAGATGTTATTACCGATATGATCATAGGCGTAGCGGCTGGCGGTGGCTCCAATGTCCGCCGCCGTGACTTCGCTTCTGGCGTTGTAATCAAAGGTGTCGGCATTGCGCCTGATAACTCGGTCGAGAATGTCGTAGGTGTAGCCAAGCCGCTGCAATGGCACACCGTTAACGCTGTTGGTGATGATCGTGACAAGGTGGCGGCGGTACCGGTCGCGGATGACGGTACGGGAGAGAACTATCCCGTTGGTCTGCGTGATGGTGTATCCGGCGTCCCAGGCGTCATCAGTATATGCGTAGCTTGCCGAAAAGGCATCATTCGAGACGGTGGAAAGACGGCTTTCGGAGTCGTAGCCGTAATGGACGGGAGCGGCATTGCCGCTGCGCAGTTCCGCCAGGCGGTGGCGATGGTCCAGGGTACGGGTCAAGGTCGCGGTGTCGCCGCCAACCATGGCCGTCTCGTTGGTGGCGGTGCCGAGGTGGCTGTTCTGGTAGGCGTATCGCGCGACGGCGTTGGAGGCAAAGGCGGGGCGCTGGAAGGCATCGTACCCGAGCGCGGCGGCAGGCGTGGCGTCGGAGTACGAGACGCCTGTCAACAGCCCGTCGGGGTTGTAGGCGTTCTCCTTCCACGCTCCACGCGCCCATGCCGTGCGGAGCGGCTTGCCGTCGGGGGTGTAGGCGTAGGACACGGCTGATCCGTCGGCGTAGACCTTGTTGGTGGCAAGCCCCGTGGCGTGGTCGTAGTTCCAGGCGGTGAGATCGAGGGACGCAGGGGACGCAAGGGATGCGAGGGACGCGCCTCCGGCAAGCTGGACGGCGAGGGCGGCGAAGCCGGCGGCGTTGCCGCGGGCGGTGGCGAGGGCGGCCATGCGGCCGGCGGCGTCGTATCCGTAGGCCACGGGGTAGGCCGCGCCGGTGGCGGCAACCGGACGCCCGAGGGCGTCGTAGGTGTTGGTGACGGTGTTGCCGAGGGCGTCGGTGCGGGACGTTTCGCGGCCGAAGGCGTCGAAGGTTCTCGATCCAGTGACGTGCAGATCGTCGTCGTAATAATAAATGCCGTAGCGGGTCTCGTTGTCGGACTCGTCGAGTCCCGACCAGCGGAAATGGGAATAGACGCCCGTTTCAGGGTCGCGCGTTTCCGAGTATGCAACGCGCCCGAGCGGATCGAAATAGTTGTAAACGGTTTCGCGCAGCGTCTCGCGGCGAATTGAACGCCCGAACTTCGAGACGGTGACAAGCGGCGTCGCCGAATCGGTTGCGCGAACCGTCGTCACCTCGCAGGTCTGCGGGTTGTAGCTGCCCGATTCCGTCGTCGTCGAGCCGTTCGGGCCGGTGTTCACCGTGCGGCTCCGCAGGGCGTTGGAAAGCCCCGTCAACTGCCGGCGGGTCGTCGCGACGGCGTTGGTGACGCCCTCGCGCGACGTGCTGCGGACGTCCACCCGCCACCATGCCCCGGCGATGTTCTCGTAGCGGGTCTCAGACGCGGTCTTGACGCCGCTTTGGACGGTCGCCGCCATCTCGCCGCGCTCGTCGTAGAGGTAGGTCGTGGCAGGCTGACCGGTCGTTTCCGAGCGAACCAGGCGCGAGGTCGCGCCGTCGTAGGCGTTCGAGGTGACGAGCCAGGCGCCTGCGGCGCCGGGCCTCAGCGTCGCCACCGTCCGCCCGAGGAAATCGCTGTGCGAAATTTGATTCGTGACCGCGTTCGGTGAATCGGACGCCTCGGTGACGGAGAAGGATCGCCGTGTTCCGTCGGCGGCGTAATCGCTCCACGAGGTTTCGCGCGTCCAGCCGCCGTCCCAGCTTCGGATGGCGATGGAACGCCCGTTCCGGTAGGCGATGTTCGTGCTCGCCACGACGCAAACGTCGGGGTTCGCCGGCGAGAACGTCAGGGTGACGCTCTCCTCGCGGTCGGCGTGCGACGTGCGCGTCGTGACCGTGCGAACCCCGCGCCGATCGACGTGGACGGCGTGGTCGCCGATGCCGTCCGGGTACGTCGTCGTTTCGGAAGCCGTGAAGCCGAGCGTCCCGCAATCGGGGGTGACGGCGTCCCCGGGCTCGCCGACCGCCGTCACGACGGTGTTGGTCTCCCTGCCGAGGGCGTCCATGAAATGCATCGTCGTGCGATGGCCGTAGCCGTATCCGGGCAACTGGGCAAGCGACACCTCTTCCATGGCGTAATAGAGGTGGTCTTTGCCGGTTTCGGCGGAGCGGAGGGTCTTGAAGCCGTCGCGATCCTGCGTCCAGAGCAGGCGGCAGCAGGAGTAGGCGTTGGTGGAGATGGAGCCGTCGGAGTAGAGCGTGGAGCGGAGGCGGTTCTTGTCGTCGTAGAGGTGCGCCTGCCAGTCGAGCGTGGCGCCGGTGGCGTGAAGGAGGGTTGCGGAGTAGAGCGTCGTGCCGTGCGCGGCGTCCTGGATGGTCAGGTCGGACGTATCGGACGGATTGGACCGATACCAGCGCCGGGCGATCGTGCGGAGCGCGGTTTTTGCGCCGCCGGGGGCGAAGGTGCGGGTGGCGGGGTCGTAGTCGCCGAGGGCGTAGTCGCAGGCGGTGGTCACGCCGTCTTCGTCGGTGGATTCGAGCGGGCGGCCGCGCAGGAGCAACGGGATGCCGGGGGCGTCGGCGTCGAAGCGGGTGATGGTCGAGACGGCGTTGCCGGGGTCGCCGAAAGCGGCGTCCGGGGAACAGGCGCGGACCGTCTTCACGGTCGCGAAGGCGCGGCCCACCGTGTCCGTGCCGACGGTGTGGACGTGCCACGTGCGCCCGATGCACGTCGCCGCGCCGTCGCGGACGAGGTGGCGCGACTCGGTGCGGACGGAATCGAAGGCGGCGAGCGGATTGGAATCGCCCGCCAGCGGCGCGTAGTCGGAGACGGTGGCGATGGCGGCCAGGCCGGGGTGATCGGACAGATCGGTCAGATCGGTCGGATCGGACTGATCGACAAAATCCAGGGGTGCCGCCGAGCCGTCGAGCGGGTCGAGGCGGAGGATTTCGCGGCCCTCGGCGTCCCAGGCCTGGTAGCTCCACGGGCGCGACTCGCCCCAAACGAGGCGGGGGCGTCCGTTGCGGCGGGGGTGGGCGTCGTCCGTCCAGTAGGAGGCATGGTCTTCGACCAGGCCGGGCGCGCCGTCGGGCTCGAGGCCGAGCGTGGCGTGGTAGGTCTGGCGGAGCGTCGCGTCCCGGCCGCAGCCGAAGCGCCGGGACTCGGCGACGTCCCGCGAGAGGATCGCGCCGGCGGCGTCGCGCACGATGCGCTCCTCGCGGAGGACGCCGTGGGGGCCGTCGTCGAGCGTGTCGGTGCGGAGCACTTGCTCTGAGGTCTGCGCGATGTTGTCGAAGCACGCCCACTCCCCATCCCCACGATATGAGTAGACGACGTCGCGCATGACGTTGTCCCGGCGGCTGATCTTCTTGAACGCGACTTGGCGCGGGCTCCCGCCGACGTTGGCGATCTCCCAGACGTGCTCCAGTTCGTCGCCGGCGGTCTTGCGGACGGTGATCCGGACGCCATGGGCGATGGGTTCGACGACGACGGTGCGGCCTCGGGCGTCGGAGCAGGCGATGGTGCGGGTTCCGCCGGCGGCGCTTTCGGCGACGGCGGCGTCGTCGCGGGCGAGCAGGTTGAAGGTGGCGGGCGCGACGAGCAGCGGCTCCGTCGCCCGGAACCAGAGGAAGCCGGAGACCTGGCCGTCGCGGGGGATGCCGAGGGGGATGCGGAAGGCGAGCGAGCCGAGGCCGTCGCCTTCGAGGCCGTCGCAGTCGCCGTCGGCGCATCCGGACGCGCAGTCGCCGCATTCGTCGTAGAAGGGGTCGTGGCATCTTTCGCCGACGCGGTGGATGGCCTCCCCGCTCCAGACCGGCCTGCCGTCGAAGAAGATGGTGCCGGTGGCGCGAAGGCCGTCGTCTTCGACGGTTTCGTCGAAGTACGCGGCCAGCGCCGGGTCGCCGTAGCCGATTTCGGCCCTGCAGTCGCACGGGTGGCCGCCCGTGGCATCCTGCCGCCAGCCCTCCCGGAGGCACCGGCTGTCGAGGGGGTAGTCGGAAGCGGGCTCGTAGTCGCCCGTCGCGGCGTCGAAGAAGAGCGTGGTCCCGCATCCGCCGTGGCGGCCGTCGCCGTAGGCGATGCGGGGATCGAAGAAGAGGAGGCGTTCGACCGGGCCTTCCCCGGGGTCGTCCCTGCCGCCCGCGCCCCGGGCGCCCCGCCGCGCCGGGGGCGGCGCGGGGGCGATCGTGCATCCGGGCACGTCGTAGATGCCGGGCGCCTTCGCCGCGAGCGAACCGCCCGTGAAGGCGTCGTTCGGCGTGAAGGCGAGGCGGGCTTCGCCGGGGAAGGGGTCGAGGAGCGCGGCCTGCTCCATCTCGGAGGGCGCGGCGCGGCAGGGGCGGTTGGAGAAGTCGTAGCGGACGCCGACCGACGTCCCGCCGCCCGTCCATTCGACGGCCTGGCAGCGCGCGCCGTTGATTTCCGCCGCCGCCCCGGCGCCGTCCACGAGGACGCCCGGCGCCCAGGCCAGCAGGTACAGCGGCTGTGGGCAGGTCGAATTCGTCGAGGTGGCGCGGAGCGCGAGCGTCAGTTGCAGCGCGTTCGTCGACACGGGGAGCCAGAGGCTGTCGTCGGGCGGCGAGGCGGTCGCGGTGCCGCTTCCGCCTTCGGAGTCGGCCCACTCGAGCGCCATGCCGTCGAGCGACCAGCCTGCGGGCGCATTCGAGGAGGCGGAGAGGAAGTACTGCTGCCAGCCGCCTTTGCGGTCGATCGTGAAGGTGCGTTCGTACACCCGGTTCGTGCCGTCGGCGGGGAGGTCGCACCGGAAGGCGTCGAAGAGCTTGAGGGAGGCGAGGTTCCAGGCGAGGTTCGTCGGAGCGGAAGCCTCCGCGAAGGGGTCCATGCCCGCGGCGATCTTCGTCGAGAGCGGGAAGCCGGTTCCGCCGGGGTCGAAATCGAGGCTGTCCACCGCGTTGGTGCCGCCGAACTTCGCCGTTTCGCAGGCGTCGGGGATGCCGTCGCCGTCGAGGTCGTCGGACGGCGTCGGGGACAGCGGGTCGGGGTCGGAGCCGTCGACGAGCCCGTCGCCGTCGGTGT
Organism: Kiritimatiellia bacterium; assembly: GCA_050950285.1. Lineage (GTDB taxonomy): Bacteria > Verrucomicrobiota > Kiritimatiellia > RFP12 > JBMNHG01 > JBMNHG01. Next base: position 562,825 of record JBMNHG010000003.1, on the reverse strand, counting down.
CGCGGAGCAGCGGACTCGTTCCGGCGGCGACTTCGGCGCCGTCCAAAACGCCGTCGAGGTCGGTGTCGGGCAGGCGGGGGTCGGTGCCGTGGACCATCACCTCGTCGTAGGTGGAGAGTCCGTCGCCGTCGTGGTCGGCGACGTCCGGATCGAGCATGCCGAAGGCGCGCCAGTGGAGTTCGAGGCCGTGGACGAGGACGCCCGTGCCGCCGAAGGCGAAGGTCTCGCCGCCGCCGCCGTGCTGGGCGCCGACGACCCAGTTGGTGGCGGGCGGCGCGTTGGTGGCGGACAGCCGGGACAGGTCGTAGCGGTAGACGAAGTCGCCGGAGGGGAAGAGTTCGGCCTGGAAGGTGACGGGGAGGCCGGCGTCGCGGCCGGCGAAGACGTCCTGCCAGGCGAGCAGCAGGCTGTTGGAGGCGGTCGGGGCGTGCCAGAAGCGTCCGGCCGGCGGGACGATGCCGAGGGAGGTCTGCAGGGGGGCGAGGAAGTCGAGGCCCGAGCCGTCGGGCATCCGGCGGGCGCGGGGCGAGCCCTTGGGCCAACCGAAGGAGAGCGTGCCGCTGCTGGAGACGTGCAGCCCCCCGACGCGGTTGGTGCCGAGGGTGAAGGACCAGTTGGTGGCGGGGAGCCAGAAGGTGTCCTCGGCCACCCCGTAGCGGGTCCAGGGGGCGTGGACGACGGCGTTCGACGGGACGGAGGCCAGGGCGGGAGACGGGTTGGTGGCGACGCGCGCGAGCGCGACGCCGGCCCGGTACTGGCCGGCGGTCAGGCGGGGGCCGGAGGAGGGGCCGCGCGCGGGCCGCGCCGGGAGGCCGCCGGAGACCATGCCCGCCGGGGGAGGGCCGTGAAACAGGGCGTTGCCGCCGGGCGGCACCTTCGGGACGCCGTGCAGGGTGGCGACCACCAGGAGGGCGGAGAGCACCGCCCTGACGGAGGGCGAAAGCGAGCGGAACCGGTCGCCGAGAGCGCGGAAGAGGCGGCGCAGGCCGGGCGACGTCCCGGCCCAGGCGCCGAGGCAGAAGAGCAGCGGCACGCCGGCCAGCAGGCAGGCGCCCGCGAACATCCAATGGCGTATCGACTGCAGGAGTCCCATGGCTCTACCTCGGAAGGATCACGGCGCCGTCGGCAGTACAGGCGGCGACGGCCCGGAGAAAAACGGCGCGCCGCCGGAACCGCGGCCCAAGGGAAATGCAACCTGTATCCATGGTGGGGAGCGTAGCACGGGCCAACGGCGGCGGCAACCCTATTTCATTTCCCGAGGCTCTTGCGAAACCGAGCCGGACGACACGGAGGTCGTCCCTCCAGCCGGCCCGCCGGGGACGGCGGTCCCCAGGGACAAGAGGTTTTGCAAGCGCCTCTTCCCTTCCGGTCCCCTCTGGCCCACCCTTGTCGCCAGCCGATTCCTTTTTCGCTGTCCGATTTCCGTCTGACGGAATAAGATGGGCGGCGATACCCGCAGTCTCCGCCCATGCCTAGCGCCACATCCACACGTTTCCGCGACCTGATCCGCGCCTGTCTGACGGGCTGCCTGCTCTTTATCGCGGCAGTCGGCGCCATCCTGCTGCTGACCTGGCCGTGGGTACAGCACTTCAACGGCGAGCTCCTGGCGCACTGGGATCCGCCCTTCCATGCCTGGAAGCTGGAATTCATGGCGCGCAACATCCTGCGCGGCGACCTCTTTCTGACGTCCAGCGAGGCCAACGTCCTCTATCCCCATGCCGGCGCGCTCTACTACGAGGCGCTCCAGTGGCCGCCGGCGCTGCTGGCGGCGGCGCTCTTCCGCTGGACCGCCTGGTCTCCTGAATTCGTCTACCACGTCGTCCTGGTCGTCTTCTGGGCGCTCTCGGCCCCCTGCATGTATGCGCTGCTGCGCGAGCTGGGGCTCGGGCGCGCCGCCGCCTTCTGCGGCGGGCTGCTCTACTGCACCCTGCCCCACCGGATCAGCTACATGGTCGAGTTCCAGATGCAGCTGATCTTCGCCCTGCCGCTCTTCTACCTCTTCCTGCTGCGCTTCCTGCGACACCAGCGGGCGGCCGACGCCGTCGGGCTGGCCTTCGCCTGGTGGCTGCAGGCCGTCTGCGAGCTCTACCAGGCCGTCTTCCTGGTGCTCACCACGCCCTTCATCGTCATCGCCCTTCTGGCGGGCGCGCCGAGGCGGCTCTTCACGCGCCGCTTCTGGCGGACGGCCGGTACCGGAATGCTGGCCGGCCTCGCCCTGATCCATCCGTTGCTGACCCCCTACCTGCTGCAGCGCTCCAGCGGCGGCATGCGGCGACCGCTCGGCGAGGTAGTCGTCCACTCCGCCCAGCCGCTCAGCTATCTGCTGCCCTTCAACCACCACACCCCCTGGAGCATCAACGCGCGTCTGGACGAGCTGAGCCTCTACCCGACGCTGCCCGTGCTGGCGCTGGCCCTGCTGGCGCTCGCGACATGGGGCCGGCGGGCCTACCGCCATCCGGCGGCAGGCCGCTGGTTCAAGGGGCTGCTGACCGCGCTCCTGCTTGCGGCGCTGGGTTTCGCGTCGATCACCCTGCTGCTGCAGAACCGCATCGGCATCGCCTCGGCACCGCTGTTGCGCGCCTGGGATATGACGGCGCTGCTCTGCGTGCTGCTGACCTCCCTCCTCTGCCTTTTTCCCGTACCGCAGGGAGACAACAACCGCTTTCTCCTCGGCCTGCTGGCGGCGGCGCTCTTCTGCTTCTTCCTCTCGCTGGGCCCCTATCTCTCCGTCGGCGACTATGGCGAGACCATCCGGACAGCCATCGCCCACACGCCCAACACCCTCTACCTCAGCGCCTACCGCCACTGGCTGCCGATGCTCACCAGCTTCCGCGTGGTCTCGCGTTTCGGCGTGATCGTCCTGATCTTCCTGATCGTCGCCGCCGGCGTGGCGTTCGACCGTCTATACCGCGCGCTGGCCGCGCGGGGGCGCACCGGGAAGGCCGTCGGCCGGCTGCTGGCGCTCCTGCTGCTGGGGCTCTCCGGCATCGAGTCGCTCAACGTCCAGATTCCCCGGCGGGGCTTCCGGCCCGTCGAGCGCGCCGCCGACTCGCCGGTTTTCCGCCGGCTCGACGAACGGACGACGCCCTTCTCGCTGGCCATGATCCCCATGAACGAGCGCTACCGCGAGAGCATGCGCATGTTCGCCCTGCTGCGCGAACGCCACCTCTCGGTCTTTGGCTGGGGAGGCTTCAAGCCACTCTACGCGCGCAAGATCCAGGAGGCGGTCGGCAATCACGACGCGTCGCGCGTCCATGCCCTGCTGATCAACATCTGGCCGGAACCCCTGCTGCTCATCGATGGAAACGACCCCGAATTGTCCGCAAACGACCTGCACGCCAGCTACCCGCCCTACGTCCGCCGGGCGGCGGCAGACCTGCCTGCCGACCTTGCCGGACACTATGCCGGGATTGCCGAGGTCATCGACCGGGACGACACCTACGCGCTGATGCGGCTCAAGCCGCAGGCGCCGGCGCATCTCATACGCCGCATCTTCCGCACCGATCTGGCGCGGAAACTTCCGTGCGCGGAGGCGACCCTGCGGGCGGCGGTACCGGCGAGCGTGACGGTGACGCTCAACCGGCAGCCGGTGGCGACAACCACGGCCACGCCGGAGGGCACGCCCTTCCGGTGCCGCCTGCCGCCCGATGCGCTGGCGCGCTCGCTCTACAACGAGCTCGATTTCGAGTCCGGGACGGAAGCGTTCACCCTCGAGGCCTTCCGCCTCGCACCGGGCGTGGAGTGACGGCACGGGCGGACCGGCCCGATCCACGCATCAAGGCGCCCGGAAGTGCGCGACCACCGCCATCACCACGACCGCATACAACCCCGCGATCACGTCGTCCAGCAGAACGCCGCTGGCGGTGTGGACCTTCCGGTCGAAATAGCGTGCGCCGGGGGGCTTGATGATGTCGAAGATCCGTTCCACCACGAATCCGGCCACGGCGAACTTCCAGTTGTCGAGCGAGAGGGGGTGCAGGCAACAGGCGGGAAGAACCAGATAGCCGACGCTCTCGTCGAGGACGAAGTGCTTCGGATCGTCGTCGTTCCAATACGCCTGCGCCCACGGGGTCAGCCAATAGTGCAGCCCGGTGAACAGTCCGATGCCGAGAAAGCACCAGAGCCGCAAGGGGAGGCCCTCCAGGCCGGCCAGCAGGGGCACAAGATGCCAGGCGAGCCCCAGCAGGGCGCCGAAGGTGCCTGGGGCGACGGGCGCAAGCCCCAGCCCGAATGCGGATGCCAACATGAATTTCAGCCTCATGGCGCCACACCTTCCGGGGTTTTATCGCCGAAGCGTTTCAAAATAGAGGTCGAAAAACGACTCCGGGCGAACGTCGCTGGCGATTCGATGGACGTTCGGGCGATCGTCCCTCCAGGTGGGGACCGTCCATCCCAGAGTGGGCTCGTGCCGGGAGACCTCCACGAAGCAATCCCGGTAGTCGCAGACGTCCGGGTGGAAGACGCCGACGGCCGCGAGGGGGTCGTGGAAGACGACGCGCTCGCTCCGTTCGAACCAGACCTCCGCGAAGTCCGCCACGGGAGCGAGCGCCTGGATTCCCGCGAAACGGCGGCGCGCCTCGTCGCGATGGAGCGTCACCCGCATGGTCACGTCCAGCCCGTAGCTCACGTGCGAAGGCGGCCGGGCGTGCGCGTGGTTGCCGTAGACGATCGCGGTCGCGCAGGGATCGAGGATCGCGTTCCATTCCCCTCCGAGAGCGTCGAAAAAGCGTCCGCACATCAAGACCAGCCCTTGGAGGAGCGCGGGGATTTCGGGGTCGACGGCGAACAGCGTCGCGGCGTTCGTGAGCGGTCCCGTGCAGAGGAGCGTGACATCGCCGGGGTTCGCGCGGATGGTCTTCCGCAGGAATTCGATCGCGGTGTTTTCCCGGGCGAAGGTGGCATGGCTCCATGCGCCCAGCCTTGCCGCCTGGGGGGCGTTTCGCTGGCGCTGGGGGATCGTGAGGGGGAGGGGGCAGCCCACGTGGACGGGGACGTCGTCGCGCCCGAGGTTCCGGCAAACCGCCGAAACCATGGCGGCGCGCCGTTCGGGTTCCCCGCTGACGGTCGTGACGCCCAGCAGTTCGCACTGCGGCTCCTTCAACAGATAGGCGAGGGCCAGCGCATCGTCGATGTCGCTGCCGATGTCGGTATCGAAGATCAGTTTCATGGAAATCCTTTCGGGTGGCGTATATAATCGAATGGGAAGCCGGTGGCAAGCGAAACCCGCGCAACGGGCCTGCGCCATCGCCCTGCGAAGAAGGGGTGCCTGCCGGAATCGCATTGAACCGCGGGCGTGATTCCGCTATCTTCGCCCCCGGAAGGTTTTTCGCCGCATACGAGAGGTTTCCCTTTATGAATCACACCGAGGAACGTGTCGCCGCCTTGCACGAGGCGTGCGAACGGCTTCGCGAACAGATCGCCCGCGTCATCATCGGCCAGAGACACGTGGTGGACGAAGTGCTCGTGGCGCTCTTCGCGCGGGGGCATTGCCTGCTGGTGGGTGCGCCGGGGCTGGGCAAGACCCTTCTCGTGCGGACCCTTTCCGACGCCCTCCGCCTGGATTCCCGCCGCATCCAATTCACCCCGGACCTGATGCCTGCGGACATCACGGGCACGGACATCCTGGAAGACGATCCGGAGACGGGGTCCCGGCGCTTCCGCTTCCGCCAAGGCCCCGTCTTCACCAACGTGCTGCTCGCGGACGAGATCAACCGCACGCCGCCCAAGACGCAGGCGGCCCTGCTGGAGGCCATGCAAGAGCGGCGGGTCACGGCTTCGGGCGCCACCTACGACCTCCCCTCCCCCTTCCTCGTGCTGGCGACGCAGAATCCCATCGAGCAGGAAGGCACCTATCCGCTTCCGGAAGCGCAGCTCGACCGCTTCATGTTCGAAATCGACATCGGATATCCGAGCGCCGACGAAGAGCCCGCGATCCTTCTCGCCACCACGACGGAGACCACCGCGACGGTCGAGCCGGTGCTCGACGCGGCGTCCATCCTGGAGCACCAGGAACTCGTGCGGCAGGTGCCCGCGAGCCCTCACGTGGCGGCCTACGCCGCCGCGTTGATCCGCGCCTCCCGTCCCGGAACCCCCGAGGCGCCCGACTTCGTGAACCAATGGCTCCGCTGGGGGGCGGGTCCGCGCGCGGGGCAGTGCCTGCTGCTCGCCGCCAAGGCCGAGGCCGTCCTTTCGGGGCGTTTCAACGTCTCCTGCGACGACGTGCGCGCCCACGCGCCCTCCATCCTGCGCCACCGCCTCTTCCGCACCTTCTCCGCCGCCAGCGACGGCATCGGCACGGACGAAATCGTCCGCCGGCTTCTCGCCCATGTTCGGGAGCCCCGCTACGACTAGCCCGCGACACCGATGGGCGGACCCTTCGCGGATGCACGGGCGGCGCGCCGCGAAATTCGCGGCACGCCGCCGACGCGATGCGCGGCAGGCTTCCCCGCGGCGTCTTCCCGTTGCATTTCCGGACGCAAAAGGGTTGCCTTGGAGCCTTTCCCAAGGTATCCTTCCCTTGGTCTGATCATCCCAGGAGGCATCCATGAAAGTACGTCCGATTCTTGTGGCCACCGCCGTCTTCGGCTTCGCGGCCTTCGCCAATGCCCAACTCCTGCCGCAGGGCTACTGGCGGCACATGCTCCATCTCGGATCGACGCTCCAGCAAAACATCCCCACCGCATACTGCAACATCGACTCCGACATCTTCCAGGCCCATGGCCATGGCAGCGAGGCGAACATCCGCCCCTTCGACGGCATGACGGTCGACCTCGGCGCCGCCGGCACCTACACCTGGACGGAGATGACGGTCGACGCCAGCGGCATGTGGAAGCCCGACACCGACCAGTACGTCGCCTACTTCCACATCTATCTTGTCGTGCCGGGCGCCGACACCCGCGAAGTCCGCTACCGCTTCTACCATGACGACCATCTCAAGGTCTTCTGCAACGGGCGCCAGATCTACCGCCAGAACTACGACGGCCAGGAACACGTCTGCGACGACTACCTCTCGCCGGGCGTCAACTCCATCACCATCAAGCTCCAGGAAGGCGGCGGCGGCGACTACGTGCGCGTGAGCATGACGGACCGCAACGACCAGTTCTTCACGGACATCTCATACCGGCTGGCGGCAACGGACTTGGTGCTGAAGAATCCGATCACGGGCAGCGCCGCCTACACCTGCACGAACGTATTGAACGCCGCCGTCTTCCCCGTGAAGGACGATTGCGACCGATACCAGGTTTCCCTCTCCTCCGACCCCGCCGACCTCGATCCCGACGGATGGCTCGCCTACGACCCCGCGGACGTCCCCGGCTCCATCGCCTTCCCCGAGACCGACCCGAGCGGGCTCGTGGACATCCATGTCTGGCTCCAGTCCACGAACAGCACGCTCTACTCCACGTCGTACGGCATCGTCTACTCGAACACGCCGCCGACCATGATCGCGGAAGATTGCGCGCCGCCCTGCCTCGGCGACCAGTCCGCGACCATCACCGTTGCCGACATCGACAAAGGTTCCCTGCCGAACCTCGGCGTCTTCTCGAGCCTCGTCGTTTCCTGCCCCGAGGACCAGACGCCCGCCGCGGACTATCTCACCCTCGCTCCGCGCGCACAGCCCTACATCGTCACCCTCGCCGGCATGAACGAGGCCGGCGTGTCGGCTTCGACGAACGTCCTCGTGACCCTGATCGCGAAATACGAAGCCTTCAACCTCGACTTCGAGAGCGAGGAATGGGCGAACGAAGGCACCCCGATCGCGACGGAAGCCTTCAACGCCAACGGCGGCATGAAGCATCCGACGGCCGTCCACCGCAATGGATACGGATGGCGTGGGTCCGGCATCGACCAGCCCCGGCCCGGCTTGGGCTTCACGTCCCAGCACGCGCGGCTCTTCGGCCACAACAGCGATTGCGGCACCCTCCAGCTCGAGGCCCCGAACCTCACGCCCTTCACCGGCACGACGGCCAATCCCGGCAACGGCCGCCTGTGGACCTTCTCCTTCGACATGGGCTACGGCTATCCTCCGACCGACACCCTCTACGATGTGATCGCCAACCGCGTCGTCTATCCGGCCGTCATCCTCCGTTCCGCGCCGGACGCCAGCGGCAATGTCGACAACCTTCTCTACTTCGTCTGCGCCGAGAGAGGCTATCTCGTAGGCTATCCCGATGGCCATGTCGACTACATCCCCAACGCCCTCGGGAACCAGTGCTATCGCACCGTCGTCGAAATCGATGCCGAGTCCGGCACCTTCCGCGTGAAAGGCGGCCTCGCAGATGGCGAGCTGGCGTATGCTCCAGGCGTCTACCCGCTCAATGGCTCAATGGCCACAAAGGGCATCGGCGGCATCTACATCCATGCCCAGATGACCGCCTACGCGTTCGGCGAGACGCAGTACCGCTATGACAACATCCGCCTCGCCGCCGACAAGGTGGCGAACACGATTCCCGGCTTCCGGGTGACGGACGCCGTCACGGGCGATCCCGCCACGGCGACGGGCTCCGCGCTTTCGATCGCGGGCACGGCCTTCGGGCCGGGGTACACGAAGTACATCCTCGAGGTCGGCACGAACCCGCAAGCTCCCGTCGACGGCGACGACGCCCGCTGGGTATCCGGAACGTTCCCGTCCTCCGCCACGATTCCTTCTCCGGCCAACGGCACGGAGTATGCCGTCGCCCTCTGGCTCCTCGGGGAGGACGGAGCGATCGCCGAGTTCACGCAGGGCATCGCCTACGCCGCGTCCGCCGCGCCCGTCGCCGGTCTCGCGGTGACCGTGTCGGATGGCGTCCCGACCGCGACCTGGACCACAGCCACCCCGACCGGCGGACGCATCTGGCACGGCACGACCGCCGCCGCCACGGATGGCGTGACCGCGTACGAACCCGCGCCCGTCACATCGCATTCGGCGGTGATCGAAGGCCTCGTCCCCGGCAAGACATACTACGCTGTCGCCGAGGCCGGCGGCGCCCGATCCGGCTCCGCCGTCTCCTTCGACTACCTCGTCGACAATCCCGTGATCTTGGACGTCGCGATCTCCACGAACCATATCGGGCATCTTTCCGCGACGTGGACGACCGACATCGCCGCAATCGGCTGGATCGAGTGCGCGCCTGATGGTGGCGGCGAAACCGTTCGCTCCGCTTTTGGCGCATACGGCACGTCGCACTCGGCGGATGTCGGCGGCCTGGCCGAGCACACCCGCTACACGGTCACGATCCACGCCGACGCCTCGAGCGTCTCGCGGCGCGCCCGCACACGCCGCATCGGTGCGTTCGCGATCACCTTCGACGACGACCCGATGATGCGCCCGCCGCAGCTTGAAAATGGCTTTGTGCCTATCGAGTGCGCGCCGTACGACATCCACGGCGGCATGACGCTCCCGACCCATGCGCTCCGCTACAGCCTGATGAACCGCGCCGACTCGTGCACGATGGCGCCCCAGGGCCCGTTCGCCACACAGTGGGCGTTCGTCCGCATCCACCATGACACCGGCCGCCTCCAGCTCCTTCCCGGCTCCGGCGTGACCGAGCCAATCGCAGGAACCGACCGCCATGTCGCCGGCGATCCATGGGTGTTCTCGGTGGATCTCGCGTTTGGCGGCCAACTCTTCAATTCCCACGACAACGACGGATGGTGCTACTTCAACCTCCATTCCAATCGCGGGGAGAGCTCGGATTTCGGCGTGATTCTCAGCATCCAGATGCCGCAGCATAGCGATGATCTCGTCGTCCTCTACGGGGATGGCCATGGCAACGAGCAAAGCGCGATGCTTGTCGAAGACATGGTCATTCGCGGCGACCTCGGCAACCGCACGCCGATCTACCACCTCGAGTTCGTGCTCGACATGGCGTCGCAGACCTTCGACGCGTACGTCGATGGCGAGTGCGTCGCGACCGGCCTCGGCTTCCATTCGCCCACGGGCAATGGCATCGCCGGCTTTGACATCGGCAGCGGCGGCGTCTGGGGCGGAGAGTGCTGGCACCTCGACAACATCTGCCTCTCCGGCGGCGTAGCGTCGCAAGGCACGCTGTTCTTGCTCCGCTAGCCTTTTCCGGACGAACAAAAAGGGCGCGCCGCCAAAACCGTTGCACGATCCTGGGACGGGGCCTGGCACAACCACGCCATGAAATCGGAACTGACATCGCGGCTGCGGGCGGTCAACAATCTGGTGAACCGCTGGAAGGCGCTGGAGCACCTTCTTTTCGCCGCCGGCGGAAGCGCCCTTGCGCTCGCTGCCGGCGCCGGGGTGGATTTTGCGTGGCGTGTCGCGCCCGGCGGGCGCATCGCGCTGGCGGCCGTGTGGATGCTCGTCGCGCTCGCCGGGCTCGTTCTGGCGATCCGGGCCGTCGCGGCGCGCCGCTCCCCTGCCGCCGTCGCGGCGCTGCTGGAGCGCCACTTCCCGCAGCTCGACAACCACCTCATCAACCACGTGCTCTTCGCCGAAGAGGCCGGCCGCGATCCGTTGCGCGAGGCCTACCTTCGCGGGACGTCCCCCGGACTGGACACCCTTCCGCTGTCCGAACTCCGCCCGAACCGGAAGCTCGCCCATGGGCTCGCCGCGCTCTGCGCGGGGTTGGTCGCGCTCGCCGCCCCCGCCCCCTTCTCGGGGGAGGCCTGGGGGGTGGCGGTCCGCCGCGTGCTGAACCCCTTCTCGTCGATCGAGCCCGCTTCGCTCGCCCACGTGCTGGAGGTGCTGCCGGGCGACCTCGGGGTGCCGCAGGGCGATGCGGCGGATCTCTCCTGCCGCGTCCTCGGCCACGCCGGCCAGACGATCGACCTCGAACTGCTCCCGGACGACGACCGGCCCACCCTCCTCCGGCTCGGCCGCATCGGCGAAACCGGGGCGGAGGAGCGCTTCGCCCACCGGGTCCCGAAGGTCGTGGGGGGCTTCCGCTACCGCTTCATCGCGGGAGACGCGCCGCCGACGCCGTATTACCGCGTCGTCGCGATTCCGCCGCTCACGCTCTCCGGACTCGTCCTCCGCGTCGAGCCACCCGCCCACACGGGGCTGCCCGTCGGAGAGGTGGACGCCCTGGGCGACCTGCCGACCTTCCCGCGCTTTTCGTCCGTTTCGCTCTCGGCCCGCTTCAGCCGCGCCGTCGACGCCGCGGAAGCCATCCTCGGGGGCGATGCCCCGGCTCCGGCCATCGTCCCCTTCGTCCTTGCGTCCCCCGATGCCGTCGAGGGGACCGCAGGCCCCTTCGTCGCCACGAACGGCGTGCTGCGCGTGACCGCCGCCGGCCGGGACGGCGGGAAGCTGGACCTGCCGATCCGGCTCGATCTGGTGCCCGACCGTCCGCCTTCGATCCGGATTCTCGAACCCGGCGGGCCCGCCGTGCTGCCGCCGGGCGCGGCGCCGGCGGTTGCCTTCGAAGTGACGGACGATTACGGCGTGGCCCTGGCGCGGCTCGAGCGGGTCGCGCGTGGCGCGGCGCCTGCGGCCGAGGGCGCGCCCCTGGCCGAGTGGAACGCCACGAACGGCATCGTCTCCGCCGCATGGCGCGGCACGCCGTCGGATCTTCCGGCGGACGGCGCCCTGCGCGTGGTGGCCTTCGACCGCGCGGAAGGCGTTCCGAACCGCGCGGTTTCGCCGCTGATCGTCTTCGAGCGGCAGAAAGCATCCGAAATCGCCGGGAAAGAACGTGCGGCGGCCCGTGCCTCCGCCGTTACCCTGGGGCAGATCGTCGAACGCCAGCGCGCGAACCTTGACGCGACCCTTTCGCTGGCCGCGATGCTTCCCGCGATGGATCCCGCGAGCTGGGAAGCCGCGCGCGGCCGCGAGGGCGAAATCCTCGGCCTCGCCGCGCAACTCCTCCGCGAGGGCGTGGGGCTGGGCGTCGCGAAGGTCGCCCTCGAACGGGCCGCGCGCGGGCCGATGGCCGAAGCGGAGATTGCGCTGGGCCGCATGGCCGGCGAACCCGCGGAGGGGCGCGCCGCCCTCGCCGCGAGGGCGATCGCCGCCCAGGAAACCGCGCTCCGCATCCTCGCGCAGGCCAGCGCCGCCGTCGAAAGCGCCCGCGTCTCGCGGGCCTCCTCCGGACTTCTCGCGCAGATCGAAGCCCTCATCAAGGCGCAGGAGGGGCTGTGCGCCGCGACCCGCGCGGCCGCCGCCGCCAAGCGCGCCGCGAGCGACGACGACTGCGACCGCCAGGACGACCTTGCGATGGACGTGGGGGAACTCGTCGACCAATGCCGCCGCGACGCCAAGGCCCAGGGCGCGGGCGACGAGGCGTTCGCCGCGTCGCTTTCCGCCGTGGCGGACCTCGCCGAGCAGCGCGCCATCAAGAACGACATGCTGCACGCCGCCGAAGCGATGTCCGGAACGGACCCTTCCGCGGCGATCCCCCTGCAAGAACGCGCCATCGAGAGCCTCAAGGCGCTGTGCGCGGTGCTCAACGAACAGCGCGCCGCGGAAACCGCGGAACGCATGCAGGAGGCCGCGGAGGTCGTCGCGGGCGCAAAGGAGGCTGCCGGAAAGCTCAAGGACCTCCAGAGCGCCGTGGTCGAGGCCCTGCGCGCCACCGAAGGGCAGGAGGACAAGTCGCGCGGGAGCCGCGACGAGGCGCTCGATCTCGAAATCGCCGAACTCCAGGCGTCCATGGCCGACGCCGCGCTGAAGATCGCCACCGATTTGCAGGTCTTCCCCGACCTCCCCGTGGGCAACGAACTGGTCGAAGACCTCTTCCAGGTCTACGAAGCCATGGCCCAGCCCGAAGGCTCCGAATCCACCGCCGCCACCGAACTCGGGCTGCAGAAGGAAGACTGGATCCTCGAAGCCCTCGCCACCGCCGAAGGGCGCCTGGACGACATGGAGATGTGGCTCACCCCGCGCCCCGACGCCATCAAGCGCAACATCGAGAACTTCGATCGCGAGGAACTCCCCCAGATCGGCATGGTCACCATGCCCGAGGAACTCGAAGACATCATCGGCGACCTTCTCGAGCAGGAGGACGAACTTCGCGAGCAGGCCGACGACTCGACGGGCAACCAAGGCACCGCCGACATCGCCGCCGGCTGGGACATCATGGAAGGCGAGTTCACCTCCTACGGCGCGAAAGGCAAGTCTGGCAACGAGCGCCCCGAGCACAAAGACCAGGACGGCCGTTCCAACGTCGGCCGCCAGGGCCAGTCCGATGGCGAAGTGGTGGGGGCTTCGGGCAAGATCAACGATGGCGACGAGAACATCGAGAAGCGCATGACGCGCGATTCGTCGCAGGCCGGCGAGGTCGAGGAAGAGGACCACCGCGAGGCGAAGGCCACGGGCGGCGGCAAGCTTTCCGGCTACGGCGAAGAGGAGGGGATGTCCGGCCTGGGGCCTCGTCGCGACAGCTCGGTCAACCGGCCTTCCGAGCTGGGTCGGCAGGCGATGCTTCGCCGGTCGGCGGAGACGCTCTATGCGCGTGCCACGATGAACAACCTCCGCACGGGCCGGCTCGACGAGGCGATCCGCCACATGCGAAGCGCCGAGGAGGCGCTGGAGAAGGGGCTCCCCATCCAGCAGGTGCGCGAGTTCCAGCGGCGCGCCTCCGTGGCCCTGCGCGAAACCCGGGCCGATCTCGACGCCGGCGTGGGCGCGCGTTCCCTGGGCGCGGGATCCGCGGCAAAGGCTCCGGACGCCGACGTCGCCTCCACCCCCGACGAAGCCCCGCCCGCCTACCGGAGCCTGGTCTCCGACTATTTCAAGGCCCTCGGCGAAATGTAGCGGCTTGTCCGCCCCGATGCTTTCTGGTAACTTTTCGTCTCGAACTTTCCGCTTCGTTTGTTTCCCCTGCCGCTCACGCGCAACCCCAGGAGTCTCCGTGAAACCCGTGAAACCCCGCTTCCCCGTTGCTTCCGCGCTGGCCCTTTCGGCCATCCTCGCGCTTCCGGCGCCCGCCGACGACCGCACCATGTCCTTCAACTCGGAGATCGCCGTCCTTCCCGCTCCGGGCGCGGTGACGATCGACGGGCTCGACGGCGACTGGGATCTTTCGGCGGGCGTCTGGAGCTACAACGACCCGCTCATCGTCGAGCGCTACAGCGTCTGGACCCACATGATGTGGGACGCGAAGGGCGTGTACATGCTCGCGCGCTACGTCGACAGCTCGCCGATGAAGAACGCCGCCGCCGGCAAGGACTTCTCCATGAGCTGGCGCGCCGACTGCTACCAGGCCCGCGTGGTCTTCGACGACGGTCTTCCCGAAGAGCACCAAATGCATGTGAACATGTACTACTCCACGCCGGACGACCGCCCGTACATGATCGTCAAGCACGGCGGCTTCAGGGCCAATCCCCCCTACGACGCCACCGGGCCCGACCGCCCCGACCAGCTCGAGAAATGGGGCCCCACCATGGAGGCCGCCGGCGGGCAGATCGCCTTCGCCCCGTGGGAGGACGGCAAGGGATACAACATGGAGGTGTTCTGGCCGTGGAGCTACTGCCGCACCTCCGGCGAGGCCCTCCGGCCCGGCGAGTCCTTCACCTACGGCATCGAGGCCATGTGGGGCAACGCCGCCGGCGAAATGCTCGCCCACCGCCTCGCGGACGGCATCAAAGACGAAACCGTCAACCGCATCTTCATGTTCCGCGCCCGCCCCGGCTGGGGCCGCGCCCTCATCCTGGACAAGGGCGGGCTCGCCGTCACCGAAGAACAGAAGGCCCTCCAGAAGGCCCGCCAGAAGAACTTCGTGGACTACGACACCTACGGCAGCGTCCCGATCGCCTACACCCTCCCCGCCGACCGCGACGTGACCATCGCCATCGACGACGCCCAGGGCCGCCGCGTCCGCAACCTCTTCGGCCAGTACCCGCGCTCCGCCGGCGACGTGACCGACCTCTGGGACTGCCTCGACGACAACGGGAATCCCGTCGCCCCCGGGACCTACCGCGCCACGGTCGTCCACCACGTCCCCATCGCCCTCAAATTCTACAACTCGGTCTACTCCTCCGCCACCCCGCCGTGGAACACGGAGAGCGGGTCGAAACTCTGGGGCGCCAACCATGGCCATCCCACCTCCGTCGCCACCCGGGGCGACAAGACCGTCCTGCTCTTCACCGGCACCGAGGGCGGCTCCGGGATGCAGCGCATCGACGACGACGGCATCATCCTCTGGGCCGACCACAACGAGTTCGTCGACGGCACCCTCGACGACACCTACTCCTACGGTCTCTCCCGCTCTTCCTGGCAGAGCTGCACCCTCATCGCCCGCTATCGCGTGACCGACGGCCACCTCGAACCCTTCGAGGACGCCAACCGGACCCCGAACGCCAAGATTCTCGACGATGCCAACATCACGGACACCTCCACCATCGCCATCGCCCATGGCGCCCTCTGGGTCTTCTGCCCCGGCCGCGCCTTCCTCAAAATCGACCCCCGGACCGGCACCATCCTCGAAACCCTCGAACGCCCCGAAGGCCTGCGCGCCCTCACCGACCGCAACGAAAAGCTCTTCGCCCTCTACGCGGACGGATCGGTGCGCCTCCTCGGCCCCGACGGCCAGCCCATCGGCGACGTCGCGAAGCTCGGCGGCCTGCGCGACCCCGTCCGCCTCGGCATCGACATGGACGAGAAGCGCTTCGCCGTCTCCGACCTCGCCTCGAACCAGGTCGTCCTCTTTGGCGCCGACGGTGGACGCATCGCCGCCATTGGCTCCGACCGCCCCGGTCGCGACCGCCCCGCCGGCCCCTTCGTGAAGACGGACCTCATCCGCCCGCTCGGCGCCGACTTCGACCACCTCGGCCGGCTCTGGGTCGCCGAGTGCGTGACGACCTGCAAGCGCGTCACCTGCTGGGACGCCGCCGACTACCACCTGGTCGACCAGTACTGGGGCATGGCCGACTACGGCGCGATGGCCGGCTTCCCGCTCACCTTCGACGCCACGCGCTTCATCGCCCACGGCATCGAGTTCCAGCTCGATCCGAATCCCGACCCCTGGCACCGCAAGACCAACGAGGAACCGCTCGTCTACCACCCCGGGCTCGCCCATGAACGAGGCCTCGTCTACCGCTTCAACGGCCGCGAATACGCCGCCGGATGCCCCGGCTACAACAAGCCCGACTCCCTCAAGATCTTCCTGCGCGGCGAGGACGGCGTCTTCCGCATCTGCACCAAGATCACGTGGAACCGCCGCGAGAGGATCGACAACAAGTGGGTCGACATCCCCGGCACCGCCTGGACCGACACGAACAACAACCACGAGGAAGACGAAGGCGAGGTCTTCGAAGGCCTCGACGCCCGCAACCTCTACTGGTCGAACGGCTGGATCCGCCCCGACCTGTCGATCCTCCTCACGAACAACAAGTTCTTCCGCCCGACGGGCTTCACCGAGGCCGGCGCCCCCATCTACGACTTCGCCCACCCCACCTCGCTGGGCGACGGCAAGTCCTTCCCCGACGGCCAAGGCTCCGTGGGCACGCCCGTCGTGGACAACGCCGGGAACGTCTCGAACGGCATCCGGTACCAGACCGCCGACGGCCGAATCGGCGCCTATCCGAACCGCTACGGCCGCCATGACGCCCCCGCCGCCCAGCGCGGCGTGCTCATCGCCCCCTTCCGCGCGAACGGCGTGGTCGAGGACGTCCCCGGCGTCGGCAGCGTGATGGCCCTCGGCGGCGACCGCGGCGAGTGGTTCCTCTTGTCGATGGACGGCCTCTACATCTCCTCGATCTGCCAGGACAGCAAGGGGAACGTCGTGCTCGACGAGACCTTCATCGGCCAGGAATCCTTCGGCGGCTTCTTCTGGCGCGACTCCGCCACCGGCAAGGTGTTCGTCCAGCTCGGCGGCCCCTCCTACCGCCTGATGGAGGTCACCGGCCTCGAAACCTGCGTGCGGCTCGACCAGGACATCGAAATCACCGCCGACGACATCGCGAAGGGGCTCGCGATCGTCCAAACCCGCCAGCAGGACTCCGTCCGCGAGCCCGCGACCGTCACCATCGCCCGCACGAACCGCCTGCCCGCCGAGCCCGCCCCGGTCATGCAACCGATGAGCCGGCCGCTCATCGACGGCGCCGTGGACGTCGCCGTTTCCGAGGAAGGCAACAAGGCCACGTGGTGGCGCGCCGCGCTTGCCCACAACGGCCGCGACCTGGCGATGATGTTCCAGGTGGCCGACCCCTCGCCCTGGATGAACGCCGAAGGCCGCTTCACCCACCTCTTCATCGGCGGCGACTGCGTCGACCTGCAGCTCGACATTCCCGGCCGCGGCCCCTGCCGCATCCTCGCGGCGCCGATGGGCGGGCGCGGAACGGTCGTCTTCTGGCAGCAGAAGGCCGAGGAACCCTCGAACCCCATCACCTACTCCGTGGGCAACAACATGGCCAACGCGTCGAGCTTCGACGTCGTGAAGCTCGTTCCGAACGCGAAGGTGCAGGCCGCCACGGGCATCGGAACCTACACCGTGCTCGTCACCGTGCCCCTGGCCGAAATCGGACTCTCGGGCGACGCGCTCGGCTCCACCCTCAAGGGCATCGTGGGCGTGATCTACTCGAACCCCGCCGGCGACAACCGCCTCTCCCGCCTCTATTGGCACGACAAGGCGACCGGCCTGGTCTCGGACGTCCCGAGCGAGTCCCGTCTCTCCCCCGCCCGCTGGGGCGACATCACCATCGCGAAGTAGCCCGCTTCCGGCACATCCGGAAAAGAAGGCGCGCCCCCCAAAGGGAGCGCGCCTTCTTTTGCCCCCTCCCTCGTCCCCAAGACGGCGGAGGGGGCCGGCGTGTCCGGACTCCATGGACGGAGGCGGCACGCCGCGAACTCGTTGGACGGTTCCGCGGGAGACGCCTTCCTCAGGCCTGTCCCATGGCCGAGACGTCCGGCAGGCAGGCGAAGCCAGTGGCGAGGTCGTCGTCGGTCGGGATGGTGTCCGTCATCTCCCCGTCGTTGTAACGGGCGTAGCTGGGCATGTCGAAGTAGCCGGTACCGGAGAGTCCGAAGACGATGTTCTCGGCCTTGTTTTCTTCCGTGCAGCGCTTCGCCTCCTCCATCGCCACATGGATCGCATGCGCGGATTCGGGGGCGGGAAGGATTCCTTCGGTGCGCGCGAAGAAGGTGGCGGCTTCGAAGATCTTGGTCTGCTCGACCGCCCGCGCCTCGATCCGCTTCTGGTCGTACAACTCGGAGAGCGTCGAATTCATGCCGTGGTAGCGCAGGCCGCCCGCATGGCTTGCGGACGGGATGTAGTCGTGCCCGAGGGTATACATCTTCTGGAGCGGGCAGATCTTCCCGGTGTCGCAGAAGTCATAGACGTACCGTCCCCGGGTGAGCGTGGGGCAGCTGGCGGGCTCCACCGCGATGACGCGGTAGTCCGCTTCGCCGCGGAGCATCTCGCCCAGGAAGGGGGCGGCCAGCCCCGACAGGTTCGAGCCGCCGCCGGCGCAACCGATGATGAGGTCCGGCTTCACGCCCAGCTTGCGCAAGGCCGCCTGGGTCTCCAGCCCGATGATCGACTGGTGCAGGCACACGAGGTTCATCACGCTGCCGAGGAGATAGCGGTAGCCATCGTTCGACTGCGCGCACTCGACGGCTTCGGAAATCGCGCAGCCGAGCGAGCCCGACGTGTCGGGATGGAGAGCGTTGATCGCGCGCCCCGTCGCGGTCTCCATCGAAGGCGAAGGGGTCACCGACGCCCCGTACGTGCGCATCACTTCGCGGCGGAAGGGCTTGATCTCATAGGAGCATTTCACCATGAAGACCTTGCACTCCAGATTGAAAAAGGCGCAGGCCATGGCAAGCGCGGTGCCCCATTGGCCGGCCCCGGTTTCCGTTGTGACGCCGCGCAATCCCTGCCGGGAGGCGTAGTACGCCTGCGGCACCGCGCTGTTCAGCTTGTGCGATCCGGAGGTGTTGTTGCCTTCGAACTTGTAGTAGATCCTCGCAGGCGTGCCAAGGGCGCGTTCGAGGAAGTACGCACGGACCAAGGGCGCCGGCCGGTACATCCGGTAGAAGTCCATCACGGGACCCGGGATGTCGACATACGGCGTGGTGTCGTCGAGCTCCTGGCCGACGCATTCGCCGCAGAAGACAGCCTCGAGATCCTCCCGCGTACAAGGCTGGAGGGTCTTGGGATGAAGAAGCGGCATGGGCTTCTTCGCCATGTCCGCACGGACGTTGTACCACGCCGTGGGGAGTTCGTTCTCGAGAAGGTAGGTTTTGTAGGGGATGTCGGAGTTCATGGATGGGTCTCTTTCTCTTCAATGCCCGCTTCGACACCAAAAACGCCTCGCTTCGGCATCGAAGCGGGGCGTTTCCGGGTTGGTGGATGGACATGGAACAACCACAGTAAGGGAGCGTCACCTCGCTTCTTCAGCGCGGCGCCACCACCAATAGCCGTTGTTGTTGCACATCATTGGAACGGAATCGTAGCAGACCTTCGGGGCCAATGTCAACCACCCCTGAAAAAAAATGGGGGACGGCAACGGCTCGTTTCGGTGCTTGCCATTCCCCGGCCCCGAGGCTATTCTTATCAAACTGCAAGCATTTTCCGTGCCCAAACAGGAATGCCTGCATGCAGTCGTACCCGCCCCCTCTTCCGTATGGCCCAGTCCCTTTCCTTGACCCAGCAACCCCAGCAGCGATTGCAGCTCGCCCCCCAACAGCTGCAATCGTTGGAGGTGTTGCAGGCGCCGGTCCTCGAATTGCGGGCGATCCTCCGCCGGGAACTCGAGACGAACCCCTTCCTCGAGGACGACTCCGCGCCTCTGGAGACCTCGGCGGACGCGCCGGCGGACGCGGCTCCCGCGGAGGACGGGGACGTCCCGCACCCCGACGACGCCGAAACTGCGGAGGATCCCGACGCCATCGCCGACGCAGTCCTCCGTGAAATGGGGGGCGACAATGCCCCGGCGGCATGGGACGGCTCCCCCGCCGCTTCACCTGGGAGCAGCCCCTCCGAGGGGGACGCTCCGAACGACCTCCCTCCCGCCGCCGGGGAACCGGAACAGGCCGGCGCTGAGTCCCAGGCGGATCTTCCGGGCCTGGAAAGGCTGTCGCTCGAATGGGACGAAACCTACGGCGAGCAGCTTGCCGGCGAAGTGCCCAGCGAAGAGGCCGAAGAACGCCGCCGCTTCCTCTTCGATTCCCTCACCCGCAAGGAAACCCTCCAGGAGCACCTCCTCGCGCAACTCTATTTCGTGGAACTGCCGCCAGCGGAGAAAATCGTCGCCACAACGCTCGTGGGCGCCCTCAACGGCGACGGCTACCTCGTCGAAACCATGGAGTCCCTCGAGGAGATGACCGGTGCGCCGCCGGACACCATCGCCAACGCCATCGCCGCATTGCAGGAGCTGGAGCCGGCCGGCGTGGGGGCGCGCGACCTTCAAGAGTGCCTCCTCCTTCAACTCGACCGCCTTCCCGCCACTCCCGCCGCGCTCCTCGCCCGCGAGATTCTCGGACGGCATGCCGCGCTTCTCGAAAAGCGGAAGTTCACGGCCCTCGCCCGTGCCCTTCGCCGCACGCCGGAGGAGATCGAGGAGGCGGTCGCCTTGATGCGGTCGCTCGATCCGTCCCCGGGGCGCACCTTCCAGCCCGCCTTCAATCCCGTGGTCGTGCCCGAAATCCTGGTGCGCTACGACGAGGAAACCGAGCGATACGTCGTGGAGGTTGACGACACCTTCCTCCCCCGCGTCCGCCTGAACACGCGGAACGAACGCGCATTCCTCTCCGCAAAAACCTCCGACGACGTCCGGAACGAACTTCGGAAGCGCCTGGACACCGCCCGAAGCCTGCCCCGCAGCCTGGAGCAGCGCCAGAACACCATCGCCCGGATTGCGCAAGCCATCGTCGACTCGCAGCAGGAATTCTTCGAGAAAGGCGTGGCCTATCTAAAGCCCATGACAATGGCGGACATCGCCTCGATCGTGGAGGTGCACGAGACAACCGTGAGCCGCACCGTTTCGAACAAGTACTTGCGGACGCCCTCCGGCGCCGTTGTCCTGCTCAAGGATTTCTTCTCGACCGGACTGCACACCATCGGAGGCGCCGACATCTCGAACAAGACCGTACAGGATCGCATCGCGACCATCATCCGCAACGAAGATCCGGCCCGTCCGCTGTCGGACCAGGACATCATGGACATCCTCGGCGACCAGGGCATCCCCATCGCGCGCAGGACGGTGGCGAAGTACCGCGACGTGCTCAAGATTCCCGCCTCGCATCTGCGGCGTCGGCAGTAGGGTGCGAATCCGGCGAAACACTTGCCTTTCCACGAGGTCTCTTCTACCCTTGTTCCATCTGCTTTTCGATCGATCTCCGCCATGAAACGCACCTTCCTCGCACTGCTCTCGCTCGTCCCGCTCGCGGCACAGGCGGCCCCCTCCCCCGTGAAGGTCCTGATGGTCACCGGCGACTGGATGGCGCAGGCGTGGTATCAAGACCGCTGGATGGCCAAAGACGGCGTGGCCGAACTCAAGCGCGGCCGCTTCATCGCCGCCGAGGTGGAGAAGGCGGCCCCCGGGCGATTCGCGTTCACCGACATCACGAACTATGCCGGCCAGGAGTATCTCGATGCGAACTGGCTTTCGCAGTTCGACGTGTTGCTGTTGGGCGATATCACCGGCTGGTCGCTGAACCCGCGGTTCCAGGAGGCGGTCCGCCCCTTCGTCGAAAACGGTGGCGGCCTGGCGTATTGCGCGAGCTGGAAGTGGCATTGCGCCATGTCCAAGGGCACGCCCTTCGACTCCGTCCTTCCCGGCGAGTTCCCTGCGGACAACCGATCGGAGGACTGGAAGTCCGTCGAAACCGCAAGCGACAAGGAGCCCTTCACGCCGCGCATCGCCGAGGGGAAGGCGGACCATCCGCTCCTGCGGGGGCTCGCATGGGACGCACTGCCCGATCCGACCTGCACGCGCAATTTCGCGTTCACGGTAAAAGACGGCGCGGAAGCGCTGCTCGTGGCCCCCTCCGGCGCACCGGTCCTCGCCGCATGGGAACTCGGCAAGGGGCGCGCCGTCCTCACGGGCTCCCTCTTCGCGAACGACGGCCCAGGCGAAGCCTTCGGGACGTGGCAGGACTTCGGTGCCTTCTATGCGCAGCTCTTCGCATGGCTCGGCGGGCGATCCTCCGCCACGAAGGCCACGCTGAAGGACGTCCCCGCCACCGCAGACGCAACCATCGACTTCTCCCGTACCGGGCCCGCCGTGCCCGCCTCCCACTTCGCCCTGCACGGCGCGCACGACTGTCCCGGCTTCGTGCCGCTGGAAGGCCGTGCGCTCGAAAACTTCCAGGCCCTGAACCCCAAGGGGCAACTCGCCCGCTTCTCCGCCCACTGCGCCACCGGCGCGGACGCCTTCGACTTCACGCGCGTCGATTCGCAGCTCGCCGAGATGGAGCGTCTCGGGCTCGTCCCGCTCGCGCTCTTCGACGGCTATGGCTACGGCGGCCCCAAATGGATGTGGGAGGACGGTTCGTGCTGGAGCAACCCGAGCCCCGCCTCCATCGCGATGGTCCTCGCCGAGGTGGACGCCTTCCTTGCGCACGCCAACGGACGCGGCGGCACGCCGGAATACGCGCTGCGCGTCCCCTACGTGGAAATCTGCAACGAACCGGACATCCGCATGGCCTCCATCCCTGGCTTCGCCCGCCTGCTCCGGCCCATCGCCGACCACGTCCACGCGAACTTCCCCGGCGTGGGGATCGGAACCTTTGGCGGCTACGAAATCCCCTACCTCAAGCCCTTCATCCGCGAATGCGGCGGATTCCTCGACTGGATCTCGCGCCACCCCTACGGATGGACCGGCGAAATGCTCTTCGCGGCACAGGACGATGCCGCAGCCTACGCCGCCTCGCTCGGCCACGACCACCTCCGGTTCATCGTCACCGAATGCGACTTCTGGATCCAGGGGCCGCAGAAGTTCGACTACCTCATGAAGCGCAACTTCGAAGCCGTGCAACGCGAAAACCTCCTGGGCGTGCTCCACTACCGGCTGGGGCAGTACGCCGAACCCGTCTACCTCTTCGGCGTCCTCTGGGCCGGATGGGGGCAGGAGCGCGGCGCCGGCGAGCACGGCGCGCCGATGCACGACGCCTACGATGCGTTCTGGATCTTCCGCGACTTCCGCGGCCGGCGAGTGGACGTAGACGTGGGGATCGGGGATGGAATTTCCCCTGGCCTCGAACGCCACCTTCATGCGGACGCCGCGGCGAACGGCGACGCCCTCTGCGCCGTGCTCTACTACGACTGGGCCTACGAAGGCGAAGGCTACGCGGACTTCGCGGAGGGCGTGCGCTACCCGGCAGTCGAAACGAAGGTCAAGCTCTCCTTCCCCGCCGCCGGCCATCCGCGGACCCTCTCGCTTTCCCGCGCGAACGGCGAAGGATTCGAAATCCTTCCCGAAACACACCCCATCCCCGCCGGCGAAACGTCGTTCGAGATCGAGGTCGAACTTTCACCCGTCCGGGCTGTCGCCATCTCGATTCAAGCGACCCCTCCAGAAACAACGCCATGAACATCCTCGTCACAGGCGCCGCAGGCTTCATCGGCATGCACGTCGCGCGTGCCTTGCTCGAACGCGGCCATTCGGTGGTCGGCCTCGACAACTTCAATGCGAACCTCTACCCCGCCGAGCTCAAGCGCGCACGGGCGGACCAACTCCGGGGGCGTCCGGGCTTCACCGGCGTGGAGGGCGACCTCTGCGACCTCGAACGGCTGAACCGCGTCTTCGCGGAAGGCCGCTTCGACGCCGTCTGCCACCTCGCCGCCCAGCCCGGCGTGCGCTACTCGCTCGAAAACCCCCACGCCTACGAAACCGCGAACCTGCTGGGATTCCTGAACGTGCTCGAAGCGTGCCGCCATCACCAGGTGCCCAAACTGGTCTACGCCTCCAGTTCGAGCGTCTACGGCGGAAACACCAAACTGCCCTTCCACGAAGACGACCCCGTGGATCATCCCGTGAGCCTCTATGCCGCCACCAAGAAGGCGAACGAACTCATGGCCCACACCTACACGCACCTCTTCGGCTTCCAAACCATCGGCCTGCGCTTCTTCACCGTGTACGGCCCATGGGGGCGTCCCGACATGGCCGTGTGGAGCTTCTCGAAGGCCATGCTCGAAGGCCGCCCCATCCGGGTCTTCAACCATGGCGACATGCAGCGCGACTTCACGTACATCGACGACATCCGCGCCGGCGTGGTCTCCTGCCTCGAAGCGACGAACCTCGACCGCTACGAAATCCTGAACATCGGGAACCATCGCCCCGAAAACCTCCTGGACATGATTGCCACCCTCGCCGGCGCCCTTGGCGTGCAGCCCAAGCTGGAGATGCACCCCATGCAGCCCGGCGACGTTCCCGCCACCTACGCGGACATCACCCGCATCCACGACAAACTCGGCTTCGAGCCCACCACCCCCATCTCCATCGGCTTCCCCCGCTTCGCGCGCTGGTATCTCGCATGGCGCGAAGGCCGCATCCTCGAGAACTGACCCCCATCATGAGAATCAGCGTCCCCGGCAGAATCTGCCTCTTCGGCGAACACAGCGACTGGGCCGGCGGCTACCGCCGCGTCAATGCCGACATCGTCCCCGGCATGGCCATCATCACCGGAACGAACCAAGGCATCCATGCCGACGTCCGCCCCCACCCGAACAGGCTCGTCGTGAACGCGACCCTCGAGGACGGCACCCGCATGCCCCCCTTCGAAGCGCCCATGGAGCCCGACGTCCTCCTCGACGCCGCACGGCAGGGCGGTTTCTACAGCTACGCCGCCGGCGTAGCCTACCAGATCCTCACCCACTACCGCGTGCGCGGCCTTGTGATCGACAACGACTTCACCGACCTCCCCGTCCGCAAAGGCCTCAGCTCCAGCGCCGCCGTATGCGTGCTCGTCGCCCGCGCCTTCAACCGCCTCTACGACCTGAAAATGACCGTCCGGGGCGAAATGGAATTCGCCTACCTCGGCGAAATCACCACCCCGTCGCGATGCGGCCGCCTCGACCAAGGATGCGCCTACGGACAACGCCCCATCCACATGCTCTTCGACGGCGACCGCATCTCCATCGAAGAACTCGCCATCGGCGGCGACATCTACATGGTCATCGTGGACCTCATGGCCCAAAAGGACACCCGCGAAATCCTCAATGCCCTGAACCGCGGCTATCCCTTCGCGAAAACCGACGAACAGAAGCGCGTCCAGGAGTACCTCGGCCCCACCAACCGCGACATCGTCACCCGCGCCACGCAACTGATCGCAAAAGGCGACGCCGCCGCGCTCGGCGCGCTGATGACCGAGACGCAAAAGCGCTTCGATGCCGCTCTCGGCCCCGCCTGCCCGTCGCAACTCGCCGCTCCCGTCCTCCACAAGGTGCTCGCCTACCCGCCCATCCAGCCGCTCGTCTACGGCGGCAAGGGCGTGGGCTCGCAGGGAGACGGCGCCGCCCAGATCATCGTGAAAGGCCCCCGCGAACAGGCCGAGGTGATGCGCATCCTCGAGAAGGATCTCGGCGTCTCCTGCCTCGACCTCGTGCTCCGATCCTCGAGCCGCGTCCGCAAGGCCGTCATCCCCGCCGCCGGCTTCGGAACCCGCATGTTCCCCGCCACCAAGGCCGTGAAGAAGGAGCTCTTCCCCGTGGTCGATGCGGCCGGCCGCGTGAAACCCGCCCTTCTCGCCATCATCGAGGAAGCCCTCGCCGCCGGCATGGACGAAATCGCCGTGCTCGTGCAATCGAAGGATCTCCCCCTCTTCGAGGAGATCTTCTGCATGCCGCCGCCCATCGAGAACTACAACAAGCTCTCGCTTGCCGACCGCCAATACTGCGAACACCTGATGGCCGTCGGACGCCGCCTGACCTTCATCGCGCAAGACTCCCAGGAAGGCTTCGGCCACGCCGTGTACTGCGCCCGCGAGTGGGTCGGCCGCGAGCCCTTCCTCCTGCTCCTGGGCGACCACCTCTACACCTCGGACGCGCCGAAATGCTGCGCCCGCCAGATCGTGGAGGTCTTCGAACGCACCAACCGGAGCGTTGTCGGCCTCATGCCCACCCCCGCTTCGGAAGTCCGCTACTTCGGATGCGTCACCGGACGCTGGACCGATGGCAAAACCCGCCGCACCCTCGACATCACGGAATTCGCCGAAAAACCCACCCCCGAATATGCCGCCGAACGCCTCTGGGTCGACGGCGTGCCCGAAAACCACTTCCTCGCCATCTTCGGCATCTACGTGATCAAACCCGAAATCTTCGACCTGCTCGGGGAAAACATCGCAAACAACATCCGCGAAAAAGGCGAATTCCAACTCACCTCCTGCCTCGAACGCCTGCGCCGCGAAGACGGCTTCCTCGGCCGGCTCGTGGATGGCCGCCGACACGACATCGGCAACCCTGCCGCCTACCTGGAGACGCTCGCGGAATTCTCGAAGCATCCCACCTCCCGTCCCGAATAGCCCCGGAATGACCCTCTACCCCTCCGACCTCGCGCGATGGACTCGCGGCTCCTGGCGAGTCCCCGTCGGCACCGTCCTCCCCGAAAGCCTCTCCGGCGTCTCGAACAACTCGTCCGCCGTCCCCGTCGGCGGCCTCTACGTCGCCATTCGCGGAGCACGGCTGGACGGCCACGCCTTCGTGGCGGACGCCGCCGCGCACGGAGCCGCCGCCGCCCTCGTGGCGCGCGACTGGGAGGGCGCGGCCTCCGCCCGCATCCCGCTCCTCGAGGTGGACGATCCCGTCCTGGCGCTCTCCGACGCCGCCGCAGGATGGCGGCGCGCCGTCGATCCCTTCGTGGTGGGCGTGACCGGAAGCGCCGGCAAAACCACGGTGAAGGAACTCGCCGCCTCCATGCTCGGCGGAGCCGCCCCTACCGCCCGCACCTTCGGCAACTTCAACAACGCCGTGGGCCTCCCCCTTTCCTTGCTCGCCATGCCGGAAGACTCCCGCTTCGGCGTCTTCGAAATCGGGACCAGCCACCCCGGCGAACTCGCCCCCCTCGCCCGCATCCTCGCACCCGACGCCGCCATCGTCTCCTCCGTCGGCCCCGTCCACATCGAAAACTATCCGAACCTCGACGCCATCGCGGACGAAAAGGCCACCCTCCCCCGCGGCGTGCCGCCCGAAGGCTTCGCGGTGCTGGAAGCAGGCGCCCCCTACACCGCCCGTATCGCGTCGCAATGCGCGTGCCGCATCGTCCTCGTCGGCCTGGAATGCCCCGGAACCGATTTCAACGGCGTGGAGATGGACGGGATCGAAGGGAGCGTGCGCGTGATCGAACGAGGCGGCGAGCCCGCCGGCCATCGGCTCCACCACGGCCTTCCCGGGCGCCATCAAGCCCTCAACTGCCTCATGGCCTGCGCCGCGGCACGCCGCGCCGGGGCCTCCTGGGAGGCCATCCAGCTCGGCCTGAAGTCCCTCGCCCTCCCCGGAATGCGATGGGAACGATCGTGCGTCCAAGGCATCCACGTGGTGAACGACGCCTACAATGCCAATCCAATCAGCATGGCGTGTGCGATCGACGCCTTCGCAACCGAAACAGCGCCCTCCGGGCGCCGCTGGCTGGCCCTGGGCGACATGCTGGAACTCGGCGACACCGCCGAATCCGCGCACCGGGCCCTCGGAGCCAAAATCGCGGAAGCCCCCTGGGCCGGACTCGTCGCCGTCGGGCCGCTCTCCGCATGGACCGCGGACGAAGCCCGCATCCGTGGCTTCCGGGGCGCCATTCTCTCCGTCCCCACCGCAGCCGAGGCCGGCCCCATTCTCCGATCCCGCCTCGCCCCGGGAGACGCCCTTCTCCTCAAGGCATCGCGCGGCATCGGCCTGGAAATCATCCTCGACGCACTGCGCTAACCGGCCCCGGCACGGGGAAGACTCCGGGTTTTCGTGCCCGGGAACGGTGTCTGGAGGGGATCAAGGGACAAAAAAAAGCCCGTCAGGTTTTCGCCTGACGGGCTTGAAAATAGATCCCGGCAATGTTCTACTCTCCCATGGGCAAGCCCCACAGTACCCTCGACGCTGAGGCCCTTCACTGCCGTGTTCGGAATGGAAACGGGTGTTACCTCCTCGCTATGATCACCGGGAAAACGGTGTACCGACCGAAGTCGGAAAAGGATGCAAGTCTGGGAGAAACGACGGACACGTCGAAAGTTAGAGTGTTTCGTCATGAAGAAGAATGGTTAAGCCTCACGGCGGATTAGTATTGGTCAGCTTAACGGCTCGCACCGCTTACACCTCCAACCTATCAAGGTCGTAGTCTACAACCTGCCTTGAGCTCCTTGCGGAGAGGGATTTCTTGTCTTGGAGGAGGCTTGGCGCTTAGATGCTTTCAGCGCTTATCCGTTCCGCACATAGCTACCCAGCGATGCCACTGGCGTGACAACTGGAACACCAGAGGTGCGTCATTCCCGGTCCTCTCGTACTAGGGAATGTTCTCCTCAAAAATCCTGCGCCCACAGAGGATAAGGACCGAACTGTCTCACGACGTTCTGAACCCAGCTCGCGTACCGCTTTAATTGGCGAACAGCCAAACCCTTGGGACCGCCTTCAGCCCCAGGATGCGATGAGCCGACATCGAGGTGCCAAACCGCGGCGTCGATATGAACTCTCGGCCGCGATCAGCCTGTTATCCCCGGAGTACCTTTTATCCGTTGAGCGACGGCGCTACCACGAGCAACCGCCGGATCACTAAGTCCTGCTTTCGCATCTGCTCGACTTGTTGGTCTCGCAGTTAAGCACCCTTCTACCTTTGCGCTCTGCGCACGATTGCCAACCGTGCTGAGGGTACCTTCGAACTCCTCCGTTACTGTTTGGGAGGAAACCGCCCCAGTCAAACTGACCCTCTGGCATTGTTCCATGCCCGGCTGACGGGATCATGGTTAGAAGCTCGTACATCCAAGACTGGTATTTCACCTGTGTCTCCACGGATCCTGACGGATCCGCTTCCAAGACTCCCAGCTATGCTACACATGAATGTCCAAACCCCAGTACCAGATTACAGTAAAGGTTCACAGGGTCTTTCCGTCCTTCTGCGGGTATGCGGCATTTTCACCGCCATTACAACTTCACCGAGATCCTCGTTGAGACAGCGCCCAAACGTTACACGATTCGTGCAGGTCGGAACTTACCCGACAAGGAATTTCGCTACCTTAGGACCGTTATAGTTACGGCCGACATTCACCGGGGCTTTGGTTCGAAGCTTCGCCTTGCGGCTAACCCCTTGCCTTGACCTTCCGGCATTGGTCACGTGTCACACTCTATACGTCCTCTTACGAGTTAGCAGAGTGCTATGTTTTTGTTAAACAGTCGTATGGGCCCGTTTACTGTGCCCCCTCGCGGGGGACCCCTTCTCCCGAAGTTACGGGGTTAGATTGCCGAGTTCCTTAACGAGGTTTCTCTCGCGCGCCTTGGTATTTTAGTACCCTTCTACCTGTGTCGGTTTTGGTACGGCCACCGGCTTGATCCCTAGGAGTTTTTCTTGGCAGCATGGCTTCACTCGCTTCCCGAACCCCCTTGCGGGGGAACGGTCATCCACCTTTCAGTGTCAGCCGAGCGGATTTGCCTGCTCAGCCCACCTACGGGTTTAAACGCACCATCCATCAGGTCGCGGAGTTAGCCTCCTGCGAGCTCCATCGGTCAAGCTCTCACCGGCGGTACAGGAATATTAACCTGTTGTCCATCGACTACGCCTCTCGGCCTCGCCTTAGGTACCGACTAACCCTGGGAGGACGAACCTGCCCCAGGAAACCTTAGAATTCCGGCGGTAGGGATTCTCACCCTACTTTTCGTTACTCATGTCCGCATAATCACTTCCATGCAGTCCACGGTCATTTCCATTCCCGCTTCGACCCGCATGGAACGCTCCTCTACCATCCTCCGAAGAGGATCCGCAGCTTCGGCATCCGGTTTGACTCCCGATCATTTTCGGCGCAAGATCTCTCGACTAGTCAGCTATTACGCACTGTTTAAATGGTGGCTGCCTCTAAGCCAACATCCTAGCTGTTCTAGAGACCTAACATCCTTAGTGACTTAACCGGATTTAGGGGCCTTAGCTGGCGGGCTGGGCTGTTTCCCTTTCGACTATGAAGCTTAGCCCCCACAGTCTCACTCCACACGTGACGCTTGTGGTATTCGGAGTTTGTCAGGCTTCGGTACCTCGGTCGAGGCCCTAGACCAAACAGTGCTCTACCCCCACAAGTTGCATTCGTGCAGGCTGTCCCTAAAGACATTTCGAGGAGAACCAGCTATTACCCAGTTTGATAAGCCTTTCACTCCAACTCTCAGATCATCCCAACCCTTTTCAACGGATACGGGTTCGGGCCTCCACCTCGTGTTACCGAGGCTTCACCCTGTCCAAGAGTAGCTCACCGGGCTTCGGGTCCACGGCACGCGACTGGACGCGCAGTTAGCACTCGCTTTCGCTACGGCTCTTCTCTGCAAGATTAGCCTTGCCACATACCGTGACTCGCGGACTCATTATGCAAAAGGCAAGCGGTCACCCCTTGCGGGGCTCCCACAGCTTTGTAGGCACACGATTTCAGGTCTGTTTCACTCCCCTAACAGGGGTGCTTTTCACCTTTCCCTCGCGGTACTGGTTCACTATCGGTCATCAGCTAGTATTTAGCCTTGGAGGGTGGGCCCCCCGGATTCAGACAGGGTTTCACGTGTCCCGTCCTACTTGGGATGCCAGTAGACCTGCGCAGGATTTCGCATACGGGGCTTTCACCCTCTATGGCCGGATTTTCCAAACCGTTCCGCTATCCATTGCAGTATCACGTCCTGGTCCCGCAACCCCAGGGAGCAAGCTCCCTGGTTTAGGCTGTTCCGCTTTCGCTCGCCACTACTTGCGGAATCTCGTAGATTTCTTTTCCTGTGGGTACTGAGATGTTTCACTTCCCCACGTATTGCCTTGTGGACCTATGGATTCAGTCCACAATCGCCACCCATGACGGTGACGAGGTTTCCCCATTCGGAAATCCCCGGATCAAAGTGTGCTTGCCACTCCCCGAGGCTTATCGCAGCTAGCCACGTCCTTCATCGCCTGCTGATGCCAAGGCATCCATCGTGCGCCCGTATACGCTTAACCAAAAGAAACTCTCGTTACTTTCTCGGTATACGTTGTTTTCTACCCAGACTTGCAATTGTCAAAGAACATCTTCCGCCCGCAGGCGGAGTCCGGAACGGCCAAGCCGATTCCGCTTTCAAAGCGTTAGGACCAAGAGCATCTGCGCCATAGGGTTGGTGGGCGTGCCAGGAATCGGACCTGGGACCTCATCCTTATCAGGGATGCGCTCTAACCAACTGAGCTACACGCCCGAATCTAGACCGCCCGCCCCGCCGCGAATGGATCGCATGGTGGAGGCAACCGGGCTCGAACCGGTGACATCGTGCTTGCAAAGCACGCGCTCTACCAACTGAGCTATGCCCCCGTTCAGGGCGGATGTACCGGTAGACGCTCTTGAGATTGCGAACAGCTCACGCTTTCGGTCCAGAAGGGACGCGACCAGGCAGCTTGGCCTGATTTCGAATGTTTGCGGTCGTTGCCGATACCGCCTCCCCCGGCCATCTCGCGATGGAAGAGGGTTTCACCTGGGATCACCTTCCGATGATCCGTTCTCCTTAGAAAGGAGGTGATCCAGCCACAGGTTCCCCTACGGCTACCTTGTTACGACTTCATCCCAATTACCACCCCCACCTTAGGCACCTATCCCCCTTGCGGGTTGAATCAGCGACTTCGGGTGCAGACGGCTTTCATGATGTGACGGGCGGTGTGTACAAGGCCCGGGAACGTATTCACGGCGTCGTAGCTGATACGCCGTTACTAGCGAATCCGACTTCATGCAGTCGAGTTGCAGACTGCAATCTGAACTGGGGTCGGCTCTGGGGATTTGCTCCACCTCGCGGTCTTGCTTCCTATTGTACCGACCATTGTAGCACGTGTGCAGCCCTGGGCGTAAGGGCCATACTGACTTGACGTCGTCCCCACCTTCCTCTAGCGTAAACTAGCAGTCTGACTAGAGTGCCCGGCATTACCCGGTAGCAACTAGTCACAGGGGTTGCGTTCGTTGCTGGACTTAACCAAACACCTCACGGCACGAACTGACGACAGCCATGCAGCACCTGTGCAGCACCCTCGAAGGAATCCCGCTTTCACGGGACGTGCAGCTGCATGTCAAACCCAGGTAAGGTTCTTCGCGTTGCATCGAATTAAGCCACATGCTCCTCCGCTTGTGCGGGCCCCCGTCAATTTCTTTGAGTTTTAGCCTTGCGGCCGTACTCCCCAGGCGGCGCACTTAACGCGTTAGCTGCGACACGGAAGGGGTGAAACCTCCCACGTCCAGTGCGCACCGTTGACAGTCGGGACTACCAGGGTATCTAATCCTGTTTGCTCCCCCGACTTTCGTGCCTCAGCGTCAGCAAGATTCCAGAGAGCCGCCTTCGCCACTGGTGTTCTTCAAGATATCAACGCATTTTACCGCTACACCTTGAATTCCGCTCTCCTCTCCTCTGCTCGAGTCCCGCAGTTTCGAACGCACTTTCCGGGTTGAGCCCGGAGATTTCACATTCGACACACGGAACCGCCTACGCACGCTTTACGCCCAGTAAATCCGAACAACGCTCGCCACCTCTGTATTACCGCGGCTGCTGGCACAGAGTTAGCCGTGGCTTCCTCTTGTAGTACCATCGAGGTCCGCCATTGTTCACGGCGGACTCCTTTTTCCCACATGACAGGAGTTTACAACCCGAGGGCCTTCATCCTCCACACAGCGTCGCATCGTCAGGCTTTCGCCCATTGCGAATGATTCTCGACTGCAGCCTCCCGTAGGAGTCTGGGCAGTGTCTCAGTCCCAGTGCGGCTGGTCGTCCTCTCAGACCAGCTAGCCGTAAGCCTTGGTGAGCCATTACCCCACCAACAAGCTGATGGCACACGGACTCATCCTAAAGCGGTAGGTCTTGCGATCCCCACCTTTAACCGTCCGGAGATGCCTCTGAACGGCCACATTCGGTATTAGCACCGATTTCTCAGTGTTATCCCCAGCTTTAGGGCAGATTGTCCATGCGTTCCTCGCCCTTCCGCCACTCTCATGCCCCAATATTGCTACCAGGGCAATCCCGTTCGACTTGCATGCCTAATCCACGCTGTCAGCGTTCGTTCTGAGCCAGAATCAAACTCTCAAAAAAAGTAACATCTCCAGGCCGAAGCCCGTCGACGTTGTTTTCGGGTTTTGAATCCGACACAAGCTACTTGGATCGCGTCCCTTCCGAATCGAAAGGTCGCGTGAGCCATTCAACTTTCAAAGAACAACCGCCACTGTCGCTGCGGCCCAGCCGCCCGTTTCGTGGCGCAGGGGTTGAACGTTACTCTTTTCAGATTGGCGTGTCAACCGGAAATCGAAACTTTTTTTCGACCCGCTCTCCGGCACCTTGCGGCCCGAAGGCCACCCGGTTCGGAGGGCAGTTGTGCATGTTACTCTATTCAGATTGGCATGTCAACCGGAAATCGAAACTTTTTTTTTTCGACCCCCTTGCTCGCCAGGTCCGCCGAGGCTCGCCTTGTTTCGCAAAAGGGTCCGCAATGTAGCAAACCCGCCCAAACACGTCAACCGGTTTTTTTCGGGGGGGCCCGAACGGCTTTTCCCCGCTCGATTCCGGCACTTCGGAGATCCTCGCAAAAAATCTCCCGCAGAACCGGGATCCGAAGCGGCGGCGGGCGAGGCAGGTCGGCGCGAGGCCGAGGGCGAGGACGCCGCCTTCATTTCGTCGCCCGGCAACCGTCGAAGCAGCCGGGAGCCCGCCGTCCTCGGCGCGGCCGTTCGTCGGCGGCGGCGCCAAAATCAATCCCACAGATTGCGGGCCTGGAAGGTGGTGTCGCCGGCGAGGCAGCGTTTGAGGAAGCGGGTGTAGCCCCACCATTCGAATGGAGTGGAGGCGTGCTCGCCCGTTCGGAGCTGGAAGCCTTGATTGCCGCACCAGGCGTAGCCGTAGGGCTTGGGATAGGCGGCGTTTTCGAATCCGCCAAGCCCGTAGAGCGCGTAAGCGGGGGATGCCGCCTGGAGACCCATGAATTCGCCTTGCGGATCGGCCCAAAGATCGTCCTCGGAATCGGCGATGTAGAGCGGTCGCGGCGCGGCGAGCGCCAGGAGGAAGTGCTGGTCGATGGGGAATTCGTCTTCGCGGTTCTTGTACTCGTAGTACGCGGGTGCGAACCAGTTGTCGAAGCGCGCCATGTCGGTCAGCGTTTCGGTGCCTTTGTCCACGTGCCTGACGAGCGACGCGCCTGCCGCGCAGGAGCCGTTGGAGATGACGCCGGCGATGCGTTCGTCGTTCGCCGCCGCCCACAGGGATGCCTTGCCGTGGCGCGAGAGTCCGCCGACGAAGATTTTCCCCGGGTCGATGCCGGGGAGCGTTTGAAGCGCCTCGACAATGCGGACTTCCCCCCAGGCCCAGGCGCCGATGCTGCCCCAGGCGGTGTGGGGCAGTTCGTCCTCGAGCGTGCGGCGCACGCCCGTCTCCCAACTGATGTCGGGGGTGCCGATCGCTTCGATGTCGCGCTCGACATCTTCGTAGCATGCGGTGGCAAAGGCGAAGCCGGAGCCGAGAATGGCCGGGAGGCTGTGGCAATGGGTGCGGCTCCCGCGCTTGAAGTCGGAATGGAGCCGGCCGCGGATGCCCGGATCCGGGTGGATCGATGGATTGCCTTTGTAGTTGTAGGAGAAGAGGCAGGGCGCGGGGCCTCCGGTCTCGACAGGACGGAAGACGAGCAGCGCCACCTCGATGCCGGCGAAGCGGAGGGTGAACTGCTCGCGGACGGCCGGGATGCCGGCGAGGACGGTTTCGATCCCGTCTTCGCGTTCGCATTGCACCGGGCGCGGCTCGGGGAAGGCGCCGAAGAGGCACTGCTTGCAGAGATCCAGGACTTCTGGGCGGCGTTTGCCCTCCCACGCGGCGGCGGTGGCCGCGCGGGTACCATCCGCGCAAAGCAGGAGGTCGGGGAGCGGGGAGGTGAGGGTGAGGTTGAGCGGGCGCATCGTCACGTCTTGAAGGGGTCCGGAAAAATCGCGGATTACGAATCGCGGATTTTCGGTTTCGAAGGCTTGTCGAAGAAATCGGTGATGATTGAGGTTTCGTCGAGCTCGACGCCGTGGGGGTGGTGGCCGTAGGCGGCGCGGTTGACGACCTGGATGTCGCCGCCTGCCGCTTCGAAACGAGGCACGAAAACTTCCGCGTTGGCGGCGGGCGGCACGAGCGAGTCCATGCCGCCGTAGAGCAACAGAATGGGGATCTTCGCGGCGGCGACCTTGTCGGCCAGGTTGATGGGCATGCGCGGATCGGCGGACCAGTCGCCGTCCGCGGGGGCTTCGTTTTGCCACGGGCCGATTTCTTTGACCGTGGGCATGAGGCAGAGCAGCGGTGCGTCCAGATAGATGGCGGCGACGTTGTCGGGGTGCGCGGCCGCGTAGCGGATGGAGTAGAAGCCGCCCCAGCTCATGCCGATCAGGTTCGCTTTCGCGGCGAAGCCGAGTTCGTCCACGAGATAGCGCTGGAACGACGCGAGCGCGGCGATGCCCGCATCGTCCGCCCGCGTGTCGAACGCGTCGAGGTGGACGTGGTGGTAGCCTTTGCGGACGAGGTCGGGTGCGCCGGTGCGGTCGAGAAACGCGCCCATCCATTGCAGGGTCCAGCACCAAGGGCGGTCCGCGCGCGGCGTGCCGGGTTCGATGACCCAGCCTTTTCGGCCTTCGAAATCGAAAATGACCCGATGGCCGCCGCCCCACGTGTCGGAGACGAGGATCGGGTGTTTTTGGGCGATCTGTTTTTCGAGCGGTGTCATTTTGCGGCTATGCGGATGCAGTTCCAGGAAAGCGGCGAAAGCGTTGCTTGGAGCTTGTCGCCGTCGAGGCGGACGAGCCCGTCGGGGATGGCGGCGGGCTTGACGCGCTGTTCGTTTGCGTCGTTGGTCGCGTCGAGGTCGTCGTGGCGGATCTCAACGGCCTCGACGATGGCGGTCGGGGCGAACCCTTGCAAGGCGACGGTCAGATCCAGCGATTCCTCGGGCGAGCGGTTGAGCGCGAAGAGGGCGATTTCGTTGCGCTCGGCGTTGTGAACGGCGGCGGCGTGAAGGAACTTCACCGGTTCGGGGACGCGCGGGGTCTGGTACGTCGGGGATTCGACGACCAGGCGCAGCGACGTGCCGCGGCCGTAGCGCGACGCGTACCAGAACGGGTAGTAGATGGTCTGCTTCCACACGGGGCCGCCGGGGACGGTCGTGATCGGGGCGATGACGTTGACCGTCTGGGCGATGCAGCCGATCTTCAGGCGGTCGGCGTGGGCGAGCATCGTCATCAGGAGACCGCCCACGACGAGCACGTCGGCCATGTCGTAGGCTTCCTCGAAGAGGGGGCGGACGCGCTGCCACTCGGTGTCGGGCGTGCCGCCCGGCGCGTGGTACCAGACGTTCCACTCGTCGAGCGCGAGCATCAGCTTGCGGGGGCTCTTAAGGGCGGCGGCGGCGGCGTCGCAGCAGGCGATCGATTCGGCGATCTGGAGCCCGAGCTGTTCGGGCGAGGCGAGGAAGGCGGGGAGATCCTTCTCGCGGTTGGCGAAGTAGGCGTGGATCGACAGGTAGTCCACGGCCGGGAGGCATTCGCGGAGGATGTCGTAGTCCCACGCGCCGAAGGTCGACATGCCGCGGGTGCTCGAACCGCAGGCGGCGAGCTTGATCGAGGGATCGACCATCTTCATCATCTTGGCCGTTTCATAGGCGATGCGTCCGTATTCGACGGCGGTCTTGTGCCCGATCTGCCAATCGCCATCCATCTCGTTGCCGAGGCACCAATGCGTGATGCCGTGCGGGGCGTCGGCGCCGTTGGCGCGGCGGAGGTCGCTCCAGGCGCTGCCTTTCGGGAAGTTGCAGTACTCGACGATCTCCTGGGCGGACTTCGGCGTGCCGGTGCCCAGGTTGACGGCGTAGAACGGCTTGGTGTTGGCCTTGCGGCACCATTTGACGAACTCGTCGAGGCCGAATTCGTTCGTCTCCAGACTCTGCCACGCGTAGTCGGGGCGGACGGGGCGCTTGTCCTTGGGGCCGATGGCGTCTTTCCAGTCGAACCCCGAGACGAAGTTGCCGCCGGGGTAGCGCGTGAGCGGCATGTCGAGGTCGCGGACGAGCGCCGCGACGTCGTCGCGCAGGCCGTCGGCGTCGGCCGTCGGGTGGCCGGGCTCGTAGATGCCCGTGTGGACGGCGCGGCCGAGGTGTTCGATGAAGCCCCCGTAGAGGGTGCCTTCGGCTTCGCCGATGGCGAAGTCGCGGTTGAGGATGATGTTTCCGTTCATGGGAGGTTTCCTAGACAGGGGCGTCGCCCCAGTCGGCGACGGCGACGGTTTCGCCGTCCTTGAGGGCTGATTGGTGCGCCGCGACGCCCATGGCCATGTAGCGGACGGCTTCCCAGATGTTGATTGCGGGGATGCGGTCGTGTGCCACGGCATCGACGAATTCATTGACGAGATAGGGGTGCGAGCCGCCGTGGCCTTCGGGGACGAAGTCGATGCTCAGCAGTTCGCTGTCGTCCTTGTCCTGGTGCATGGCCTTTTTGAAGGCGAGTTCGACGTCGGGCGGCAGCGGATCGAACATCTCGGCGGGAGTCAGGTGAAGCGTTTCCGTCTTTGGGAGGTTCGACAGATCGAGGTTCTCGAAGTCCGGCCGCCCCGCCGTGAACCAGCGGTTTTCGGAAAAGCTGCCCCGTGTTCCAAAAACGCGGAACGTTTCGTCTTCGGCTCCAACCCTGCCCGGTGTTTCCCGTGTCTCGAGGATGCGGACCGCGGCACCGTTGCTCATCTTGAACAGCGCCATTTCATTGCTGAAGGCGTCGTTGTGAAAATACGGGTCGTTCGTCCGGTTCGCGTGGCCGTAGGCGTTGACCCGCACGGCATGGGCGTTCATCACGCAGACGGGGCCGCTGACCGAGTGGGTCGGGTAGTGCATGGGGCCGCCGCGGATGCCTTGACGTTGGTAGCGTTCGCTTAGCGCCAGCCATTCCTTTCCGGATTGGCTGGATGTCCGGGCGTGCTCGACCTGGCGAAGGTTGCATCCGGAATCGACATCGTGCATGTATTCGCCTTCGGCGTAGACGAAATCGCCGAAGGCGCCTTCGCGCGCCTTCTTGCGGCAGAACATCGTCTGCGGGCGAAAATAGGTTGTTTCGCCCAGCATGTAGTGCCGCCCGGTGCGATTGACGGCGACGACGAGCTTGTCGCACCAATCGAGGATTTCGTCGTCGTCGGGAATCGAGATGATCGGCACGGCGCTGTAGACGTGCTTGTCGTGTTCGAGCGCCTGGATGCACTGCGGGGCGTGGAGCCAGGGCTGTGTGATGATGACGAGCGCATCGAAATCGGCTTTGCAGATGTCGTCGAGCGATGCGTAGAGATCGCGTTCCCGGTCGAGCTTGTCGGCATAGAAGGGGTTGTCGGCAAACTTCTTCAGCCGTGTCGGCTCCCGGTCGCACAAGCCGATGCGATCCACCAGCGGATGTTGTTTGAAGAGGGGGGCGAAACAACTCCCGAACGACCCAAGACCGACCAACCCAATGCTGATGCCCATGACAGACTTTCCTTGTTTGCGTGCTTTCCATTGGACCCCATCCAGGGATCTGTTGCGCATCAGACGCGAGACCGCCGGGGAATCTTTGGATGTAGCGGAAAATTGTAACACATAGGCTTTATTGGCTCAAGCGGCTTGAAGGTTGAAGCCATCGCAAATTTCCAGTGTCACTTCAAAATCACGGTTCCCCAGATTTCGGGGCGGTGGTCGGGGACGCGGCCGGGTTCGACGGTGGTGGTGAGGAACTTGTCGTCGAGCGGCTGGTCCGTTTCGCTGTCGTGGTCGTGGATGGCGAGGGCGAAGCCGAAGCGCCGCCCTTCGCCGAGGGTGATCGGCTCCAGGTAGCGCGGCCGGAAGAGGATGTCGTAGCGGCCGCCGCGGGCGGTGCGCGTCCAGTGGCACTCGATCTTTTCGGCGGCTTCCTCCGGAGTGGGCATGTTGACCCCGTCCGCGAGCTGGTGGTCGACCGCGCGCCAGCGCCACACGCGGCCGCGGCCGGTGGCGAGGTCGGCGGGCGGCGCGAAGTCGTAGCGGTAGTCGTCGAGGTCGAAGTCGCCCGACGCATTGAGGCGGGCGTTGGCCCGGCAGTCGAAATAGACTTCGAGGCACGCATCGCGCGTCCAGAGGTGCTTGTGGGAATCGGGGAGCGCTTCGGCTCCCGGGTAGGCGCGCAGGGCGTCGTCTTCGATCTCGACTTGGAGCCGCAGCCCCTCGGGGCTCCACGCCGCGCGGTAGCGGGCGGCGAAGTCCGGGATGCCGTCGCGTCCCTCGCCGAACGTCGCCGGCGCGACGGTGCAGCGGTTGGCGATGTCGATCCACGGCAAGGGGGCGAGCGCGTCGGGCGTGGCCGTGTCCGCACGCGGGAACAGGATGGTCTCGGCGTTCCAGGTGCCGACGAACGGGACGCCGCCCGAGGCGCCCGCGATGCGCCAGGCGGTGCGGAAGGGCGCGGGGGCGAGCGGCTTCGGGTCGAAGCGCGCGACGGGCCATTCGAGCGTGCCGCCCCCGGCGAGGACGTAGGGTCGGGCGTTGCCGTCGAGGGCGACCGTGCCCCGCTGCTCGCGCGAGGTCTTGTTGACGAGCTTCGCCGTCATCGCGCCATCGGCCGACGGGATGAAGTCGAGCGCCAGAGAGGAGGCGGTGTCGTCGGTCTCCGCGTCGGCAAGGGCTTGCGCGAGCGCGTCGGGATCGGCCGCCTCGACGAGAATCGGGATCGGCGTGAGCGGCAGCGTCGTGACCCCGGCATCGTCGGCGTCGGCCCGGCGCTCGTTGCCCATGAGGTCGAAGAGCCGTACCTTCTGCCCGAACTTCACGCGCAGCGCGGGGCCCTGGCGCAGGCCGTTTTCGACATCGTGGTCGAGCGTCCAGACGGCGGCGACGCCGGCCGGGGCCTTGGCGGGCGCGGGGGCCGCGGATGTGTACGTGGGTTCCGCGACCCGTTTGAAGGTGTAGGCGCGGATGGTGGCGGAGGGGCGCGCGGAGGCGACGAAGCGGGCGTCGGGGAAGTGGTTGCCCAGGGTGTTGATGCAGGCGGCGAGGACGAGCGGCGTGTGGCGTGCGTCCATGTCCACATGGCACCAGTAGTGGCAGCCGAGGAGGCGCGGATGGAACTTCAGGGCGATGATGAAGGCGCGGGCGACGGAGCCGGCCGCCACGGCTTCGCGGTTGGAGAAGTCGTAGGTCGGCTTGCCGCCTTTGTAGTGGTCGAGGTTCGGGCCTGCGCCCCAGGCGGGGATGTGGTTTTCGGGGACGTTCCACATTTCGGTGAACATGATGGGCGTCGTCTCCGGGTAGCCGTTGCGGCGCATGGAGTCGAGCAGGCGCCCGGTCTCGGCGTCGAGGTCGAGCCGGCCCAGCGTGCCGCCGTCGATGTTGCCGTAGGGGTGGATGCAGACGACGTCGTAAAGGACGCCGAGCCTGGCGGCTTCGCGCAGGTAGGCATCCATCGGTTCGGAGCCGCGGATGGCGGAGTAGCCGCTCGTGCCGTGCGTGGGCGCGACGAGCACGTCGGGCCGGGCCCGGTGCGCGCCGCGATGGACGGCGAGCTGCGCCTTGGCGTAGATCTCGGGCTTCTTCAGGGGGAGGAGGCAGCTCTCCTCTTCGTTGTCGAGCGTCCAGCCGCGGAACATGACGTCGTTGGTGCGGACCGTGTCGTAGGCGATTTGCTCGATCTCCGCCTCCATTTCGGGCGTCACGTCCGTCCAGTCGCGGATGTTGCGGAAGATGGGCGCGTGGTCGGATGTGACGGGGCGCATGAGGTTCGTGAAGCGGTTTGTGCGCGCGAGTTCGAGCCCCTCGCCGTTCGTGACGGAGCGGGTGCTGCCGTGGCTCGTCGCGGCGAAGCCCCATTCGCGGAAGAGGCGGGCGAGCTCGTCGCCATCCTGAACGCGTTGGGCGTCGCCGAGATGGCAGCCGGCGAGGTTGCGCGTGGCGTGGCGGTTGTCGAGGCGGTCGAGGACGCTGAAGCGGAAGTGGTCGGCCCAGGGCGCGAAGCCTTCGACCTCGTAGAACGCCCGGAGCGCGAGCACGCCGCGGAGGAGCGGCGCGCGTTCGATCGCGGCGAGGTCGATGCGGGCGACGCCTGCGTCGTCGAAGCGCGCGACGACGTTCGTCTCGAAGAGCGTTTCCCGCCAGGGGTTCTGGAGGCTCAGCGCGACGTTGGCCTCCGTGCCGGGGCGTCCTGCGAGCTCGAGCGCGGCGCCGATCGTTTCGCCCGGCGCAAAGTCGGCGTAGGGGCGCTCGGTGGTGAAGCGTCCCTCGATGGGCGCGGGCTCGTAGGGCGTCGCTTCGGATCCTTCTTCGAACTGCATGCCGTCCACGAAGACTTCTCCGCCATCAATCAGGATCATGATGCCGTGGGGCGTGCCGGGGATCGTCCGCGTGTAGCGCGTCCATTCTTCGGCGACCGGATAGCGCGCGGATTCCAGGCGGCCCTGTTCGTACCAGTTGTAGGGGCCGCCTCGCGCGACGGAGGAGAACCAGACTTTTACCACACGGCCGGGGCGTTCGCCTTTTGCCCAGAAACTCAGCGTGTAATCGCGTCCCGCCTGCGTTGGGATCGGGAATGTCTTCAGTCCCGCAGGCCAGATGCCGCCGCTTGGGGCGATGTAGAGGCAGCGCGAGCCAAACCGCGCGTCGTCGGTCTCCAGAACCTGGATGCGGCGCTGGCCGGGCTTGAATGTCGCGCCGCCACCGTACCAGTTCCAGCCATGGAGGTCTTGTTCGAAGCCGCCGTTGACCAGAAGGTTGCGCCCCGGCCGCGCGTACACTTCCGTGGCGTCGGCGGCCCAGAAGTCGATGCCGCCGACGGGCGGCGGCAGCCCGGCGTCGCGCCGGGGCCGCGCCAGGCGGAGGTCGAGCACGAGGCTGCCTTGGTGGGCCCAGGCGGTGCGTTCGACCGCGTTTGTCGGCATCGGACGCGCGACGATGGAGAAGCGCGACAGGTTTTGCTTCGGGCCGTGGAGCTCGCGCGTCGCCGACCATTGGCATCGCGTGTCGAAGGGAAACAATGCGAGGAAGCCGCGCTCGGGATCGGCGGCTCGGAACGAGAGTTCGCGCCCGGTGTGTGTGGCGGCGTCGACGATCGTGTTGTTTGCAGCCCCGTCGAAGGCCTCGTCGGGTGGCAGTGTGTAGACGCTGCCGCCAAAGGCGAAGGCGTCTTCGTGCGCG
Organism: Kiritimatiellia bacterium; assembly: GCA_050950285.1. Classification (GTDB taxonomy): domain Bacteria; phylum Verrucomicrobiota; class Kiritimatiellia; order RFP12; family JBMNHG01; genus JBMNHG01. Next base: position 520,666 of record JBMNHG010000003.1, on the reverse strand, counting down.
ACGGACGAGTCGAAGCAGAACCAGGGGGCCACGGTGGCTTCCGGCGCGTCGGGCGCGCCGGTGTCCCACGAGAGTTTCACGCGCGACGGGCCGTCGGGTTCGAGCGTCCACGAGAACACGGCTTTCGTGCCGTCGAGGAGGCGGTAGGGTTTCGACCACGTCGTGCGACCGGTCTCGGCGTCGAACGCATGGCGCGGCGGGTCGTCGGGCAGATTGCGGAAGGGGTAGCCGAATCCCGTTGCGGGGTTCTCCGCGCCGCGGACCGGATCGTCCATCGAGCCCCAGAACTGGATCAACACGAGGCGCTTTCCTTCGTGGAAGATCGCGGGCATGCCTTCGTCCGTTGCGCGTGTCGGCGGGGCGACGCATTTGTCGCCGATGCGATAGACGGGGCGTTGGCGAGTTCCGGCGGGGATGTCGTGTCCGCCGCCCCAGACGTAGTTCTCGACCGTGAACACCGGGTCGAGGCGCTGCGCCTCGCCGCCGGCGAAAGGCGCGGGCGAGACGGGCGGCGGGGCGAGGGGGGGGGCTGCGCAGGCGGATGCGGCGGCGAAAAGGAGGAGGAGCGGGGGGAGGCGGTTCATTGGAAATTGCGAATCACGGGATTACGAGCAAGGCCAAGTGCAAGCGTGTGGTCTTTCGGCGCCGGCGGCTAGCGACCCGCCCGAAGCGTTGCGCGTTCATTTGCGCGGAGGCGGACGACGAGTGCGCCGGTGGCGTCGGGGGCAAGGGGTTGGGGCGTTCGCCCCGGGCGGAAAAGTTGCGCGGTGCGGTCGGGCCAGGGGTTGGCGAGGCGGAAGGCGGTCGGGCCGGAGACGGCGTGAAGTCGCACCGATCGAACCGTGCCGCCGCGGCGGGCGGCGGAGACGAGCACGCCGCCGGGCGCGCGAATGCCGTCGAACGAGACGTCGAGCCAGCGCTGGGGCGCGCCGCGGAAGAGGAACACCGTGCCGCGTTTGTCGAGGAGCAGCATTTCCAGAATCGCCGCCGTGGCGCCGCCCGAGGCATCCAGTTGCATGCACTCGTCTTCCTTCACGTTGGGATGGTGCAACTCCAGCGCGCCGCCGCCGTTTGTCACGAAGCGGGTGTACCCGCAGTGGCATGCATGGTGGAGCGTGCCGTGGCCTTCGTTCGTAAACAGACGCTCCCAGATTTCGAGTTGCAGTTCGGCCATCGCGGCGTTGCCGGCGCGCGTATGGAGGATCGACGCCCAGGGCAGGCACCAGCCGCTCCAGCAGCCAGGGCCGTTGAAAATCCAGCGCTGGTAGGACGCATCGACGATGCGGGTCCAGGCTGGATCGTCGACGTCGATGGTGTCGAACGGATGGATCGCCGCGAGGTGGGCGTGGTGGCGGTGCGATTCCGGGAGGTCGAGCCCTTCCCAGAGCCCAATCCGCTCGTGTCCGGGCGAGGGCGGCGGTGCGGGGAGCGCCCGATCGGCGAGGGGCGGCACGTCGTTGGTGAGAAGCCCGTTCGTCTGGACGATGGCGGCCTTGGGGAGATGGTCGAGCACATCGCGCCAGCGTGGGTCGGGCGCTTCGCCGAGCAGGGCGGCCGCGGCTTCGAGATCCTCCGCGAGTCGGTGGCCGGCGGCGAGCTCAAACGAGGCGTTGCGTCCCCAGGCGTTGAGATCCGCGCCGCGAAATTCGGGCGACGGCCCGACCGGGAGCGCCAGCGAGCCGTCCGGCTCGCGGTCGAGCATGGCGAAGAAGACTTCGAATGCGCCCTTCATGAATGGCAGCGCCGTCTTGCGCAGGAACGCGCGTCCGGCCTTGCCGCCGTAGCGAACGTATTGCCACATCATGTCCGCCATCCACATCGTCGAGGCGTGGTCCATCATGCCGCTCCAGAAGGCGGCGGTCATCGCGACGCCGCGGTCGTCAACCGCATGCGGGAGCATGATGCCATTCTCGCTGCCTGTGAAAACCCTGGCATTGTGGCGGAGTCGCTCTTCCCACGACGCGATCATGTCGAAGAGCGGCAGCAGGTTTTCAAGGCGGTTGCCGGCATAGGCGGGCCAGTGGCACTCTTGCGCGTTGATGTTGAAATGGTAGTCGCCGCCCCACGGCGGGAGTTTGTTGTCTTCGTACCATGGCCCTTGCAGCGGGGCGGGGGTCGCCAGCGGTTCGCCGCGCACGGCGGTCGAGGCGCCGAATTTGTACATGCCGAACTCGTAAACCGCTTGCAGGAGCGGGTTCGGGATCGAGAGGCGCGGCACATCGCGCCAATAGTCTTTCCAGAACGCCGCCGCGCGGCGGAGAAGCTCCGTCGCGCCGGTCTTTGCGGCGGCTGCGGCCGCTTGGCGCGCCGCGGCGAGAGCCGATGCGGCGTCCGGGCCGCGCGCGGTGGCCGCATAGAGGCCCCGGGCCGTGCCGGCGAACGCCACGGCGGCGGCCGGGTCTTGTGGAAGCGGTTGCGCAAAGCCGTCCGCTTCGCGCAGCGGCGGTGCATAGCCGCGTTGCTCGAACGAGTTGCGGGCGGCGGGGAAGAAGACTTGCTTGTCCGGCACATCCCAGGCCGGGATGGCCTCGACCGATTCGGGCGAAAGGCCCGGGCTGAAGGCCAGCGGGACGGCGCCCGTTTCGCGGTCGAGCGTCACGCGGACGCGAGCCGCGTTGCGTTCGGAGCGGACGCGGCGTCCCGCCGCGTTGCGTCCCCGCCGCCGCAGCGCGACGTCGATGACGCCGCGGCGGATGTCGAGCCGCGCCGTGTCGAGCGACACGCCGCGCGGGAAGTGCACGACGACCCGCCCGAGCGGCAGCAATTGCGGCGTCCGCTCGGTGGGTGGAAAGATGTCGCGCAGCGCTTTGGCGTCCTCCGCCTCCAGCGCTGCGCGGATGCGGGCGTAGGATTGGCCTTCCTGCCACTCGGCGCCGCCGTCATGATCCCAGAACGTGTTGTCGGCGAGTGTCAGGACGAGCGTGCGTCCTTCGCCCCAGAGGAGCAATCCGTTGCGGGAATTTCCCAGCATGGGCCCGGCGTGCGGCCGATCGAGAGGGAAATGCCAGAGAGGGAAGGAGGTCATCGATGGACGCTATCTGACAAACATCAACGTCCCGCGGTTGATCGTCACCCACACGCCGTCGGTGTCTTGCAGGACGGCGGCGTTGCCGAGGACGCTGATGTTCGATGGCGAGAATGCGCCTTCGCAAAGCGGCGACGACAGGACGTGCCAGGCGAGCGTCCCGCCCTTGTAGCCGCGGACGTCGACCGCGAGCTTCGCGCCTTCGGCGATGGTCAGCTTTTCGTTGACGGTGATCGGCGCGACGCCGGTCTCGCCGAACGTGAACGACACGGCGGAGGACGTGGCGTTGGTCAGGATGAGCTCCCGGCACTTGAGCGAGCCCTTTTCGCCCATGTCGATGACGCCGCGGCCGTTGAGGCCGACCCAGACCTTGCCCGGGACGACGGGTGGGGACCAGCCGGGACATCGGTTCCACTTCTGGTAGTGGTTCGTCACCGTCATCGATCCGCCGTCGATGTACAGGCGGCCGAAGGTTTCCGGTGCGCTTGCCGGGGGCTGGAAGACGAGGGTTTTGTATCCGTCGCTCGTCTCGTTGCCGCCCGCCAGGAAGCCTCTGCTGAACAGCTCCTGCTGGAGCGAGATGCCGCCGATGAAAAGGTCGTCCTGGATGTCCGAGACACCGCCCAGGAGGCGGTAGTCGCCATGCCCGCCGTTCAGGCCGATGAAGACCGGATGGGCGGGATTGTCGTCGATGGTGTTGAGGCTCAGGAACGTGCCGCCCGTCTGGACCAGCTCGTTCGTGAGGGGGGCCTTCCAGCCGAGGACGAACACGGCCGCGTTCGAGATGACGCCGCCGGAAAGATTGTAGCGGACGAGGCCGTAGGCGTTCGTGTCGACCTTGTCGGTCCAGGTGGCCGTATCGCCCATTCGGATGCCGTTGACGGTGGGACCCGTCTTGTCCGGCCGTGCATGGATGACGCCGCCCGACTGGTTGATTTCGCACGAGATCGGGCCGACGAGGCTCGCTTCGCCGGCCGTTCCGAATCGCGCGCTTGTTCCGATGTCGAGCAATCCGTCGCCCGAGATGTTGATTTCACAGCGGCCGCCGAGCCCGGCGCCCGCGTGGAGGAAGGCGCAGTAGCCGTTTACGACTGCCAACGTCGCGTTGTCGGTGATCGCGAGCGTCGCGGCGCCGTTCCTGCCGGCCGTGAACGTGGTCGACTGAAGCGTCATGGCGGCGTGGTCCGCGAGGGAAATGTCCGCGAAGGAATGGTTCGGCTGCCACATGGCGCTTGCCGGGTAGCCGAAGGAAATGCGGGCGCCGCTGTTTGTCGCGTAGAACGCCGCGTGGCCGGAGAGGTGGATGCTGTTGGTGCCATCGCTTCCCGCCCAGATCGTGTGGGCGCTGATGCAGTTGTGCAGGTCGAGCAGCGCGTTGTCCGTCATCGTCACGAGCGAGCGCTTGCCGAGTTTGATGGCGTAGTTGTACCAATCAGCCCCCACCAGCGCGACGTCGAGATGCGCGTCCCCGGACATCTGGAGGGACGGGCGGTTGTCCGCCGTGCCGGAATAGTCGTCGCCGATGAAGAGGAGCGTATCGCCGTTGTTCCGCGCGGGCGAGGAGATTTTCATCTTGCCGCCGGTCATGACGAGATGCCCGGACTGGTTGTTCTTTCCGATGTAGACGTGCCGGTTGGCTGTTTCGCCGGCCAGGTTCGTGAGGGCGGCCTGGCCGCCGTCTTCGACGCGGAACGTGCCGCCGCCCGCGACGACGAGCGAGCCTTCGGCCGAATCGGACGGGCCGGTGCGCGTGAGGACGCCGCCGTCCTGGACGGCGAGGACGCCGCCTTGGGCGACGTTGAGCCGGCCGGTGGTGACGCCGAGCGGCGCGGCGACCGCGAGCGTCGTGGTGCTCGACGGGCCGCCGCCGACCAGGAGCGAGCCGACGGTGCCGACATCCGATGTCACGGCGACCGTGTAGTCGGCGCCGGCTTGCGTGATCGTCGCGGAGCCGTTGCCGGAGGGGACGCCGCCCGTCCAGGCGGACGGATCGTCCCAGAAGCCGCTCGTGGCGGACGTCCAGACGCCATCGACGTCGACGGCCGTTGCCGCCGTCGCGACAAAGGCAAGAAAAACGGTGGAAAGCAACTTTTTCATGGCGTTTCCTCGCTGTCGAGCTGGTTGTTGCGTTGGCAACCGCAGGGGGACGCCGAAACTCTTTTCCGGGAAGCCCTGCGCTTCTTTGAATAAGATGATGACAAAAACGGGTTGTGGAAGCAAGATTAAAAGATCGTGGCTGAAAAGATCGCGCTTGCAAAACCCGGCCGGACGACACGGAGGTCGTCCATCCATCCGGCCATCCGGCCCGCCGGGGACGGCGGTCCCCAGGCAGGCCGCGTTGGCCCCCAACTTCCTCTCGCGCCCGGCGGCAAAGCCGGGCAAAGGATCGTGCATCGGCCCATCCATCGCCAAATCCTGTCCTTGAACCCTGTCCGGCATTTCCGCTATCCTTCCGGCTTTATGGACATCTTGAAAGCAATTGCCTTCCTGGCGTTTTGGACCGCCATCCCCGGCCTCGAACTTCGTGCGTCGATTCCAGTGGGCTTCTTCACGACGACATGCCGCGAAACGGTCGGCGGCTGGGGGAACGTGGCCGCGATTTGCTTTGTCGCGAACGTGCTGGTAGGCGTGGCGGTCTTCTGGCTGATGGGGCCCGTCGTGAGCCTCTTGCGCCGATGGAGATGGTTCGACCTGCACATCTGGCCCTTCTTCGCCCGCACGCAGGACAAGCTGCGCCCCTACGTGGAGAAATACGGCGAGATCGGCCTGGCGGTCTTCATCGGCATACCGCTTCCGGGCACGGGCGCCTATACGGGCGCGTTCGGCGCCTACCTGCTGGGGTTCGACAAAAAGAAATTCTTCTGGGCGAACGTTCTCGGCGTACTGATCGCCTGCGTCATCGTTACCGCCATCTGCGTCCTGGCCGAGCAAGGCGTCGTCGCCGAAGACAGCTGGGTCCGGCGCCTCTTCCTCAAGCAGCTTGAACAGCCGTAGCCCTCGCCCGCCCATCCTCCGCCGCGTCCCTCCATCACAGGCGCCCTCCATGGACAAAAGCAACGTCTCCCGCAATGCGTCCTGCCGTTTCGGCTGCCACAGCTGGGGCATCTATCCGGAAAGCCTCGAGGCGATCCCAACCTTCGCCGAAGCCGGCGCCCGCTGGGTCCGCCTCACGCGCCCGGTGCAGATCGACATCTGCGCCAAAGGCCCCGGGAAGGGCTTCGACTTCGCCACGCGTGGCGAGGACGCCGTGGATCGCATCGTGGGGAACGGCATGTCCATCATGGGCCTGCTCGACCTGCGCAACTGGCCGGAAGGCATCGATTGCGACGTCAACCCCATCCCCTGGGGCACGCCCATCTGGGAGCACTGGGATTTCTGGGAGGATTTCGTCGCCCAGGCCGTCGCCTACTACCGCGACCGCATCCGCTACTGGGAGGTCATCAACGAGCCGCCCTTCTTCTGGTGGTATCCGACCTCCGGCGACCGCAACGCGCCCGCGATCGAGAAGAAGCAGCTGCGGCGCGCCCCGGTCGCCCGCTACGCCGAACTCCTCCATCGCACCGCCGCCTGCATCCGCGCCGCCGACCCCCAGGCACGCATCGTCTCCGGAGCCGGCTTCCCCGACGGCCGCTTCCTCGACGCCCTCTATCGCCATGGCTGCAAGGACGACTTCGACATCGCGGGCGTCCACTACCTCTCGAACAACCACCCCGAATCCTTCGAGGCCGGCATCCAAAACCTCCGCCGCGTGATGGTGAAGTACGGCGACGGGGCAAAGCCCGTCTGGGACACCGAAAACGGCCCGGGAGGCGCCGTGATCGGCTTCGGCATCGCCACCGCCGCGGACTACGAGGCCTGCGCCCACTACTACCGCCACTGCCTCATGTCGCGCGGCAACATCGAACGCTACTTCTGGTTCAACCCCACCGACGCCGGCGCCGACGCACCCGTCCAGAACCGCCCGCGCCTCGACGACGGCTCGCTCGGCCCCTCCTACCAGGCCCTGAAGGCGATGACCTCCCGCCTCGGCGACGCCCCTCTCCGCGATTCCCGCACCTTCGGCCGCGAAGGCCATGCCTTCGTCTTCGATGCGGCCAACGGACCCGTCACCGTGGCCTGGGGGACCGCCCCCTGCCGCTTGCGCCTCCCGCGCCGCTACGAAGGCGCGCGCCACGACGGCATGCCGCTCGCGCTCGACGACGGCGACACGCTCGACGCCCGCCCCGTCATGATCGAAGGCGACCTCCTCGCGGATGGCGCCGAAATCCAGGTGGCCGGCCGCCGCAACACCACCGTCGCCTGCCACAAGCAACCCAAGGCCGACACGCCCACAAGGAGCTCCCCCCGCCTCCCCGAAGGCATCGCCCTGCGCGACGTCGATTGGGCCGCAATCCCCGTCGCCGCCACCCGCGAGGCCATGCCCCTGGTCGAACCCGCCCCCCACTTCTGCACCGTCGCCACCAGCGTCGTGGGCGACCTCCAGTTCGCCCACGACGGCGACGCCCTTTTCCTCCGCTTTTTGGCGGACGATCCCCTCCGGAACATCACCCACCCCACCGGCGCCATCCAGTTCACCCTCCGCGACAGCGACCCCGGCGTGCTCGAATGGCCCTACTTCTTCAACGGCTACGCCCTCTTCACCCTGTGGGCCTCGACCACCGGCGGACGCCTCCTGCGCAACGACTCGATGCGCATCGGCCAGTATCCGGGCGGAATCGTCCCGAACGCCGAAGTGCGCGTGAAGCCCGTCACCGGCGGCATCGAATACACCGCGCGCATCCCATGGTCCGAAATCGGCCCGTGCCGCCCGGGGAAACACAACCCCTTCTTCTTTATGCTCAACGCCAACCGCGCCGACAACATGCTCGACGTGCCCGTGGAGGAGCATCCCGAAGACTGGTCGCACAATTGGGCCGATTGCTTCATCGTGAAGGATCCCGCCTGGATGTCCTGGATCGTCTTCGAATAAACCGCTGAACCATTTCCGCGTGCCGGGCGTTTCAATGGGGTGGACGGCGCCTTCCGGCATGGGGCCGGACGCGATCGCCCGTCGAAGGTGTTTCCATGGACATTTCCCCCCGCAAGCGCGGCTTTACCCTGATCGAGCTCCTCGTCGTCATCGCCATCGTCGCGATCCTCTCCGTCCTGGCCATCCAAAAGCTCGGCGGCGTGCAGGAAAGATCGAAGGAACGCGTCAACCTCGCCAACCTCACCCGCATCTCCAGCGGCATCGAAACCTACGTGGCCGCGAACTACGACGACCTCGACTTCAATCGCCTGGACGCCCTCACGATGTACGGTGCGGCCCCGGGTGCCGCCAACTCCACCGCCGACCTCGGAAGCGTCGCGCCGCTGATGATCTACACGAACCAGCCCGGCAACGTGGGCCTTTCAAGCGCCAAGCTCCTCGGCACCGCCAACCCCTGGGCCGGCTCGTCCGCCAAGCTCCTCGGCACCTACTACCTCTCCGAAGCGGAGGCGACGATGCTCCGCGACACCCTCGGCATCCAATACATCATGCGCGGGACGGACGGCACGATGAGCCGTGTCGGCGACGACGGAGCATGGGCCCAGGGCGAGATCGGCAATCCCGACAAGTGCGCCTCCGTCGCAACGGAACTCGCCGCCGGCCTCGCCGTGGCCGTGGTCAATCCCGGCGCGACCAAGGGCCGCACGCCCGTCGGCCCGAACATCTACAAGGCCTGCGGTGAAAACGTCGCCTATACCTATGCCGGCAAAATCCTCGTGGACGATGTGGAGCAGGCCGACAACGAAGCCGCCTTCAAAACCCTCTACGGCAGCGGAGGCATCCTCCTCGCCTTCGGCCTCGGCGATTCCTGCTCCCTCATCGGAAACCGCGTGGGCGGCTTCGACTCCGCGCCGGTCTCGCCGGTGATGGACGCGGAGGAATACCGCCGCTACCTCGTCCTCGTCCGCATCAAGGGCAAAGTCGGAAGCCGAGGCGGAGCCGTCACCTACACCCCCACCGCCGCGGAATTCGCCGGCGTGCTGGATCCCAGGGGCAACACCATCTCGATGCTCCGATAAACGACAGCGCCGCAACCGCGGCGCTTTTTTTCAACGCAAGACTGGAAACGGAACTGATCGATCGCTTGGGCCGAGGCTTCCAAAAGCACCGCTGAAATGGATCAGGTGAAACGGCGCGTCCGCCACCCACACCTCCGACTCCCACGCGATCTCGGAAAGATAACGCGACATGACGGCACGATCGGGAAAGGCGGTCACGCAAACCAACCCTGCGGTCGATTGCGCAAACAGACGCGACAACTCGCAATGACGTTCGGCGTCCAGAGGCCCGTGACTGGTCGCCGATTCAACCAATTACCAACATGAATGCAACGCACGCACGTCCCAAAGTCGCCGTCTTCGGCGGTTCCTTCAGTTGCGCGGAATCCTCCAAGGTCGCGAAGCGCGCCTGGTCCGAGGCGCTGGGCGTCGATGTCGTCGATTACGGCATCGGCGGCATGGGGTTCCTGGCCGGCGCCCCCGTGGAGGGCGACGTGCCCAACCAAATCCGCAGGGCGCTGGCGGCGGGCGAACCGTACCGCGTCTTTGTCCTCTGGGCGAGCACGAACGACATCCACGAGTTCGCCGTGGACCAGCAGAACGCCGCGATCGAACGGTGCGTCAAGATGGTTCGAGCGGAATCGCCGGACTCCACGGTCGTGCTGTTCACGTCCATGCCGTGGCCGCTCGACCCCGAGAAGAACGCCGTTCTCGGACGGTTCGCGCAAGGCCAGCTCGAAACCTGCGCGCGCCTGGACGTGCCGTGCCTCGACCTCTACCGCCGAAGCGGCATGACCGCGGCAAACGCAATCCACTACACCGAGGACGACCACCTCCACCCGAACGAGGCCGCATACGACAAGATCAAGGGGCTTCAGGTCGAGTTCCTGCGGCGTGTTCTTTTTGGATGAGAAAAACCCCCGCTTCGGTTAGACTATCCCGCACTGCGCCAATTTCCGCGCACGGGTCGGGCCGACGCGCGAAACCGCCTCGAATCAAACCACCTCGAATCAATCAACGCCATGCACACACGTCTGCTTCTCTCCCTTGGACTGCTCGCCTCCCTGCTTTCCGTCGCGGCCGCCGGCCCGCTGGACCACGCCTGGCTCAAGGGAACCACCGACAAGGATCCGGTCTCGTACAAGACGGGCGAGGACATCGTGCTCACGCTCACGCCCATGAACGTCGAGGGCGAGGTCGCGGAAGGCGAATACTTCCTCGACTGGAGCCGATCGGGCGACGACGGCGTCAAGGACGGCGGGCGGCTGCCGTTCGATGGCAGGACGCCCTTCGTGTTCACCAACCGCCTCGACGCCCCCGGCTTCTTCCGCCTGTACGCCAAGGTCGTGGACAAGGACGGGAAGACCTTCCAGAAGAGCTTCACCGGCGACACCACGACGCCCGAAGGCCAAAAGGCCATGAACGAATTCGAGCGCGCCCGCAAGGACGTCTTCTTCGATGGCGGCGCCGGAGCCGATGTCGCAAGCCTCGCCCCCGACCCGGAGCCGGAGGACTTCGATGCGTTCTGGGAAGGCCAGTGGAAGCGGCTCGATCGCGTGCCCGTCAAGGCCGACCGCATCGAACTCCCCAACTCGAACCCCAATTCGCGGATTTTCGCCGTTCGCGTCGATTGCGCCGGGCTGCGCCCGGTGACGGGCTATCTGGCCGTGCCGAAGGCCGTGGACGAAGGGGAAAAATTCCCCGCGAGGCTCGAGACGCACGGCTACAGCGGAGACGGCTGCTCGCACGGCGCGCCCGGCTGGATGCGCGACAATGAAATCATCTTGAACATCAATGCCCACGGCCTCAAGCTTCCGGCGTTTGGCGCCACCGAAGCCGACACCAAGGCCCTGCGCTGGGAGATCCGCTCCCACGGCCACGCCTACGCCTTCGACCCGAAGCAGAACGCCGACCCCGAAGTCGCCTACTTCAACGGCATGGTGCTCCGCGTCAAGCGCGCGCTCCAGTACCTGAAGACCGTCGAAGGCTGGAACGGAACCGACCTCATCGCCTCCGGCGGAAGCCAGGGCGGGCTCCAGACCATCTGGGCCGCCGGCTGCGGCGAAGGCGTGACGCGCGCCGACTCGGGCATCACCTGGTGCTGCGACATGCGCATGAACGGCCTCCTCCGCAAGGATCCCGCCAACAAGCTCGCCTCCGACGGCTGGTACATCGAGTGGACCGACGCCATGGGCTACTACGACGCCGTGAACTGGGGGAAGCGAATTCCCCAAACCTGCATGACGGTCATCGCCCGCGCCGGCATCGGCGACTACTGCTGCCCGCCGACGGGCATCGCCAAGCTCTACAACGCCATCCCGGGCAACAAGAAGATCCTCTGGGTCCAAGGCTCCCAGCACGGCTACGTCCCGCCCCAGTACGAAGGCCGCGACTGGCCCTATTCGTCAGGCGAGTAGGCAAAAGATCTTTCTGCGCCCACTCACCGAGGCACCGCGCCGAGCGCGGGCGAATGGGCGCAGGTGGTGACACGCGGCGGGCTCCAGCGCATTGGCGTTTGGTTCGCCCATGGGAGCCGTGTCGCTGGGGACCGCGGTCTCCGCGGGCAATGGACGTGGGATGCGGGGCGAGTCCGGAGCCTCGCGTTCCCAGGGGCGGTGGGAACAATGATCGGCCCAATCGGCCTGATCCGTCTGATCCGGCCGATCTTGAAAATTCGACAAACTGGGTATGCAGTTGACTCAACCTGCCACAACCTGTAGTATGACCATCCATAAACGACTATCCGACCAGCATGGCCGAATTGGACCGCAGGTTTGCGACGCAGGACGCCTGTCTGGCTTATTTGGCGACGCTGGGAACCACGAAGAGCCGCGTTCTGCTGTTTGACAAGCTACTAACTCGGCCACAATTCATACTGCAAAACAGGGGAACGGGTTTTCCAACCCGTGACACGGACAGGAATGTCCGTGCCCCTTTCCCAATTCCAAATTCCAGCTCCTCATGCCTGAATCTCCGTGAGCAGCGCTATTTGTGGCCGGGTTAGTAGCATTATTGGCGGTCGTCACAGCCCCCAACCCGCGATCAAAAATCGTGCCGCCACAAGATGTTGTGTCTGGTTGAGCCAACTGCATACCCAGTTTCGACAAAGTTCGCGACAAAGATCGCGACAACGCTGCCCTGCGACTCTGGCCACTGGCGGCTGGCAGTCGGTTTGTCAGGACTGCCTCTGGTTTTCCCGGTACTCGCGCATGGACATGTCGAAGCGCTTTCGGAAAAGGTTCTTGAGATGGGTTTTGTTCGTGTATCCGCAAGCGGCGGTAATGTCGGCGATCGACTCGTCGGTTGTGCGAAGGCGTCGCTTGACTTCCTCCAGCTTCCGGTCGCGCAGGATGCTGTAGATCGAATGGCCGAGGATCTCTTGGAAGCGAAGGTCGATGAGCCGGCGCGAGACGCCCAGATGCCCCGCCACGTCATCCGCGCCAATGTTCTCGCAGCAATTCTCGTCGATGAAGTCCAAGGCCTTCTGCACGATGCCGACATGCGGCGAGTTGCGCATGGTCGATTCGCGGATCACGACATTTCGAGCGCCATACGAAAGCGTTTTCGGAACGGTTCGATCGCCATGCATGAGGCGGTCGAGCGCCTCTGCGGCAAGTCGTCCGCACTGGAAGAAGTCCTGGGCCACAGATGAAAGCCGCGGTTCGGGGCCGAGGCAGAAGACCGGATCGTCGTCAAAGCCCAGGATGGCGATGTCGTCGGGAATCTTCAGGCCTGCTTTGAGGCAAGCCGTGGCGACGGTTCGGGCGGTTGCGTCGTTTGCCGCGCAGACTGCCGCGGGGCGGGCGAGGGCTGCGAGCCAGTCCGCCAGCGATTCGCGACGGGGGCGGCAGATCGAGCAATCGTGTCCGCGCTCGGCAAGCGCTTCGGCGAAATGGCGTCCACGCCCTTTCGACCAAGGCTCCTCCTTTCTCGTGTTGACGTAGCCATAGGCCTTGAAAACCTGGCGCGCGGCGAAATGGTGCGCGGCGGCCTGGGCGAGCGCTCGCGTATCGCAGAATATCTGGACGAGGCCGGGGGCATGCTCGAAAGGCGCTTCGAAGGAGGTTTCGATGATGGCGGGGATGCGCGTCTTCGCCAGGGCTGAAATCGTATGCGCGGGCGGATGGCACAACAAGATGAATCCGTCGACACCGTCGCGCGTCGCATGTCGAACGACGCTTTCGGTCAGGGCGACGTATCCATACACGATGTCCATGTCCCACTTTCTGGAATCGGCCGTGAACCGTTCGTTGAAATAGTCGATCATGCCGTACAGCTTCCGCTGTCCGGAATAGACATCCAGTGACAGGGCGGCGACGACGCGCTTGTTCCGATCGGCGGACCTCCGTTTCATGAAGGCAGTCTATCACGAACCCAGTTGCTTGAACAGCGGCCTTTGAAGGGCCCCCGGATGCGTCATGCTGAATCGACATTGCAGAAACTTGTTTTCCAGAATCGTGACCTATTGCTAAAAATAGAGTCTATCGAAAAGACTTGACCCGGGTTATAATGGCACCAACTTCGGCGACTTGTGTCCAGCGAGGACCAGGCCGTTCGACGTGGAGCAAAACGACAACCAATGGAGGAACTGAAAATGAGAAGACCAGGGATTCAAATGGCATTCTGGATGGCACTCTGCTTCTTTGCCTGCCTTTCCGCAATGGCGGCGACGGTCGTCAGCGGAGATTTCGTCGTCACCTCGGCCAGTCAGATCAGCCTGCCCGTCATCATCACGGGCGACGCCACGATCACGATATCGAACAACGTGCACGTGGGCTTTGGCAGCCTGACCAACGACAGCCACACCGTATCCATCCGTCTGGAAAGCGGGAGCAGCCTATGGCTGAGCCATCTGAGAAGCATCAACAACGCCTTGACCTCCATCCACTTCAACGGGGGGCGCCTGATCGACGCCGGCGGCTGGGGATCCTATTGGTTCATCACCGCCGAGGGGAGCAGGGTGAAGCTCGTGAGCGACAATGCGAATCCCATCGTCTTCAGCCACGTGAATTCGCAGTGGAAGTTCTACAATGTCGGCCAAGGGCGTGTGACAACCGAGGGCGCTGGCGCGCTCCACATCCTGACAGACTGGATCGTGGCCGACACACGCCTGCGTTTGTTTCTCTCCAACGTCGAAACGGCGGATTGGGGACACACGGGCGGCACGTATTTCGGCCGATGCCATGCAGGACGCAACGGTTGGATTTTCTGCTACGCCCCCTACATCCTTCCCAAGGGCGACATCTGGCTCGGCTCCCCGGATGGCTCGGCGGGCGGCGTGATCGAGATGAATTGGCAGAACCAGAGAGCCGAACGCATCCGTGTCGTTCCGATTACCCTCCAGGACCCGATCCAGAAAGCGGAGGCGGTGGCCTACATCACCAACGACGTGAACACCGCATGGGGAACCGCCAGTCTGATATTCGAGGCGGATGGCTCGATCCTGGACGCCCCGGTGTATGGCGGCGTGTCGGTCGTCAAGCGCGGGACGGGAAGCTTCGCCATCGGCTGCAACGCGATTCCGAGGCTCGTCCTCGAAAATGGGACGACGACGATCCAGCCTGCAATCCCGGGCACGGACGTTCAGATTGGCAATCTTTCCCTCAGGCCTGGAGCCAAATTGATCATTGACGGCGGAATCGTCCGAGCCGGCGCCTACAACGGCGGCGACATTGAACTGCGCAACGGCGGCACCATCGTCGGAACGCTCGTCATTGCAAAGAGAACCCTTTACGATGGCGACGCTGAACCGCTGGTGGGATCCGTGACGAAATCGGGCGCGGGCACGCTGTACTACATCGGCGACACGGTTTCCGGCATCACCAATCTTTGCGTGGCCGCCGGCAGTCTCGTCTTCGGGAACCAGGCGGCCGGAACCGACAACCGCTGGTGGCGCTTCACCGTGAAAGGCACGCAAGCGCCGAACAACACGCTGCAAATCGGGCCCGTGCGACTTTTGGACGCCAACATGCGATTCGTCGATGGCGGCGCAGGCCCATGGGATGGAGGAACGGGGGATTACTACACCCTGAACACTGGAGATGCGACGTCCTTTGCGCCCCGCCAGTACAATGTGTCGTCGCCCAACGGCTATTCCTGTTCCGTTGGTTCTCCAAGCAGGATCTGGTTTAGCTCGGCAGTATACCATTGTCAGTTCGACTACCCGAAGCCCAATCCCGACTACCCGAACACCTGGGTTGCCTGGACGTATCGGATTCCCGATGGAAACATGGCCTGCGGCTATAATTTAAAGACGCAGTGGGCTGACGTCACGTGCTTCCCGCGCACGTGGTCGCTGGAATCCAGCCCGACGGGCGCAGACGGGACGTGGGAGCTGATGGACGAGCAAAAGGACTATCCCAACGTCGTGAATGGGCAGAAGTGGTACAACAACGGCGGATACGGCACGCCCAACAACGACGGTTGGCCGACCAACATGCTGCATTTTGCCCAGCAAGCGCCGAGCGAAACGACCGACGGCGGCCTGCCTGCAACAGCGCATGTCCGAGTCGAAAAGGGCGCGACGCTCGACTGCTCGCTCGTTCGCGACGGGCAAACGGTTTCCAACCTTTCCGTGGACTGGGTTCTCGAAGGCGGAACGTTGAAGAACGTCCGGTTCGCACCGACCGGCGCGTTTCACCTCGTGAACGTCGCCGATCCGAAGGCGCTGCGTGGCGCTGCAATCCCGATCACATTCACCGATGCGTCGGACGTTGCGAACGTGAAGAACTGGGCGGTGTACATCAATGGCGAGCCATCGTTGGAGACCGTGACGTGGCGGAATGGCGGAGCAGCGATCACCATTCGAGAAACGTTGCTGATCCTTCGATAAGCTTCCCCGTCGTCGCCGCCCGATCAGGGTGGCGCATGGAAGCAGTCGAAAGTGGATTGCCGAATGAAAACAGTATTCACGACGCTTGCGGCGATAACGATAATGACTGGACATTGCCGTGCGGTTGATTGGAACGACGCTCTGATCGTGGGGCACACGCCAGGCGACCGGTGTTTCTTCGAGCCCGGCGAGGAAATGGTTTTCACGCTCACGCTCGAAGGCGTGAAAGGGGAAATCCCCGCAGGGGACTATTTCATCGCGTGGGAGCGAACGGCGAACGACGGCCTGACGGAACACGGAAGCGTGCCCGCGTCGCTGCAGACCCCGCTCGTCATCCGCACAAAGCTGGATCGTCCGGGGTTTGTCAAGATCGAGGCAAATCTCGTGGACAAGACGGGCAAGCGCGTTCCCAAAGACCATCTCTGGGAGAAGCGCGTCTTCTTTCAGGGGGGTGCCGGCGTGGCGATCGAAAAGCTCCAGGCCTGGCCCGAGCCAAAGGACTTCGATGCGCATTGGGCGGCGGAGAAGGCGCTGGTCGACGGCCTGCCCCTCCGCGTGATCGAGCGGAAACCCCTGCCTTGCCCCAACCCGAAGCTCAACCTTTGGCAGGTCAAGATTCCGATCCTCGACGGCTACATGCCCATGACGGGGTACCTCGCCATTCCCAAGGACGCCAGCGCGACACATCGGGTCAAAGCGACAGGCCACCTTTCCGGCTACTACATGTGGCGCGAAACATGCCCGGCATGGATTACCAACACCGTCGATGGCATTCAGATGTACATCAACCGCCACGGATGCGAAGGCGATCGCGAAGAGGAATACTACAAGCCCTTTCTCAAAAATCCGCCGTATGGCCCCGACCATTTCCGCGGCATGGCGCTGCGGGGCATGATGATGTTCCGCTTCCTCAAGTCCCTGCCCGAATGGGATGGGAAGACCCTCGAATCGAAAGGGTCGTCCGGGGGCGCCATGCAGTCCCTCTGGATGGCGGCACTCGTGCCCGGCATCACGAGCGTCGATGTGGGCGCCCCGGCGCTGGGGGACGTCTTCGGATTCCAATACGGACGGGCGACGGGCGACCTGGCGCAGCGTGTCGAGGAAATGAACTACTACGACATCTGCAATTTTGCCAAGCGCATTACCGTTCCTGTCTCCCTTTCGCAGGGACTTGGCGACTACACCTGTCCGCCCTTCGGCGCGGCGATCGTGTACAACAACCTCAAAGGGCCGAAAAGCATTGTCTGGCGGCAAGGGACGACGCACGGCTGGTGGCCTGGCGGCATGGCCGTCGTGAAGTTTTCAGATCAAGGAGGCGGAAGCTTGCAAGCAAAAGTCGGTGCGGAACATCTGACGGCGGGACAAGGCGGCGGCGACGACGTCCTTCGCGTCAAGGAAGATTTGGCTGCCGCCGTCGCGGCGGATGTCGCCAAGCCCGTGCGCCCGGCGGGCGTCAACGGGCAGCCGTTCTGGAACCGGAACAGTTGGATGTTCATGTACCCGCCGTCGTTCGACTTCCGCCGGATCCCGGGCGCGACGCGCTACCGCTACACGCTCGCCCTCGTCGATGACGATTCCCCGGCGCTGACGATGGAGACCGCCTCGCCGAACAGCACGCTGGAACCCGTGTGGATGCAACTCCCGACCGGTCTCGTGCAAGTCCACTGCGAAGGAGTCGATGCGGAAGGCCGGGCCTGCGGCGAAGCGGGGGTGCGGCGCTTCTGGAAGTCCGCGCCGTTTCGCCCCGGAGCCTACCCGCCCGCGGCGCGCCCCTACGCCGAAGCCGCCGCCATGGCGTGCGAGCATATCTACCAGATGCCGAACACGCAGCACCTCGCGAAGCACGGCGAACCCGATCCGGCCTACGACCTCAACTGCTATCCTGCGAAAATGAACACGGGCGTCATCAACGCCATGCTCGACTACGCCAAACGCCGTCCCGACCATGCGGAGGACGCCTTGGCCGTGGCGTGTGCCGCGGCAGACTATCTCCTTCGCATCTCCCAGCCGGCCTCGGCGCCCCTTGCGCATTTCCCCCCAACGTACATCGGCGACAAGATCAAGGCCAAGGACTACGCCGGGCAGAACATGCTCCTCTATCCAGCACCGGTGGCTCTCGTCTACCTGCGGCTTCATGAGGCGACGGGCGATTCGAAATATGAAAGTGCCGCGCTTGCCATCGGAAAAACCTATTTGAAGCTGCAGGGCGACGACGGCACGTGGCCGCTGAAGCTTTACGAAAAAGACGGCAGCCCCGTTGTGCCCAACCGGGCGTTCCCGATGAACATGATCGAGCTTTTCGAGGCGCTTTACAAGAAGACGGAGGATCCCGTATGGCGCAGAGCCGCCGATCGCGCCTTCGGCTACATCGAGAAAGGGCCGCTCACGACGTGGAATTGGGACGCGCAGTTTGAGGACGTGGAACCCCAGGCTCCCTATGGATCGCTCACCAAGCACAATGCCTGCTCGACGGCGATCTACCTCGTCAACCGCTTCCCGGGCGATCGGAAACGCCTGGCTCAAGCCCGCGAACTGCTTCGGTTCGCCGAGGACCAGTTCGTTTATTGGGAGAAGCCCTGCCGTCCCGACGGCACCGGCTACCGCACGGGGACGCCGGTGCCAAACGACATTTCAAGCTGGCTCTGGGACTACACGAACTGGTTCGTCCCAGGCGTCGGCGAGCAGCACGGCTGGGAAATGCCCATCGACGCCTCCGCCGCGAAACTCATCCGCACCTATCTCGCGCTTTACAAAGCCACCGGGGACGGTCTCGATCTTGCGAAGGCGTGCGCGCTTGGCGATGCGATGACAAACATACAGAATGCCGACGGCTCAATCCGCACACATTGGCTGACGCGTCCCGATGCCGATGGCTTCTGGATCAACTGCCTCGGCGCCAGTGTGAAAGCGCTTGATTTGCTGGCCGACGCCGTCGGGGAACCACGCCAAACCACGCAAACAACACCCAGCGCCGCCAGACGCACGGGAGTGCGGCGGGGGGTCATGCTCCCGGCGCGGCCTTGCACCGAAGACGACTTTCACACGCTCCAGGAATGGGGCGTGACGCTGGTGCGATACCAAATGACGGAAGACTTCTTTCGACACGGCGAAATGAAAGGCGGCTATGCCGCATACGAACGCTGGCTGGACGACAAGCTGGACCATCTCATGGACTTCATTCTTCCACAGGCGCGCAAGCGCGGGATGAAGGTCGTCGTCGATCTCCATGTCCCACCCGGGGGCCGGGCGGGGGATTCGATGAACTGGGCGATCTACTCCGACCCTGTGGCCTTGACGCGATTTTTCGACTGCTGGCGAAAAATCGCCACACGCGCGAAGGGGAACGCCGATGTCATCTATGGCTACGACCTCTTGAACGAACCGGTCCATGAACTTCCGCCAACGACGCTCGATTATCTCGCCACGTATGAGAAGGCCGCAAAAATCGTTCGTGCAATCGACCCGGAAACGCCGGTCATCGTACAGTCGCTCGACTGGGCGGCACCCGAGGCCTTCGCACAGTTGCGCCCGATCGACGGCGACAACGTCGTCTATCAGGTTCACCTGTACCGGCCGCAGGAATTCACCCACCAGGGCGCGGGTCGGCGACATGAAGGCGGATGCCGTCTGGCCGGATGCCGCGAAGGGCTGGGGGCGCGGCTATCTCCGCCAAAAGCTTGCGGCAGTTCGCGATTTTGAAAAGAAGTACGACGCGAAAATCTACGTCGGGGAATTCTCCGCGTCCTCGTTCTCAACGGGGGCGGACGTGTACATCGCGGATTGCATCGCGCTCTTCGAGGAATATGGCTGGGACTGGACGTACCACGCCTTTCGCGAATGGGACAGGGTGGAGCGTCGAACACGAACCGGTCGAAACCGACGGAAAACCCGCCGGCTTCAAACCCTCCGCCGACAATCCGCGCAAGCGCGCGCTGCTGCGAGGCTTTCGGGGGACATAGCGGGACGAACGCATCGTTTTTCTTTTCCGCCTTGCATGTTCGATAGAGTTCACGGGTTGCCATATCGGAAATACGGTTGCCATATTGGGCCCATGATAGAATGGAAGGCGTCAGAAAAGAATTTTCCCGGAAGTTTGAAGGAAATGCGACCATGAGCGGGAACAACGTGCAAAACGAGAAAATCCACAATGTCCTGACGCCTTGCGGCGGGGGAGAGGCGAAGCTGCTCGGGCCGGTCGGCGACGCGGCCGACGCGTGCATCCGGGCGCGAGCCTATTCCGACTGGGCGCGGGGGCCGATGTACGAAGAATGCGTCCATGCGTTCCGAACGCATTGGGACGATGCGAACGGTCGGTGCGATGGCTGGCAAAACGAATACTGGGGCAAGACGATGCTCTGCTTCGCCGGCGCCATCGCCTACACGCGCGACTCCGGCCTCAAGGCATGGGCGCTCGACAAGGCGCACGATTTCATCCGCGAATTCCAAAAGCCGAACGGGTACCTCAGCACCTACGCCCAGGAGGATTTGCTGCGACAGAATCCCGACAGCCCCGACGCCCGGAAGCAAGCCTGCTTCAATGTCTGGGGACGGAAGTACACGATGTGGGCGCTCGTCGAGCTGCACAAGGCCACCGGCGACGCAACGTGCCTCGACGCCGCCGTGAAGATGGCAGACCATCTCATCGCACAGCTTGAACGCCTCGGGCTCACGCTCGACAAGACCGGCTACTGGCACGGCGTGTCGTCGATGAGCATCTTGCGTCCGATCCTCGAACTCCACCGCCTGACGGGGCGCGAGAACTGCCTGGCGCTCGCCCGCGACATCGTCCGCGCGCTCTCCGCGGAGCCCACGACGCCGGCGTCGATCCTCCGCGACGCCTTCCGCTCGGAGAAGATCGTGGACTGGCATCCCCAGCCCGCCTTCTGGGCCAAGGCCTACGAAATCCTGAGCTGCCTCGAAGGGCTCGTGGACTACTACCGCCTGACGGGCGAAAAGCACGTCCTCGATGCCGTGCTCGCCTACCACCGCCACCTGCTCGACGAGGAGATGAACCCGATGGAGAGCGCGGGGCATTTCGACCACTTCCTCCATGCGGCGACCCAGGTGAACGGCATGACGGAGCTTTGCGACGTCACGCACTGGATCCGGCTCAACCGCGAGCTCCTGCTGCTGACCGGCGAGCCCTTTTACGCCGACCTGATCGAAAACGCCTTCCTCAACGGCTTCCTGGCGGGCGTCTCGCGCGACGGGCGCTGGGGCGCGCACATCGTCCGCTCGCATGGCACGCGCCACCTCGCGGCGCCTGCCCAGACGGGCATGCTGCTGCACCAGTGCTGCCCGGACAACATGATGCGCACGTATTTCGACTACGCCGATTCCTTGGCCGCCCGCACCGCCGACGGCGCGATCGCCGTGCTTCTCTACACCGACGGCGCGGCCAAAGTCGACGGCGCGACAATCGAAATCTCCGGCGGCTATCCCTGGTCCGACGGGCCGGTGGCGGTGAAAGCCGTCTGCCAAACCGCAGGGAAGGTTCGCTTCCGCGTTCCCCGCTGGTCGGCAACGCTGTCGGTCGATGGCGAGCCCCGGACGCCCCGGAAGGGCTGGGTCGAGGTCGAGGCGTCGGCTGGAGAAAACGCGTGGCTGCTCCGCTTCGACATGGCGCCGCGCGTGGTCAACTGGTCTGGCCGCGAGGGCTATACGCCGCCGTCCCCGCAACAGCACAGCCTCGATATTCCCGAGTACACCGTCCATTTCATGGAGTGGTACACGCCGGACATGGCGGGACTTAGCCGCACATCGTCGGCCATGCGCGTGCTACGCGGCCCCCTGGTGCTGGCGAAAGGCCGCCTGGCCGGGACGTCGCGCGAAGAGACGCTCTTCGCCACCTCCTTGCAGTGGCAGGGGTGGAGCGCCACGATGCGCCCTGCCCCGCGCACCGCCGAGAACGCCGGCGTGATTCAGCCCTGGACGCTCCGCTTCGAGCGCGGCTCGGACGTGAAAACGGTGCCCGTCGCCGACTTCGCCTCCGTCTCCAACGTGGACGATCCCGCCAACTGGTTCTCGCTCTGGTTTTAACAATGCCCTCGAACGATGAACGAGCCGTGTTGCGGAGCGCCGAGGCGGCAGAAGGGGGCTGTCCCTAATTTGACACCTCGCACCTCGTGAACGGGTGCCGCTTCGCTGGGAACGGGCACGTGTACGGCGAAGGGCGGGCGGTGCGCCGATGGTTCGCCACGCTGGCGAGACGGCAAGCGGGACGCTTGCCCCACCTCCGAGGCGCAGGTGCGGGGCGAGTCCGGAGCCTCGCGTTCCCAGAGGCGATGAAAACAATGATCGGTCCAGGGCACTAGCCACTGGCGACGGGCGACTGGCATTCGGCCAAGCCAATCCATGGCCGAAGGTCGCCCGACCTCTTCGACGGACCGATTGCCTGGAACCGATTGTCTGGAAAGCGTTTCCATGGGGAACGTGGTAGCATTCGGGTTCGAATGGGGAATTCCATCATGAAAAACGCATCCAGAACGCGCATTCTCGTCCAAGTTGACTTGGGGCAGAAGGCCGACAGGGATCTCCTGGGCGGCGTGCTGCGCTACGCGGCGCTCCATCCGGCGTGGGACGTCCGCATCCTCAGCGGACATCCCATGACCCGGATCCCCGGCATCCTGCGGGACTGGAAGCCGGAAGGCATCATCACCGACCGTCTGTTGAAACGGGACGTCGTCTCGCACATGGCCGGGAGCGGGCTCAAAGGCGTCATCGCCCTCTATGGAGACGCCACGCGCGACGTCCGCGTACACGGCGTCGCGTTCCGGCACGTCGCCTGCGACAACCACTTGATCGGCGAGGCCGGGGCGCAGTTCCTGCTTGCCAAGCGGCTCCGCCATTTCGCCTATGTCCCGGCCATCGCCGCCGACGAGCCGCTGGACCGGCGCCGGCACGGATTCGTCGAACGGATCGAAGCGCGGGGATTCGATGCGTCCGTCTTCCCCGTGACCCGTCCGCGGCGAGGGCGCTTCCCTTCCGACGAAGAGCGGCTTGCCCAATGGCTTGCCGACCTGCCCAAGCCGTGCGGCATCATGGCGGCATTCGACCAACGGGCCAAGAACGTGCTGGACGCCTGCCGCCTTGCGCAGGTCGATGCGCCCGCGCAAGTCATGATTCTCGGCGTGGACAACGAGGAGTACATCTGCGAGAACACCGTCCCGTCCCTGTCGAGCATCCTCCCCGACTTCAATGGCGGCGGCTTCATGGTGGCCGAAGCGCTGCAGCGGATCATCGATGGGGAGAACGGCGACAAGCCTCCGCTCCTTTACGGGATCAAGCAGATTGTGGAACGGGCGTCCACAGTCGATGTCGGCGGCACGGCCAGAAGCGTGGCGCTGGCCTGTGAATACATGCGGCGAAACGCCGCCTCGCCCATCGGCATCGACGACATCGTGGCGGCGTCCGGCACGTCGCGGCGGCTTCTGGAGAAACACTTCCGCTCCGTCATGGACACCACGATCGGACAAGAACTGCGCCGCATGCGCCTGGAACTCGTCAAGCAACGGCTGGAGGAAACGGACATCCCGCTCGGGCAGGTGGGCGAAGGCTGTGGCTTCCGCGACGAATTCCACCTCAAGAAGCTCTTCAAACGCACCTTCGGCATGACGATGAGCGCCTACCGC
This sequence comes from Kiritimatiellia bacterium, assembly GCA_050950285.1. Classification (GTDB taxonomy): domain Bacteria; phylum Verrucomicrobiota; class Kiritimatiellia; order RFP12; family JBMNHG01; genus JBMNHG01. The sequence goes on along the minus strand of JBMNHG010000003.1, from coordinate 497,151 downwards.
CGCACCGCAAAACGCGAGAGCGCCCGACGCAGCCGCGATGGATGATCGACCGCGTGTCGCCGAGGAGGCGGCTTGCGCTTCATCGGACGATGGTCACATCGGACGGCGCGTCGATGGCGAGCGCCGTCGAGCCATCTGGCTTTCGCTCCGCGCGCACCTTGACCGCCTGCCCGTCCGGCAGCGCCAGAGCGCCTTCCGCCCAGTCGAGATCGCACAAGGACGGTTTCACTTCCACCGTCCTGCACCCTGCGTCGAGCGGCCGGATGCCGAGCACGTGATGGATGCACCACGGCGCCGGACCGCAGGCCCATCCGTGGCAGAGCGAGTGCCGGAACCCGGGATAGCAAAATTCGCCGAAGTCCCCGTGGACGTCCTTCTTGCCCGGCACGGGCAGCTCGTCGATGCGGAAGCAGTTCTGCGTCCAGTCGAGCTTGAAGTCCTCCCAGAAGCTCGTCGCGCCGACGTCGAGCATCGCGCCCCAGTAGTCGCGCACCGTATCGAGCGCGCGCTGGTCTTCGCCCGCCGCGCTCATGGCTTCGATCATGTAGTAGCCGTAGAACGTCGAAACGCCGGCATGTCCGTTCGTGCCAAGCACCTCGGCGAACATCTCCTTCGGGTCGCGCAGGCCCGAAAGCGCCAGCATGGCGGCGGCGGACTTCGCGCCGTGGGGGTCGGGCCGGAGTTTTTCGAGTTCCGCCGCCATGGCGCGGGCCTTGTCCGCAAGGGCGGAGCGCCCGGCGGCTTCCGCCAGGAAGACCGTCTCGCGAGCGGCCATGAGCGCGAGACCCTGCGTCCCGGCCGTCGCCGCCGCGTCGTTGTGCTTCGTCGGCCAGTCGAGGAAGTTGTTGGCGAGCCACCGGCCGCCCTCCATGCCGGCGAGGACGTGGTCGAAAGTCTTCTCCAGGTAGTCGGCATGCCGGCCCAGATAGGCGGAATCCCCCGTGAAGCGGCACCATTCCGCCAGAATGCGAATCCACCAGAGCGTGTAGGTGGGCATGGTGTTCATCCAAACGTCCGGCGGCGTGACGGCGACGGCGTAGTCAAGCGTTTCCGGCAGGATCGACGCCGCGCCGAACACGGCGAGGACGCCCATGGTCTCGGGGTGCATGTCGCCCAGCCAGACGAGCCGGTCGCGCTTGATGCCGTCCCACAAGAAATCCTGGCAGCAGAGATGCACCGTGCGCACCGCCGTTTCAAAAATCCGATCCAGACGATCGTCGGAGGAGCGGAACGAGCCGACCGCCTCCATGGGGCGCATGAGCGACACCGCGCGGACGAACTCCAAGCCGACTTCGCCGCCGGCGACAAGGTCGATGCGCACGAAGCGGAAGCCCGTGTTCCCGACCTCGATGGAGCCGAATCGCGGAACGTCGAGCTCGAAGTCGCGCATGGCGTGGTCGTTCGACGCATGGCGTCCGTCGCCAATCGAACTCATCGCCTCGGAGACGGATTCGCCGAAGCGCAGGCGGAGTCGCGCGCCGGCCGTGGTGCATGGACTCGTCCCGATGCCGATGCCGCCATGAAGCTCGCGACCGAAATCAAGGAGGATTCCGGCGGGTTCGCCGCGGTTGACGAGCTTCGTCCCGTTCGACGTCCCGAACGGCCCTTCGCAGACTTGGCCGAACTTGCGGTCGAGCAGCCGCTCGGCTCCGATGACTTCGCTTCGCGTCGGCCATCCGTCGTCGAACCGTTTGACGGGCGTCTGCCAGACGATCCGCCGGGGGTGGACGAACGTGCGCATGCGTGGATCGGCGATGTCGTTTTGCATCTTCATTCAAACTTCATCTCGAGGATTTCCGCCGCCACGGGCGGATGTGGAAACGGCGGAACCCACTCCTTCTCATAGCCGTTGTAGAAAATGATTTCGCCCCGCCACTCGCCGGGCCCGAATCCATCCTTCTGCACAAAACGGAAGTCCCTGGCCAGGTCGAGCCGCATCGTGACCGCCTCCCCGCGCGAGAGATCCGTCTGGATCGTGTACGTGAGCCTGTTGCCGTGGTCGCGCTTGGGAATCGTCACATCGAACATGCCGCCGGGTGTGTCGCTCCGGAACGTGATCGTGAAGTAGCGGTACTTTCCTTTCGCAATTCTTTCCAAGTCCTTCTTGAAGGACAGGATTTTGAAGGGCGCATCCTTCTGGGCCGGCACGCTCTCGGGGAACGCGAGCTGGAGCGGCGCGTCCTCCGAGGACACGAGCACCACCGGCTCGGGGTTCAGATCCGTCGGCGCGGGGCGCGAAACGACGTCGTTGAGCGGCGGCGCATCCGGGAAGGCGGCGCCGCCCGCCACGTACGTGAGCACGTTGCGCACGTAGCGCGTGGCGGCGGCGTTCTCGCCCCACAGCCGTGTCGCATTGAGCGACGAGACGATCAGCCGCCCCTTCCCGACGCCATATTCGCACAGCCCCATGCCGTGCTGGTTCTGCCCGCGAATGTAGCGCGGCCGGCAGGCAAGCACGCCTTCGTCGAGCGTGCAGACCATCTGCGACACCGGGAGGCCATAGGGATTCTCCGCCCACGTGTCGAAATCGGCCTGCGTCAGTCCCGCGAACGCCGGATGCGACGGGACGACGATTTCCACGAGATGATTCGGGCCGGGCGCCAGATAGAGCGGCGGGAAGCCTGCGAGGAGCGTTCCCGACGGTTCGAGAAGGAGCAACGTGCCGCCATCGCGCACGAATGCGCGGGCCGGCTCGCCATCGTACGCCGCACCCGGCGGCACGACGACGGCCCCCCCCGCCGGCCACGCCTCCGCGGTTGCAGCGACGGTGTACGAGAGCCCGAGCCGCTTGAAAATCCACTCCGTTTGCGCATCCGCTCCAGCCAGCGCGAGCGGGCGCGTGTTCGCGACCGGCGCTTGCGCGTCGTCGAGCGGATGGATGCGCACGCGATAGCCGTTGAGCGACGCGGCGGCGCCCTGGCTCGTCAGGCGGAGGCGTATTTCACCATCGCCGGAGAATCCCTCGGGAATCGCCAGGCGGAAGGGGCGCACCCCTTCCTCGAAGACGCCAATGCGGTCAAACACGCATTCGCCCAACGGCGTCTCGCGTCCATCGACCCACAGGCCGATTTCCATGCGGGCGCCGTCGATCGGGGCGTCCGTGTGGTTCACGACCACGCATTCCAGCGCCTTCTCGCCGGGGCTGAACAAATGCCGGGCCATGAAGCGGCCGTCGTCCGTTGCGCGAAGCCGCAGCAGCGGATACCGCTGCTGCATCCAGCGCGTGCAGCCCGGCACGCCGGGATCGGCGAACCAAGGCGCGAAGCCCGCCAAACGTCGATCCTGCCGGAACAGCTCGCACAGCCGCGTCGCCAGATAGCTTTGCACATAATGCCGACCGCGCGCGCGGTCGAGAATCGGCAAGAGGCCGGCCGAGGCCGAGAACGGGATCCCCGGGGGACTGCCCCAATGGCTCCACTTCCGCATCCATTCCAGATACCGCGCCCGGTCGCCGGGCTTCATGTCGTCGTCGTGGCGCAGGTCCCATCCGCCGCCGACGCATTCCCACATCACCAGCGGCATCGTCAACGCGCCGTCCTCGCCGAAGGTCGCCACCATGTCGGCGTGGTGCTTGTCCATGCTCTGGAACCACAGCGTCCAGCAATCGCCATCGATCCCCAGATAGTCGTGCGTGTCGAGAAAATCGGTCTTCACGCGGTCGGCGCCGTAGGCCCACGTATCCGCCACGCCGGAGAACGCGCACGCGGGGCGTTTCTGTCCATCGAGGCGCTTCACGAGATCGTACTGCTTGTCGAGCTGGCGGGCGATCTCGGGATCGTGGTGCCTGACCTCGTTGCCGAGGCTCCACAGCACGACGCTCGCGTGGTTGTAGTCGCGCCGGATGAACGCCTCCAGCGCCGGCAGGTTGTTGCGTTCGAATTCCTTTTCGTCGATTCGATTGCAAAAGCTGTTGCACCACTCGTCGTAGATCATCATGCCGATCTCGTCGGCGAATTCGTACACTTCCGGAATCGCCGGCATGTGTGCCGTGCGGAGCGTGTTCGCGCCATTGGCCTTGTGCTTCGCGATGTCCTTCCGGAGACGCTCGACGGCCGCCTCCGTGCCCTTTCCGCCGTAGTTCATCGAATGGAGCGAGTCGCCGACGAGGTACACCGGCTTGCCGTTGAGCACGAACCGGCTTCCCTCGATGCGCAGGGTCCGGAATCCGAAGCGCTCCAGCGCCGCCGCGGCAGGACGCCCCGCCGCATCCGTCAACGCAAGCGCCGCCCAATAGAGATTGGGGTCGTCGGGCGACCACGTCTTCACGCCCGTTGTCGGCACGACCACGTCGAACTCGGCTTGTCCGTTTGCCAGTTGCAGCTTCACGCGCGACGCCGGCTTGCCGGCGGGCGCGCCAGGCACGTCTTCCACCAGCGCCGTCGAGAGCTCGAACGTCCCCCCGGGGCCTGCATTGTCGATCGTGCCGCGCACGCGGATGGACGAAAAATCTTCCGCCGGATCAATTCGCACGTCCACGATCCGCACGGGGGGCGTTTCTTCCAGACGGACCTCGTGCCAGATGCCGCCCTTGATGGCGACGTATCCCCAGCGCGCGCCGTAGGGGCGCGTGAAAATCTTGACGCCCTCTTTCGGCGCGGGGCCCAGATCCGCCAGCACACGCACCCCCAGCAGGTTGTCGCCCGGCTTGAGAAACCGAGTGATCTCGACTTCGCACGGCACGAAGTCGCCCACGTGCCACCCGGCGAGCGCCCCGTTCACATAGATCTCGGCTTCCGCGCCGATTTCCTCGAAGCGCAGGAAGCGGCGCTTCCCGTCGGCGGGATCGGGAACGGAAAAGTTCCGCCGATACGTTCCCCGGAAATAGACCTCCTGGGGGTCGTATGTCTTGTCGAAGGTGAAACGCGGGTCGGACCACCAGTCGAACGGCACGTCGATTGTCACCCAGCCCGTGTCGTCCGCCGCTGGCGAGAGCGACTTGCGTTCGGAGTCGAGGGCGGGGCCGAACGGCTCCGCCTGGCGATCCAGCCCCTTGAACTTCCACGTCCCGGCGAGCGAGCGGCGGGCGGTGAGGTCTGACGGACGGAGGGTGGCGCCGTCCGGAAGGAGCAGGGTCACGTTGCCGCGTCCCAACCGGGGACGCGGCAAAATCTCCTGCGGCGCCGGGATGTTGTCGGCGAAAAGCGTCGAGGAAGCGAGCGTGAGCGAAAGAAATGTGTTTTTCATGTCGTCCGATTGCGGTCACGTGGCACGGTAGAGCAGCACGGTCGATGAGCGGCGTTCGGGAAGCAGGATCTCCAGGGCCCCGGTCGTCCTTGCGATCGCCCCGGAGTCGAGGTTCTCCACTTCCACCGACGCGCCTTCCGGAAGTCCCTTGAGCGTCATGCCGGCCTGGTTGGACGGCGATGCCGCCCGGCGAAACGCGAGCACCACGCCCTCGTTCAGCTCGGGGTCGTGGTACTGCCAGATCGCCCACGCCGCGGGATCCATCCCGGCGCTGCCATGGTTGTAGAAGTCGCAGGGGAAGTACTTGCGGATTCTGCGATATTCGTCGCAGCACTTCTTGGCCGCAGGCCAATCCACGGCTTCCTCCTTCTGAAACGCGGTGTTCCAATAAGCCACCCCGTGGCTGGAGGAATAGGCGCTGCGCAACGAATAGACGTCGCTCAGCTTCACCGTGCAGCCATTGTAGGGGAGAAGCCGGGAAATCCCGGCGTTGTGGGCCTGGAGCACGTCGGCGTTGATGTTGAAGCCGCACTGGTAGTCGCTGCGGAAGAACGGGACCGACCTGCGCAAGGTCTCGATGTCGATGCGGCGGCCGCCGCTGGCGCAGTTGTCGATGAGCATCTTCGGAAAGCGAGCGAGAAGCTCGTCCCACAGACGGTACAAGCCGGTGATGTGGCGGATTTCCGAGATTCCCTCGCGATCCTTGGCGTCGTGCGCTTTCAAGGCATCCGCAGGATCGAAGTTGAAGTCCTGGCGGTAGCATGAAAATTCAAGCCGTTCCGCGTAGTCCGCCAGCATGTCGCGCACGATCTCCCGCGCGCGTTCGTTGCCGTAATGCAGAAGCGGGCCCGCCAGAAGATCCGGATGCTCCCGGGCGAACCGGGTGGAGTCCACCACATGCTCCGGCTCGAACCAGAGCATGATTCCCATGCCGGCGTCCTTCGCCGCATCGCGGACGTTTTCGAGGCCGTCCGGATGGATGCGGGCGTTCGGGAACCAGTCGCCGGTCCAGTCGCCCCAGTCGCCGGTGTAGGCGTCGTCGCACTTCTTGCTGTTCCCGTACCAGCCGGCGTCAATCCACAAATCTTCGTAGGCAAGTCCCTTTTCCTTCAGCGTCTTGATGCGGTGGATCATCTCGTCGGAGGTGATTCCGCCCCAAAGCTCGTAGGCGAACACGCCTTCCCGGACCCCGGGACGCGACGCGACGTGGGAAAAGCGATTGCGCAGGAGGCGGCGGAACTTGTTCCCGGCGTCCTCGCCCGGTCCGTAGTTCATCACGAGGATGCGGCTTGTGCGCAGCTTCTCCCCGGGCTCCAGGTAGAACCGCGCATGCGCCATCCCCGCGGCAACGCGCACGCCTTCGTCGCCATCCTCGAACCGGACACGCCAGCCGCCCGACCAGCCAATGGCGACGATCGCGCCTTGCCCATCCTGCGTCACCTCGAAAAAGGGGGCCTGGTTCTCGGACGAGCGGGCGCTGTCGTTCCCGATCTCATGCACCTTGTCGCGCAGCGGATGGAAATAATGCGTGGACGCTGCGAACTCGCGGGCGGAGACCGCGTCGCTCGTCGCGTAGTCGATCCCCGAAACGCATCCATTCATCGAAACGACCGCGCGGTCGCCGGGCACGGCGATGTCGCCGAGGAACTTCTTCGGCGCAGGCGGCAGCGACACCAGGAAATCGCCATCGCGGATGTCGCTCAACACGGCGCTCTTCTCGGAAGAGGGATTCTCGAACCACAGCACCCATTCGGTGGCGTTGTATTCCGGATGGCCGGCGGACTCCAGCGTCACCTTCAGGCGATCGTCCACCTGCATGGATGCATTCCCGGTCACAACGCGTCCGCCATAGCGGAACGAAAACGCCGGTCGCGGCGTTGCGCCTGGCGCTTCGTCCGCGTATTTGAATGCTTGCGCCGCAGGTGGCATGGAAACGTGCGTGGCGCCTTGTACCCACGTGATCTGCCTGGGACAGGCCAGGTTGTTGTAGAACGCCGCCACGCCGGAGGGCGGGCAAATGTAGTCGCCCAGGCCCGCCAACGCCACCGTCATCCGACACGTCGTTGGAATTCGTCGCGCCATGTTCACACCATCGTAGTAGCCAAGCCCCGGCGCCCATGGGATGTGCCAGTCGTCGTGAACGCGCCCGGCCGCAGGCCCTCCGATATTGCAGCACCACGGGGAAAACAAGTGGCAGTCCGTGACGTCGGGATCAAGGGCCGCGGCCCAGATGGACTGCAACCCTCCTTGGCTGCCTCCTTCGACGCTGAGCCTCTTGCCATCCCACTCGGGGCGGCTTTTCAGATAGTCGATGCCACGCAGCACGCGATAGGCCATGCCGCAGAAGTACGACTGCCAGGGGTCTGCGTTCTGCGCGGGATCGAATGCGACATCGTATCCGTTCGAACCGCTCGCCGCGCGAAGAGACTTGTAGTAGGCGTCCTCCCGATTGAACTCGTAGCCATGGGCCGAGAGGCTGAGCACGAGGCTGTCCGTGCACAGCGTCTCGGGTCGTGGCGTCGTGCGGGCTTCAGGCCGCCAGCTCTCCTCGTAGCCAAAGAAGCGCACTCGGGCTGGATGGCTTCCGGGCCTGGTTGGAACCGACAGGAGCCCCGTTGCAGGACGAGGGCCCGCGCAGGGTATCGACAATTCGTACAGCGCCACATCGGCACGTCCGCTCGGCACCTCGCGGCAGGCGGCGCCGCCCATGGACACCTCCGCGAGCTTCGCCTTGTGGCATTCCCAGAAGGCATCGAAGTCTTCCGGCTCGGGATGATCCTGGCGAATCTTGCCTACGTCCGCACCTGCGCCGCCTTCGAACCGCGCCACCTCCTTGCCCGCTCCGTCCACGAGCTGCGCCACGAGCCGTACGAAACCGGGACGGTCGAGCGATGTCTTCACGATGATCGGGGCGTCGGCTTCCACCTCGCCGTTTTCAGTCCGGCCGTCGTCGCCCGTCCGCTCCCAGCGAACGAAACGCCCGCCGCGCGAAGACAGCGTAAACACCATTGTCTCACCCGTCCGGTAGGTGGTTGGTTCCTTGTTTGTCGTACACTCGATCGAGGGTTTCATGTCACTTCACAATCAACAGAAAGGCCGGGGCGCAATAATCGGGCAATCCGCCAACGAGCGTCAAGCCGTTGAAGGCGCCGCCTGTTCCATCCGCCGCTGCAAACGTGCCCGTGATCGTGCCGTCTGCATCGGACACCACCGCAAAGCGCGTCGCCATCGCCGTCGCGCCGAGCGACCACGTTTCCTCCACGCCCTTCGTCTTGCCGCCCACTGAGAATGTGGCGTTGCCGCCGGCGCCATCCTTCGAGCTGTAGAGCCAGAGCGTGTACGGCTCGCTCTTCTTGAGCTTGCCGATCGTAAAGGTGTGGACATCGCCCGCGTCGGACGACACGATCCAGTTGTCGAGAAGCACGGAGCCAACGCCAACGTCGGCGCTGCCTTTGGCGATTGGCGCACTGGAGTTGCGCGCGAGCGTCAGGGTCATGTTGCGGCGCGTGGCGCCGTCGGCCTCGGTGCAGTACTCCTGCCGTGCGACGGCGGTGCCGTCCGGGCGAACCGTGTTCCACCTCGTCCAGTCGCTCCAGCCCTCGCGCCCGCGCCCCCGGTATGCGGAGAACGCGCCTGCGCCCGTGTCGGAAAAATCGACGTTCACGACGCTCGGCGCCGCCTCGCCCTCTTTGATGTAGCACACGCCGAGGCCGGTGCCGTCATTGTTGAAGTTTGCCACGGGATCGACAACGGCGTCCCAGCTTTCCCCCGCCTTCAGCCAAAGGCGGTCGCATTCGATCGAAGCCTCGGCCGAACTGCCGCTGTAGCGAATCGGGTCGCGCGAGACGCATGCCGATGCGGCGACGTAGCCGTCCGCGGCAATGCTGAAGCGTATGCCGTCGTTGTTGCCGCCGTTGCCGATGCTGAGATCCCGGGCGTGGCCTCGTACGCGATAGACGCCGTCGGCCGGGACGTTCGCCCGCACCACCGGGCTTGCATTCGGGGCGCCGGGGGCGCCGGGGTGGGCCCACAGTTCGTTGGGAATCGTGCCCAGGAGCGCGCTGCCCGTCAGGTAGTATGCGCTGTCCGCCGATGCAATGCCGTTTGTCGCGAGGGCGATGCGCGGCAGATCGCCGTTCGCCTGCGACGTGCCGAAGGCGTAGACGCACCAGCCCAGCTCCGTGCCGGAAAGCGACAGGCTCGCGGGCATCGTCGTGAACAGGACCGTTTGCGCGTTCGCCTTGTAGCCCACATCCCACGTCGCGCCATCGCCGATCACATCGGCGAACGGGTGCGCCGTGCCGCCGCTCGACCATTGCGCCGAAAACGCCGTCGACGCATCATACACCTCCCCTGCCTCGCGGCGGAAAATGGCGGACAGGGTTGTCGCATCGCTGCTGATTTGGCCGCAAGGCGAAACGATGATGTCGATCGGCTCGCCGGTCGCCAACAGCCGGGCCTCGAATGCAAGAAACGCCGTCGAGGAGAACTGCTCGGCGGAAATGTAGGCGTTCGTGACGACCTGATCGGCGATGTTCAAATGGACTCTGACGCCATTCGCACCGCCCGTGCCCTTGCTGACATCGCGTACGACGACCGTCCCCGAATACCAGCCGCTCACAGGCGGACGGAAACGAAGCGTCGTCCAGCCCGTCGTCGGATTCGGATGGGTGTGCAGTTCCAACGGGGCGACAAACGCCGCGTCCTGCGTGTCGGTCTCGTTCACCAGCAGATACGGAGACGCCCCTGTCGCGGCGTTCGCAAAGCCTCGCTCGTTGCCGGCGCTCGCCCGCGTCGCCTGGGTCGGCAGCAAGGATGACGAAAGGCTGAAGTTTGTCGGCGCCCACGTCGCGAAGTCCACGCCGGACGGAACCGATGAAAGCATGTAGTTCCATGTGCCGTTCTTGATTGTGCCGTACGGATTCGAGTAGGCCGTGCCGAGATTGTTCGTGAAGGCGATGCCGGAATCGTAGAAGGCTCCCGCGTCTTCCCGGACGACAAACGCCTTCATGCCCGTTGCATCGCTGTTGTGCCCGCCGTTCGGGCCGATCACGAAATCGAGCGTCTCGCCTGCCGCCATCCAGCGCACGGGCATTTGGAAGTCGAAACGGTGCGTCAGATGCGGGCTTGCGTCGCCGCCTGCGTAGTCTTCCAGCGAGACGACGCCCTTCGCCTGCAGCTTTCCGTTTGCCAGGAAGCACACGTCGGCGCCGGACGTGGCGTTGACGTTGTGGTCGGGAGGCTGTTTGTTCACGTCGTGCGCCGACAGGAATGCCGAATACCAGCCGTCTTCCGGCACGATGAACCGAAGCACGGCAAACGAATTCCCCGCCGTCGGGTTGCCTGGATGGATGTAGAGCTCGTCCGGCTCGATCGGCTCGCCTCCGCTGACGGGGATCGATGCGCCGCTCATGTTCACGCGAATGTACGGCGAAGCCGCGCCGCCGATGCCGTCGTAGTCGCCCGTTGCGTAATGGCCGCCAAACGCAGCCGTCGTGGTCGCCAGACTGTCCTGGGCGCGAAGGTACTGCCACTTCCCGCCGTCGGCGGCGGTATAGACCGAGCCATCGGTTCCGACGTAGCCGCCGCTCTCGCAATTCTGGCGGAGCGCCTTGCCGCCGTCGTACACCGTTCGCGGAAACGCGATCTGGACAGCCGCCATCAGGGCCGCCACACCAAGACAGACGGTCCGGCTTCCCCGCCCGTGCCGAGTCGTTGCATTCAACGTGAGCATTGCATTCTCCCTTCTTCGTTGTGGATTGTCGCGGGATACACCTTCGTATCACGGCCTCGACTATACCACACGCTCCATGGCAAAAAAATGGCTTTCCGCGAACAATCGTATGTCGATATGCGAAATATTGACACCATGACTGAGCTGGGGCAGAATGACAAGCCGAATGCTTCATCCAGCGAGAACGAGAGGGCGGAAATGAGCGGGGCGAAGATTGTTTGCGCGGCGGTGCCGGTGCTGAGCCGGTCGCATCAGGACCAGCTTCGCGGCGTTTTCGAATATGCGAGGAAGGTCGGCTGGAGGGTCGATGTCTTCGACCACGGCGCCTATACGCAAGCGCTTTCTCAGAGCGAGCTTCTCAGGGGCTGCGATGGCCTGGTCATCGGCGACCTTGTGGAATTCGTCGAACTTCCAGCGTGGGCAAAGCGCAAGCCGCTGGTGCTTATCGACTGCTCGCCGGCTCTGTCGCAACGATATCCGAGCGTGCTGAACGACAACGCCGCCATCGGCCGACTTGCCGCGAAAACGCTTTTCTCCCGCCGCTTCGCCGCATATGCCTTCTTTCCGCAGGAAGGCAGCCACATTCACGAAGAAGACGACTGGAGCGATCGTCGCGGCCGGGCGTTCGCGGAAGCCGTCACGCGAATGGGCGGCCGTTTCGCGGGGGAGCCGCCACCCGCCTCCGAAGCCCCGGAAGCCGCCCGGAAACGGGCGGCAGCCTGGCTGGAGACGTTGCCGAAGCCGGTCGCCATTTTCGCCGCGAACGACAAGTTCGCGCGCATTTGCGCGGACGCCGCCATGATCCTGGAGTTGAAGGTCCCGGACGATGTCGCCATTCTCGGCGTGGACGACGACGATCTCGTCTGCGAGACGGCCGCCCCCGAACTGTCTTCCATCCTGGTTGATTTCCAGGCATGCGGGTACAAGGCGGCGAAGCTGCTCGACCACGTCATGAAGGGAAACGTGCGGACGCCGGCAATCGAGCGGTTCGGGCCGCTTGACGTGAGGCGCCGCGCCTCGACGCGCGAACCGGCGGGAAAGACGAACTGGCGATACGTCCAGGCGCTGGACTTCATCAACCGTCGCGCGAAAGACGGCATCCGCGTAGGCGACGTGGCTGCCGAGCTGGGCATGTCGATCCGTTCCGTCAACTATCTCTTCGCCGCCGCCGACACGACCGTCTCGAAGGCAATCACCGAGGCGAAGCTCGCCGCCGCCCGCGCGTCCCTGCTTGCCACGCGGAAGTCCATCGCACGGATCGCAGCGGAATGCGGGTTTGTTTCCGCCGCTTATTTCACCCGGGTCTTCGTCCGCCGCTTTGGCGTCACGCCCAGCGACTGTCGTTGCGCGAAAAGGCAATAAGGAATTTGCGCGTTCGCATCCACAGGGCAAAGGGTTGCATGGTACAATGACGATTCAAGGCGATCCCCGAGACGAGAGCCTTCGCCCACACGATCACCGAAACACTGAAAACAAACAACGAGGAGTTCCCCATGATTCCGAAATTCCGCTGGATGGCACGTTTCTCGAGGTTTCTCCCGCTTTGCCTCGCCGCCGCAACCGTCTCGCCCGCCGCTGCCCGAACGCTTGCTCTCTGGCCATTGGAATACAATGCCGAAGCGGGCGCGCTCGACGGACGTTCGCAGATCGACACGGTGTTCGATCTCGCCCCATGCACGACCAAGGCCGACCTCGCCTACGAAAGGGCCACCGTCGGCTGGGGCCTTCCGCCCAACCCGGACGCCACCGCCCGCATGTTCGATTCCGCCAACGAGACGGCGCCCGCCGCCGCCGGGACCGAGTACGGCTACTACTTCTCCGGCGTGTCCGCGGACTTCACCGGCGTGTTCGCGCAGACCAACGCCTTCACCCTCGAGGGCTGGTGCCGCCTCGACACCCCGCCCGAACGCGGCGAATGGATGGTGGTCGCCTATTTCAACGTCGCGGCGGCGACGGGCGGCGACGGCGTCCCCCGCCCGTCCTGCACGTGGATCTGGTCGATCCGCCACAATTCCAAGGACGCCGGCGGCAACTACCTCTATTCGTTTGAATTCTACGACTCGCTCTCGAACATGGATCGGAAGTTCGCGGCCTACTCCGAGGCCGACTTCAGTGAAATGTTCACGGGCGCATGGCACCACATCGCGCTCGCCGGCCGCCTCGGCGGCTCGTTCACGATGTACCTCGATGGCGTGGCCGTCGGCACCGTCGTTTCGGGAGGCTATGGCGCGGGCGCGAACCTCCCGACGGCGGCCGGCGCGTTCCGGCTCGGCGGCCGCGGCGACGGCAAGGCCTTCCGTGGCGCGATGGACTATTGGCGCCTCTCCGACGCATCGCTCGGGCCGGCGAGCCTCCTCTGCGGCGCGCCGGGCTCCGGCCTCGTCGGCGCCGCATGCCGCAACCCGCCCTCGACGACGGTCGCCTACTGGACGATGGGCCATGCGGACGGCGTCTTCGACGTCGCCGACCACGTCGGCGCGGCAGACTTGGGCAAGTTCGTCCTCAATTCGTCCCGGTTCGTTTCCGCGATGCTTCCCGAACCCGACGACACGGCTCTTCCGACCGGCCAGCCGCCCAACGGCGCCGCCGCGCTCTCGTCCTCCAAGACGGGCTGCGCTTCCGCCCAGACTCCTGGCGCGGCGCTTGTCGCGCCCGGGCTCGGCTCGGCGCTCACGCCCGCTTCCAGCTTCACGGTCGAGGGCTGGTACCGCCCGGAGCAAGAGGAAGGATTCTCCGCCTCCGCGAGCAATGCGTCCGGACGGCTTTTCGCCACGCGCGACCCCGCCTACGGCTGGTCGCTCATCATCACCAACGGCGGGCACGGCGTGCGCTCGTTCCGCATCGCGGCCGCCGACGACTCGGGCGAGGGCCTTGCCGACGGCGCGTTTCCCGGCGGCGCGTTCGGTCTCGGCGCGACGGGCTGGATGCACCTCGCGCTCGTCTACGACGCCACGGCCGGCAACGGCGCGTGGACGCTCTACAAGGACGGGGAACATTGCGGCTCGGTCTCGAACACGCGCGCGCCGCTCCTTGCGGGCGGCCTCGCCGCCACGAACGCCTATCTTGCCGGCACGTCCGTCTTCGGCGGCAAGTATCCGTCCTATCCTGCATTCACCGGCACGACGGGCGACGCCGGAGATCAAGTCTACGGCCACTTCGACTGCTGGCGCGCATGCGCTTCCGCGCTCGCGCCGGCGCAGTTCCTCAACGCCTCGTCCGGGAGCGCCGCGGCCGCGCTCGCCTACTGGCCGCTCGGCGTGCGGAACCGCCTCTTCCTCTCCGGCGCGTCGGAGACCGGCAACTACGCCTTCTCCACCGACGACTCCATCACCAGGCTTGCCCACTGCTCGAACACCGGCTCCTCGGACGCGCCGACGGTGACGAACCCGGACGCCACGCCCGCTTTCCGCGGCGACAGCGCGGTCACGACCGGCTCCACGATCCTCTGCACGGGCGGCGGCAATGGCGCCACCGGCGGCTTCTGGACCGGCGACCGCGCGGTGTGCAGCCTCCTCGGCAGCCGCTACGACCCGTGGACGGTGGAGTTCTACCTGAAGCGCGCCAGCGCGATGCGCGACTGGGAGATCCTGATCTACGGCGACCTCTACAACAACGACGGCGCAGGCTCCATCCCCTTCGCACTTACGTCGCGCAAAGCAGGCTTCCGACTCTCGGCCGACACGACCGGCACGATGGACGTCCTGTTTCCAGGCACGGCGGATCTCATCGCGGACACCGACGCCTGGCACCATCTCGCGCTCACGCACAGGCGAAAGGGGTCGTCCCTCGACGTCATCACCGAGCTCTACCTCGACGGCGCGCTCGCGGGCGCGCTCACGCAGAGGACCTACCGCGCCTCGACCTTCAGCGGCATCGGCATCGGCTCCCGCCCGAGCGGCAACGCGCTCTGGGGCGCCCTCGGGCCGATCCGCGTCAGCCGCGCCGCCCTCGAACCCTCGCAGTTCCTCTGCGCCCCGCCCGAGGCGCCGGTGCTCTCGGAATCGACCGAGTTGGCGACGCTCGCCTACTGGGAGTTCGACGACGACGCGGGCGCGGCCGGCCTTTCGAGCGCCGTCACATCGGGCTACGCGCTCGTTGACGAATCGGGCGTCGCCTCCGGCTCGTCCGCCCCATTGGTCGCGCGCGTCCCCAACGCCGACGCCACCGCCGGTTTCGACGGCGACGCCGCGCGCAACGACGGGTCGGTCGCGTTCGCCTCGGCGGGCGCACTCCGCGCCCCATACCTTGGCAACCGCCTTGATCCCGGCACCTCGTTCACAGTCGAGGGCTGGCTTCTTTGGAACGGCGCCACGGGATCGGCTCCCCTCACGCTCTTCGGAACCTGGTCCGATTCGCGCCTCGGGGGCTGGCGGCTCCTGCTCGACGCCACCGGCGAGGCGCCCTGCGTGCGCATCTTCGCCAAGTCGCCCTTTTCCTGGAGCGGCATTGTCGCCGATGGCGCATTTACGGCGGATCCCGCGCCCTGGGCCGACGCCTGCACGCACATCGCGCTCGCCCGCGACGCCTCCGCCGGCACGTGGACGCTCTATGTGAACGGTCGCCCCTCAGGCTCCGTCGCGGATTGCCTCGCGCCGACCGGCCGCGCCTGGGCGCTCGGCTCGTTCGCGATCGGCGCCCCGGCGACCGGCACCGATGCCCCGGGTTTCGTTGGATCGATCGACGAGTGGCGCGTCTCGCGCGGCGCGCTCGCCGCCGAAGGCCTTCTCTATCGCCCATCCCCCGCAACGGTTGTCATCGTACGATAGGACGACGCGAACGGACCCTGCACGCATGAAAAGACTCCCCGCATTTTTCCCGATTCCGTTTTTGGCGGCGGCCCTGATCGCCGCGCCCGCCGACGCGGCGGACACGCCCCGCGCGATGCTCGCGCCCGGGCCGCTCGCCGCCGCCGAGCTCACTCCCGGCGCGCTGCTCTTCCGCGACCGCTCCTTCGCGCTCGGCTCGATCCCCGACGCGCTCAAGGGCGAACTCTTCCTGCGCGGCTCGTTCCACGACGGCTCCGCGGCGACGGTCGAACGGGCGGGCGCGCTCTTCGTCCTGTCGCCCGCGCAGCGCACGTCGAACGTCTCCCAGGAGAAGGCGCTGCGCGCGGCCGGGTTCGTCCGCGACGATTCGGTCGCGCCCTTCCAGGCGTGGGGTCGCAACCTCGTTGATGTCGCGACCGTCTGGCGCAAGGAAGTCGAGGCCGGCGAGACATTCGCGTTCGGCAAGTGGGCCGTGATCTTCGGCTTCGACGGCTCGAACCTCCCCGTCCAGCGCCCGACCGCGCGAAACCGCGCGCTTGCCGAGCGCCTCCGCGCGTCCTATCCGCCCGACGTCGTGAGCGGCATCCTCTCCACGAAGCCCGACTTCGCGGTCTACATCCCCAAGCGCCCCGAACGCCGCTGGGAGCAGGTGAAAGCCGGGGCGCACGACACCTACAACGACCACTTCCAGGTGATCCGCGACGACCCCCGCGGCGTCTTCCATGCGTTCTGGACGCAGGCGACGCTGGAGACGGCCGCGGACCACCACACCGCCTATTCGCGCTCCGTCGACGGCGGCCTCACCTGGAGCGAGCCGCGCGCGCTCGCCGGTTCGATGACGACCAACCGCGCCGAGCGCGTCGACACGGCCTCGTGGCAGCAGCCGATGCTCTCGAGAAGCGGCCGCCTCTACTGCCTGTGGAGCCCGGCCGACAAGTCGATGGCCGGCATCTACAGCGACGATGGCGGCCTGACATGGAGCGAGCCGGAGAAGGTTCCGATCGACTTGCGCACCCCGGGGGAGATCGCGCGCGGCGAGGCCGGCACCCGCTGGTGGTGCAACTGGCAGCGCCCGCTGCGCCTCGGCAGGGACGGCCGGTTCCTTGTCGGCTCCTCTCGCGCCGGCGGATGCGAGATCTGGGAATACGAGAACATCGACGACGATCCGCCCGTGCGCGACATCCGCATCTCGCGTTACGCCGTGGGCGACGACATGCTTCGCGTGGAGCCCGACGCCGAGGGCAAGGCGATCTGCGAGGAGCCCTCGCTCATGAAGCTCCCCGACGGGCGCCTTTTCGCGGTGATGCGCGCGTCGGGCGGTTCGCCCGTCTGGAGCGCGAGCGCGGACGACGGGCGCACGTGGTCGAAGACCGAACCGCTCCTCGTTCGCGACGGAGGTTCCGCGATCGCGCATTCCGTCTCCCCCTGCCCATGCTACGACTGGAAGGGGCCCGAGGCCGCGAGCGGCCTCTATTTCGGCCTCTTCCACCTGGAGGTCACCGACCACCGCGGCCCGCTCTACCTCGTGCCCGGACGCTACGTGCCCGGCGCGCATCAGCCTGTTGCGTTCGACGGCACGCCAAAACTCGTCGAGCCCAACACGCACTGGAACTCCTACTACACGAGCTACACGATGCTCGGCGACGAAGGCGTCCTCTGGTATCCGGGGAGCGCCAAATACTACCTCCTCGGTCGCGTCGTCTCCGAGGACTACATGAAGTGATTCCCGGCTTCCGAACCCCGATCCATGCACCTTCCCTCCCGCCTTCTTTTTCTCATGCCACTCGCCGCCCTCGCCGCTTTCGCCGCATCATCGCCTGAACAGGAGCTGAACACCCGCCTCCGGGCGGAGAAAAACGCGCTGCGGACGCGCGAAGCCGAACTGAGCAACGAATGCGAGCGGCTCGAGCGATCGATTCGCATCGAGAAGACGGTCGCCGAGCTCATGACCGGCGAACGCGCCGAGCCGCCGTCCGCCAAACCCCGCTGGCGGCTTCTTCATGCCTACGAGACGAATGCGCCGTGCTTCTTCGACGCGACGCCCGGGAACCAGAAGAACCGCGACATTTGGCTCAAGCTCGCACCCGGCCGCACCTACCGTTGCGAGGCCGACGTGAAGTGCGAAAACCTCGTCGGGACGCGCAACCTGAAGTTTGGCGCCTATGCGCCGGTTGCGGGGGCTTCGCCGAACTGGCCGAGCGCCAACGTCGGCGCGGGGACTTTCGACTGGACGCCGGTCGCCTTCGAGTACGCCGTTCCGCACGGCGGGGGCTTCATGCTCTCCTACGGCCCCGGCGGCGGCACCGGCAAGGTCTGGTTCCGCAACGTGAAGGTCTACGAGAAGTCCGATCCCTAGCGAGGAGATCCGTCCACCATGAGAAACGCGTCTTTCCTGCTTCCCTGGATCCTTCCCCTGCCGTTCGCGTTCTTCCCAACGGAATCGGGAGCGCTGCCGGCGGGGGCGCCGGACGACAAGGGGTTCCTTCTCGACTGGCTTGTCGCCGGGCCGTTCCCGAACGAGCAGCAGGAGGACGGCACGGGCAAGGGCATCCGCGCGGACCTGCTTGTGCCGTTCGGCGGCGAAAGCGATGCGTTGCCGCGACCGGGGCAGGCCACTCGCGCCACGTTCGTCGCGGACAAGGCCAAACTCATCGCCGGCGTCGGCGCGGTGAACGAATGGGGCTGGAAGGAGACGCGTGAAATCGACGTCGCCTGGAAGCCCCATGCGTTCGCGAACGGCGTGATCTATTTCGACGGATTTTTCACGCCGGTCGAGGAATGGTTCGTCGCCTACGCCTGTTGCTACATTGACGCGCCCAAGGCATGCGACGTCGTGGTCGCCGTCGGTTCCGACGACGACAACCGGGTGTTTCTCAACGGCCGCGTGATTGGCGAGCGGTTCTCGTCGCAGGGTGTCATCCCGGGGAACTTCCTGTACGACGCGCGCCTCGCCGAAGGCCTCAACGTGTTGCTCGTCAAGATCGGCAACCGGCGCGGCGGCGGCGGCTTCTGCGTGCAGCTTCTGGACAAGGACGGCGCGCCCGTGCCCGGACTCGCCGTTTCCGCCGATCCGGGCGACGAGGCGATCGCCGCGCTCGGCGCGCGGCTGCATCCGCCGCGTCCGATCGACGCGTTGCGGGAGGAGAACGTCGCGCTCGCGCGGGAAATCGGAACGTTGCGCAATGCGACGATCCCCGCGCTGGAGGCGCGTGTTGCCGCGCTCGCGCAACAGCGCGAAGACGCCAAGGCCGCGCGCGCCGCAGCCTATGCGGCTCGCGAGGCGATCTATGCGCGTGAGCGCGCGGCGGCGGTCGCCGCCGCGCCGCGGTCGCTGGACGAGCCGCTCGCGGTCCCTCCGGCTCCGCTCCGTTCGAGACTCTGCCTCAACGGCGTCTGGGAGGTCTCGAAGGACCGCGCCACGTGGCATCCCGCATCCGTGCCGGGAATCCAGAGCTCTCCTTATTTCGTCGGCTGGCATGTGCCTGCGAAGGCGTCCGTCCCCGGCGACCCGCACAGCGCGAAGTTTCCAGACCCCGCCTACGGCGAGACGTCGTTCCATGCCTGCATCACCGAGCCGCGCGCCTTCTACCGCACCCGGTTCGACTGGGATGGACGCGGCACGGCGGAGTTCGTCTCCGAGGGCATTGTCGGCCGCGCCGTCGTTCGCGTGAACGGCACCGTCTGCGGCGCCTACGACGGCATCTGCGGCGAGGTGCGCGTCCCGCTCGCCGCCGGCCTCGTGGACGGCGCCAACGAACTGGAGGTCGAGTGGTCGCGTCAGGACTGGGGCGAGCACTCGTGCGAGGGGTTGCGCGGAAGCGTTTACATCGACTACGTGCCCTCGGGCGTTCGTGTCGCCGGCGTGTGGGCGCGTCCAAGCTGGCGGCGCGCGGCGCTCGACGCCGAGATCGACCTCACGAACGCCGCCCCGTCCGCCGTCGAAGTCGAAGTCCGCGCCTCCGTTGTGGAGGCCGGCGACCGCGTCCGGCTCCGGCTCCCGCCCGTGCGCGCGACGCTCGCGCCCGGCTCCGCCGCGACACTCCGCACCGCCTCCGGCTGGGCCGACCCGAAGGTCTGGGGCATCGGCGGCGCATACGGCAGCCCGGATCTCTACGAACTGGTGACCGACCTTTACGCGGACGGGCGCCTCGTCGACCGCCACCGCGAAAGCTTCGGATTCCGCGAGTTCTGGATATTCCAGACCGATTTCTTCCTCAACGGACGCCACATCCACCTGCAGGGCGACACGACCGGGCAGGACCGCTTGGACATGCAGTCGCGCTTTCGCGAGATCTATTGGCCGCTCATCCGCGCCGACGGCATCAACATCGTCCGCATCTCGTCGCCCAACGTCGACGCCAAGTCGCTTGAAGACGCCGACCGCATGGGCATGCTCGTCTACGCGCAGATGTATCCGCGCATCCACGACGCGACCGAGACAACGCCCTACGAGGAGAATTTCCTCCCCTTCGAGCAGTGGGAAGGCACTGCCGCGCACGCATGGAACCTCGCCAACTACCGGCGTTGGCACTTGCGGATCCGCAACCACCCGTCCGTCGTCGTGCTCTCGACCGACAACGAGATCCTCACGCAGGCGTGGGACACCGCCGACAAGGCCGAGTTCAACGTTCGCAACGACCGCATCGGCGCGCTCTACGAGAAGTTCGTGAAATCGCTCGATCCGACGCGCGTCCTCACGCGCGACGGCGACGTCGGCACGCACAGCCCCTCCGCGCGGTGGTTCGAGGAGCCGCCGTGCGATACCGCCAACTACCACTACCCGGATTTCGACGTCGCGCAGCTTGTCCGCAACTGGCCCGAACTCTACGCCTGGCGTCCGGCGCTCTTCGGCGAGACGCTTTACTGCAGCTACGGCGCGTGGGACAACTTCATCGGCGCCGTGCCCGAACAGGTCGAGAAGAAGGCGCGCATCGTCCGTGCCGTGATCCCGGTTTACATCGACGAGAGCGTGCCCGGCTTCATCACGATGGGCCTCGGACTCGACGGCTTCATCCAGGCCGACGAGACCGGTCTCGGCAACCCGTGGGGCTACAAACGCTCCGAGCTCAAAGAGCACCGCTGGAGCGCCGTGGCCTGGCCCTCGCTCTCGGGCCGCGGCGAGAAGCCCCTGCACGTGCGAACCGACAACGACCAATACGGCTGCGACATGATCAACTGGTTCGACCCCGACCATCCCTCGCATGTCCGCAACGCCGTGAACGACGCCTACCGCGACACCTTGCGCCCGCAGCCCGCGTTGCGGGAGGGCGGCGCCGCCGAGGCGGTCGTCGAGGGCGCCGCTCCCGGCACGGACGTCTGGTCCATCTCCGCCTCCGGCGAGCGCACGGGCGTCCGCGCCGACCGTGACGGCCGCGCATGGTTCGATTTCCCGCGCCCCGGAACCTACCGCTTCAACACCCGGGCCGGCTCGGCCTCGGCCGAACTCCCGCCGCGCCTCAAGGCGACTCCGGGATTCGCCGACGTGCCGAGGATCCGCCTTGGCAACTGACCCCGACCCTGGACTTTGGACATCCAACCTCCCGATCTTGGACCTATGAAAAACGTAAAAGACTTTGGCGCCGTCGGCGACGGCATTGCGAACGACACGGCGGCGATCCAGCGCGCAGTCGACTCGGGCGGGGTGGCCCTGCTCCCGCCCGGAACCTACCGCTCGGGCACGATCCACCTGCGAAGCCATGGCGGACTGCACCTCGAGTGCGGCTCAACGCTCCTCGCGAGCCGCGACCGCGCCGACTACAACGCCGACGACTACTGCCCGCAAAACGGAGTCTTCACACAGGAGACCGTGACCGGCGCACACCTCCTTTCCGCCGTTGGCGTGGAGGACGTGTCGCTCACGGGCGGCGGCGCGATCGACGGCGATTGCGGCTTCTGGAATCGTCGTTTCTCCGACACGACGCCGGCCTACCTCCCGGAGCCCGGCCGCCCGGGGCAGATGGTCTTCCTCTGCGAATGCAGGGGCCTCGTCGTCGATGGCCTCCAGCTGCGCAACGCCCCTTACTGGCACCTCTTCCTCCACGGATGCGAGAACGCGCGCCTGAGCCGCCTCCGCATCGACGGCGAAAAGCGCCAGGCGACCAACGACGGCATCGACATCGATTGCTGCCGCGACGTCGTCGTCTCCGGCTGCATCATCCGCACCGGCGACGACGCGATCGCCGTCCGCGCCAACGGCGAGCGTCTCACGACGGCGCGCCCGTGCGAGAACATCGTCGTCACCGGCTGCATCCTTTCCAGCTACAACGACAACGCGATCCGCGTCGGCGTCGGAGACGGACTCATCCGCCGCTGTCTTTTCAGCAATCTCGTGATCGAGGACACCCGTACGGCGATCTGCCTCGTCGCACGGTACGGAGCCGGCTCAACCGGCGTCGACATCGAGGACGTCTCCTTCCGCCATCTGCAGGTCCAGGCGCACCGTTTGGCGAACATCAAGCTCGCGAACTTCGATACCGACCCGCCGCTTGCGACGCCGCGCCACATCCGCCGCGTGTCGCTTGCCGACATTTCGGCCGACGTGCGCTGCACGTTCAACATCATCGGCATCGATGGCGGCGAAATCGCCGACATCCGCGTACGCGATCTCGACATGCGCTGCGGCGGCGTGGGCCCCTACCCGGGGCACGTCCGAGGCGAATGGTGGGGGCGCGGATCGACCGATTGCGCTTTCCGCGTCTACAAGGCGCGCGACGTCGTCTTCGACGGCGTCCGACTCCACTGGACAACCGACCACCCGGGCTGGAAACATGCGATGAGCATCGCCGACTCCACCGGCGTCGAATGCGTGGCCTGCCACCTTCCAAAAGGCATTGCGAACATCGATTCAACCATGCCTGACAAACTTCCTCGTTTGGACGGATGAGGACAACAAAGAATTTGTGCAAAGGACTGAATCCATGATGTTTAAACAGAGCACGAATGGCAGCCGCAACGCACCTGCGCCGAATGTCGCCAAGAAGCCCCAAGGCCATTGGGTCGTGGAAGCCGGGATCCGGAAGTTCGTGGCCGGCCGAAAGGCCGAGGAAGCGGCGGCGGAAGCCGAGGCGGCGATGGCGCGCCCCGTGTCGGATGCCGTCTTCCACATCGACGAGAGCATCACGCTCGACGAGGTGAACGCCATGGCGTTGAACCCCGGCGCAACGGTGCTGTTCAAACGCGGCGGGGTGTGGCGCGGGCAGTTGCAGCCGCGCTCGGGCAAGCCGGGGCACCCGATCACGTATGGCGCGTATGGCGCCGGGGCGAAGCCCGCCATCCAACCGAGCTACGACCGGAGCCGGCCGGAGGACTGGCGGCGCGAGTCCGATGGAACGTGGAGCGCCGGAACCGATGCCGCGGCCGACATCGGCAACGTGATCCTCGACCACGGCGATTCGGGATGCCTGTTCAAGCGGAACCGTCGCGACGACCTGACGCGCGACCGGGACTTCTGGTGCGATCCGGCGGCGTTTCGCATCCATGTGAAATCCGCTTCCAATCCGGCCTTGCGCTGGAAGTCCATCGAGCTGGCCGAGAAAATCAACGGCGTGAACCAGGCCCACATGCACGACGTCGTCTATGACGGGCTTGCCATCCGCTACTCGGCCGCGCACGGTTTCGGCGGCGATCAGGCGAAGCGCATCGTCATCCGCAACTGCGACATCTCCTGGATCGGCGGCGGCTACCTCTATTTCAACAACAAGGGGGACGGCGTCCGCTACGGCAACGGCATCGAGTTCTGGGGGGCGGCGGAGGACGTCCTCGTCGAGTCCAACCACGTGTGGGAATGCTGGGACGCCGGCCTGACCAACCAGTCGAGCCTCGACGACACCGCGCAGCGGAACATCGTCTGGCGAAACAACGAAGTCTGGAATTGCGAGTACTCCTACGAATACTGGCAGCAGGGCGACGGGGCCGTCACCGAAAACGTGCGCGTGGAAGACAACGTCTTTCGCGACGCCGGCAAGGGCTGGGGGCACGTCCAGCGCTGGAACCCCAACGCCGCGCACCTCATGTTCTACGACACCACGGCCGACACGCGCGGGTTCCGGGTCGCCCGCAATGTGTTCTCCCAGTCCGAAGACTGCCTCTTCCGCTTTTTCAACGACTGGCGCGAGGACTTGGAGATGGCGGAGAACCGCTGGATTTCCGGCGGCGAACCGATTTGCCGCTACCACGGTCGCCCGAAGGCCGGGCTCCAGTACCGCTACCCCGATCGCCTCGACGTCATCAATGACGACAACCTCGCCGAGATCGAATCGCAGGGAACCGGCGCACGGGTGTTCGACAAGGACGACTTGGTGGACTTTCTCGAGTTCATCGGCAAAACCAAGCCGAACACAAGAGGAGAGGCATGAACGATCGAATCAAGAGCTTGCTCGACAGGACGTTTGACAAGGCGCAGGACGCATTCCGACGCGACGTCGATTGGCGGCCGCTGCTCAAGCGGTTCGTCGCCGAGGGGCTCGACGACACGACGCGCGCGCGGATCGGCCTCGAGGAAATGCTGAAGGCCGAGACGCCGGCGTTTCTGGAAGGCGAAACGATCGCCTTCCTGCGCACCGTGCGGCAGATCCCCGACCTCCACACCGAGGAGGAGCTGGACGCGCGAAAGGCGACGGGAACGGCGTTCGCCGAAAAGGGCGTGGTCTTCAACTTCACGGCCGATTTCGAGCCGACGATCCGCGACGGGCTCGATGCGCGGCTCGCGGAGATGGAGGCGCGGCTGGCGCGCGCGAAGGCGGAGGGCGACGCCGAGGGCGTGAACTTCCTCGGCAACGCGATCCGCTGCGTCAAGGCCGTCCTGGATTTGGCGGCGCGGTACCGACGGGCTGCGGAGGAGAAAGGGCTGGCGACGATCGCGGAAACGCTCGCGCAGGTGCCGGCGAAGGGGGCGCGGACCTTCCACGAGGCGCTGCAGAGCCTGCGCATCCTCCACTACGCGCTGTGGTGCGAAGGGGAATACCACTGCGGTCTCGGGCGCATCGACCAGTATCTCCTCCCCTACTACGAAGCCGACATCCAGGCGGGGCGTCTGACCGACGATGCCGCGCTGGAGAAGTTGCAGGAGTTCTTCATCGCGTGCAACCGCGACAGCGACCTCTACATCGGCGTGCAGCAGGGCGACAACGGGCAGAGCGTGATGCTCGGCGGCAAGCCGCGCCATCCGGCCGACGGCGAAACCGCGTTCAACGCGCTTTCGCGCCTTTGCCTCCAGGCGTGCGGCGACGTGAAGCTCGTCGATCCCAAGATCAACCTGCGCGTCGACAGCCGGACGCCCCTCGAGATCTTCAAGCTCGGGACGGCGCTGACAAAGAAAGGCCTTGGCTTCCCCCAGTACGCCAACGACGATGTCGTGATCCCCGCGCTGGAGAGGTGGGGGTACGACCCCGAGGACGCGCGCGACTACACCGTCGCCGCCTGCTGGGAGTTCATTATTCCCGGCTGCGGGATGGACGTCAACAACATCGACGCCGTCTCTTTCGTAGGCTGTCTCGACACGGCGCTCCGCCAGGTCGCCGCTTCCGCGAAGGCGTTCGACGAGGTGGTCGCCGCGTTCGAGGCGGAAATCCAGCGCCGCGCCGATGCGCTGGCGGCAAAGTATGCGTATGTCGAAATCCTCCCCGGGCCGTTCGCCTCGGTGATTTCCCGCGATTGCATCGACAAGGCGCGCGACATCAGCCAAGGCGCGAAGTACAACAATTTCGGCATCCACGGCACCGGCATCGCCGTGGCGGTCGATTCGCTCGCCTCCGTGCGCGAGCTGGTGTTCGAGAAGCAGCTTGTCACGTTGTCCGAGCTTGTCGATTTTCTCGACACCGACTACGCCGGACGCCCGGACGTGCTCGCCGCGGCGAAGGCGGCGCCGAAGATGGGCAACGCCGACCCCCGCGCCGACGACCTTGCGAAACGGCTCGTCGCCTTTTGGGGGCGCGCCTTCGACGGCAAGCGCAACGGGCGCGGCGGAATCTACCGGCCCGGCACGGGCAGCGCGATGTACTACATCTGGCATGCGCGCGAGGTGCCGGCCTCCGCGGACGGCAGGCTCAAGGGACAGCCGCTCCCCGCGAACTACGCGCCGTCGCTGGGCGTGCCGGTGAAGGGGCCGGTCTCCGTCGTCCGTTCGTTCACGGCGCCCGACCTCAGCCCCGTGTGCAATGGTGGGCCGCTCACCCTCGAACTCCACGATTCGGCGTTCGCCCATCCCGACGGCGTCGAGAAAGTGGCGCACCTCGTCAAGTTCTTCATCGACCGCGGCGGCCATCAACTGCAGATCAACACGATCAACCGCGAGACGCTGCTCGACGCGCAACAGCATCCCGAAAACCACCGCCACCTGATCGTCCGCGTCTGGGGATGGAGCGGCTATTTCGTCGAGCTCGACCCCTGCTATCAAAACCAGATCATCCAGCGCGTGGAACTCGGCGCGACGGCGTCGTAAAAGGCGACGGACGGCGCATGAAGGGACGCGTGTTCGAGATTCGGGAGTTTACGCTCCATGACGGCCCCGGGGTGCGAACCACCGTGTTCTTCAAGGGCTGCCCCCTGCGGTGCGCCTGGTGCCACAACCCCGAAGGACAGTCGCCCGAGATCGAGACGATGACCCGGGCGAACGGAGAGCGCGCCACCTGCGGCGTGGATTGGGACGCCGACGCCCTGGCGGCCGAATTGCTGAAGAACGCCGACATCCTGATGCAATCCGGCGGCGGCGTCACGTTTTCCGGCGGCGAGCCGCTCGCCCAGGCGGACTTTCTTCTGGCGCTCGTTCCGCTGCTGAAGGCGGCGTCGCTGCATCTGGCGATCGAGACGAGCGGCTACGCGCCGCTTGAAGTCTATCAAGCGGTGGTCGGGCGGATGGACTTCGTCTACCAGGATTTGAAGCACCACGACCCCGACGCCTTCCGCGCGTGGTGCGGCGGCGACCTCGGCGTGGTGCTCCGCAATCTCGATTGGCTGAAGACCTCGGGCGTCCCGTTCTGCATCCGCATTCCGGACGTCCCCGGCGTCAACGACACGCCCCGGGATCGCGCGGCGTTTGCCAAGCTCGTCGGCGATTCCCCTGTGGAGCATCTCCCCTTCAACGTTGTCGCCGGCGCGAAGTATCCGTGGCTCGGCCGCCCCCTGCCGCCCGTCCTGAGCCGCCTGGACGGGGCGAAAAGCACAATGACGACCCACGACTAACTCGGCCACAAATAGCGCTGCGCACGGAGATTCAGGCATGGGGAGCTGGAATTTGGAGTTGGGAAAGGGGCACGGACCTTCCTGTCCGTGTCACGGGTTGGAAAACCCGTGCCCCTGTTTTGCAGCATGAATTATTCATACTTCAAGTATACGGTTTCTCCGTCTATAATCCCCGCTTAACGAAAGACACTTCCAATGTTCAAGCCCCGTTTCCTGCTCATCTTCCTCTTTCTCTGTTGCGCTACGATGGCATTCGCCGGTGGTGCGAGGTATGTCTTCCTGCTCATCGGCGACGGCTTCGGCCCGGACCAGGCCGCCCTCACGGAACTCGTGGCCGGACGCAAGCTGGCCATGGACCGCATGCCCGTTCATGCCCGCATGGGCACGCTGGACGTCACCAGCAATATCACCGACTCCGCCGCCTCGGGCACCGCCATCGCCTGCGGCATCAAGACCTACAACGGCGCCATCGGTGTGGACAAGGATAAGCAGCCCGTCGGGAGCCTGGCCATGAAACTGCAGAAGCAGGGCTTCAGGATCGGCCTGATCTCCTCCTCGCCGCTGACCGACGCCACGCCCGCCGCCCACTACGCACATCGGGAGATGCGCACGATGCACCGCGAGATCGGGCACGACCTGGCCGGAAGCGGCATCGCCTTCGCCGGCGGCGCCGGAGTGCATGACAAGCTTAC
Organism: Kiritimatiellia bacterium; assembly: GCA_050950285.1. GTDB lineage: Bacteria > Verrucomicrobiota > Kiritimatiellia > RFP12 > JBMNHG01 > JBMNHG01. The sequence goes on along the minus strand of JBMNHG010000003.1, from coordinate 469,597 downwards.
GCTCGACGACCTGCGCATGGCCGGCTGGAATGTGATCGAGGGGACCAACGTCCTCGCACAGGTCAAGCCGGAGGGACAGACCTTTGTCAATAGCAATCCCTACACCGCCTGGCCGAATACAAAGCCCGCCACCCCCACGCTGGCGGAATACCTGGCCAAGGCCATCGAGGTGCTCGACAACCCCAACGGCTTCTTCATCATGCTCGAGAACGGTCACATCGACTATGCCGGACACGACAACGACGCCGCCATGACCTGGCGCGAGGTACTGGCCTTCGAGGAGGCGGTCGAGGTTGCGCTGGCCTTCCAGGCCAGACGCCCCAATGAGACGCTGGTGGTTGTCGCCGCCGACCACGAGACCGGCGGATTGCAGCTTGAGTCGTGCAACAAGGAGAAGGCTCAGTTGCTGCGCGGGCAGCAGTCGCCCCTCGCCGATCTGGGCTGGGCCATGAAGGTGCTGGAGGTCAAGCTGGAGGGTGTGGATGCCGCCGCCGTGCGCCGGCAGCGCACGCAGTCGTTGCTCGAGGCGCTGGAGCAGCAGCTCGGCATGACCTTCACGGAGGAGGAGCGTGCCAAGCTCAAGGAGTTGTTTGGCGTGGCGCTCGACGCAGGCAATCCGACGGACGAGCTGCGCAAGGCGGTCAAGCAGGCCGCGATCTGGCGCGACGCCCGGGTGGGTATCCGCTACACCACCGGCGGCCACAGCACCACCAAGGTGCTCGCCCACGCGCAAGGCCCCGGCGCCGAGCGCTTCGTGGAGCCGCTCGAGAATAGCGACCTGCCGCGACTGATCTCCCAGGCCATTCAATGGCCGGAAGAATGAGCAAAAGGAATACGGAGTTTTGAATCTGGATTCTTGAACCGCCGGGTGTGTGGGTGTAGGAAACGGCGGAGCCGTCGGCGTTGCCGCAGGTGGTGACAAGGCTTGTGGCGGGGTCGTAGTGCCAGGCGGTGAGACCGAGGGACGCAGGGGACGCGAGGGACGCGCCTCCGGCAAGCTGGACGCGAGGGCGGCCATGCGGTCGGCGGTGCGTAGGTGTCCGCTTTTGCTCGACTTGGGCAGGGAAAGAGTTCATACTCATAAACTTCATCCCATTTTGCCCCTTCATCCCCATGCTTAACGAACCTTTTTTCGAAGCCACCGCAGGTGGCGTGACCTCGCCGCTCGGTTTCCGCGCCGCAGGCGTCGAAGCGGCGATCAAATACGCTGGGCGCAAGGACTATGCCTTGCTAGTCTCGGACGAACCGGCCAACGCTGCGGCCGTGTTCACCACCAACCAGGTGGCTGCGGCCCCCGTGCTGCTCGACCGCGAACGCATTGCCGCAGGCCATCGGATCCAGGCCGTGGCCGTGAACAGCGGATGCGCCAACGCCTGCACCGGGCCCCAGGGCCTTGTCGCCGCCCGCGCGATGGCCAAGGCCGCGGCGGACGCCCTCGGCATCGACGAAAAACGTGTGCTGGTCTGCTCGACCGGCGTCATCGGGGCGCCCCTCCCCGTCGAGCGCGTCGAAGCCGGAGCCAAGGCCGCCGCCGCCGCCCTTTCCCGCGACGGCGGGGACGATGCGGCGCGGGCCATCATGACCACCGACACCGTCCCCAAGCACGCGGCCGTGCGCATGGAAATCGGCGGGCGCACCGTGACGCTCGGAGGCATGTGCAAGGGCTCCGGCATGATCGATCCGCACATGGCCACCATGCTCGCCTTCCTCGCCACCGACGCCGCCGTGGCCCGGGATGCCCTCGACGCCGCCCTGCGCGAGGCCGTGGACGCCAGCTTCAACCGCGTGGTGGTCGATGGGGACCGCAGCACCAACGACACCGCGATCCTCCTCGCGAACGGCGCATCGGGGGCTCCCGAGATCGACGCGTCGCACCCCGATTTCCCCTCCTTCAAAGCCGCGCTCCGCGCCCTGTGCCGCGAACTCGCGAAGAAAATGGCCATGGACGGCGAAGGCGCCACCAAGTTCGTGACCGTCACGGTCCGCGGCGCACGCAACGAACGCGACGCCCGCCTCGCCGCCCGCGCCATCGCCCGCTCGCCCCTGGCCAAGACTTCGTGGTTCGGGTGCGATCCCAACTGGGGCCGGGTCATCGCCGCCGCCGGCTATTCCGGGGCCGAGGTGGACGACCGCCTGGCGCGCATCTCCTACGGCGGCATCGCCGCCTACGACCGCGGCGTCCTGGCCGACAAAGCCACCCTCGCCCGCCTCAGGCAGGCGATGTCCGGCCGGGCCTTCGACGTGCTCGTGGATCTCGGCCTCGGCGACGGCGAGGACACCGTCCTCACCTGCGACTTCTCCTGCGACTACGTGAACATCAACGCGGACTACACCACATGATGCAACGATACATCGAAAAGGCCGAGACGCTGATCGAGGCGCTGCCCTATCTCCAGGCGTTCAAGGGATCCGTCGCCGTCGTCAAGATCGGCGGGAGCCTCATGGACGATGTGGAGTCGATGGACCGCGTGCTTACCGACATCGCCTTCCTCGCGACCGTCGGACTGCGCCCCGTGCTCGTGCACGGCGGCGGCAAGGCCATTTCGCGAAGCATGGAGAAGGCCGGCGTGAAACCCGTCTTCCTGAACGGCCTGCGCGTGACCGACGAGATGGCCGTCCGCGTGGCCGAGGAGGCACTGGGCGGCGTAAACGACCAGCTGGTGAAGCTGCTTCGGGCCAAACACGTGGCCGCGGCGTCGGTACGCGGCGAGGACATCCTCCTGGCCGAGCGCAAGCGTGGAGTCGACCCTTCCACCGGAGCCCCGATCGACTGGGGCTTTGTGGGCGTCCCGGTCGCCGTGGACCCCGCGCCGGTTCTGGCCGTGCTCGCCGCCGGCGCAGTGCCGGTGGTGACGCCGCTCGGGCGCGACGCTTCCGGGCAGCTGTACAACGTGAACGCCGACACCGCGGCCGCCGCCCTGGCCCCGGCCGTCCGCGCGGAGAAGCTCGCCTTCCTTTCGGACGTGCCGGGCCTCCTGCGCGACCCCCGCGACCCCGCGTCGCTCGTCGCCACCCTGCGTGTCGGCGAAATCGCCGCACTCCGGCAGGCCGGGATCGCCGGAGGCGGAATGCTGCCCAAACTCGACAGTTGCGCCGCCGCCATCCGCGACGGGGTGGGCAAAGTCCACCTGGTCGACGGCCGCATGCCCCATTCGTTGTTATTGGAAATCTTCACGCACAAAGGCGTGGGAACGGAGATTATTCCCGATGAGCAAGAAAAATGAAAGCAATGAAATCGCAGCCCTCTTCGACCAGTACGTGATGAACACGTACGCGCCGACGGTGCCGATCCTGCGCGCCTCCGGCTCCCGTGTCTGGGACGATAAAAACAGCCAGTACCTGGACTTCACCGCCGGCATCGCCGTGCTGAACGTGGGCCATACCCATCCGAAGGTGGTCGCGGCCATCCAGGAGCAGGCCCAGACGATGGTCCACTGCTCGAACCTCTACTACAACGTGAACCAGGCCCTTCTCGCCCAGAAGCTCTCGAAGCTTTCCCTCGGCGGCAAGTGCTTCTTCTGCAACTCCGGCGCCGAAGCCAACGAAGCCATGGTGAAACTCGCCCGCCTCTGGGGGCACGACGCCGGCAAGTACGAAGTGGTCACGATGCGGAACTCCTTCCATGGCCGTACGCTGGGGATGATCGCCGCCACGGGGCAATCGAAGGTCCAGAAAGGCTTCGATCCCCTCCCCCTCGGCTTCGCCTACGCGGAGTTCAACGACCTGGAAAGCGTCGAGGCCGCCATCAACGAACACACCGTGGCCGTGATGCTCGAGGCCGTCCAGGGCGAAGGCGGCGTGATCCCGGCCACGCCGGAGTTCCTGCGCGGCGTCCGCACGCTTTGCGACGGGAAGGGAATCCTCATGCTCTGCGACGAGGTGCAGTGCGGCATGGGCCGCACCGGCAACTGGTTCGGCTGGCAGATGTGCGCCGACGCCGCCCCCGACGCCTTCTCGCTCGCCAAGGCCATCGCCAGCGGCGTGCCGATGGGCGCCCTCGTGGCCTCGCCCAAGCTCTCCGGCGTCTTCACCCCCGGCACCCACGCCAGCACCTTCGGCGGCAACCCGCTCGCCTGCGCCGCCGCGCTCGCCACCATCGCCGTCATCGAGGAGGAGGGCCTCCTCCAGCGCGCCACCGAGGCCGGCGACCTCTTCCGCCAGGGCCTGCAGGTCTTCGTCGACCAATACGAGCAGGTGCTCGAAGTGCGCGGCGTGGGCCTGATGTGCGGTCTCGTGGTGGAAGGCGAGGCCCGGGAAGTGGTCGACGCCTGCCGCGACATGGGCCTGCTCTGCTGCGTCGCCGGGCCGCACACCGTGCGTTTCATCCCCCCTCTCAACGTCAACGACGCCGACATGGAGGAGGCCCTCGACATGCTCGCCGACGCCCTCGAGGAACTCTACGGCGACGGCGGGGAGTAAGCCCCTCGCCGCCCGCCCACGGCGGGGCCCGGCGTACAAAGACGGCGCGCCGCGGAATCGGGTTGATTCCGCGGCGCGCCGTTTTTCAGGGGATTGCGCCCGGCGGCTACTTGAAGATGCGGAACTCGCCGCGGCGGTTCAGGCTCCAGGCGTGCTCGCCGTAGCCCTGCACGGCAGGCTGTTCTTCGCCGAAGGAACGGGTCTGGATGCGCTCGGCGCCGATGCCCAGGCTGACGAGGCCGGCGCGCACGGAAAGGGCGCGCTGTTCGCCGAGGGAGAGGTTGTATTCGTTGCTGCCGCGCTCGTCGCAGTGGCCTTCGATGATGAGGACGGTCCCGCCGTTGGCGGCCATGTAGCTGGCGACGGCCTCGACCTTCCTGAGTTCGGACGAGGGAAGGGAGTAGGAGTCGTAGCCGAAGTAGACGGGATCCGTCGGAGCGTCGAGGGCGATTTCGCGGCCCTGCTCGTCGAAGGGGATTCCGGAAGCCAGCGGAATGCCGTCCTGGGTGAGATCCGTAAACATCGTGCTGCCGAAGTCGGCGTCGGCGGCGGAACTCTTCGGGCCCTTGCGGCAACCGCTGGCCGCGACGAGGACGCAAAGGGAGGCGAGGAGGATGGCGGAGGTGTGGAAGTGCATGGTATCAGACTCCAATGCGGAGGGAGGTGGTTGTTCGGGTGGAGGCCAAGGAAAGCGTTTCGGCTAGCGTTCGGACCAATCCGGGGCTGTCCAGTCCCCGGAAATGGAGAACAAGGGTAGCGGAGGATCGCCGGAGATGTCAAGCGCGGGAGCGGGGTCGTCGAGGATCACGAGCTGGCGGCGCCCGTTCTCGCCGCGCGAGCAGACGAGATGCCGTGCGTCCGGGGCCCAGGAGGGGTCTTCGTGCGGCGCGCCGTCGGTGATCACGCGGGTGCTTCCGTCGCGCGGATCATGGATCGCGATCTGGTAGCCGCCCTGCTTGGTGCAATAGGCGATGCGGCCGTCGGGGCCCCAGTCCGGCGCGACGTTTTCGGATCCTCTGAAGGAGATGCGCCGGGTTTGCTTCGCTTCGTTGACCACGTAGATCTGCGGACTCCCCGGCGCATCGCACACGTAGGCGATGGAACGGCCGTCGGGGGACCAGCTCGGGCTCGACTCCACGGCGTACGGCGTCCGGGTGAGGCGCGTGAGGTTTCCGCTGGAGAGGTTGAGGATGTAGAGTTCGGGATTCCCGTCCTTGGACAGGATCAAGGCCATCAGTCGGCCGTCGGGCGAAGCGGTGCCGCCGGCGTTGAGCCCGTTGAAATTGGCGAGGCGCTGGATGCCGCCGCCGTTGACCGGGGCGCGGTAGATGAAGGGCGCGCCCGTCTGGTATCCCGTGTAGAAAAGCGAGGAGCCGTCGGGAGTCCACTTGGGCGAGAGGCAGATGGCGCCGAGGTGGGTGATTTGCCGGACGGAAGCGCCGTCGGCGTCGCACAGGTAGAGATCCTGGCTTCCCCCGCGCTTGCCCACGAAGGCGATGCGGGTGGAGGCGATGCCCTGTTTCCCCAGCACGCGGCGCAGTATTTCATCGCAGGCGCGATGCGCGGCACGGCGCGCCGCCTCCTGGTCGTTGGAAGGGGCCGACCACGAGAAACGCCCGGATCCCCAGGCGACGTCGAGGGCCACGCTGGTCGCGGCGCTTCCGGAGACGTGCACGGAGGCGCTGTCCGGGCCCGTCACGACAAACCATCCGGAGCGTTCCAAATCGCTCTTGAGGGTTGCGGCGAAGGTTTCCCCGCCAACTCCGCCGGAACGAATCCCGGAGAGGGAGATCGCATTCTTGCCATGGCCCTCTTTGACAATCCGGATGTCCGCGGAAAACGCGTGGAGGGACACGAGGAGGGCCGTCGCAAGGGACAGGAGAAACAGCGGGAGGGTGCGCATGGGGCGGGAAGAGGATAAAGCGGTACGGAAACGCGGCGTGCCGCGGGAAGGTCAGTTGCCGGAGAAACCGGGGAGGGTCACGGAACCCTCCCACGATTCCTGCATGCCCCAAGGCTGGTCCGAATTGGCCTCCATGGTGGCGCACCCCGCCTGCGCCAGCAACAGGGCCAGCAGAAGGATGGACAGGAGGGCGCGTGCCAGGGTTCCCATGGAGGATCGTGCGGGGGAAGGGCCTTAGAAGATGACCGTGTCGCCGACCATCACGGAGGTCTGCATCCAATCCACGAGGATCTCGGCCACGACGAGGTTCTTTTCGCGGACGATCTGGCGGAGGCGGACCTTGGCCACCATGTCGCCGACGTCGGGATTGAAGCCTTCGCGGTGGATCAGCAGTTCGGCCTGGGGCATGGGCTGGTCGCGCTGGGGCCCGATCAGCTCGTCGAGGAAGCGGTCGTCCAGGCGGAGGATCGCGAAGCGGTAGTCGTTGTTTGCCTCGACAACCGTGCCGCAGGGGCCGGGGGTAAGCTGGCCTTCCAGCGCGGTGACGGCCGGTGCGGCGATGCCGACGCCGGTCGGGACGGAGAGGTTGCGCTGGGTGAGCTTGGCGATGTCTTCGTTCAGCTTCTTCACCTGGCGTTCGAAATCGCTGATGGTCTCCAGCTGCTTTTCGACTTCGAGCCTGGCCTCGGCCACCTCTTCGTTGAGGTCGTCGATCTGGCTTTCCAGATTGGAGACCTTGGCGGCGAGCTGGCGCTTGTCGTCCTCAAGCCGCGAGATGGTGGCGTTGAGATCCTCGATGGTCTTCTTGTCCTTGCGGCCGGCCTTCTTGAGGGAGTTGAACTCCTCGATGACGACGACGAGTTCTTCGCGGACCTTCTTGAGTTCGGCGCGGGTGGTGCCGAGCAGGGCGCTTTGCGCCATGGCGCGCTTGAGGGTGGAGTCCATCAGGTCGGCCATCGTGCCGGGCCCCTTCTGGGAGGGACGTCCCGTGAGGCTGTCCGGAACGACCTTCCCATCGGAGCCGATCTGGTAGAGCTGGCGAAGCTGGAAGCGGTTTTCGTCCGTGCCGAGGTCGAGCATCGGGATAGCGGTGGCCGGCGGCTCGAGCTGGAAGCGGTAGCCGTCCCAGAAGTCGGAGACTTCCGGGTTCTCCATTTCGCGGCTCGTCACGGGCGAGATGTCGCGCAGCGGCAGTTCGGGCGGCGGGACATCGGGCATATCCTTGGCCTCGATGGTCTTTGCGAGGCGGATGTAGCCTTCTTCCAACTGGTGGGTTCGGCCCACCAGCAATTCCCGCTTGCCGTAGTTCTGGATGGAGAGGAAGAGCGCTCCAAGGCCCAGAAGAAACATCAGGACGACCAAAACTCGAAGTACGTTACCCATGGTCAAATCACCTCATGTGGTTCAAACGATATCGTGTAGCGTACTGGAAACGGACGCGGTGCGCAAGCGCATAATGGCAAAAATCACACGAGCCTCACACGAGGGGGACACGAGCGCAACGCCGCCTCCGTCCGTCAAAAGCCGGAGGGGGGAAGGGGCGGCGGATCGTCGCGCAGGAGGGATGCGGCGAAATCCTCCGGGGGGGCCGGCGCGTACGGCACGCCGGCGGAGCGGAGGGAGGCGCCGAGGGTGCGGGCGAGGGGCGACTCCGCATCGGCGCCCGGGCCGACCACGACGGGGCGCATCCCCGCCATGCGCGCCTTGAAGACGCATCCGGCGACTTCCATGGCGAGGCGCGCCGCGATTGGTTCGTTCGCCGCGAGCGCGGCGGGGAGCGGCGGAACGACGAGCACGCAGCGGTCGGCGGGCGGCAGGGAAGCCGTCTGGTTCCGGAAGTCCGCATTGAGCCCGCCCACGGTGCCGCCGGGAAGCGGGAGGACCCGGCAGTCCCACCCGGGGAGCTGCCTGGAGAGGCCGTCGGCGAAGAGGGGGTCGCCGAACACGACGAGGGTGTTTCCGCCGCGCGGCGGCGGATCCTGCGTGAAGGCCGTGTAGCGGGTCGCCCAGTCGGCGTCGCCGTTCTCGCGGGCGGCGGTCTCGTAGTGGCGGCGGGTCTCCGCCCACAGCAGGGAAGCGCGGCAGGCGTCGCCGAAATCCGCATGGAACACGGCGCCGCCGCAGCCGGCGCGCTCCAGGGCCTCGTACTCCGCCAGCGAGCGGGGGAGGTCGCCCAGATGGAAGAGGCATCGGGCGCGGCGGGCGCGGAGGCCGGTATCCCAAGGGATGTGGGCGAGGGAGGCGTCGAGCCCGTCCAGGGCGTCTTGGAAGCGTCCTTGCGCCGCGAGGAAATCGGACATCCTCCGGATCCCGTAGGCGAACGAGGGGTCCATCTGCGCCATGCGGCGGAATTCCGCTTCGGCCGCGGGGAGGTCGCCACGCTCCTTCCACAGCGCGTAGGCGAGGTTGTAGCGGGCCTGGACGGACGTCGGATCGCAACGGACGGCATGCGCCCAGAAGGCCTCGTTCGAGCGGTAGGGCAGGGCGGCGGCGCGGGAGAAGGCCACGAGGCAGGCCGTCGCGGCGGCGCAAAGGAGGCCCAGCACCGGCGGGCAGGCCCGTCGGGGGAGAAGGCGGTGGCACAGGGCGCGCGCGCCCTCCACCACGAGCCAGGCGAAGCCGAACGACGCGAGGTAGGCGTAGCGGTCGGCGAAGAGGGCGGTGTGCCCGGCGCGGAGAAGCGGGGGGAGGAGATAGGGGGAGAGCGCGGCGGCGATCCATGCGAGCGGGGGGAAGAAGCGCCGGTCGCGGCGAAGCAGGACGAGCAGGACGAGGTAGGCCAGCGCCACGGCAAGCGAGACGGCGGCGGCCGGCGTGCGCCACGATCCCCATCCCGCCACGTTGGGGTGGATGGTGTGGCCCGTCATCCGCACGAACGAGAGGAGATAGGCCGCGAAGGCCCGGAAGGCGGCCGCGAGGGAGGCGGAAAACGGGACATGGCCCGTGAAATGGCCGGCGCGCACGCCGCTTGCGTACGGCTGCCAGCCCGCCTCCATCATGCCGCCCCGAATCTGGAGGGCGAAAAGGACGCCCAGCACGGCGGTCAGGAGGCAGAGGCCCGCCAGCGTCGACAGGTAGGCGCGCCAGACGGAGGAGCGGGGGGGGGATTCGTCCGACGGCTCCGGGGACAAGACGTCCGGGAGGGTTACCGCGACCCAGAGCAGCGGGAAGACCACGGCGGTCTCTTTGCCCGCCAGGGCGAGGAAGAGCAGGAGGGCGGTCAACCCCCATCGCCGGGAGCGAGGCCACCCGGCCTTCGCGCGGGCGAGCCAGCTCCGCCGCCTTCCGCCGGGCGCTTCTTCCGCCTGCGCGGGACGCGGCGGAGGGCGCCGCACGGAGTTGCCGCGCAGGACGACGATGAGGGCGCAAAGGCAGAAGAGGGCGGAAAGCGATTCCTTGCGGTGGGAGAGGATGCCTGCCGTTTCGACGACGACCGGGTTCAGCAGGAAGAGCAGGGCCGCGGCGAAGGCCGCGCCGTCGCCCTTGCGCAAGGTGCGGAGGAGAAAGAACCCCGCCAGGGCGACGCCCAGATGAAGGAGCAGGTTCACGACGTGCATCGGGACCGGGCGCGGCCCGAAGAGGCGCCCTTCGATGCGATGCGTGAGCTGTCGGAGCGGGCGCGGGGAGAGGACGAGACCTTCGAAGAAGGAGTGCCATCCCCGGTGTTCTTCGCCGGCGAAGCGCTGGAGGACGCCCCGCTCGACGATGGATTCGTCGTCGTACAGATAGGGGGCGCGCAGGACGGGCGAAAAGGCCAGGAAGGAGAGGACGAGGCCCGCCAGGACGAACGCGACGGGGGCGCGCCTCCCTCCGAGGGAGGCGAAGGGCCTGCGGAGGCGCGGCCCGGAAGAGGGAGCCGCGGAGGGAGAGGGGTCCGGATGCATCAGGCGGAATAGCCGCGAGGGTGGGCCGCGTGCCACTTCCAGGCGGATTCGACGATGGCGTCAATCTCCGTGAACCGGGGGGTCCAGCCGAGTTCCGTGCGGGCGCGGCCCACGCCCGCGACGAGGCGCGCGGGGTCGCCGGGGCGGCGTTCCCCCATGACGGCGGGGATGGGGTGGCCGGTGACGCGGCGGGCGGACTCGACGACCTCGAGCACGGAGAAGCCGTGGCCGATGCCGAGGTTGTAGGCGCCCTGCCCCTTTTGCTCGAGGGCGCGAAGGTGGGCGTCGGCGAGATCCAGCACATGCACGTAGTCGCGCAGGCAGGTTCCGTCCGGCGTGTCGTAGTCCGTGCCGAAGACCGTGCAATGGTCGCTCTGCCCGAGCGCCACGCGGAGGACGAGCGGAATCAGATGCGTCTCGACCGCATGGTCTTCGCCGAGGGTTTCGGTGGCGCCGCAGGCGTTGAAGTAGCGGAGGGCGGACCAGTTCAGGCCGTGGATTTCGCCGTACCAGCGGAGCATCTGCTCGAACATGAGCTTCGTCTCGCCGTAGGGGTTCGTCGGATGCTGGGGGGTGTCCTCCACGATGGTGGGCGTGGAGGGCTGTCCGAAGGTGGCGCAGGAGGAGGAGAAGACGATCTGGCGGACCTCCGCGAGGCGCATGGCCTCGAGAAGGTTGAAGCCTCCCACCACGTTGTTGCCGAAGTAGCGCTCGGGCTGGCGCATCGACTCCCCCACGAGGGCGTAGGCGGCGAAGTGCATCACGGCGTCGGGCCGCTCCCGGGCCATGGCGTCGCGGATTTCGCCGGGATTGCGGAGGTCGCCCACGACGAGCGGGACGTCCGCGGAAAGGGCCTCGCGGTGGCCGCACTCCAGGTTGTCGAAGACGACCACCGCATGGCCGGCCTCCCGCAGGGCGGCGACCACCACGCTGCCGATGTAGCCTGCGCCGCCAGTGACCAATACCTTCATGTCTCTCTTCCTGCCCTTTCAAAGGGAAGCGGGAGGCCCGGATGCCGGGCTACTCCTCGTCGTCCACGTCCAGCACGCTTTCGGTCGCGGGCATGGGCTTGGGTTCGTCGTCGTCGCCCGGGACGGGCTGGGCCTCGTGCGGCGGCGCCCCGTGCGAGGCGGAATCGCCCGCCTCGTCCTTCTGTTCGGACAGATAGGAGTAGTAGCGTCCGTACCTGCCGTACCTGCCGTAGCGGTAGCCGTAGGCGTAGCCGCTCGACTGGTAGTCGTAGCTGCCGAAGTAGGAGCTTGGGCCGAAGTCCACATCGTTCACGACCACGCCCAGCACGCGGGATCCGGCCTCGTTGAGGTGGCGGATGGCGTGGCGCATGGCACGACCGCGGGAATGCGCCGGACGGCAGACGAGGATGACGGATCCCACGAGGGCTCCGAGCACCACGGAGTCGCTCACGAGCCCGAAGGGCGGCGAGTCGATCACCACGCGTTCGTAGTTGTCGCAGGCCCACTTCACGAACTCCGCGACGATGGAGGATCCCATCAGGTCCGAGGGGGAGATGTGGTTCGAGGGGCGGGAGGTGACGAGGTCGAGGTTGGGGACGCCGGAGGGGATGGCGAGGCTGTCCAGGCGGGAGGTGTCGCCCTCGTGCAGGACGTGGACGAGGCTGGGCGGGTTCTGGTCGCGCACGTCGAAGATGCGGCCCAGTCGCGGGCGGCGCATGTCGAAGTCGATGAGGAGCGTCTTCTTGCCCGAAATCGCGGAGGCGATGGCGATGTTGCTGGCGATGATCGTCTTGCCTTCGGCGGGCTGTGTGGAAACCACGAGGATGGAGCGGGTCAAATCGCGATATCGCGGGGAATCGAGCAGGCCTCGCAAGCCGGCGAAGGCTTCGGCCAGCCGGCTGAACTTGCGGTCGAAGGACATCTTGCCGAGAACCTCGCGCTTGGAACGCGGCACGTGGGGGATGAGCGCCAGCACCTTCGTGCCCATGTGCCTTTCGATGTCCGAGGTCCCGGTGATGCGGTCCTCGAGGCGGTCGATGACGAGCACGAACAGGAAGCCCAGCAGGAAGCCGACGATGGGCCCCACGGAGAAGGCGACGGAGGCCTTCGGGCTGATGGGCGCGCGGGGCAGGTTGGCCCTGGCGACGAGGGTGGTCGTCGTGGCGGACTGGTCCGCGGCGAGCTGGGCCTCCTCCATGCGGCGGAGGATGCCGTCGTAGATGGTCTCGCTCACGCCGCTGTCGCGCTGGAGGGCCTCGAAACGCATCTTGGCGTTCACGATTTGGACCTCGAGGGCGGCGATGTCGGCCTCGTTCTGCTCCTTCTTCTGCCGGAGGGCGGCGATTTGCTTGCGGACGAGATCGAGATTCGCCCCGGCGGTGTCGCGGGAGCGATTCACGGCGTCGACGTATTGGCGTTCCGCGATTTCCAAAACGGTGTCCTTGGCGATTACGTCCGGATGCTTGGGCGTGTAGGTGACCAAGAGGACGTCGCGCTCCGCCGTGAGGTTCTGGAGCTTTTCCTGGGCGGCGTTGATCTCTTCGGCCCGCGGGACACTGTCGGGGAGCGAGACGGCCTGCCCGGGATTGTCCAGCGCCTCGTTGAGCGCCCGGAGGAGCTCCATGTACCGCGATTCCTGGCTTTCCAGGGACGCGATGCTCCCGTTGATCTGGAGAAGGACGGAGTCGAGGGTGTTCTTCTGGCTCTCCAGCACGTCGATCTTGTTCGCCACGCGGAAGTCGAGCGCCTTCTGCTCGTCCTCCTCGATGGAGATCCGGCGCTTCTCGGCGGTTTCCCTCAGGTAGGAGACGGCGTTTTCGGAGGCGATGCGGTTCTGCTCGATATCGTACTTCTCCGCCGTATCCGCGTAGGCGTTGGCGATGGCCTGGGCCACTTCGGGCCTGGTGTGGCGCGCCGAAATGTCCACGAGCTTGGTGCGACGGCGCACATCCATGCTGACGTTCTGGTAGAGCAGCAGGTACATCTCGTCGTCGCTGAGATCGAGGTTGGGGAATTCGGCGCGGACGCGCTCGGCCACCTTGTCGATCACCTCGCGGCTTCGGAGCTTGATGAGGCGGGTGTTGAGGATCTCGTCGGTGGAGGCGCCGCCCGATTCGTCATACACGGCGCTCACGTTGAGGGCGCGCTTCGGGCGGACCGACATTTCGATGGTGCTGGAGGCCTTGTAGACAACCGGCGCCGTCTTGTAGTAGGCAAAGCCGAAGGCCAGGCCGAGGAGAACGGAAACCAGCAGCGTGGGCCACTTCTGCAACATCACGCGGAAGACGCGCTGGATCGAGAGCGACCCCAGCATCGAGTCTTCGCCCCCGCCACTGCCTTCCGTGTCGCCGCCGTAGTAGGCGGCGCCGTAGCTGCCGCCGCCGTAGCTCGCTCCGCCGGAGCCGTAGTAGTAGGCCGGGCCGCGGCCGTAGTAGTACGCGGGGCCATGGCGCGACGATGCGTCTTCGGCGGGGGCGGATTCGGACGTGGTGGACACACGGGGGTGTTCGTTTTCGCTCATGGATACAACTCGATGGAAAGGCTAGGCATCCGGCTCGTCGTCCTGCGGCGCCTGCGGGGCGGGAGCGGAATTGGAGGCCCCTCCCTTCGAACGCCGGTGCGAACGATGGCGGCGGCGCGGTTCGCCTCGCGAACCCTCGGCTTCGGCGGCGCGGGGCTTGGGCTTGGGGAGCACCGATGTCATGGTGCACAGGCAGATGAACCAAAGCACGAGGATCGCCGGACAACGGAAGGGGAGATCGATCAGGCTGTGCACCACGACGGCCAGCGTTCCGATCAGAAGGAACCAGGCTACCGGGGAGACGCGGAAGATCGCGGACCGGTAGGCTTCCTCGTCGTCGGGCTTCTTCAGGAGGGCGCGGATCAACCGGTTCCAGAAGGGGACGAGCAGGACGATGACGGTGCCCAGCAGGAGTCCGGAACCGATGATGCCGTGTTCGCAGAGGTACTGGAGGGCGTCGTTGTGGACATTGGCCCTGCCGAAGGTACGGAGAGACTTCCAATCGGACTTCGGGACGTACAAGCCGACGTGGTGGCGGAAACCCCAGCCGCCCACGCCCGTCCACGGATAGTCCTGCCAAATGTCCACCGCGGCCTTGGCGAGGCGCCGGCGGTCCTTGCCGAAGGGGTTGTCGAAATGCCAGGTGGCCGCGTCCGCCTCTTGGGCTGCGGCGTTCTGTCCGCCCTGCACGGTCTCCGCGGTTGCGGCCTTGCCCTGGATCTTCGTGAACAGGGTGCCGAGCTCCTTCTGCACGGGATTCCGGGGATAGGCCACGAAGAAGAGGAACAGGGCGATTCCGATGCCGATGAACAGGGAGACGCCCATGCGGAGCTTCATCGCCCGCGTAAGCAACGGAGCGAGGTAAAGAGACCCGAAGACGAGGGCGAACAGCGCGATCGCCCACGAAAGGAGGATCGCGGCGCGGCAAAGGGACAGCGTCGCCCCCAGGAGGTTCAGGACCACACACGCGGCGCAGACGGCGATCCAGGCGGCGGGAGGCTTGTTCTCGCTCGCGGAAAGGTCCTGGAGCAGGACGCCGACGGAGATGGCGAAGGCAAGGGTGAAGTAACTCCCCGCATGGTTCGGATAGCCGAAGGAGGCGAAGAACTGCGTTCCGATGGGCGTCACCCAGTACATCTTGTCGGTGCCCGACGCAAACTGCACGATCCCGAACAGCGAAAGCAGCGCGGAACTCGCAATCAGCACGCGGAGCAGGTTCATCTTCGCCTTGCGGCTCAAGCCGTGGCGCATGGCGAGGATGACCGCGTAGACCGGCGCAAACCAGTAGAGCATGTGCCCCGCCTCCTCGCGGTTCACGCTGAAGGGCCAGCCCGGATAGGGCGGATCGGTGTACCTCCACCGCCCGGCCTCGACGTCGCGGAAGAGGGTGCAGGGACCGTTCCAGCACTGGATGCCGACGAAGAGGAGGAAGCCGAGGCCGAGGTAGAGGATGGGATCCGTCAAAAGGGAACGCACCACGCGCGTGCGCCCCATGGCATCCGTCTCCCCCTTCTTGAGAACGGGGAAGAGAAGGATCATCTCGATGAGGAAGAGCGACAGCCAGGGGATCGGGCCGTAATGGTCGGGGACCGTTCCGCCGCGGAGCCAAGCGAGATAAATGGCGATGAATGCCACATGGAGCATCACCGCGATGCGGGGTAGGTTCCGGATCATGCCTGTATCATTGCCTGCGCCTTTCCCCGCGGGGCTGGGGTTGGATCTAGTAGCGGAGTGTCACGCCGAGCGTGGCGCGCCAGCGGTCGTACTCATATTCGGCGATGGTGGAATCGTCGAAAGAGTAGGCGAAGCGGCCGTTGACGGAGGCGTACTGCGAGAGGGCGAAGGAAGCGCCCGCCACGGCGGTAACGTAGTTGTCGACGCGGTGCCGTCCCAGGATCGCCGACTCGTCCATGATCACGTTGGAGCCGGTCCGGACTTCCTGGGTGTAGTCTTCGCGCTGGTAGTTCAACGAAGCGGAGAGAAGCCAACGGGAGATCGGACGGTAGCGGGCGACCAAGCCGGCCCCGATCTCGTAGATCGAGCTGTCGAACTCGTCTTCGGCGGGATAGAAGGAGGTGTTGCCCGCAAGCGACAGGTCGAACTTTTCGGTGGGGGCCCATTTGGCCTGCGCATGGTAGGCGAACTTGGTCTTCTCGCTGTCGTCGAAGCCGGTGTAGAAGTGCACGCCCACCCCGAGGGAGTAGGAGATCTTGTCCGTCGCGCGGGAGGAGACGCCCAGCAGCCCGGTCCACGTGTCGGCGCTGCCGTCCTGGTGCTCGGACTCGTCCGTCTCGTAGCGGCCCGTCAGCGTGGCGTTCATCTTCTCGGTGATGGCGCGGGCGAGACGGGCGTCCAAGGAGACCTTCGACCAGTCGTTGAGCAGGGAGCTGTCGTAGTCCAGCGACCTGTACTTCGCACCCGCCCCCACGATCGTCTTCTCGCCAAGGGCCTTGTCCACGTCGATCCCTGCGGCCAGCTCGTAGCGGTCCTTCCAGCGGGCGGCGTCTTCGTCGGTCTCGCGGACATACTTGTAGGACTCCGCCACGGTCACATACAGATCGCGCTGCCCTTCGAACGAGAGCGAAGCGGATTCGCCCCACGAGTCGCGGGATTCCAGGAACTCCTTCTCGAAGCGTTCCATGGTGTACCATGCGTCCGCGGCCAGAAGCCAATGGTTGGCCTGCCACTTCAGGTCGACGCCGGGCTGGACGCTGTAGCCCCACGAGTCGTAGTCCTCGGCGGTGCCGAAGCGCGCGTCTTCCTCGCCCTCGCGCACGTAGTCGGGGTTCGAGTCGAAGAAGACGCCCGCGCTCGCGTGGGGGGAGACGCGGGCGGAGCCGAGGATGATCCCGTAACGGTCGTTCGGGAGGAACATGTCCTGGGCGAAGGCCGACGCGGACGCAAGGAGGGCCAGCGAGGCCGCGAAAAGGAGGGAGGGGTGCTTCATGGCTGTTCCTGGGATTGTAGGCTTCATCAGATCGGATCAGACGGCGGCGGCGGGTTCGGCTAAGCCGGGTCTTTCGGTTTGAACTGGCCTTTGTAGGGCGGCGGGATGGGCGGACCGCTGCTGGAACCGATATACCCGCTGGAACCGATATACCTGCCCTTGTCGACTTCGATGATCGCCGGGCGTTCCAGGCCGATGTCCATCATCGCGGAAATTGGGGGAAGCGCGATGATGCCGCTCGCCAGGGCGGCCTCGCCGAAGGGGCGATCCGTCGGGGTCAGCGCGAAGATGAGTTCCTCCGCGCCTTCGGCGCCGAAGATGGCCGCGTAGTCGTCCGTCTGGATCGCGGCCACGTAGGCGCGAACCGTGTCGTGGGATCTCGCAGGGACCGCCTCGAGCGCGGGCTCCAGGTTTTCCGCCGAGAGAAGCGCGATGACGAACGCGGCGTAGATGTCGGCGGCGTCGGCGTCCAGCCCCTGGCGGTAAACCGTTCCGACCGCCTCCGCCATATAGCGCTGGAGGGCCTCCGCGTCCATCGCGGCCGTGCGCTGCTTCATGGCGGGGGACAGCGCGTCGGCTGCGCCGGGAAGCAGGTCGAAGGGAATGTTGCAGACCATCGCGGCGAGGGCGCCGGGGCGCACCTCCTCCGGAAGCGCATCGAGACCGCCGGACACGACGCCCGCGATCCGCCCCAGGCGATCCGAGGGGTCAATCGGAAGCTCCGCCGCCGCCGACACCGCCTCTTCCAGGAGGGACACCTTGCCGCCCAGGTCTTCCACGGCCGCCAGCATCGCGGGGATCTTCGAAGGGTCGAGCACGGCATCGCCCACGCCAGGGGCGTCCGCGCGAACCGAAAGGGCCGCTACAAAGGCGCAGCCCACCAACAGAGCCATTGTCTTCTTCATTGTCGTGCCTTTCTACTCAACGCACGGACTCTCGTGGCAACGTCCGTAGCGCAATGCGAATTTACGTCATACCTCCCTTGGTCCGCAAGGGGAAAGTGCCTACCAAATCCGTTCGTCCACCCATATCGTGTCGCCCGGCTCCAGCGGGATGTCCTGCTCGACGTCCCCCTGCCGGCCCAGTTTGTCCAAGTCCGCGCGGAAGGTCTGCTTCGTGCCGTCCGGGAGGATCCGCGTGATCCGCACGTCCGAACGCTTCGCGCCGCGCGCGACACCCCCCGCAAGCTGCAACGCCCTCAGGAGCGAGAGGTCGCGCGTCGGGGGGATGTTGATCCAGCCCTCGTGCCCCACATGCCCCATCACGCGCACCTTCCCCCATGGCGACTCGCCGCTTTCGGTCGTCACGAAGTCCGCCCGCACGTTCGGGTCGTGCAGGTAGTCGGAGTAGAGTTCCGTCAACCGGCGCCGGAACTGGCTCAGCGTGAGCCCCTCGCACGAGACCGCCCCCACGAAGGGAAGGGCCACCGTGTTGTCCAACGAAATGAGGTAGTTCTGTTCGGGCACCTCGACCTTGTCGTTCACCAGCACCGATATCGACAGCACCAACCCCACGCGGAGCTGCGGCTCGCCGTCTTCGCCCAACACCGGGACCACGCCCGCCGGGAGATCCTCCCCGGCCGGCGGCGCGCCGTTTTCCCCCGGCACCGCCGCGACGCCGGCCCCGGAAGGGCTTCCGCCGCCCGGAAGCGGAGGAAGGAGGCCTCCCAGCATGGAGTCGAAGCCGGAGTCGGCGCCGTCATCGCCGTGCGGCAGGAGGGCGCAACCCGCCCCCGCGACGGCGAAGGCCAGCGAGGCGAGAAAAAGAAACGGGAACGCCAGCGGCGCCCCGGAACGGGTTGGACGGGTCGTATCCATCGGTGTCGGGTCTTGTGGAATGGGTTCTCGAAGCGCAACGGGGGGGTTCTTCGGAGCGCGGCGGGCGAAAGCCCTTCCCCTGCCCAGGAAAGTTTCGTCATTCAGTATAGTTGGCGGCCTTCCGGATGGCAAGGATGAAAATCCGCGACCGGAAAGAAAATCCGCTATGGCAAAAGCCCCCTCCCCGGAGTATGATTCCCCCCATGAAAAGCCCGGTCCGCCTTCTCCTCGCATCCGCCCTCCTGTCCGCCGCGCCCTTCTCGCGCGCCGCCACGAACCTCGTCGCGAACGGCCACTTCGACAACGCCGGATCCCCCCTCGCCCACTGGAACACCCGGTACGACCAGCCGGGCGAGAGCTTCTATTTCCAGAACCACGAGTATGTCGGGGTGGTCGCCGACGGCACCCGCAAGCACGTCCTGAAGATCCATGTCCCGAACGTCTCCATCGCCGAGAACCAGGGCGTGAAGGCGGACAGCTTCGCCATCCCCGTCGACCCCGCCAAGAGCTACAAGCTCACCGTCGAAGCGCGCAGCACCGGCCCCAAGGCCCGCATCATGCTGGAGGGCTGGCGCCGCAGCCCCAAGGCCAAGGACAAGACCGCGCCCATCCCCGTGCGCACGGACCTCCGCCGCGCCGAGCGCTTCCCCATGGTCTACTTCACGGCGGGCGACGCCGGCGGAATGGCCGAGATTCCAAGGGTATGGACGAAGAAGTCGCTCCTCATCCCCGGTCTCGCAAGCGCCAAGGGAAAGAAATTCTCGGACCTCCAGCGCCAGAGCCGGGAGCGGGTGCAGTTCGTCACCGTCCACATCGTCGCCATCGGCGCCGTGGGCGACCTTTTCCTCGACGACATCCGTCTCGAAGAGGTTCGGTAGCGCATCGTCTCCAAAGGCTTCTTTCGCCTGTCCCCAAGGATTCCACCGCCATGATCACCGTCCATCTCATCGGGAACGCCCACCTGGATCCGGTTTGGCTTTGGCCCTGGCAGCGCGGGGCGGACGAAGCGGTCGCAACCTGCCGCAGCGCCTGCGACATCCTCGACCGCTACCCCTTCGCCACCTTCACGCGGGGGGAGGCCTGGGTCTACGAACAAGTCCGGCGCCTCGACCCCTCCCTGCTCCGCCGCATCCGGGGCCATATCGACGCCGGACGCTGGGAGGTCGTGAACGGGTGGTGGGTGCAGGCGGACACGAACCTGCCCTCCCACGACGCCCTCCGCGCCACGGCGCGACTGGGCCGCGACTGGTTCGCCCGCCATCTCGGCGTCGCGGACATCCCCGTGGGCTACCTCGTGGACACCTTCGGCCACGGCGCCTACCTCCCTTCGCTCCTCCGCGAGACGGGCCAGGAATGCTTCGTCTTCATGCGGCCCGGCCCGCACGAGCGCACCCTTCCCTCGCACCTCTTCCGCTGGCGCGCCCCCGACGGCGCGGAAATCCCCGCCTTCCGCATCCACGGCGCCTACCTCTGCGCCGCGCCCGGCTCCCTCGCCGGACACATCGAAGGGGCCGTCGCGGACGCCCGCGCCGCGGGCCATGCCCATGCGATGTGCTTCTACGGCGTCGGCAACCACGGGGGCGGCCCTTCCCGGCGTCTCGTGGAATGGCTCGACGCCCATCGCGACTTCGCGCCGGATGTCCGCCTGGAGTTCTCCACCGTGCGGGACTATTTCGAGGCGGTGGCCGCCGAAATCCCCGCCGCCCCGCTGGTCGAGGGCGAACTCCAGATGCACGCCATCGGCTGCTACTCGGTCTGCTCCGGCCTCAAGCGCGACCTGCGCGACGCCGAACTCGCCCTCCTGGACGCGGAACGGTTGTCGGGCGAAAGCCCCGCACCCCGTTGCGGGGGCGGGAAGGCGGCCGGGCCCGGCCGCATGTTGGACGAAGCCTGGCGCACGGTCTGCTTCAACCAATTCCACGATCTTCTTCCGGGGAGTTCGATCGCCTCGGCCACGGCGGCGGCGCGCCGCCAGACGGGGGGCGCACGGGAGGCCGCCGAAGCGCTCGCGTACGACGCGTTGCGCGCGCGTTCGCTCGCCCGGGCCGAACCCGCCGGCCACCGCCTTCACGTCGTGAACCGCGCCGACGTCCGCTGGACCGGCCTCGCCGAGGCCGAAATCCCCCTCGACGGCCAGTCCTGGCACCACCATCTCGAAGACGCCGGCGGGCGTGTCGTCCCCCACCAGACGGTTCCGCCCGAATGCCTGATGCGCGAGTCCGCCTCGCCCATCCCCTTCCCGCGCCTGCTCCTGCCCGTCGACCTCCCTCCCCGCGCCGCGCTCGCCCTCCGCATCGTGCCGGACGCCGCCGGGGCCGCCGCCGCCGCCCCACCCCCCGCGAAAGACGGCGCGCCGTTTTTCGCGCCCTCCGCCGGGGGGCCGGCGCTGTCGAACGGGCTTCTCGCGGTCTCCTTCGGTCCCGACGGCATCGCGATGCTGCGCGACCCCGTCGACGGCGCGCCGCTTCTCGCGCGACCGATCACCCTCAACGCCCTCGCCGACGGCTCGGACACCTGGTCGCACGGCATCGACCGCTACGCCGGCCCCACCGGCCCCCTCCACGCCGTCGCCCGCTTCGAAGCGCCCGAACCCGTCGAGTCGGGCGGCTTCCGCGCCACCGTCCTGCTGCGCGGGCGCCTCGGTTCGAGCCCGTGCCGCCTCTTCGTCTCGCTTGACCGCGACGATCCGTTCGTGCATTGCCGCCTCGATGTGAACTACCAGGAGCCGATGACCGTCTTCAAGGCCTCCATCGGCCTTCCCGGACCCGTCGCGGCGCGCCGCGACCGCGTGGGCGGCGGATGGATCGACCGCGCCGCGGACGGCGCGGAACGCCCGCTCCACCACGCGCTCCGCGTGGAATCCGCCGGACGCGCCTACGGCGTGCTCCTCCCCGATTCGTTCGCGGTGGACGTGACGGCCCGATCGATCCGCCCCACCCTGCTGCGGAACTCGCTCCACGCCTACCACAGCTGCGCCCGCATCCCCGCGGACGAACTCCCCGGCCTCTTCCGGCGCTTCGGAACCGACGAAGGCCCCGTCTCCCTGCGCTTCTCGCTGTGCGCCGCATCCACCCTGGACGACGCCGGGATGGAACAAGCCCTCGCCCGCCTCCAGCGCCCCCCGTGGACGTGGGACGACTACCGGGACGTCTCGCGCGTGGCCCGCTTCGACGCCGCGCCCGTCTCCTGACGCCAACGGAGGGCCGTTCGGCCCCCGGCGCAACCCGGAAAATGGAAACCTTCCTTTGCAGACCGTGAACAATCCCTTGTCCTCCGTGATCCCGGAAATCCTCGACCGCCTCTTCGATCGCCCGGGCGCCATCCGCCTCACCTGCGTCACCCGCCGCGGCGGCAAGGTCGAAAAAACCAGCCTCCACCCCGTGACCCTGCGCGGCGAGGCGCTCTGGCAATGCGAGCGCTTCGCGGACAAGCGCGCCACCGCCCGCAACCTCGGCGCCGGCGACGCCCGGCAGCTGGCCGAAGCGCTCCTCGCCACAGGCGGCCCGCGCGAAGCCCACCTCGTCACCGGGGAAGGCGACCTCCACCTGCGCGTCACCCGCAAAGGCAACGCCCTCGTCTCCCGCTCGAAGGCATCTGCCGCCCCCTCCGCACCCCGCGCGACCTCCGGCCACGACCGCGTCAAAAGCCAGCCCCTCGACGCCTTCGACGCCGCGGCCTACCTCCGCGTCCTGGGCTTTGCCGACGGCTCCGGGCACATCCGGGCCTCGATGCGCGACAAGCTCCGCCAGGTAAACGAATTCCTTCGCGCCATCGATGCCACCCTCGGCAGGGAACGCCCCCCGCGCGACCTCGACATCGTCGATTGCGGATGCGGCCGGGCCTACCTCACCTTCGCCGCCCATCTCTACCTCTCCCGCGTCCGCGGCGACTCCGTGCGCATCCGCGGCATCGACCACGACCCCGCCCTCGTGGCCGACTGCGACCGCATGGCCCGCGATCTCGGCCTTCCGGAAGACGAGGCGCGCTTCGTGGCGGGCGACATCGCAACCGCGCCCCTCGATCTCGCGCCCCATCTCCTGCTGAGCCTGCACGCCTGCGACACCGCCACCGACGAAGCCATCGCCCGCGGCGTCGAATGGGGATGCCCCTACATCCTCGCGGCGCCCTGCTGCCAGCACGACCTCCAGGAGCACCTCGGATCCGGCGGAGCCGGACCGCTGCGCGCCGTGCTCCGCCACGGCATCCTGCGCGAACGCCTGGCGGACCTCTTCACCGACGCCTTCCGCGCGCAGATCCTGCGCATCCTGGGATACCGCGTGAAGATCCAGGAGTTCGTGGAGCCCGCCGCCACCGCCCGCAACCTTCTCCTCCGGGCCGAAAAAGGCGCCAAGCCCGGCATCTCCGCCGCCATCGAGGAATACCTCTCCCTCGCCGCCTTCTGCCAAGGCGCCCCCTACCTCGCGAAACGGCTCGAGACACGCCTCGCGCCGCTCGGGGCCGTGCACGGCACGAACGAATCCAAATCGTAGCGCGTGCGCGCGCGGGAGAAGGAGCCTGCCGGGGGCGGTCCCCCTCACCGGGGCGCGTCGTAGCCCATCTGGCGAAGCAGCCAGAAGTTCTTCGCCCAGTTTTTCTCGACCTTCACCCACAGTTCGAGGTCGGCATCGACGTCGAACATCGCGGAGATCTCCGGCTCCGCCGCCCGGCGCACCGACCGGATCACCCGCCCGCGCTCGCCCAGGACGATCGGCTTCTGCGACGGACGGTTCACGAGGATCGTGGCGCGCACATGCCAGCGGCGCCCATCCTCGCGGATGTCGTCGATCCGCACGCCGATCTCGTGGGGAAGCTCCTGCGACAGGTGCCGGAAGAGCTTCTCCCGGATCACGTCCGCGATCGCGAGGGGACGGGGATAGTCGGTGACCGTGTCGTCGGGGAAATACGGTTCGCCCGGCTCGGCGCGGGCAAACAACGCCTCGAGCAGCTGCGGCAGGTTGCGGCGGGTCGCGGCGGAGATCTCCATCCAGACCACGTCGTCGCGATGGTGGCCCTTCTCGTCCTGGATGGCCTTCCAGGCGGCATGGAACGCGGGGACGTGGGGCGTGGGGCCGCGGTCGCACTTGTTCAGGAGGAAGAAGACGGGCTGCCCGGCAAAGAGGGCGCGCCGGAACCACCCTTCGTCCTCGAGCTGCGGCGGACGCGAGGCGTCCACCACCACCACAAGGATCTGGACGTTCGCGGAAGCCTGGCGGGCCATGCGGTTCATGAGGGTGCCGAGAGGGCTTTCGCTCTTGTGGAGGCCCGGGGTATCCACCAGAACGAGCTGGCCGCGAGGGTCGGTGAAGACGCCGCGCACGACGCTGCGGGTGGTCTGCGCCACGGGCGAGACGATGCTCACCTTGTCGCCCACGAGCGCGTTCACCAGCGTGGATTTGCCGGCGTTCGTCCGCCCGACGATGCCGACGATCGCGCAGCGGCGTTCCTTCGTGTTCCGGGATTCTTCCATGGCGGGAGTGTACGCCGCGCGGGGATGGGGCGGCAAGGGGAAAGGCGCCGGCCGGCGGGCCGTCAGAGAAGGGCCTGCACCGGGACGGATTCCCAGCCGGGGAGGCCCAGGAAGTACTCGAGGAGGACGGCGCAGGCGACGGCGTCGTAGAGGGCGTCGTGGCAGGTTCGGCCGGGGCAGGCGGCATCGACGCGCGGCCGCAAGCCGAGGCTTTCAAGGACCTGTCCGAGGCTTCCGCCGGGGAGTTCGGGATGGAAGTTCCGCACGAGTTTCAGCGTGTCCACCCACGGCCCCAGGCGATGGAGCGGGAACGCTTTGGCGAGCAGGGTGCGTTCGGTCCCCACGTTGTGCGCCACGAGCACGGCGCCCGCGAAGCGGGTGGCCAGCGTCCCGTACAGTTCCGCCAGGGAAGGGGCGGCGGCCAGCCGGTCGCGGACCTGTCCGTGACGGCCCGGCGCGTATGGATTGAACGGCCGGTCCGCGTCGATGCGAAGCCAGCTTTCGAATGCGGTTTCGGGGCGGATGCGCCCTTCCGCGAGGTCGATCATCCCGAACTGCCACGGTTCGACCTCCCAGCCGCGCACGGATCCCGTCGTTTCGAAATCCATCGCGACGAAGCGGACGCACCGTGCCGGACGTTCGAGCAGGGGGTTCATGGATGCGGCCCGTCCGCTTCCGGCCCGCTTCCGCCGGGGCCGGGGGCTGGCTCCGGGGCATCGGCTTCGCCCGGCTTGGCGCGGAGGCGTTCCGCGAGCCACGTGCGGCGTTCGCGCACGGTGTTGTTCTGCGTGGCGATGTAGGCGGCCTTGGAGGAGCCCACGATGCACACGAGCTTCTTCCCGCGGGTGACCGCGGTGTAGAGCAGGTTGCGCTGGAGCAGCTTGAAATGCTGCGTGGCGAGGAGGATGACCACAGCGGGGTATTCGCTGCCCTGCGACTTGTGGATGGTGGTGGCGTAGGCGAGCACGAGCTCGTCGAGTTCGTCGGAGCGGTAGGAGACCTCCCGGCCATCGAAGTCCACCGTGAGGGTGAGTTCGCCGCGATCGACCTCGCGGATGAAGCCGATGTCGCCGTTGAAGACCTCCTTGTCGTAGTTGTTGCGCAGCTGCATCACGCGGTCGCGGATGCGGAAGGCGGAGCCGCCGCGCAGCAGGGCTTCGCCGCGCGGGTTCAACGCCTCCTGGAGCACGTGGTTCAGGTTGTCCGAACCCAAGGCGTTGCGGCGCATCGGGGTCAGGACCTGGATGTCCGTGAGGGGGTCGAAGCCGAATTTGCGGGGGATGCGGCGGGAGACCAGTTCGCGCGCGCGGGCGATCATGAGGTCGGGCTCGGAGGTCTCGATGAAGAAAAAGTCGCTTCCCTGGGCGCGCTCGATGCGTTCGCCCCGGTTGATGCGATGGGCGTTGCGCACGATGAGGCCGCGCGTGTCCTGGCGGAAGATGCAGGTGAGGCGGCGGCTGGGGACGACGCCGGAGGAGAGGATGTCGCGCAGCACGTTGCCGGGGCCCACGCTGGGAAGCTGGTCGACATCGCCCACCAGCACGAGGCAGCAGTGGTCGGGAACGGCCTGGAGGAGGTTGTCCATGAGATCGAGGTCGATCATCGACGATTCGTCCAGGATGACGACGTCCGCGTCGAGGGGGTTGTCGGCGTTGTACTTGAAGCCGCGTCCGCCGGGCTGGAAGCAGAGCAGCCGGTGGAGGGTGACGGCCTCGCGGCCGGTGGATTCGGCCATGCGCTTCGCGGCGCGGCCCGTGGGGGCGGCGAGGCGGAGGACGGCACGGCGGGCGTCGAACACCTCGGCCAGGGCGCGGATGATGGTGGTCTTGCCCACGCCGGGCCCGCCGGTGATGACGGTGACCTTGCCGGAAAGGGCGTCCTGGAGGGCGAGGCGCTGCTCGGGGGCGAGGGTCATCCCCATGCGCGATTCCGCCCAGTCCACGGCGCGCGGGGCGTCGATGGGCTTGAAGCGCGGCGTGCCGTCGAGCAGCCGGCGGAGCTTCACGGCCACGCGCACCTCGGCGGCGAAGAGTTCCCGGAGGTAGACGCGCTCGCCGTCGCGCACGAGGGTGCCGCCGCGGGCGGCTTCGTCGGCGAGGGCTTCGGCCACGACCTCGAGCGGGATGCCGAGCATCTCCTGCGCGGTGAGGAGCAGTTCGCTCTCGGGGCAGAAGCAGTGGCCTTCCTCGGAAAGGGTGGAGAGCACGTAGGCGATTCCGGCGCGGGCGCGTTCGAGCGACTCCCTGGGGACGCCCACGCGCAAGGCGATGGCGTCGGAGCTCTTGAAGCCGATCCCCCACACGTCGTGGCAAAGGCGGTAGGGGTTCTTCTTCACGATGGCGATGGCGTCCTGCCCGTACTGGCGGTAGATGCGGGCGGCCTGGGCGGTGCCCACGCCGTTGCTTTGCAGGAAGATCATGATGTCGCGGATGCCGCGCGACTCGACCCACGACTCCTTGATGAGCGCGCGCCGCTTCGGACCGATCCCCGGCACCTCTTCGAGGCGCGCGGACTCGTTGTCGATCACGCGGAGGGTGTCCTGCCCGAAGTGCGTGACGATGCGCTTGGCCTGCACGGGGCCGATCCCGCGGATCATGCCGCCGGCGAGGAACTTCTCGATGCCTTCCGTGGAGGTGGGCGTGACGCAGGTGATGGTGTCCGCCTGGAACTGCCGTCCGAACTGCGGATGGCGGACCCAGCGTCCGGTGGCGTCGAGCTCCTCGCCTTCCCAGATGACGGCGCACGTGCCGACCACGGTGCAGGGATCCTTTTCGCCCGCGACCTCCACGGAGCAGATGGTGTAGCCGTTGGCGTCGTTGTGGAAGACGACGCTCTTGACCGTTCCCGTGATTCGGGTGGGATCGGCTGGTGCGGATGCGGAGGGCGCGGAGGTCGAAACGGGGGAATCGGGCATGTCGAAGCGGGTTGGAGGGGCGGCACGCCGCAGGGGTCAAGCCCCGTAGAAGGCGCGGGAGGCCTGGAAGAAGGCGTCGATGTTCTCCCACGGGCTGCCGGGCGGGATGTCGCAGCCGGAGGAGAGGACGAAGCGCGGGTCGGAGGCGCATGGTTCGAGAAGCGCCAGCGTAGCCTCGCGCACCGAGGCGGGCGTGCCTCCGAGGAAGTGCGCGGAAGGCGAGACGTTGCCGCAGATGGGCTTGTCGGTGGGCATGCGCGCGAGGATGCCGGCCAGATCCACGGCGTCTCCGAAGTGGTAGGCGGCGGCGCCGTTGGCGGCAAGCGAGTCGAGCATGTGCGGCGTGTTGGGGCCGCAGTTGTGGTAGATCACCACGAAACCATCGTCCTGCACGGCTTCGACCAGCTCGGCCACATAGGGCGCGGAGAACTCCCTTTCCAGCGCGGGCGAGAGGAGGCCGGCGAGGGGTTCGGCCATCATCATGCCGTCCAGTCCGGCCGCCTTGTACGCCCGGGCGTAGGCGATGAGGAAATCGGTGGACTTGCGCATCACGGCGTGGACGAGTCCGGGCTCGGCGAGGCAGTTGGCGAGCGCTTCGGCAACGTCCATCAGGCGTCCCGCGAGGGAATAGGGGCCGATCAACCCGGCGAGGACGGGGCGGTCGGCGACGGCGGCCTTCGCCCGGCGGGCGGCGTCGATGTAGAGTCCGGTGCGCGCATCGCCCACGTCCGGGACCGACAGCGCGTCGGCCGCTTCGGCGTCCGGCACGCGTGTGCCGGCGATGGTGGGGATGTCGTCGTCGCCCGCCTGCACGCGGCATCCGAAGGCCTCGGCCTCGACCGAAAGATCCATGGCGGTCACGGCGGCGGCGGAAGGGACGCGCTCCGCGACCTTCCGGATGCCCCGGGCCTGCAGGACGGCGTCGTGGGTGAACTGCCGCACCGTCACGCCGAGCAGATGCACGGCCGGGAAGGACAGGATGGGAAGCGGACGATGCAACGAGGGGAGGGTCTGGATCCACAGGCGGCTGTTCATGGAATTCATCTCCCGGGCAGGCGTTGAGAGGGACAGGCGAACGAGTTGGAAAAGCAGTTTCCGTACCACCCCCGTCTCATCGGGCGGCCATCGTCCTTCCCTTTGGCGCGCGGCACGGGAACCCCGTAAGGCTGCCCTTTCCTGGAACGGAAAGCGTTCGCATGCCCGTCTCCCATGCCAGGGGCCGGGGGCACTCGCGGGGAAGGTCCATCAGGGTTGCCCGGGCGTCCACTCCTGCGCCTTGGCGCGGGCCCCCTGGATCCCGGGCGGTGGAGCGGCCTTCTCCGCATCGCTTTTCGGGGAAGACGGGCGGGAGCCGCGCCCGCCGCGGCGGGCGCCGGAGCGGCGGGAAGGCTTGTCGGAAGCCTCGCTCCCGGCGGCCTGCGGGGCGGGGGTTGGAGCGGAGGCCGGTTCTTCGGATTCCGCATCCGCCGCCTCCGTCTCGCGGGAAGCGGCGGGGGGCGCCTCGGGCCCGGCTTCCGGCTCGGGGGATTCGTCCTGCCCGGCGGAAGCCCCGGAGGCGGCGGAGGCCTTCGAACGGCGGGGGGAGGATTTCCGGCGGCGGGGAGGCGGAAGGGGGGCCAGGAGCGCCGCCTCCGGCATCTCGCACTTGAGTTCCTCGCCGATGTACTCCTCGATGGCGGGGATCACAAACGATTCGTCGGGGTCGGCGAAGGAGACGGCGGTGCCCACGTGCCCGGCGCGGCCGGTCCGGCCGATGCGGTGCACGTAGTCCTCGGCCTCGTAGGGGAGCTCGTAGTTCACGACGAGCCCGATGTCCGCGATGTGGAGCCCGCGGCCGGCGACGTCGGTGGCGACAACGATCTTCACGGTGCCGGAACGGAAGGCCTCGATCACGCGCAGGCGGCGGCGCTGGTCCACGTCGCCGGAAAGCACCTCGCAGGCGAAGCCCTGGCGTTCGAGCCTCTCGGCGAGGCGGTCGGTGGTGACGCGGCGGTTGCAGAAGACCAGCACGCGCTGGCCTTCGTAGCGCTGGAGGAGGTTGCAGAGGAGGACGTACTTCTCCTGCGTCGTGGTGATGAAGACGTACTGCCTGACGGTCTCCGCCGCGGCGGATTCGGCCTCGATCTCGACCTTCACCGGATCGGGCATCCACTGCGAAGCGAGCTTCATCACCTCGTCCGAGAGGGTGGCGGAGTAGAGCATGGTGCGGCGCTGGTCGCGGGGCGGGAGGCAGCGGATGATCTTCCGCACGTCGGGGATGAATCCCATGTCGAGCATGCGGTCCGCCTCGTCGATCACGAGGGTGTCCACGCGGGAGAGATCCACGGCGTGCTGGCGCTGGAAGTCGATCAGCCGGCCGGGGGTGGCCACGAGCAGGTCGATGGGGCCTTCCTGGAGCTGGCGCAGCTGGGCATTGTAGTCCATGCCGCCGTAGACGGCGAAACTGCGCAGGTTGCAGTAGCGGCCGAGGGCTTCGGCGTCGCGGCAGATCTGGATCACGAGCTCGCGGGTGGGGGCGATGATCAGCGCGCGCGGCGTGCCGTTTTTGTCGGGGCGGGACTCGGGGCTGCGGAGGAAGCGGGCGAGAATGGCGACGAGGAACGCGGCGGTCTTGCCGGTGCCGGTCTGCGCGCGCCCGGCGACGTTGCGTCCCTCGAGGGCGAGGGCAAGCGACTCGGCCTGGATGGGCGTGCAGTACCGGAAGCCCAGGTCGGCGATCGCGCGCATGATTTCGACGGGCAGATCGAAGTCATGGAAGCGCTTCTTGCCTTCCTGCGGGGCCACGACGAACTGGTCGATGCTCCAGGCCGAATCCACGACGGGGGCCTTCCCGTCCTTGGCCTTGAGCTCGTCGGCGGTGGGGGGAAGCTCGCGCTGGGGGCGGCGGGAAGCGCGCGTCCCGGCGCTACGACGGCCGCCTCGGCGATCGTCCCCCCGACGGCCCTCGCCGCGACGGCGTTCGCCGCCGTTGCGGCGGGAGCCGGAACGGCTCTTGGCGGGACGATCCGGGGAAGCGTCGCCCGTTTCGGCGGCGGGCCGCGTTTCCGCGGGACGGGATCCGCGCTTCGCGTCGCCCTCGCGGCGTCCGCCGGGCGCGGGCTGGGCGCGATTCCTCTTGCGGGAGGGTTTCCCGGAACTCGCGGCGGGCTTGCGGCCGCCTTCGGGGCGGCTCCTCTTGCGGGAGCCGGAAGAGGCGTCTTTGGATGTGCCGCCGCGATGCCGGGAGGTTGTGGAGGCGGTCGGCTTGGCGCTGGAAGACTGGAAAAGCGAACTTCCGATCTTCTTGAGGAATTTCTTCAGAGGCATGGGAAATCCAAATGGACAATACACAAAACGGGCGCCAGAATCGGCGCCCGTTCGCAAAAACGCCAGACAAATGGAACTGGCGGCGGAAGACTAACGCTTCGAGAATTGGAAGCGTTTGCGGGCGCCGGGCTGGCCGGGCTTCTTGCGCTCCTTCGTGCGAGGATCGCGGGTGAGGCATCCCTTGGCCTTGAGGGGCTCGCGGAACGAGAGGTCGAAGGCGCAAAGCGCGCGGGACAGCGCGTGGCGCACGGCGCCGGCCTGGCTGCTCGTGCCGCCGCCCTTGGCGGAGACGAGCACGTCGAACTTCTCGCGGGTGCTGGTGATGTCGAGGGGTTCCAGCATGTAGATGCGAAGGGCCTCGACCGGGAAGTACTCGGCCATGTCGCGGTCATTGATCTTCACGTTCCCCGATCCGTCCACGAGACGGACGCGGGCGACGGCCGTTTTACGACGGCCGGTGGCGGAAGCGATTTCTTTCACCATGATTGTCGTACCTTACTTCACTTTGCTTCGGGCGCCGCGCGAAGGGGCGCCCGGGAGCCGTCAGATCAACTCCACGGCCTTGGGCTGCTGGGCGGCATGGGGATGCTCGTTCCCGGCGTAGACGCGCAGGCGGCGCATCATGCGGGTGGCGAGGTTGTTGTTGGGCAGCATGCCGCGGACGGCGAGCGTAATCATGCGGTCGGGGTGCCTGGCGCGCATGACCTCGGCGGAGATCACGCGACGGCCGCCCCGCCAGCCGCTGTAGCGCTGGTAGGTCTTCCACGTGTCTTTCTTGCCGGTGAGCTTCACCTTCCCGGCATTGGTGACCACCACGAACGCGCCGGTGTCGGCGCTGGGCATCCATGTTGGCTTGTCGCGGCCGCGCAGGACATTGGCAATGGCCACGGCCAGGCGGCCGAGCGGCTTGCCGGCGGCATCCACGAGCAGCCATTCGCGGCTGGCGCCAGGGTCTTGGGGAATCGTTGTCTTCATGATCGATGCTTCAGTTCATCAGAGTCCACTTCGGGAAAAGTAAGGGTGCATTCTATCCCAACCACCCGAACCGGCGCAACTGGAAAATGACCGTCGCGCGCATTGCGCATTGGCCGGCTCCCGGCGCCGACCCGGCCTCATGGGCCGGAGGAGGCGAAGGTCACGTCCTTGATTTTCGCGACGGCGCAGGCGTTCATCACATCGACCACGCGCTGGTGTTCGGTTTCGTCGTCCGCCCAGATGGTGATGAGGGGCTTGTTGCCGCTGGCGACGGACGAGGCGCGGTATTGCTGGAGCGTCGCGACGAGTTCGGGGAGTTCGGTGGCGGTGGCGGAGTCGAACTCGCGGTCGTTCAGGAAGACCTGCCCGTTGGCGCGCACCTCGATCATCTGCTCGTCGGGCATTTCGACGGTGGCGGCCTGTGCGACCATGCCGGGCAGGCGGATGCCGAGATCGGCCTCCGGGCTGACCAACGAGCAGGTGCAGATGAAGTAGATCAGCAGCAGGAAGGTCATGTCGATGAGCGGGGCCATGTCGAGATCCGGCTCCTGCTGTTCGGGGAGGGAGACCTTCATTCGTCGAACTCCTCGCCGTCGCGGCCGTGCACGCCGAAGATGAAGTCGCCCACGCCGGCGGCGGCCATGGCGTTCATGACGGCGCGGACCTCCTTGTGGGGCGTGGCCTTGTCCGCGCGGAGGTAGACCTTCATGTCCGGATTGGCCAGGACGCGATCGGCCACGAGACGGGAAAGCTCCTCGAGGGTGACGGCGTCCGAGCCGCTGAAGAGCGTGCCGTCGCGGAGGATGTTGACGGTCCAGCGGTCCGGCCGGTCTTTGGGCACGACGCCGCGCGAGGCGTCGGGGATGTCGAGCTCGATGTTCTTGCTGGCGCTCAGGTGGGAGGCCGTCATGAAGAAGATGATCAACAGGAAGACCATGTCGATCATCGGCGCCATCTGGAGCTTTGTCTCTTCCTTGTCTTCGATCGGGATGCGCATGGGGGGTCGCCTCCGGGAACGGGAAGGGGGAGGGATCAGGCCTCCTGCCTGAGGGTGGACTCGGCGAGGTGGTGGAGCATGTCGCCCAGCACGCGCGAGATGCGCGAGACGTTGGCGATGTAGACGCCCTTCAGGGCGAAGTAGGCGAACATCGCGGGGATGGCCACCATCAGGCCTGCGGCGGTGGTGATCATGGCTTCGCCGATGTTCGAGGCGAGCGCCTCGGGGTCGCCCATCTTGCCCATGCCGATTTTGTTGAAGGCGCCGATCATGCCGGTGACGGTGCCGAGCAAGCCGAGCATCGGGGCGATCTGGGAGGCTATCGAGATGTAGTTGAGGGGCTTCATGCCGGCGGCGACCTCCTCCACGGAGGCCTCTTCCATGGCCTTCTCCATGGCGGGCACGTCCACCACGCCGCTCTCGCCGATGCGGTTGAGGCCGGCGGCGAGCAGGTTGGTGAGGATGCTGGGGTTCCCGTTGCAGATGGAGAGGGTGCCGGGCACGTCGAGTTTCCCGAGGGAGTCGCGGAGGACGGGCAGGAGGTCCGGGCGGATCATCTTCTTTTCGGTGTACTGTATGCCGCAGTAGATGGTGAAGGCGATGGCCACCACCGAGCAGAGGGCGATGGGATACATCGTGGGCCCGCCCACCTTCCAGTAGTCGAGAAGCGTCTTCGTCGGGGGCTCGCGGTAGCCAGGGCCGTCGGCCGGTGCGGGGTCCTGCGCGCGCACGGCCAGCGTTGCGGCCACGAGCAATGCGCCCATCATCACGATCAGGTTCGTCTTCTTGTGCATGGTTTCTCCAAGGGATGGCGGGAACGGGAAACGGTCAGTCTTCGTCGGGGGGGCCGGGAGCCTCCGGCTCGTCGTCCTCTTCCTCTTCGTCGGGAACGGGGGTTTCGGCGAGGAGGGCGTCGGCCAGGGCGTCCATGTCTTCGTTGAAGGCGAAAAAGACACTTTCGACGGGCTCGGACTCCTTGTCGCGGGTCTTGCCGTCCGCCATGAGCGCGCGGAGCTTCTCGCGCGCGGTCGCGGCCCAATCGGTGCCGGGGAAGAGTTTGGCGACTTCGTAGTAGACGTCGCGGGCGCGGTGGGGTTCGAAGAGTTCCTCGTAGCATCGGGCGGAGAGGAGCAGGGCGTCCGGGAAGGTCTCGACATCCTTGCTCTCGAAGCAGACCGACTTCACGGCCGCATCCATCGCGGAGCGGAAGTCGCCGTTCACGGCATCGATTTCGCCGCGGACGAGCCAGTAGTGGCCGTAGGCGGCGTCGCCGGGTTGCGGCTCGTCCATCTGGTCCAGGTAGTAGCGGGCGGTCTTGGGCTTTCCGATCGCGAGCTGGCAGCGGCATCCCTTGAGGACGGAGAGCTGGCCGACGCTGCACCACTCGGCCTTCGACCCGCACTTGAAGACCTCGATGGCGGCTTCGTACTGCTTCTTCGCCATGGCGAGCCGGGCTTCGTCCCGCCCGTCGCGCACGGTGCGCTCGGCGGCGCGGATCATGTAGGTGCCGAGGTCGAGGGCGTCCTGGGCGGCGTTGTTTTCGGGAACGGCAAGGTACGGGAGCGCGGGGTTGAGCGCCTTCCCGAGCAGCCGGATGGCGGTGACCCAGTCCGACTTGCGGACCGCGCGCGCCACGGCGAAACGATCGAGGTCGACCAGGAACTCGACGCGTTCGATCGCCTTGAACTCGAGCTTTTGCGGAGGGGCGGCGGAGCCATCCCTGACGGCGACCACAAACCCATCGCCGATGCCGCTGAAGACCATCGTCTGATCCGTTTCGGCGTCCACCAGGAAGACGCGCGCCTTCACGGGCGCCGCACCGGACACCTTGGAAGCGGCCTTTTTCGCGGCCTGCTGCGCGATCCCGGAGGATGCGCCGAGGCAAACGGCCAGCGCAACGCACGCCACGCGATGGAAAAGCAATCTCATTTTCGGGGGAGTATACTAAAGCACGAAGGGGGGAGGCAATGACGGAAGTCGAGGGGCGGGCGATGGTTTCGCATCCGCTCAGTGGCTCCTCCGTTGCGCCTCGCGGAAGCGTTCGCGGGCCTGGAGGGCGTCCATCGGGCGTCCAAACTCGTTGCAGAGGTTCACCAGCGTCGTCACCAGGCGATCGTTCGCCCAGCCCTCCAGTTCGCAGGCGCGCGTGGCGAGGGCGACGGCTTCCTCCGGATCCCGCAGCGACTCGTCGGCATGGCCGAGGAGCACGGCGAGGTTGTGAAGTGCCGGGATGCTCTCCGGATCCAGTTCAAGCGCATAGCGGTACTGGCGGATGCTTTCGGCGACGTCGCCGACTTCCCAGGCGGCGCCCGCGAGGGCGAGGCGGCTGTCGAGGCGGATGGGGTCGATCGCGACGGCGCGGATGAAGTGCCAGTAGGCCGACTCCTTCCGCCCGAGATGCTTGTCGGCCGCTCCGGAGCCGAGATGGGCGATCACGGAATTCGTCTGGAGGTCGAGCAGTTCGGAGTAGCGGAGCGACGCGAGCGCGTAGTCTTTGTTGGCCATCGCCCAGCGTCCCTCCTGCGTGATGTCGTCCGCCATCCGGAGGAGGAAGGCATCGTCCGGATTGAGGCGGGCGCCGGCGCGGGCGCGGGCGAAGCCCTGTTCGCGGTTCGTGAAGAAGGCGACATGCCGTGCGGCGGTGGCCTCCCCGCGCGCGGCGAGGTAGCGCGTGATGCGATCGTCGAGCGCCGCGAAGACCGCAGGGTCCATGCGCCCGAGAGAGAGCCACGTGGCGCGTTTCGCGCGGTGCGCCTCGACCCCCTCCATGGCCCGGGCGGGGGTGGCGGGATCGCGCATCGACCGCGCGGCGGCGAAGGCGAGCGGAGTGGTCGCGTCCGTCAGCGGCCGGGCGTCGCCGGCCAGCCCGCGGAGTCCGTCGGTGTCGGCCACGAACGCGGAGGCGAAGTCGGGCAGCGAACGGATGCCCAGCACGGAGAGGCTGCGCGAGACGTCGGGCCACTCGAAATGCGCCAGAAGCCGGTCGGCGGGGACGGAGAAGGGTTCCATCGACCCCACGACCAGGTATTCGCAGGGCTGTCCGCACCACAGCATCGCGTTTGGAAACACATCGAGGAAGGTCGCGACCACGCGCCGGAAGGAGCCGAAGTCCATTCCGTACCCTTCAATCCAGCCGCAGAAGATGCCGTCGGGGCCCAGCGAACCCCGCGCCGCATCGAAGTATTCCCGCGTGAAGCGGAACTCCATCCCGGCGAGCCAGGGGTTGGACGGCTGGGAGATCACCACGTCGTAGCGCCCGGGGCGATCGAGCAGGAAGCGCCGGACGTCGCCGCACGCGACCTCCACGCGCGGGTCGTCGAAGACCTCCGCGTTGACGCTGCCGAAAAGCCGCGCGGCCTCCAAGACCGCCGGCTCGTCGTCCACGCACTCGACCTTCTTCACGGGGTAGGCCGCCGCCGCGCCCGCGGCGACGCTCGAACCCAGCCCCACGACGGCCACCCGCTCCGCATGCGGATGGAGAAGCAGCGGCACGTGCGCCACCAGCAGCTGGTTCGGGAGGTCGCCCGCCGAGTTCATCTCCGGTTTGCCGTCCAGATCCAGTTCGAGCGTCCCGTCGGGGAACCCGGCGACGGACACCGCGCGCTTCGCGCCGTCGGAGTGGAAGCGGATCGGCCCGTTCGGGCCCCGTATCGCGCGGCCCGCCCGGAGGGAACGGGAGAAGACGCCGTCCGACAGGAGCGGAACGTCCGGCGCTCTCCACAGGATCCCCGCCAGAAGCGCCGCGGCCATCCCCGCGCCAGGAAGAGCGACATCAAGGACCATCCGCCTCTTGTCCTGCGCCGGCCTGCGATGGAGGAAGACAAGGGGGATCGAAAGGGAAACCGCCCCCAGGACGGCTCCGGCCCGCAACAGGCCCACCACGCCCAGACGCGGCGTCAGCTGCGGCAGCAGGAGCGCGCCCGCCCAGCCGCCCAGCCCCAGCGAGACGCCCCACATCCCATAAAGCCACCGGGGGGGATCGTCGCCCGGAGCCCAGCCGGGGATCCGCCGGGCCGTCGCCTCCAGCAGCGTCGCGGCGGCATGGCCGAGCAGAAAGGCCGCCGGCGCCACGGCCGTGGCCATGGCCATCCATCGGAAGGCCAGCACCCGCCCGAAGGCGTCCGCCGCCTTCGGCCACAGCCCCAGTTCGATCGTCGAGGAGATCCACGCGAGCGGCAACAGCAGGAAAAGCCCGCCCGATGCCGTGCACAGCGCCGCCACGGCCAACGGCGTCACGCTGTTCCGGGCACGGCGCGCCCCCGCAAGGAGGCCCAGCGCCGCCGCGACCAGGACCACCGCCGCAAGTTGCACGGACGTCCACGCCTGCGCACCAAGGACAACCCGGAAAATCCGGTTCCACGCGCCCAATCCAACCGCGGCGAGAACCCCCAGCAGCAGCATGCCCGGAAAAGCCGGAAGCAACACCACGCGGCCCGGCGCGACGGGGGGGGCCGAGTCCTGCAACTTCGAAACGCCCGCCGCCAGCGGCAGGGACAGCAGCGCCGCCAGCCCCGAGCATCCGCCGGCAACCCGCGAGACCGCGCGGAATCCGCCCGCAGGCGCGGCCAGCATCCCGCCGGCGACCCACCCCGCCGCCGCGCCAAGCGCCATCCAGGCCGCGATCGTCGCCACGCGCGGCGCGCCCGCAAGCGTGAAGCCGCCACGCCCCGAAGGGCACCCCAGCGCGACGTGCGCGAGAAAGATCCCCGATGCGCCCGCCACGACACCGTCGAGAACCAGCGTGGCGGCCGCCAGACCCGCCGACCCGGACGCGAACGGGAGGATCCCTGCCAAAACGATGTGCAACACGCACAACGCCAGCGCTTCCGTCCGCCGCGAAACCCGCACGGACGAGGCCGCAAGAACGGCCGGCGCCAGGCCCGCCGCAAACGCCGCGGCAGGGGCAATCCCCCCGGACGGCATGCATCCCGCCGCCGCGACGCCGCCGCAAAGCGACGCCGCGCCGGAGACGAGCGCAAGCAGGCACAAGAGCAAATCCAAACGCAGCATGGAGCCATGATACCGCAGGACGGAACAAGATGCACTCCGAAACGCACGATCCGAAACGCACGATTCCGGGGAGATGGATCACATGCCTCGGACCATCAATGGCACGTCTTGTGCTATCCGTCTTACCGTGCGCCGCGTGCGCGAACGATTTTCGGGAGGTTTCATGAAGAAGGTTTTCCTATTTTGCCTGGCGGCCTGGATGACGGGGGGGCCGTGGAGCGTCCGGGCGGAAGCGGCAGGCGCCGGCGCGTGGTCGCCCCGGACCGAATCGGCGGAGCGGAGCCTGCTGGCCACGGTCTCCTGCCTGTGGAAGGACGGCTCGCTGCCCGTGCGCCTCGAGAACGCCGCCACGGGCGAGGCGGTGGAACTGTCGCTCGTGCCGAAGAAGGGCGCCCAGCTTGCGAAAGGCTCGTTCGCGCCGCGCGCCTTCGAGCCGACGCCCTTCGCCGCGCCCGAAGGCGAGTGGATCGAGCTCGCGTGGCGCCGCCTTCCGGACGGCTGGACCCTGTTCGTGGACCGCCATCCCGCGGCGCGCTTCCCCGAGCCGTGGGAGGGATCGGTGCGCCTTTGCACGCCCGCGGACCGTCTCCCGCCCGATGAGATGGGCGCCCCTTCCGACTACCAGCAGCGCCTTGGCTCCTTCCGCTTCGAGGACGCCTTCATGGTGCCCGAAGACACCGCCGACCCGCTCCGCAACTGGGAGATCCTCGCCGGCGACTGGCGGATGCACACGGTGACCGGCACCGTGAGCGGCGCGGTCGCCAAGGCGAAACTCGGGCGCCAGCCCACCGCCGCGCACAGCCCGAACTTCTACAGCCTCGAAGGCCGCGGCGAACACGCCTCGATCGTGGCGGGCGAAACCTTCTACTGCAACTACCGCATGAAGGCCGCCCTCCACCACGACGGCGGCACCAACGGCATCGTCTTCCTCGTGGGCGGGGATCTCCGCGCCTACGGCTTCACCTGCCGCGACAACCCGGAGGACGGATGCCTCGCCTTCGACCTGTGGCGCGGGCGGCTCGACGATTCCGCCGCACCCCGCGAAACGCTGCGCTCCGTGGCGACCGACCTCCTTCCCGGCCAATGGTACGCCCTCGAAGCGCGCGTCTTCCCGGGACGCATCGACTGCCTCGTGGACGGCGTCGCCGTCTTCTCCTACGAGGGCGCGCTCCCGCCCGGCGGGCAGTTCGGCCTCTTCCAGGACGGCGGGGACGGCGCGCGGTTCGACGACGTCGCGGCGGGCACGCACGGCGACCTCCTGCTCGACGGCCCCGGCGACCTGGCCTTCCAGACGCTGGCGGCCACCGCGCGCGTCCGCGCGCACGCGGGCCTCCCCAACAAGACGCCGCCGCCGCGCGACACGCCCTTCGCGACCGCCTCGCACCTCTCGCTCGCGGCGGAAAAAGGCACCGAGGGGATTTGGGTCGCCGGTTCGACGGCCGATCCCGCCCGACGCTTCGAAACCGTCTTCACCCCCGACTCCGGCTGCACCGCGTTCGGCCTCCTCGCGGGCTGGACGGGCCCGGACGCCCCCTGCTGGCGTCTCGGCGTGGAACGCGGGCCGGACGCCCTCGTCGTGCGCCTGGCGTTCGGCGGCGAAACGGTGGACGAACACCGCCTGCCCGCCTCGGGCGCGAAGAACTTCCACCTCGTGCTGGACGCGACGGAAGACGGCGGAATCGCCGGCTTCCTCGACGGCGAACGGCTTGTCATGGCCTCCGTGCGCGGCCCCGTCGAGGGCGCGTGCGGCCTGTGGGTCGGCGCCGGCACGGGAACCCGGGCCCTCCTGCCGCTCGCCCGTGCCTCCGTCCCCGTCTACCGCGACCGCTTCGAGAAGAACCCGAGCTTCGTGCGGGACCTCTTCATGAAGAACTGGGCCTCGCCGGAGGGCCAATGGCTGCAGGTCGCCGATGGCAACGCCTGGTTCCGCTCCGACTTCCTCGGGCGAATCGACGTGAGCCTTCCGTTCGCGGATCCGATGGAGCTGCACCTCGCCGTCCCCGAACCGGAGCACAAGGAGGGCGAGGACTTCGCGCCGCCGCCGCCCGCGCCGGGCGCCCCGATCGTCGCCCCCACGCCCGAAGCGCTTCCCGGGGCCTGCCAGGTCGCCGTGAGGGACGGGACGGTCGTCCTGCGGGCGACCGACGCGGCCGGCGCGCCCCTCGCGGAGGTTTCTTTCCCGCTGGAGGCCATTCCCAACGCGCACTTCGCCGCGGAAGGCGCGGTGGCCGCGGCGGACCACCGCATCGCCACCGCCCATCTCGACGGCCGCCTCTTCTGGGTGGACTGCTCCACGGGCCTGCTGGCCCGCGTGCATCTCCCCGGACGTCCCGGCGGGCGGCGGGTGCGCGTCACGGGGCTGTCCATCGACCACTTGCGACGCACGCGCGTCGTCCGCGACCACGTGGTGGACTGCCTCTTCAACGAGTCGCTTGCCGCCTGGACCATCAACGGCGGACGGTGGGAGGTGGTGAACCGCTTCCAGTGCGAGCCGTCCTGGTCGCACATGAACGGCGAGAACGCCGACTCCCTCGCCGCGCTGTGGTCGAAAATGGAGGTGGGCGGCGACTTCAGCATGGAGTTCTACGCCGGCAACCGCCACGGCTGGTACGACCGCATCGGCGACTTCAATCTCACGGTCTGCAGCCGGAAGGGCGCGACGGGCGACGGGTACTCCGTGATCTGCACCGGCTGGGATCCGGACTCCTCGCAGCTCCGCACCCGCCTGCTCCGCGACGGCGAAACCCAGGCCGTCTCCGACCGCTACCTCGCGCCGCGCTTCCGCAGCGGCAACGCGCGGCTCGTCGTCGAGCCCCTCGTGGCGGCGGGCCGCGACGTGCACGGCGCCTGGTACGCGATGCGCCTGCGCCGCCTCGGCGCGCGCCTGGAGTACTTCTTCGACAACGTGCCCGTCTTCGCGTGGGAAGACCCCGATCCCATCGCCTCCGGGCTGTTCGGCATCTGGACCTACCGCAACTCGATGATGGTCTCCCGCGTCCGCATCCTCGCGGAGGAGATCCGGCCCCGGCGGTTCGGCATGCGCGAACTGCCCGCGGACGCGGCCGCCACGAAGGCCCCGTCCCGGAAGACGCCGCCCGCCGCCGTGCCGTCCGGCATCACCAACGTGCTGGCCTCGACGTGGCCGGTCGAAATGCTGGATCCTTCGCTTTGGGTCGCGGCGGACCCCGTGAGCCGCCCCCGGCTCTCCTTCGCCGCCGACCGGGACGGGCGCCCCACGATGCGCGTGGAAGCGAGCCTCGGCGGAGGCGAGTTCTCCGTGCGATCCACCCTTCCGCCCAAGCCGCTGCACACCATCCTCGGCTGGAGCTTCGAGGTGGCGCGCCACCCGAAGGCGCGCCCCGAACTGGGATTCGCCCTGTGCGAGGCCTCCGGCATCACGAACGCGCTCTACTCCTTCCCGCTGGGAGGAGGCTTCGAAACGCGAGGCCCCCGGCGCCTCGCGGGATCGGCGGACGTCCCCGCCACGCCCGAAGGCGCGAAGGAGCGGGTCTGGACGCCCGTGACCGCCTGGATCCCCCCGGAAAAGGCCCTGACCAACCTGTACGTCGAGTTCGAGGGCTTCGGCGTCTTCCAGCCCGGCGAGGCGCAGCAGGGCCTGACCGCCACGCCGCCCGGCGCCTGGTATGCCATCCGCAACCTGCGCCCCATCCTCAACGGCCCGCCGCTCCTTTCCGGCCCGGCGGAACTGCGGGCCACGCTGGACGAACTGGAGGCGGCCGCGGGGAAGATGCCCGGAGGACGCGTCTCCACCCTCGAACTCCCGAAATCCGTCGATCCGCGGCGCGCCGTCGTCGCATGGGGCGTAACCCCGCCCACGGGCCCCGGCCTGCGCGCGGAACTGCTCTCCGAACCGCCCGACGCCGTGAGGATCGAATCGACGCTCCCCTGGCCGAACCGCGCGCTCGACGCACAGGACGTGCAGCTCGGCGGCCAGGCCGTCCCGGCGTACTTCACCGGGGACGGCTGCTCGCTGGTCGCCCTGCTCCCCCGCCCCCTCGACACCTCGGCCGACCTGGTCGTCTCCGCCCGCCTGCGCAACGGCCGCATCTTCAAGCAGGTGTTCCGCCCCCGCCAGGCGGCCGAAGCCGCCGCCGCCTCGAACACGCCGCCCGTGCTGCTCTCCATGCGCGTGGAGCGCGGCTTCTACCAGGGCTTTGAAGGCCGCTCCCCCCTGCTCGCCGCAAGCCACCAGCGCAGCCAGCCGCCGCGCCTCATGGGCGATGCGGCGTACCCCTTCGGGTCGTTCCTGCGCATCGCGAACAACGGCGCCCCCGGCCGCCTGCAGGCCTCGCTCGCGCCGGGATTGATCGACCTCGGCTCCACGCCCCTCGTGCAGTTCCGCTACCGCCGCGGCGGGCCGCTCCCGTGCGTCTCGCTCCAGGCCATCGGCTACGGCACCGCCGCCTTCGCCGAACCCTTCCCGCAGGCGGTCCCCGTCCGCTTCGCCTCCCCGCCCCCCGCGCTGG
Source organism: Kiritimatiellia bacterium (assembly GCA_050950285.1). GTDB lineage: Bacteria > Verrucomicrobiota > Kiritimatiellia > RFP12 > JBMNHG01 > JBMNHG01. The sequence continues at coordinate 427,979 of JBMNHG010000003.1, read as the reverse complement.
AGCCGGACCTTGCGGACCCGCCCGGCGAACCGCGCGAATCCTGGCGGACCTGGATGGGCATGCTCTCCGACGCCATCGCCCCGCGCCCCTTCCGAAACGGCTACGCCGTGCAGCCCTGCGACCTCGTCATCGGCTCGTTCGCCAGCCACGACCAGACCGGCCTCTACAGCTTCATCGACGTCGACTCCGTCGCCGGAGGCCCCGTGGTCGGCCCCGAACTGCCGCTCGTCGTGACCCCCCGCTTCGCCGATCCCGACGGCGTCTCCGCCGTGCTGTTCGCCGTGGTCGAAGGCCCCGAGCCGTGGGCGGCACGCCCCGCCGCCCCCCCGGCCGCCAACGGGAGCCCCGGAGGCGCGCCCTGGTTCGCCATCACCAACGACGCCCCCCATACCCCCTTCCTGGGCCACCTCCAGGACGGCGTCCACCACTTCGTGCTTGCCGCCATGGACGGCCAAGGCGCCTGGTCGGAGCCCACCGACGTGCCCTTCCTCCTCGACCGCCGCCCCATCACCGTCGAAAGCGCCGTGGTCCCCACGCCGGGCGTCAACAACGGCACGTCGCTCCGCGTCACCTTCCACACCTTCGGCGGCTCGCTCCCGCGCTTCGAAACCTTGCGCGTCGCCTGCAAGGGGCGGGACATCGACCTCTCCCGCGTGCAGGGCCATGCCGCGTACAGCCCCGACGGCGTCGTCTTCAACCTCGACTGGCCGTCCATCCTCCGCCGCGAAATCCAGGCCTCGCGCGATGGCGACGTGCTTTCCGTGGAGTTCACGAACCTCTCCGACGCGGCCGGAAACGCTCCCGCGAACCACACCGCGCAGATTCCCATCGACTACGCGTCGGACACGACGCCGCCCACCGTGCAGCCCCCGCGCATCGGCACGAACTTCTTCTGGCACGCGCTCGAGATCCGACAGCCCCGCGAACTCGTCGGCGGAGTGCCCAAGAGCATGCACGTCGTGCCGATCGTCACCAACGACATCCCCGTGCTGGAGCTTCGCGCCGTCCAGGACGCAAAGGACGCATCGGTCACCCGCACCTTCCCGCAGAAACCGTGGCAGCCTTCCGCCCATCCGTACCTCGCCATCAGCGTGTGCACGATCGGCCTGCCCAAAGAACCGGGCGTGCCGCCGATGACGCTCCTCTTCAACCCGCAGCACCTCCCCGCCGAAGCGAAGCGGCCCGCCGGGAACGCCCCCTTCGCGATTCCCCTGCCCGCCGCCGAGGGCGCGGATCCGCCCTGGGTCGTGGCCGCCGGCGGAACGGGCTGGAAGTCCGGCGCCTGGCGCAACCTCGTCATCGATGTCGATGCCTTCCTGCGCGACGCCACCGGCCTGGACGAAGCGCCCCCCCTCCGGGATTTCTCGATCGCCATGCCCGGCGACGCCTCGTACGCGCTGCGGATTCGCGCCGCCGCCGTCCTCTCCGCCTGGACGCCCGAACTCCTCTTCACCCTCAACGCCTACGACGCCAGCGGCATCGAAGGAGTCGCCTGGGAGGGCGGCTCCTCCGCCGAACTCTCGCTCCGCCCCGCCCGCATGAAGCTCCCCGACAACGTCGGATGGATCGAGGTGCGCGTCAAGGACCGCGCCGGGAACCTCGCCCCGCCACGCTTCGTCCCCGTCCCCCCCGCCAGCTACACCGAGGCGGAAAACCTTCCCCCCGCCGAACCCGCCCCCCTGGAGGAACCCTGATGACCCGCTTCACCGTGCCCCTGCTCGACGCCAACCTCGTGGACGTCACCGTGACCGGATGGCGGCGCAGTCCGGGCGACCACGTCGAGAAGGGGGAACTCCTCGCCGAGGTCACCACCGACAAGGCCGTCTTCGACCTCGAATGCCCCTGCGACGGCGTCTTGCTCGAGATTTTCGCCCCGCCCCGGAGCATCGTCCCCGTCGGCTACATCCTCGCGCTGATCGGCGAACCCGGCGAAGTCGATCCCTCCATCCCGGATATCAACCGCGAACTCGTCCGGAAGGCCGCCGACGAATCCGGCGCCACCGCTCCGGCGCCGTCCTCCCGGAATGGCGGATCCCCCGCCGGCCCACCGCCCGCCCCGGCCCCCGCCGCAGTGCGCGCCACGCCCAAGGCAAGACGGCTGGCCAAGGAACAGGGGATCGACCTCGCCGCCGTCGCCGCCGCCATGGGCGCGTCCATCGTCACCGAGGCAATCCTTGCCGATTATCGGAGCAAACGGACATCCCCGCCGGCCTAGCCGGATCGGGCACAACTGGGGACTGCGGTCTCCGCGGGCGAACGGCGAACGGCAAGGATCCCGGGGCCGGAACGGTGCGCCCTTGTCACCCCCTTTCGCAAATGGTATCGTTCCGGGGATGAAACCCTTCGCCCTCGCCCCCCTCGCCCTTCTCGTTGCCGCCTCGCTCCTTGCGCAAGACGCCGCGCAAGCGCCGCGCGGAACCGCGCCGGACAACCTCCCCCTCCCGCCGGAGGCCGGGCTGAACCTCAGCACGCTCGACCGCATCGACGTGCGCGCCTTCGCGCAGATGGTTTCGGACGTGACCGGACGCCGCTTCGCCGTGGCCGGAGACGTCGAGGCCACCTTCACCGTGGTCTTCCCGGACAAGGGGCAGAGCCGCCTCCCGCCGGACGAGGTCTATCCCTTCTTCCTCTCGGTGCTCGCCTCCGCGAACCTCTCCGTGGTGGAGGACGCGGACGTCGCCCGCATCGTGCGCATGCCCGAAGGCGCCCTTTCCATCGGCACCGGCGCGCTGGCTTCGGACGACGACCCCGGCACCGGACTCGTCACCCGCGTCTTCCGCCTCCAGCACATCCCGGCCGACGACGTCCGCCGCCTGCTCGAGGCGAGCGGCGCCCGCAAGGGAGGCATCGGCGTGCTCGAGGAGGCGAACCAGGTGATCGTCACCGATGGCGCCGCCATTCTCGCCCGCGTGGCCGCCCTGCTGGAGGAGATCGACCGCCCCGGACAGGCGCGCCTCACCGAGGTGGTCGCCCTGAAGGCCGCCGACGCCGCCACCATCGCCGCCCAGGTGAACGCCGCCATGGCCGAAGGCGAATCCCGCGGCGCCGCCACCGCCGCCCGCATCCCCGCCGCACCCGGAGTCAACCCCTCCTCCGCCCTCCGCAGCGGATGCGTCGTCCCCGCCGCGCACGCGAACAGCGTCATCCTCGTGGGATCCCAGGCGCAGATCGACAAGCTCCGCGCGCTGGTGGCCTCCCTCGACGTCGAGGCCCCCACCGGACGAGGCCACCTCAACGCCATCTTCCTCCACTACATCGACGCCGGGGAAGCCGCCCAATCCATCACCTCCCTGCTGGAAAAGAACGCCGCGAAGGCCGCCGACGCCAAGGACGCGCGCCGCATCGCCGTGGAGGCGTCCACCGCGAACAACGCGCTGATGGTCGACGCCTCCCCCAGCGACTTCGAGGTGGTGCGCACCCTCGCCGGACAACTCGACCGCGCCCCCGCCCAGGTGCACATCTCCGTGATGATCGCCGAGGTCGCCGATACCGACGGCTTCACCTGGGGCGTCGGATTCACCGCCCTCAACGCGCCCGGCAAAAAAGGCCAGACCCGCGTGAGCGGCGGAAGCCGCCTCTTCGCCGACCCCCCCGGCGCCGACCTCGTCGGCAACGCCGCCGCCGGCGTCCTCCCCCAGGGCCTCAGCCTGGCCGTGGCCCACGCCACCGGCACCGATTCCGAAGGAAACCCCATCGTGGCCTACCCCGGCATCCTCGACATCGAGGCGCTCAAACAGGCCGGCAACGTCAACATCGTCTCCGAAACCGCCCTCCAGGCGCAGGACAACATCGAGGCCACCGTGGGCATCGTGGACGAAATCCCCATCCTGAAATCCACCGTCGAAGGCGGCTCCGGCGCCTCCCGCGACTACATCCAGAACATCGAGCGCCAGGAGGTGGGCGTGAAAATCAAGCTCACCCCGCACGTCATCCCCGGCGGCCTCGTGCGCATGGAACTCAACCCCAGCATCGAGTCGGTCCTCTCCAACACCGGCGGCGACGCCTACACGCCCACCATCTCGAAACGCTCCGCCACCACCACCGTCACCGTGCCCGACCGCCAGACCATCGTCATCGCCGGCCTCACGCGCACCGACCGGCAGGTCGTGGACAACCGCATCCCCATCCTCGGGCACATCCCGCTGCTGGGATGGCTCTTCCGCTACAAGAGCGACGTCGAGAAGAAGACCAACCTGCTCATCTTCGTGACGCCCACCCTCGTCTCCACGCCCGCCGACGCCTCCGTCCCCACCGAAGAATGGAGCCTCCGCACCGGAATCGTCCGCCCCGGCCCCGTCGCCCCAAACGAGCCGGCAACCGCCGAACCGCCCCAAGCCGAATGACACGGGAACAGCCTGCCGCAAAAATTCGCGGCACGCCGCATTCGGATTTTTTCGGATTTTTTCTTGCCTGCGCCTCTTTCTTCCCCTACCCTGCCTTTGCGGGAGATGTGTGCCGCCAACCCGTTCCATGGGAGGATGGAGACGTCCGCGCGGCACCATGCCCCCCAGAAGGAGTATCCGCATGAAGCTGTCGTACCGTTCCCTCCTGCTCTCCCTGGCCGCCCCATGGGTCGCCGTGTCCGCCTTCGCCGCCGAATTCGCCTGGACGGGCGCCTCGGGCGACGCCCTTTGGACGAACGCCGCAAACTGGTCCATCACGGTCGGCGACGATGACGACGGCGTGCCCGACGAGGACGACGACGTGTGGTTCCCCTTCACCGCCACCTACGGCGGCGGCGTGCTGCTGGACGGCAACCGCGCCTGCAATTCGCTGAACTATTCAAACGACACCTCCTTCACCCTCGGCACCACGAACGACACGCTCGCCATCACCTCCGGCGCGCTTGGCCTCTGGTTCATCAACAACACGGCCGAGCACGTCGTGGCCTGCAATCTCGAACTCAACGCGCCCGGCGGAACGAACCAGTGGCACATGATGCGCCCATGGGCCTACAACGCCCCCGCCCGGCAGCTCCGCATCGACGGACGCGTCACCACCGACGGCATCATCCGCTTCTACACCACGAACTCGGCACGGCGCGGCAAGGTGGTCTTCACGGCCACCGGCCACACCTTCGGCGGCGGGCCCTTCATCGATGGCGCCATCGTCGGCACGGAAGGCTTGGCCTGGACGGACGTCTTCGGGGACTACCCCATCGCCTTCGGATCGAACGGCTCCATCTTCCTCCGCAACTGCGAGCAGACCCTCACGAACGCCTTCGACACCTCCCGCGCCTCCGGAACCGTCAGCGTGCTTCCCTTTGAAAAGCCGCTCACGCTCGCAACCCACATCGAGGTGCCTTCGGGCGTGAAACTCGTCTTCGGAACGTCCGGGTGCACGCTGGTCAAGCTCGATCCCGCCACCACCATCACGGGCCCCGGAAACATGGAAATCATGCGTTGCGGCGTCGCCTTCACCTCCGTCGGCCAGTTCACCACCGGGAACTTCAACATCGGCCAGAGCGGCGGGTGCTTCATCTTCGACGGCATAAGCTGGAATGCCTTCGCCGCGCACTACGGCAACGGCTATGGAACCGGCAACCGCCAGTGGCAGCTGAGCGGCGGCGGCTTCGCCGCGCACGGCCAGGCCGTGACCATCGACAACGAAGCGGCATGGTTCGATCGCTCCTTCTCCCTGGGTGGCTCGCATGCGAGCATCGGCGACAACGTGATCCGCGCCTACTGCGATGCCCCGGTGATCCTTGCGAACGACACCACCATCAGCGGCCGGTACGTCGAATACTCCAACTACGACTCCGCCGCTCCGGGCTTCAAAGGAACGCACCGGCCGGCCAAGCTGAACCGCTTCGACGGCAGCATCGGCGGCGCGGGCGCACTCCGCTTCGACGGCCGCCGGGACAACGATGAAATCGTCTTCGCCGGCGCCAACAACAGCTGGACGGGGAACAACTGCCAGACGGATCACCACGGGGTCGATCCCGCCACCGGCAAAGCGAGGAATTCCAGCATCAATTCCGGTCCGGGCGGGATGGCCACGCACCAGGGCTCGGGCCTCGCGATGATCGTCCAGTTCGCCTCTCCGGAATCGCTCCCGCGCGGCAACGGCGGCGCGAACGCCTGGCTGGGCGCAACGTCGCGCTACAACGGCTTCCAGGGCTATCTCATGGGGGCTCGCACGGGCGGCGCCGTCTACAACCTCGCCGAAGGCTACCGCTACCTCATGGGCAGCAACGACGGCGCGACGATCGGCCTGCTCGGCGCCACCGGCGGCTCCGGCGAAAGTGCCACGCTCGCGGGAGACACCGTCTGCATGCATGCCGCCGCGGAAGGCCAGGTCGCCCAGCTCTCCCTGCTCGTGCGGGGCGGCGCGGAATGCGAAGTCGGCGCGCCCGGCAGCCCGCTGGCTCTCGCCCCGACCTGGGGGTTCGACGACGGCAACGTGGACAACGGCCTCACGGGGGCCGCATCGGTGGTCCAGGACGACGCCACCGGCGAACGCCGTCTCTTCAAGCTCGGCGACGGCACCGCCGTGCTCCGCAACGTGGCCTACACCACCCAAGACGGATCGGGCGACACCTCCGCCCGCTTCATCTGGCACATCGGCGCGGACAATTCCTCCTGGTCCCAAAGCTCCGACACACGGAAGTATCTCCCGGGACGCGCCTGGCGGCACTTCCCCGGCGCCATCCGCGAAACCGGCACGGACGCCTCGAACTCGACCAAGCCCTTCCCGGTGCGCTTCCTGGGCGGCGTGATCGAACTGGACGGCGTCGATTTCCGCCGCGAACTCGCCGTGGCCCCCACGAACGGACAGGCATCGCTCCAATGGGGTGGCGGCTTCGCCGCGCATGGCTCCGATGCGACGGTCGAGCTGAACGGAGGCGCACCCTATCGCTACAACGACGGCAACGACGGCTTCAACCGCGCCGACCGCCCGCTCGTCTTCGGCTCGCGCACCGCCAACGCCACCGTGCGCTTCCTGAACGACATCGACTTCTGGACCCGCACCCCCTACCTCGTGACCGTGGGCGGCACGGCCGACGTCCCGGTGGCGCGCCTGGAAGGACAACTCTCGAACGGCGGCTTCGTGCTCACCGGCGCAAGGACCTACCTCGACGAGGAACTCCCCGCCGGCGCCCTCGAACTCGCCCATGCGAACAACCTCGTCGAGAAGAAGATCGACATCGAGCGCGGCACGCTGCTCGTAAGCGGGGCCATCAGCAACGGCACCGCAGCGGTCACGGTCAAGGCAGGCGGCGCGCTCGGCGGAACCGGCGTGGTCGTACGGCCGGTCGTCGTGGAGGCAGGCGGCACGCTCGCCCCCGGCAACCTCGGCGTCGGCACGCTCGCCATCGCCGGGGACCTCGCCCTGTCCGAAGGCGCCGTCTACGCCTATGAAGAGTCGGCCGCCGGTCGCGACCTCGTGAAACTCGAAGGCGGACGGCTCACCCTCCCCGCCACCGCTTCCGTCGCCCTCGGCCAGAAGGTCTACGGCAGGCGCACGCTCGTCGCCGGCGCAGGGAATACCGCAGGCGCGGCCGATCTCTCCGGCTGGACGGTGACGGGCGTCGAAAAGCCCGGACTGTACGCCGTGGAACTCGCCGGGAACGACCTCGTCCTTCGCGGCATCCCCCCCGGAACCGTCTTCCTCCTGCGCTAAAACCAACCCGCCGTCCCCGCCGGTCGGGAAACAGCGCCCGGCCTCCTTCCCGAAGGGGGCCGACGCCTTCCCTGCGCAGGCGCATGCCGTCGGCGGGATGGCCCGGCGACCGGCGAGAGGACTCCCGCCCTTTTTGCGCGACCGTGCAAAAATGTCGCGCACTGTGTCCTATTGTCGCATCAAGGCGGGTTGTATTTGCATTGTAATCCGTTGCGATAGAGAATAATACCGCATATCTGCCTTCTGGCATCCTTCCTGCTTCCTCCAGATGGCCCCGATGGACGTGGGCCGGGAGGAAGTGTTTTATGGATACGAACAAGATGACCCAGAAGACCATAGAAGCCTTGCAATCCGCGAAGGAATGCTCGGTACGCTACGGACACAACCAGGTGGACACGCTCCACCTGCTGCTCGCGTTGCTGGACCAGGAGGGCGGCCTTGTCCCGCGCCTGCTCGCCCGGATGCAGGTGGCGGTCCCGGCGCTGCGCGCCCGGGTGGAGGGGGCGCTGGAGGGACTTCCCCGGATTTCCGGCGGTACCGAGGCGGGGAAGATCTACGTCACGCAGGAGCTCGAGCGGCTGCTGGTGAAGGCGGGCGACATCGCCGGGAAGATGGGCGACGAGTTCCTTTCGGTGGAGCACCTGCTGCTCGCGATGGCGGGGCCGTCCGGCGCCTCCGCCAGGGAATTGCTCTCCGATGCGGGGGTGGACGAGGCGAAGCTGCTGGAGACCCTCAAGGCCGTGCGCGGCCACCAGCGCGTCTCCTCCGACAACCCGGAGGGCCAGTACGAAGCCCTGGTGAAATACGGCACCGACCTCGTGGAACTGGCGCGCCAGGGCAAGCTCGACCCCGTGATCGGCCGCGACACGGAGATCCGCGACGTCATCCGGATCCTTTCCCGCAAGACGAAGAACAACCCCGTGCTCATCGGCGAGCCCGGCGTGGGCAAGACCGCCATCGTCGAAGGCCTCGCCCAGCGCATCCTGCGGGGCGACGTGCCGGACGGCCTGCGCGACCGCACGGTCTTCTCGCTCGACATGACCGCCCTCATGGCCGGCGCGAAGTACCGGGGCGACTTCGAGGAGCGCCTCAAGGCCGTCCTGAACGAGGTCAAGGCCGCCGACGGCCGGATCCTCCTCTTCATCGACGAGCTCCACACCATCGTGGGCGCGGGCAAGACCGAGGGCTCCACCGACGCCGGCAACATGCTCAAGCCCATGCTGGCCCGAGGCGAACTCCATTGCATCGGCGCCACCACGCTCGACGAGTACCGCAAGCACCTCGAGAAGGACCGCGCCCTCGAACGGCGCTTCCAGCCCGTCATGGTCGATCCGCCCACGCTCGAGGACACCATCTCGATCCTGCGCGGGATCCGCGAGCGTTTCGAGCGCCACCACAACGTGCAGATCCAGGACGCCGCCCAGGTCGCGGCGGCCACCCTTTCCGATCGCTACATCCAGGACCGCTTCCTGCCGGACAAGGCCATCGACCTGCTGGACGAGGCGTGCGCCTCCATCCGCACCGAGATGGACTCCATGCCCGCCGAGCTGGACGAGGCGGCGCGACGCCTCACGCGCCTCGAAATCGAGGAGGCCGCGCTCCGCAAGGAGAAGGACCACGGCAGCAAGGCGCGGCTCGAAGAGTTGCGCCGCGAATTGGCCGAACTCCGCTCGAAGACGGACGCGATGAAGGCGCAGTGGCAGACGGAACGCTCCATCCTCGCGGAAATCAGCGCCAAGCGCGACGCCCTCGAGGCCGCGCGGCACGCCTTTGACGAGGCCGAACGCAAGGCCGACCACGAAAAGGCCGCCGAACTCCGCTACGGACGCATCCCCGAACTCGAAAAAGAGCTGCAGTCCCTCCAGCAGAAGATGCACCTCCACAACGAGGGCTCCCCCATGTTGTGCGAAGTCGTGAACGAAGAGGAAATCGCGAAGGTCGTCTCCCGCTGGGCCGGGGTGCCGGTCGCGCGCCTGATGTCCGGCGAGCGCGAGAAGCTCCTTGGGCTGGAAGACGCGCTCAAGGCCCGGGTCGTGGGGCAGGACGAGGCCGTGCGCGTCGTGGCGGACGCCGTGCTGCGCGCCCGGGCCGGGGTGAAGAACCGCCGCCAGCCGGTGGGCACCTTCCTCTTCCTGGGCCCCACGGGCGTGGGCAAGACCGAACTCGCCCGCTCCCTCGCGCATGCGCTGTTCGACAGCGAGGAGAACATGGTGCGCATCGACATGAGCGAATACATGGAGAAGCACGCCGTCTCCCGCCTCATCGGGGCGCCCCCCGGCTACATCGGCTACGAGGAGGGCGGACAGCTCACCGAGGTGGTCCGCCGCAAGCCCTACTCCGTGGTGCTGCTCGACGAGATCGAAAAGGCCCATCCGGACGTCTTCAACATCCTCTTGCAGGTGCTGGACGACGGACGCCTCACCGACGGGCACGGGCGTACCGTGAGCTTCCGCAATGCCATCATCATCCTCACGAGCAACGTCGGCTCCGAGTTCTTGACGGAGGGCCAGATCCTCGACCGGGACGGCACCCCCGAAATCTCCGACGCGGCCCGCAAGGCCGTGATGGAGGCGCTACGGCGCGCTTTCCGCCCGGAGTTCCTCAACCGCCTGGACGAAATCGCCCTGTTCCGCCCCCTCGGCCGCCCGCAGATTCGCCGGATCGCCCGCCTGCAGGCGGAGGATCTGCGCAAGCGCCTGGAGGAACAGGACCTCCGGCTCGATCTCACCGACGCCGCCGTGGACGTCCTCGCGAAGGCCGGCTTCGACCCCGCCTACGGCGCGCGTCCCGTCCGACGCGCCCTCCAGCGCGAAGTCGAGACGCCCGTCGCGCGCGCCCTCATGGCGGGCGGCACGCCGCCCGGCGCGACCGTGCGCGTCGACGCGGAAGAGGGCAAGATCGCCGTCTCGATCCAGCCGTAATATCCCGCCGCCGGGCGTGGCGGAAAAAACGGCACGCCGTTTTCCCGCCACGCCCCCGCCGTTCCGCCCTCCGCCCGCGCCAGGCCTGCGGACGGAGGGCGGCGCGTCTTGAAATTCGGTTCGCATGTGCGGCGTGTCCCTGCTATCCTCCTTCCATCCACGAAAGGATTTGGCCATGGACAGGACGTTGAACTGGCGTTTCCCCCTCCCCCGCACCCATACGGGCGCGCTGCTCGGCAACGGGCTTCTCGGCGTGATGGTCTGGGGCGGCGAGCGCACCCTGCGCGTCACCTTCGGACGGGGAGACCTCTGGGATCACCGCGGGGGCCTGCATTGGACTTCCCGCCAGAACTTCCGGGACATCCGGCGGCATCTCGAGACGAACAACGAAGCGGGCATCACGGAGATCTTCCGCCCCGAAACCGAGCAGCAGCCCGGCCAGCCTGAGCGACCGTCCATCATCCCCGTGGGGCGGGTCGATTTCGTGTTCCGTCCCGGCTGCGTCCTGCGCGACGCCGATCTCTCGCTCGGCACGGGCCTCCTCTCCGTGCGGGTCGTCCGCAAAGGCGAGGTCGAGACGCTTGTCCTCGCCCTCGACCCCGAGCGCCCCACGGTCCGGCTGCGCATCCCGGACGCGCTCCGGCCGCTCTGCCGGGCGAAGGGGGTCCCCGCATGGGATCGGATCCGGGACGAGCTCGAGCCGATCGGCTTCGCGCCGCCCAAGCGCTTCGAGGGCAAGGGGCTCACCGGCTGGGTGCAGCCCCTCCCGGCCGATCCGGCCGTATGCGTGGGCTGGCGCGACGTAAAGGACGGCATGGTGGCCGCCGTCGTGCGCGGCAGAAATCCCGTCGAAGCGTGCCACAAGACGGAAGTTCTCGCCGCCCAGGCCGCCGTGGGCGGAGCCGCCGCCTTCGAGGCGCGCACCGCGCGCTTCTGGAAGGCCTACTGGCGCGACGTCCCGAAGGTCGTGCTGCCCAATCCCGCCCTCCAGGAAATCTACGACTACGGCATGTACAAGTTCGGCGCGATGACCGCCCCCACGGGCGTCGCCGCCGGCCTGCAAGGCCCCTGGATCGAGGAATACCAGCTCCCGCCGTGGTCCGCCGACTACCACTTCAACATCAACGTGCAGATGTGCTACTGGCCCGCCTACCGAGGCAACCGCCTGCAGCACCTGATGCCGCTCTTCGACCTCGTGCACGGCTGGCTCCCCGTCCTGCGCGACATCGCGAAACGCTTCGCGGACGTGGACGACGGCTACATGCTCCCGCACGCCGTGGACGACCGCTGCACCTGCATGGGCTCCTTCTGGACCGGCTGCATCGACCACGCCTGCACCGCGTGGGTCGCGCAGATGGGCTTCGACTACTTCCGCTGCACGGGTGACCGGAAGTTCCTGCGCACGCGCGCCTTCCCCTTCATGAAAGGCGCGATGCGCGTGTACCAGGCGATGATGGAGAAAGACGGCGAAGCCCTCGCCCTCCCCGTGAGCGTCTCCCCCGAATACCGGGGCTGCCGGATGGACGCCTGGGGCCGGAACGCCAGCTTCCAGCTCGCAAGCGTGCACCGCCTCGCCGAGAACCTCCTCGCCGCCGCGAAGGAGCTCCGCGTCCCCCCCGACCCCGCCTGGGAGGAGATCCTCGAAAGACTGCCGAAAGCCGCGATCGTGGGCGAAGGCGACCACGAGCAGATCGGCCTCTGGGAAGGCCTCGTGCTCGAAGAGAGCCATCGCCACCACTCGCATCTGGGAGGCATCGTGCCCTTCGACACCCTCGACCTCGACGATCCCGTATGGCGGCGCCGGATCGAGAACTCCCTCCGCCACTGGACCCATCGCGGCATGGGCCTCTGGTCCGGCTGGTGCATGCCCTGGGCCTCGATGATCCACTCCCGCGTCGGGAACGGCGACATGGCCGAACTCGTGCTGGAAATCTGGAAGCGCGTCTTCACGAACATGGGGCGCGGCACGCTGCACGACGCCGACTTCGGCGGGTTCACTCTCCTCGGAGGCGCCTCGCCCTTCACGGGCAAAGGCGGCAACGAAGTGATGCAGATGGACGCCGGCATGGGCGCCGTCGCGGCGGTGCAGGAGATGCTCGCGCACGAGCGCCGCGGCGTCATCCACGTCTTCCGGGGCGCGCCCGGGGCATGGCGCGACGCGGCCTTCCGCGGCATGCTGCTTCCGGGAGGCTTCCGGATTTCGGCGGAGAAGCGCGACGGCGCGCTGCGCAGCGTCACCGTCAAAGCCGATCGCGCCGGACGCCTGCGCCTCGCGAACCCGTGGGCCGGACGCGCCGTGAAGATCGTCGCCCGGCGCAACGGCAAGGTCGTGGAGGGCGATTTCACCTCCCTCGTCGACCTCCCGCTCCGGGCGGGCGACCGGCTCGTGGTCTCCGCCCGCAAAGCCCGCTGATCCGGAACCGGAGGCACGGCGCCGCCCCCGCCGGCGTCCGCTCCGCCCCCTTCGTTGTCTTCCCCCCCATGATGAAACACGCTGGCACAGGTCTTCCGGAACATCGCGGTCTCCATGTCCCGGCCCCCGGCCGGGAAGGCGATCGGTGCATCCTGCCGCTGGACCATGCCGGCTGGCGCCGGACGAACGGACGCACCATGAAGCCCGGAACGGGCGACGCCGTGGTCTTGCCGCACTGTTGGAACGCGCACCAGGAGTACATCCCCGGGGTGGAAGCCGGCCGCGGCTGGGCGACCTATTCCCTGGAGTTCGACCTTCCGGAAATGGATGCGTCCCGGGAGTGGCGCTTGCGTTGTGGCGGCTTCTATGGCGTGGGCCGGGCCTTCGTCAACGGACGCCCCGCCGGCCGGGTGAACGGGGATTACCTCGGCATGGATCTCGACGTGACGGACGCCTTGCGGACCGGCCCGAACCGCGTGGCCATCCAGGTGTGCAACCGCCACGCGCGGGACATCCTGCCGGGGATACCCGATCCCGATTTCCATCTCTACGGCGGACTGGGAGGGGGCATGCACCTGGCCACCCTGCCGCGGGTGCGTTTGGCCCGGGGCGAGTGCCGCGTGGCCATGGCGGAGGACAACCCCGCGGATCTCCGTGTCGGGATCGGCATGGCGAACCGCGGCGATCGGGGCGCGACGCGGTCCCTGCAGGTTTCCATCCGCGACCGCGCCGGACGGGTTGTCGCGCAGCCTCCGCCGGTGGACGTCGCCCTGCCCCCAGGCGAAAGGGCGCGGCAGGAACTCCGCTGCGCGATCCCCTCGCCACGATGGTGGAGCCCGGAGGAGCCGTACCTCTACACGATCGAACTCCTCTTGCGGCAGGATGGACAGGCCGCGGATCGGCTGTCGTGGGATTTCGGCCTGCGCACCGCGCGGTTCGATCCCCGGCAGGGCTTCCTCCTGAACGGCCGCCCGGTGGTTTTGCGCGGGGTGAACCGCCACGAAAACCTGCCGGGATTCGGCTTCGCGCTGCCGCGCGCCCTGGCGGAAGCCGATGCGTCCCGGATCAAGCGGATGGGGCTCAATTTCGTCCGCCTTTCCCACTATCCCCAATCGCCGGAATTCCTGGATGCCTGCGACCGCCTGGGAATCCTGGTCCTTGCGGAACTCTGCTCCTGGAAACAGGTGCGCGGCGGCCGTTGGCTGGCTGCGGCCGAGACCCAGCTCGAGCGGATGATCCGCCGCGACCGGCACCATCCGTCCATCATCCTTTGGGGCCTGGGAAACGAGGGACGCCACCGGAAGGCCTACCTGCGCTTGAAGGCGCGGGCCCGGGCGCTGGACCCCACGCGCCCGACGATCTACGCGGAAAACCATGCCTATCGGGCGCGACGGAAAAAAACCGTTGGCCTGACCGACGTCTGGGGGCTCAACTACGAATTCCACGAACTGGATTTCGCGCGCGCCTCGGCGCCGACGGGCTGTGTCGTGGCCACCGAGTGCGCCAATCTCCCCCATGCCAGGCGCGGGCATTGGCCTGTCGAAGCCGAACAGGTCTCCGCGATCCGCGATGCCGTGCAACGCATGGAAAATGCCGGTCCCGGTGCCGCCGGATGGGCGATATGGTGCTTTGCCGACTATGCCACCCCCCGCCGCCGGCGCTGGTTCCGGGAATGCGGCGTACTGGATGGCTGGCGCACCCCAAAAATGGCGTCGGACTGGCTCCGGGCCCGCTACCGACCGGACAAGCCCTTCCTTTCCGTTCGCGGGGATTGGTCGTCGGCCGCCGGGTCGCGCCGCCGTTTGTATCTCATCACGAATTGCACGGAAGTCCGGATTTGCCGCGGCGCGGACTGGCTCCGGCTGCTGTCGGCGCCCGTGCCGGACCTCTACGAGGTTGACCTCGATTTCGATGGGGCCCCGGTGCGTTTCGCAGGCAGCCATGCCAACGGCGCGGTCGAAGCGCAACTGGTGCCCTGGGGTGCGGCGGCCGGGTTCGAATTGCGGGCGGAACGCATTTCGCCGGAACTCGTGGCCTGCCGGCTGCAGGTGGCGGATGCCGCGGGCGTACCCGTGTTCCAGTATGAAGGCGAAGCGCGCGTCCGCCTGCCGCCCGGGGTCCGCGCATCGCTGGTCGGCGGAACGCACGTGCCCGTGCATGCCGGGCAAGCCGTGTTTTTCGTGGAAAACGCCGGCATGGCGCCCACGGTGGTCGCGGAATGCGCACTGGATGATTTCCCCGCCCAAACGATTGGCCTGTTCCCGAACGGGGGTGCGTCATGAATCCACGGGTAGCCCATCTGCATACCAACCCGGATTGGGGCGGCGGGGAGAATCAATTGCTGGCCCTCGCGGTCCGGATGCAGGCGCGCGGGCTCTTTACGGTGCTGGTCACGCCCGGGCGCGGCGCGCTCTATCCGCGCGCCCGGCGCGCAGGCCTGCGCGTGCTCGCGCTGGGGGACGGCGCGCCCGCCCGCCGGCAACTCCTGCTGGATTTGCAGGAATTCGGCCTGACCCATCTCAATGCGCACGATTCCGGCGCGACGTCCCTGGGCCTCTGGCTCCGCCGGCGCTTGCGGGTGCCGCTCCTGTTGACGCGGCGGATCGCCTCGCCCCTCCGGCGCAATCCGCTCTCGCGCTGGAAATATTCGGCGCGCCGCCTCGATGCGGTCATCGCCATCTCCGAAACCGTGCGGGATGCCATGGTCCGCAGCGGCTATCCCGCCGACCGCATCCGCATCGCGCCGGACGGCGTCGATGTCGCGGCCCTGGGCCAGATTCCGCCGGATCCGGGATTCCGGGCCGCGTATGGCGCGGATTTCCTCGTGGGCGGCCTGGGCCGCCTGGCCTGGAAAAAAAACTGGATGCTGATGGTGCGGGCGGCGGAGTTGCTGGCGCGGGAGTCCTTCCCGGTGCAATGGGTGATCGCCGGCGACGGCCCGGACCGCGCCGGGCTGGAAGCCGCGATCCGCGAGGCCGGACTGGCGGACCGCTTCCATCTGCTGGGATTCCGCGCCGACGCCACGCGCCTGCTTCGCCAGTTCGACGTGCTCTGCTTCCCATCGCGGATGGAGGGCGCGTCGGTGACGGTCCGCGAGGCGATGTCCATGGGCGTGCCGGTCGTCGCGGCCGATGCGCCGGGCGTGGTGGAATCGCTCGCGGGCCATGGATGGATCGTCGGCAGCGACGACTCCGCGGCCATGGCCGCCGCCATCCGCGCGGCGCTGGAAGATCCGGCCGCCCGGCAAGCCAAGGCGGAAGCCGCCCGGCAGCACGCCAGGGCATGCTATGACTTCGAACAGATGGTCGCCGCCACCTTGGCGGCCTATTCCGCAGTCGGCCCCCTCAAGTGAACCTCAGTGAATCCCCCTTGCGCATCCGGGGGGGTCGGTCGCCTGACACGGTTTCCCCATCGTGGGGCAGTGCGATGGCGTCGGTCGCTTCGCCGTCCCCGTCCTGGCTGCGGGCCCCCTTCCCGCGCGGGCCGTCCGCGACATGGCAAAGAGGAGAGAGGGATGGTTGGAAACCCCCGTTCGCTTGGTCTCCTGGTCTTCGCGTCGTCCATCATCCCGCTGGCGGTGTCGGCGCACCCCCCCGTCTCCAGACTCCGCGCCCAGGGCGGCGCGCGGCCCTTGCCGGACATTTCGCCGACCGGCTTGCCTCGGGCAACGACGTGGCGGGCGGGCTGGATGGGGACCGCCGTCCCCGGCGGGCCGGATGGATGGGCGGGCTGCCTGGGGACCGCCGTCCCCGGCGGGCCGGCTGGAGGGACGACCTCCGTGTCGTCCGGCTCGGTTTCGCAAGAGCCTCGGGAAAGGAAAACAAGGGTTGCCGCCGGCGTTGGCCCGTGCTACGCTCCCCACCATGGATGCAGGTTGCATTTCCTCCTTGGGCCGCGGTTCCGGCGGCGCGCCGTTTTTCTCCGGGCCGTCGCCGCCTGTGCCGCCGACGGCGCCGTGATCCTTCTGCGGTAGAGCCATGGGACTCCTGCAGTCGATACGCCATTGGATGTTCGCGGGCGCCTGCCTGCTGGCCGGCGTGCCGCTGCTCTTCTGCCTCGGCGCCTGGGCCGGGACGTCGCCCGGCCTGCGCCGCCTCTTCCGCGCTCTCGGCGACCGGTTCCGCTCGCTTGCGCCCTCCGTCAGGGCGGCGCTCTCCGCCCTCCTGGTGGTCGCCACCCTGCACGGCGTCCCGAAGGTGCCGCCCGGCGGCAACGCCCTGTTTCACGGCCCTCCCCCGGCGGGCATGGTCTCCGGCGGCCTCCCGGCGCGGCCCGCGCGCGGCCCCTCCTCCGGCCCCCGCCTGACCGCCGACCAATACCGGGCCGGCTTCGCGCTCGCGCGCGTCGCCACCAATCCGTCTCCCGCCCTGGCCTCCGTCCCGTCGAACGCCGTCGTCCACGCCCCCTGGACCCGCTACGGGGTGGCCGAGGACACCTTCTGGCTCCCCGCCACCAACTGGTCCTTCACCCTCGGCACCAACCGCGTCGGGGGGCTGCACGTCTCCAGCAGCGGCACGCTCTCCTTCGGTTGGCCCAAGGGCTCGCCCCGCGCCCGCCGGATGCCCGACGGCTCGGGCCTCGACTTCCTCGCCCCCCTGCAGACCTCCCTCGGCATCGTCCCGCCGGCCGGACGCTTCTGGCACGCCCCGACCGCCTCCAACAGCCTGCTGCTCGCCTGGCAGGACGTCTTCGCCGGCCGCGACGCCGGCCTCCCCGTCACCTTCCAGGCCGAACTCTTCCCCTCCGGCGACTTCGTCTACCGCTACGACCTGTCCCGGCTGTCCGCCACCAACGCGCTGCCCGCCACCAACTGGGTCGTCGGCGCCCAGCACGGCGGCGGCGGCGAGACCTTCGCCTTCGGCGGCACGGGCGTCCTCGTCCACGGCCTCGAGCTCCACTGGCGCGCCTTCGGCATGCTCGACCCGGACATCGCCGACCACGACGGCGACGGACTCTCCACCTGCGACGAGGTGATGGTCCACGGCACCGACCCCCGCCTGCCCGACACCGACCTCGACGGCGTTTTGGACGGCGCCGAAGTCGCCGCCGGAACGAGTCCGCTGCTCCGCGACACCGACGGCGACGGGCTCGTCGACGGCTCCGACCCCGACCCGCTGTCCCCGACGCCGCCCGACGACCTCGACGGCGACGGCATCCCCGACGCCTGCGAAACGGCGAAGTTCGGCGGCACCAACGCGGTGGACAGCCTCGCCTTCGACCCCGGCGGAACCGGCTTCCCGCTCTCGACGAAGATCGCCGCGGGCATGGACCCCTTCGCGGAGGCTTCCGCTCCGACGAACCTCGCCTGGAACCTCGCCTCCCTCAAGCTCTTCGACGCCTTCCGGTGCGACCTCCCCGCCGACGGCACGAACCGGGTGTACGAACGCACCTTCACGATCGACCGCAAAGGCGGCTGGCAGCAGTACTTCCTCTCCGCCTCCTCGAATGCGCCCGCAGGCTGGTCGCTCGACGGCATGGCGCTCGAGTGGGCCGACTCCGAAGGCGGCTCCGGCACCGCGACCGCCTCGCCGCCCGACGACAGCCTCTGGCTCCCCGTGTCGACGAACGCGCTGCAACTGACCCTCGCGCTCCGCGCCACCTCGACGAATTCGACCTGCCCACAGCCGCTGTACCTGCTGGCCTGGGCGCCGGGCGTCCTCGTGGACGGCGCCGGGGCGGCGGCGGAAATCAACGGCGCGCGCTGCCAGGCCGTCGAATGGACGGGCGGCGGGACGTCGGTCGGCGTCCGCTACGACTTCTCCAACCGCCCCTGCCGCGCCGCGCCCTCCGAGATGGAGCAGGCCGCGCTCCTCGACCCGTTCCCCGGCGAAGCCCGCCTCGTCTTCACGCCGGACGGCGGCTTCACGGGCGGCTCGCTCGCGGCGAAGGCGCCCGGCATCTACGACGTGCCCGGATGCACGATCGCCCCCGCGCCGCCCCCGGCGCGGCGGGGCGCCCGGGGCGCGGGCGGCAGGGGCGACCCCGGGGAAGGCCCGGTCGAACGCCTCCTCTTCTTCGAGCCCCGCATCGCCTACGGCGACGGCCGCCACGGCGGATGCGGGACCACGCTCTTCTTCGACGCCGCGACGGGCGACTACGAGCCCGCTTCCGACTACCCCCTCGACAGCCGGTGCCTCCGGGAGGGCTGGCGGCAGGATGCCACGGGCGGCCACCCGTGCGACTGCAGGGCCGAAATCGGCTACGGCGACCCGGCGCTGGCCGCGTACTTCGACGAAACCGTCGAAGACGACGGCCTTCGCGCCACCGGCACCATCTTCTTCGACGGCAGGCCGGTCTGGAGCGGGGAGGCCATCCACCGCGTCGGCGAAAGATGCCACGACCCCTTCTACGACGAATGCGGCGACTGCGCGTCCGGCTGCGCCGACGGCGACTGCGACGGCCTCGAAGGCGACGGCCTCGGCTCGCTCGCCTTCCGCATCCCCCTCGGGATCCCCCGCGACGGCCAGGTCTCCGGCTTCCTCTGGTTCCGGGCGACGGAGCCGCTGCTCGTCGCGCCCGCCACCTTCAACCTGCTCGCCCGCGACGACGCCGCCGTCGCCGAAAGCGCCGCCGGCGGAACCCGCACCATCGCCTGCTCCGACGCCCGAGGCCGCACCGTCGTCGTCGAACCGATCGCCCATGGCGTCCGGATCGCCGTCCGCAAGACCGCCGGCGACGAACTGGAGCACGTCTGGGAGATCGCCAACGTCGGCGGCAGTCCGGGTGAAATCGCGTTCAAGAAGATCAGCCGCCGGGACAACGTCATGCGCGACGTCGTCTACTCATATCGTGGGGATGGGGAGTGGGCGTGCTTCGACAACATCGCGCAGACCTCAGAGCAAGTGCTCCGCACCGACACGCTCGACGACGGCCCCCACGGCGTCCTCCGCGAGGAACGCATCGTGCGCGACGCCGCCGGCGCGATCCTCTCGCGGGACGTCGCCGAGTCCCGGCGCTTCGGCTGCGGGCAGGACGCGACGCTCCGCCAGACCTACCACGCCACGCTCGGCCTCGAGCCCGACGGCGAACCCGGCCTGGTCGAAGACCACGCCACCTGCTGGGAGGACGACGCCCATCCCCGCCGCAACGGACGCCCCCGCCTCGTTTGGGGCGAGTCGCGACCCTGGAGCTACCAGGCCTGGGACGACGAAGGCCGCGAGATATTGCGCCTCGACCAATTCGACGGCTCGGAGGTCCCCTGGCTGCTTGCGAACTGGGCCGCCCCGTCCGATCTCTCCGATCTGTCCGATCACCCCGGCCTGGCCGCCATCGCCACCGTCTCCGACTACGCGCCGCTGGCGGGCGATTCCAATCCGCTCGCCGCCCTCGATTCCGTCCGCACCGAGTCGCGCCACCTCGTCCGCGACGGCGCGGCGGCGTGCATCGGGCGCACGTGGCACGTCCATACCGTCGGCACGGACACGGTGGGCCGCGCCTTCGCGACCGTGAAGACGGTCCGCGCCTGTTCCCCGGACGCCGCTTTCGGAGACCCCGGCAACGCCGTCTCGACCGCCACCCGCTTCGACGCCGACGCCCCCGGCATCCCGCTGCTCCTGCGCGGCCGCCCGCTCGAATCCACCGACGAAGACGGCGTGACCACGACCTGCGACTACGCCCTCGGCGACTACGACCCCGCCACCCGCACCTTCGCCCCCGGCGGCGCAAAAACCGCGCTCCGCACGATCGCCCGGCGCTGGTATCGGTCCAATCCGTCCGATACGTCCGACCTGACCATCCAGGACGCCGCGCACGGCACGACGCTCTACTCCGCAACCCTCCTTCACGCCACCGGCGCCACGCTCGACTGGCAGGCGCACCTCTACGACGACAAGAACCGCCTCCGCTCCACGCTCTACTCCGACGGCTCCATCTCCACCAACGCCTACTCCTGCTGCCGCCTGCTCTGGACGCAGGATCGCGACGGCTTCAAGACCCTCCGCTCCGCCGAAACCGGCAAAGACCACCTCTATTACGCCATGGAAGAGGTGTCGCTTGCCCAGTTGCCCGGATACGGCTACGGCCATCGCACGACGATGCATTTCATGGACGCCCTCGGCAGGGAGACCAACACCGTCGTGACGGCGGTCGGCGAGCCCGGGGACGCCGTCACCCCCGATTGCGGGACGCTCGGCTTCACGGCTTCCGAAACGACGACGTACCCGGACGGCATCGGCGACCACGCCGTCCACGTCGATCGGCGCGGGGTTCGCACGGTCACGACGCGCACGTCGCACGCCGACCGCGAGGAGGGCGTCAGCCTGACGTTCTCGCCGGCGAACCCCGACGTTTGCGTCGTGGCGAGCACCAACATCGCCTACCGGAACGGGCGTTCCATCGCCATCCGAAGCTGGGACGGCGGCTGGACGCGCGAAACCTCGTGGAGCGACTACGCCGCCGACGGGACGCGGCGCACCTTCTCCGTCACCGAGGCGTCCGATTCGTCGGGCGCGATCACGAATCAAATCGCCCACGGCGACTTCCTCGGGCGCACGGTCGCGACGCTGAGGCCCGGCACTGCGGGCGCCTGGCTCGTCACCTCGAACGCCTACGACGGCGCGACCTCGCGCCTGGTTCGCTCGGAAACGACCGGACAGCCCGCCACGACCTACCTCTACGACGAGCGCGGCGAGATGGCGGCGACCGTCCAAAGCGGCGTCAAGACCGCGTCCGAGACCCGCTACGAGAACATCGGCGGGGCATGGTGGCGGGTGGACGTCCGCAGCACGTCGCGCGAGGGCGTCACCAACGCCGTCGCGACGACCCGCCGCCAGTTGACGGGGCTGTCCAACGCCCTGCGGAGCCGCACGGTGAACACCGGCCCGAACGGCTCGACGACGACGGAATCGGGCAGCTACAACCCGCAGACCTGCGAACTGACGACGGTTCGCGCCACCGATGCGGCGACGCCATCCGCCACCGTCTCGAAGTTCGGGCGCACGATTGAACGCGAATCGCTGCGCGAAACCGTTTACAACTATTTCGATCCGCTCGGGCGCGTTGCATACTCGGAAATGCGCGACCCTGAAACGGGCGTCTATTCCCATTTCCGCTGGTCGGGACTCGACGAGTCCGACAACGAGACCCACTACGGCATTTATTATTACGACGACGATCTGCACGTCACCGGATCGAGAACCTTCGACGCCTTCGGCCGCGAAACGTCCCGCACCGACGCCCTCGGCAACACCGTCACCAACACCTACGACGCCCTCGGGCGTCCGGTTGCCGCCACCGGCGCGGCCTACCCCGTGGCCTACGGGTACGACACCGCCGGCCGCATGGCCGCCCTCGCCACCACCCGAGGCAACGCCGTCGGCTTCGCCGCCCTCGCCGTCCAGCTTGCCGGAGGCGCGTCCCTCGCATCCCTTGCGTCCCCTGCGTCCCTCGATCTCACCGCCTGGAACTACGACCACGCCACGGGGCTTGCCACCAACAAGGTCTACGCCGACGGATCAGCCGTCTCCTACGCCTACACCCCCGACGGCAAACCGCTCCGCACGGCATGGGCTCGCGGAGCGTGGAAGGAGAATGCCTACAACCCCGGCGGCCTGTTGACAGGCGTCTCGTACTCCGACGCCACTCCTGCCGTCTCGCTTGGATACGACCTCTTCCAGCGCCCTGCTTCCGCCTCCAACGCCGCCGCGCGATACGCCTACCAGAACAGCCACCTCGGCACCGCCACCAACGAGACGGCCATGGTTGGCGGCGACACCGCGACCCTGGCCCGCACCCTGGACAACCGCCACCGCCTGGCGGAACTGCGCAGCGGCAATGCCGCCCCCGTCCATTACGGCTACGACTCCGAGAAGCCGTCTCTCCGCCGTCTCGAACGACCGCCTTCTCGCGCCAGCTACGCCTACACCTGCCGACGGCTGGGACGCGGGATACTCGGTGACGCTTGACGAACGGCGATCGTTCTCTGCCCGCTACCGTGACCCGCGACCGGTACCGCCGCCAGCCTGGTCACGGCCATCACCAACAGCGTCAGCGGCGTGCCGTACAATCCGCTGGCCTACACCTACGACCTGCTTAACCGTGTCACGTCACGAAACGCCGACACCTTTGATTACAACGCCAGAAGCGAAGTCACGGCGGCCATCATCCAGCCCGCCCACACCAACCGCTACGCCTTCGACAACATAGGCAACGCGCTGTGGGCCTCGCTTAACTCCGTCACGAACATCTACACCGCCAACGAACTGAACCAGTATTTCCTGATTTCCAATCATGTCAATCATGTCAATCCTGTCCAAATTTCTCCCGTATACGATTTAGACGGCAATATGACATGGGACGGGCGTTTCAGCTATGCGTATGATGCCGAGAACCGCCTCGTCGCCGCCTATTCCAACGGCCTGTGCGTAGTCTTCAACGCCTACGATCACATGAGCAGAAGGGTGTTGAAAGTCTCACGCGGAGGCGCGGAGACACGGGGATTTGTTTATGACGGCTGGCTGCCGGTTCTCGAAATCGTCGCCACCGCCTCGGGCGTGACCACCAACCACTACGTCTGGGGCAAAGACCTATCCGGCACGCTCCAGGGCGCGGGCGGCGTCGGCGGACTCCTGGCGGTACAGATGGGTAGCGCATGGTACTTCCCGTTCTACGATAACAACGGGAATATCACGGCCTATGCCGATAAAACCGGTTCTATCGTGGCGGAATATGTTTATGATGCCTTCGGTGGTACCATAGCCCAATCCGGCAGTATGGCGGATGCCTTCGCCCATCGTTTCAGCACTAAATACTACGACTCCGAAACGGGCATCTACTACTACGGCTACCGATTCTACGATCCCGTTATGCACCGCTGGCTCAGCCGCGACCCCATCAGGGAACGAGGCGGGGTGAATCTGTATGCGTTTTGCAGGAATGATGGAGTGAACGCCGTGGATTTGCTGGGGCTTGCCTTGTATGCCTTTGATGGAACCTGGAATGACAAGGACAAAATGACGCGTCCGACCAATGTCGCCAAGCTATATGAAGCTTATACGGGAAGGAAGATTTATAAAAAAGGAATTGGAACAGCCCCCTTGACAAGGGTGATCGGCGGCATAACAGGTGCTGGTGGTAAAAACCGAGTGCATTCTATGTATCGCGAGCTTGTGAGGATTTACAATATACCTGATCCAACTGGCAACAACCAGAAAATTGATGTCATCGGCTTCAGTCGTGGCGCGGCGCTTGCGCGCGATTTCGTGAATTACATCAACGAGCAAGGCGGCGTGCCCAGAACGACGAAAAACGGCAAGGAAATTGTTTGCCCCGTGACGATTCGCTTCCTGGGCCTTTTTGACACGGTGGCCTCCTTTGGGATACCCGGAAATGGCGTAAACCTCGGATACGATCTCTCCATCCCCGGCAGCGTGGAACAGGTTCGCCATGCGATTGCCCAAGATGAATATCGCGGCATGTTCCCCCTCTCGCCCGTTTTGGATCCGGACGGGACCGGTGTCGATCCAAGAATCGTTGAACGTCCCTTCCGGGGCTCGCATTCTGATATCGGCGGAGGATATGACGTTGGAGACCGATCGAATTTCGCCTTGAACTGGATGTATCACGAGGCCATCCGAGTGGGCGTGCCCTTTGGGCCGCTCAATCCCGAAGACATCGGCGCAAGCGATCCGGTCATGCACGACACCGGAGGCACGGGGCCCCGGGACATCGATTACCCATAAGGACCAGCAAACGAGGAGATTGCCATGAAAGAAAGGGCGACACGTATTTTTCCAGCAGCGACGCTTTCCATTATGATGTTGGCGCTTGGGGGATGCATGACACGGGACTATGCGGTCGGTATAAGAAACAGAACCGAGAACATGATCTACAAAGCCCATGTGTCATACGATGGGTTCCAGTCGGTTGGAGGCATGATTGGAGCAGGCTGTGATTCCGTACACCTTTCACCGGAAGTCCCCATACCCAAGATTGCACAAGTCGAATGGCAAACAGAAGACGGTGTTTTTCACCGGCGGAATGTCGAGGTTAAAAAGAACATGCCAAGAGGTTTTAAAGGGTATTTGATGTTTGAAATCACGGACGGGAAGGTTGTCCTCCTTTTCGAGGAGTACTATGAAATGCCTTCGGGTTTCAGATGAAACCATGAGCCTTGGCGCAAATGAACGCGAGGCACGGGGCCCCGGGACATCGATTACCCATAAGGACCAGCAAACGAGGAGATTGCCATGAAAGAAAGGGCGACACGTATTTTTCCAGCAGCGACGCTTTCCATTATGATGTTGGCGCTTGGGGGATGCATGACACAGGACTATGCGGTCGGGATAAGAAACAAAACCGAAAACATGATCTACAAAGCCCATGTTTCATACGATGGGTTTCAGTCGGTTGGAGGCATGATTGGAGCAGGTCGCGCTTCTGTACACCATTCTCCAGAAGTTCCAATCCCGGAAGTTGCACAAGTCGAGTGGCAAACAGAAGACGGTGTTTTTCATCGGAGGAATGTCGAGGTTAAAAAACATATGCCAAGAGGTTTTGGCGTGTATTGGTATTTGATGTTTGAAATCACGGACGGGGAGGTTGTTCTTCGCTTTTTGGAAGACAGGGGGCAATAATACAGCGATGTGTTGGAAGCAATTCCCGTTTCAGAAATCCAAGGAGAGAATCTGGAAAACGCTACAAAATGAATGGTGCCGTTAAAAATCCCAGTAAGCTTCATGCCATAGTGGAATTCTGTGGAGGGTGGCGATTTCGCATTGTGTTCGTGTGCATTTTCAGTTGCACCTATAATGCGCTGGGATATGTAAATGCGCTCGGCTTCGCGGCGTCCGAGACGACGACGTACCCCGACGGCATCGGCGACCACGCCGTCCATGTCGACCGGCGCGGGGTTCGCACGGTCACGACGCGCACGTCGCACGCCGACCGCGAGGAGAGCGTCACCCTGACGTTCTCGCCGGCGAACCCCGACGTTTGCGTCGTGGCGAGCACGAACATCGCCTACCGGAACGGGCGTTCCATCGCCATCCGAAGCTGGGACGGCGGCTGGACGCGCGAAACCTCGTGGAGCGATTACGCCGCCGACGGAACACGGCGATCCTTCTCCGTCACCGAGGCGTCCGATTCACCGAACGCGGTCACGAATCAAATTTCGCACAGCGATTTCCTCGGGCGCACGGTCGCGACGCTGAGGCCCGGCACTGCGGGCGCCTGGCTCGTCACCTCGAACGCCTACGACGGCGCGACCTCGCGCCTGGTTCGCTCGGAAACGACCGGACAGCCCGCCACGACCTACCTCTACGACGAACGCGGCGAGATGGCGGCGACCGTCCAAAGCGGCGTCAAGACCGCGTCTGAGACCCGCTACGAGAACATCGCCGGGGCATGGTGGCGGGTGGACGTCCGCAGCACGTCGCTCGGGGGCGTCACCAACGCCGTCGCGACGACCCGCCGCCAGTTGACGGGGCTGTCCAACGCCCTGCGGAGCCGCACGGTGAACACCGGCCCGAACGGCTCGACGACGACGGAATCGGGCAGCTACAACCCGCAGACCTGCGAGGTGACGACGGTTCGCGCCACCGATGCGGCGACGCCGCTCCGCCACCGTCTCGAAGTTCGGGCGTTCACGATTCGACCGCGAGATCGCTGCGCGAAACCGTTTACAACTATTTCGATCCGCTCGGGCGCGTTGCATACTCGGAAACGCGCGACCCTGAAACGGGCGTCTATTCCCATTTCCGCTGGTCGGGACTCGACGAGTCCGACAACGAGACCCACTACGGCATTTATTATTACGACGACGATCTGCACGTCACTGGATCGAGAACCTTCGACGCCTTCGGCCGCGAAACGTCCCGCACCGACGCCCTCGGCAACACCGTCACCAACACCTACGACGCCCTCGGGCGTCCGGTTGCCGCCACCGGCGCGGCCTACCCCGTGGCCTACGGGTACGACGCCGCCGGCCGCACGGCCGCCCTCGCCACCGCCCGAGGCAACGCCGCCGGCTTCGCCGCCCTCGCCGTCCAGCTTGCCGGAGGCGCGTCCCTCGCATCCCTTGCGTCCCCTGCGTCCCTCGATCTCACCGCCTGGAACTACGACCACGCCACGGGGCTTGCCACCAACAAGGTCTACGCCGACGGATCAGCCGTTTCCTACGCCTACACCCCCGACGGCAAACCGCTCCGCACGGCATGGGCTCGCGGAGCGTGGAAGGAGAATGCCTACAACCCCGGCGGCCTGTTGACAGGCGTCTCGTACTCCGACGCTACTCCTGCCGCCGCGCTCGGGTACGATGCCTTCCAGCGCCCCGCCTTTGCCTCCAACGCCGTCGCGCGATACGCCTACCAGAACAGCCACCTCGGCACCGCCACCAACGAGACGGCCATGGTTGGCGGCGACACCGCGACCCTGGCCCGTACCCTGGACCACCGCCACCGCCTGGCGGCGTTGCGCGTCGAGGATGCGCCACCCGTCCATTACGGCTACGACTCCGAGAACCGGCACTCCGCCGTCTCCAACACCGCCTTCCGCGCCACCTACGCCTACACCTCCGACGGTTGGGATGCTGGCTATTCGGTGAACTTGACGAATGGCGTCGTACTTGCCCGCAACCTGACCCACGACCCCTACCGCCGCAGTCTGGTAAAAGCCATCACCAACAGCGCCAGCGGCGTGCCGTACAATCCGCTGGCCTACACCTACGACCTCCTCGACCGCGTCACGTCACGAAACGCCGACACCTTTGATTACAATGCCCGCTCCGAGGTCACATCCGCCATCATCCAGCCCGCCCACACCAACCGCTACGCCTTCGACAACATAGGCAACGCGCTGTGGACCTCGCTTAACGCCGTCACGAACATCTACACCGCCAACGAACTGAACCAGTATTTCCTGATTTCCAATCATGTCAATCATGTCAATCCTGTCCAAATTTCTCCCGCATACGATCTCGACGGAAATATGACGTGGGACGGGCGTTTCAGCTATGCGTATGACGCCGAGAACCGCCTCGTCGCCGCCTATTCCAACGGCCTGTGCGTCGTCTCCAACGCCTACGACCATCTTAGCCGCCGCGTGTTGAAAGTCACCCCCACCGCCACGCACACCTACCTCTATGACGATTGGAATTTGGTGCAAGAGACGATTTCAACCGCATCCGGCACGACAACCAACCACTACGTCTGGGGCAAAGACCTATCCGGCACGCTCCAGGGCACGGGTGGTGTAGACGGGTTGCTGGCCGTCCCGGTCCTTCTGGAGCATCTGCCCCTTCCACCAACCGAACACCCGCGTTTCCCGCCCCGCGCTTGCGTCCGACCCATCCCTTTGTTATTCTTCCCCCCATGATGAAACAATTTGGCGTGGGTCTTCTCGGATTCGGCACGGTCGGCGCCGGCGTCTTCCAGGGTCTTCAGGAAAATCGCGATCTTCTCGCGTCCCGTCTCGGCATCGACCTCGTGGTCCGCCGCATCGGCGACCTCGACATCACGACCGACCGCGGGGTGGAGGTGGATTCCTCCCTGCTCACCACCGACGCCCGCGAGGTCATCGCCGATCCGTCGGTGGACATCGTGGTCGAGCTGATCGGCGGCTCGGGCATCGCCCGCACGCTGATGACCGAGGCCCTCCAGGCCGGCAAGCCGGTGGTCACCGCCAACAAGAAACTCCTCGCCGAGCATGGCGACGAACTCTTCTCCCTGGCGGCGGAAAAGGGGGTCGACCTCGGCTTCGGCGCCTCCGTCGGCGGCGGCATCCCCGTGATCCGCGTGGCGCGCGAAGCGCTCGCGGGCAACCGCTTCCGTCGCGTCCTCGGCATCCTGAACGGCACCTGCAACTACATCCTCACCCGCATGGAGGGCGAGGGCCTCCCCTTCGAGCAGGTGCTTGCCGAGGCCCAGGAACTCGGCTATGCCGAGGCCAATCCCGCGCTGGACATCGATGGCCACGACACGGCCCACAAGGCCACCATCCTCGCGTCGCTCGCCTACGGATTCCACGTGCCGCTGGCGGATGTGCCGGTGGAAGGCATCCGCGGCCTCGACGGCCTCGACGTCCGCTTCGCCCGCGAACTCGGCTACCGCATCAAACTGCTCGCCGTGATAGCGGGCGGCGACGAAGGCGACATCGAAGTGCGCGTCCATCCCGCCCTGATTCCGCTGGGCCACATGCTCGCCTCGGTGTCGGGCGTCTTCAACGCCGTGATGTTCACCGGCGACCTTTCGGGCGACACGCTCCACTACGGGCGGGGGGCGGGCCGCGCCCCCACGGCGTCGACGGTCATCTCCGACATCGCGGATGTGGCCCGAGGGCTCGCCGCCGGCAGTCCCCGCCACGCCCGCGGGATTCCGCTCGCCGGCGCGGCGCGCCGCATTCGCCCGCTCGCCGAGATCACCTCCCGCTACTACCTGCGGCTCGCCGTGAAAGACGTGCCCGGGACCCTGGGGACGCTTTCCACCGCACTCGGCGCGCGCGGCGTCTCGATCTCCGCCGTGATCCAGAAGGATGGAGGAGCCGACGCCGGCCCCTTCGTGCCGGTGGTGGTGATCACCGCCCCTTCCGTGGAAGCCGATCTCGACGCCGCCCTTGCGGACATCGCCGCCTCCGGCATCCTCGGCGCCGGGCCCTCGAAACTGCGCATCGTCGGCTGACCTCGCCCCCGCGAAGGCGGAACGCCATGAAACTCACCTTCCTCGGAACCGGTACCTCCGTGGGCGTGCCCATGATCGGGTGCGATTGCCCGGTGTGCCACTCCACCGACCCGCGCAACCGCCGCCGCCGCTCGTGCCTCCTCGTCTCCACCGGCGCGCTGCGGGTGGTGGTGGACACGCCGCCGGACTTCCGCGAGCAGGCCCTCGGGATCGGGCTGCGCCGCCTGGACGCCGTGCTCATCTCCCACTGCCATGCAGACCACGTCATGGGGTTCGACGACGTCCGGCGCTTCAACACCCTGCAGGGGGATGCCGTGATCCCGGCCTACGCCGTGCCGGAGACGCTCGCCGGCATGCGGCGCATCTTCAACTACATCGACACCGCGCCCATCGCAGGCTTCTATCGCCCGCTCGTCGACTTCCGCGAAATCGCCGGACCCTTCGAAATCCGCACCTTCGACGGCGCCCCCGGCACACTGCGGGCGACCCCCCTCCCCGTGGTGCACGGCACGGGCGCGATGACCGGCTTCCGGCTCGAGGCGGACGGTGCGTCGGCCGCCTACATCTCCGACTGCTCCGCGATCCCGCCGGAGACGATGGACCTTCTCCGCGATCTCGACGTGATGGTGCTCGACGCCTTGCGCCCCAGCCGCCCCCACGCCACCCACCTCACCACCGAGTCCTCGCTCGAACTGCTCCGGAAGATTGGCGCGAAACGCTCCTGGATGACCCATCTCTGCCACGAGGTCGACCATGCGACCCTCTCCGCCCGCCTGCCGCCGGGCATCGAGCCGGCCTACGACGGGCTGGAGATCGACCTGGGGTAGGGAGCCGTCCCGCGCCCGCCGGCGTCCGGATGGATGCGCGGCGGAACCGGCGCGGCGCGCCGCCCGGCGGACGGGTTGCCACGGCGCGGGGTTTCTGCTACCTTTCCGATTTCGAACCATGAGCGCATCCCTCCCACATCGATTTGCCGGGCGACGCCCCGTCGGCACGGCCCTGGCGACCTTCGCGGCCGACCTGTCCGTGATGGTGGCGGCCTTCCTTGCCGCCCACGCGCTTCGCTTCAACTTCCAGCCCCCCGCCTATGGATGGGAACCCGTAACCGTCTACTGGATCCCCGTGATCGTGCTGGAGGTGGCGGCGCTGTACGCCTTCCGGTGCCACCGCATCGTGTGGCGCTTCTTCGGCGCGTACGACGTCCCGCGGCTGGTGGCGGCGGCGGGCTCCTCGACCTTCGTGCTCGTGATGATCTGGCTTTTCACGCGCGGGGGGAAGTTCATCTGGTGGCGTCCGCCGCTGAGCGTGTCGATCCTCAACGGCGTGTTCTTCCTGGGCGGGGCGGTGCTCGTGCGCATGCTGTGGCGCCTTGTTTCCGAGGGGCGCAACGCGCAGGAGGGCGAAGCGAAGGCCCCGTATGAGGCGGACGCCCCCGTCCGGCGCGTCCTCATCGTCGGCGCGGGAACCACGGGGAACGCCGTGGCGCACGAATTCCGCCAGAACCGCGCGCACGGCGTGGAGGTCGTCGGCTTCCTCGACGACGATCCGGCGCGGCTGAACGCCATCCTCCAAGGAGTGCGCGTGGTGGGGCCCGTCTCCGCGCTCCGCGATGCCATCCGGCGTTTCGGGGCGAACGAGGTCTTCGTGACCCTCGCGCCCATCCGGCGCGAGGTCATCCGCGCGATCGTCCACGACTGCGAGGATCTCCGCGTTCCCGTGCGCATCTCCCCCGGAATCTTCGAGATGCTGGGCGGCGCGCCCGACCCCAGCCTGCTTCGCGAGGTGGACGTGGCGGACCTGCTCGGGCGCGACGAAATCGACTTGGCGAGCGACGCCGAACTCGCCCGCTTCGTGGCCGGGACCTGCGTGATGGTCACCGGCGCCGGCGGTTCGATCGGCTCCGAACTCGCACGGCAGGTGATGCGCCTCGGCCCCTCGCGCCTCGTCCTCTTCGAGCGGAGCGAACCGGCCCTCCACGAAATCCACCGCGCCCTCCGGCGGCGCGCCGCACAGGCGAGAGTGGAGGTGGTCCCGGTGGCGGGGGACATCGCGGACCGCGCCCGCGTGGCGGAGGCGCTCGCGCGCTTCCGCCCCGGCTTCGTGCTCAACGCGGCCGCCCACAAGCACGTGCCCCTGATGGAATGCAACGTGACCGAGGCCATACGCAACAACGTGCTCGCCACGCGCGTGCTCGGCGAAGAGGCCGTGAAGGCCGGCGTGAAGGTCTTCGTGCAGCTCTCCACCGACAAGGCCGTGAAGCCCTCCTCGGTGATGGGCGCCAGCAAGCGCCTCGCCGAGTTTGCGATCCAGGACCTGAACCGCGAGGGGAGCACCCGTTTCGCCGCCGTGCGCTTCGGCAACGTGCTCGGCGCCTCGGGGTCGGTGGTGCCCCTCTTCCGCGAGCAGATCCGCGCGGGAGGGCCGGTGACGGTGACCCATCCCGACATGCAGCGCTATTTCATGACCATCCCCGAGGCCTGCCGTCTCGTGCTCGAAGCCGCGTCCATCGCCGCCGGCGGCGAGATCTTCATCCTCGACATGGGCGAACCCATCCGCATCGTCGAACTCGCAACGGAGATGATCCGGCTCTCCGGACTGCGCCCCTACGAGGACATCCCGATCGTCTTCACCGGCCTGCGTCCCGGCGAAAAGCTCTTCGAGGAACTCAGCACGCGCGAGGAGCATGCCGACCGGACCCGCCTCCCGCGCGTCTTCATCGGGCGCATCGCCGCCCCCGCCCCGGAGGCCGTCGCGGAGATGCTCGCATGCTGCGGCGAACTGTGCGGGCGCGCCGCGCCCGACGACGAGACCCGCCGCGCCATCGCCCGGTTCGTCCCCGAAAACACCTTCGGGAATGCGGCGGCCGCCGCCCCGGCGGACCCGGGGCCTCCGGCGTGAAGCCCCTCCATCCCGCCCCAGGACACTTTCCCATGCCCTCCTCCTCCCGAGCACGCTTCTTCCGCATCGCGATCTTCATCGTGGGCGCCCTCCTGGCCTGCCTCCTCTTCCAGCGGGTCTTCGTCTTCATGCGGGACACCTTCCTGGACGAGACGGAGGACATGGCCCACGGCTGGTACATCCCGCTCTTCTCGCTGTACCTCCTCTGGCGCCAGCGGAAGGAACTCGCCGCCGCCGCCCGCGGCGCGCCGCCGTCCTGGCTGGGCATCCTGGGCGCCTTCGCGTCGCTCGCCCTGCTGTGGCTCGGCGAACGCGGCGGCCAGGTGCGCTTCAGCCAGCTCGCCTTCATCCTGATGCTCTGGGCCCTCCCCTGCGCCATATGGGGGCGCCGCCTCGGGCGGCTTGTGGCCTTCCCCGCCGCCTACATGCTCTTCACGGTGCCCCTCGGGTTCCTCAGCACGGTGCGCCTGCGCCTCCTCGTCACCCGGGTCGCCAGCGTGTTGCTCAACGGCATCGGCATCTCCGTCGTCCGCGTCGGCTCCGGCCTGGTCTCCACCACTCCGGAAGGCCCCTTCAACCTGGATGTGGCGGAGGCGTGCAGCGGGCTGCGCTCCCTCTTCGCGCTGATGGCGGTCACCGCCGCCTACGCCTACCTCACGCAGACGAAAACCTGGAAGCGCTGGTTCCTCTTCGCCTGCTCCGTGCCCCTCGCCGTGATCGGCAACATCATGCGCGTCTTCACCATCGCCGTGGTCGCCCGCTTCTTCGGACAGGACTTCGGCGTCGGCTTCTACCACGACTACTCCGGCTACGTCGTCTTCATCGTGGCCATCTTCCTCATGGTGGCCGTCGGCGCCTGGCTCGAAAAGGATGGGAAGAAGGGGGCGGACGGCGAGGAGGCGCCCGATACCGCGCAGGACGGCGAGGAGGCCCCGCCGTCCGTCGAAGCGGCGCCCCCCCGTGCGCCTTTCCGCTGGGCCGGCATCGTCGCCCTTCTCGCCGCCATGGCCACGATGCTCGTGGCCTTCCGGTCCATGCCGCCCCCCGTCATCGAGTCGCAGGAAGGGGTGATGTTCCCCATGCCCGAACGCCTCCCCACCGGCGAAGAGGCGCGCCGCCCCCTCTTCTGCCAGGACGAACAGTGCGGATATTTCGAGATCCTGGAAGCCGGCGCGGTCTTCGACGGCGCCTTCCGCGCCTCGCATCCCTGCCCGGAGTGCGGCGGGCCCCTGGACACGGTCTCCCCCGGCGAACGCCGCATCCTTCCCGACGACACCCTCATCGAGAAGCGCGTGTATGCCCAGGGGGATCGCTCCATCATCGTGAACGTGGTCGTGAACGGCGAGCGCCGGACCAGCATCCACCGTCCCGAAATGTGCATCCCCGCCCAAGGCTACTCCATCGATCGCGAGTCCGGAATCACCATCCCCCGCCCCGACGGGTCGTCGTTCTCCGCGCGGACCCTCGTGATCCGCCCGGAGTCCGGAAATTCCTTCCAGTTGCACGCCTACTGGTTCGAAAGCAAAGGCTTCGTGACCGACTCCCACCTCCAGCGCATCCTGACCAGCGTGAAAGACCGCGCCTTCCGCAACCGCATCACCCGGTGGTCGATGGTCACCCTCACCTGCGACATCCCGGTTCGGGCCGACGGCCTGCCGGACATCGCGCGGGCCGAGGCCGGCATGGCGCGCTTCGCCGCCGCCTTCGACGCCGCCCGCAAGGAGTCCCGCTGATGCCCAACGGCCACCACCGCCACCACCACGGCAGGCCGCGCCGCCCCCAGCTTCCGCTCCGCCAAAGCTTCCGCCTCCTCGCGAAGATGCTGTGGCCCTTCATCCGCCCCCGCACCGGAGCCATCCTCGCCGGCCTCGCCTGCCTGCTCGCCGGGCTGGCGCTGGACAAGGCGAACCCGCTGATCACCCGCTGGCTCGTGGACGACGTGCTCGCCAAGGCCCCCTCCATCGCCGGCGACGCCGCGCTGCGCTCCTCCCTCTACCGGCAGGCGGGCCTCGCCACCGCCGCCATGTTCGGCATCGCCCTCGCCGCCGCCCTCGTCGGAAGCGTCCATGGATGGGTCATCCGGAGCGCCTGCGCCTCGTTCGTGCGCGACCTCCGCGCCCACGTCTACAACCACCTCCAGGGACTCTCCCTCCGCTTCTTCGAATCCCGGCCCAGCGGCGACATCGTTTCGCGCGTCTCCGGCGACGTCGGCTCGCTCGAGGAGGTCATCTCGTTCATCGGCGACCGCCTCGTCCACGACGTCCTGAACCTCGCCGTCACCCTCGTGCTCCTCTTCTGGCTCGACTGGCGCCTCGCCCTCGTCGCCCTCGTCCCCGTCCCCCTCCTCGTGTTGCTGATGCGCTGGTTCAGCACCACCATCCGCCCCCTCTACCGCGCCATGCGCGACCGCATCGGCCTCTTCCAGGCGAAGGTGCAGGACAACATCTCCGGCATCCGCGTGATCAAGGCCTTCCATGCGGACGACCGCGAGCGCGACGCCGTGGGCGCCACCATCGCGGACGTCTACGACGCCCAGGTGAAGGCGGCGCGCCTCTCCTCCGTGGCCTGGCCCTTCATGGGATTCCTCCACGGCTTCGGCGGCCTGCTCGTCATCGGCGCCGGCGCCTACCGCATCCTCCAGCCCGGCTCGACCTTCTCCGTGGGCGACCTCTTCGCCTTCAGCACCTACGCCATGCAGCTCTACCGCCCCATCGGCGCCCTCTTCCACACCTACAACCACGCCCTCCAATGCCTCGCCGCCGGCGAACGCGTCGCCGAGATCCTCGACGCCTCCCCCGACGTGTCGGACGCCCCCGACGCCATCGCGCTCGATACCATCCGGGGCCGCGTCGCCTTCGAAGACGTCTCCTTCCGCTACACCCCCGAAGCGAAGGTCCTCGACGGCATTTCCTTCACCGCGGAACCCGGCCAGACCATCGCCCTCGTCGGACGCAGCGGCGCCGGGAAAACCAGCCTGGTGAACCTCGTGGCACGCTTCTACGACCCCGAATCGGGGCGCATCACCATCGACGGCCACGACCTCCGCCACGTCACCCAGGCCTCCCTCCGGAGCCAGATGGCCTTCGTGCCCCAAGACGCCTTCCTCTTCGACGGCACCGTCTCCGACAACCTCCGCTACGCCCGCCCCGACGCCTCCGAAGACGACCTCCGCGCCGCCGCGCGCGCCGCCTACGCCGACGAGTTCATCGCCGCCCTCCCCCAAGGCTACGACACCCACATCGGCGAGCGCGGCGTGAAGCTCTCCGGCGGACAGCGCCAGCGCCTCTCCATCGCGCGCGCCCTCCTCGCCGACCGCCGCATCCTCGTGCTGGACGAAGCCACCTCCATGGTGGATTCCTACGCGGAACACCAAATCCAGGACGCCCTCGCCGTCCTCATGCGCGGCCGCACCTGCTTCGTCATCGCCCACCGCCTCTCCACCGTGGTCCATGCCGACCGCATCCTCGTGATTGAAGACGGCCGGATCGCCGAAAGCGGCACCCACGCCGAACTCATGGCAGACCCCGACGGCCTCTACGCCTCCCTGCGGAAAGAACAACTGCGGGAGTGAAGCCATAACAGAAAGGCGGAAGGCGGGGCCCATCCCCGCGTTCCGGCGGCAACCGGCGCGGCGGTCACGGAATCCAGCCCAGGGCGAGCCCTTTCGCGAAGATGGCGCGGGCGACGACCAGTTCGCCGCCGGGATTCAGATGGACGCCGTCCGTCTCGCTCACCAGATGCCCCTGCGTCATGGGCGTTTCGCGCCACTCGGCAACTCCCGTGGCGTCGTCGCGGCCGCACAGCTCCCAGGTGACGGGCCCGCGGCATGCCGCATCAAACGGCGCGGCGAGGTCCAGGCAGGGGACGCCCGCCGCAGCGGCGACTTCGCCGATGAGGGCGTTGTTCGCCTGCAGGAGACGCCAGGCCGTTTCCGGATGATCCGGATGGGGAAGGCAGTGGTACTGCATCAGCAACACCTTCGCGCCCATCGCCTGAAGCCGCCGCACGATCTCCCCGAGATTCGCACGGGTGACGGCCGGGTCGATCTTCTGGCACCCGTCGTTGCCGCCCAGCAGGACGGTCACGATGTCCGGCCGCAGATCCAGGACATCCCCTTGCAGCCGCCGGAGCGCCCCCTGCGTGGTGTCGCCGGCGATGCCGCGGTTCACGACCGTCGCCGCGCCCGGCCCCAGACGCGCCTCCAGCATGCAGTCGAGGATCTGCGGATACTTCATGAACAACCGGAGATTCGGCTGTCCCGTGATACTGTCGCCCAGGCAAACAACGTTCATGCCCGGACGATACCCCAACCCCGCCTCCCGCGCAACCTCCCTCTTACACGAACGGACGCGTTCGTGGCGGGGGTGCCCTGTTCAATTTCCGTACCTTCGGCCCTGTCGACGAAAATGGGGATCCCGATGATGCGCCAAATCAAGCTTTGCCATCCAGCACCTCCTTGTACCCGGCGATCATCTTTTCACAAACCGCCTTCCAGGTATATTTTTCCTCGACCAGTCGCTTCCCGTTCTGACCCATGGAGACCAATTCATTCCGCGGCAGAACTGTCGCGGCCGTCAACGCCTCCATGAGGGAATTCGTAGGCGGCAAATCGATCCACCACCCGCATTGACGGCTTTCAAGCTCTTCCCATGGAGCGCCCTTCGTCGTAATGACCGGAACGCCGGCCCACAACGCCTCTGCCACAACGATTCCGAAGTTCTCGCTGTACGTCGGGAGAACGAACAGATCCGCCCTGCCGTAAGCCTCCCACTTCCTTTCGTCGTCAAGGGCTCCGGTAAACACGAAAGACTGGCTTAACCCTAGTTCTTTCACTCGGGCCCTTACCTTGGCTTCGTACGCCAGCTCCTCTTCACCATTGAGTGTATAAACAAGTTCACAGACCCAACCTTCCAGCCGAGCTTTCGCCCACACCTCGACCAATTCGAGCACACCCTTCTTGGGATGCATGCGGCTGACAAAAAGAGCCCGGCGGGGCTCTGCATTGGAGTCGGAAGCTGGCGTGGAAGCATGGATGGATTTCGTCGGAAGATTGACGCCGTTCTGCGAGACGATGATCTTGTTCCCGAATCCCAGCTTACGGAACTGTTCCGCCTCACTTTCGGCGGTCGCATGAAGCGCCGCAGCACACTGGAGATCACGACGTTGAAACAGCCACATCGCGAGGCGCTTCTTCCACTTCTTCTGGGCAAGCGACCACGGCTCGAGCATGCCTCGCGGCGCGATGATGTACGGCACGCATTTCTGTCGCGCCATTTTTGCCGCGAGATGGATCTTCCATCCCCAAATGCCGTGAAGATGAATAAGATCGGGCTTCACTTCATCGATCATCCGCGAGAAAAAGCCATCCAGTTTCTCCCCGCCGTTCGGCGCCGCGAAATGCGATACGCCATCCAGCCACGGCACATCCCCGGCACGGCAGCTCGCCAGCCATGTTTCACATTCCACGGCATTCAACGCCGCGACTAGCCCCTGTGAAGATCTCGCCGGGCCGCCTCCATCCCGGGAAACAGAAGATATAATATGAAGGACTTTCACAAGAGCCCGATCATGCTGTCCTACAAGGCGTCCTCGACACGTGCAAATCCATATACGATCGGAACCCCCGATGCAAACGGCGCAACAATATCAGGGCTGTCAAGTAAAAGCCGATTGGAATCGCTTAAAAATCTTTGATTCTTAAACTCTTCGACCCAGCGCAGAATGGCATCGATCATAGGGGTCTCAATCTTCAACTGATCCGCAAACCACTTAACAATGCAAATGCCATATTGCGTATCATCGTTAAAAAAACGATGGTGCTTAATCAATTCCCAGCGATTTGTAACCTCATTGAATTCAACTGGAGTGGAAATCGCCGTAAGCGTCGGGGAATTGACAAATGAGTCTTTAATGGACGTAGACCGAGACTTATATGTCACATGTTCCAAGTCAAGATAATTAAGCATATACTTGAATTCCCGATTCGGACACATCGAACGGATTCGGGCGCGGACACTTTCGAAATCTTGATCCAAACGCGAAAGATAATCGGCCGACTCATCCGTATAATCACGATAGAAAAGCGGGACATCTTCGCATTGCGACCATCCTTCAGGCGCTTCCTGATATAATCCGTAACACCTCGATGGGTGAATTACCTGGTTGTCGACAGACAGGGTCAAGGATATAAAATCGTTTATAACCACCGTCTCGCCACAACCAAACAGCCGAGTGCCAAGGTCGTCCAAAAGCGTTGGAGCCCAATCCAGCACATCAAATCCATGAGATTGAGCGACAACGTTTACCTGCTTGCCTCCATATGTAATCCCGCGGCGCCCATAATCTTTCGTGCGCGCAATCCATGGAATTAGGCCGTAAGAAAAGTAAGCGACTTTATCCAAGGCATACTTTTCCTTCATCTCTTCAACCATCCAGTTGAAACCCGCCTGTCCATACACCGAAGCCACAACAACAAGCCTTTTGTTGTCGATATGCGGCCCGATTTCATCGAGTTTCAGTCGATATTTAGCAACCGGGAGGCAAAACAGGATCAAATCGGCATGAGGGATAACCTGTTGCGGATCAGACGAAACCATTTCCAGGTGCCCTTTTGTCTCGGAAACAACGCTGCCATCAGAACGTTGATACTCAGCCGTGACAACGTTTTGCCACTTTTCAACATGTCGTGTCAGCAGCGAAACATGATAACCCGTCGCAGACAGCATTGCGATCGCGACATGCGCGCTATTGCCCCCGCCAACGATAGTCACATTCATAAACACCTCCGTCATTGTACGTCCGAACACACAAAAAGGCGCTTGCCCCGCTTTGACAGCGGAATGCTTTCCACAAACTCGACCCTAAAATCAACTTCATCCCCGAGAAGTTTCAGCATTCCGTCCGTGATTTCAAGTAAAATGGATTCCGGCATTTTGTCGCGCTCTACGATTCGAAGGACAACATGCTCCAGATCCGTTTGGTGTACCTGATAGGCCTGAATGTATTTCCCGAATGTATAAATCGGATACATGACGACAAAGCCCTGCAAATAACCCCCGTTCGGGAGCTTGATGCGTTCGGCCATGCGCCCCTCAATTTTTTTGATCGTCCGATATGGCAACGTCTTGGAAAGCCCTCCCAATTCCAGTGCGTCGCCATTCTTGAAGCGGATCAGAGGGAAGGCATAGGCGTCAAGGTTCGTGATTATTGCCGAGCCATCTGTATCCGTTTCAACAAAGACATGATCCTCATTGATACAAAGCTCTCCATCGCGTGAAGGCTGGGCAATCATGCCGAATTCGACCGAGCCGTAATTCTCCACAACCGGGCATGCGAAGACTCGACTCAGCACCTCCCTTTGAAAATCGTAGAGCTTCTCGGATTCCGTTACAACCGCCTTCAGGTTCAAGCTCCGCATGTCGATACCATGGGATTCGGCGTACAGCGCAATATCGCAAATCGAGGACGCATAACCATGAAAATAGGACGGACGATACCTCACGATCCGACGAATCACTTCCCCGATATGGCCAGGGCTCGCCGCGAGAAAGTGGGCGTCAATCAACAAACAGCGATTCATCCAGCCGTAGATGAAACGCTTCATGCGTTTCGGAACCGACACTTGCCGTCCCTCGTCAACCCCTTTTACCAACACGCGCTTGTCTCCTGGTCGAATGCCGAAACGCGCCAGGCCTCGCCACAAATCCGCATACGATATCACAAGCTCGTCCTTTTTCCTGAAAAACATAAAAGGCTCTCCCGTGCTGCCGCTAGTTCGATTGCGGACGAGCTCCCTCATATCATACACATCCGACACAAAGTCTTTTTCGTGTCCACGGATATCATTCTTCCCGACAACGGGGAAGTCGCCAAGTGAAAGACAGGTCAAATCATGTTTCTTGTGGGAAAAATATTCGCGATAATAAGGCACGGTTTGGGCGGCATGCGACAAAAGCCGCTTCAGTTTGTCTTGCTGCAGTTCTACGATCTGGTCGCGAGTCATGCTGTCGTTCTGCATTTGAGACTCGAGCGTCTTCCCTAGCCCAGGATGCATCCAAAGCTCTTTGAACGCAAACATCATGTTGGAACAGAAACGGATGTACATAGTACTCATCTTTCCTCTTGAAGGCCGACAACGTTGTAGATCTCAAACCTTGATCAAGCCTTTGCCGTGAAACCAGAAGATGATATCGTACGAATCGACATCGTGCCTCAGCCTCTCTCGTGTATCGACGATTGAATCTTTGATATAAAATCGTTCACACACGTCGAAACGTCCAAGGCTCGTGAGCGATCCCTTGCGACGTCGCCCATAGCCCCCCATCGCTCTCTATGCAGGAACAGTTTTTCAAAAGCTTGATGCCATGAATCTGGATCCAAGTATGATACAACAGAGAAGCCGGACTGTCCATCCTCGAGGCAATCATGGGAACAGCCGACCGCTTCACTTGTCAATAATGGCAGGTGGGCAATCGCTCCGACTACCAGTGCGGTGGAAGCAGGCTCGCAACCTCCATGGACATACACATCTGCGGCCACATATAGATCCAACATTTCTGCAAACGAACATCCTGGGATAACAATTATTGCCGGATTCGTCTTGGCAAGCAGCTGCATGGTTTCCAGATCTGGCCCTCGGCCGACAATTACAAACTTGCTTTGACCATGTTTCTCGTGAAATTTTAAAAACCCTTCTGTGGTTATCGGATAATGTCTCGTGGGAATCATGTTTGCAACCATCAGGTACATCGTATCTTCCGGAGATACACCAATGCCCGCGCGAATCTCCATTCGCAAGCGCCCCTTTTCCGCCGCGCGTTTATCTAAAATCTTCCGTTCAAGGTCCTCGCCGTCCAAAGCATAGGCGCCAACACAAATTCGCTCTGCTGAAACCCCATATTCATTCATCCAAAAAGCTCGCCCGGCAGCACCAGGCACAAAGATCATGGAAGCCCGATGAACGATAAACGACTTGATCCATCTTGCCCACACCGGAATACGCCGTTGTCGAACGGTATCCGCAACAAATCCATATTTCCGACCAAGCACGGCACTTACAATCAGCGGAATAATGATGTAGGGCTTCATGATGCCCGGCCACATGACAAAGTCGTATGGGCCAAAGACAAAACGTCTCATAAACACATAACAAGCCGTCGTTTTTGCCGTCCCCGCTGGAACCAAAACCTCCGCCACATAATCAGGCTTGTCCAATTCCCAAAAGGGATGTCCAGTATCACAAGGCAGTTCCGAGAACACGGTCAACTGTCCTTGCATCGCCGAAACAAGGCGAGAAAGAAATGCATCACGATACGGAGCGGGGTGGTTTGAGATAAAAGCGACTCTCATTCATTACCCCATTTCCCAATGACAGAGCTCAGGCATTTGTTCCGCCATCGCAACAAATCGATCCGTGCGCGGAGCACATTAAGCCATGATGCCGACAGCAAATGTGTTATGCGGTTCCCCTTGCGAGCGTGGAAATATTCTTTACGCCATTCTGATTCCTGATCCATCTGATCTCTGTGCTTACTACAAGCGCGCCGTTGCTCCTGCGGGCGTGACGTGTCAATCCTTCCATCCGCCAGGAAGTTGTGTCCGCTCATCTTCGCGTCTGGGTGCAGCCTCAATCCCCAGGCATAATCGCAAAACGGGCGATACCGCGCGCCAGCCTTGCTCGCGAACCGCAGCCAAAGATCCGTATCCATCGTATAGTGAAAGCGCTCGTCCACACCGCCGACGGCGTCCAAAAGACGCTTGGTGAAAAAAGAACTCGGGCCCCAAACACTGACATTCCCCTCCCGATATCTGATTTCCGAAAATGGTCGTCCCCGCCCGCAATTGAGAATCCTCATCTCCGGATCCAGCCACAAAACGCCACCCACAAACCACTCGCACGACGGGAACTTCTCCGCGGCGCGCTTCAATCGCTCGATCGTACCAGGAAGCATCACATCGTCTGCGTTTAACCAAGTCAGAAAACGCCCGTGCGCATGTGAAAAGCCCTTGTTAAAGGCAGCGCTTTGCCCGCCGTCTTTCTCGGAGCACCAATAGGTTATCGGAGAAGGCGCGAGATCAAAATGCTCGTTTGAGGATTCTCTTTCCG
Organism: Kiritimatiellia bacterium; assembly: GCA_050950285.1. Classification (GTDB taxonomy): domain Bacteria; phylum Verrucomicrobiota; class Kiritimatiellia; order RFP12; family JBMNHG01; genus JBMNHG01. The sequence goes on along the minus strand of JBMNHG010000003.1, from coordinate 385,409 downwards.
TATTCGGGGGCAAGCCGCCGGCGTACTTCGTAATCACATCGACTGAATTGTCCGTACTTGCCGCATCACAAATTATGATCTCAAAATCTTGGCATGATTGCGCCAGCAGCGACTCGACCGCTTCCGAAAGGAAACGCCCATAATTATAATTCGCTATTATGACAGACAAAAATTTACTCACGGTTCTTGCCCAGAGTTTTTATCCCCGGAGGTATTGCCCGAAAGGAGCACCGCCGCAGCTTTCCCGTTTGCAACGTACCCTTCCGCGAAGGATCCGCCTGACAACCGTTTGACATGCCACCCACATTGATCATTCGGGTTATGATCTGCCAGAAGGACAACGTCGGGCGATTCGTCTTAAACTTGGAAAAGAGCATGGGATGAACGGTGCCGTTACGCATGCGAATGATGGCACAGGGGCGCTTCCGGATCAAGCAAAGATCGCAGGACCGCGCCGGGGAGCCACCGGATGTTTCGAGGTGAACTGGGACGCCGACGTGAAGCGATGCCGATGGGGGTCCGCAATGTTCTTCGCTTGCTGCCGGAAGACCGAGGGTCTGCTGGACCGTTTTGCGGCTCCTCGCCACTGGAGTACACGAGCGACGACGCCTCCGGAACGATCATCGAACTGCTGGGATGGGCCGGCCTTCCTGCATCGCATGAGGTGCAGGCGCAGCGCGCGCTGCGAGGACGCGATGCGTCAGATGTTGCCCGCACGGACCCGGGTGAAGCCGCGCTGGAGCGCCAGATCGACCGCGTGCCGCACCGTCGCAGGCGGGGTCGGGGGCTCCTCAAATCCGCCGCGGGGATAGTAGGCGGTGAAGTGGACCGGCGTGTCGCTTCCCAGCGCATCGGCGATCCAGTCCAGCAGTTCGATGATCGTTCCGGGGGCATCGTTGCGGTTGGGGATCAGCAGGTTGGTGATTTCCAGGTGTCCGCCGAAGTCGTGTTGGAAGGCGCGGCAACTGGCCAATACGGGCGCCAGGCTGGCGCCGCAGAGATCGGCATAGAAGGTTTCGGAAAAGGCCTTGATGTCGATGTTGGCCGCGTCGATCCAGGGAAAGAGTTCGGCGCGGGGCTTGGGGTTGATGTAGCCATTGGTGACCAGGACGGTTTTCAGTCCGGCTGCCCGGGCCAGTTTGGCGATGTCGAGCATGTACTCGAAAAAGACCGTGGGCTCGTTGTAGGTGAAGGCGACGGACCGGCAGGCGTGGCGCTGCGCCAGCGCGACGATCTGCTCCGGCGGAACAAACGGAAGCGCGCGCTGGAGTTGCCCGCCGTGGCGCGACAGTTCGTCGTTCTGGCAGAAGCGGCAGGCGAGGTTGCAGCCGTAGGTTCCGATGGAGAAGGTCTTGCTGCCGGGCAGGAACCAGGACAGCGGCTTCTTCTCGATCGGGTCGACGTGCACCGCCGCCGGTTTCCCATAGGTGTCGGCGATGAGCGTGCCCTCCTCGTTGCGCCGGACCCGGCAGGCGCCTGTGCCGCCGGGCGGAATCCGGCACGCTCGCGGGCAGAGCGCGCAGGCCACCCCACCCCCGTCCAGGGAGGTGAAATAGCGCGCGGCCCTTTCCTCGGAGGATGTGGTTTCTGCTGGCGATTGGGTGTTCATGGATGACCGGTCGCACACGACATCGGGCTTGTTTCATGGTAGCCGAATGTCGGCACGCGATCAAGCCAATCCAGCAATTCGAATTTTGGTTTTTTGCTGTTGCATAGTGCATGAAACGTGCTCTATGCCGTGGGCATGAACAAAGAGACCATGTCGCTTAGGGAGCAACGCGACGCGCTGCTCGCCGGAATGGCGTCGCTGCGCGATCTGCTAAACGGGTCGCTTGTCCGGCGTTACTCGACCTGTTCGCGGAAGAACTGCGCCTGCCACGGCGGCCGGCGGCACGGGCCGCGCTTCTATCTGGCGGTCACCGGCGATGGCGGGCACGGCAAGGAACACCTGTCCAACACGCTGGCGGCCCTCAACATCCTCGCGTTCCTGGCGCACACCGTCCTCGAACTCGCCGGCCGGCATGGACGCGACATCCAAAGGACTCATCCGGCGCTATGCCGGACGAAAGCGCTGACACGGCAAAACACCGCGATCCGCACCGCACCCCTGCCGAACTCAAGGCGTGCAAACGCGGAACTGCGCGCTTCCCCGGTTGTCACGCGACGCGCGCCGCAGCGGAATCCCCCGGCATCCCATCCGGAACAACACCGGAACGCTTCCAAAACCACTGTCAAGCGGCTATCCATGCTCCCAAACAACAACTCCCTAAAAACCATCCATCCCCCGATCACACCCGAAATTAGAATTGCTGGCCGAATACGATTTCCCCTTGCGCATCCGGGGGTCGCCTGATACGATTTCTCCATCGTGGGGCAGTGCGATGGCGACGGTCGCTTCGCCGTCCCCGTCCTGGCCGCGGGCCACCTTCCCGCGCGGGCCGTCCGCGGCATGGCAAAGAGGAGAGAGATGGTTGGAAACCCCCGTTCGCTTGGTCTCCTGGTCTTCGCGTCGTCCATCATCCCGCTGGCGGTATCGGCGCAACCCCCCGTCTTCGACTCCGCGCCCAGGGCGTGGGAGGCCTTCCAGAAGGCGGAGGACGACGGCGCGCGCCGCGCCGCCTATGGGTGGATGACCAACCGCATCGCCTCGGCGCCGGCGGGCGACCTCCCCTTCCTGGTGGCGAACGCCGGGAAGGCGGCGCGCGTCCTGGGGGATGCGGATCCCTTCTCCTCCCTGTGCCGCGGATGCATCGCCTCCGCGGACCCCGGGCGGCGCGCGGCCCTTGCCGGGCATTTCGCCGACTGGCTTGCCTCGGGCAACGACGTGGCGGGTGCGCTGGAGGTCCTGGAGGGGGTTCTCGGGCCGGAGGCGGGCTTCTCCGGCAAGTCGCGCTACGGGCTGGCGTCCAAGGCGGCGGGGCTCCTGTCCACGCGCCTGTCGAATCCGGCCGATGCGGACAGGCTGCTTTCCGAGCAGATCCCCCTGCTCCCCGGCGACGACCCCGAGACCCTCGCCTCCGCCCTGGCGGCGTCGGCCGTCGCGCGGAGCGCCGCAGGGGACGACGCCGGCGCCCTCGCCCGCGCGGACGAGGTGGAGGCCCTTGGCGGAGCCGTCCCCCCGGCGGTCTTCGCGCAGGCGTGCGAAGTCCGCTACCGGATCGCCCTGGGCGAGGGGCGCGGCGGGGATGCGGCCGACGCGATGGCGGCGGTCCTGGAACGCGACGGGATCCCTCCCTCCGGGATCGCCCGGAAGATCGTCGACGCGGCCCCGGGCCCGGAGCGGCTGGAGCGGTGCGTGTCGCTGCTCCGGGGCAAGGTCCCGGCGACCGCCCCGGACGCCGTCCGCTTCCAGTCCATGGTGGAGCGGGTGTCGCCCGAGGCGGTCGAGCTTCTGCTGGCCCTCGGGCGCCCGGACGAAGCCCTGAAGGAGTGCCGCGCCTTCGCGCTTTCCGCCTCCCCGCGGGGGTACGCCGCGGCGGTCGACCTTGCCGCCCGGGCCTTCAAGACGGCGGACGGCAACCTGGGCCGGGCCGCCGCCCTCATCGCCTTCCATACGGAGGGGCCGGCGGCGTCCAACCCCCTCCTGGAGATCCCCGCGGCGGACGACGCGGATCGGGCCGCGGTCCTCGGCTCCCTCGGACCCGTTCCTCCGTCCGCCGCCTTCCAGCGCCATCTCGAGCGGGCGCGGCTCCTCCTCTGGCTCGACCGTCCGGCCGACTCTCTCGACAGCGCGGCCGCCGCCTTCGCCGTCTGCCCGATGAGGGAGGAGGACCTCCGCGCGTGCGCCCAGGCCGCGGCCTACCCCGTCCTCGTCCTCCTGCGAGACGAGGCGCTTTCCGCACGCATGGTCTCCTTCCTTCTCCACGGCCCGCAGGGCGCGGACGGCGCCGGAGGAACCGCGGACGACATCGCCGACCCCTTCCCCGAGGCCCGCGCGCGCCTCGCCTGCGGCGCGCCCGCCCCGGAACCCGCCGGGAAGGAGGCGGCCTCGGAATGATCCGCCGGGCCACCATCGCCGCGCTGCTGCCCGCCGTCCTCCTCCCGGCGGCGGGCGCCGCCGCCGTCTTCGCCCGCTTCGAGCGGCAGCTCCTGGCGTCGCTGGAGCGGCCGGGGGCCGTCCGCCGCCTCCCGGACATCCCCCTCCCCGCAGCCCCCGCCGCGGACTTCCCCGTCCCGGACCTCCCGCGCATGGCGCCGCCACCCCCTCCGGCGGGCCTTCCCGCCATCCGGGCCTTCCCCGTGGCGCCCCCGCCCGTACGGGCCTCCGCGCCCCCGGCGGGCATCGCGCCCCCTCCCCCTCCCCTGGGCCCCCGGAGCGCCCTTCCGGCGGACCTCGGGATCCGCCCGCCCCCCGCGATCGCCGCCGCCGCCGGCGGGCGCCTCCTGTTCGAGGGCATCCGCGACGGCCTCGTCGACCCGCGCCTCCCCTCCTCCCGCGAGCCTCTGGCCGCCCTCCTCCTGGATCCCGGCCGCTTCTCCCGCGACGACGTGTTCGCCGCCCTCCTCGGGACCTTCCCCGGACCCGACGCGCCGTCGCGCCTCGCCGCGCTGGAACGGTGGGCCGCCGGCCGCGACGGAACCCTCGCGGGCGAGATCGCGATCCAGTCCGCCCGCCGGCACTTCCTCGACGGCCGCTTCGGCCTGGCGGCGGAGCAGGCGGACTCCGCGGCGGAGCGCTTCCCCGCCCTGGCCGGCCGCGCCCGCCTCGTGAAGGCCTTCGCCCTCGCCCAGGCGGGCGATTTCGGGCGCGCCTCCGAAACCCTCGCCGAAGCCGAAGCCGACCCGGGGCTCCTCGCCGACCGCCCGGAAATCCGCTTCATGCAGGCCTGGATCGCCATCGAGGAAGACCGCCGGGGGGATGCCGCGGCCCTGCTCCGCCGCATCCTCTCCGACCATCCCGGGTCGCCGTTCGCCGGACGCGCCCGACGCGCCCTCGCGCTCCTGGAGGAGGAGTGACATGCCGCGCGCCACCCGCCCCCTGCTCCTTCTCGCGGCCGCCCTGGCCGCCGCCCCCGCGCCCCCGTGCGCCGGGGATCCCGCCGCCCCGCCGCCGGACATCGTCCTCGTGGCCGTCGACAGCCTCCGCGCCGGCCACCTCGGCTGCTACGGCTACGGGCGCCCCACGTCGCCGGCCATCGACGCCTTCGCGGCCGCCGCCGTCCGCTACGCCTTCGCCTGCCCCTCCTCGTCGTGGACGCAGCCCTCGGTCATGTCGCTCTTCACCTCCCTCCCCCCCGAGGCGCACGGGCGCACCGGCCCCGGCTCCCGCCACGACCCGGACGCACCCACCCTCGCCGGGGAGCTCGCCGCCCTGGGCTACGAGACGGCCGCCGTCACCGCCAACCCGATGGTCCACCGCCGCTACGGCTTCGCGCGGGGCTTTTCCCACTACGACGACTACACCGTCTTCATGGACGTCGGCGGCGACGTCTCCAAGGCCGCCGGGAAGAACTCCATGGACCCGCTCGTCACCCGCCTCGCCATCGCCCGCCTCGCCCGCCGGGACCCCTCGAAGCCGCTGTTCCTCTTCGTCCTCTACATGGACCCCCACTGGGACTACATCCCGCGGCACCCCCATGACGCCGCCTTCGGCGTCGAGGGCTACGCCTCGCCCCCCATCACCGCCCTGAACGGGAAGGGCGTGGCCCCCGCCGAGGGGGACCGCATCGTCCGCGCCGACGACGCCGAGATCCGCGGCACCGACGACGCCTTCGCCGGCCTCCTGCGGGCCATCGGGGAATCGCCCTCCGCCGGCCGGACCGCCGTCGTCCTCTGCGCCGACCACGGCGAATCCTTCTGGGACCGCCGCGACTTCACCGGCCACGGCAACGACCTCTACGACGAGGAACTGCACGTCCCGCTCGTCATCCGCCCGCCCGAAGGCACCCCCTTCGTCCCCGGCCTCGCCGTCACGGGCCAGGTCGCCCTCGTGGACCTCGCGCCCACCCTCCTCCGGCTCGCCGGCGGCGTCCCGCCCGCCTCGTGGACGGGCCGGGACCTGAGCGGCTCCTTCCTTTCCGGGGTCGCGCCCACGGCGCCCGCCGTCCTCGACACGAGCATCTCCGGGCGGCACCGCCGGGGCGTCCGGGACGGCCGCTGGAAACTGCTCGCCGACCCTCCCTTCGACGCGCCTTCCGAAGCCTACGACCTGCTGGCCGACCCCGGCGAGCGCACGAACCTCGCCGGCGCGCTCCCCCCGGAGGCGGCGCGCCTCGTCCCGCTGCTCAAACCCGCCGTCCGCCCCGGTGCGGGCGGCCCCGAGGAGACCCTGCCATGAGAACCTTCCGGCTCCCCCCCGCCCTCGCGGCGATCCCCATCCTGGCGGCGGCGCGCCTCGCCGCCCTCCCGCCCCCCCTCGTCGGCTGGTGGCGCTTCGTGGAGGCGGCGGACGACCCCATCGTCCTGGACTCGGCCGCCGTCTCAGGCGACGGCGTCATCCTCTCGGAAACGGTCCTCCGCGACCCGGAGTCCCCCTCCGGCGGCGCCCTGGCCTTCGTCCCCGCGGACGGGACGGAGGAGGCCGGCGGCGATCCGGAGGAGACGGCCCGCGTCGCCATGCCGGACTTCGCGGCCGCCACCCTCGGCCACGCCTTCACCGTCGCCCTCTGGATCGCGCCGGACGCCGCGCCCCCGGCGGGGGCCGTCGCCCCGGTCCTCGGATGGGCGGACGAATCCGACCCGCCGCGCGGCTTCGAGGTGTCCCTCGGCGGCGACCTCCGCCTCCGCGCCTCCGGCGTCCCCCTCGGCCCCGCCCTCGAGGCCGGGGCCTGGACCCACGCCGCCTTCGTGCGCGACGCCGGAGGGCTCGCGCTCTACCTGGACGGCGCTCCCGTCGCCGCCGGCGCCGGCGCGCCCCCTGCCGCAGGGGACGCTCCCCTGTGCCTCGGCGCCACCGGCCCCGGCGGGGGGATCGCCCCCTTCCAGGGCGCGATCGCCGACCTCCGCGTCTACGCCGCCGCCCTCTCCCCCGGCCAGGTCGCCTCCCTCGCAGGAGCCTCCGCCGGTCCGGACGGCGGCGGCCCCCGCACCCACCCCGGACCGCGGGAGGACGGCGGACCGCATGGCCCCCATGGCCCGCGCGGCCCTGCCGCCGGCGGGGACGGCGGCGCGGGCCCGACGAGGCCCCCGGACTCCCTCCCGGCCGGCGCCGGCTCCGCCCTGCGCTCCAGTCCCGGCCCCGACACCGACGGGGACGGGATGCCGGACGCCTGGGAATCCCTCTACGGCCTCGATCCCCTCGACCCCTCGGACGCAGCCGCCGACCCCGACGGCGACGGCATGTCCAACCTCCGCGAATACCGCCTCGGCCGCGACCCCCGCGCCCAGGCGGCCGCCCCGCCGGATCCGTTGATCCGCCTCTACTAGCCTCGGAAGGAACCCACGGGAGGAACCCACGCCATGGAACGGAACACGCGGCATGCGATGCGGCTGGCGGCTGCGCTGGCGCTGGCGGCGGCCGGCGCCCGGGCGGGCGGCGGCGGATGCCACTGCGGATTCACGGTGTCCTCGCCCGAGTGGGTGACGGCCACGCGGTGCGACAGGGACATCCGCTTCGAGGCGGTCGGCTCCTTCACCTGCTCGACCACGACGGGGACGGTCTCGACGAACGTCGTGGTCCCGCTCGCGGTCGCGCCGGACGGCACGGCGCCTCCGGTGACGGTCACGCTTTCGGCGTTCTGCGAGCACGGGGAGCGCCATACCGGCTCTTCGACGACCAGGATCTTCGTCCAGGGCACCTCCGGGCGTCCGGGGGACATCGAACCCAACGCTCCCGGATGCGGGTTCCTGGTGTCGGCCGGCGGGAACGCGTCCGGCTCCCCGGCCGGGGAGGTCTCCGTCGCCCTCGCGGACGGCGGCTCCGGCGGCAGTCCGTTTTCGGTCTCGCTGCGGGGCTTCCGGTCGACGGAATCGGACGTCGTGGGCGGCGGGAGCCGCCCCATGCCGGAGCAGATCCGGACGGCGGAGGGGCTGATGGTGTTCGCCGGTTCCGGCTCCACCCTGGAGCTCGGGTTCTACCGCTCGGCCGACGTGCGTCCCGACTTCGGCCCGGACGGCCGCTACAGAGTGGTCTCCAACGCTTCGCCTGTGGTCGTCCACGCGTTCACGGCGTCCCCCGACGGCCTGTCGGCCGCGACGGTCCGGGACGGGGTCCCGCTCCCGGTCTCGACGGTCTCGCGGATCCCGGGCGGGTTCGCGGCGGCGACCGCGGGGGGCGTCACGGAGCGGTACGCCGTCATGCCCCCCTCCGACGGCCTCGAGCGGCGCGAGTGGCGGACCTACGGAGCGGACGGCGCGCTCGCGTCCGTCCGCCTGGAGGTGGCCACGAACACGCCGTCGGGCTGGCTCGTGCTCTCCTCGACCGAGGGCAACGGCGCGTCCGCCCGCACGACGCGCTCGGAGTACGGCCCCGAAGGGACCGGCGCCGACGCCTCCTGGCGCGTCCGGCGGCGCGTCTTCCCGGACGGCTCCTCGACGGAGTGGCTGTACGACGCGCGGGGCCGCGCCACGAACGTCCTCCACCGCTGTCCCGGGTTCCCGGACCGCCTCGTCGTCTCGTCCTACGCCCCCTTCCTGCCCACCAACGCCGCGGCGCCCCCGCGGCCGGCCTACCGGGACGACGGGCGGGACGAGCCGTGGGAGCCGCGCGTGGAGACGGAGTACGCCGGGGGCGCGGCCGTGCGTCGCACCGCCCGCGCCGTGGCGGTCGACCGCCTCGGCCGCCGCCACGCCGAAGAGCTCGTCCTCGACGACCCGGAGGCCGATCCCGCGGCCGCGTGGCTCGCGGGCGCGGGCATCCGCTCGCTTCGCGTGCGGATGCCGGAGGACGACTGCCGCGCCTGCTCGAAGCGCCCGAAGCAGGAGGTCCGCCCCGACGGGACGATCGCGACCTGGTACTACGGCTCGGGCGACTACGAGCCCGGCCTCGACGGCGCCCCCGGCGTCTTCACCCCCGCCCCCGGCGGCAAATGGTTCCGCACCGTCAGGATCGACGGCTGCGCCGCCTCGACGAACGGCGTGCCGTACCGCACCCTCCGGGAGACGACGGTGGAGCACCGCGCCTCGCGCCAGGTCGTGCTGCGGGAGACCGCCGTCTGCACGTCGGTCTCGACCAACCTCGACGAGTGCGCCTACGAGACCGTCGCGTGGACCGAGACCTTCCTCGACGCCCAGAACCGCGAAGTCGCCACCGTCTCCTCCGACGGCACGGAGACCGCGACCGCGTGGGCCGCCGGGCGCGTCGCCTCGCGCACCGCGGCCGACGGCACGGCCACCTCCTACGCCTACGACGCGGACGGGCGCGTCGCGGCGGAGACCGTCGCCGCCCCCGGCCGCCCTCCCGTCGAGACCTCCTACGCCCGCGACGGCGCGGGGCGCATCCTCTCCCGGACCGTCTCCTCCGGCGGCCTCTCCGAGACGGAGGAACGCGCCTACGACACGGCCGGGCGGCTCGTCCGGACCGTCTCGCGCGGCGTCACGAACCTCCACGCCCACGCGGAGGGCGGCGGCCTGTCGTCGGAGGCCGTCGTCCGCGCCCCCGGCACCCCGTTCGCCTCGACGAACCTCGCCGTCCGCTCCGCCGACGGCTCGTACTCCGCGGCCCGTCTCGACGGCGCGTTGAAGTCCGCGACCCTCTCCCGCGTCCTCCCGGGCGGGACCCGCGCCACGCGCTCCTTCGCCGGCCCGGACGGCACCAACTCGCCCGCGTGGACCGAGACGCGCACCGCGCCGAACGGCCTCGCCGTCCTGGAACTCCGCCCCGCCTCCGGCGGCGGCGTCCTGTCCACCACGAACGCATACGACCGCGCCGGCCGCCTCGTGGCCTCCCGCGTCCACGCGCCGGACGGGACGCTCCTCTCGGCCTCCTTCCGCGCCTGCGACCCGATGCCGGGTTCCGCCGTCCTCTCCGCGACCGACCTCGACGGCGACGGCGCGCTCTCGCTCCTCTCCGACCGCGCCACCTCCAACGAGACCGCCTATGCGAAGATCGGCGGCGCCTGGTGGGAGGTGTCGCGCTCCTGGACCTTCCCCGCCGGGAACTCCGCGGCGCCGGTCCCCTCCGGCTCCGTCCGCCGCCGCCTCTCCGGCCTCGGGCCGACGGAAGGCGGCGAACTGCTGCTCGCCGAATCCGTCGCGACCGACGCCCTCGGCAACGAGACGCGCACCCTGCGCACCCTCGACCCCGCGGACGGCGCCTTCCGCGACATCGTGGTCCGCCCCTCCTCCGCCATGCCGGCGGCCTCCCTCTCCCGCGGCGGCCTCGTCTTCACGAACCTCTCCTCCACCGGCGTCGTCACCGCCCGCGAATACGACGCCCTCGGCCGCCTCTCCCGCGCCGTCGACGGGCGCGGCAACGCCACCACCTACGCCTGCGACGGGCGCGGCAACCTCGTCTCGGAGACCGACGCCGCGGGCGCGACGACCACCTACGCCTGCGACGCCCTCAACCGCCGCGTATCCTCCACCGACCCGACAGGCAACACCACCCACACCGCCTACGACTCCGAAGACCGCGTCGTCGCCCGGTGGGGCGCGACCTGCCCGGTCCTCTACGGGTACGACGCCTGCGGCCGCATGGCCGCCATGTACACCGCCCGCGACGACGCCCTGGACTTCGCCGCCCTCGCCGCCGGACTCGCCGGAGGCGCGTCCCATCCTTCCCTCGACGCCACCCGCTGGCTCTACGACGAGGCCACCGGCCTCCTCACCAACAAGCTCTACGCCGACGGCTCCGCCGTTTCCTACTCCTACACCCCCGACGGGAAGCTCGCCTCCCGGACCTGGGCGCGGGGCGTCGCGACCGCCTACGCCTACGACTTCGCCGGGAACCTCCTCTCGGTGGAATACTCCGACGCCACCCCGGACGTCTCCTTCCAGTACGACCGCCTCGGCAACGTCCTCTCCGCCGTCGTCGCCGGCGTCTCCACCAACCTCTACGCCTGCGACCTCCTCGGGCGCCTCACCAACGAATGGCAGAACGGCGCCTCCATCGCGCGCGCCTGCGACGCCCTCGGCCGCGACACGGGCTTCTCCCTCGGCGGCGGAGATGCCGTGCGGTACGCCTACGACGCCCTCGGCCGCTTCTCCGGCGTGGTCGCGGACCTCGGCGGCGCGCCGCGCGTCTTCGCCTGCACCTACCTCCCCGGCACCGACCTCGTCTCCGGCTGCTCCTCCGACGGCTTCGCTCGGACCGTCGCCTGCGAGCCGCCGCGCCCGCTGGTCTCCGCCGTCACCAACACCTTCGGGGCAACCCGCGTCTCCACCTTCGCCTGCGGAAACGACGCGGCGGGCCGCCGCGCGGCCATCGCGCGCGGCGGACTCGCCTCCGGCGCCCTCTCCGGCGCGACCGACGCCTACGGCTACGACGCCCGCTCGCAGGTGACCTCCGCCCGGCGCACCCTCGGCGGGAACGACGTCCGCGGGTTCTCGTACGACTACGCCTACGACCCCGTCGGCAACCGCACGGGCGCGGCCGAGTACGACGAAAACGGCGCGCCGCTCGTCTCCGCCTACGCCGCCAACGAACTCAACCAGTACACGTCGCGCACCGTCCCCGGCTACGCCGCCGTCCGCGGCGAGGCCGGCACCAACGCCTTCGTCACCGTCAACGAGCGCCCCGCTTTCAGGCTCGGAGAATACTTCTTCGGCGGGGACACGGCGGACAACACCGCCTCGAACGTGTTGAAGGACCTCGAAGTCTACGCCGCCATCAACCCGCCCGGAACCAACGTCCCCGATACCGTCTACGCGGTTACGAGCCGGGTCTTCGTCGCGAAGACGCCCGAGGCCTTCACCTACGACGCCGACGGCAACATGACCTCCGACGGACGCTTCGTTTACACGTGGGACGCCGAGAACCGCATGGTCATGGCGTCGAACGCCGAAGTCGTCGTCACCTACGCCTACGACCATCGCGGGCGGATGGTCCAGAAGCGGATCGCCCGCACGGACGGCGACCCCGTGAGCATCGCGTACCTCTGGGACGGCTGGAACATCGTCCGCGAAACCCGCGTCTCCGGTCTCGCGACTACTGTCACCCGCAACGTCTGGGGCCTCGACCTCGACGGCACCTTGCAGGGCGCCGGCGGCGTGGGCGGACTCCTCGCCGTCGTCCGCGACGATGGCGTGTTCCTGCCCACGTATGATGCCAACGGCAACGTCACTGAGTACGTCGCCACGAATGGCGCCGTCGCCGCCCACTACGGCTACTCCCCCTTCGGCGAGATCGTCGTCTCCACCGGCCCTCTCGCCGACACCTTCACCCACCGGTTCAGCACCAAGCCGTGGTGTGGGGTCACGGGACTGAGCGAGTACTTGTTTAGGAAGTATGGGCCGGGAGTGGGGAGGTGGCTCTCCAGAGATCCGATTGGGGAATGGGGTGGCGCAAATCTCTACTCGTTCTTGAAGAACACCCCGTTTCTCTATTTCGACTTCCTCGGTGCCCTCACCATCGACGTTTCCGATCCCATGATCGAAGAAGGTAAACTGGATGACAACCCCGGGGGGTATAGGGCCAACGAATCACTGTCATGCGCGTGTGTTGGTCCCCCTGGCGGCAAACAGAAGATTGAGTGTACGCTTACCGCCAAACCGATCGTGCGCCTGCATCCCAACCACGAACTCATGGATGGATACTGGAACGGACAGCCAATCGCGGTCAAGCAGCATGAGTTCAACCATCACAAGGTCTTTCTGAACATCTACGTTCCGTCCTACGAACATCTCGTCTCACCGTACGAAGCAGACGAATGTTGCAATTGTGAAGAATTGCTTTCCGAATTAATGGTGAAGTTCACCAAACTCAAATCGCTTCTTCATAGATGGGAGTGGCATCAGGAATACTCCTCGGGAATTCTCCAAAAACAGCCCGCACTCGATTACGGGACAAGCAAAAAGATCCTCGCGCTCAAAGATAGATCCAAGACTCCTTGCAAGTAGAGGTGTGCCATGAACACTCAGCTGCAAATACGTTCGATGATTTTTATTGTATTTCTAGCGCTCCTCCCTGTCTGCGCCGATCAATGCATGACGCCGAAGCGTATGCAGGAGGATCGGGCTTCAGCGCTCCTCCCTGTCTGCGCCGATCAATGCCTGGCCGACCGCTTAGCCATATCCATTGGGAAAAGCGACGGAAGGACGACATTCTTTTTCCGAGGCAAGAAGCAGCAAGAGTTTGCGGCGGTCGAAGAGCATTTAAAGAAGTTCGCCGCGATCGACGAGAACATGCGAGTCACGTTTATCGTGCATGATGATGTGACAGTTAAAGAAGTCGTGGAACTGATCTATAAAGTTCATGCGATCGGGTTCACCAAAATTACGATCGAAACATGCTTTGATGACAGTCCAGACATCGAGGATTGGGTTTTTCGCGAGGTTCGGGTGCTGCCCGTTGTCGATTGCGAGACGACAGAGCCATGACGGTTGGAAGGAATATGGTAAAGAGTCGTTCCATTCTACGGTCACAAACCGTTTCGTGTTGGGACGCGACCTTTTGGGCACCCTCCAAGGCGCGGGCGGCGGCGACGATCTATTGGGCCGTCCCGCCGCATCGCCTCCGCCACCGCCGTCTGGACCAACGGCGCCTGGCAGGCCGCCGAGAGCCCGCGCCTTCCTCTACGACGGCTGGAACGTGATCCGGGAGACAGTGGCCGTCGGCAGCGGCAGTCCGCAGTCGGCCGGCACCAACCTGTACACATGGGGGCTGGACTTGAGCGGCACCTTGCAGGGCGCGGGGCGGCGTCGGCGGCCTCCTCGCCGCCTCGCTGGACGGCACGTCCGTCCTCTACGGCTACGACGCGAATGGAAACGTCTGCCAGTTGGTCGGCACAGACGGCGAACTGCTGGCGCACTACGAATACAGCCCCTTCGGCGAGACCATCGTCTCCGCCGGCCCGCTGGCCAAGGCCAACACCCCTTCCGCTTCTCCACGAAAACACTGGGACAACCTGACCGGGCTCGGGTACTGGGGGGTACAGGGTGGTACAGTCCGGGGTTGGGGCGGTGGTTGAGCAGGGATCCCATCATGGAGCACTCTTTCTTCCTCATGGCTACTGCGGGAATGGAGGAGAAAGATCGCGATGAATTGTGGCTTGCCGTGCTGGGCCACGAATACGGGTTCACGCAGAATGACCCTCTAAACCGCATCGACCCGATCGGTCTCAAAGATCGGCCGTGGCCCTTCAACGGGCGCATAAAGGTTTGATAGCAAGTGCAAAAACAAGAACATCCGGGGTGTGGACATCGACAATCGAAAGGTCTACACCCTCCAGCCTGGCGAGAACACTCCATGGAACGACGACGTTGATTTCGCGGAGTGTGATGGGATATGGTACAAGATCGGCGCTGCCAATTTTGAAGTCAAACCCGACGATAAGGGGTGCTGCAAGTGTCCAAGCGGGTTTCGGGAAGCCACCCCAGATGAGCGTAAAGCCATTGACGACATCATCAAGAATCCGGGCAAGAAAATGAAGACAAGAACCCAGTGGCTGATCCTGTGGGGAAGCGGACTGCTTCTTCTTGGTGTAGCGGTCTTCGTTTACGTGCCCTACCGTGTTGCCGACGCTCAGTATGAGCAACTCGTGCGTCTTCAACCGAAGACTCGACAAGAGGTCGAAAGGACTTTGCGCTTCTACATGTCAAAGCCTGTCGCCATGGAGAAATCTCTCTGGGGGCGCGAGCACACTCTTGGCGAACACGAAGTGTGTGTGCAATACCTGATTCTTGCCCGAGAACCCATAGAAGTGGTTTACGGTCCCAATGACGAAGTTCGACGTGTCTTCGCGTCTTACGAGTAGCCTTGCCTTTCTTGCAGCCTGGGAACGTTCTTCCGTCTACCCTCCGGCCCTTGGCACGGCGCCTGCTTACGCACGCGCCGCGCCAGGGCCTCCGGGAGCGGTGCGCCGCCGGCAGAGCGTTGCCATGACTGCGATCGTGTTGGCCGACGTGGACAACATCCCCGGCGACTCTCCGAACGCCTCAGCCCATGAATGCAATGCTCGCATGATCGACGGATATCTTAACGGGTTCTGTGACTGATGATGATTCTCCGCCATCTTCTTTCAGGGGTGCTGCTGGCCAGCATGTTGCTTTCCTCTGGATGCACGAAGGAACGCATTGCCTTCAAGAAACTGCATCGGGTGCGCAGGGATCCAGACGCCGCCCGCCCCTTAGCAGAAAGTCTGATGAAGACCCGAACAAGGTGTGCAGTTGGCCCTTGATGACTTCGACTGCTTTGGCGGCACGACTCGCGGATGGTCCAGTTGGATTATTGAGCATACTCCGATAACAAACGTCAACGAGCGCCTTGACAGCATCATGGGAGATCCGGCTTTTGAGGAATCGAAACGCATCAGTGCTGCATGGCTCTTATGGCGGAGAACGAATGAGGACAGGTGTCTGGAAGAGCTTTCACTTTGGCTCGTGAACCTGGATCTAAGCCCGTGGAGATGGGCCGTAACTGGCTTGCGTCGACCGTCAACGAACGCAGTGGTACGGTCGCAGTTCAACGTTCCGGCCTCGCAGCCCCTGAGCATGACTACGAACCAGTTCTCCGACGCAATGCGAGCTGGCATGATCGGCTTTCGGCCGTGATCAAATGGACACCGATCGCGCCATCGAGATCGTGCAGGGCCCTTGCCGACGGAGTTGACCCGTAACAGCGGCGCACGGCGGCGCGGGCATGATGGGCGTCATTGAGCGGGTGATCGGCGCGCGCGATGCGGCATGGTGGAACACCGCTGCGCTCTGATGGAGCGCGGGGTATGTGTTGGATCCTTGACGTTTCCGGGTTCGGAATGGGATAATCAATATCGATGAGATCGCTTCGGCAGGCAGGCGGCTACACGAAGAGGGCGAAGACTCCTCGCCGCTGGAGTACAAGAGCAACAATGCCCCCGCCGCGCGCCGACGTGATGGGGACGCTGCTGCTTTCCGTCCTCAACGGGCAGACGCGTTACGCCCACATCAACGCGCTGCGTTCCGACCGCGTCGGGGCCGAGGTCCTGGGGCTTGGCAAGGTGGTGTCCGAAGACAGCGTCCGCAGGGCGCTGGGCCGCGGGACGGAAGAGGCCTGGGACACGTGGCTGGCGGGGCTGGATCGGACGGGTCGTCGAGCCGCTGCTCGCCGAGGCGTACGTCCTGGACATCGACAGCACGGTCAAGCCGCTCTACGGCCACCAGGAGGGCGCGGAGCTGGGTTACAACCCCAAGAAGCCGGGGCGGCCCAGCCACAACTGCCACACGTACTTCATCGGCGCGCTGCGCCTCGTGCTGGGCGTCGACGTGCAGCCCGGGAAGCAGCACTCGGGGGGCTGCGGCATGCCCGGCCTGTGGAAGCTCATCGACTCGCTGCCTGCCCGGGGTGCCGCCCGCGGCTGATACGCGGGGACGTGGGCTACGGCAGCGAGAAGGTCATGGCGCAGGCCGAGGCGCGCGGGCAGCCCTACCTGTTCAAGCTGAGGCGCTCGCCGAAGATCAAGTCGCGGCTCCGGGAGCTGGCGGCGCCCGGCCGGGCGTGGACCGACGCCGGCGAGGGCTGGCAGGCGTCCGAGAGCCGCCTGAAGCTGGCCGGCTGGACAGCCGAGCGACGGTGCGTGTTCCTGCGCCGCCCCGCGCGCGCGGAGCCGCCCCGCCCCTCCGGGCCGGAGTTCGCCTTCGCCCCGGAGGTCACGGACGCGCGGACATGGGACTATGCCGTGCTGGTGACCAACGACGGAACCCTGGACGCCATGGCCCTGTCCCAGTTGTACAGGGACCGGGCGGACTGCGAGAACGTGTTCGACGAGATCAAGAACCAGTGGGGCTGGGGCGGCTTCGTGACCCGCGACCTGCGGCGCTGCCGCATCATCGCCCGCATCGTCGCCCTGGTCTACAACTGGTGGAACATCTTCACGCGCCTCGCCCGGCCCGACAGCCACATGGAGGCGGTCACATCCCGGCCCCTGCTGCTCCACGCGGTCGGCCGGCTGGTCACCACCGGCCGCCGGAAGATCGTGCGCCTGACCTCGACGCACGCCCTGGGCGGACAGGTCCGCCTCGTCCTGGACAGGATCGGCAGGTTCATGAACAACCTCGCGGCAATTGCGGAGCAGTTGAGCGCCGGGCAGGTCTGGGCGATCATTTTGTCGGCGGCGTTCGTCAAATGGCTGCGCGGAAGGGTGCTCTACCCAGTCTCAGAAGGCGACCAAATGATGCTCCGGATGATAACTTGAAAGTTCAACTGCTCTTTTTAGGTTTATTCTAGCTGTGCATGTGTTCCTTCCCAAAGTTGGAACTAAGCGAGGTAGTGGATGGTTGACATCTTCGTTCAGAAGTGACGCAAAAAAACACGAGAAGAAGCATGTCAAGGTTTGGAAGCATTACGGTCAGGTGTGGTCGCAGTTTGAAGAATGGCAGTCTGGACAGGCCGAGACGGGAGAGCGTGGAGAGTGTGAGGCAAAGCTGAAACACAGAATAGCTGTCTGTAAGGCAAAAGCATCCAGCCTTTTCTCGAGCAAGACCACGGCTGCACATGCCGGTCATACTGCCGAGACGAGTAGTGTTGTGAGCGGCTGGATCCCCTCGCGTTGGGTAGGGGGGCCGGGGTGGCCGTGGCAAACGCGTGCGAATGTTTGGGTTGTGACAGGGACATGGACATTGAACCTTGAAAGTGTCTCTCTCGAATGTGACTAATCCGGAGAGTTCTTATGTCAATTACAGCAGTGCTGGTTGCTTGTCTTTTCCTGAACGGGTGTGTGGCGCAAAGACCAAGTATGTCGGATGAACTAGCCTTAGCGCGGCAAATGCTTGTCTCCGAAAGTGGTTCTGAACCGGCAGCTACACATGCAAACAATATCCAGTTTGCTGCGCATGATGTTTCATTTCTCGAACCGGGGAGGATTTCTGGTGTTGAATGGGCCTTGCTTATGCTAATGGTTCATGGCAATAGAGATGATGCAGATTTGACCAAACGCTTCATCTCTTCATCTTGTAGAAACGTTCGACGTTGTGCGGTGGCCGGGTATCTCTCCATCTTGGCGAAACATGGAAACGTTGAGGCTTCACTTCCATTTCTGACGGATGAAGATGTTGAAATCCGAGGAATAGCGCACGACATATATCTACAGCGAAGCACGGGAGACGGTGCAGAAAAATAGGAGGAGCACATCAGTCCACCTTCACTTTGTTCCCGCAGTCGTTGAGACATAAGCATCCCACGAACCTCAACTGTTGCTTTCACTCTCATTTATTGAGGCGATGCTGAAAAAGTCACCTGATGGAGCGCGGGGTATGTGTTGGATCCTTGACGTTTCCGGGTTCGGAATGGGATAATCAATATCGATGAGATCGCTTCGGCAGGCAGGCGGCTACACGAAGAGGGCGAAGGCGCGGACCTACGCCTACGACCATCGCGGGCGGATGGTGCGCAAGGAAATCTCTCGCGGAGACGCGGAGGCGCAGAGCCTCGCCTACACCTGGGACAACTGGAACATCGTCCGCGAAACCCGCGTCTCCGGTCTCGCGACTACTGTCACCCGCAACGTCTGGGGCCTCGACCTCGACGGCACCTTGCAGGGCGCGGGCGGCGTGGGCGGCCTCCTCGCCGTCGTCCGCGACGATGGCGTGTTCCTGCCCACGTATGATGCGAACGGCAACGTCAGCGAATACGTCTCGACCAATGGCGCCGTCGCCGCCCACTACGACTACTCCCCCTTCGGCGAGCAGCTGGTCGCCACCGGCCCTCTCGCCGACACCTTCACCCACCGGTTCAGCACCAAGCCGTGGTGCCCCGTTACGGGTTTGAGCGAGTACCAGTACCGAAAGTATGGACCCGAGATCGGGCGGTGGATGAGCCGGGATCCGATTGGGGAACTGGGTGGCGACAACCTATATACTATTGCTTCGTCGACAATCACCCCTTATCACGGCACGGATTTCTCCTGCATCAAGGATGGCAAATGCGGCGGCGCAATTGGAGGTGCGGTCTGGAGTTCTTGTATTACCAAGCGTTGTTCAGTTTCGGACATCACGGACGCGCTCATGGCCGCGATGAAAGCGTACTATGAGATGTTGCCATGACACGAGTATCATCTCTCTTGTTGTTCATTACGGGGCTTTCGCTTGGACTTGGTGGCTGCACACCGGTACATACGTCGAGATCAAATGTGACATCAGTGAAGGCCGACACGACCGCAAGTCTTCATGTCTCGTTGAAGAGGGCCACCCTGACCGTCACACTTTTGAATGTCGGGGAAAGGGAGATTTGCGTTGATCGTGAATTGGTGTTTCTGCTGGCGATAGTCCCAGTTTCGACTGAAGGAGACGCGGTAGGGTTGCAGGAAGTTTCTGTTGCCCAAGCGGCACCATCATCCTTAATCTCAAGCAGATTCATTCTCCTGCAACCTGGGGAATCAGTTCAGCGCTGCGTGACCTTGAATGAACCGTTCAAGCAGTTCACAAGTGGCATTGCGGCTCCATCCATGACGGTAACTGCATATGAGGGGCTTTACATTGTACCACAAGACAAGAGGATTTCTGAGTTCCGAATCACGTACGGCTATCAATATGGAACAAGAGAAGGACTTGAGCTCTATTTGAGCAATGAACGACTTCCGGAAGGCATTTACGAAGGTCCTTTGATGGTGAATTTATCAGTAGTGAAATGATTCCACTATAAGTGTTGCGATGCGTTGGGGTCAACCATGAGACAAGCAAATGGCGTTCACAATTAAACAACCGCTTCATATCACCTACGACGCCGACGGCAACATGACCTCCGACGGACGCTTCGCGTATACGTGGGACGGCGAGAACCGCATGGTCATGGCGTCGAACGCCGAAGTGTGCGTGACCTACGCCTACGACCACCAGTCCCGCCGCATTGCCTCCGCCACCGCCGTCTGGACCAACGGCGCCTGGCAGGCCGCCGAATCCCACGCCTTCCTCTACGACGGCTGGAACGTGATCCGGGAGACAGTGGCAGTCGGCAGCGGCAGTCCGCAGTCGGCCGACACCAACCTGTACACATGGGGGCTGCCGGATCAAGCGAACTGATTGGGTCCCCCTCGGTCGCCCTACGCGCTTGATCACGGCGGCTGCGTACGTGCGTCGGCCGGCACGCTGGTCGGTTTTGGTTGAACAGCCGTCCGCAATGTGCTTACGATGTCCGGGCACAAGGCAGTTTGGAGGTCGCCATGAAGAACACGCTGGAGAGCACGATCGCCGGTTCCTGGTATCCGGGCACGGCGGAACGGTTGCGGGCACGGATTGACCGGTATCTGGGGCAGGTGCCCGATCCGCCGGCCGGGACGCGTCCCCCGAACATCCTCGTGCTGCCGCATGCCGGCTATGACTACTCGGGCCCTACCGCCGCGCACGGCATCCGCCGTCTGCAGGGCGCACCGTTCACGCGGGTGGTGCTGCTGGCGCCGAGCCATCGCGCGCTCCTGGACAACCGCATGGCCGTGCCGGAGGCCGAGGCCGTCGCCACGCCCCTGGGGACGATCCCGGTGGACCATGCCGTCATCGACAGGCTTGCCCGCGGCGCGCCGGTCGTCCGCAGCGACGCCGTGCATGCCGGCGAGCACAGCGCGCAGATTCAATATCCGTTCCTGCAGGTTGCCCTCAACGCCTTCACGCTTGTCCCCTGCGTGGTCGGTTCGCTCGACGACGTGTCGGTCCGGCGGATGGCCGATGCCCTGCTGGCGGCCATGGATGCCGAAACGCTGTTGGTTGTCAGTTCCGATTTCACCCACTACGGCCTCGATTTCGGCTTCGCGCCTTTCCGCGGCGATGTCCGCGCCCAGGTCGAGCGGCTCGACTACGGCGCCGTCCGGCACATGCAGGAGCGGGATGCCGCGGGGTTTGTCGAGTATGTCGACCGGACCGGCGCAACGATCTGCGGCCGGAACCCGATTGCGGTCATGCTGGCCATGCTGCCGCCCGGAGCCCGTCTGGAGCCGCTCCATTACGAAACCTCGTCGGATCAGACACGGGACTTCTCCCGGTTCGTCTGCTACCTGAGCATGGCCGGATATGCCGATTGGCAACCGCCGTCGCCGGATGCGGCCGGCGACGATCTGGCGCCGGATGAGAAACAAAAGCTGCTCGCGTTTGCCCGTCGTTCGATTCAGCATGTGCTGAAGACCGGCAGCCCCTTGCCGGACGATGCGTTCGCCGACGAGGCGACCGGCGGCATGCGCCGCCGGATGGGCTGTTTCGTCACGCTCAAGATACGGGACACCCAGGCGTTGCGGGGGTGCATCGGCGAGATCGCGCCCCGGCGTCCGCTGTTCCGGGCAGTGACGGCCCTGGCGGTCCAGTCCGCGTTCCGCGACCCGCGGTTCGAGCCGCTGACGGAGCGGGAGTTCGGCTCCGTCGCCATCGAGATTTCGGCCCTGACGCCGGAGCGGCCGGTCGCCTCCTGGCGGGACATCGAGATTGGCCGCCATGGCATGACGCTGTGCAAGCGGGGACGGGCCGCCGTCTTCCTGCCGCAAGTGGCCCCGGAACAGGGGTGGTCGCTGGAGGAGACGCTTTCGCATCTGGCGCTGAAAGCCGGGCTGGCTCCCGACGCCTGGCGGGAGGGGGCCATGTTCACGGTGTTCGAGGCGATCGTGTTTGGCGAAGAGGATCCGGGCGGCCGGGGCTGAGGCAGGCCCTTCGATCTTTGGCCTAATCGTCAAAATCGTCGGTACGGAACGGCGAGGCCGGCAGCCCCTCTTCGTTGTAGAGGTTGGGCACGGGCAACCGGGCCTGCACGAAGCCATAGCGGACCGCCACGGGGTTCGGGACGTCCGGGGAATGCAGCACGACGGTTTCCCCTTCAATGGACGCCTCGGCGTCCACGAACTTCCTGTCGGCGCCGGCGATTTGAAAGCCGACCAGCTTCCCGCCCCGCGCTTCCAATCCGCCGCCGACGGAATCGAACGCCAGGACAGCCCGGTCCTCGTCCACCCGCATGGCGCGATAGATGGGGCCGCTGGAGACAATCTTCTCCCCATAGGCTACCGCCCGGGCGGCCAGGGCCATGCGCTGTCCGACCTCCTGCTTCCGCTTGGGGTGGATCTCCCCCATCCCATAGCCATCGCCTTCCTCGTCGGCCAGGTCCAGGGTGACGACCATCGCGGTCCCGGGCACCGTCTGCGACACGTGCAGCTGCGCTTCCCGCACATACTGCCAGGCGGCGGGATCGGCGGTGCGCCAGTATGGAAGCTGGGCGATGATGAACGGCAGATCCGGCTGCCCGAAACGGGTCCGCCAGTCGTCGATCAGCGCCTTGAGCTTGGCCGCGTAGTGCCGGTCGTTGCCATTGTGCTCGCCCTGGTACCAGAGGACTCCGCGCACGGCGTATGGGAACACGGGCGCCACCAGGCCGTTGAAGGCAACGGAAGCATAGTGGAAGGAATTGTTGTCGACACCGCCCGTCTGCTGGATGGTCTCCGCGAGCACGGCTTCGGCATAGGCGGCAGAGGGCGCCTCGACGTCTTCCGGCAACGTGGGGAGGGGGGTGTTTTGCAGGTTCGCCCGGGCGGTCTCCGACAACGGCGGCACGACCCACTGCTCCTGCGGGACCTTCCGCAGGCCCTCCTCGCTGATGAACGACTCGATCTCGGTGCCGCCGTTGGCGATCATCATCAGCCCGACGGGCACCTTCCGGCTTGCCTGGATGTCGCGTCCGAAGAAGTATCCCACCGCCGAAAACCCGCCCCAGATGCCGCGGACAACCGTCGCCGGAGTACACACGTCCCACCGGGCCTGGCAGGCCATGTGCCCGATGGACTGCCGGACGAGATAGCGGTGGAGCGGCCTGTCGCCAAACTGTTTCGGGGCCTGCCACAGCCGTATGTCGGGATGGTTCGCCCGGGCGACGACTTCGGGCGCATGGTTGTAATAGCCGTTGACGAGGTCGATGCCGAACTCCATGTTGGATTGGCCGCTGCAAACCCACACGTCGCCGACCATGACGTCATACGCGGTGGGCCGGCCATCGAGCGTGAGGACGAACGGGCCGCCCGCCTCCATTGGATCCAGGACGACCTTCCAGCGTCCATCCTTGTCGGCCGCGGTCGTCTTGGTCTGCCCGTTGAACTCGACCGCGATGCGTTGGCCCGGGTTCATGGCCCACCCCCAGACCGGGACGGGGCGGTCGCGTTGGAGAACCATGTGGTCGCCGAAGGCGTCGGACAGGCCGCTCGTGAGAAGGGCGATGCTCACATCGTCGATGTCGAGCAGGGGTTCGGGGATCTGCTCTCTCTGGCCCGGCTGGAACAAACCGACAAAGAACTGCGTCTGATCCGGCCATGGGCAGTTCGAAACGCCCTTGGAATACACAACCATCGAAAATTTCTTCCATTGCTCGTCCAGCCCGGCCAGGCCTGCGCCGAACAGCGCATTCAGGGCGCCCAGTCCGGCGCCCCCTCTCGTTCCCGGCCGACCCCGCGCCCAGAACGAGACCTCGTACAGTCCAGGCGCATAGCCCCGTGCCACCGGCGACTTCAGCATGATCTCGCGGTCGCGCGCCTGGATGCGGAGGAACCGGAGGCCGGAATGGGCTTGGGCGGGATCGTCGATCACGGCGATTTCATCGGGCGTCAGCAGCGGCGGATCCGCATTGCGGCGGAAGTGGATCTCCCACCCCGGGAGCGACGTCTCATGGGTGATCGCCGCTTCCTGTTCAAAGGAGGGGTTTGCGAGCAAGTTGGTGCTGGCGACGGCAGGCTCGCCGGCCCGGGCCGTCAAGGGCTGCGCCAGGGCGACGACGCCCAGGGCAACGGCCGCCACGTTGGGAAAGCGATACCACGCGTTTGCCATGATTCCTCCTCCGGCTTTCCTCGTATCCATTGGATCCATTGGCCCCTTCATTCCCCCGCACCCGGAACAGGATGGCGGAACGGGGACGCGGGCAGGCCTTCCTTGTTGTAAAGGCTGCACAACGGATAGCCCGCCCAGGCGTAGCGAAGGGCCTTGGGGGCCTTCGCCTCCGGCGACGAGACGATCACGGTGTCCCTCTCGATGCGGGCCTGTGCGCCGACGAAGGTCTTTCCGTCTTCCGACAGCTCGAATCCCGTGAGTTCCCCGTCCTTGGCGACCAGCCCGCCGCCCACATTCTTGAACGCGACCTCGAAGCGGTCGCCCTTGTTCTCGATGTGCGCCGGCACCGGTCCGCTGGCGACCAGGTCCTTTTCGCCGTAGGCGATTTTGCGGGCGAGCAGGAACAGGCGCTCGGCCACCTCGCGCTTCCGCCTGGGATGAATGTCATAGGGGTCGCCGAGGTCCACGGCGCTGGCCATGCCGGCAAACGGAACGGATTCCGCCGTCATGAGCTGGGCCTCGCGCACGCCGCAGAAGCCGTGCTCGGCGCTCTCCTTGTGGAACTGGGCGAGGATGCCGGCGTCCATGTCGAGCTGCGCGTTCGGCGGCGCCTGGTTGTCGGTGAACCCGGCGAGCTGCACGAACAGGAAGGGCAGCTCCGGGTTGTTCCAGGTCTTGCGCCAGCTCCGGATCAGCGCCGGCAGGGCCGCACGATAGCGTTCGCCCTGGCCTCCGTCCATCTCGCCCTGGTAATAGATCACCCCCCGTATGGGGAACGGCGCCAGGGGCGCTATGTCGGAGGCGTAGGCCATCGAGGGGGAGTCGGGATAGCCCCGGCCCCGGTACCCGGCCAGCGCCGGGGTCTCGGCAAGGGTCTGGTCGTCGACCCAGCTGATGGCCGGCAACAACTGGCAGACCTGGATGATGCCGACGGGCACTTCGCCCTTCAGGTATTTGTACAGCTCGCGCGCAAAATAGTAGCCGACGGCCGAAGGGCAGCCGGGCGTGCTCGTCGCATTGGAGCGGGTGATCCCGTAGGTGGCATTCTCCCACTTGGCCGGCCCCCAGTAGCCCTCGACCGTCGTCTGGGGCCCCGTGATCTGGTGCGCCTGGCGCCGGCCGACCTGGACCATGCGGATGTCCGGGTAGTCGAACCGTTCGGCGGCCGCCTCCTCGGCGCCCTCGGCATCGGTGACGCCCATCATCATGTTGGACTGTCCGCAGGCGAGCCAGACGTCCCCCACCAGAACCTGCGTGAACATCACCGTGTCGCTGACGTCGCTTCCCGTGATCAGCAGCGTGTAGGGCCCACCCGCCTCGAGGGGAGGCAGCGTGACCTCCCAGACGCCGTCCTTCACGACCACCTTCCGGCCCATCGCCTTCGCGTCCTGGTTCTCGTCGGCAATGGAAACCGTGATCTCCTCGCCTTCGGGGCCCCAGCCCCAGACGGGAATCGGCACGTCGCGCTGGAGGACCATGTTCTCGGAGAAGATCGCGGGCACGACGATCCGCCCGACCTTCGGCGCGTTCGCGGCGGAGTCCGCCGCGAGGCCTCCCGCCACCAGGAATGCGGACACGACACACATGGAAAAGCCCGTTCGCGTTGATCCCAGCCAAGAGAACAGGGTTGGGAAATGGTCGGGGAGGCGGGATTTGAACCCGCGACATCCAGCTCCCAAAGCTGGCGCACTACCAGGCTGTGCAACTCCCCGTACGATTTGAAACATGTGCGCGACTGTAGCACACGGCCCGGCAGGAGACAAGGATGGACTGGCGCGCACCTCGAGGCACCTCGAGGCTCGACAAACGGAGTCGCGTCGCCCATAATGCGGGCATGAAGAAACGTCTCTGGATGGTTCTTTCCCTCCTGCTCCCCCTTGCCGTCCTTGCCGGCGGGGAGGACGACTGGCTCGTGCCGCTGGGACGTCCGCCGCGCGCCGCGCCGAAGCACATCTCGGGTGGCGAGGGGGTGCCGCCGCTTCCCCTGCCTGCCACTCCGTTGCGCCGCACGGAGCGCAAGCGCACGCCGCGGCCTCCGCAGTTGATCGGCAAGGTCGTGTGGGGCGAGACCGCCGAGTACCGCTATGCGGAGGGGCAGACCGCGCAGGTGAGCGACTGGAACACCTGTCCGGACGACGTCGCCCAGCTCCTGCGCAAGTCCGGCGCCTGGTTCGGCCTGAACTACGGCTCGCAGCCCGTCTCGCTCGCGACGTTCGATCCCGACCCCGCCACGGTGCCGGTGCTTTTCCTGAGCGGGGTGCGGCGTCTCCGCCTCGGCCCCGGGCAGCTCGAAGGGCTTCGGAAGCACGTCGCCCTCGGCGGGATGGTGGTCTTCGACTCCATCGCGGGGTCGCCCTATTTCACCGAATCCGCCCGCGAGGTCGCGCGCCAGATTGTCCCGGGCGAGCCGATCCGGCGGATCCCGCTCGACCATCCGATCTTCCACATGCTCCAGGACGCGACGGAGGTCGTCTGCCCGAAGAACTGCGAGGACACGGCGCCGCTCTTCGAGGGGATCTATCGTGGCAGCCGGATTGCCTGCCTCCTCTCCCCGCGCGGCCTCGGCTGCGGCTGGGACGACCACGAGGTGCCGTTGCTCGGGCAGGCGGTGTACTACGATGTCGATTCCGCCACGCGCCTGGGCGTGAACCTTGTGGCGTATGCGGTCGGCTACGCGGCGACGGGGCGGCAGGAGGCCCGTCCCGAACTCTTCGGCGCCTTGGACGAGCAGCGCCCCACCGACGAACTCGTCTTCGCGCAGATCCGCCATGGCGGCGCGTGGAACGTCCATCCGGGCGCGGCCGCCGCGCTGTTGCGCCGGATTCGCCGCGAGACGGCCCTGGGCGTCTCGCTCAAGCGCATCGCCGTGGATCCCGCCACGGACGATCTCTCCGCGTTGCCGTTCCTCTACCTCGAGGGGCTGGACGACTTCGCCTGGAGCGACGAGGCGCTGGCGGGGTTGCGCGTCTTCCTCGAACGCGGCGGGACGCTCGTGGTGAACAACGGCCTGGGGCTGGCGACCTTCGACGCGGCGGCGCGCCGCGAACTCGCCCGCCTGCTGCCGGGAAGCGAGCTCGAGCCGGTCGCGCCGGACCATCCCGTCTTCTCCGCCGTCGTCCCCGTGGAACGCGCCCAGTACTCGCCCGCCGCGCTTGCGCTGCATCCGGAGCTCGATGCGCCGCTTCTCGAAGGCATCGAGATCGACGGCGACCTCCGCGTGATCTACAGCCCCTTCGATCTCGCCTGCGCCTGGCAGGGGTGCGACTATCCGCTCGCGCTCTGCCACGAGGCGCCCGCCGGGCTGGACTTGGGCCTGAACCTGCTGGTGTACGCGATGACGCACTAGCCGGCCGTCCGCGCCGGGACGGCCTATGCGAACCGATGGGCGGCGAGGGCCGCGAGGCCGACCACGACGCAGTACAGCGCGAACCAGACCAGCCTCGCGCGCTTCACGAGCGCAATCATCGCCTTGCAGGCGAAGAGGCCCGAGACGAAGGCGGCGGCGAAGCCGACCGCGAGCGCGGGCGCACCGGCGGACGATGCCGTCAGATCGCCGGACGATGCGTCCAGCACCGTCTTCCCGAGAATGGGGGCGAGCGCCATCAGGAACGAGAACGATGCGACCACCTCGCGCCGCACGCCGCAGAGCAGGCCCACCGAGATGGTCGTGCCGCTCCGCGAGAGCCCCGGCACGATCGCCAGCGCCTGCCCGCACCCCACGAGGAACGCCTGGCGAAGCGTGATGCCGTTGCGCGCCGCCGCCCCTTCCGCATCCGCCGGAGGGGGATTCCCGGAGCCGTTGCGTACCTTCCGATCGCTGAAGAACAGCAGCGCCGCGGTCGCCAGAAGCGCCACGCCCACCACGGGAATCACGGCGTCCGACTCGAACAACCTCTTGATCGGGCCGCAAAAGGCGATGCCCACCACGCCAATCGGCAGCGCGGAGACAAGGAGCTTGAAAAAGTAGTCGGTATCGTCGTTCCAGCGGAAGCGGAAGAGCCCGCGGAAGATCGCCCCAATCTCTTTGCGGAAGACGAGGATCGTGGCGAGGGCCGTGGCGGCGTGGACCACGACTTCGAAGGCGATGTCGCCCCCGACCTCGACGCCGAGCAGCGCCTTGCCCAGCTCGATATGCCCGGACGAACTCACCGGCAGGAATTCCGTCAACCCCTGCACCAGCCCCAAAATCAATGCCTCAAGCCAACTCATGGCGTCTGCCTTGTCTTCCTGTCGCGGGACGGCATGTGGTCTCCGGTCTCCCGGGTGCGTCGCGTCCCTCCTGTTGGATCCTCATGCGGTCTCGTCCTCGTCCGATCACCCCCGGGCGACTTCCATGGCGATCTTCGCCCACTCGAAGAGGCGTTGCGGCTCGTACTTCACGGTGCTGATGTCCTTGAGGATGAATTCGAGGGGGCATCCGTTGGCGTCGCAGGCGCGCTTTGTGGCGACGAGGTCTTCGCGCACGGCGTCGGGCGAGAAGGCGGGCCACGCGAGGAGCGCCGGATTCGGCTTGCGCGAGTAGACGAAGTCCCGGCCGATTTCGGCGGCGCCGCGGGCTTCGTCCACCCACGGGCTCATGGAGACCTTGCGGACGTTGGGAAGCTTGCGCACCTGCGCCATCTTGCGGTCGAGCGGGTCGCAGCACCCATAGTAGACGAGGCCGAAGCGTTCGCAGATGCGCTTCGTGTAGTCGATTTCGTACTCTTCGAACATCTCCGGGGAGACGGTGGAGAACATCTGCGCGAGGCCGAACATCCACATGTCCTTCAGGCGCGGCTTCGCGGGATCGTAGCCCGGCCGGGGGAGTTCGTCCACGTAGGCGCCCGTGCAATGGATGAGCGGCTGCGGGCCGCAGAGCAGGCCCTGGCTCTCGAGCTGGTCGAGCATCGAGAGGTAGCCGTCGGTGAGGCGTCCCACGAGGCGGTGCATGTAGCCGGGCGTGTCGATCATCGCGTACAGGGCGTTTTCGACGCCCATCCACCAGCTGATGGGATCCCACAGCGAGAGGTAGGGGTCCCAGCCCCAGGGCACGACCTCGAGGATGCCGTCGAAGATCCCGTGGGCCACGGACAGCCGCCGTTCGGTCTCGGCGGCGTCGTGGACGACGATCGGCGTCCGGATCTTCCCGAGGTCCTCCTCGGTCTCGAACTGGTTGAGATACTTGTGGGCGACCACCGCGCTGGTGGGATCGGAGGAGATCGTCTCCTCCTTCGGGCCGAGGCCGAAATCCGTTCCGGAAATCGCCTTCCCGACGCGCACGACGGGCTCGACCACCCTGTCCACGGGAAAGTGCCGCCACTGGTAGAGCTGCCGGCGGAGGGTGTTCTCGTAGCCCCGGCACTCGGGATCCTCGCAGCGGAGCGCCAGTTCGCCGTCCAGCTCCATCTCGTTCCAGCAGACCTGGTCGATCATGACCATCGGCCGCTCGGGCCGGAGGGCGTTGAGCTTCCTCCAGAGACGCTTCTTCTCCTCCTGCACGGGCAGGGCGGCGACTTCGGCCGTTTGCTTGGCGAGGTCGCGGAGGATGGAGAGGTCGTGCGAGTTCATTTCGGACGATGATATTTCAAGTCTTCTGTTCCCGCAAGCGGATTGGTTGTGGCGGGCGATGGCGCACGTTTCCGGCGCGTTCCTCCCCCCGGGTTCCCCGCCCGGATGCACGGTGCGGAATTTTTTGCAGGATTTCGGTTGCAAAAGGCCGACGGAAGCGATATCTTTGTATCATTATGCGAAACCGTGTTGTTGCGGTTTCCGCGCCATATCCACCCGAAAGTCCCTTGCCCATGACCTCCCCCCAGCGCCTACGCCGCAGAAAACGCCCACGCATCCTTGTTGTCACCCCGGAGATTACCTATCTTCCCGCAGGCATGGGCAACATGGCGAACCAACTCAACGCCAAGGCCGGCGGGCTGGCGGACGTTTCCGCCTCGCTCGTGGCGGAGCTGTACGGACTGGGGGCGGACGTGCACGTGGCGCTCCCCCACTACCGGCGGATGTTCCACATGGACGTCGGGCAGCTCATCAGCAACGAACTGCGCGTCTACACCACCCGTCTCGCCGACTCGCGGATCCACCTTGCCGAGGATCGTTGCTTCTACTACCGCGACACCGTCTACAGCAGCTGTGCCGAAGAGAATCCGCGGCTCGCCCTCGCCTTCCAGCGCGAGGTCGTCAACAACATCATCCCCACGGTGAACCCCGATCTCATCCACTGCAACGACTGGATGACGGGCCTCGTCCCCGGCGCGGCGCGCCGTCTCGGGATCCCCTGCCTCTTCACGATCCACAACATCCACACCCAGCACCTTCTCCTCTCCCAGGCGGAGGACGCCGGCATCGACATGGCCGAATTCTGGCGGTATCTCTACTACTCCCGCATCCCCTACAACTACGAAGAGACGCGCGAGTCCAACCCCGTGGATTTGCTTGTGAGCGGCGTCTTCGCGGCACACTTCATCAACACCGTGAGCCCCACCTTCCTCCGCGAAATCGCCGATGGCATCCACTCGTTCGTCCCCGACAATCTGCGCGAGCAGATTGTCAACAAGATCGGTGCCGATTGTGCCGAAGGCATCCTCAACGCCCCCGACCCTTCGTACAATCCCGCCACGGACGAGGCCCTCAAGCGCCGGTACACGCCCGCCGACGTCCTCGCGGGGAAGCGCGCCAACAAGGTGGCCTTCCAGAAGAAGGTCGGGCTCGAGGTGAATCCCGACGCCCCGCTTTTCTTCTGGCCCTCGCGGCTCGATCCCATGCAAAAGGGTCCGCAGCTGCTCACGGACATCCTCTATCGTTTGGTCTCCGCCTACGACGCCCAGGGCCTGCAAATCGCCGTGGTGGCCAACGGAAGCCACCAGGGCGCCTTCCACCGGGTCGTCCGCATGCACGACCTCCGGCGGCGCGTGGCGGTGTGCGACTTCCAGGAGAACCTCTCCCGCCTCGGCTACGCGTCCAGCGACTTCACGCTCATGCCGTCGCTCTTCGAGCCGTGCGGCCTGCCGCAGATGATCGGCGCCCTCTACGGCTCGATGCCCATCGTCCACGACACGGGCGGACTCCACGACACCGTCGACCACTTCGACGCCGCGAAGGACACGGGGAACGGCTTCGTCTTCCGCCACTACGATTCCAACGGCCTCTTCTGGGCGATCGCCCAGGCGATGGAGTTCTACGCCCTCCCCGCGGAACAGCGTGCCGCGCACCTCGCCCGGATCATGGGCGACGGCCTCGCGCGCTTCAACCACACCGTCTGCGCCAAGGCCTACATCGACATCTACGAGCGCATGCTCCAGCGGCCGCTCCTCAAGCCGTTCGAAGAAGCGCACGAGCCGCCCGCCCCAGCCCCGCGCAAACGCCGCCGCAGCTAACGCGATGCGGCGGAATCGCAGCGGTGTGGACAACGCCCGCGCGCGCGGGGCGCCCTCCGGCAGGAATCGGATTGACCCTGAAGCGGGGCGCCCCCTATACTGTATCGTCTTTTTCCCCCCGTTTTGGCGCACCGGCCGTCGCGCGGACGGCGCGGTGGAATCCCGTATCTTTTCCGATCCCCTTTCCGAAGGTAGTGGCAACCATGAATGATACCGACATTGAACTTGGCGCTTCCTGCGGCACCAAGGGCCTGGTCATCGAATGGGACCAGGTGGCTCTCGGCGGCATCGGCCGTCTCTTCCAAGCCTGTGCCTCCGTGCTCGAAGACGCAGCGGTGGAGCTCACGCCCGCCCTCTTCGCCAGCCGCCTGCTGGGCAAGCCCCTCGCCACCGGCCTCGCGAAGCTCGCGCCGGAGGCCGATGCCGGCGATTGGGCCGAAAAGATCCAGGAAGCCTACCTCGCCGACCTCGTCGAAGCCGCCGACTCCCCCCGCGCCGAGATCCTCGATCTCGCCAAGGACATGGCGGAGCGCGGCCTCAAGATCGGCGTGATCTCCGAGCTTTCCGCCGACTTCCTCCACCCCATCCTCGAAGCGCAGGGCCTCGGTTCCGCGACGGTTGTGACGGACACCCCCGCCACCGTCGGCGGCTTCGGCTCGAAGACCTGGCGCCGCGTCCCGCACGACCTCCACTTCATCGGCCAGCTGGGCGTGGCCCTCGTGGCATCGAGCGCCTCCCAGAAGGCCGCCATGGGCGCCAACTTCTTCGTCATCGCCCTGCCCGACGCCCTCACCGTGTTCCAGGACTTCGGCGGCGCCGACCTGGTGGCCGAAACCTTCTCGTCCGACGTGGCCGGCACCATCCTCGCCTCCCTGCGCATCGACGCGTGAACGCCTCCCCGTGAGCGAGCCCCTCCCCTCCGACGAAGCCTGCCGCGACCGCGCGCCCGGCACCGGGCTCGCGCGCCTCGGGCGCGTGGTGCGCCGCCTGCGCGCGCCGGGCGGATGCCCCTGGGATCGCGAGCAGACGCTCGAATCCCTCAAGCCGTGCCTCCTCGAGGAAACCTACGAGCTGCTGGAGGCCATCGATCGCGGCGACCTCGACCACCACGCCGAGGAGCTGGGCGACGTGCTGCTCCAGGTGGTTTTCCAGTGCGACATCCGCGCCGGACGGGGCGAGTTCGATCTCGACGAGGTGGCCCACCGCGCGAGCGACAAGCTCGTCCGCCGCCACCCGCACGTCTTCGCCGATGTCGCCGTCGCCGATTCCGCCGAGGTGCTCCGCAACTGGGAGAGCATCAAGAAGACCGAGCGGCGTGCCGCGACCTCCGCGCTCGACGCCGTGGCGCCGACGCTCCCCGCCCTCCTCCGCGCCCAGCAGATCCAGTCCCGCGCCGCCCGCATGGGCCACCCCTGGCCCGCCGCCGAAGCCGCCGCCGACGCCCTCCGCTCCCAGGCGGAATCCGCCGCCACGGCGGACGCCGACGCCATCGGCGACCTCCTCTTCACGGCGGTCTCCCTCGCCCGCGCCCGCGGCATCAACGCCGAAGACGCGCTCCGCAAGGCCACCGACCGCTTCCGCGAGGACTTCAACCGCTCCCACCCCGCCCCCGCGACGTAGCGGACGGCATGGGCCGGGAAACCACCCCCGCCCGCCCCCTTTCCACCCCGTCATGGCCTTGCTTGGTCTCCAGGAAGCCTCCCTCCGCTTCGGCGGCGACCCGTTGCTGGACGCCGTCACCTTCCACATCGAGCAGGGCGACCGCATCGCCCTGCTCGGCGCGAACGGCGCCGGCAAATCCTCCCTCCTCCGGCTCCTCGCCGGCGACATCCCGCCAGACTCCGGACGCGTCATCCGCGCCTCCGGGCTCCGCGTGGGCACCCTCCCGCAGCGGGTTCCCGCGGATCTGGGCGGCCCCGTCCTCGACATTGTCCTGGCCGGACGCGCCGCGCACGGCGTCCATTCCGCCCTCGGGCTTTCGGCCGAACGGCTCGTGAAGCGCATCGGCCTCGACCCCTCCGCGAACTTCGCCGCCCTCTCCGGCGGCGGACGCCGCCGCACCCTCCTCGCCCGCGCCCTCCTCGGCGAGCCCGACCTCGTGCTGCTCGACGAACCCACCAACCACCTCGACATCCCGTCGATCGAATGGCTCGAAGCGTTCCTGCCGCGCACCTGCAAAACCTTTCTCTTCGTCACCCACGACCGAGCCCTCCTGCGCCGCCTCGCGAACCGCATCGTCGAACTCGACCGCGGCCGCCTGCGCGACTGGTCGTGCGACTACGACACCTTCCTTCGCCGCAAGGAAGAGGAGCTCGAGGCCGAGGAAAAGAGCTGGGCCGCGCAGGACCGCAAGCTCGCGCAGGAAGAGGCCTGGCTCCGCCGCGGCGTGAAGGCCCGCCGCACCCGCAACGAGGGCCGCGTGCGCGCCCTCGATAAACTGCGCGCCGAACGCGCCCTCCGCCGCGAACGCATCGGCACCGCGAAGATGTCTGCCCAGGAGGCCGGGCGCACCGGCGCCATCGTGGCCAAGGTCACCGACCTCGCCTTCTCCTACGACGGAAAAAACGGCGCGCCGCTTATCCATCCCTTCTCCACCCTTGTCGCGCGGGGCGACCGCGTGGGAATCCTCGGGCCCAACGGATGCGGGAAGTCCACCCTCCTGCACCTGCTCCTTCCGCCCGATTCCGGCTTCGATGGAGTCCTCGCCCCCACCTCCGGCACCGTCCGCCATGGCACGAACCTGCGCGTGGCCTACGCCGACCAGCTCCGCGCCTCGCTCGACGACGCCAAGACCCTCGTCGAAACCGTCGCGGACGGCCACGACGAAGTGGTGGTGGACGGCTCCCGGCGCAACGTCCTCGGCTACCTCCAGGACTTCCTCTTCCCGCCCGAGCGCGCCCGGCAGCCCGTCGGCGCCCTCTCCGGCGGCGAACGCAACCGCCTGCTGCTTGCCCGCCTCTTCGCCCGGCCTTCGAACGTGCTGGTGCTCGACGAACCCACCAACGACCTCGACCTCGACACCCTCGAACTCCTCGAAGAGCAGCTCGCCGCCTACGGCGGGACGATCCTCGTGGTGAGCCACGACCGCGCCTTCCTGGACAACGTGGTCACCTCCACCCTCGTCTTCGAGAAGGTCGATCCCGCGAATCCGTCGGCGCCGCCCCTCGGCCCCGACGACGGCTGGCGCGTGAACGAATACGCGGGCGGCTACTCCGACTGGGAGGCGCGCCGCCCGCAACCGCCCGCAGCGGAAAAACCCGCGGCACGCCCCCGTCCCGCCGCCCCGGAGAAAGAGACGCCGCGCCGCCTCGCGTTCAAGGAGAAGCGCGAACTGGCGGAGCTCCCCGCACGCATCGAGGCCCTCGAGGCCGAACAAGCCGCCCTCCACGAAAAGATTGCCGATCCCGCCTTCTACCGGGACGAGTCGCCCGAAACCGTCCAGGCCGCCCGCGACCGCCTCGCCGCCCTCGGGCCGGAACTCGAAGCCGCCTGCGAGCGCTGGCTTGTCCTGGGGGAAATCGCGGCCCAAAACTGACCCTGCAACACGGAGCCCACCATGCGAGCCTTCGTCCAACGCGTCCTCTCCGCCTCCGTCTCCATCGACGGCGCCGTCCACGGCTCCATCGGCCCCGGCCTGATGGTGCTGCTGGGCGTCGCGCGCGACGACGGTCCAAAGGACGTGGAGTGGCTTGCGGCGAAACTGCTCGCGCTGCGAATCTTCGAGGACGCCGAAGGCCGCATGAACCGGAGCGTCGTGGACACGGGCGGCGGCATCCTGCTCGTCTCCCAGTTCACCCTCCACGCGGAGACGCGGCGCGGCAACCGCCCGGGATTCTCCGCCGCGGCGCGCCCCGGACTCGCCGAACCCCTCTACCAGTCGATGGCCGCCCGCCTCGCCGCCGCGCTTGGCCCCGGACGCTTCGGAACCGGCGTGTTCGGCGCCCGCATGGAAATCGCGATGGTCGCCGACGGCCCCGTGAGCATCCCGCTCGACACGGACTGGATGCGCGGGGGGGAGGCCTGACCCATGCCCGCCTGGACCGAACGGCTGGAACGGGCCGCAGCCCGCCCCGGCGCCCTCTCCCGCGACGAACTCGCCCGCCTCGCCGCGCTGCGCCCCGGCCCGGAGCGCGACGCCGTCCTCCGCGCCGCCTACGGGGTGAAACTCCGCCAGACCGGCCCCGTCGTGTACCTGCGCGGCCTCGTCGAAATCGGGAACCGTTGCTCGAAGAACTGCCTCTATTGCGGCCTCCGGCGCGACAACGCCCGCATCCACCGCTATCAAATCGACGAAGACGGCGTGGTGCGGATGGCCCGCCGGGCCTGGGATCTCCGCTACGGATCCGTCGTGCTGCAGTCCGGCGAGATCGCCTCCCCCGCGAACACCGGGCGCATCGAGCGCATCGTCCGCGCCATCCGCGCCTTCGCGCCGGAGGAGGCGTTCGCCATCGTCCTGAGCCTCGGCGAACAGGCGGAAGAGACCTACCGGCGCTGGAAAGAGGCCGGCGCCACCCGCTATCTCCTGCGCATCGAAACCTCGAACCCGGCGCTCTACCGCACCCTCCATCCCGACGGAGGGCACGACTGGGCGGCGCGCCGCGATTGCCTGCGCGCGCTCCGCCGCCTCGGCTACCAGACGGGAAGCGGCGTGATGATCGGCCTGCCCGGACAAACCGCGGAAGACCTCGCCGACGACCTCCTCTTCTTCCGCGACGAAGAAATCGACATGATCGGCATGGGGCCCTTCCTTCCCCATCCCGACACGCCGCTCGGCTCCGTCCGCGTGGACGAGACCCGCCAGCTCGAACTCGGCGTGAACCTGGTGGCCGCGCTGCGCCTCTTCCTGCACGATCGCAACATCGCCGCGACCACCGCTCTCCAGAACCTCGCCCCCGACGGACGCGAACAGGCCCTCCTCGCCGGCGCGAACGTCATGATGCCGAACATCACCGACATGCCCTTCCGCCGCGACTACCAGCTCTACCAAAAGCCCTGCGTGGACGAAATCTCCCCCCTCGACGACGGCTCCGGCCTCTCCGGCATCGAAAAACGCGTCCGGTCCATCGGCGAATCCATCGCCTGGGACACCCCCGGCACGCCCCCGCACTTCCTCAGGCGCACCGCCGCCGCGGCCACTCCGTGACGCCGTTTTTTTTTCAGACCGCTTGGAAAATCCCCTTCGGCCGGCATATTCTCAGGTGAAGAGGGACTCGAAAGAGAACCATCAAACCCCATCCCAGAGGAGAAGCATCATGACCCACCGCAAATCCCACTTCTTCCCGCTCGTCGCGACGATCGCCGCCGCCGGCATCCTGGCCGCTCCCGTCGCCCAGGCCCGCAGCCGCCACCACCATATCGGCGCAGGAATCCTCGGAGCCCTCCTGCTCACGGACATCGTGCTCCATGCCGTCGAGCCCGCACCCACCTACGTGGTGCAGCAGCCGGTAGTCATGACTTCCCCCGTGGTCGCCCAGCAACCCGTCGTCACCACCGCAGTGGACTACCAGACGGTCACCACCGTGGTGCGGCAACCGGCGGTTGTCGCCCCTCCTCCCGTGATCTACAGCCCGCCGCCTCCGCCGATCCGCCACGTGCCGCCCATCGTCATCGAACGCAGGGGCCACCCCCTGCCGCCGCCGCCACCCCCCAGGCCCCACTTCGCCCCGAGGCCGCATCACGGGCCGCCGCCACCGCCGCGCCACGGCCCGCCGCCGCGCCATGCGCCGCCGCCGCGCCACGGCCCGCCGCCGCGCCGCTAGCCGGATGGCGGGACCACAGAAAAGGATGGCAGGCTGACGGGCCCCGGTCCGTCCGCCTGTCATCCTTCCGTTTTGTCCTGGCTTGCCGCGGCTCGCCGCTCCGGGCCGTACCACACGCGCCACAGGGCGAGTCCGCAGGCCGGGGCGCTGGGGACGCGCGCCGTGCGCGGGGCGCGGGCGTCGAGGAGGGCATCGACGGCTTCGGGGGGTTCTGCGCCCGACCCCACGCGAAGGAGGAAGCCGGCCATGCTGCGGACTTGGCGGTAGAGGAAGCCTTCGCCGCGCACGGCGATGGTGATCCGCCTTCCGGAACAGGTTACCCGGCAGGAGAAGACCGTCCGCACCGTGGTTTCGACTTCGCGGCGCGGATTGGCGGTGAAGGCGGCGAAGTCGTGCCGCCCTTCGAAGCGGCGCGCCGCGTCGCGCATCGCCGCGAGGTCGGGCATCCGGTAGACGTGCGCGGCGGCGAGCCGCAGATGCGGGGGCATGACGGGCGCGGCCCAGACGGTGTAGCGGTACTCCTTGGCCCGGGCGGAACGGCGCGCGTGGAAGTCCGCCTTCGCGCGGGCGGCGGAGAGGATGCGGATGTCCTGCGGGAGGCGCGCGTTGAGGGCGCGCTGCACCGCTTTCGCGTCCATGCGCGTGTGGAGGTCCACGTGCGCCACCTGCCCGCGGGCGTGGACGCCCGCATCGGTGCGCCCGCTGCCGTGGACTTTGCACGGATGGCCGACGATGGCGAGAAGGGCCTTCTCGATCTCGTCCTGCACGGTGGCCTCGCCCGGCTGCACCTGCCAGCCGGCGTAGCCCGTTCCATCGTAGGCGATCGTGAGCTTGAAGCGCCTGGCGGGCAAATTCGTCGGAAGTTCCGTCATGGGGCGGTCGGGGGAGTGAGGGGGCGCGGGGCCCGCTACGACAAGTCCCGCCGGCGGAAGAGCGCGGTGGCGGCGAGGAGCGCGAGGCCGCACCAGGCTGCGGCGTAGGCCAGGCCGGCGAGAAGGATCGGAAGAGGGACGGATCCCCCGCCGGCGAGGTCGTCCGCGCGCCAGAAGGCCTGGATGTTGGGGAGGATCCAGATCGGGAGAGGCAGGCCGCGGGCGGTGGCGAGATCGGCCAGGCGGTCCGCGGAAAGGCCCAGCATCAGGGCGGCCACGCAACCGGCCAGCGTCGCGGCGAGCCGGAGGCGCACGGCGAGGAAGACGGCAAGGGCGGCGAAGACCGCGAGGGCCGCAAGGATGAGCACGGAGACCGGGACGATCCTCCAGGCGAGCGCGGGGAGGCCGCCTGCGCAACGGGTGATGCGCGCATGGAGTTCGACGATGCCGCAGGAAAGGAGCGACGCCATCCAAAGGCCGTGGAAGGCCGCCCTGCCGAAGCGGACGCGGCGCGCGTAGTTGAGGGCGCCGGCCACGGCGAGGGCCACGAGGGGGGCTCCGAGCGCGAGGCGTCCGGTCCAGGCGTCCTTCGGGATGTCCCCTGCGGAAAGTACCGCGAAATCCAGGCGCGACAGGCGCTCCGCCAGAAGGGTGGAAGCCGTCATCGCGAGCCAGAAGAGGCCGAGCACGGCGAGTACGCCAAGGAATTTCCCGCACAGGAAGAGGCCGCGCGAAAGGGGACGGGCGAGCGCGACGGCCGCCGTCCCGCCCTCGCATTCGCGGGAAATAGCCGAACTGGCCGCCGTGGCGGAGAGGACGAGCCCGATCGACAACGTGTAGGCGAGGCCGCCATCCCGGGCGAACCGCCCCGGCTCTCCGAACTGGTGGAACTGCAGGACGGGCACGAGCGCAACGGCCAGGACGCCCGAAAGCAGGAGAAGCAGCACGGCGGGCTGCTGGATCGTCTCCAGCAACGTCGTGGCCGCGAGCATTCGCAGCTGCCGGAGCGGACGGACGGGTCTCGGCGCCTTGGACATGCTATCTCCCCAGAGCCCCGAAGATGCCGATGCGATCTTCGCGGGCCTTCGCCTCGAGCCTCCGATACTCCTCGCGGCGGGGATGATGCTCGGAGTTGGTCGTCGCAAGCCCCTTGCGAAGGAGTTCGGCCCCGAGGTCCTCCTGGTCCACTTCGATGTAGCCGAGCGTCTGGCCGTAGTCGTCCACCGGCGCCTCGCCCACGATGGGCAGGCGGAGGATCACCTGGCTTCCGCCGGCCACAAAGGCCTCGGCGGTGGTCCTCGCGGCGTTGGCGTAGAACTGGACGTTCCGCCAGGCCAGGTTCAGCGTGGCCCCCTGGTGTTCGCCGATGTCCGGGTTCCGGCCGTCGAGGCAGTCGATGCCGCGGAGGCGGACGGAAAGGGTTTCGGTTTCATCAAGGCCGTACACGACATCGAGACTTACGGCGTCCCGCATCCGCACGACACGGACGACGCGACCGCCCAGCCCCTCTTGTTTCCGATCCTGGGAAGGCCGGGAGTCCGGCGATTGGGTCTTGACGCCGAATCCCATGAAACCGTGGGAGACGACAGGGCTGTTGTCTCCCTCCGTGTCTTTCGCGAAGGCGTCGGGACGCATCCGGTCGTGCAAGACGCGATTCCAGGCAACCAGCCCCGCACCGATGGCGACAAGGAGCAGGCCGCCGAGAACCGTCACGCCCAGCGCGAGGTTCTGCTCGTTCGAGCGCCAGGTGACGCGGCGGCGGAAGCCGCTGGAAGGATGGTGGCGCGAACTGCTGCTGGAACGGCGGCGCGAGCCGCTGCCGGAACTGCGGCGCGAGCCGTCGGAATGGCGGCGCGAACGCGAACCGCTGCCGGAACGGCGATGCGAGCCGTCGGAGTGGTGGCGGCGCGAGCCGCTGCCGGAGTGGCGGCGCGAATCGTCGGAGTGGTGATGGTAGTGGCGCGAACCCTCTTCCGCCGCATCGCCCTCTTGGGGCGGGTGGCGGTTGTCGTTCCCAGTGGCGTCCTCGGTCATGCTGCTTTGTCCGCTTTCCCGGCCGGATTCAGCCGTTCTTGCGTTCGAAGTCCTTCATGAACCCGATGAGCTTGTCGACGCCCTCGACCGGGAACGCGTTGTAGATCGAGGCGCGGATGCCGCCGACGGAGCGGTGGCCCTTGAGCCCCTTCAAGCCGATGGCGGAGGCCTCGGAGCAGAAGCGGGCCTCGAGGTCCTCGGTGGGGAGGCGGAAGGTCACGTTCATGTCGGAGCGGCATTCTTTCACGGCGGTGCCGCGGAAGAAGCCGGAGGCGTCGATGGCGGCATAGAGTCTGGCCGCCTTTTCGGCATTCTGGCGGTAGAGGGCGGCGAGGCCCATCCGCTTGATCCAGCGGGTCACGAGCATCACGATGTAGATGCTGAAGCAGGGCGGGGTGTTGAAGAGCGAGTCTTTCGCGATGTGGGTGCCGTAGGAGAGCATCGTCGGAAGGCCCTGGGCGGCCTTTTCGGCGAAGTCCCTGCGGATGGCCACGATGGTGACGCCCGCAGGCCCGAGATTCTTCTGGGCGCCGGCGTAGATCATCGCGAACCGCCGCGTGTCGAAGGGGCGGGAGAGGAAATCGGACGACATGTCGGCCACCAGCGGGGCGTCCACCTCCGGGAATTCCTTCCACTGCGAGCCGGCGATGGTCTCGTTGGAGGTCATGTGCACATAGGCGGCGCCGGCGGTGAACGCGAGTTCGGAGAGGGCGGGCACGCGGGCGGGGATTTCCTTGGAGGTGTCCGCGACGACGTTCACGCTGCCCAGGCGGCGCGCCTCTTTCACGGCCTGGTCGGCCCAATGGCCCGAGTCGATGTAGTCGGCGGCGGCGCCGGCGGGGAGGAAGTTCATCGGAAGCATCGCGAACTGGAGCGACGCGCCGCCCTGGAGGAAGAGGATGTGGTATTCCTCGCCCACGCCGAGAAGCTCGCGGAGATTGGCGATGGCCTCCTGGTGGACGCCGTCGTATTCCTTGGCACGATGGGAACTCTCGAGGATGGACATCCCGGAGCCTTGGAAGTCGAGGAGGTCGCGCTGGGCCTCTTCGAGAACGGGGAGGGGGAGGACCGCAGGCCCGGCGCCGAAGTTGTAGATGCGGGACATGTTCGGGGGTTGCCTTTCGTAGAACGACCAACACGGACGAAGCGGTTTGCCTCGCCCGTGGGAGAAATCAGCAAAACGAGAACGTTGGAAGCGGGATGGAATCAGGCAGGGGCGTTGCCGGAAGTCCCTCCGGTGTTGCCGGAAGTCCCTCCGGTGTTGCCGAGCAATGCCAGCGCGTCGTGGACGACGTTCGCCAGCGCGGACTGCCCTTCCTGGATGCGCTCCAACGCGGCGCGAACCTCGACGAGGCGGGATTCCAGCGCCTCGCAGACGCGGGTGACGGCGGCGCTGTCTTGCTTGAGGGAAGCCATCTCGGTGACCAGCCCGGCGGCGCGGGCGTCGGACTCCGCCAGCAAGCGGCGGAGGATGGCGAGCTGCGCGCTCTGGTCCTCGGGCGCCTGGTCGAGATCGTCCAGCTGCATCCCTTCGGGAATCGGCACTTGCACGGGTTCGCCGCACTCGATGCAGTTGATCACAAGCCCGGCGCCACGGTAGTCGATCACCAGGCTATGGCCACACTCAGGACATTCGAACACGATGTCCGTTTCGAGGATGGCGCGACCTTCGTCGTCCACGGTGGGGATGTTTTTGTCCGCGGCGGGGATAGTGGCGTCAACGGCTTCGTTGCTCATGGAGACCTCCTGGGATTCACTGCCTGGGTCAAAACAAAAACGCGGCACGAACGGAAACCCATCCGCCGCGCCTGCGCTGTTCGGGGGTGCGGATGGGGGATCAGGCCTTGACGACTCTGCCCTGCTTGAGGCATTTCGCGCAGGCGAGCACGCGCGTGGTGGAGCCACCCGCCTTCACGCGAACCCGCTGGAGGTTCGGCAGGAAGCGGCGCCTGCTGATGCCGGTGGTGTGCAAGCCGATACCGCCCTTGTACTTGGCAAGGCCTTGCCGGATAATGGTGTTGCCCGTGGACGGGCCCTTGCCGCAAATGGCACAAATTTTGGACATGGGAACTTCTCCTGTTAGAGAAGTGAAGTATACCCGAGGGACGGCGCCAAACGCAAGTGCGGATTGCGGCAGGTCGGATTCGCGACAGCCGATCCGCGCTGGATTCCCTGCCATTCCCCATTTTCGGATTGGACTGCAAGCGGGCCCGCGCGCGGCCGGCGTGAAAGGATTGACAAAATGGCTGCGAAAGCGCATGGTTTCCTCCTTCCATCCTTTTGTAATCCATCATTCCGCGGCCGACGGCGTTGCCATTCGCGACAGGTCGCCGCGCTGGAGATTTCCCCATGGTCCAGACGTATCGACTTGAAAATGGCAGGGTCGCGAAGGCGTCGGCGGACGCCGCCCAGATTTTCTGCTACGTGCAGCCCACCGACGCCGAGCGCACGAAGCTGGTGGACGAAGACCAGATCGACGACCACAACCTCGCGTCCGCCCTCGACCGAAACGAACTCCCCCGCGCCGAGTTCGACACCAACCACCTCGTCGTCATCTTTCGCACCCCGCAGCACTACGTCGCGGGCGACAACTTCCAGTTCCGCATCAATTCCATCGGGCTCTTCCTCTTCCAGGACCGGCTCATCGTGATCATGCAGGAGGATACCCCGCTCTTCGAGGGGCGCTTGTTCCAGCAGAAAGATCCGATCCCCGACCTCCCCTCGGTGCTCCTGCGCATCCTCTCCTCGTGCGTGACGCACTTCTTCGCACACTTGGAGGTCATCAACGACATCGCCTCCCAGTTGGAGCCCAAGCTGACCCGTTCCATCGAGAACAAGAGCCTCATGCAGATGTTCCTCATCGAGAAGAGCCTGGTCTACTACGTGAACGCCATCAGCGCCAACGGGCGCGCCATCCTGCGTCTCAAGGCCACCGTCCGCAACCGCGCCCTCGCCGGCCTCCCCGCCGAAGTGCTGGAAGACATCGACGACCTCGCCATCGACAACGCGCAGTGCCTCGAGCAGGCCAAGGTGTACGGCGGCGTCTTCAACGGCCTCATGGACACCAGCGAATACATCCTGAACAACCGGATGAGCACGCTCATGAAGCAACTCACGGTCCTCAACGTGGTCTTCCTTCCGCTCAATCTCATCGCCGGCATCGGCGGCATGTCGGAGTTCACCGCGATGGTTCGCTTCATCCGCGTCCCTGCGTGGGCCTCCTACATCCTTCTCGTCACCGCGATGGGATGCATCGGCTTCCTCACCTACGCCATTCTCCGGCTGGTGGAACGCCGCGCGTCCAACTCCCAATGATTCGTCCCGATCCCCCACCCTACAGGAGTTCCGCCATGCCGCCCGTCATTCCTCCCGCCTTCTCCGCCCCCCTCCACCGCAACGACGAAACCATGCGCTACCGCAAGCTTGGTTCCACGGGATGGGAGATCTCCGCCCTTGCCATGGGTTGCATGCGCCTCTCGCCCGACCAGGAGCTCGACACGAACCTGGTGGCCCGTGCGGTCGAGCTAGGCGTGAACTACTTCGAGACCACGCGCCATTACATCGGGGGGACCTGCCAGCACAAGACGGCCCCGGGCATCGCGAAGTCCGGCAAGGCGGCCGATCTCATCGTCTCCGGCAAGGAGGGGCTGGATCCGAACAAGACCGCCTATCTCTTCCGGAAGGAGATCGAGCGGCAGCTCGACATCCTCGGCCTGTCGCATTTCAAGTTCTTCCAGGTGGGCTGGTTCTCGTGGGCGATGATGCCCCACCTCCTCAAGCCGGGCGGCGTGCTCGACGCCATCCGGCAGGCGAAGCGCGAGGGGCTTGTCCAGCACGTGGGCTTTACCGGGCACGATTCGCCCGAAAATTTCATCCGGTGCATCGAGACCGGCCTCTTCGACTGCATCACCGTGCCCTACAACATGATCAACCGCAGCTACGAGCCGACGATCCGGCGCGCGGGCGAACTGGGCGTCGGCGTGATCGCGATGTGCTCGGTCGCCGGCGGCGTGCTCGCCACGAAGTCGGAGGTGCTGCAGAAGGCGATGGGCATGGACATGCCGACCGCGGCGATGGCGCTTCGGTTCGTCCTCTCCAATCCGGACGTGAGCGCCGCCTGCTCGGGCATGAGCACGATGGAAATGCTCGAGGAGAACGTGAAGACCGCACACGATTTCGATCCCTCGAAGGCCGACCATGCCGCGATGTGCGAGGGGCTCGACCGCCTTCGCGAGACGCTGGGCAACCGCTTCTGCACCGGGTGCCGCTACTGCCAGCCCTGTCCGAAGGGCGTGGACATCCCGCGGCTGATGGAGCTCCATCGCAACTGGAAGTGCTTCGGCCTGGCGGACGCCGCGCGCGACACGCTGGCCCACTTCCCGCCCGGGCAGGCCTTCTCGAACTGCAGCGATTGCGGGGCCTGCGAAGCGAAGTGCCCGAACGAGCTCCCCATCCGCGACATGCTCCGCGAACTCCACGCGCTGTGACCCGCCCCGCGCGGGTGGCGCGCGGAACGGGCGCACGAGGGTGCGCCGTTGGCGCTGGCGTGTTTGGTCTGACGAGTCTGACGAGTCCGACAGGTCTGACTTGTCCGACAGGTCCGACGAGTCCGACTCGTCCGACTCGTCCGACTCGTCCGACCCTCCAGAACCGCTGGTCCCCGGCCAGCCCGCCGGGGACGGCGGTCCCCAGGGGCAGGGGGGGTTAGATCCGCTCGGCGAGCGGGTCGCCGTGGATGGTCGGGAGGGCGTGCGGGCGCACCATGGCGCCGCCGAGCTCGTACGACTCGATCACGGCCTGGATGTACTCCATCGTGGCGAGGGCGTCGCGGCCCGAGGCGCGCAGCTTGTCGATGGAGACGCGGTTCGAGACGTCCTCGAGGTAGGCGTGCAGGCGGTTCGGGAAGGTCGCGCCGAAGTCCTTGATGCCGGTGTCCATCACTTCGGGGGCGGGGCCTTCGCCGAGGCCGAAGCTCTGGCCGGGCTTGGGCGTGGGCCAGTAGGTGAGCTTCTCGACGCAG
The DNA here is from genome assembly GCA_050950285.1 of Kiritimatiellia bacterium. Lineage (GTDB taxonomy): Bacteria > Verrucomicrobiota > Kiritimatiellia > RFP12 > JBMNHG01 > JBMNHG01. The sequence goes on along the minus strand of JBMNHG010000003.1, from coordinate 340,573 downwards.
TTCTCGATGCAGAAGGTGCCCTTGCTGCCGGCCACTTCGAAGTTCCACCAGCCGCCGAGGCCGAAGACCGAGTCGCCGCGGTGGCTGAGGAGCTGGCCGACGGCGCCGTTGGCGAAGCGGATGTTCACGGCGTTGACGGAGACGAGCAGGTCGTTCCTCGTGCGGCGGAAGCCGGGGCGCGTGGCGAAGGCCTGGATGTGGGAGATGTCGCCCATGAAGTGGCGCATCACGCTGAAGGGGTGGGTGAGGAAGGCCTTCATGTGGCCGTAGAGGTTGTTGAAGCGGGGGCCGGCGGGGCCGCCGTAGGTCTCGTCGCCGCCGTTGAAGCCCACCTTGAAGGTGGAGTAGAGGAGTTCGCCCATCTGGCCGTCGTCGATGTACTTCTTCGCGCGGGCGGCGGTTTCGGTGAAGTAGTGGTTCAGGTTGCAGCCGAGGTAGATCTTCTTCCGGGCGGCGAAGCGGACCATCTCGCGGGATTCCTCGATGTCGTTCGAGAGGGGCTTCTCGCAGATGACGTTCTTGCCGGCATCGATGGCCTCCATCGTGGGCTCGTAGTGCCAGCTGCCGTTTTCGTAGCCGGAGGTCGTGACGTCCACGATGTCGAGATCGACGTTCGCCAGCATGTCCTTGAGCGAATAGAAGGCCTTGGTCTTGTACTTCTTCGCGGCGTCGTCGGCCTTCGCCCGGATGACATCGCACACGCCCACGATCTTCGCGAGCGGGTCGTTGGCGTAGGCGCCGGCATGGACGTTTCCGATGCCGCCCATTCCGACAATGCCGATGCGGAGGGGCTTCACGCCCGGTTTGGCGGTTTTCTTCGTGGTTTTGGCAGCCTTGGTAGCCATGGGGAATCTCCTTTTCGAATGTGTGTGCGAGGGGGTGGATGTCAGGACAGGGGGTAGCCGAGCTCGAGGACGTCGGGGGCGAGGACGGCGGTGGCGTCGCGTTCCTCCGCGGCGGCGGCGCGCCAGCGGCCGACGCTTCCGGGGCGGACCGGGAGCTTCGCGAGGGGGCGGCCGAGGAAGTCCCGGAGCTTCGCGAGCGTTTCGTCCTGCTTCAGGACGAAGTCTTCGAAGCGGACGGCGATCTGTCGTGCGGGAGCGGGCGTGGCGCGGACGATTTCACGCTGGTACTTCCAGCTGGCGACGCGGCGCGCGAGAAGCGAGCCGTCGCCCTTCCAGGGGATGCCGAAGGCGGCGAGGTCGTCGGTGAGATGCCCGCCGTGGATCGAGTCGCGCGGGTCGCGGATCCAGTGGATGTAGTGGATGTCCGGGAAGAGGCGCACGAGCCAGGGATAGACCAGCGTTGTCTCGGGGAGTTTCCAGCCCTTGTCCAGCGCGGGGTTGCGGAAAACGGGCGCGAGGTACCGTTCGAGGAGGCGCGTGAACGCGGGGTCGATCGGGCCGGTGTGGAGCGAGTCGAAATCCCAGCGGAAGCCGCCGAGGTGGCGGATGCGGCGCCCGATGACGCGGCACGCCTCGTAGAGGGCGTCGGGCGGGAGCATGTCGCCGGATTCGTTGATTTGCTCGCCCATGAAGACCCCGCTTGCGGAGAGGGTGTGCGACATGGCGCGTGTTCCGCCGTGGCCGCGGCCGATGATGGTGACGAGAGGCATGGTGGAAGCCGGGGGAAGGGGGTCGAAACGGAGGGTGACGGTGGCGTATGGAGGAGAAGAGTAGCGGTTCCTTGGGGAATGTCAATCCTCCGCGGGAAATACGCGACGGTGCTCAGGGGAGGGGCGAAGCGCGCCGTCAGGGCACGAGGACGCGCTCCATGGGCACGTCGTGGGGTTCGTGGGGGATGGCGTCGAAGAGCTGCCAGGCGAAGGCGATGCCGATTTTGCGGCAGCGGCGCGCCGCGGAGTACAGGCGGTCGATGTGGCCTTTGCCGTGGCCGAGCCGGTTTCCCGCGCGGTCGAAGGCCACGCCCGGGACGAGCGCCCAGTCGAGCGTCTCCGCCGCGACGGTGCGCGGATGCGCGGGTTCCGGGATGCCCATGGGGCCGGTGGCCAGCACTTCGTCCCCGGCGAGTTCGGCCCAGACGTAGCCGTCGCCGCGCGCGGCGGGGACCGCCACGCGGAGATGCCGCCTCCGGCACCAGGCGATCAGCGGAGCCGCCTCCACTTCGCCGGGCATCGACAGGTAGGCGGCGATGGTCTGGCCCGGCAGCACGCCGGGGAGCGCGTCCAGTTTCGGCACGATGGCCAGCGCCGCGCCGTGCGCCTCCTCCGGCGTCACGGCGCGCCGTCGTTCCCGCAATCGCGCGCGCAGCTGGCTCTTGTCCAATGGGATCGTCGTGGACATGGACGGGACCGCGCCTGGATTCGCATCCGCGGCGCGCCGTTTCAGTTGGGGATCCAGAAGTTGGTTTCCGGCACGATCGGCTCGGGGGCGCCTTCGACCTCGAGCACGACGATGCGCGCGGGGGGCGCATAGCGGACGTCCTCGAGGAAGAGGCGGTCGCCCTCCTGGCGGAAGGAGACGGGCGAGCCGTCGTCGAGATGCCAGGCGCGGAGCACGCGGTTCGAGAGTTCGCCCCAGCAGCATTCGCCGCAGGGGTCGAGGAGGAAGCCGAGGTAGAGGCGGTTGCCGCGCATGGTGACGGGGCGCGCGACGATGCTCCAGGGGAAGCGGTGCCGCTCGGAGCGGGTGATGGCCTCGCGGTTGCGTTCGAGCCAGGCGCCGACCTGGTCGAGGATGGAAACGGACTCCTCGGGGATGGTGCCGTCGGCGCGCGGGCCGACGTTGAGCAGGAGGTTGCCGCCGTCCTTGGCGCACTGGAGGAGCAGGTCGATCACGTCCACGGGGCTCTTCCAGCGCCGGTCGCCGGCGTAGTAGCCCCAGTTCGTGTTGAGCGTCATGCAGGCCTCCCAGTCGATGTCGTCCTTCGGGGGGTTCACGATCTGCTCGCTGTTCTTCACGTCGAACGGTTCGGCGAGGCGGTTGTTCACGAGGATGCCGGGCTGGAGTTCCCGCACCATCGCGAGCGTTCCGGCGCCGTCGATGTTGGCGGGGATGCAGCCGTCGAACCAGAGGTAGTCGATCTTGCCGTAGTTCGTCAGCAGTTCGCGGAGTTCGGCCCGGTAATAGGCGATGAAGCGTCGGCGCGCGTCCTCGTCCTTCCAGTCCGACTCGCCGGGCCAGTCGCGGAAGCGGGGGCCGGGGTAGTCGGGGTGCGACCAGTTGGCGGGCGAATAGTAGAGGCCCACCTTCAGCCCGCCGGCGCGGACGGCCTCGACGTACGGGGCGACGAGGTCGCGCTTCGGTCCGAGGTTCGCGGCGTTCCAGGGATTCGCCTTCGAGTCCCAGAGGGCGAAGCCGTCGTGGTGGCGCGCGGTGAGCACCGCGTAGCGCATGCCCCAGCGCTTCGCCTTGGCGACCCAGTCGGCGGGGTCGTATTTTTCCGCCTTGAAGTTGGCGATGTACTTCGCCTCGTACTCCGCGGGCGGGACGAGTTCGCGGTTCATGATCCATTCGCCGCGGGCGGGGACCGAGTAGGCCCCCCAGTGGATGAAGAGGCCGTAGCGGGCCTCGTTGAACCAGGTGGAATGCGAGGTGGAGGGGTTCATGTGTCTCAAATGGGGAGGGGAAGTTTCACGTCGAACGGGGCGGGGATGGTCACGCGGCCTTCGGCGGCGTCGCCGAGGCCCGTGTAGAGATCGGCCTTGCCGTCGGGACGGAAGACCAGGCCGGAGGTGAAGATGCAGTGGGCGAGTTTCGGCACCTTCGGGGAGAAGGCGGGGTAGGAGGCGTCGGTGGCGAGAATCTCCATCGGCGTGGCCTTGCGGGTGGCGGGGTCGAAGATGAAGAAGCAGTTCGTGTAGAGCTGGAAGGGCTGGCCGTCGGAGGCGACGCCGTCGTTCACGGCCTTGTGGGCGGCAAGGCCGATGCGGCCGTCCTTCAGCAGGTACGCCTGGTTGCATCCGCCCCATTCGCCGGCCTCGAAGAGTCCCTCGATGATCTTCGCGCGGTCGAGGTTCGCGGGCAGGAGGTCGTCGAGCGAGTCGATTTCCACGTAGCCGACCACCGACTCCGTGCCGTACTGCTTCAACGTCTCCTCGCCGCGCGGGCGGGTGAAGACGCCGATCTTCCCGGAGGGGAGTTCGACCAGGCGGATGTCCTTCATGTAGTCGGGGCCCGTCGTGAAATAGGTCAGCGAGAAGGGGTCCTTGCCGCGGTAGAAGTAGCAGTAGTAGGTGTCGATTTCCCCGCCGAGCTTGCGGACGTGCGTGCCGCCGAGGACCAGTTCGCCGCCGATGGACTGCACGAAGGGATCCTCGAGGGGGAGGGTGCGGGCGCCCTGGACGACCTCGAAGACGTCCGGCGCAATCTCCTCGAAGAGGCGCACGTGGGAGTTGGCCCAGTCGGCGCGCGGTTCGACGCGGCCGTAGATGTAGCGCCTGCCGCCGCTGGTGAACGGGATGCTGCAGTTGTACACGTCGTAGCCGGGCTCGACGCCCCGGAAGGCGAGGATGACGGAGTCGTGGCGGGGATGGGCGGCCTCGAAGGCCTTGCGCTGTTCGACGAAGTTCATGGGATTCCTTGGGGATGGGGTTGGAAGAACTGGATTTGGACGACGACGCCGTTTTGGAAATCGACCCGCCGCGAGGGGATGGGCACGTAGCGGGTGCGGTATTCGCAATGCGCCGGGGCGAAACGGGGGGGCGGCACGCCGTACGGCGGCGGAGGGTCGACGACGAGCACCGGACAGGTTTCGGGGGCGAGCCTGGCGTACAGCCAGCATTCCGTGTTTCCGGAAGCGTTGACGATGTACGACTTCGAGTCGGGCTCGCCCCACGCGAGCCAGACCGCGACTTGCGGATCCCCCACGGCGATGGAGCCTGCGGCGACGTGCTGCCGCACGTCCGTCCCGAGCTGGGAGAAGAGCGTGTGGTTCTCCTGGATCCGGCGTTGCCGCAGCTCCGCGTCGGAGAGGCAGCCGGAAGCCAGCATCAGAAGCGGGAGCCCGGCCAGGAGGAAGAGGAACTTTTCCATATGCCCCGCCATCGTATCATCCCCCCTTCGCCGGAAGCAAGGATGACGTGTCTTCCGGGGGCTTGCGGGGCGGTTCGCGGCGGGGGCGGGGTCAGTCCGTCGGCCGGCGCGAGAGGACGGCGTCGGCGAAGGCGGCGAGGTCGTCCGCATGGAAGAAGGCGAAGCCGTCCAGGGGGGTTTCCCCGCGGTTGACGATGGCCATCCGCCCGCCGCATTGCAGGGTGCGGCGTGGGATCGAGGCGGCGGGCTCGACGGTGAGGGAGGAGCCGAGCACCACGACGAGATCGGCGCGGGAGGCGAGGCGGACCGCCCCCGCGAAGGCCGCTTCCGGAAGGCTTTCGCCGAAGAAGGTGATGTCCGGCTTGTAGACGCCGCCGCAGGCCGCGCACCGCGGGACGCGATCGGATGTGCCCGCGCGAAGGGCGCGGATCTCGTCGTAGGTCTTTTCGTCGCCGCAACGGCGGCAGTGGTGGAGGGCGGCGGACCCGTGGACGGCGAAGACGGGCGACGAGCCGGCGCGCTCGTGGAGGCCGTCGATGTTCTGGGTGATGACGCCGGCGCACTTCCCCGCCTGCTGCAAGGCGACGAGCGCCAGGTGCACGGGGCCGGGGCGGGTGGTTTCGGTGCCGTAGACCAGCGTGTCCGCCCGTTGGTAGAAGATCGAGGGATCGGCGTCGAAGAGGTCGATGTCGAACATGCGGGCGGCGTCGGGGTCGCGATAGAGGCCGTCCGGGCCGCGGAAGTCGGGGATGCCGCAGAGGGTGGAGACGCCCGCGCCGGTGAAGAAGACGGGCGTGCGGGCGCCGTCGATGGCGTCCAGCAAGGGGGTGAAGTGGTTCATGGGGGGGCCTTTCCGGAGTTAGGGTGGGTGGGCGTTTCGAAGGGGGTCACTTCGGCGAGGTCTGGTGGAGGGGGAGTTCCGGGTGCTCCTTCCGGAAATACTCGCACGACCAGACCGTGGGGAAGAGGATCACGAGCCTGCCGTCCAGGTCGGACACCAGCTTCACGCCGGAGCCGAGGAAGAGCTTTTCGACGTCGTCGCGCTTCACTTCGGGACCGAACCAGCGGGCTACGGCGTAGGGCGCGGATTCGAGGATCGGCTCCGCGCCGTATTCGTTTTCGAGACGGTGCACGACCACGTCGAACTGCAGCTGGCCGACGGCGCCGAGAAGGGTGGTGGTGCGGTCGTCGTCGAGCGTCGTGAAGGCCTGGATGACGCCTTCCTGGAGGAGCTGGGCCATGCCGTCGCGGAACTGCTTGTACTTTCCGGTGCCGCGGTTGCGGATCGTGGCGAAGGTTTCGGGGGGGAAGCGGGGGATTTCGTCGTAGCGGATGCGGGGGTCCTCGGAGAGCGTGGCGCCGATGCGGAATGCCTTGTGGGTGACGAGCCCCACGATGTCTCCGGGGTAGGCCACATCGAGCGATTCTCGATCCTGCGCGAAAAGCTTCTGGGGGTAGGCGAGGCGCACGGGGTCCCCGGTCTCGGGGTCGGGCACCACCATGTCCTTCCGGAAGGTGCCGGAACAGACCCGCACGAAGGCGAGGCGGTCGCGATGGCGGGGGTTCATGTTCGCCTGCACCTTGAAGACGAAGCCGGAGAAGGTGTCGGATTCGGGCGGGACGGGCGTGCCGCCGGAGAGGCGCGGCTGCGGTTTGGCGCCGTAGCGGATGAAGTGTTCGAGCAGATGCTTCACGCCGAAGTTGGTGATGCCGCTGCCGAAGAAGACGGGCGTGGTGGCTCCGGCAAGCACGGCGTCGGGGTCGAAGCCGGCCCCGGCGGCCTCGAGGATTTCGATCTCCTCCAGCCAGGGGGCGTAGACCGATGGCGGGATGCGCGCCCGGATGGCGGGATCGTCGTAGCCGCCCACCTGCTCGGGGGCGCGGTACTTCCCATGGGCCGTCCGCCCGTAGAGGTGGAGCCGCTGTTCGAGACGGTCGTACACGCCTTGGAATCCAGGGCCGGATCCAAGGGGCCAGGTCACGGGGAAGGCCGCGATGCCGAGCACGCCCTCGAGCTCGTCGAGCAGCTCCAGCGGCGGCTTCGAGGGACGGTCCATCTTGTTGATGAACGTGAAGATCGGAATGCCGCGCATCCGGCAGATTTCGAAGAGCTTGCGGGTGCGCTCCTCGATGCCCTTCGCGGCGTCGATCACCATCACCGCGCTGTCCACGGCGACGAGCACGCGATAGGTGTCTTCGGAGAAGTCCTTGTGTCCGGGGGTGTCGAGCAGGTTCACCACGCATCCGCCGTAGTCGAACTGGAGCAGGGTGGACGAGACGGAGATGCCTCGCGCCTTTTCGAGCTCCATCCAGTCGGACGTCGTGTTTTTCTGGGCGCGCGAGGCGCGCACGGAACCCGCGAGCTGGATGGCCCCGCCGTAGAGCAGGAGCTTTTCGGTGAGGGTGGTCTTGCCGGCGTCGGGGTGGGAGATGATGGCGAAGGTGCGGCGGCGGGAAAGTTCCGCCTTTCGCCGTGTGGAGTCGTCCATGGCGGGAAAAGGGGGGTGGCGTCCTGCAAGGACCGCCGGGGGAAGCGATAAAAAGCCATGTTCACCGATTCCCGGTTCCGGCGCAAGCCCAAGGTTCCGGCGATGTCCCTTCACAAGGCGTCCGCCACGCCGGGGGCGGTTGGCGGTTCGGTGAATCGCTGCTTTTGGCGTTGCGTTCCGGGGAAGGGGCGTGCTATGGTTGTGGGGATTTCACACGGCGCAGGGCGCCGCACTTTTCTGTCCAGGAACAGGAACGGAGTTCGACATGATGTTCAGCACGAAAACGCTCTTCCGCGGTCTCGCGGTGGCCACGATGGTGGCCACGATGGCTTGCGCCGCACATGCGGAAAACGAGGACTATGCCCGCTGGTATTTCAGCCCGCGCGTGGGCGGCATCTGGTACGAGGGCGACGAACCCCTCGACAACGGCTTCCTCCTCGACCTGAGTCTCGGGTACGACTTCAACGAGTGGTGGTCCGCGGAGGCCGGCTGGATCTTCGCCCCGTCGCTGGACGAGGACACCCACAAAAGCTACCGCGACGGAACGATCCGGGACCGTTCGAACACCCGAGGGGACGATTCCGACTTCGGCGACACCTGGATGTCGTCCTTCTATGCGGACGCCCTCTTCCACTTCACCCGCCTCGAGCTTCTCGACCCCTACCTGGCCTTCGGCGCCGGCGTGATGTACTACGGGAAGGATGTCCTGGGAAGCCAGATCGAAGCCGTCCTGCGCACTGGCGCCGGCGTGATGTTCCACCTGACCGACAGCTGGGCCCTCCGCGGCGACTGGCGTCTCTTCCTCACTTCGGACAACACCGAGTTCAACTCCATTATCACCGTCGGCCTCTGCTGGCACTGGGGCGCTTCGGTCGATCCCGACTTCGTGGTCTCCGACGGCCCCATCGATTCCGACGGCGACGGCCTCTCCGACCTCCGCGAAGAAGAACTGGGAACCGACCCCTACGATCCGGACACGGACAAGGACGGCCTTACGGACGGCGAGGAGGTCCTCACCTACAAGACCGACCCCCTGAACCCCGACAGCGACTATGACGGCCTCCTCGATGGCGAGGAGGTGCGCACGTACAAGACCGACCCCCTCGATCCCGACACCGACAAGGGCGGCGTGAAGGACGGCCACGAAGTCCACCACGACCGTACCAACCCCCTGGACGGCACCGACGACCTGATGATGTTCGAGCTCCGGATCCAGTTCGACTACGACAAGTCCGTGATCAAGCCCGAGTACTTCGACGACCTCGCCATCATCGCCAAGGTGCTCCAGGTCTATCCCGAGTCCACGGCCGTGATCGAAGGCCACTGCGACCAGATGCGCACCTCCAGGCAGGCGTACAACCAGAGGCTTTCGGAACGCCGCGCCAAGGCCGTCCTCGACCACCTGGTGGCGAAAGGCGGCATCGCCGCCTCCCGCCTGACGCCGGTCGGATACGGCTTCTCCCGCCCGAACGTCAAGCCGGACATCGTGAACGGCACGCCCGAGAACCGCCGCGTCGAGGTCTACATCAAAGACGCGGACGGCCAGATCGGCAAGGCAAGGGTGATCCAGATGATGCGTCAGGAATAGCCCCCTCCCAAGAGGCCGCCCGACGCCGGGCGGCCTTTTTTTTCGCCCGCCCCATGAAAATCCTCCAACGCTACGTCCTCGGCAGCTTCCTGAGCTCGTTCTTCCTGGCGTTCCTGGTGCTGTCGTTCGTGCTTTCGGTGGGCCTGCTCGTGAAAGCGACGCAGCTGGTCGTGCACGACGTCCCGCTGTCGATGGTCGGCCGATACCTGCTGATCGGCATCCCGGAGTCGTTCGCGTTCACGATTCCGCTGGCCGCCCTCGTGAGTTCGCTGCTGGTCTTCGGCCGTCTCTCCAGCGACGGCGAAATCGGCGCGATGAAGGCCTGCGGGGTGAACCTCTGGCACATCATGGCGCTCCCGATGGCCGTGGGGGCGCTTCTGTCGCTCTTCGGCGTGTACATCAACAACGAGGTCACCCCCGCGAGCCACGAGATGCGCCGGGAGATGCAGGCCGACATGAAGGTCGGAACGGGGATCCGCCTGCTTGAACCGGGGCGCACCATCCACGATTTCGGCGGCTTGGGCGCGGATTTCTGGTTCGAGGCGAACGAGGAGGTCGACGGGACGAACTGGCTCGCGAACGTCTCGATCTACAACAAGACCAAGGGCGGGACGCCGCGCACCATCCATGCGAAACGCGCCAGCGTGATCGAACGGGGGGAAGACATCGTCCTGGACCTCTATGACGTCCGGATCGATCCCTTCGACGACCACTTCCCCGGCGCGGCCACCGCATACCGTTTCTCCCATGTCTTCGAAGGCGTGCTCAAGAAGAACGCCTACACCCGGAAGATCGAGGACTACAGGCTTCGGGAGCTGTACGATCGCGTGGGCGAAGGGCGAAAGAAGGCCTGGGAGGCAAGGCAAGCGCTTCGCGAGGCCGAAGCGTCGGGCGACACGGAGCAGATTGAAGTCTGTCGCGCCCGGACGAAGAAGGTCCGTGGGGATCTCCGGCAGATGCGCTTCGAATTCCATCGGCGCCATGCGATGGCCTCCGCCGCCTTCTGCTTCCTCATGCTCGGCATGCCGCTGGGCATCCGCGCCCATCGCCGCGAATCGACCATCGGCGTGGCCATCAGCCTCGTCGTGGCCCTGCTCTTCTACCTGCTGGTGGTAACGGGGGAGCAATTCGTGAAGAACGTCGACAGCGGCCCCGTACACCTCATCGTCTGGGTGCCCGTCGTGCTGTGCATCGTGCTCTCCGCCTGGCTCACCATCCGGAACGGCTAGCGGGAATCGACGGCGGGACACCGGCCCACGCGGACATCTTCCCCGCCGGAGAAGGAGGCGCTCCATCACCATGAATCCCGGCATTTCCGCTGCACCCCTCCCCGAAGGCATCGCCACGTCTCGTGATTACGCCGTCCGGGCGGACGGCCTCGACCTCGACGTTCTCGAGGTCCCCGTCCCCGAAGAACGGATCGCGGAGGAACAACGCTTCCCCTACGCATTCGCCTCCTTCACCGCCCCCGAAGGACGTGAAACGACGGTCGAGATCGAAATCCTTTCGGACTCCCTCGCCTTGCGCCGGCCGCGCGTCTGGCCCGAACGCCTCGGCGTCCCCGTCGCGGTCCGCGGCGCGAAACGCGCCTCCTTCCTCCTCCGCGCCCCTTGCACGGCCGTCTTGGAGGCCGACGGCCGCCACCGCGCCCTCGTCCTCGCCGTGCGCACCCCCGAGGCCGCGGACGCCCCCCGGGAAGGGGATCCGGACGTGATCTACGTGGGCCCCGGCCTCCACCGCCGCGACCTGACCGTGGTGGGCCCCGGCCAAACCCTCTACCTCGCCGGGGGCGCCGTGCTGGAAGGCGCGGTGCGGGTGGAGGGGGACAATGCCGTCATCTGCGGCCGCGGCATCGTGAGCGGCATCCCCTGGCCCTGGCAGCAAGGCCCCTTGTGCCCGGACGGCGGAAGGCGCATGGGCCACATGGTCTCCCTCCGCGGGCGAAACCTCGCGGTGCGGGACGTGACCCTGCTTTCGGCGTGGTGCTGGACGCTCGTCCTCGATGGCACGGAGAACGTCGCCATCGAGAACGTCGCCATCCTCGGCGGGCGCGTCATCAACGACGACGGCATCGACGTCTGCCGCGCCCGGGGCACCGTCGTGCGCGACTGCTTCGTCCGCTGCCAGGACGACTGCATCGCCCCGAAGTGGTGGTGCGAGGATCTGCTGGTGGAACGCTGCGCGCTGTGGACCGACGTCGCCAACATCTTCCGCATCGGCTACGAATGCGATCCCCCGCCCGCGCTCGTCCGGAACCTCGTCTTCCGCGACATCGACATCCTCCACACCACCCTCGAACCGTCCGAAACCACGAGCTACTGGGCCAACACGGCCATCACCATCCAGCCCTCCAACAACCAGCGGTTCGAGGCCATCCTCTTCGAGGACCTCCGCTTCCACGAACTCGATCCGTGGGACATCTTCCTGGTCGTGAAGACCATGCCCCTCACCGTCTTCTTCCGGGTGCCGGACGCGGGCACGGCCGCCGGCATCACCCTGCGCGACATCCATCTCCCCCCGTGCGTCCCCGCCCCTCCCGTCCGCCTGGAGTCCCACGATCCCTCCCATCCCATCCGGGGCGTCCGCTTCGAGAACGTCACCGGCTACGGCGCCGTGGAAATCCTGGGCGCCGTCCGGGACGTCTCGCTCTAGCCGGACTTCGAAAAAGCGGCGCGCCGCGAAATCCGCGGCGCGCCGCTTTCCCCAGGGGGGCGGACGGGGTTTACCTCAGGATGAAGAGGGTGCCGAAGGCGACGCGATCCGACTCGTGGCATCCGAGGTCGACGATGGGGTCGGCATTGCGCGGGAGGCCGATCTTGAGGCGCGGGCCGCCGTCGAGGTCGAGGGCGCCCGCGGCGTTCGCGTTCCGGCCGGCGTCGATCGCCGGGCTGCTCGCGCGGAGGCGGGCGTCGAGGCCGTCGAGCGAGGTGCCGCCCGCCACGTAGGAGAGGCCGCCGCGGAGGATCGGATCCACGCGAAGGATGTTCGAGCCCAGTTCGGCGAGGGTGTTCGTGACCCAGACCGTCTGCGAGCCGTCCCAGTAGGAATAGCGGAAGTCGTCGATGCCGGTCGGGGTGTCCCACACGATCGTGTCGTTCACGTAGATGTGTTTGAAGAAGTGTTCGCCGTGGTCGTAGACGCCTTCCGGATTGGCCCGCTGGAAGCTCACCGCGCCGTTGCCGGCGAGGATCGAGTTGTAGATCCAGGTCGTCACGTCGCAGCAGTTGAAGCCGCCGGCGCATCCGGTGACGGTGCAGTTGCGGAGGACGGCCTTCGCGTTGCAGGTGCCGTCGAAGATGCCGGCGTTGTTGTCGCATCCCGCGATCAGCGAGTTGCTGATCTGGCAGTCCTGGGCATAGTTGATGGCGAAGAGGGTGCCCTTGTCGCAGCCGATGAACCGGCAGCGGTCGGCATGGATGGTTCCGCCGACGCGGCAGTAGATGGCGGCGGCGGAGTAGGAGTCGTCGTAGTAGTAGCCCGTGGAGTCGGCGTTGTCGAAGACGCATCCGGTGAAGTGGAAGTTCGCGTAGAGGTTGTTGGCGCCGGCCCCGTTCATGGAGACGACGGCGGCGCAACGGCTCACGAGGTCCTTCCACGTGCAGTCCGCGGCGGTGATGGCGTTCGCGGTGTTGTAGGCGGAGGCCAGCACGACCACGGCGCCGAAGCGGCGCATGTCGTGGAAGGTGCAGCGGGTGATGGCGAGCTTCGAGTCGTCGCGGATGGCGACGGCGCCGATCGCGTCGAAGTTCTCGGTGTCCTGCGTGAAGTCCATGTCCTCCAGGGCGAGGGTGGCCGCTTCGGCGAGGATCGGGACGGAGGTGGTGTTCCGGACCGAGAGGTTGGCGAGGCGCGCATTGGCCAGGCGGACGATGGCGAGGGTCTCGACGGTGTTGGAACCGGTCACGACCTGTGCGGCGGGATCGGTCTCGCCGGCGGGATTCCAGCCCGAGAGGGAGACGGAGCCGGGGCGCCAGGGGAAGGTCTCGGTCCCGGCGGTGTAGGTGCCGGGGAGGAGGCGGACCTCCTTGCCGTCGCGGACGACGGACAGGGCGAAGGAGACCGTGTGGAGCGGGCGCTCGACGGTGCCGAGGCCCGTCGCGTCGTCGCCGTTCGCGGGATCGACGGCGAGCCAGCCGGGGTAGCCCACGAAGGCGAGCACGACTTCGTTGTCGCCCGTCTCGGCGAAGAGCCCGCTGCTGGAGAGGGTGACGGTGTTCTCGCCGAGGCCGCCGACGATGCGGAGGAATCCGGTCGAGGCATGGGCGCCGTCGGGGATGAAGGCGTCGCCCTGCCAGGAGATGGCGTTCGAACCCGTGCCGGAAGGCGCGCCGGTCGTGATGGCGACGTTGCCGGGCGCGGTGGCGCCATCGAGGGCGAGGGCCACGGGGATGTCGAGCGTCTCGCCTTGCGGGACGAAGAAGCGGGTCTCGCCGCCGACGGTCAGCGTGAGGTCGTCGATGAAGACGTCGAACACGGCGGGCAGGACACCCGTTCCGGTGCCAGATTCGGCGATCGAGATGCGGGCGAAGTCGACGGGCGGGGCGCTCCGCACGGTGAAGTGGAGGGTGGCGGCGCCGCTGCCGGCGGGGAAGTCGAGCGTGGCGTCGCCTTCGAGGCCCACGTCGTAGGAGACGGCGGCGGAGACGGCGTTGGTGGGCTTCGGACAGATCGTCACGGGAATCGCGTAGGCGATGCCGCGGTAGCCGGCGAGCTTGCCGGGGACGGGCACCGTGAAGGCGGGCGAGGGCGCGGCATGGAAGGTCGACTCGAAGGCGCCGAGGTCGGGAGCCGGCACGTAGTCGCCGTCGTTGTCCGCGATGCGGGCGTTTCCGGCATAGTCGAGGGCGGTATCGACGAATTCCCCGGAACCGGCGTCGATGGCGGGCGAATAGGGGCGCGGGCGGGCGTCGAAGCCCTCGGCGTCGAAGGCTCCGCCGGCGTTCTCGAAGACCGGGTTTTCGCGGATGATGCCGGAGCTCGCGGTGTTGTAGCCCTCGCCGTCGGGGGTGTTCCACACGAGGGTGTCCTTGAGGAGGAGGCCCTGCGGGAAGCCGGTGCGGCCGGGGTCGAGCGGCGCGGTGAAGGTGAGGGCTCCGGTGTCCGCGATGATCGAGTTCGCGATGCGGATGTTGATGTACCGGGTGGAGAAGCCGCCGGTCTCGCGGAGGAAGGTGCAGTTCACGACGTCCACGCGCTGTTCGCAGAAGCCGTGGAATTCGCCTTCGTGGGCGATGTTGTCCACGAAGAGCGAGTTCTGGATCCGGTAGGCGCCGTCGGAGGTGTAGCCGAGGCCGAAGAGGGTGCCGCCCTCGTTTTCGATGAAGGTGCAGCGGTCGATGGTCATCGCCGCGCGGTTCTCGTGGTTGCCGGCGAGGTAGATCACGGCCGAGTAGGCGCCGTCGTGCGGGAAGCCGTCCGTCGCCCAGTTGTGGCGGAAGACGGTGTCCGTCATCGTGACGCGGGCGGCGGGGGCGGTCTGCATGGCGATGGTGGCGAAGATGTTCGTGTTGCCCTCGAAGAGGCAGTGGTCGAGGGTGAGCCGGGTGGCGCCGACGGCCCGGATGACGGAGTGGCGGCTGATGCGGGTGAAGGTGCAGCGGGTGAAGTCCAGCGTGGAGCCGTTGAAGGCGGAGACGGCGCCGTCCCACTCCCACTGCATGTGGGCGACGGGCTGCTCGAAGGCGCAGTCCGCGGCCGTGACGGTGGCGGGGGTCTCGGATCCGTGGGCGGCGAGGATCGCGGCGCCCAGGGAGCCGGAGAGGGTGAGGCCCTCGAGCTCGAGGGTGGCGGAACCGTCCACGACGAAGAGGTGGTTCGCGGCGCTGTCGGCATCCACGACGATTTCGTCCCCGGTGCCGGGCTCGCGGCGGAAGGCGAGGTTCGATCCGTTGACCGGATAGCTCTCGCCGCTGCCGGCCGTGTAGGTGCCGGGGGCGATGTAGACCGTGCCGCCCGCGACGACGTTCGTGGCCGCGTGCGTGATGGAGCGCCAGGGGCTGGCGAGGGTGCCGGCGCCGGACGCGTCGTCGCCGGCGGGCGAGACGTGGGCGTCGAGGGTGGCGGATGCGGAGACGTACGCCGTGGCGGTGTCCGCGACGCCCGCCTGGTTCACGACGGTGAGCGTGACGGCGCCGGCCCCGTAGACGATCGCCGGCGAGACGCCCATCGAGGCGATGCCGGCCGTGGCGTCGAACGAGCCGTCGTCGATCATCTCGGGGGTGATCGCCGTGCCGGAGGTCGTGTCGATGGCGATGGCGATGTCCTTGGCGCGGGCGGTCGGGGCGCCGGTGTAGTAGGTGATCGCCGCGGGGGAAGCCGTGTAGACGGGCTGTCCGTTGTCGAAGGTGCGGACCCATTGGTAGAGGGTGACCTCCGTGCCGGAGGCGGGCGCGTCGAAGGAGACGGTGGCGTCGGAGGGCGGGTTCTCGGCGTCGACGTAGATCCAGGCGGCGGGGTCGAGCTGCGCGGGGTCGTCCGAGGCGGAGAACTGGACGTCGGCGCCCGTCGGCACGAGGTCGGAGACGGAGGCGACGCGCACGGTGGAGGACGAGGTGAAGAAGGTGCTGCCGGTCACGGGGTCGGCCACGGCGAAGCAGCCGCCGAGGGCGTACTTCTCCCGGAGGTAGTCCTGCACGGCGACGCGCTCCGGGTCCGAAAGGGCGCGGGTGTAGACGAGCATTTCCGCGAGGTCGCAGCTGGCGAATTCCCCGTCGAGCTGGTAGGCGCCGAGCATCAGGCGGTTCGGGCCGCCGATGGCGTTGTTCCAGGTGGAGGCGTCGACCAGCGCGCCGTTGCGGTAGGTGCGCACCCCGTTGGCGACGCCGGGCAGGATCACGGCGGTGGCGATGTTCCAGCGGTCCTTGACAAGGCCGGTTTCCGCGCCTGCGTTGGGGCCTGCCTCGATGGAGCCGTTCTTGTCGTTGATGAGGAGTTCGTTCTCCGCCCACGGGTAGATGAGGAAGCCGCCGCCGTCCTGCCAGCGGCACATCGACTGGTAGGCGCTGCCCTTGGCCACGAAGAAGACGGTGACTTGCGCGCCGGGAGGGATGCCGCCGTTCTGCATCACGGCGCTGCCGGTGAAGCGGTAGGCGGTATGGCCGTTGACGGCCTTCTTGTGCGTGGTCGGGATGTAGCGGGCGTCGTCGGTCCAGCGCCACATGTGGTGGTTGTTGCCCGAGAAGTCGTGCATCGCGGGGATGGGGGCGCCCTCCGAGAGGCCGATGATATCGAGGTATTCGCCCTTGAACCAGGCGTCCAGGCCGTCCGTGACGGGCAGTTCGGGCGTTTCGCCCGCCGCGGGCTTCGCGACCTTCACGCCGGTGACGGTGCAGGTGGCGGTGGAGCGGAGGCCGGAGTTGCCCGTGACGGTGAGCGTGACTTCGTTTTCGCCCTCGTAGACGGCCTCGGGCGAGACCGCCAGGGAGAAGATGCCGGAGGGATCGGACGAGCCGAAGTCGATGTCCGAGCCGACGAGGAAGCGGCGGCCGGTACGATCGATCGCCAGGGTGACGTCGCGCGCCACGGCCACGGGCGCGACGGAGGTGTGGGTGATGGGGTGGGAGGCGGCGGCCTTCACCACGGGGGTCCCGTTGTCCCACGTGCGCGTCCAGAGCGTCACGGACATCATGCCTTCGGGAAGCTCGCCGGCAAGAACGGCCTTGGCGGGCGGGTTCACGACGTCGAAATAGGCCCAGGCATCGTCGGAAAGCGCGGCGGAGTTGGTCGAAGCGGAGAACTGGTACTCCGCGCCGGGATCCAGGGGCACGATGCCGACGACGTCCAGCACGTTCGTGCCGGTGAAGGCCTTGCTGCCGGTCACGGGATCGGCCACCTGGAACTGGCAGGGGACGAACTGGCAGGTCAGGTCGTCGAAGTAGCTGCCGCCGAGGTCGGTGATGCGCAGTCTCATGTAGTCGCCGCCGCCGCCTTCCTGGAGCTTGATGGTGACGGAGTTCAGGCCGGGGTAGAGGACGCCCTGGGTGGCGAACTCGCCGCCTGCGCCGCCGTGGGCGACCATGAGCGTGCCGTTGTTCCAGATGCGCAGGGCGTCGTCGTTGTAGTGGCGGTAGTACACGTCGCGCGCCGCATCGCCGGGCACGTTGATGTAGAGGTGCCAGTACTTGATGTAGTTGTCGCGGCCTTCGGTGGGCTCCCACTGGCCGCCCGCGCGCGGGCAGTCCATGAGCGTCCAGGCGAGCGGGCCGCCCGTGGTGGCGCCGGGGACGCTGTCGTAGGCGAGGCCGTCGCGAGGACGCTGGTTCGCTTCGCCGCCGAAGTCCGCGAGCTGGTCGGTGTCGATGTCGCCGATGCCGGCGGCGGTGTTGAGGTAGTGGTCGTTGAAGTTGGCGCCAAGGTGGAGGAGGCGGGTGAAATAGCCCCGGGGGAGCGGGATGGGGTCGCCGCCGTGCCCGACGGTGCTGGGCGCGTAGGGAATGACGGTGACGGTCGCGATGGCGGAGGCGGCGCTGCCGGCCTGGTTCGTGACGGCCAAGGTCACCTGCGCGGTGCCGGCGGCGGTCAGGAGGGAGGGCGAGACGCCCATGCCGGCGAGGCCGATGGTGTCATGCGAACCGCCATCGACGTCGGCCGCCGAAAGGGTGCGCGTGCCGTCCTTGCCGAGCATCACGGTGATGTCGCGGGCCACGGCCGCGGGAGGGGCGGCGGAGTAGACGATGGAATCGGAGACGACGTTCGTCACGCCGCTTCCGGCGTTGCGGAGGAAGGCATAGACGGTGAGGATGTCGCCGTCGGCAAAGGTGCCGGCCGCCGTGAAGGTGGATCCGACGGCGTCGGCCGCCGGGATCCAGCCGTCGGGGTCGAGGCCCGCCGGGTTGTCGGAGGTCGCGAACTGGCAATCCGTGTAGGAGCCGATGTCCGGGATGTTGGCGATGCGGACGGTCGTCGAGGCGGTCGCCTCCTCGCCGCCCGCCAGGTTGGACACGGTAAAGGCGCCCATGCCCCAGTGCTGGGCCAGATAGAGCCTCACCGTCTGCTGCTCCTGCGGGGAGAGGGCGCGGTTGAAGGCGAGAATCTCGCAGATGTCGCCGGCGAGGCCGCCGGTGTAGTCGCCCTCGACGAAGGCGCAGCCGATCCGGAGGATGTTGGCGTTGCCGCCGTGGTTCCAGAGGGCGTAGCTGTTCGATGCCGCCGACGGCGCGCCGTCTCCCTGCTGGAGCGAGAAGGCCGAGGGGACGGACGCCGTGGAGCCGGAAACGGTGCGCGTGATCAGCGCGAAGTCGCCCTGCGTGTAGGGGACGGTGCCGTTCAGGGACGAGCGCGTTTCATCCGTCCAGCGGATGTAGTCGATGGAAGTCGAAGTGGGGTAGCCGTTGAACGACAGCCCGGAATGCCAGCCGGGACGGGCGAAGATGTACGAGGAAAGCTGCGTGTTGTTGTCGCCGGAGCCACCGGTGGAACGGGCCACCACGAAGAAGGTGTTGGTGAAGTCCAGCAGCTGCGCGATGGCGGCCGCGTTCGCTTCCAGGTACTGGGCCTGGTTGGCGGAGGGGCGGGCGAAGCGCACCGAGCCGAGGCCGTTCAGCGTGCCCCGGGCGTAGGTGGGGCGGCGCCAGGTGTCGCCGTGCACGTTGAAGACGATGCCCTGGGCCTTGTCGGTCCAGGAGCCCATGACGGCGCCGTCGGCGGGGACGGTCCCGTCGGCGTTGACGTCGGAGGCGTCGAGCCAGAGGGCCAGGCCGGGGATGCCGGACAATTCGGCCGGGGTGGCGGCGCGGACGGCGACGGCCGCCATCAGGACGGCGGCGCAACCCATCAGCGAAGCGACTTTCGTGGAAACGCTCATCGGAGACCTCATTTCGGTACGGGGGATACAGGGAACGAAACATGGATCCGCAAGCGCAACCCTGCAAACCCAAGTGGATCATTCCTCCAGAATATCCCGAAAATCCATGCCGCGCAATTCAAAACGCACGGCGATGCGTTTTCCGCTTCCGCTCCGCCGGTTCCATATGATATGATTTCAGTTCCAATCCAAAAGGAATCCTCCCATGCCAACTTGGAATCCTGCCCTCCGCGGCCGTTCGCTCCTCACGATGAACTCCTTCAGCGACGCCGAAATGATGGAGTTGATCGACCTCGCCGCCGCGCTCAAGGAGCGCCGTGCCTCCGGCGTACGCGGCAATCTGCTCAAGCGCCGCAACATCGCCCTCATCTTCGAGAAGCACTCCACCCGCACGCGCACCGCGTCGGCCATCGCCGCCCTCGACGAAGGCGGCCATACCGAATACCTCTCCAGCGGCGACATCCACCTCGGCGTGAAGGAGTCGGTCGAGGACACCGCCAAGGTGCTCGGCCGCCTCTTCGACGGCATCCTCTTCCGCGGCTTCAAGCAGTCCACGGTCGAAACCCTTGCCCGCTGCGCCGGCGTCCCCGTGTGGAACGGCCTCACCGACTACAGCCACCCCACGCAGGTCCTCGCCGACCTGCTCACGGTGCGCGAGCGCTACGGAACGTTCAAGGGAATCCGCCTGGCCTTCGTGGGCGACGGCCGCAACAACGTTGCCAACTCCCTCATGATGGGGTGCGCCAAGGCGGGGGTCGACTACGTGAATTGCACCCCGCCCGAACTCATGCCCGACGAAACGCTCGTGGACACCGCCCGCGGCATCGCCGCCACCCATGGCTCCACCGTCTCCGTCGTGAACGATCCGAAGAAGGGCGTCGAAGGCGCGCACGTGCTCTACACCGACGTGTGGGTCTCGATGGGCGAAGAGGCGCAAAAGGCCGAACGCCTGCGCCTCCTTTCGCCCTACCAGGTGAACATGGAGTTGCTGGAGGCCACGGGGCGCCCGCTGGACGAACTCGCCTTCCTCCACTGCCTGCCCTCCTTCCACGACAACCGGACGGACATCACGCGCGAATGCGGCGCGCTCGAGGTCTCCGACGAGGTCTTCCTCTCGCCCTGCTCAAAAGTCTTTGACGAAGCCGAGAACCGGATGCATACGATAAAGGCGCTCTTCGTCTCGTCCATTGGCGATCCGTCCCGGGCATAGCCGCCCGCGCCGGCGAGCCAGCCGAGCACAACACCCCGAAGAACAAGGAGGACACCATGCGAAATCCGATGAAACGCGCGACTCTGCCGATGTTCGCGATGCTGGCGCTTTGCCTCGGCGTTTCGAGCGCCGTCGGCGGCATCATCTTCCCCGGGGATGGCTCCAACGAGCCCGGATTCGTCCCTCCCCCGCCCCGTCCGCCCGATCCGCCGCCGCCTCCCGCCAACATCGCCGGCGGCGAGTCGTACGTGCCCTACCCCGGACCGCCCGTCACCCCCCAGAGCCGTTCGGAGAAGAAGGCGCCGCCCAAGCCGCCCGTGATGTTCACGAAACTCACCTCGCCCTACGGGGAGATCGACTGGGCCGCACGGCCGAACGACCTGAACAACCTGCTCAAGGCGCTCAAGGGCATGGCGGACGTCGACTTCGCCTGCGAGGCCAAGTCCTTTGCCGAGGTCGATCCGGATCCCGAGCGGAACCCCATCCTCTACCGCACCGGCCACTTCCACTTCTCGCTCTCCCCCGCCGAGAGGGCGAAGCTCCGCGAGTATCTGCTGAACGGCGGCATGATCATCTTCAACGCCGGCATGGGCTCGAAGCCCTTCTACGATTCCGCGCGCCGGGTGATGGAGGAGGTCCTCCCCGAAGCCCCCGTCCGCCGCCTGGGCCCCGACCATCCCATCTTCCATTCGTACTACGACATCGACCGCGTGACCTACCGCCAAGGCGTGCGCAGCGCGGGCTATGCGAGCGACGAGCCGTGGATCGAGGGCGTCACCGTGAACTGCCGCACCGTGGCCGTCATCTCCCGCTGGGGCATGGAGGTGGGCTGGGATCCGATGGACGACGACTCGCTCCTGGCGTACGACGCCGAATCCGCGCAGAAACTCGGCATGAACATCCTCGCCTATGCCACGTCGATGCGCGCATGGGCTCGCCAGGCGGCGCAGGCGATGACCTTCGTGGACGAGCCGGGAACCTCGGTCGGCGGCAGCATGGCCATCGCCCAGGTGGTCTACGGAGGGGAATGGAAGACCCGTCACGCCGGCATCTCCGTGCTGCTCCGGCAGTTCAACCAGAAGACGGACATCCCCGTGACCTTCGAGCGCAAGGAGATGTCGCTCGCCGATCCCGCGCTGCATGACGCGCCCGTGCTCTACATGACCGGGCACGAGGATTTCACGCTTTCGCCGGACGAGATCGCCGCGCTTCGCGCCTACCTCGCGAACGGCGGGCTGCTGATCGGCGAGGCCTGCTGCGGCCGCAAGGGCTTCGACCACGCCTTCCGCGAAATGCTGGCGAAGGTGCTTCCCGGCGCCAAATTGCAGCAGCTTCTGCCGAACCATCCGCTCTTCGCGATGCCCAACCGGATCACGAAGCTCGCGGTTACGCCCGCGCTGTCGCAGCAGGCGGGAGGAAAGACCGCCATCGAGCCGGTCCTCCTGGGCGTGGAGCAGGACGGCCATCTCGCCGTACTCTACAGCCCCTACGGCCTCGCGGGCGGCTGGGAGCTTTCGCAAAGCCCCTACGCGCTCGGCTACGACGATGCGGCGGCGCTCCAGCTCGGTGAAAACCTGCTGATGTACGCCATCACGCAGTAACGGGACTTCCGCCGCCTCCCGCAACGCGCGGCGGGTTAGTCCACCAACGTCCATTCGACTTCGCAGGCGGGCGTCGAACGCCAGTACGAATGGGCCGTGAGTCCGTTGTCTTTGCATCGCGCCTTGGCTTCGCCGAAGGCGGCGCGGGCTCCGTGGTCGTCGTGGACGAGGAAGCCGAATTTCAGGGTCTGCCCGCGTTTCAACGGGCCGAGTCCGAGGATCTTGCGCGGGATGGCGATCTCGTAGGTGCGGATGTCGCCTTCCTGCCGGATGGCGATCTTCGCGCCCGGCGTCGGGTTGGTGGCCCGCTTCCCGCGCGGCTGGCGAGGCCAGTCGTGCATGCGCGGCATTCCGGGCGCGAGCAGGTTCCAGAGTTCGGGCCGGCCGTCGGCGCAGAGGTAGGCGCAGAACTCGTAGTCGGTGTCCGGCACGGCGTGGAAGCCCCAGGGCACGGCCGTGGCGGGCGCGAGGTCGCCGTAGCCTTCGACGAGGTTGAACAGAAGCTGGAGCTGGTCGCCGGTGTAGGCGTTGTCGTGCGGCTTGCGCCGGTAGACGTGCGGGACTTCGGCGAAGCTGCGGGCGCCGTCCGGCGAGACGCGGGCGAGCCAGCTTTTCCACGGCTCCTCGGAATCGGAGGCGGCGGAGTGGAAGTAGCCCTCGTCGTCGCGTGTGGCCATGCGGACCTTGTCGGCCTGTGGGCTGGTGTCGCGGACGCGCGCCGCGACGTAGAGGGCTTTCCTGTCCCATGCGAGGCGCACTTCGCCGGCGATGGCGTGGGGAGGCAGGGTGGCGGCGAGCTCCTCGAAGGAGGCGCCGGTGCGGGGCACGACGGCGGGGGCGTTGATTTCGCGGGTCATGCGCGCCCACGGCGTGCGGGCGAGTTCGTCGGCGTCCGGATTCGCCAGCTCGCCGGCGAGGGTCGCGCCGGGGATGCCCTCCCAGTCGGAGAGGTCGCCGTCGATGCGCGGCGAACGGCGGCGCGCCACCGTCGCTTCGAGCGTCTCGCTCCATTCGTTGCGGCCGTCCGGCCCTTCGAAGACGAAGGTACAGGGATACTGGTTGCGGGGGTTCGCGGCAAAGCGGTCCAGGTCGAAGGCGACCACGCGGCGCTCTCCGGGCGCGAGGATGATTTCGGTGGCCGGGTTGTCCGCCTTCCTGATTTCCAGGTCGCCGCACGTCGTCACGTCCAGCCGTCCGGTGGCAACATGGTCAAGGCGGTTCGCGAGTTCCACGCGCACCTGCGCCCCGGGCTCTCCGGGAAGGCGGTCGAAGCAAAGCGGGAGGATCTCGACCGCGCACTTGCCTTCGATGCGGGCCGAGCGGAAGGCCCGTTCGATGGCGGCGGGCCCGCCCGCGGCGCGGATGTACACGACCTGCGCGTCGAGCGGCAGCACGACTTCGGCCTCGCCGGCGTGGACCGGATTGCCGGCGGCCCCGTGGAAGCGAAGCGCACCGTCCGCGTTCGGGATGCGGATCACGCCGCCGGGGAGCGCGTCGACCTGCCCCCAGAGACGCCCCTGCGGGCGACGATCGGGCGTGGGACCGCCTCCCGTGAGCCGCTGGCCGAAGAAGAGGCAGACCCCGTCCGGGTCGTCGTCCCCGCCGAACTGGAAGAGCCAGGGAAGATGGCCGGGGAAGACCAGCCTGGAGAAGGCGAGCCCCCCGACGAAGCGATTGAAGACCGCCGTGGTGGCGGCGAGCGTGGTGGGGAAGAGCGGGCCGCCGGGGGTCGCGCGGTCGAAGAGGACGCTCCCGTGCCACGGCGCCATGGCGCGCTGGCCGGAGGCGAGCGAGCCGCAGACAAGCTGGGGGAGCTGGTAATCGCTGATGGCGCGCCAGGTTTCGTTCTCGATGGAGAACTTGCCGTGGAGCTTCGCGACCATCGGGCCATACGAACCGCCGAGCGAGGCGTAATGGTCGGTGTAGGCGTCGAGGTAGGCGTCGGCCTCGTAGGTGCCGTCGCGGCGGGGCCCTTCGGAATAGAACTTGTCCTCGGTGTCCTGGATGAACGAGGCGGCACAGAGACGGATGCCGGGGCTTACGGCGCGCGCGGCGCGGGCGAGACGGCGCTGCCATTCCCGATAGGTGACGCAGTCGCGCGCATACCCGCTGATGCCTCCGCCTTCCCAAGGCTCGTTGAAGTTCTCGAGCCCCCAGAGCGTCCCGCGGCCGTCGTTCCAATAGCGGCGGCAGAAGGCGCCCACCCACTCCGCGTAGTCGTCGAAACGCTCGGGGCGACACCCCCAATCGGCGTTGCCAAGGTAGTAGCTCCCATCCCAGTCGGGCGGCACCGCGCCCGGGACGGGTTCGGGGACGCCCGGCATGGAGTAGGCGCGGGGACCGACCGCGCCAAGGACGAAGAGGCCCTGGAGCCCGGCGGCGCGGAGCGCGCCGTGCAGCGCGTCCATGCGCGTCCAGTCGTATTCGGCGGGCGGCGCGCCGTCCCACGAAATCTCGCACCGCACGATGCGCACGCCCATGCGCCCCATTTCCGCGAAGGGCTGTCCCTGCCCTTCGCCCAGCACGGGCGCCGCGAGAAGCGGATCGGCACAGTCGTTCGGAGCCGGCACGCGCGCGACCGTGCCGAGGAAATGGCGGTCCGCGGCGTCAGCCCCGGCGCCCCTGCAGAGGACGACCGCGTACGTTCCGAACGCCTCCCCAAGCGGGACTCGGACCCGCGTGACGTCCGCGTCCCGCGCGAACGCGCCCGTGCGGGACGGCCCGCCCTCCAGCGTGAGGATGTCCGGGTTCCCGAAGGTGGGGATGTGGACCGCCGGATCCTTTCGGACCACGCGCGTGTGGACCCGCTGCGCCTCGAGAAAAAACGGCGCGCCGCTTTTTGCGGCGTCCGCGGGGATCGAAAGCGCAAGGTCGCACGGCTCTCCCGGATAGTAGAGGAATCCGGCGGGCGTGGCCTCCCCCGCGACCAGCGCCACGCCGTCCCCATCCCACGTCGCGCGCAACTCCATGCGGTTCGCCTCCGTGAACAAGGCGCCGGAAAACCCCTTCGACAAAACCAGGGCGGCGGCGAGCAGAAGAAGAACGGTCCGTTTCATGATGCCAGGCAATCCCGCGCACAGTGTATCACAACACCCCGCCGCCATCGAAGCCTCCTCGTCCGCGCGAACGGCGGCAGGCCCCGGACGTCCCGACGGCGGCGGAAGGGCTTTGCCGTCGCGCCGCCGTTTGGGCTATACTGCCGCCGAGATGAAACGAGCCTGTCCGACGATGCCGGGTTCCCGGGCGGCGGATGCCGCGTGCGGGAGGAACCCGCGTCGAAATCCTCGAAAACGCCGAAAGGGATTCCCACGATGAAAACGCCGAACGCCGTCCTGCTCCTTCTGGCCCTTCCCTTGGCCCTGCCCGCCTTCGCGGCGACGCCCGTGCCGAAGGCCGGCAGCGTCACCGCCGAACTGGAGACGCCCTACGAGCAGCCGCTCCAGGCCGAAATCGCCTTCGGATTGCGCTCGTACTACCTCCAGCCCTGGCGCGCCTACATGGACACCTGGCCCGCCTCCCGCTGGCTCGAGATGCCGGGGGTGACCTTCGGTGGCGCTCCGGCCACCGCGCGCCTCCTCGCCGAGGCGGGCTTCCGTTCCGCGCGCGTCGAATGGGGCTGGTGCAACGTGCTCTGGGAGGGCGGCCGCTTCGCCGACGAGGAGGGCATGCGCGAGACGATGCGCACCCTTCGCGATGCCGGAATCCGCCCCCTCATCCTCCTGAACGCCCATCACGGAATCCCCGGCCCCACGCGCAGCCACGTCGTGCGCCTGCTCGAGGACGCCCCCGCCGGACAGCGCTTCATCCGCGTGGACGACGTCTCCGCCATCCGCCCCGGCTACACCGGCCTCACGAACCTCGACGACTACCGGGCCGCATACCCCGAAATCATCGCCGCAGACGCCGGAACCGGCCGATGCGAACTCTCCGCGCCGCTGCCCGTGAACCTCGAGGCGGGCGGCCTGACCCTCACCGAGACGCGCTTCCGCCCCTTCTCCGGATCGGTCTTCGAGGACGGCACGCCCAACCCCGCCAGCGCCGAGACCATGGACGGCTGGCTCGCCTACGTGGGCGCCGTCTGCCGCGTGGCCAAGGAGGGGCTCGGCACCACCAACGACGCGGCCGACGCCGGCTTCGACCTCGAAGTCTGGAACGAATACACCTTCGGCAGCTGCTTCCTCGACATCAACCACTACTTCGACCCCAAACTCGACTTCCGCGAACCCATGGTCTACCGCAACCGCGACGGCCTCGAGGCGAAAGGCCCCGAAGCCATCCTTCCGATGACCGTCGATTTCGTCCGCGACCCCGCGAACCATTGCCCCGGCGTGAACGTGGTCAGCGGCTTCTCCAACCAGCGCCCGTGGGACAACCTCACCGACCGCTGGCCCGGCCAGGCCGGCATCTCGCGCCACTACTACACCGGCACCGAACGCATCGCGATCAACCCCGGACACCCCGATTTCGCGGACAGCGGCCCCCTGGACAAACTCGGCCGCCTCGTCGGCGAACCCGACCACAAGGAATGGCACGGCGTCATCCCCGGCTCGTTCTTCATCCCGGACCAGGTCTGGTCTCTCCCCGAATACTGGGGCACGGGCCTCAAGACCGAATTCGTCATCCGCGACGTCCAGCCCTTCCCCTCCACGTCCACCGGCCCGATCAGCTTCGCGCGGCACTTCCGCTACGGCCACAACGGCGACGGCCGCCCCGGCCAGGTCTGGCGCACCGAGGTGAACTATTGGCGCATCCCGTGGGCCACCCGCCTGATGAAGGAGAATGGCGTCGCCGCCGACGATCCGCGCCTCGTCGCCCTCTCGCATGAGATGGGCGCCCGCTGGCTCCTCCGCCTCCTCGTGATGAGCGGGCACAAGGGAGAGACCACCCACACCGTCTTCCAGGCGAACGATCCGGACGATTGCGGCCTCGGCGTGATCCCCGCCGCCTACTTCAGGGCCCTCGAAGCCTCCGGAGGCGTCCTCACCGACGCCGTGCGCGACGCCATCGGCCCGCAGGTCCGCGCCGTCGGACGCGTCACCGCCCTCTTCCGCGACGGCCGCCCCTTCGACGTGGCCCGGAAACTCCGCGTGGACCGCCTCGTCGAGCACGACCCGCGCCTCGTCTGGAAGGGCGACGGCACCGAGGGCGCGCCCGACCGCTTCAACCGCGACGATTTCGCGATCCTGCCGTTCCAGACCGACGAACGCACCTTCCAGATCGGATACTACGTGGTGACGCACGACGCCACCCGCGAGTGGAACCCGTCGGCGGACCCCTTCGATCCCGCCCGCTACACGATGCCTCCCCAGACCTTCGACATCACCTTCGGCAACCTTCGCGGCAAAGGCGCGTCCGTCTCCGCCTATGACCCCATTGCCGACGCCGGGGTCCCCGTGCAGCTCCTCCGCGGCACCGCCGACACGCTCGTCGTCCGCGTCGAATCCGCCGACTACCCGCGCTTCCTGCGGGTGGTCGAAAAGACCGACGGCCCGATGCTCTCGGACGTCGGCTTCTCGCGCGGGGAGGACGGCACGCCCAGGGTCTCCTTCACCGCCAACCTCGGCGGCGAGGTCGATGTCGACTTCGGCCCCTATCCCGTCCGTTGCGCCCGTCCTCCGGAAGCGGACGGCCCCGCGGCCGCCCCCACGAACCTCCGCACCGTCAAGGCCAGGCCCGGGAAGCCCGTCGTCGTGCGCCTCGACGGGGCTTCGGAGACGAACGACGCCGTGCGCCTCGTCTTCCGGGCCAACGGGCTGGAGATGCGCTGGCCGCAGTGGGACCACGACCTTCGCGGCGTGCTGGAATTCGCCCTCGATGGCGTCGCCGCGCGTCCCGTGGTGGCGATCCCCTCCCGCGAGAACCCGGCGGTGACCCTGCCGGAACTGCCGGAAGACGGACGGGCCCGTTCCGCGCTCCTTCCCGGGCGGACGCCGTCCGTGCGCCGCGTCGCGACCGAACTCGCGATGCTGCCCGCGGGCGCCGCGCCGGAGGGCGTCTTCCCCGTGCTGGCTCCCAGCGACCGCTGGGATGCGACCGTGACGGAATGGAACGGGGCCCGCGCCTGGCGCGTCCGCATCGACCTCGATGCGACGATGCATCCGGGGGAACGGCGTCTGGCGCGCGAAATCTGGCTTGCCCCGTTCGCCGGCGGAGCCGGCGCCGTGAAGGCGGCCTTCGCGGCGCCCGACGCCGCCACGCTCGACGCCGCGCGCGATGCGATGGACGCGGCGCTCGAAGCGGTCGAACTCCGCTGAAAAGGCCGCCTTGCGCCAGGGCGCGGCGCAACTACAGCACGCCGCGCTGGGAGGACGCGTAGAACTCGAGGAGGTGGCGGATCTCGGGGAGATCGGGGAGATCCGACTGGATGCGGGCGCACGCCTGCGAGTGGTTGAGGCCTTCGCGATAGAGCAGGCGGTAGGCCTGCTTGAGCGCCGACCGCGTCTCCTGGGGGACGTTGTGGCGCCGCAGCCCCACGGTGTTGAGCCCGCGCACGGCGGCTTCGGAGCCGCTGCCGGTGGTGATCATGTAGGGCGGGCAGTCCTGCGATACCGCCGTGCCGCCGCCAATCATGGCGAGCGAGCCGATGCGGCAGAACTGGTGCACCCCGACAAGCCCGGAGATGACCGCCCGATCCTCCACGATCGTTTCGCCGGCGAGCTGCGTGGTGTTCGACATGATCACCTCGTTGCCGAGGACGGTGCCGTGCGAGATGTGGCAGTAGGCCATGATGTGGCACCGGTTGCCGATCTTCGTGGCTTCGCCGTCGCGCGTGCCGGTGTTCACCGTGACGCATTCGCGCAACGTCGTGTTGTCGCCGATGATCGCATAGGTGGTGCCGCCCCTGTACTTGAGATCCTGCGTCTGCATCCCGAGGCAGGCGAAGGGGAAGATGTTGCAGTTCTTGCCGAGGGTCGTGTGGCCGTCGATCACCACATGGGAAATCAGCCGGGTGCCGTCGCCGATGACGACGTTCTCGCCGATGGTGCAGTACGGGCCGATTTCGACGCCTTCGCCGATTTGGGCGCCGGGTGAGACGATGGCGGTCGGATGGATCTGGGTCATGGGCAGCTCGCGGGCGGGGGGCGGATTTCGGGATGGACGGGAACGAATCGCGGCACGCCGTTTTCAGGGGGCGGACTAGAGGTCGTCGAGGGCGGCCACGCCGGGGAGCACCTTGCCTTCGAGGAATTCAAGGGACGCGCCGCCGCCGGTGGAGACGTGGCTCATCTCGGAATCCTTGCCCGACTGCTTGACGGCGCTCACGCTGTCGCCGCCGCCGATGATCGAGGTGCCGCCGTTGGCCTTCACGGTGGCGACGGCGTCGCACACGCCATAGGTGCCCTTCGCGAGCGGAGCGAACTCGAAGCAGCCCATGGGGCCGTTCCACACCACCGTCTTCGCGCCCCGGATGGCTTCCGCGAAGAGGGCGACCGACTTCGGGCCGATGTCGAGGCCCATCCAGCCTTCGGGAATGTCGCCGTCGGCGAGCTCCATCCGGATGTCGGAGGCATCCTCCGTCTCGGGGAACTTGTCCGCGATCACGTTGTCCACCGGGAGAAGCAGCTTCACGCCCTTGGCCTTGGCGGTTTCGAGCATCTCCCTGGCGTAGGGGACCTGGCCGTCCTCGCAGAGCGACGCGCCGACCTGGAAGCCCAGCGCCTTCTTGAAGGTGTAGGCCATGCCGCCTCCGATGATGAGGGTGTCGACCTTCGCGAGGAGGTTCTTCACCACGGCGAGTTTGTCGGAGACCTTCGCGCCGCCGAGGATGGCGACGAACGGGCGGACGGGATTCTCCACGGCGGAGCCGAGGTACCGGAGCTCCTTTTCCATGAGGAAGCCGGAGACGGCGGTGTCGAGGTATCGGGCGACGACCGAGGTGGAGGCGTGGGCGCGGTGGGCGGCGCCAAAGGCGTCGTTGCAGTAGACGTCGCCGTAGGAGGCGAGCTTGCGGGCCATCTCCTCGCGGCCGGCCTCGAGCTCGGCCGTCTTCGCCTGGAACTCCTCCTCGGTGAGGTGGATGCCCTTCTTCTCGTCGTCCTTCTTCACCGTGCCGTCTTCGGCCTTGTAGAAGCGGGTGTTCTCGAGAAGGACGATTTCGCCGGGCTGGAGGGAGGACACGACATCGTCGGCCGCCAGGCAGTCGGGAGCGAACTTGACCTCCTGCCCCAGGACTTCGGCCAGGTGCACGGCCACGGGCTTCAGGCTGAACTCGGCTTCGTAGCCCTTCCCCTTCGGGCGGCCGAGATGGCTCATGAGCACGAGGCTGCCACCCTGCCCGAGCACGTACCGGATCGAGGGAAGCGCCGCCTGCACGCGGGTGTCGTCCGTGATCCGGCCGGAGCCATCCTTGGCCATCGGCACGTTGAAGTCCACGCGCATCAATACGCGCTTGCCCTTGAGATCGATGTCGCGAAGCGTCTTCTTGCTCATGATTCCTCAGCCCTTGGGGCCCCGTTGGAGTGGTTGGAAAAGAAAAAAGGAGTATCTCACAAGGAGCCGGACGGGTCAATCCTCGCCTTGGCGCGCCGCGGCTTCGGCCGGTTGCGTGGGGTCGGTCTGGTCGAGGTAGTGCTCGAGGTTCGTCTTGCCGTCCTGGTTCGGGTCGGCATCGGGGTCGGCGACGGTGGCGGTGGACCAGTCGAGGAACTTCCCGAACCAGTACATCTCGAACCAGTTGGGCAAGCCGTCGGCGTCATCGTCGGCGTATTCGCCGC
This sequence comes from Kiritimatiellia bacterium, assembly GCA_050950285.1. Classification (GTDB taxonomy): domain Bacteria; phylum Verrucomicrobiota; class Kiritimatiellia; order RFP12; family JBMNHG01; genus JBMNHG01. The sequence goes on along the minus strand of JBMNHG010000003.1, from coordinate 310,175 downwards.
GGAGCAGCGGCGGCTCGGCGTCGCCGAAGTCGGCTTGCCAGTGCCGCATGAACTCGGTCGAGAAGCAGGTCATGCCGTTCTGTTCGCGGAAGGGGCGGTCGGTCACCGGCTCGGGGCTTTCGAGGCGGCACACGACCCGGGGCAGGCCCAGCCAGTTGCGGCGCACGACCTCCGCGACCACCGGGCCCGGGGTCAGCGGGAACTGCTTCCAGCCCAGGCCCGCCGGGGCCTGCCACTCGGCGTCGCGGCCGACCAGGCGCATCGTGGCGGGCTTGGTGAGGAGGGTGACCACCTCGATGACGCCGCCGGCATCGCCCTGCTTGGCCTGGAAGGGGAAGAGCGTTGCGCCCTTCGGGTACTTGCGGTAGCTCAGGTAGACCTTGTCGTGGTCGGGCGTCGGCTCGGTCCCGGTCTTCCACCACTCCACATAATGGGCGTTCAGGTCGAGAACGGCGTAACGCGTCTCATAGGCCGGTGCGAGGCAGGTGTTCTCGGTGTAGTCGTTCCAGGTGATGAACTGGATCAGGGTCGAGTCGTTGTCGCGGGCGTGCTGCCAGCGGTCGCGCAGGATCTCCATGCCATTGGAGATGCGGTTGCCGCCCCAGCCGATGTTCTCATACTGGAAGTAGAGCGGCTCGGACCACTCGGCGCCCGCGGCCTTCACCGCGGCGGCCATGCGGTCGTGCGTCGCGCCGCCGCCGAGGAACTCGCCCACCGCGCCGAAGCGCGCGCCCATGAAGCCCGCGGCCCGCACCAGGTCGTCCTGCGTGGCGCCCGGAACGTTGTGGAAGAAGGCGCTCATGCACCAGTGCAGGAAGAGGTCCGTTCCGACCTGTTTCCGCATGTCCAGCAACCCGTCGGCCATGAGCTGCCAGCCCTCTTCGGTCGTGCGCAGCCCGCGCTCGTTGTGCAGCTCGTTTTCGGCGGTGTTTTCGAACTCCGGCTTCTGTTTGAGCACTTCGGCCCCGTGGCGGAAGCCGACGAAGGAGGACAGATAGCCGAAGATCAGCGGCCTGCCGTCGCGCCGGGCGAGCTTGGGGCTGTCGCCGTGCTTCTCGACCACGTAGCGGATCGAGTCGGCCAGGCCCCAGTTGGCCTGGATGCCCGCATCGAGGCAGATCGTGATCTCGAAGGGGTAGTCCTTCTCTTCGGCGACCTTGAAGAGGGCGTCCAGGACCGCCTTGGCGCCGTCGCCGCCGGCCCAGGCGTCGATGGCGAAGCCGTCGATGCCGCCCCGCAGGGCGCGCCGGATCTCCAGGTCGGCCGACTCCTCCAGCGAAACATTCATGCCGTCGGGGACGAGCGGCCAGTTGCGCCAGCGGTCGCCATAGGCGTCGTGCATGCCGCTGCCGTCGTGCCGCACGGTGTGGGCGTCGTTCATGCGGTGGTACGCCGTGGATGCGGCCCCGGCGGGATAGCATCCCATGTAGTGCGCGTAGATCTTCTTTTCGCGCGGCGGCCGCGCGTCGCCGGCGAAGGCCGCCAGGTTCAGGCAGACGAGGGCCGCGAGGGCCGCGAGGGCCGCGGTTGCGGTATGTCGGTTCATGTCTCGGTTCCTTTCTCGATTCGGAAGCTCTGCGGCGCAAGGCCGTCGAACGCGCGGCCGCCGCGGTTCACCCACACCTCGGTGCCGTCGCTGTAGCGCGTGCGGCTGACGCCCGGGGCCGGTTCCCAGCGCCCGGCGATGTCCAGCCCGCCCAGGCGCGTCAGGTAGCCCTCCGGGCCGACGGTGAAGCGGTAGGCCTCCTCCAACATCCCGGCCCAGTCGGAGTAGGGCGGGATGCCGAAGGAGGGGCTCGGCCGCGTGCAGACCTCGTACTGCGGCGTCAGGCCCAGATCGAGCATCTCGATCAGGCGCTCCCGGAGCGTGGAACCCTTGGCCGGTCCCACCGATTCGCCGCAGTTGTGGCTGCCGTGCAGCGCGATGCCCAGCATCGGCACGCTGCGGTCGAGAAAGTACGCCCCCACGGGACAGCGGCGCAGGTAGTCGCCGGGATTGCTGAAGGAGTGGAAGAAGCCGTCCATGACGCCGAAGTACTGGCCGTAGGGCATCTCGGTCGACAGGCTGCCCATGGTGTCGAGGGCCACCCGGCACTCCTGGCGGATCAGGGCCATGTAATCGGCCCGCCGCGTCACGGGATGTTGCGGCGCGTAGCAGCATTCGAAGCCGCCGATCGCGTCATAGTGGTGGTGCCCGTGCAGGCCCAGGCGGGCCAGGGCCGGCAGGTCGCGCTTCACGTGCTTGTCCAGGGAGACCGTCGGGCAGATGCGGTGTGCCTGGCCTCCGCTCCAGACGATGCTCTCCCAGTACTCGCCGCTGCGGTGCCGGATCAGGTCGTCCACGTCGAATTCGTCGCTGCACGGGTAGGCGGCGCCATGGCTGGTGTGCACGCCCAGCTGGATGCCGTTCTCCCGGCACCAGGCGACGAGTTCCTTCATCTTCGCTTCGCCGCCCACCCGCTCGTCCACCGGCAGATAGGTGGGGCACTTGCCGTCGTGCCCGTCCTGGCCCCAGCCCACGAGGACAACGGTGAGCTTCTCCATGCCGCGTTGCAGGCACTGGCCCAGGATCTCGCGCGCCTCGTCGCAGGTGCAGGTGCAGTGGTACTGCCCCTTGCCCTCCGGATGCGGCTCCTTGTAGGCCATGAAGATCTTGAGGAAGAAGTTGCCCGCGTAGGCGAGCGCTTCGGGGCGTTCGCGCCCCTTCTCGGCCCAGGGCTTCACCCCGCGCGCGGAGCGCAGGAAGCGGCGGTACTGCACCCCGACGAAGGCGTAGCCCTCGCCCTCGGCGCAGTCGGGGTGCGCGAAGCGGTAGCGCACGCGGCGGGGGCCGGCGACGAGGTCGTCCTGCTGCTGCCAGCGCCACACCAGGTACGGGTGGACGCTGTTGGCCTGCGCGGCCTCCCAGTGGCGGCGGCATACGAGCTGCGCGTCCTCGTCGCCTTCCGCCACAAGCCCGCAGAGCGTCCCCTGGGCGCGGGTGATGCCGAACACCGGCGCGTTGCAGACGTGCTCCCACTGGTCGTTCGAGCTGTAGATGGTTTGCCACGTTTCGCGCGGGTACGCCTTGTCGAAGAAGGTCTGGCAACCGTACCAGTTGGGCAGCGTGAGGTAGCCCTGCTCGCCCGTGCGGGCGGCGCCGAACTGGGGCAGCACCTCCAGCCCGAGCAGGCGGTAGAGCCGGGGGAGCTCCTCGCGCGCGCCGCCGGCGTCGACCGAGACATCGAACCCCTCGCCCGCCGCGTCGAGCGCGATGCGCAGCGCGAGGCGCATGTGGATGGTGTCGCAGGCGATCTCCACGCGCGCGGTGCGGGCGTCTTCCTGGCGGATGTCGAGGGTGCTGCGGGTGCTCAGGGAGAGCGTTCCCATGGTGCCGAAGGCCCGCGAATCGTCCCACGGGACGAGCACCTGTTGCGCCCGCGGGTGCTGGCGGTCGTAGTAGTGCAGGACGCACAGGGCGTCGGCCTGCCAGAGGCGTCGGCCGGCGAGGCGGAAGGCGAGCCGGCCGTCGGCCTCCAGCGTGAGGGTCGAGCCGGCGGCGGTCAGTGTGGTGGTGGTCATGGCGGAGGGTTGCGGGTTGGGGGGGGATCGGCGCCGTCGCGCCTCGTGGAGGCCGGCCGCCGGGTGGCCGGGCAGGCGTCCGGATCGCGGCGCGCCGCGCGGCCCGCCGCGATCCGCCCTTCCGGATTACTTGGACGACAGTTTCTTCCAGCCCGCCTCCGAGATCGCGACGCGGAAGCCGTAGTAGGCGTGGCCGGGGTAGTTCGGGCTGTTGAACTCGCGGTCGGCGGCGCGCTGGCTGTAGCCGTACCAGCTCCAGGAGCCGCCGCGGATGACGCGGTAGTTCCCCGGCGTCTGGAGGCAGGGGTCGCGCTGGGCCCCGCCCGGATACGGGTAGGCATACCAGTCGGTGCACCACTCGGCCACGTTGCCGGCCAGGTCCATGACGCCGTCGCGGCTGGCGCCGGCCGGGTAGGAGCCGACGACGACCGCGCCGTTGTCCTCGGTGGCGGGTCGCGGCAGGCGCGCGCCCAGGGCGGCCTTCAGCTGGAAGCGGCCGTGCAGGCCCGGCACCGGGGCGTCATCGCCCCACGGATAGATCCGCCCTTCGCCGCGGCCGGTGGCGACGTATTCCCATTCGGCTTCGGTCGGCAGGCGGAAGCCGTCGGCCTCCAGATCCGCCATCCAGGCCTTCTCGTGGGGCTTGTCCGGATCCGGGGCGCGTTCGGCGTAGACCGGCGTCAGCCCGGCCTGCCCGGAGAGCCAGTTGCAGTATTGGACGGCGTCGGTCCAGGAGAGGTGGACGACCGGTTCGCGGTCGCGCCAGGAGTTGTTGTTGCGGAAGGCGCGGTGCCCGGGGTCGAAGCGCTCGTACTCCGCGTTGGTGACCTCGTACCTGCCGATGGCGAAGGGCGAGATCGCCACCTCGCGGAGAGGCAGCTCGTCCGGCTCGCCGGCGGTGGAGCCCATGGCAAACGCCCCGCCCGGGATGGCGACCAGTTCGGGGAAGCGCGCGTCGGCGGCCTCGGGCATGGCCACCGGCTCGACCTTGACCAGTTCGATGGCGTCGATCCGCACGGCGCCGTAGTCGTCGTCGGCGGGATCGGGCTGGCCCCAGATCTGGCCGGGCTGGAAGAGCAGCTTCAGCGTGCGCGTCCCGGAGTAGAGCGACCAGAGGAAGGAGACGGTCTCGAACTTGCCCTCCTCCGTGGGCGGCAGGTGGGCCGGGATGAAGTAGGGGAAATCGCCCCCGGCGAGCGGCAGGCCGTCGGCGAAGAGCGTCAGCCGCGCTTCTTCGGCGGAGGGGTTGCTGTAGGAGATGCGGATGTTGTAGGTGGCGGTCTCCAGCCCGTCGACCGGCAGGGTGACGCCGCTGTCCTTGACCTCGGCCGTCTGCACGGCCTTGACGCCGTGCGCCTCGACCACCGTCGTCTCCGGCCCGAGCGCGCCGTCTTCGGCCTCCAGGCGCTTCGCGACCGGCCCGATGGCGGTGCCGCTGGCCCAGGTGCGGTTGAGGTGGTGGTAGCCCACCTGGCTGTTGCGCTCGTTGATCTGCTCCGGCGAGAGGATCTGGCGGCGTCCGAGCACCTCGGCCAGCACCTTGCCGCCGCGCTCCAGCGTGAGCCGCGGCACGCCGGGCGCCATGGGCATCTCGGCGTGGCCCACGCCGGCCGGCAGGTCGAAGCGCTGTTCCCTGCCGCCCAGGCGCACCGCCACCGTCGCCGGCGCGGTCAGGAAGCTGTCCACGTAGACCAGGTCCTCCACGTCGTCATGGATCTGGTCGAAGCGGCCGGGGGACATCAGGGAGACGTCGACCCACTCGTGGCCGTTCCAGGCGCGCCGCTCCCACTTGGAGCGGTTGCGATAGGTGACGAAGAGGCGGTCCTGGGCGATGGCGGGCCGGCGGCCGCTCTTGAACCAGGCGCTGGCATAGGCGGTGGCGTGCAGGAAGCTCTCGTCGCGGCTGTACTGGTAGCGCTCGGATCCCGGCGGCCAGCGCATGGGCATCAGCGCCGAATCCTCGTTGAAGTCATTCCAGATGACCAGGCTGATCCAGTCGGAACCGTCGTCGATGGCGGCCTGCCACATGGCGAGGTAGCCGCCGAGGCCGCGGTAGTCCTGCAGGTTGGCGCTGTTGTAGGCGGGGGTGACGCCTGCGGCGTGGAGCTTGCCCGAGCGCCGGGCGGCCTGCAGGCTGGCGGCGTTGTCGCCGATGTTGTTGCCGAGCGTGCCGGTGTTGAACATCATCAGGCCGTCGAGGTACGGGTGTGCGGCGAGCTCGTCGTGGAACGACCCCACGCCGGGGTTGTACTGGAAGCGGGGGAGGAAAACGTAGGGCGCCAGGAAGACTTCGATCCCTTCGGCCTCGAGCTTGTCGAGCGCCGCAGGGAAGAGCGATGCGGCGCCGTAGCCGGAGAGGACCACCTTGCCGTCGTGGTAGAGCTGGTTGGGGTGGTCTTTGAACTTCTTCACCATGTCGGCGACATCGTCGCCGAAGGGCTGGACGCTGTATTCGGGCGCCATGGCCAGCTTGAAGCCGCTGTCGAGCCGCCGCGCCGCCTCGTAGATCCGTTCGGAGGAGGCGATGTAGTTCTTGTCCGCGTTCCAGGCTCCCACGTCGAGCAGGAATCCGTCGATCCCGTGGCGCTGGGCGAGTTCGATCTCCTGCATGTAGCGCTCCACGGAGTTGCCGAAGCAGACCATGTACCAGCAGAGCACCAGCCGCCCGGGCGGGCCTGCTGCCGTTGAAGCTGCCGTTTGCGCGGGCACGCCGCCCGCAACCAGCGCCGCGGCCGCGGCCAGGGCCGCGAGCCGGCGCATTCGCTTGTCGCTCTTGAATTGCATCGTATTTCTCATGTTCGGGTTGCACGTTTCCAGGCTAGACACTCAAATAGGTCGCTTCGCGCGGCAGCAGGTCGAGCCTGAGCGCGCCGTCGGCGTCCGCGGCCGCCGCCTCCCATGTGTCGAGGGGGAGGTCGCCGCCCGTGGCGGGGAGGACGCCGGGGTGGATGCGCAGGCGCCGCACCGGCTTGGCGGGCAAGCCCGCGAGGCGGACGGACTGCCGGGCTTCGCCGCGGTTGAGGATCACGGCCGCGGTCCCGGCGCTGTTCCGGGCCGCCATGGCCAGCAATGGCGGCGCGCCGCCCGCGACCGGGACGAGGGACATGCCGGCGCGGAAGAGCTGGCAGAGCGGCGCGTAATAGTAGTAGTGCGGCCGCGGATACCAGCGGGCGTTCTTGAACCGCCACAGGCCATAGGCCATGGCGCAGCCGGGGTCTTCGCAGTAGAGCATGTCGGAGAGGCACCAGAGGCAGGCGCCATCGTAGCCGTGAAGGGCGGCGAGCAGGGTCTTCTCCAGAATCTCCGGGCCCGCGTCCGGGGTCTCCAGTATGCCGAGGCCCTGGCGGTTGACGCCGGGGAAGAGGGAGGTGCGCCCGCCCAGCCCCTCGAGGTTGTACTCCCAGAGGATCAGGCGGCGCGCCGGCCCGGCGAGCGCGCGGAAATCGGCCGCCTCGCAGGCCATCCCCGGATAGCCCCAGTCGCGCCGATGCGCCTCGGTCTGCGGCTGGCCCGACGGGTCCTCGGGGCTGTAGACGTGCACCGAGAAATCCGCGTCGGCCGCGGCGAACGCCTCGGCGGCGAGCCGCATCCGCTCGTAGCGGACCGGCGAGCCGTAGACGCAGTCGGGCACCGCCAGCTTGACGTGCGGATACAGCCCCAGCGCCTCCAGGCGCGCCTGCGCCAGGCGCCACAGCCCGACCAGCATCTCCCAGTCGGGCGGGGCCTCGACGCATGCGTCGCCGAAGATCCGGCGCATCAGCGGCGAGTCGTGGGTGAAGACCGTCTCCGGCTCGTTGTAGAGGGTCAGCCAGCGGACCGCGGCGATCCCCTCGGCATCGCGCAGGCGGGCCAGCAGGTCGGCCATGGCGCGCACCGAGGCGCCGTGCTGCTCCCGCGAGAGCCCGCCGAAAGGCTGGAACAGCACCAGGTTCACGCGGGCGCCGACCTCCTGCAGCAGCCGCAGCATGCGCAGCAGGTTGGCGTAACCCGGCAGATCCCAGCGGTAGGTCTTGGCGTCTCGCGCGGGGTTGAACCAGTCGACATGGCAGAACATGCGCGACAGCGAAGGGCGGAGGGCGCGCAGCCGCCGCTCCACGAGCGCATAGTCGTCGGCGCCCACCCCGGCGGCGGCGTTGACCGCGTCGTAGAGGTAGCTGTCGCATTGGACCCCGAACCCGTCGAGCGGCCGCCGCCCGCCCGACGGATCGCGCTCCAGCCGCATCTCCGTGCAGCCGCACGCCGTCGCGGCCTCCAGGGGGACGCACCCCGTCGCTGCTTTTGTCATCCGGATACCATCCGCTTTCGAGTGGGGATTGAGGGGGCGCGTCAGCGCAGCAGGATGATCGTGCCGCTGGCCTTGACAACCACCTGGCCGCTGCCGCCCGAGCGATCGGTAACGAACGGCGCCAAGTCGGCGGCGGTGTACACGCCCGCGCCGTACGAGCGGCCGTCGATGCGAAGCGCGTAGACCATGACGGTGTGGCCGGCCAGTTCCAGACAGGCGTCTGGACCGAGGGCCAGGCTCTCCACGGCCACATCGGCGACCAGTCCGATCTTGCCCTTGTTCCGCGCCTCCCACTGCGTCCTGCCCAGATCCTCGGTGGAGGCGGCAAAGGCCGGCAGCGGCGTGAAGGCGGCTTCGTTCGGCGCCAGGTCCGCATTGTCGACCAGGACGATCCCGCCGTCGGCCATGTCGGCCGCCGTCTGCTTGTAGACCGTTCCGGCCGCGCCCTCCTGCGCGGTGCCGCCACCGTCGCCGCCATAGGCCTTCAGCACGACCGAACCGAAGGAGGCGCCTTCGGTCAGGCGGACGGCGATGCGGCCTCCGCCGGCGCCGGCCTGGTCCGTGCCGCCTGCCGAGGCGTCCACGGTGCCGCCGCCCGCCAGCGTCCCGGTCGTGATGCGGACCGAGCCGCCGGCGCTTCTCCGCCAGCCGGCGGTGGCGTTGGCCCGGATGGCGCCGTCGATCGTGGTCGCACCCGTAACGGAAAGCTCCACCGCCCCGGCGCCCGGGAAGCTGCCGCCGCCGGTGGCGTTGCCGCTCCCTTGCGATGTCGGCTGCAGCACCGAGCCGTACGTCGGCCTGGGCGCTCCACTGCCACTGAAGCCCTGTCCGCCGTGGCTGGCGTTCACGCTGTCCCAGATGCCGGCGCCGGGGCCCGCCCCGCCCGCATAGCCGCGGTCGGTCACATCGAAGGCGCCGCCCTGCTCGATCCTGAGGTTCCCGTTGAGGGTGAGGCTGACGCGCCGCTCCGGGTTCGGCCCCAGGTAGAAGTTCGGGCTGTGGGTGACGACGGCGTTGGCCATGACCGTCCAGTCCCCCGTGGCGGCGACAGGGGTGTCGAGGCAGAGGCGGTAGGCGTTGGTCACGACAAACGGGGCCGGGAACGACACGCCGTCCGTGCTGCGGAGTTTCAACTCGCCGCCGCCCCGGATGTTGGCGCTGGCGAAGTCGAGCGTCGTGCTTTCGGTCACGGCGAACGTGCCGCCGTTGGTCACGACCAGCTCCTGGAGCGCGTTCAGGTCCATGGCTTCGGCGGGCTCGGTCACCGCGTAGAGCGCAAGCGAATAGCCGTTGTTGTCGATGGCCAGCGTCCCCTGGCCGAGGGCCTGGCCTGCGGCCTGGCGATAGATCGTGCCGGCCGCGCCATGGGAGAAACGGCACCCGGAGTGGCTTGCGCCGGTGCCGCCGTTGGCTCTCGTCGCGAGCGAGCCGAAGGTGGTGCCTTCGGCGAGGATGACGGCGATGCGCCCGCCGCCGCCGCCGCACCAATTGTTGATGTCCTGCCCCCGCACGTCCAAGGTGCCGGCGCCGGCCACGGTTCCGGCGGTGATGAGGATGGAGCCGCCGGCGCCGGGCCTGTTGGGGTTGCCGATGCCGCCGCGCGCCCGGATGGAGCCGTCGATCCGCGCCTCGCCCGCAACGGCAAGCTGCACGGCCCCGCCGCCGACGCCCCAGCCGCCCCCCGTGTTGCCGCCGCTGCCGAGCGTCACGGGCTGGAACGCGGAACCGTAGGTGGCGGCCGGCGTGGACTCCTGCGTGAAGCCGCCCTGTCCGCCATGGCTCGGGCCGCATGCATCGCCCGTGCCGGCACCGGGGCCGGCGCCGGCGCCGTAGGCCCAGAAGCCGCGAGAGTCCGCGTTGATCTGGCCTTGCGGGCCGAGGGAGAAGTCGCCGTCCACGGTCACGGCGAGACGATAGACCGCCGTATCGCCGGCGGGGTTGGCCGTGTGCGTCCAGCATCCGCCGTTCAGGAGGACGTTGCCGGTGATGGCGAAGTTCGTGAACGCGGGACTGTACTCGGAGTAGGTGACCGGGAAGGTCACGGTGCCCGTGTAGTTCTCGGTCTGGGTCCATCCGGCCACGGACTTCGCCGCGGCCGCATCCCAGATCATGTTGCTCGGCGAGGAGTCGAGCAGCACGTAGTCTTCGGCGGCGGGCGCCAGCCCGTCCAGCCAGTTGTTGGTGTTGCTGGCCAGGGCGTCGCCGCCGAGTCCGGTCCAGATGCGCATGGCGCCTCCCGCGGCCGGAGTCTTGAACGAGGTCGCCGGCCCCCACAAGACGTCGTAGCTGTTGCTGGCCATGCAGCGGTACCAGTAGGTGGTGTCGGGCGAGAGCCCGGCAAAGGTGCTGCCGAAGATCACGCCCTGGGTCGGCTCGCCGCTGGCGGCCCACTGGTCCCAGCCAGCCAGGCCGCCGGTGCCGGCGTCGCTCGTGCCGAACGCGAAGTAGGCGTAGGTGTCAAGGGCGGCGCTCTCGTAGGTGAACTCGGCGCGGACCTCGGCCGCGGTCGGAAGGGCGACTGCGGCGCGGTTGGCGATGACCGGGATCTGCCACTCCTCGTAGCAGCCGATGTCATAGCCCAAACGTGTCGGGCGGCCCACGTTGTCCAGGTCGCTTGTGGCGCCGGCGTCGATGCCGGCGTCGATGCAGGGACTGCCCTTGGCCAGGCGGTAGTCTCCGCCTGTTTCGTCCGCGAAAAGCGGATCGGCGGAGATGGACGCCGCGTCGGCGGTGCAGTTGCAGTAGTCTCCGGCGGCGTTGCCGTAGACGTTGTTGTTGTTGAACGTGCAGTCGTTCCCGGCCCGGTAGATCCCGTACCCGCCATTGTTGGCGATGATGCTGTTGCGGACGCGCGCCGGAGTCGGGCCGTCTATGCGGAAGAAGCGCAGGCCGCCGCCAGAGTTGCCGACGATCGTGCAGTGGAGGATGTCGAGGGTGTAGGCGTCGAACATGCGCGCCCCCTCGGCGTACACCGCGTAATCGCCGCTGTTGTTGGCGACCAGGCAGTTCTCGAGGTAGTAGGAGCCGCACCAGTAGGTGTTGCCGCCGATGGCCGCGCCGGAAGAGGCGCTGTTGAGCGTGAACGTGCAATGCTCCATGACGATGCGGGGGTCGGTGCTGAAAACGGCCCCGCCATACGCGACGGCCTGGTTGCCCTCGAGGCGGCAGCGCCGCAGGTACTGCACCGGGCCGTTGAAGCCGTCCCAGAAGATGGCGCCGCCGCGGCCGGTCGCGGAGGTGCCGCCTGCGATGTTGCGCAGGAAGGTGCAGTCCTCCACCAGAACGGCATGGTTCTGCATCATCAGCGCAATGGCGCCGCCATTGGCGTCGGCCCGGTTGTCCACAAAGTCCGAGTTGCGGATCCGGCCGCCGGCGGAATAGAGCAGGTTTGCGTCGATGGCCCCTCCGCGGGAAGTCGTGAAATTGTTGCTGAACACACAGTTGTTGACGTAGAGGGTCCGGGCGAAGCCATAGGGGGAGTACAGGGCTCCACCCGGCACGGCGTTGCTTGCGTTCAAGAAAGACAAACCGTCGAACAAGGTTCCCACATATTCCGGACATTGGTTCAGAAACGCCCGCGAAAGGGCGTTTTCCAGGTCGATGACCGTAGCCCGCGGCGTCCGTGCCCCCTCGCTCCAGTCGAAATCCCCGGGCTCCTCGCCCTCGCCATCCCAGCCGGCGTAGCCGCCATAGAGGTTCATCTGCCTGGTGATGAGGATTCCGCTGTCGGCGCCGCCGCCCGCGCTGTAATCCTCGGTTCCGCCATTGTCGACATCGCCGTACCAGCCGCCTGCGATGTAGATCGTATGGGCGCCGGCAACCGCATTCGCCGCGTCAACCGCCGCTTTGATGGTCTTGTAGGGCGCGGTCGTGGCCCCCGACTCCGTGCCGGTCCACGACACGTCCACGTAATAGTCCGCCGCTTGTGCCGTGAGAACGGACATCGCCGCAAGCGCCGCCGCCGCGATCCGATTCATCTTCGCCTTCCGCATGCGCATGATTGCCATCATTTCCGACCTCGCTTCCGTTATGATGTGGATGTGTTTCCCATCGCTTTTTACGAATATAAAAAATCGAGTGGGCGCTGTCAAATGCGGAATGCCGGATTTGCAAGAAGGGATTTTTTTTGGGGGCGGGGGGCCAGGACGGCGGTCCCCAGGCAGGTCGTCCCTCCACGGCGACACCCGACGCTCGACCTGCGACGCTCGACCTTCGACTCGCGACACACGGCACGCCCGGTCCGGCAGGAGCAGCGCCGAGATCAGGCGCGACCGGAGCCTATGGAAAATCATGGGAGAAGGCCAAGCTCCAGGCACGGGTTTTCCACCCCGCGACACGGACAGGAATGTCCGCGCTCCTTTCCCGGCTCCAAATTCCAGCTCCCCATGCCCGAATCTCCGTGCGCCGCGCTATTTGTGGCCGGGCTGGCAGGTTCAGTGTCCGGTGACGATGTAGTGGTGGATGAAGTACAGCTCGCGAAGCAGGAAGCCCATCTTCGTCCCGGGCGACCGGTACTGGGATGTCGGGGTCGGGGACGAGACGGCGGCCATGCCCAAATCATCCGCCATCATCATCGCTCGCCTCATGTGCAACGGGTCGCTGACAAGTATCGCGGAGCCAAGCCGGTGCCGCTTCATCACGGCCAATGCTCCCGACAGGTTCTGCCGGGTCGTCCGCGACTCCTCTTCCACGAGGATATCCCCGGCAGGAATCCCATGCCGCATGGCCATCGACCTTCCAACGCCGGCCTCCGAACGAGTCTGCCCGTCGCCGATGCCACCGGTGAACAGAAGCTTGGGAGCATAGTCGGCATCGTAGAGATGGATGCCGTGCCGAATGCGCTCTTCCAATACGGGCGATGCCCCGGCTCCCCGGACCGCCGCTCCAAGGACGATGATGCAATCCGCCTTGGCCGCCCGGTCGTGCGCTCCATATCGCCACACGATGGTCCCCAGGACGACACACCACGAAAGGCCTGCAAGGACCAGGCAAACCACGATGCTTTGGAGGCGCCTGCGCATTCCCTTGGGGGACGGCCTTTTCGTGTTTCCGGAATGGTAGGGGTGGAGGGACTCGAACCCACGACCCGCTGATTAAGAGTCAGCTGCTCTAACCAACTGAGCTACACCCCCATTCGAAAGGGCATAAAAATGGAGCGAGCTAAGGGACTCGAACCCTCGACCACTACCTTGGCAAGGTAGGACTCTACCAACTGAGTTAAGCTCGCTCGGTGGTGAAAACGCCGACACCGTAGCACATCCCCCCGATGTGGCGCAAGAGGATTTTTTCACCGTCCAGGGGCGGCACATCGACAGGCGAATTCAGTTGAACCAGAGCCGGAGGATGTGCTATGGTTGTCGGCACGTTCGTCCATCGCGGGCATAGTTCAATGGGTAGAATTCCAGCCTTCCAAGCTGGCTGTTACGGGTTCGAGTCCCGTTGCCCGCTCCATCTTGCCAACTCGGCCACGATTCATACTGCAAAAGGCTCTTGCAAGACCCAGACGGACGACACGGAGGTCGTCCCCTCCAGCCACCCGGCCCGCCGGGGACGGCGGTCCCCGGGCAGGTCGTCCCTCCACGGCGACACCCGACGCTCGACCTGCGACGCTCGGCACGGCTTCCCAAAGCGGCCAACCCTGCGGGAGCGGGCGTGCCGTGTGTCGCGAGTCGCAGGTCGAGCGTCCTCTCCCCCGATCCGTCCGATCCCGATGGCGTTGCGGGATGGCTCGCGATCCCAAAAACCTCCCGGTTTCGAGAGCGTCGCCCGGTCCGGCAGGAGCAGCGCCGAGATCAGGTGCGACCGGAGCCTTCCGGCGGCGGCCGACCGTGAAGTGGCGCCGCAATCCCCTGATCGCCCCCTCCTCTGCGCCCTCCGCGCAACAAACGAAAAACAAACGAAAAACAAATTGACATTCCGGCCATTATACGTAATACTCCACCCATCGGCCCGGATCGGGGCGACAGCCCGGATCGGGGCGACAGCCGACCCCCCGCGAATGCGGGAAGACAAAAAGGAGAACCCAATGAAAATCGTTCGCATCCCACGTGTGATCCTGTTTTCGGCGCTGGTGTTCTGCAGCGTCGGTGCCGCCGCGCGGCTTTCCGCCGCCGACCGGTATGTCGCCTTGTCGGGCGACAACACCGGCGGCACGAGCTGGGACACAGCCTACACGAGCCTCCAAGACGCGATCAACGCGTCCGCAGAAGGCGACGTGATCCACGTGAAGGGGGACACTTATTCCCTGACCACGCAAATCCTCTGGGCCAACAAGACCAACCTCACCGTGAAGGGCGGCTACGAAGGCACGGGCGCGCCGGGGGCGTCCGACCCCGCCCGATGGCCGACGATCCTGGGCCGCGCGGACGGCAGCATCTGCCGCATCCTGCACATGGACGGCGCCGTCAACGCCACGCTCTCCGGCGTCACCGTGACCGGCGGGCTCGCCTCGAACACGGTCGCCAGCGCCCACGCCTACGGCGGCGGCCTCTACATCCTGAACTCCACCGACGTGACGCTCTCCGCTTGCACGATCACGAACAACACAGTCGAAAAATACGGCACGGGCGGTTTTTGCCACAATTATGGCGGGGGCGTCTGCATCGAGGCGAGCGCCGTGACCCTCGCGGACAGCCTGGTCGCCGAAAACATGGCGGCAGTCATGGAAGCGGAGAGCTGGAGCGACGCTCGTGGAGGCGGCATCGCCGCACTTGGTTCAACAAGCACGGTCATCCTCAGCAACAGCGTGGTTCGCGGCAACGGAGCCATTCGATCCAGCGCCGGAGGCTGGCCCTGCGGAGGCGGCATTTTCAGCGCCGAAGGGACGTTCCAGATCGAGAACTGCCTCATTTATGGGAACAACGCCAGCGACGAAAACTCCTGGGGCCAAAACACAAAATACTCGGGACGCGGCGACGGCCTCTACGGAACTGCGTTCACCGTCCGGAACAGCACCCTGGCCTTCAACATGGGCGAAGGACTGTACCAAAGCGGCGGGACATCCACCTTCACCGACTGCATCGTGTGGGGGAACGGCGACGACATCGCCGGCTCTTCCGCCAATGTGACACTGGCCCATTGCAACGTCGGTCGCTTCGACGGCGACGAGGGGACGGCGCTGATTTACGACGATCCGCAGTTCGACCGCGGCTTCTACCTGAAGCCGGGCAGCCCGTGCGTGGACGCCGGCAGCACGACCGCCGCCGAAGCCGGCCTGGACGCCCGCACCACCCAGGCGAACGGCGCCGCCGATGCCGGCACGGTGGATCTCGGCTACCATGCGGCCGCCGGGACGACCGCCCCCCCCGTGGTCACCCTCCATGTCGCGACGACGGGCAGCGACGCCACCGGCGACGGCAGCGCCGCAAAACCGTACCGGAGCATCACGAAGGCGCTCACGGTCCTGCCCGACTGGGGCACGCTCCACATCGGCCCCGGCACCTACACGGCATCATCCGGCGAGGTGTTCCCCTGCGTCCTCGACAACCGGATCGGCCTTTCCTTCATCGGGAACGGCGCGACGCTCGACAACGAGAAGACCGAAGGCCGCCGCATCCTGGAGATCAACAACTGTCTCAACATAGCCTTCTCCGGGCTCGTCTTGACGGGGGGGTATGCAACAGAGGAAGAAAGCAAGTCGATCTACGGCGGCGCCGTGCTTATCGTCCACGGCGGCGGCATCCGGTTCACCGATTGCACGATTCGCGACAGCGTCGCTCAGAACAAGAAAATTAAAGCGTACAACATCGAAGCGTATGGCGGCGGGATTGCCTCCTGCGGCACCTCGCTCCTGCTCGAACGCTGCACCATTCAAAACAACGACCTGTTGAATCGAACGCATATAAGCTACGGCAATGGCGGTCGCGGCGGCGGCGTGGCGGTCGTCGGCGGCCTCGCAAACCTCGTCAACTGCACCATCGTCGGGAACCGCACGTCCGCCGTCGCTAAAAATGGAGGGGGGCGAGGCGCCGGCGTGTACAACAAAGGCGGCACCACGTGGATCTATGACAGCCTGATCGTTTCCAACAACACGTATGCCCCTGAATGGCAGCGCACGGGGGTCGGGGACGGCGTGTTCAATAGCGACAACGGCAGCTTCTCCTTCCTGGTCATGGAGAACTGCACGGTGGCGGATAACGTGAATGCGGAATCAACGACCTCGTCCGGCGTTTACAACATCGCCAACGGCTCTTGTGATGCCACGTTGCGCAACTGCATCGTCGTCGGACATGAGGACGACGTTTACAATAGCAAAACGATCAACGTCCACACCTCCTGCATCGGCACCGAAGACACGTTTTGGACTGATGGCGTCGATGGCTGCATTCTCCTGAAAACGACCGATCCGCTGTTCAAGGACCGGGCTTCCGGCGACTACCGGCTGGCCTACGACGCCGTGGTCAAGGATCGCGGGGAAAACCGCACCTGGTGGATGGACTACACCCTGGATCTTGCCGGCAACCCCCGCATTGTCCACGACGTGGTGGACATGGGCTGCTACGAGATCCAAAAGGCCAGGGGGACGATCTTCCTGCTCCGCTGATCGACCCGTGAACCGGGAACGCGGGCGTCCTCGCGAGTTGCAGGCCAGGACGGGCACGGGCTTGGCATCGAGCGGGCCCGCCGGGGTACTGCCGTCGTAAAAACCGACTTGCCCGACAAAGCCCTCCGCATGAAACGAAACGCCCTTGCCGCCCTTCTCCTCGCCTCCGCCACCCTGCTGCAGGCCGCACCGCTGGAGCCGATCCTCCACCACATCGCCTCGCCGCGCCGCGCGATCGACCTCGCCGGCGCGTGGAGGCGCGCCGACGTGGCGTGCATCCGGCACGACCGGGTCGACGAGAAGGGGAAAAAGACCTATGCGCTGGAGGAGGTGCCGCTCGACGAGGCCACGGCCGTGTGGAAGGACTCCCCGGTGCCTTCGGCGCTGCGAGTCGGCGACGCGGCAAACGTCTACCTGCGCCGCGACTTTGTCCTGCCGCCGGACCTCCCCGAGGGGGCCATGGTCACGGTGTTCTTCGAGCGCATCGGCGAATCGTTCTCGGTCTCGCTCAACGGCGGCATGCCGCAGGAGCGCCCCGCCACGTTCGACGTGCCGCAGCGGCTGGATGTTTCGGCCGACGCCCGGCCCGGGACCAACACGCTGACCGTGGCGCTGCGCAAGGACGGCGTGCGGCGGCCGTGGGTCGACACCCCCGTCTGGGAGGGTTCCGATACGGTCGGCATCACCCGCCCCGTGCACGTGGAGGTGTCCGGCCCGGTGTACATCCAGGATGTCGCGGTCGAGACGCAGGTCGTCCCCCGGCGCGTCTTCCTGGCGCGTGTCACGGTGGCGAACCATACGGACCGGGAGGTCGAGGCCGACCTTGCCGCCGCCGTCGCCGGCGCCTGGACGAACGCCCCCGTGCGCGTGAAGCTTCCGGCCCGCGGCACCGCCCGGGTGGAGGTCCGGCGGGACTGGCCGTCCGCCGAGCTGTGGTCGCCGGCCCATCCGAAGCTCTTCTTCTGCGACTTCCGGCTCGCATCCGCCGCCGACGGGCGCGTCTGGGACGCCTATCGCCAGCGCTTCGGCTTCCGGCAGATTTCCATCCGGGGCAACAGGCTCCTGCTCAACGGCAAGCCCTTCCTCAACCGCCGCTGCACCTTCCTGCCGGAACAGCGGACGGACAAGGCGGTGCTCTTCGAGTGGTTCCAGCGCAACCGCGAGCGCGGCGTGAACGGGTTCCGCGTCTTCGGCGCGGACACCTACCGCCTGGCCGACGCCGCCGACGAGTTCGGCGCGCTGCTCCAGCCCGTGGCGCACGCCGGCACGGGTGCGGCCTGGCGCTCGGAAAAATTCTGGCCTCTCTATCGGCACCACCTGGTGCAGATGGTCGAGGCCCACCGGAACCATCCGTCCATCATCTACTGGTGTGTCTCCAACGAATTCGGCACCATCTATGGCGGGGACGAGGGTGGGCCCAGGGAGGAGCCGACAACCGAGAAGCAGGTCGCCTCGGCCCGTCTGGTCGAGGAGGCCGATCCCACGCGCCCCTGGACCGCCTGCGGCGAGGTCGACCTCGGCTACCCCGTCAAGGGGAGCGTGGGCCCGGCCCCGCTGCGCAACTTCCACTATCCCATCGGCCTGTGCGCCGACGGCTCGGAGCTGCCGGACATCGCCTACTGGTACGCCGACGGGAAGCTCTCGTGGCAGCGCATCTCCACCAAGGACAAGCCGCTCTGCATCTCCGAAGACTTCTACCACGGCATGACGGACCAACACCTGGGCATGGCCAAGTTCGCCGGCGATTCGCACTACACCGAAGAGGGCTACTTCAAGGCCTTTTCGAAGGCCGTCCGCACCTGTGCCGAAGGCTATTACTACTCCGGCCTGGCCACCTGGGAGCCGTGGTGCGTCTACCCCGGCGAGAAGAAGAGCCGCTACTACGACTACGGCCAGCTCCAGCCGGACTATCTGATCGCGATGCGCGAGTTCTTCCCGAACCTGCGCGCCGGCGAGAAGGCGGAACGGCAGGTCTTCGCCTACAACCAGTGGTTCGAGGACTACGACTGCGTGCTGGCGCGCGAGGACCGTTTCCGGGGCAAGACCGTATCCGCTTCCGTTTCCGATCCGTTCCGCCTCGGGCAGGGCGGGCGCTACGAGCAGAGGATCGCGATCGAGCCGCCGGCGAGGGCTCCGGCGGGCAGCCGGTATGAAGTGGCCTTCGCGTTGCGCACCACGGACGGGCGGGTGCTGGCGGAACGCACCTACGTGTTCCGGGTCTATCCGCCGCTGAAGAAGCTGCGGGTCCCCCGGGGCACGGCCCTGCTGGCCACGCCGGACAGCCCGCTGCGCCGCTCCAGCTTCCGCGGCGGCATGTACGACACCGCGGCGGCGGCGATCGCCTCGGCCCCCCGGCGCATCGTCGTGGACAAACCCCTCTCCGACGCCGAGGGAGTGGCCCTCGAGCAGTGGGTCCGCCGGGGCGGCCAGGCCATGATCCTGGAGGCGCCGGAAGGATCGTGGTCGCCCGTGGCCGTCGAGTACCGCCGCCGGCAGACGTTCGTCTGGCGCCGGAGCCTGACGGCGATGCCCGACATCGCCGAGGAGTCCATGCGCTCGTGGATGCCGGACGGCTACGTCGGGCATTCCGGATGCCCGAAGCCGGCGGAGAACGCGCAGATCTTCTGGGACGCCGGCCGCAAGGAGGGGCTCACCTCCGCGCAGATCTTCCGCGTCTTCCGCGGCAAGGGCGCGTGGCTCGTCTGCCAGCTCCCGGTCTCCGGGCGGTATGACGTGGAGCCCGTGGCGCCGTACGTGCTGCAATCGGCCCTGCAGGAGTTCGCGCGCGATCCGGCGCGCCCCGCGCTCCGTGTCGCCATCGACTCCGGCGCCGCGACCAACGCGCCGGTGGCGGCGATGTTCGACGCGCTGCGGATTCCGGTGGACGCCGATCCGGACCAGGCCGGCTGCCTGGTGGTCGACGGCACGGCAGGACTCACGGACGAGCAGGCGAAGCGCAGCGAGGCGGCGCTCGCCCGGGGGTGCACGGTGTTCTGGATGAATCTCGCCACGAACACCGATGCGAACCTGCTGGCCCGGCATGGCCTGCGCCTGGCGCAGCCGCCCGTGGTGGAATGCCCCGTGCCGTGGAACCCGGCCTCCATCGCCCAGGTGGACAACGGGGTCAAGCACGTCACGCGCGTCGCCGAGCCGGGCCTGCTGCATGGCGTTTCGAACGACGACTTGTTCTGGTGGAAGCCCGGCGAGATGTGGAATCGCTTCCGCTACGCGGGGACAGGGCTGCATCCGCCGATGAAGTTCAACGGGCCGCGGCAGGAGATGCACGCCGCCAGCGCCATCCTGGAGGCGACGGAAGGAGCTTCCCGGAAGCCCGTCTTCCGCACGGAGCCGGCCGCCTTCGCCGAAGTCGCCGTCGGGAAAGGGACGCTCGTCGTCTCGACCCTGAAGATGGTCGAGAACGCCACCGCATCCCCCGAGCGCGTGGGCCGCACGCTGCGCACGATGCTCCACAACGCGGGCGTGGATGTCGCCCGCGACCCCCCGCTCGTCTCCTGGGAGCCCCTGGACATCGCCGCGTCCATGAACCGCAACCTCTGGAACGACCCGCTGCGCAAGAAGGCGGACGGCACGTTCGAGCCGGCCGGCTGGTTCGGGGACGACAACGACATGCGCTACTTCCCCGTCAACCTCTGCGGCTGGAGCATGGAGGCGCGCAACCACTGCCCGAAGGAGCCCTTCCCCGAAACGCCGCTGACCCTGGGATGCGTGCCCTTCCGGCTGCAGGATCCGGAGAAAAACGGCGGGCGCGGCTGCATCGTGGTCGGCCCCGGCGAGTCCGTGACGATCTCCCTGCCGACGCCGGTGAAGGCCGGCCGCCTGCAGTTCCTGGGCGCGAAAAGCGGCTTCGACAGCGGCCCCATGCTGGAGATGTCCTTCGGCGACGACCGCGCCCCCGTCGTCTTCTCCGGCGGCGACCATTTCGGCATCTACCGCTGGAGCGACCCGGTCAAGACCGGGCGGGTGGCGTGGACGGGGGAGACCATCAAGGACCCGCAGGCCTCGCTCTACCGCTGGCCGGGCGAGAATCCGGCGCCGGAGCGGCCGATCCAGACGATCGTGCTTCGAAACACCGCGCCGAAGGACTCGATCGCCGTGATCGCGATCACCGCGGAGGCCGATCATGAAATCTGACGGGAGGCCTCCGGCCAGGGCCGATTCCCCCCGGCGCGCGTTCCAAGGCCGCGTTACAACCACCGACATTTCCAAAGTCGTGGGCGTCTCGCAACCGGTCGTCAGCAAGGTGCTCAACGGCGGCGCCAGCAACATCTGCGTCAGCGCCGCCGTCCGGGAGAAGATCGTCCGCGTGGCCCGCGAACTCGGCTACCGCTCCAACTCGGCGGCGCGGGCGATGCGCACCGGGCGGTTCAACTGTGCCGCGCTGCTGCTCGGGGCGCAACGGGCCACCAGCCTGTTGCCGGTCGCGCTGTTCTACGGCCTGCTCGACGGGCTCGCCAGGCACGCCATGCACATGACCGTCGCCAAGCTGCCGGACGCCAAGCTGGTGCAGGACGGCGTGGTCCCGAACCTGCTCGCCGATCTCTATGCCGACGGCCTGCTCATCAACTACAACGCCAAAATCCCCCGGAAACTCATCGATTTCGTCGACGAGTACCGGCTGCCTTCCGTCTGGATCAACTCCAAGCAGGCGTTCGATTGCGTCTACCCCGACGATTTCGATGCGATGCGGCGGTTGACGCTGCATTTCATCGAAACCGGCAGCGCGGACGTCGCCTACGTGGGCAAGGGAACCTGGCACTACAGCTCGAAACTCCGCCGCGACGGGTACCTCGATGCGGTCCAGGGCAAGGGGCTGCGGCCGCGGATGCTGGACCTGAAGGTGGACCCGGAGCCCGAGCGCCTCGCCTGCCTGCGCGAGTTCCTGCGCGGCCCGAAGCTGCCGTCGGCGGTCGTCTGCTACCGGCAGGAAGAGGTGGACCTCGTGTGTCTCGTCTGCGAGGAACTCGGCCTCCCGGTCGGCCAGGCGCTTCGGCTGGGCGTCGTGCACGAGCAGGAGGTGCTCTACAACCGCCGCCCGATACCCACCATGGTGCTGCCGGAACACGAACTCGGCATGGAGGCCGTCGCGATGCTCCTCCGGAAGATCCGGCGGCCGGAGATCCGGCAGGACCCCGTCAAGGTGCCGTGCCGCCTGGCCGGCGTCGAAGCCTAGCCCTCCGATGCAGGAAGGCGAATCAGGACGAAGCGTCGCAACAAGGTGCGGGCCGCCACGCCCGCCTGAAGACCAGGTCCAGAGAGAAGGAGCACGTTCCAATGAGCAAACCCGCCTGCCCGACCTCCGCAATGCAGCGCGCCGTCCAGGAGATCCTGGATGACGCCGTCGCCTCCCAGGCGCAAAGCGCCGTGCAGTGCTGCGTGTACCTCGACGGCAAGCCCGTGGTCGACGCCTGGGCCGGCACCTACGAGAAGGGCGGCACGCGGCGGATCGACGGCGACTCGCTCTTCCCCATCTTCTCCACGGAGAAGCCGGTGTTCGTCACGGCGGTGCATCGCGCCGTGGAACTCGGCAAAATGGACTACGATGACAGGATTGCCTCCTACTGGCCCGAATTTGCCGCCCATGGCATGGAGAAGCTCACCGTGCGCGAGGTGCTCGGCCACCGCACGGGACTGCCGGGCAGCCCGTTGCCGGGCACGCCGGACGAATCCGTCTGCGACTGGGCCTTCATGGTTGCGCAGTGCGCGGACATGAAGCCGCACCTGGAGCCGGGCACGCGCGCGGAGTATCTCGGCATCACCTACGCCTGGATTCTGGGCGAGCCGCTCGCCCGCGCCATGGGCAAGCCCATCCACGACGTGCTGCGCGAGCTGGTGCTGGTCCCTGCCGGCATCGGGCGCGAGTTCTATTTCGCCCTCGACGACGAAGCCATCGCGCGGTGCGTCACCGTCTATGACGGCGTGGAGGACTACGGCTTCACGCAGATGAACAAGGAGTGCTACCGCCGCGCCTGCATCCCTTCGGCCTATGCCGCCGCCAGCGCCCGCGGCATCGCGAAGTTCTACCTGCGCCTGACGGGCATGGACGGCCTGCCGCCGCTGATCCGCCCGGAAACGCTGGCCAACGCGCTCAAGCCCTGCCGCTGGGAGGGCGAACCCGTTCCCGAGGCCGCAGAGCTCGACAAGACGTGGCAGATGGTCTGGGGGCTGGGCTACGGGCTCTGGGGCGGGCGCGACGAACTCGGGCGCATCTTCGGACAGGGCGGCCTGGGCGGCTCGGAGGGTTTGGCCGATCTCGAGAACCGCATCGTCATCGGCTACACATGCTCCGTTTCCGCCACCGCCTGCGGGAAGCCCTACGACCTCCGCCCCGAAATCTTCCGCGCCGTCGGCATCCGCACGCGCTACACGAAGTAGCGCCCGTCGCAGGGTTGAACCCCCTCTGGGGACCGCCGTGATGGCATCTGCCTCTGGGGACCGCCGTCCCCGGCGGGCTGGTGTGGGTGTGGGTGTGGCGCGGGCTGTTCCCATTTGCCTGCGGAGACCGCAGTCCCCACCACCACCACGATCTGCCTCATAGGGGTAGGTAGGGACGACGCATTGAGTTGCGCCGCCCCTCCCTCCGAACCGTACAGGCAACCTTCACGTCCTGCCATGCGGGGAAAACGCCAGCGACGACAACGGGATCCCCAAGTCCGGCGATCCTTCCAGCCACGGATTCAATCGCGCGGTAGTCGGCCTGATCCAATTTCGCGGGGCGGGATGCCGTACCAGCGGGGTGGATATGCGCCTCTTCTATTACCGCACACGCTCGGGGCTTGAGGTTGACGTTATCATCGAGACTGTCAACGGGTTGATCGGGGTTGAAATCAAGATGCGCGAGAAGGCCGGGCATTCCGACGCCGCCGGTCTGCGGCGCGTGGCGGAGGGCGCGGGCGAAAGATGGCTCGGAGGTCTCGTGGTTCATGGCGGCACGCGCCTGGAACCCCTTTGCGAGCCCGATATCTGGTCTGTCCCGGCCATTCGCCTGTTGGGATGAACGACCTGCCGCTTTACACTTGGACAATCCCCGCGCCCCTCTGTCGCCAACCGATTACGCAGCCGGCATTTCGTGTGATTGACCCTCTCCCGCCTTGTCATATACAATAAGCGCACAAGGAATTGATGCCGTGAATGCAAACGAAACTCTACCGCTGAACCAGAAACAGGCCCGCACCTCGCCGGAATGGCTGCTGGGGGGCGTCTTCTACCAGATCAATCTGCGCGCCTTCACGCCGGAGGGGACGCTCAAGGCGGCGCTGGCGCACCTGCCAAGGCTCGCGGAACTGGGTGTCACCATCCTCTACCTGTGCCCCGTGTCGGTCTCCGACGACCACCCCGACCGCAACTTCTGGAGCCCGCGGCAGATCAAGTCCGGCATGGACAACCCGCGCAATCCGTACCGCATCAAGGACTACTACGACATCGACCCCGAGTACGGTACGGCGGAAGATTACCGTCGCTTCGTGGACGAGGCGCACGCGCTTGGCATGCGGGTCATGCAGGATGTGGTCTACCTGCACTGCGGCCCCGGTGCCGTGTTCATCGAAAAGCATCCCGACTTCGTGCAGCGCGAGGCGGACGGCTCCATCCGCAACGCCGCATGGAAGTTCCCCGCGCTCAATTTCGACAACCCTGAACTGCGCGAATATCTCTGGGCCAACATGGAGTGGTTCGTGAGGGAGTTCGACGTGGACGGCTTCAGGACCGACGTCTCGGATGCCATCCCGCTCGAGTTCTGGGAAGAGGCGCGCCGGCGCATCGAGGTGCTCAAGCCCGATGTGGCCATGTTGTCGGAAGGCACCCGCAAGGAAGACCAGCTTCGCGCATTCGATATAAACTACCTAGGCTTCGGAAACGCCCACCAGATCTGGAGTTCCGCCTCCGCGCTCAGGAAGCTGTGGGAGGAGCGGCGCGCGGAGCGTCCGGTCGGCGGCTCCAAGTTCATCTGGTTCTTCGACAACCACGACATCGCCAATGACGACTACGAGAACCGCGTGGACAAGCGCTGGTCGGACGCGCATGTGCGCGCCGCGCTCATCCTGGCGTTCACACTCGACGGCGCGCCATTCCTCTACAACGGCCAGGAAGTGGCCGACACCGCGCGCCACAGCATCTTCGGCAGGCTCCCCGTGGACTGGGCCGCAGGCGGGACTCCCCGCGGCAAGGCACGCACGGAGTTGTGCCGCCGTCTCTGCCGCATGCGCCGGGACACGAAGGCGCTGACCCACGGTACACTGGAATGGGTGGACAACGATATGCCGGACGAACTGGCCACCTTTATCCGCACGCTTGGCGATACGCGCATACTCGTGGCCATCAACTTGTCCGATCACCGCGTGGAATCCAGACTGAACATTGAGGGCATTCCCGGAACGGCACTTGTGGAATCCGGGTGTTCCAAGATTGGTCCGCGCATCGCGCTGGAGGGCTATGGCTACTGGGTCGGGGAAATGCAATAGGCTGCAGCGGGGTTTGATTTGTGATTGGTGATTTGGCAGTGGCCTCCCGTTCGCTTCGGATGCGCTGGGGACCGCCGTCCTCGGCGGGCGGGTGTGGGTGTGGCGCGGGCTGTTCCCGTTTGCCCGCGGAGACCGCGGTCCCCAGTCCCCACCACCACGACCAACATTTTCACCAGCGGGGAACATCATGCGCCTTCCCTTGAAACGGCCATTCTTCGCTGGCGGCGACAAGTCCCGCGCGAACCGGGTTGTTCCGTATGTAGCTCCAAATGCCAGCGTTCGTTTCTCATTTTTCGACGCCTCTTGACAACCGGCCGCACGTCGTGTTACATTGTCTTACAGAGAAAGGAGGCACCATGACCACGCTCACCATTCGACTGCCCAAAGAACTTCGGAACGACATCCAGCGACTGGGGCGCATCGAGCACAAGACCGCGAGCGACATCGTCCGGGAATCGCTTCGACGGTATCTGGCGGTCAAGCGCTTCCGCTCTGCGCGCAGTCAAATCTTGCCGTATGCCGAGGCGCAGGGCCTTGTCACCGACGAGGACGTTTTCCGGGCATTGTCATGATTGTCGTTCTTGACGCGAATGTGCTGATTGCGGCCGTTGCCGGGCGGGGGCTTTGCGAGGCCGTGCTGGAGCATTGCCTGGAGGAGCATGAAATCATCTGCTCGTCGCTCCTCATTCAAGATGTCCGCGACAAATTGCTGGGCAAAATCAACGTGCCGCGTCCTGTCGTCCAGGACTACTGCGACATGCTTCAAGAGAACAGCCGTTTCGTCGAACCCGCTCCTGTCCCGCTCGACGCCTGTCGCGATCCGGACGATCTCCATTTGCTTGGCCTCGCCGATGCCGGCGGTGCGGCCTGCCTCGTGACAGGCGACCAGGATCTGCTCGTACTGGAATCCTACAAAAAAACAAAAATCGTGACCCCGCGGCAGTTCTGGGATTGCATGAGACGCTAAAAGGGATTTGCCTCCAGATCATCGTCGAAGATGTCGAAACCGAACCAACCGACGACAAAGTCGACGAGTTCCCCGACGTTGAAGCCGAGCCGGAGGCCGAAGACGAGGCCGCCGCTGACCTCAAGCTGATAGGGCAACGGCGTCGACCATCCGCTTTTCCTGGTTTCGCATTTTGCCGCGGCGTTCGTCTGGATGGAAGGGCCGTCTTGAATCCGGCGCCACTCGCCGATGCTGCCTGTTTGGCCGCCGATCCAAAACGGATATTTCGATTCGTAGTAGAATGTCTTATTCCGCTCCTCCCCCAGGCTCCAGGTCGAAAACCCTGAACGCCACCCGAGGACCAAGGTGTCGTCATAGGCAATGTAGATGGGGATCGGCGTCCAGAAATCCGCTCCTGCGCCTTGCTGCGCCTGCCCCGGCTGGACGGCGAAGATCTCGCCCCCCCGAAGCCCGACGACGTCCGATTGCATGATCAAACCCGCGGCGACCGGCCCCGCTTGCACTTTCGCGCCGTTGACGATCCCCCCGGTGACCGTGACGATGTCCGCCGCATCGCGCCCGCGATCAATCCAGTAGCCTTTCGTGGAGGCGCAGCCGGAGGCCAGGACGCACAGGCAGGAGCAGGCCGTTCCGAAGAAATGAATGGACAGGCGTCGTTTGTCTTTCGGTCGCGCGTTGCGCATGGGCTTCGTCATGTTCATGTGGTTTTGGTTTAGACTCGAAACGGGCGGACGAAATGTCGGAATGTTGGGAACCGCCGTCCTCGGCGGGCTGGTGCAGGTGCAGGCGTTCCCATCTGCCTGCGGAGACTGCGGTCTCCACCACCACCACGATCTGCCCGCGGAGACCGCGGTCCCCAGTCCCCAGCGACACCTTCAAACCCCAGCCGCCTACCCCTTCGTTTTGACAAGCACGACCCCATGCGCGGGAACCCGGGCGGTGAAGGCGTCGGGGAAGGCGCCGAGGTCCTGCTGGCGCCAGAGGTCGCGGACGGCGCGGGGGGCGTCGAGGCCGAGGGCCGCCCATTCCGCCGTGACGTCCCGGGGGGCGTCGCCGAGGTTGAACAGGCCAAGGGCCGTGGCGCCGTCTTCAAGGCGCTTGGTCCAGATCTGTGCGGTGTCGTCAGGCACGAACTGGCGGGCGGGTTGCGCGGCGGGATCCTGGTTGATGGCGATGACCTCGTCGTTCGTCAGCAGGCTGAGGGTGAAGGCGTCGAGCGAGGCGATGTCGCAACTGAGCAGCAGGGGTGCCGAGAGCAGGCACCAGAGGCTCATTTGCGTGACTTGCTCGTCCCGCGTAAGGCGCGTGGGGTTGAATTGGGTGTTCTTGCGGTTCGGCGTGCCGATCCGGCCCACCTGGAGCATGTCGGGGTCGTTCCAGTGGCCGGGGCGCTGGAAGCGCTGCCAGGGTAGCTGCGCAAAACCGATCTTCGAGATCGATTCCCACGAGTCGTTGATGTCGCCGGTGGTGCGCCAGCAGTTGGCGTAGCGGGCGAGGCCCTCGGCGTTTTCGAACGGGGCGCGGTTGGAGAGGCTGAGCACGATGTCGCGCGGACAGCGGCGGAGGTCGTCGTGGATGCGCCGGGTGGTGGGAACGTCGTTGGGGTTCCAGTCCACCTTGACGTAGTCGAAGCCCCACTCCGCCCACTGCCGGGCGTCGCGATCAAAGAACCAGGTGCCGACGCGGTCGAGTCCGCGCTCGATCGAGCCGGGGTAGCGGCCGAAGAACTGGTGCGGCTGGAGGCGCTCGGTCTCGGGCAGGTGGAACGCCGAGCTGTCGCCCGTCTCGTCGGGCGCGGAGCCGCCGATGAAGCCGGCGTAGGTACCCATCCAGGGGGTCGAGTAGATGCCGGCCTTGAGGCCGAGCGCGTGGAGGTCGTCGCAAAGCCCCTTCATGTCGGTGAAGCGCTCGTTGGGCTGGATGGCGAGATCGGGGCCGCCGCGGACGCCCTGCCAGCAGTCGTCTATGTTGACGTAGGTCCAGCCGTGGTCGGCGAGCCCCGTCCCGACGAGGGCGCGGGCCGTGTCGCGGATGGCCTGCTCGCTGACGAGCTCGCTGTGGCAGTACCAACTGTTCCAGCCCATGGGCGGGGTCAGGCAGATGGCGTCGCCGATCCGGATGCGGAGCTCGCTGGTGGCTTCGCCGAGGTGGTTGCGCGCGGAGAGGGTTACGCGGTGCTCGCCCGCGCATGTGGTCGCGCCGCGGATGATGCCGGCGGCGGCATCGAGCTCAAGGCCGTCGGGAAGGCCGGCGGCCGCGAAGCGCATGGGGCGTTCGCCCGTCGTGGGAATCCTGAAGAGGAAGGGGGATCCGGGGCGGGCGCCGACGATGCGGGCACCGTTGATGCGGGGGGTGGCGGGTGCGGGGGGCGTGAGCAGGGTGTCGTTCATGGGTTGCGGTCAGGTGATTAGCCACAGGGGTGATGAATCATAATTCTACTGTTTGTGCGCACGGCATGCCGTGCGCATATTGAGCCTACCCGCCCCACGCCTCCGCGCGCTCCCTAAGGGCGGCATGCGTGCCGCCCGTTCGTGCCTACTGCCACTGCCTACTGCTACTCCTCGAGCGTCACGGCAAAGAGGCCGATATGCGTGGCGTTGCCGAGATCAATGTGGTCGATCGGCACGCCGGGCTCGGGGTTATCGAGGAACCAGTGGTACACAAAGGCCTTGCCGGGCTTGTAGCCCTCCGCGCGGTCGGCAGTCGGAATATCCCAGATGCCGTCGTAAACCTTTACGCCTGACTTTACGGCGTCCCAGTTGTCCGCCCAGTTGGCGACATGGTCGCGGATCACGATGGGAACCGGCTTCTCCTGGTCGCCGAAGAAGACTTCGCCGCCATTCGCCCACTTGCTGAAGCCCAGGAAGTGGACCCTGGAGACCTTCATCTTCCGCGGCAGCTTGAGCGTCACGCGGTCGAGCCCCTTCTCCATGTAGAGGAGATCCTTGCCGTCGTTCTGATCCGGATCGATGAAGCGGAAGTAGACGCCGTTGAAGCTGAGAGGAACGGCCGGTAGGGGCTCGACGGGACAGAAGTTCTGCGCCGTGAACGACCAGCCGCAGCGGTTGACCGGGAAGTAGCGGAAGTCGACACCGCTCGGCACGAACGCGAGCTTCTCCGCGCCGGGCTTGCGCCACGAGGCGGCCGTCGCGACGGGCGCGAGGTCGACGAACTCGAACGCCGCCGGCGTCAGAACCTTCGACAACGGCGCTCCGGCGTTGTTGACCAGTGTCTTGACCGTCATATAGACCTTCTCGGGATGGTCGCCGCCGTACCCCTTCTTGTCGATGCCGAAGGTGGCAAAGAGTACCTTGCCCTGGCCTATCGTGCGGCATCCGATCGCGCCGGGGGCGGTCAGGATGCGCGTCGCGGCGTCCGCGCTCTCGAAGTAGGCGCTCACCGGCTCGCCGGCGCGCTTGTTCCAGAGGAACGTGGGATGACCATTCGCGAGCGGGAAGCGGTAGTACACCCACATCTGCTCCGGCAGCCACCAGAAGAGATCCTCGTTGTTGATGCCGGCAATCGGCCCGGCGTTGCCGACGTGCGTGAAGAAGTGGCGCGAGGTGTCGACCTCGTTGGTCTTGGACGGCTGCCACGGAATCGGTGCCATCACCGTCGGCAGCGGCGGCTCCCAGGTGATGCCGAGGAAGCCGAGCCACTCCGCATCCGTCTCCCGCGCCATGTCGAGAACCACGGCAGTGCCGCCCTGGATCACGACGTTCGTCACAAACGCCTTCACCCCGGACGGCAGCGCCTGCCCCTTCGCATCCACGATCCAGACCGCCTGCGCGGGGGCGGTCTCCGCCAGCGCGTTGGAGACGCTGACGGTCCTGTAGTACGCATCATGTTTCTTGAAAAGCGCATCAACCGCACCCGGCCCGTTGAAGTCCACCAGCAGCGCCTGCCGCGACGGGGCGGCGGCATTGGCCGCGACAAGCTCGTTGAAGAGCGACTGCAGCACATGGCCGGCCACCGGCTCGACACCAAGCCGCGCCAGCGCCGGCAGGGTCGAGACCAGCCAGCCGCCCTTGCCGCGCCAGAACCAGGCTACCTCGGCCCAGCGCATGCCGCCCTCGTGTACCGACTCCCAGAGCACCCGCGCGTCTTCCACCGGCTTCTGGAAGACGTGGTCGCCCACGTAGCCTTCCGGCGCCCAGAGACGCATCGCCGCGTCGGGTATCTCCGTCATGTGCTCGTCGTCGCGGCGGAAGGCGAACGAGTAGCGCCTGGGATGCTCCTGCGCGATCTTGGCGACCGACCAGTCGTCCGGCGCGGGCTCGAGCTGGAGCACGCGCCCGCCGGTCTTCGTCCAGTCGTCGAGGATCTGCGCATCCAGCGTCGGAAGCGTGCCGTAGAGGACAATCGCCTCGGGCTTCGCCTCGAGGGCCGCGGCGACGGTCTGGTGGATGCCCTTCGCGAAGGTGAATCCCGCCAGCGTCGCGTTCTCGCGCGTCATGATCGCCGCGACCGCGCCGGGCACGCGGATCTCCGCCGCGGCCTTGGCCGGAACCGACACGAACTCGAACGTCTCGCAGGCGATGACCTCGTTGTCGTCGCCCGTCCAGGTGGCCACGAGCTCGAACGGGGTGATCGTCTTGACGGACGGCGCCTCGACCTCGAACGGAAACGCCACGTTGAAGCCGTTGTCGACGTCCGCCCGCTGCGGCCCGGAGACCGAGACGCTCTTGCCGCCCATGCGTATCTCGCGCACTAGCGTGCCCTTCACGGGCGCGAAGGCGCGGTTGGCCGCGATGAGCGTAAACGGCGTCCGCGTGCCGGAGGTCACGTTGCGGTTGTACTCCTTCATCATCAGGAGGCGGTTCGGGTGGGGGGTGCCGCGCAGATCCCTGTAGACCAGGCACTCCGGCTTCTCCACGAAGAAGCACCACGGATCCCATCCCGCCACGTCGCCGAGGTAGTAGCCCTCGCAGTACTTGCGCAGCGTGTACCACATCGCCTCGGCGTAGCCGTCGAGCGTGTAGACACGGTCGCCGACGAGGGCCTTGGCCATCGTTGCATGGGCATCCTGGAAGCCGTGGAAGAGATCCTCGGAGACGGAGACCGGCTTGTCGTTCGTGAAGGCGCCCTGCCAGCCGTTCCGCCCGTCGGCGAACCAGCGTCCGCCCTGCGGGAGCACCGTCCCCGCCACGCCGTAGGGATAGTGGTAGCTGCGGATCGGCATCGGGCCCTCCACGCCGTGCCACCGCAGCTCGATCTCGCCGTACATCGTCCACGGGCGCGTCGGATCCTGCGCCTGCACCCACTCGCCGACCTCGCCCTGCCTGATGGCGTTCTCCATGTTGTCCTTGCCGCCATAGACCGTGCCGAACTCGTTCGAGAGCCCCCAGCAGATGATGGAGGGATTGTTCATGCACTGATCCAGCATCTTGCCAAGCATGCGTTTCCAGCGCGGCCAGAAGAGATCCGTCTTGAAGCCCGCGCCCCAGCCGCTGCACGCCGCCGGCGAGACCAGGAAGCCGCACTCGTCGCAGAGATCGCAGAAGCGGGCGAGATCGGGGTTCTGGGTGAAATAGCGGAAGCCGACGATACCGCGCGAGCGGAGGAGATTGATCATCTCGAGGTTCTGCCCGCGGTCGAGTCCGAACGGAGCCGTCGAGTTGCGGAGCATCGTGAACGGCTTGCCGTTGAGAAGCGCCTTGCGGTCCGTCCCCTGCCAGCGGATCTCGCGGAAGCCGAAGCGCTGGCGGTAGGCGTCCGCACCCCCGTCACCCGCGAAGGTCAGGTCGAGGAAGTGGAGATAGGGATCGGCCGGCGACCACAGGCGCGCGTCCGGCCACTCCTTCGCCAGTTTCACCCGCTTCCCCTCGCCGGGCTTCAGCGTCACGGACGCGGCAGCGGACCAGGCCGTGTCCGCGACCACTCCCTTCAGCTCGCGCGTCACCGCGCGGTCCGTCGTGTTCGTTACAGTCACGACCACTGTCATGCGCTTCTCCGGCTCGAGTGCGGTGCGTACCGCTACCGACTCGATCGCCACCGGGTCGCGCAGCTCGAGGTAGAACGGACGCACGATGCCGTGCTTCGCGCCATTGAGCGGCCAGTCGATCCAACTGTCGTCCTGCCCCTTGGTCTTGCCGACCATGATGCGGAGCGTGTTCTCGCCCGGCTTCACGAGGGCGCTGATGTCGTGCTGCTCGAGAAAAGTGGAGGTGAGCGGAACGTCGGCCGCAAGCTGGCCGTTCACCCACACCTTGTAGTGGACGCCGATCGACTCGAACGCGATGCGGACATTCCGCGCCGCCTGCGCCTCGGTCAGCGTCAGCGTCCGTTCGTAGTAGCCGATCGGGAGCCGCCAGTCGCTCGCCACGAAGCGGGAGATCGGCAGGTCGACCGGCGCCCACTTGGCCGTGGCCTCGTCGACCGGCGTGTTCGTCCAGAGATAGACCTTGGCCGAGCCCGCCATCTTGATGAAATCGCCCTGCACGGCCGCCGTGAAGGTGCCCTTCCAGTCCGAGCCCGGCCCGCCGAGGTTGATGATCTCGCGCGCCTCCGTCACCCACGGCGTGCGCGGCGCGAGCTTCCAGACCTCGAGATCGTCGGCGTTCTTCGGTTCGGCAAAAGCCGAACCTGCCATTATCATCGTAGCGGCCCAGAAAAACACTTTTCCCGGAGCAACCAGCAAACGCTTCATGTCGTTCTCCTGTTCCTGAAGGACTAGCGCGGGAGGGTCACGACCTGGCCGGACCGTTCGGCCTCGGCCATGGCGCGGATGACGCGGAGCGGTTCCACCACATGCTCGATGTCGTAGCGCGGGGCGCCGGGTTCGTGGCGGATGGCCTTGACGAATCCTTCCCAGTCGTAGCCGCCGCTTCGCGATGACGTCTGTGCGGTGGCGGTGATGGTGCGTTCGAGTTCGCCATCCTCGCGCTGCCGGGCTTGGACCACGGTGAGCTCGCACTGGGCGCCGGGGGTGCGGACCGGGCCGACGTTCCGGTAGACGGTGCCGTTCTCGAAGTTGAGTTCGAGGCTGTTGCGATAGTGGTCGCCGTCGCGGACGCAGAAGCTGGAGAAGACGTTGCCGAGGGCGCCGTTTTCGAATTCGAGCGCGAGCTGTGCGTTGTCGCTCGTGGGGCGCCGGGTGAAGAGGCGCGTGCTGAAGAGGCTCACGCGCTTCACGCGGCCCATGAGCCGCACGAGATCGTTGATCAGGTAGATGCCCAGGCGGAAGATGGGGGGCGCGGGGCAGAGATCGGGGTCGTCATACCAGGAGCCGTCGGGTTTTTCGTCGTAGCGGACGAAGGTTTCGATGCGGGCGGCGACGGGGCGGCCCAGCTGCAGCGTCTCGCGCCACGATTCGATTTGCGCGAGGTCGGGCGAGATGCCGGGGTTGGGCGAATTCAGGTGGATGACCCGGCCGAGAGACTCGGCCTCCTCCAGGATGGCGGTGGCGGCGTCGGCGTCGAGCTCGAAGGGCTTGGTGGTCATCACGTCCTTGCCGGCGCGGATGATCTTCCGGAGGAGGTCGGCGCGGTGCACGGGGCCGGTGAAGAGCCCGACGGTCTGGACGGCGGGGTCGGCGAGGACGTCGTCCAGCGAGTCGTAGAGTTTGAGGGTGGTTTTCCCGGCGTATTTCGCGGCGAGGGCCTCGGCCTTGGCGCGATCGAGGTCGCAGAGGCCGGCGAGCCGCACATGGCTTGCGCCTTCGCCTTCGACGAGCTGGGCGACGATGTGGCGTCCGAAGTTCAGGCCGACCATCGCCAGAGAGGGGCGGGAATCAGAGCAAGAGCAGGAGCAGGACATGATGGGGATCCTTTCGGTCGTGGGGCGTGGGATGGGTCAACTGAAAAGGGCGATGGCGGCGTCCGGGCTGTCGAAGCGCGCGTGGAGGATGGCGCGGCCCTTCGCATCGCGGGTCACGGTGCAGTTTTCGCTGGTCCACAGGAGCGGGGCGGTGGCGTGTTCGGTAACGTAGGTCTGCCCGCCGCGTTCGTTTGCGAAGAGACAGACCGCGCCGCGGCCCTGGGCATCGAGCTTCTCGTGGATTTCGGGGCTTCCCCCGATGCGGCCCGTGCGGACGGGCGAAGCGGAGGTAATGGCGTCGCGGACGCGCTTGTATGCGGCAAAGGCGTCGGCGAAGAAGGCGACGCCTTCGGGGGGGACGGCTTGCAAGTCGCCCCAGATTCCGTTCTGTCCGAGGATGGCCGAGGCAAAATTGATGCGTTGCGAAGTGGCGGGGGCGTCGGCGAAGTAGTGAGCGAGGAAGAGGACGGACGGGATCCAGCGGTCGGCGTCGAGCGGGGCGCGCACGAACCATCCGCGCGCGGGCCCCGGGTACACGAAGACGTTGCTCCAGAATGCCTCCGCGGCCCAGTCGTACGGCACATCGAAGCAGGGGTAGTAGGGGCCGTTGTTCACGGCGAAGTACTTTCCGGCGGCGAGGAAGGCGAGGCCCACGGAACGGCCGCGTTCGGTGATGTCGAAATCGACGATGGCCTCGGGGCAGGCGGCGCAGAGCCTGTCCACCACGCGGGCCATGTAGCGGACCTGTTCGAAGGCGTAGCAGTCGGCGCGTTCGTCGGCGGGCACGGAGGGGCCGCCATGGGCGTGGCGGTCGGAGTCGCACCCGTACTGGCCGATGGCATCCCATTTGAAATAGGTCACGCCGAGGTCGCGCGAAAGGCGGATGAGCTCGTCGGCGAAATCGGATGCATAGGGGGAGACGAGGCAGAGGTTCTGGCTCTCCTCGGTTTCCCAGACGCGGTGGGGGGTGCTCTCGACGCCGCGGAACGAGACGATGTTCCCGCGGTTCCGGGCGAGGATGTCGCTGGTGACGGCCGCCTCGGTGGGGCTGAACCAGAGGCCGAGCTTCATGCCGTAACGATCGAGTTTGTCGCGGATGGGGCCGAGGCCGCGGGGGAAGCGTTTGGAGCTGACGCGCCAGTCGCCGGTCTTCTCGTACCATCCGGTGTCGATCACGAAGACATCGATGCCCATGGCGTGGGCGATGTCGATGTCGGCGAGGATGCGTTCCTCGTTCATCGTGTCGAGGTATGCGTGGTGGTTCCACCACTTGTCGCGCTCCTGGCATCCCCAGGTGTTGTAGAAGATCCAGGGGCGGCGCGACGCGGCGTTTGGGGAGCATCGCAGCAGGAAGAAATGGCGGCATGCCGCGGCGAGGTCGTCGAGGCCGCCGGAAAGGGCGGCGAGGTCGAACCAGAGCGTCTCGAAGGGGTCGGTCGCGGAGAGGGGCCGGCCGCGGTAGTAGTTGCCCTTGACCGCGCGAAGCGTCACGCGGCGGGAGGGGGCGAGGTCGAAGCCCACGAAGAGGTCGGGGGCCTGGGAGCCGTGTTCGTAGGCGAGGAAGGCGGAGTGTGCAGGGCCGCAGGCGGCGAGGATGGGGCCCATCAACCGGAGCGAATTGTCGAATTCCTTTGCGCCCACGCGGGTCTCGGAAAGGCGGAAGG
This sequence comes from Kiritimatiellia bacterium, assembly GCA_050950285.1. GTDB lineage: Bacteria > Verrucomicrobiota > Kiritimatiellia > RFP12 > JBMNHG01 > JBMNHG01. The sequence continues at coordinate 274,921 of JBMNHG010000003.1, read as the reverse complement.
CATGGCAACGGGCATCGAACTCGCCGAAGCGCACTTCGGTGCATTCGGGCAGTGCGGAGAGGTCGGCCGCGGCGTAGGCGATGGCGTCGCGGTCGTGGCGTTTGGTGAGGCGGTGGAGGGTGGTGGAGCCTTCGGCGGGGGCGAGCGAATAGCGGAATCGCACCACGGGGGAATCGTCGGCCACGCGCAGGACGAGGGTGAGGGCGAGGTCGGGGCAGTCGCGGAGGGTGCCGCGGAAGGCGGCTTCCCGGACGCCGTCGGGGAGCGGCGCGCCGCGCGCGGGGACGGCGGCGACATCCGAAAGGGCGGCGACAACGTCCTGCCCGTCGATTTCAAAGACCGGCGCGGCGACGGGAATGCGCAGCGCGCCGTCGGCGGTGGCGAGGGTCCAGAGCGCCTCGGCGGAACCGTCGACGGCGATCGAGAGAAGCGGCGTGGAGATCATGGCGGGAGGGGCTTGGGGGATTGGAACGGGGTTAGAAGTCGTCGTCCTCGAGGATGTCCCGGAAGAGTTCTTCGGCGCCGCCGGAGAGTCCGCCGCCCAGATCGAGTTCGTCGGGGGCCGCGATGCCGCCTTCCGCGGGCTTCTCGCCCAGGAAGAGCGCGTCGCCCCAGAGACCGGGGTAGAGGCGCGCCTCGGCGGCCTCGTCGGAGACGATGCGCGTGGACTGGTTGGCCCAGTAGAGGCGCTGCATCACGACCGATCCGTCGGCGCCGACCTCCTGTACGCCCCAGTCGAAGCGGAGGCGGGTGTCGGGCTGGATGGCGGCGCCGATGGCCTCGAGCGGCACGACGAGTTCGACGGCGTATCCGCCGCCCTCCTTGGAGGAGAGATCGGCGAATCCGGCTTCGGCGGCCTCGAGGATCTCGACGCGGTCGAAGCGTGTACGGAAGACCATCGTGTGGGATTCCCATCCGTCGGCTTCGGATGCGGTCGGGTCAACCTGGCGGTAGAGGACCACGACGGGCTTGCCGTCCATCGGCGCGACGAGGATGCGGACGTCGCCTTCGACGGTCTCCTCGCGTCCGGGGTCGGCTCCGGGGTCGAGGCCGATCTGGATATCGACGCATGCGCCGGTCTTGAAGAGGCGGCGCCAGTCGTTGCCCGCGTTCTTGAAGGGCCCGTAGCCGCGGACGTGCCAGGCGACGTAGAGGTTCCGGGCGTCGTACGACATGCGCAGGCTGGCGCGCGGGGAATCGCCGTCGCCGAACGACGAGACCTCCTCGCCCCAGTCGGAGAGGTCGCCATCGGGGATGACGACCCTCGGCGCGCGATAGGCGCGGAGGACGGGGGCGCGGGAATAGAGCGAATCGCGCGAGCGGGCGGCGAGCCAGTCCGCCGCCTTCTGGAGGGTTTCCGCATCGATCTCGATTTCGCCCGTATGGCGCCGGACGCGGTCGAGACCCTTGACCTCGCACACGGAGATGTGGTTGTGGCCGGCGCAGAGGAGGATGTTGTCGGTGCCCTGCTCGCGGCAGAGGTAGCCGGAGAAGTGCTCCTGGCCGAGGGTCACGTCGTGGAGCGACATGCCGCGATCGTGCTCGGGCATGGCCCAGCCGGCGCGGCCGTGTTCGCGCTGGTCCTGGAAGAGGCGTCCGAAGAGGATGCCGTCGCCGGACCAGAGGTGCCAGGTGCCGGTGTTCGAGGACGTGGCGTAGAACGAGCCGAGGCCGCCTTCCCCGATGGTTTCCGCGCCGACGATGTCGAACTCGGCCACGACCTGCCGCGGGACGTAGGGCCCGGCGGAGTAGTAGGCGTGGACGCCGAGTCCTTCGGTCTTCCACGACCAGCGCGGCGCGCCGTCCGGGCCGAAGCCGGCGTGGCCCTCCATCGACATCTGGATGGTCTTGCCGTCGGGCAGGCGGAAGAGGCCGTTGCGGCCGGCGAGCGCGCCGGCGTGGGGGACGACCTCGTAGACGGGGGTGCCGTCGGCGAGGAACTCCTTCACGGCGAAGCGCCAGCGGTCGCACGAGATGCCGAGTTCGCGGTCGAAGGCGACGAGTTCGCCGGTGCGCCCGGGCAGCTCCACCAGATGCACCTCGTCCGCCTGCGCGGCACCGTCCGCATTGAGGTCGCTCCAGGTGAAGTGGAACGCCGCGAGGGGGGTGCGTCCGAGCTTGCCGAGAATCTCGCGGTTGCGGAGCAGTTCGAAGGCGTCGGCGGCGCCGACGGCGGCGACGAGGCGCGACACGCCGTTCTCGAGGAGGTACACGCGGCCGTGGGACTGGCGCCAGAAGAGCGGGCGCGTCACGAGGTAGTCGTGCCCGCCGACGCGGACGGGCTGGTTCCCTCCGGCGTTCTGTCCGAAGCCGACGATGCCGGCGATCCCGGTGCGTCCCGACTCCCAGTCGAGCGTGTACTGGACGGTCGCGCCGCCATCGGCGTAGTAGGCCTTCGTCTTGTCCCATGGGTCGATGCAGCCGTCGCCGCCGCCGCCGTAGCGGGTGTTGCCGAGGTATTCCTTCTCGAAGGTGCAGGTGGCCGCATCCCAGCGGCTGGCGCGCTTGGTGGCGAATTCGCACTCGGTGACCCAGAGTTTGCGGTTCTTGTCCACCGCGAGATCCACGGCCACGTAGGGGCCGGTGGTGAACGCGGTCGGATCCCAGGGGCCCACCTTGCGGCCGCCGGGCGTGCCGATGGTGCGGAGGAGTTCGCCGGAGGCGGGGTTGTAGACGCGCACGTTCAGGCGGTCGGGGGAGATGTCGTACACGTAGAGTTCGCCCTCGGCATCGGTCGTGATGGAGAAGGGGCGGAGGAGGCCGTCAAGCGACAAGAGGCGCGGCGTGCCGCTTTCGCGATCGATGGCGACGACGTTCGTGGCCGAAATGGCGTAGAGGGTCGCGCCGTCCGGGGAGAGGGCGAGGTCGCCGGGGCGCTTGAGCGGCCATTCGGCGACGCGTTCGCCCTTTTCGAGTTCGTAGACCTCGATGCGGTCGGTGCGGACGAGGTCGCTCTCGTCCTCGGAGCCGAGGAGTTTCACGGCGGCGACGCCGTAGATGCGGCAACGGGCGGCATCGATGTCCTGGGCGCCGCGGTCGGCACGGACGCCGTAGCACCCTTCCCGGCCTTCGCCGCGGGTGAGCCACTGTTCGCAGACGCGCAGGCGGATGGCGCGCGTGCGGAGGGTGGAGCCGAAGTCGACGTAGCCGTCCATGTAGCGGGCGTCGGAGTTGCGCTCCTGGTCGGGCTGGTAGTAGTAGCGGAGCCGCTGGTGGTAGGTGCCGACATTGCGCCAGAGCGAATCGTCGGCAGGGTCGATGGCGCCGGTGTCGGGGCCTTCGTAGACGTCGATTTCGGTGCGCTTGCCGTCGATTTCCATCACGGCGAGGCCGCGGACGTCCTGCGGTTCGTCCCAGACCATGGCATAGACGGCGGGATTGTCCTCGGTGATGGGTTCGTCGCGCAGGGCGTCCCAATCGCCGAGGTCGCCGACGGTTCCGGAGCTGACGAGGATTTCGGAGGGCCGGCCGCAGGCGGAGAGGCGGTTCTTGAGGAGGCACATGCCGTCGATGCGGCCGACCCAGGGTGTTTCGCCGCCGCCCTCGCCGTCGAGGTCGAAGAAGTCGCCGAGGTCGTCCTCGTCGCGGTCCCAGGTGATGCGGAGGGCGCGCGTGCGGACGTCGGCGGGGAGGGGCATCACGGTCCATCCGGCGTCGCGGCCGCGGTAGATTTCCTGCCAGTGGGCGTCGTCCTTGTAGGCGTTGCCCTCGAGGGGCCAGGGGGAATCGGCCTTGAGGTAGGCGATGCGCAGGAAGAGGTCGCCGCCGGGGAGGGGGAAGGCGAGCGCGCCGAGCGGGACGTCGCGGTGGAAGGCGAGGACCATGTGCTGCCGGGAGGCGGGCATGTCGGTGGATTCGATGTAGGTGAGGCCGTCGTTCTGTCCCGGCGGGGTGCCGGTGAGGCGGAAGATGCGGGCGAGGTCGAGGCGTTTGTCCCAGTGGCCCCGGTCGGGCTTGGGGTCGCGCTTGAGGAAGGGGATGGTGTGGTCGAAGTCGATGTCGGCGGGCGTGCAGGCGCGGGCGAAGACGGACACGCCCGGCGCGGACACCGACATGAAGAGGTTCTTTCCGTCCGCCGCGAGGCCGGCCATGCCGCGCAGCCGGTCGGCGGTCGCGCCGGCCTGGATGAAGGCCGTGCCGCCGCCCCCCGCGACGGGCGTCGTCCAGACCCTGTCGGTGCCGGTGGCGGCGCCGGCGAAGACGCGCCTGCCGTCGCTTGCGAGGAAGCCCGGCCCCGTCCATGCCATGAAGTTGTGATGGCCCCACTTCTTCACGCCGTCGAGGTCGCATCCGATCATGGCGACGCCGGATTCCGCGCATGGCGAGCCGAAGAAGACCCAGTCGCCGGTGGCGGTGACGCACCGCGGGGCGGAGTGGTCGGCCTGCCAGCCGCCGGGGCCGCCGGCGCCGTTCAGCCAGGGGGAGTTGGAGGAGTTGGCCTCGATGTTCGGGTAGGGGGTCATCTGGTATGCGATGTCCAGCTTCGGCACGGTAAGCGCGGTCCAGCGGTAGGTGCCGACGCCCTGGAGCATGCCGTCTTCGTCGTTGAGGTCCCAGGCGATTTCGGCGGTACCGGACTCCACGGGCTGGCGGGCCACGAGGTTGCGGATGCGGCGGCCGTCGGGCGTGTCGATCACGACCGACACGGTGCCGTCCTCCGCCACGGGGACGGAAAAGGCCACGGGCGGCTCCTCCGCTTCGGCCGCGACGGCTTCGGGGAGGGCGCCGTCGGCCAGGTCGGCGAAGGCGAAGAGCCCGAAGACCTGCGCGATGCGGTCGGTGTTGCCCTTGTCGGGGATGCCCACGGGGTTCACGCGCAGGGCCTCGACCTTGAGGGCGCGGGCGGTGACGGAACCGGGGAAGAAGACGAAGCCGCCGTCCTGCGTGAAATCGCGGATCCTCTTCCACTCCGAATCGACGCCGGCGAGCGGATGGACGTTTTCGGGGCCGCGGTATTCGCTGATGCGCAGCTGCGTGCCGTTTCCGTCGATCATGAGGCCGAGGAGCGTCTGCGGTTCGGGCCACGAGAGGATGAACCAGGCGGGGTTGATGTCGCTGACGGGCGGTCGCGGCACGACGTTGTCGCGGCCCTTGTCGGGGCCCGTGTTCTGCCAGCGGTCCCGCCCTTTGAGCATGTTCGCCATGGTGTAGGTGTGGGGCGGGCCCATGTCCGGGCGCAGGGTGTACTCGCCTTCCGCGTGTCCGAAGCCGCGGAGCGCGAGGTTGTCGAGGCGTTTCGGGGAGATGCGCAGGAACGAGAGGCCGGCCCAGATGCGGGCGTCGCGCGAGACGCGGATGGCGCGGGCTTCGAGCCCCGGCTCCTTCGCGACGGCCATGCGCTGTTGGCCGGCGCGTCCAAGGATGGGAAGCGGCTCCCACGCGGAGTCGTCGGAGCCGTCCGGCGGCCACGCGGCGCCGGGCTTCAGCACGTCGATCTGGCTTGCGGCGGAGGCGAAGACCGTGCCGATCGCGCGCGGCTCCGCGAAGGCGATCACGTGGCGGGCGATGCCCTGCGTGTCGGGCGAACGCCACTGTGTCCCGCGGTGGAAGAGCTGGACCACGAAGGCGGATTCGGCGACGGACTCGCCCTTCTCCGTCACCATGCGGCAGGCGCCCTCCTCGAGGTCGTCCATGCCGACAGGCTCGAAGAACGATTGCGCGGAGAGGGGGGCCGCAACCGCGGCGACGGCCGAAAGCGCGAGGAGAAGCTTGCGGATTGTGCGAAGGCTCATGACGGCTCCTGTCGGGGGGAAATGGAAATCCGGTGACTCAAGGGGGACGGAGGACGGGCGCGGAAGACGGCGGGACGCGGCGTCCGCGGCTACGAACCGCCCTTCCCGAGTTCGGGGAAGGGAAGCGAGGGGGAGAAGGCGGGAAGCGCGTCGTCGCGGGCGGAGACAATGGAAACCGGGGCCGGCCAGGCGATGCCGACCGCCGGGGACGCCCAGTGGAAGCCGCCCTCGTCGCCCGGACGGTAGTAGTCGTTGCATTGGTAGACAATGGTCGCGGGGACGTCCCCCAGCACCTGCAGGCCATGGGCGAACCCCTCCGGCACGAACACCCCCAGGCCGTTTTCGGCGGAGAGTTCGAGGCCGAACCACTTCCCGAAGGTGGGCGAGGCGGGGCGGCAGTCGACCATCACGTCGAAAATGGCGCCGGACAGGCAGACGACCAGCTTCGACTGCGGATGCTTCATCTGGTAGTGCATCCCGCGCAACACGCCGGGCCGGGACGTGCTGGTGTTCACCTGCACGATGTCCATGTCCATCCCCGCCGCCGCGCATTCGTTGCGGCGGCTGACTTCGCGGAAATGCCCGCGGACGTCGCCATGGACAGTGGAATGGCAGATCACGACGCCTGCCAGGGGGGCGGTCTCGAATTTCATGGGGGCAGGATACCATGGAACCGTTGCAGGGTGCAATTGTTCGCGGACGGTGAATTGTTTCTTGAAACGCGGGGGCGTGTGGGATACCTTTCCAGCCCATGGACACCCCACGACTTCTCTTGAACGGCGACGAAGCCGTCGCCCATGCCGCGAAAGACGCCGGCGTCTTCCTCGGCACCGGCTATCCCGGCACCCCCTCCACCGAAATCCTCGAGGCCTTCAGCAGCCTCGGCGGCAACGCCGAATGGGCCCCGAACGAGAAGGTCGCCCTGGAGGTCGCCATCGGTGCCGCCTTCGCTCGCGCCCGCGTGCTCGCCACGATGAAGCACGTGGGCCTCAACGTGGCAGCGGACCCGCTCTTCACCGGCGCCTACACCGGCGTGGACGGGGCTCTCGTGGTGGCCGTCGCCGACGACCCCGGCATGGCGTCGAGCCAGAACGAGCAGGATTCGCGCTGGTACGCCCGGGCCGCCGCCCTTCCCATCCTCGAGCCGTCCGATTCGCAGCAGGCCTACGACTTCTTCCTGCAGGCCGTGGAAATCTCCGAACGCTGGAGCCTTCCCGTGATCCTGCGCCTCACCACGCGCGTGAGCCATTCGAAGTCGATCGTCTCCCTCCATGGCGGCATGGACGCGCCGCGCAAGCCCCTTTTCCGCCGCGACCCGAAACAGCGCGTGATGGTGCCCGGATTCGCCCGCCCCGCCCACCACCGCCTCCGCGCCAAGCTGGAGGAGATCCGCGCCTGGGCCGCCGGGGAAGGGAACACCGTGCGCGTGATCCCCGCCTCCGCCCCTCCCGCCGCCGGCGGCACCCCCCCCGCCGTGATTGCAAGCGGCATCTCCGTGCACCACGTGCGCGAAGCCGCCCCGGAGGCCGACGTCATCCAAGTGGCGATGGCCCACCCCCTCCCCGCCGAAGCCGTGCGCGCCGCGCTCGCCGGACGCCGTGCGATGGTCGTGGACGAAGGCGACTTCTACCTGGCCGACGCCCTGCTCGCCGCCGGCGTGGACGTCGAACGCAAGCCCGAACCCTTCCGCTATGGCGAACTCGACGTGGACCGCGTCCGGCGCGCCCTGGCACGGGACATCTCCCCCGAACCGCCGCCCCCCCCCGGCAAGCCGCCCCAGCTCTGCACGGGATGCCCCCACCGCATCGCCTACGAGATCCTCAAAAGGCTGGACTGCATCGTGAGCGGCGACATCGGATGCTACACCCTCGGCGTGATGCCCCCCTTCCAGGCCGTGGACAGCTGCGTGTGCATGGGCGCGAGCATCACCGCCGGCCTCGGCCTGCGCCACGCCCTCCCCCCCGAAGACGCGAAGCGCGTGGTGAGCGTGCTGGGAGACAGCACCTTCGTCCACTCCGGCCTCACCGGCCTCGTCGAAATGGCCTACAATCCCCCCGCCTCCGGCCATGTCGTCATCCTCCTCGACAATTCCATCACCGCCATGACCGGCATGCAGGAGAACCCCTCCACCGGGCTCCGCCTCGACCACACCCCCACCCACAAGCTGGTGCTCGAAGACGCCGCGAAGGCGCTCGGCATCCCCAACGTGCGCGTGATCAACCACGTGAAAAACCCCGCCGAGGCCGAAGAAGCCCTCGCCGGAGCCCTCGCCTCCGGCGGACTCTGGGTCTTCGTATGGCGCAGCCCCTGCCTCATCGCGCTCGCCAGGAAGGCCAAACGCGAAGCCGCAAATCGCGCCGCCGCCGAAAAGGAGAACGCCTAACATGGATACCGTCAGCATCGTCCTCGTCGGCATCGGCGGCCAGGGAACCGTCACCGCCTCCGACATCCTTGCAAACGCCGCCTTCCGCGCCGGCCGCGACGTGAAGAAGGCCGAGGTCCACGGCATGAGCCAGCGCGGCGGATCGGTCCGCACCGACGTCCGCTTCGGCTCCACCGTCCTCAGCCCCATCACCCCCGCGGCCTCCGCCGACGTCGTCCTCTCGATGGATGCGAGCCAAGACGCCGCCGCCGGACCGCTGCTGCGCCCGGGCGGCACGCTCCTCACCCCCGCCGTGCTCGAAGGCGTCTCGCTCCCCTCGCCGAAGACGGCCGCCGTGGCGATGCTCGGCGCCTTGAGCCGGCGCCTCGACCTCCCCGAAGAGACGTGGACCGACGCCATCGCCGCCATCCTCCCCGCGAAACTCCTCGCCATGAACCTCGAGGCCTTCGCGCTCGGCCGCGACGCCGGACGCCCATGCGACCCGGAATAACGGCACGCCGCCATTCTTCCCCGGTCCCCCCGGCCGATCTCCCGCAGTTTAGGGCCCCGCGGATTTCCCCTTGCGCATCCGGGGGGGTCGCCTGATACGGTTTCCCCATCGTGGGGCAGTGCGATGGCGTCGGTCGCTTCGCCGTCCCCGTCCTGGCTGCGGGCCCCCTTCCCGCGCGGGCCGTCCGCGACATGGCAAAGAGGAGAGAGGGATGGTTGGAAACCCCCGTTCGCTTGGTCTCCTGGTCTTCGCGTCGTCCATCATCCCGCTGGCGGTATCGGCGCAACCCCCCGTCTCCAGACTCCGCGCCCAGGGCGGCGCGCGGCCCTTGCCGGACATTTCGCCGACCGGCTTGCCTCGGGCAACGACGTGGCGGGCGGGCTGGGGACCGCCGTCCCGGCGGGCCGGATGGATGGGCGGGCTGCCTGGGGACCGCCGTCCCCGGCGGGCCGGCTGGAGGGACGACCTCCGTGTCGTCCGGCTCGGTTTCGCAAGAGCCTCGGGAAATGAAAACAAGGCTTGCCGCCGGCGTTGCCCCGTGCTACGCTCCCCACCATGGATACAGGTTGTATTTCCCTTGGGCCGCGGTTCCGGCGGCGCGCCGTTTTTCTCCGGGCCGTCGCCGCCTGTGCCGCCGCGGCGCCGTGATCCTTCTGCGGTAGAGCCATGGGACTCCTGCAGTCGATACGCCATTGGATGTTCGCGGGCGCCTGCCTGCTGGCCGGCGTGCCGCTGCTCTTCTGCCTCGGCGCCTGGGCCGGGACGTCGCCCGGCCTGCGCCGCCTCTTCCGCGCTCTCGGCGACCGGTTCCGCTCGCTTGCGCCCTCCGTCAGGGCGGCGCTCTCCGCCCTCCTGGTGGTCGCCACCCTGCACGGCGTCCCGAAGGTTCCGCCCGGCGGCAACGCCCTGTTTCACGGCCCTCCCCCGGCGGGCATGGTCTCCGGCGGCCTCCCGGCGCGGCCCGCGCGCGGCCCCTCCTCCGGCCCCCGCCTGACCGCCGGCCAGTACCGGGCCGGCTTCGCGCTCGCGCGCGTCGCCACCAACCCGTCTCCCGCCCTGGCCTCCGTCCCGTCGAACGCCGTCGTCCACGCCCCCTGGACCCGCTACGGGGTGGCCGAGGACACCTTCTGGCTCCCCGCCACCAACTGGTCCTTCACCCTCGGCACCAACCGCGTCGGGGGGCTGCACGTCTCCAGCAGCGGCACGCTCTCCTTCGGTTGGCCCAAGGGCTCGCCCCGCGCCCGCCGGATGCCCGACGGCTCGGGCCTCGACTTCCTCGCCCCCCTGCAGACCTCCCTCGGCATCGTCCCGCCGGCCGGACGCTTCTGGCACGCCCCGACCGCCTCCAACAGCCTGCTCCTCGCCTGGCAGGACGTCTTCGCCGGACGCGACGCCGGCCTCCCCGTCACCTTCCAGGCCGAACTCTTCCCCTCCGGCGACTTCGTCTACCGCTACGACCTGTCCCGGCTGTCCGCCACCAACGCGCTGCCGGCCACCAACTGGGTCGTCGGCGCCCAGCACGGCGGCGGCGGCGAGACCTTCGCCTTCGGCGGCACGGGCGTCCTCGTCCACGGCCTCGAGCTCCACTGGCGCGCCTTCGGCATGCTCGACCCGGACGTCGCCGACCACGACGGCGACGGGCTCTCCACCTGCGACGAGGTGATGGTCCACGGCACCGACCCCCGCCTGCCCGACACCGACCTCGACGGCGTTTTGGACGGCGCCGAAGTCGCCGCCGGAACGAGTCCGCTGCTCCGCGACACCGACGGCGACGGGCTCGTCGACGGCTCCGACCCCGACCCGCTGTCCCCGACGCCGCCCGACGACCTCGACGGCGACGGCATCCCCGACGCCTGCGAAACGGCGAAGTTCGGCGGCACCAACGCGGTGGACAGCCTCGCCTTCGACCCCGGCGGGACCGGCTTCCCGCTCTCGACGAAGATCGCGGCGGGCATGGACCCCTTCGCGGAGGCTTCCGCTCCGACGAACCTCGCCTGGAACCTCGCCTCCCTCAAGCTCTTCGACGCCTTCCGGTGCGACCTCCCCGCCGACGGCACGAACCGGGTGTACGAGCGCACCTTCACGATCGACCGCAAAGGCGGCTGGCAGCAGTACTTCCTCTCCGCCTCCTCGAATGCGCCCGCAGGCTGGTCGCTCGACGGCATGGCGCTCGAGTGGGCCGACTCCGAAGGCGGCTGCGGCACCGCGACCGCCTCGCCGCCCGACGACAGCCTCTGGCTCCCCGTCTCGACGAACGCGCTGCAACTGACCCTCGCGCTCCGCGCCACCTCGACGAATTCGACCTGCCCACAGCCGCTGTACCTGCTGGCCTGGGCGCCGGGCGTCCTCGTGGGCGGCGCCGGGGCGGCGGCGGAAATCAACGGCGCGCGCTGCCAGGCCGTCGAATGGACGGGCGGCGGGACGTCGGTCGGCGTCCGGTACGACTTCTCCAACCGCCCCTGCCGCGCCGCGCCCTCCGAGATGGAACAGGCCGCGCTCCTCGACCCGTTCCCCGGCGAAGCCCGCCTCGCCTTCACGCCGGACGGCGGCTTCACGGGCGGCTCGCTCGCGGCGAAGGCGCCCGGCATCTACGACGTGCCCGGATGCACGATCGCCCCCGCGCCGCCCCCGGCGCGGCGGGGCGCCCGGGGCGCGGGCGGCAGGGACGACCCCGGGGAAGGCCCGGTCGAACGCCTCCTCTTCTTCGAACCCCGCATCGCCTACGGCGACGGCCGCCACGGCGGATGCGGGACCACGCTCTTCTTCGACGCCGCGACGGGCGACTACGAGCCCGCTTCCGACTACCCCCTCGACAGCCGGTGCCTCCGGGAGGGCTGGCGGCAGGATGCCACGGGCGGCCACCCGTGCGACTGCAGGGCCGAAATCGGCTACGGCGACCCGGCGCTGGCCGCGTACTTCGACGAAACCGTCGAAGACGACGGCCTTCGCGCCACCGGCACCATCTTCTTCGACGGCAGGCCGGTCTGGAGCGGGGAGGCCATCCACCGCGTCGGCGAAAGATGCCACGACCCCTTCTACGACGAATGCGGCGACTGCGCGTCCGGATGCGCCGACGGCGACTGCGACGGCCTCGAAGGCGACGGCCTCGGCTCGCTCGCCTTCCGCATCCCCCTCGGGATCCCCCGCGACGGCCAGGTCTCCGGCTTCCTCTGGTTCCGGGCGACGGAGCCGCTGCTCGTCGCGCCCTCCACCTTCAACCTGCTCGCCCGCGACGACGCCGCCGTCGCCGAAAGCGCCGCCGGCGGAACCCGCACCATCGCCTGCTCCGACGCCCGAGGCCGCACCGTCGTCGTCGAACCGATCGCCCACGGCGTCCGGATCACCGTCCGCAAGACCGCCGGCGACGAACTGGAGCACGTCTGGGAGATCGCCAACGTCGGCGGGAGCCCGCGCCAAGTCGCGTTCAAGAAGATCAGCCGCCGGGACAACGTCATGCGCGACGTCGTCTACTCATATCGTGGGGATGGGGAGTGGGCGTGCTTCGACAACATCTCCCAACTTTCCGAACAGGTGCTTCGCACCGACACGCTCGACGACGGCCCCCACGGCGTCCTCCGCGAGGAACGCATCGTGCGCGACGCCGCCGGCGCGATCCTCTCGCGGGACATCGCCGAGTCCCGGCGCTTCGGCTGCGGGCAGGACGCGACGCTCCGCCAGACCTACCACGCGACGCTCGGCCTCGAGCCCGGCGGCGAACCCGGCCTGGTCGAAGACCACGCCACCTGCTGGACGGACGACGCCCACCCCCGCCGCAACGGACGCCCCCGCCTCGTTTGGGGCGAGTCGCGACCCTGGAGCTACCAGGCCTGGGACGACGAAGGCCGCGAGATATTGCGCCTCGACCAATTCGACGGCTCGGAGGCTCCCTTGGCTTTCGCCGATCAGTCTGATCCGACCGATCTGTCCGATCTGTCCGATTTCCCCGCTATCACCGCCATCGCCACCGTCTCCGACTACGCGCCGCTGCCCGGCGACGACAATCCGCTCGCCGCCCTCGATTCCGTCCGCACCGAGTCGCGCCACCTCGTCCGCGACGGCGCGGCGGCGTGCATCGGGCGCACGTGGCACGTCCATACCGTCGGCACGGACACGGTGGGCCGCGCCTTCGCGACCGTGAAGACGGTCCGCGCCTGTTCCCCGGACGCCGCTTTCGGCGACCCCGGCAACGCCGTCTCGACATCCACCCGCTTCGACGCCGACGCCCCCGGCATCCCGCTGCTCCTGCGCGGCCGCCCGCTCGAATCCACCGACGAAGACGGCGTGACCACCGCCTACGACTACGCCCTCGGCGACTACGACCCCGCCACCCGCACCTTCGCCCCCGGCGGTTCTGGAACCGCGCTCCGCACGATCGCCCAACGCTGGTATCAGTCCAATCCGTCCGATACGTCCGACCTGACCATCCAGGACGCCGCGCACGGCACGACGCTCTACTCCGCCACCCTCCTTCACGCCACCGGTGAGACGCTCGACTGGCAGGCGCACCTCTACGACGACAAGAACCGCCTCCGCTCCACGCTCTACGCCGACGGCTCCATCTCCACCAACGCCCACTCCTGCTGCCGCCTGCTCTGGACGCAGGATCGCGACGGCTTCAAGACCCTCCGCTCCGCCGAAACCGGCAAAGACCACCTCTACTACGCCATAGAAGAGGAATCGCTTGCCGATCTGCCCGGATACGGATACGGTCATCGCACGACGATGCATTTCATGGACGCCATCGGCAGGGAGACCAACACCGTCGTGACGGCGGTCGGCGAGCCCGGAAGCGCCGCCACCCCCGATTGCGGGACGCTCGGCTTCACGGCTTCCGAAACGACGGCATACCCCGACGGAATCGGCGACCACGCCGTCCACGTCGACCGGCGCGGGGTTCGCACGGTCACGACGCGCACGTCGCACGCCGACCGCGAGGAGAGCGTCAGCCTGACGTTCTCGCCGGCGAACCCCGACGTTTGCGTCGTGGCGAGCACGAACATCGCCTACCGGAACGGGCGTTCCATCGCCATCCAAAGCTGGGACGGCGGCTGGACGCGCGAAACCTCGTGGAGCGATTACGCCGCCGACGGAACACGGCGATCCTTCTCCGTCACCGAGGCGTCCGATTCACCGAACGCGGTCACGAATCAAATTTCGCACAGCGATTTCCTCGGGCGCACGGTCGCGACGCTGAGGCCCGGCACTGCGGGCGCCTGGCTCGTCACCTCGAACGCCTACGACGGCGCGACCTCGCGCCTGGTTCGCTCGGAAACGACCGGACAGCCCGCCACGACCTACCTCTACGACGAACGCGGCGAGATGGCGGCGACCGTCCAAAGCGGCGTCGAGACCGCGTCTGAGACCCGCTACGAGAACATCGCCGGGGCATGGTGGCGGGTGGACGTCCGCAGCACGTCGCGCGAGGGCGTCACCAACGCCGTCGCGACGACCCGCCGCCAGTTGACGGGGCTTTCCAACGCCCTGCGGAGCCGCACGGTGAACACCGGCCCGAACGGCTCGACGACGACGGAATCGGGCAGCTACAACCCGCAGACTTGCGAACTGACGATGGTTCGCGCCACCGATGCGGCGACGCCATCCACCACCGTCTCGAAGTTCGGGCGTCCAATTCGCCGCGAGACGCTGCGCGAAACCGTTTACAACTATTTCGATCCGCTCGGGCGCGTTGCATACTCGGAAACGCGCGACCCTGAAACGGGCGTCTATTCCCATTTCCGCTGGTCGGGACTCGACGAGTCCGACAACGAGACCCACTACGGCATTTATTATTACGACGACGATCTGCACGTCACAGGATCGAGAACCTTCGACGCCTTCGGCCGCGAAACGTCCCGCACCGACGCCCTCGGCAACACCGTCACCAACACCTACGACGCCCTCGGGCGTCCGGTTGCCGCCACCGGCGCGGCCTACCCCGTGGCCTACGGGTACGACACCGCCGGCCGCATGGCCGCCCTCGCCACCACCCGAGGCAACGCCGTCGGCTTCGCCGCCCTCGCCGTCCAGCTTGCCGGAGGCGCGTCCCTCGCATCCCTTGCGTCCCCTGCGTCCCTCGATCTCACCGCCTGGAACTACGACCACGCCACCGGACTTGCCACCAACAAGGTCTACGCCGACGGCTCCGCAGTGTCCTATACGCACACCCCCGACGGCAAGCCGCTCCGCACGGCATGGGCTCGCGGAGCGTGGAAGGAGAACGCCTACAACCCCGACGGGCTGTTGACAGGCGTCTCGTACTCCGACGCCACGCCTGCCGCCGCGCTCGGGTACGATGCCTTCCAGCGCCCCGCCTTTGCCTCCAACGCCGTCGCGCGATACGCCTACCAGAACAGCCACCTCGGCACCGCCACCAACGAGACGGCCATGGTTGGCGGCGACACCGCGACCCTGGCCCGCACCCTGGACCACCGCCACCGCCTGGCGGCGTTGCGCGTCGAGGATGCGCCACCCGTTCAATACGGCTACGACTCCGAGAACCGGCACTCCGCCGTCTCGAATGATGCCTTTTCGGCAAGCTACGCATATACTGATGACGCCTGGGACGCCGGATACACCATCACGCAGACCAACGGGATAGTTCTCTCCCGTACCGTCATCCGCGACCCCTACCGCCGCCACCTTGTCACGGTCATCACCAACAGCGTCAACGGCGTGCCGCACAACCCGCTGGCCTACACCTACGACCTCCTCGACCGCGTCACGTCACGAAACGCCGACACCTTCGACTACAATGCCCGCTCCGAGGTCACATCCGCCATCATCCAGCCCGCCCACACCAACCGCTACGCCTTCGACAACATAGGCAACGCGCTGTGGACCTCGCTTAACTCCGTCACGAACATCTACACCGCCAACGAACTGAACCAGTACACCGGAATCAGCAATGGAACAGTCATCGAGCCGGAGTACGATTTAGACGGAAATATGACGTGGGACGGGCGTTTCAGCTATGCGTATGATGCGGAAAACCGCCTCATCGCCGCCTACTCCAACGGCCTGTGCGTAGTCTTCAACGCCTACGATCATCTTAGCCGCCGCGTGTTGAAATACACCCCCACCGCCACGTACACTTGCATCTACGACGGCTGGAACCTGGTTCAGGAGACGATTCAAAATCAGCAGTCCGCAACCACAAATCATTACGTCTGGGGCAAAGACCTATCCGGCACGCTTCAGGGCGCGGGCGGCGTCGGCGGACTGCTGGCCGTCTCGCTAAACGGCACATGGTACTTCCCGTTCTACGATAACAACGGCAACATCACGGCCTATGCCGACGAGACCGGCACCATCGTCGCCGAGTACACCTACGACGCCTTCGGCCGCACCATAGAGGCAACGGGTCTGCTTGCCGACGCCTTCCGCCACCGGTTCAGCACCAAGTACTACGATGCCGAAACCGGTTTCTACTACTATGGTTATCGCTTCTATGCACCGGAATTGATGCGGTGGCTTAGCAGGGATCCGATTGGTGAGAACGGCGGTTGTAACATATATGCTTTCGTCGATAACAACTCGTTTTCATTTGTTGATTGGCTCGGGTTGGAGAATCTGTGCCATTGCTTTAACTGGACGGTAGATGTGGTGTATCGATGCAATTGGAAGAATGTCCTTTCTGCGGAGTACAACTATGTCAGGGTGTCTGGCGGAATGCAATATCCGTACTCCGAAAGACACAAAGGATTATTTGGTGTCAATCATACTGATAGAATCATGTGGGTTTCTGTGGCTGTAACCCCGAAGAATTGGTTCGATGGTATTGTTAAGTATGATCCTGAGCATTGCGAATGTGGAGCAGGAACTGTTAATGATTTACCATACACACCCCTTGTCAGAATAAAGAGCCAAGCGGGAGTTACAGAGGAACACGCATGGCAGGTTGTGTTTAATGCCGGAGGTGGTTCCGCATATGACTACTGGATTACCCAGTTTGTTGAACAGTACGAATCGCCATTCGCTTCGAACTATACCGTTGAAGTGAGTGAAAATGGCGAGGTCTGCTCAACTTTATCCTTCACTATTGTTTACTAACCCTTGCTACGGAGAATGCATGATGCGAACACACTTTCATGTGGCACTCTTTGGAAGTTTGCTGGGGGCTTGTTGCATGTTCGCATGTAGCAGACATTCATTGTGTGACAATCCTGATATACGTCCATATATTTACCTTGCAAAACGAGGGGTGCATTTTGATTGTTTGATGCATCAACTCCCTTGTTCAATAATTGAGAAAAAAGAACGCTGCAGCATGGGGCGGGCTATTCCAAGCTATCCAGGAAACGTGTATTATCTATCGGATGCAACGAATCGCGTCTATTGGTCGTCTATCACAATTAAACAGAAGGGGCGAATATGGTCATACCGCGGAACGTTCTATTTCGACCGCAAAGATTATTGCTTTGCTGTCCAGTATGAAAAATGGGCACGTAGCCCATCGCCAATTGTCCCGTATCATGAAATAACACTTCAAGCAGACAGCGGGCAGCGGGAATTTGGAGTTCCAGAATGCAGCGGGGCGTCGCAATCACCCCAGAAATCAGCAAGAAATTGTGATCGCGATGAGCCAGCGGAGCTATAGCAGTTGTAATCACCTCCCCGGTCGGTGCGCGGTTACAACTTCCGTCGCGCGTGCGCAGTTGACCGGCCTCTCGCTTGCCTGCTGGAGCCGTGTGGTGGCAACCGACATGCACGGCGCGCGCATGATGACCGCAACGGCGGCCGACCCCCTGGCTGACATTTTCGCCTTCCGTTTCAGCACCAAGTATTACGATGCCGAAACCGGCCTCTACTACTACGGCTACCGCTTCTACGCGCCGGAACTGATGCGTTGGCTGAACAGGGATCCGATTGGGGAACGAGGTGGCAACAATCTTTACACCTATGCACGAAACTCGCCGACTTGCCTCACCGACCCGCTGGGATTAACCCCCACGCTAAATTCATTTTTCTCGGGTGAAAAGGCCAAATATAATGTGACAGACTTTTTGAATGTTTCGGTTTATTGCATGCCCAAGGGAGTGTTAGTCGGAAAACGATTTATTAAGCAGTCTGATCCAGACGTCTGCTGCGACGGAGGGGCTATTCATGTTGTCATCAATCCACGCTTCGGGGTTCCGCCAAATATACGGTCTCCACTTGATAATTCCGGAGAGAGTTTCTTTGGGGGCGGATGGGGTAAAATTCCCGATCTCTTTAAGCCAGCAGATGGCTGGACTACTCCAAATGATTTGTGGGGCGATCCGGTTAAGGTAGGGGCAGAAATGGCAGGACCAGGCGGAGTGTTCGCCTATCCAATTTATGAGTTCAAGAACGCACAATTCAATGTTGGTCGCTTTGTCGATATTCAGACATCTGGCTCTGGCGCATGGGAACCGGCCTTAGTCCCTCACACGGAAATGTTTCGCACATGGTACACGTATTCCAACTCACCAAATTATCAAGAAATCAACGGGATTGTCGCTAAAGTCCAATCTGGAGATAAACTTTTCATTCAGGTCGGATGCAAGGGTGAGTCAAAGTTGGCGTGGAAACAGGTTCTCCGGATCAAGTGATTATGCGAAAAGTATTCATAACTATTTGCTGTGGTGCCATCTTTGTGTTTCTGGTGTGCCACGCTGCCTGTCGTCCCGAGTCGCTGATTTGGAAGGATATCCTCCAGCGCGAGACCGTTCGCTATCTAGCGTCACAAGGAGTTGCCACAAAACAAATTGTAATTGGCAACTCTGGAGAAATTGAATTGAACTTAAGAGGCTCGGGGATTACCAATCTCTATATTTTGATCGGAATGCCGCTGGCATCTCTGGACATCTCCCGGTGCCCTGTCAGCGACCTTGAGCCACTTAGTCAAATGCGTCTTCTGCGAAGACTGGACATCTCCAGCACAGCAGTGACAAATCTCGCTCCTCTGGCAGGTCTGCATCTCGATGAGCTTAGGATGTCAAATACCAAAGTCAACGACCTTGAGCCGCTTCGGAACATGCCTCTGCAAGCGCTGTTCATCGTGAAGACGGATGTCCGCGATTTAACGCCTATCAAAGACATGCAACTTGACACACTATTTTTCTCGGCAGATGTAGACCATTCGGAAGAGTTTATAAGGGTATTGCGAGACATGAAAACCCTTAGGTGCATCAATGCATATTCATACGTGACGAACTTTTGGGATGAGTACGATTCCGGCAAGTTTCGGAAACGCTGATATTCTCAACGTGATGAAAGCTGGTCGAAATGCTGTTAACTCCTTCGCCAACGGCACGCTCCTCTCCCGCGTTGTCGCCCGCGATCCCTACCGTCGTACCCTTGTCACGACCATCACCAACAGCGTCAGCGGCGTGCCGTACAACCCGCTGGTCTACACCTACGACCTGCTTAACCGTGTCACTTCACGCAACACGGACACCTTCGATTACAACGCCAGAAGCGAAGTCACGGCGGCGGACATTGGAGCCCACACCAACCGCTACGCCTTCGACAACATAGGCAACGCGCTGTGGGCCTCGCTTAACTCCGTCACGAACATCTACACCGCCAACGAACTGAACCAGTATTTCCTGATTTCCAATCATGTCAATCATGTCAATCCTGTCCAAATTTCTCCCGTATACGATTTAGACGGCAATATGACGTGGGACGGGGCGTTTCAGCTATGCGTATGATGCGGAAAACCGCCTCGTCGCCGCCTATTCCAACGGCCTGTGCGTAGTCTTCAACGCCTACGATCATCTTAGCCGCCGCGTGTTGAAAATCTCACGCGGAGGCGCGGAGACACGGGGATTTGTCTACGACGGCTGGCTGCCGGTTCTCGAAATCGTCGCCACCGCCTCGGGCGTGACCACCAACCACTACGTCTGGGGCAAGGACCTATCCGGCACGCTCCAGGGCGCGGGCGGTGTCGGCGGACTCCTGGCGGTACAGATGGGCGGCACATGGTACTTCCCGTTCTACGATAATAACGGCAACATCACAGCCTATGTTGACGAGACCGGCGCCATCGTGGCCGAGTACACCTACGACGCCTTCGGGCGCACCATTGAGGCTGCCGGCTCCATGGCCGACGCCTTCCGCCACCGTTTCAGCACCAAGTATTACGACACCGAGACCGGTCTCTACTACTACGGTTATCGTTTCTACGTGCCGGAACTGATGCGCTGGCTCAATCGTGATCCGATTGGAGAGAGGGGTGGAGCCAACTTATATCTGGCCGGACGCAATGTATTCGTTAACGTGATCGATCCTGTTGGGAATAAATGTGTTTTGGCAGCGGGACCAAGCGTAAGCGAGAATGCCAAATGGGAAGTTATTGGACTAACTTTTGAATCTGGTGGCGGATCATCTTTCATTACGCAGATCGAGGGCGTAGAAGTTACTTGGGGCCTTAAAGGGAATGTGGAGTGTTGTTGTGTTTATTGTTTTGGGCTGTGGACGGTGAAGAAGACTAAAACAGTCTACAAGACAGTGGAACACGCGCGCATGATACCAGTAATATTTGTTTATTCGCCTGCGGAATTGCCGCTTTCACTACCGAATCCCATATCACTTGGCGAAGCGCTTGGTGAAATTTTGGCGGAGGCGGCACAAGAGCTGTTAAAAAATACATTAGGGTACGTTGTCGCAAAGTCAGACGCGCTGATACTGGCCGATGAAATTGATGCTACCAGACCGTCGTCAAAAGACGATGGAGAATGGCCTGATGATCCGTGTAACTAGGTTGTAAGGGCAGGAAGACTCAAGGTGAGCTTCGTTTGGTTATGAGGTGCAAAAATGCGTGACAGACGTCTTGTTTACAAATGCATTACGATTTCGACATTTACTATGCTTATCGTGATTTGCGTTCACTAGCATCCCATAGGCGGCTGAAAACGGGCATATTGCCCCCTTTCCCCCATTGATTTGCAGGGATTTATCGCGATTTCAAAGGCGTTCCCGGAAAACGTGTTTGCCTGCGCGATCGGCCCGGATGCCCGAAAACAGGGGTTTTGGGGCATGTGCTATCCCACGGGCCGGCTCGCGAATGGCTCGAATCCTTGGAAATAGAGCTGTTTCCCGGAAATTACAGGGCGCTTTGGGCCGCCTGCTGTCCCATACTTCCGCAGGGCGTCGAGCAGGTCGATCTTCATCCAGACGGCGGACCTGACGACCCCGGCGAGCCGGGAAAAGCTCAGTCCCCATTCCGAGACGTGCTTGAGGAAGCGCAGCAGCAGATGCGCCAGCAGCCCGACCCAGACCTGCCACTTGACCGCGTTCTCGTTGTACCCGACGAAATCCTTGAGCTGGAGCGTCTGCTTGAGTTCCTTGAAGAACGACTCGATGACCCACCGGGCGCGGTAGAGCTCGGAGACGGTGCGGGGGCTCCACGCGAAATGGTTGGTGATGAACGTCATTTCCCGATCCTGCCCGTCCACCTCGACGACGGCGGCGACGCGGCGCAGGGGCCCGGGGTACTTTCCCGCCGTCAGCCTGCCCCGCAGGCGTATGGTCTGGTCCTTGAGTATGCGCCGGTCCGGATGCCCTCTCTCCTCCAGCACCTCGAAGTCCATGTTCTCCTTCTCCCGCAGGACGAAGAAGATGCCGCGCGCGGCGAGTCCGTGCAGGAAGAGGAAGTCGACGTAGGCGCGGTCCGCCAGCAGCACGTCGCCGTCCTTCAGCCCCGCGCACAGCGCGTCCGCCCGCGTCGAGTCGTGGTGCGCGGCGTCCTCCACGACCGCGAACGTCGGCAGCCTGCTGCCGACGTCGAGGGCCATGTGGGTTTTGGCGGCGGCCTTCTTCCGGCGGTGCCTGGCCCAGTCGATCGAGTCGAGCGTGAGCTTCAGCGTGGTCGAGTCGATGGCGAATATCCCGCGCTTCAGGCGGAAGATGAAGCCTTTGTGCTTCTTGTACTGCGTGAAGGACGGGCAGATGGTCCGGAGGTGCTCGAACACCTCCCAGTAGAGCCGCTCCGCGATCTCCGGGTCGCGCCTCCGGTTGGCGTTGGAGAAGGTGTTGCGCTTCGGGGCCGTCGCGCCCCGGATGCGGTTCAGCTCCGGCTCGTGCAGCCGGGCCGCGTCGCAGATCTCGTTCAGGCTGCCCGCGCGGGCGATATGGCCGTAGAGCAGCGCCAGCACATGGCTGGCGCAGGAGAATCCGCGGATGTCCGCCCCGATGTCGCGCGCGATCTTGTCCGGCAATCCCGCGGGAATCCACTGGACGATCTGGCGCAGGGTGGTGTACGATGTTCTCGCTGGCCTCTTGGTTGCGCGTTTACGCGCCTTGGTCGCTTTTTTTTTCATAATGCCTGTAGGCTACAGGCAGACGGCCGGGAGGTCAGCCCTTTTTTTCAATCCGGCCCGACGCTCCCGTCTTGAGCGCGTGCGCTGACTTCCAATGGGGGAAGGCAGGAGTGATTTCGGCAAGCCTATGGGATGCTAGTGATTTGCGTTTATAATGTTGGATATAAACGCGGACACATAGATGCCGAATGTAAAAGGCTTCCGTTTGATCTTGGTATCTGTCTCCAACTTTATGATATGCGAACGAACATCCCGACTAATGTCGATATACGTGTTGCTTCGGAACAATCAATACGGCTGTTGATCTATGCAAAGCTTGCTTTTCTGGAGAAACACGGCGAAAGAGTGGAGGCTATGCAGTTGAACCGCAATGGATTCACGTTTAACCAAGGTTTGTTTGCGAAAAAAGTTGAAAGAGCAAAACAGATCGTTGCCGGGCTGGACAATAATGCGGGTAGCTTGGCCAGAACAATACAGGATGAAGACGCTACCAGCGCTGCTAGTAGCGATCAAGATGAGACAACCGTTCCATAGCACCTGCGTCTCATCCAGTCATCCGTCAGGGTATGCCCTGTCCTGTTATGCCCTCGACGAAGGCTACTCCATGTCGTATGCTTACAACATGTCCCGCCGATTCCAATCACTTGCATTTGCGTCATCTGCGACATCTGCGGCTACCGGCACGTACTCTTATCTCACCGACTCGGATCTTATTTCGGGCATGTCCGCCTCGTCAGGTTTCCACTGGTCGCGCACCTGCGCACCGGAGTTGACGCGGTGGCTCAATCGTGATCCGATTGAGGAATGGGGCGGCGCAAATCTTTATGCGTTCATAGGGAATGAACCTGTTAATTCTATTGATTTGCTGGGTGCAATTCGTGTCCCTGGACTTACGCCTTTAGCTCGTAGACTGTGGCGTGAAGTGATGTCGCGGGTTCTGCAGCCACGCGGATGGAATGTAGCGGCATTCCTTTTGAACCACTCTTTGCAAGACAGCCCTACCGATCTACATTTCGATCAACATCATTTTGTTTCCATGGCAATAGTTGATTCTGCCGAGTATGAAAACAAACTTTCGGAGATAGTCGGAAATCAACAGGTGGGATACCAAGGCTATGTTACAGCCGATTCTATTGCTTTCACTACAGGAGATCTGTTTGCAGCGATTCATGCCGCATCTTTTGATTACACTGGTTGGGTTTGCAAGCGATCAGATACTTCATACGACATGGATCTCCACATTACCATTCATGATGATTACAATTTCCACCTTCTTACAAGACAGTATTTCACGTGGGATCTTGAACAAATTCTAGGGACTATCGCCAATAATATGGCTTGGTCCGATCAGTTCTTTGATGTGATTAACAACTATAGTTGGGATGCGTCAATACATGAGCAACGATCACGTTAAGGAGCACTGTTATGCAAAAGTTGGTTTTTCTTCTGTTGAGTTTGATTCTTTTAGGGTGCTCTGATGTGAACTACCGATCTGGCCGTGATACAGTAAAAAGCTTTCGAGATGGGCGGTTTCAAGTTCTACGCACACCAAAAAACACAAAAATCCTGTATGATTTCCAGCGGCAAAGGACACTCGCCAATGATGTTGATGAATGGAGGGTTGTTGCCGATCATCTGTGCACCTTTGACCGAAGAGAACAAGTTTTTGTAGTTCTTGATTTGGAGTCAGGCCTCTTTGACAAGTACAAGCGTTCTGACCATGCTCCCATTGAATTTCGTTCAACCCTTAAGAAACTGGCAAATTCAAGTTCGGAGATCGAGGAATCAGAGTTAGAATCTGA
Source organism: Kiritimatiellia bacterium (assembly GCA_050950285.1). Lineage (GTDB taxonomy): Bacteria > Verrucomicrobiota > Kiritimatiellia > RFP12 > JBMNHG01 > JBMNHG01. Next base: position 251,231 of record JBMNHG010000003.1, on the reverse strand, counting down.
TCCCATTGACAGAAGCAAAAAAGAGAGGGACGGAGACTGATGGAAACAGATCGACCACAGATCGAGCTATCATACTCATGCTGTCCTGCCTGTTGCTGATTAACGACATGGTCCAATCAGCACCCGAGGTGATCCGTGACTGGCAATGAAGAAACCGGCGTGTCAAGAAGAATCTTGTTGAATCTTGCTTGTGTCGTTTTTGTTTCGGGATGTGTAATGGCACCGCAACGAACAGGCAAATGGACCGGTTATGTTTCTGAAAGAAAACTTCCTTGTAGCGATGGAAATCAAGTTCCCGCACTTGAATTGACCTTCGTTGACGATTCACTTGATATGGCTACTGCCAACTCTAACGATTCGTTTGTATTGATTTACAGTGGCATGGGATATCACGCCCCCCTGTTTTGCGGGAGATTTTTTGCGAGGGTCTCCGAAGTGCTGGAATGGAGCGGGAAAACGGCGATAATTTCCCGCTTGTTTCATCAAGGCTGTCTTGATAGAATATGCGCCCATGAGACCGAAAACCCCTACCCAATGGAAAATCCCCTACGAAATCTCCCCGGACCCCGTTCCCGGCACCGTGACCGGCCTTGGCGGCATGGCGGTGGCCTCCCGCGTCTTCCGCGGCATGGGGCTTCCCGGGGCGTGCGACGCGAACCTCGGCGCCCTGCGCCGCATCAGGCTCGGCTTCACGGCGGGCGAGTTCGTCGAGTCGGCGGCGTGCGCGCTGATGCTCGGCGCGGGATGCGTGGAGGACGTGGACCGGCTGCGCGGGGATCCGGCGGTGTCGAAGATGCTGGGCTTCCAGGCGCCGGGCTCCCGCGCCCTTCGCGACTGGCTCGAGCGCTTCCACGACGCGGAGGCGGTGGCGCGGGCGCGGGAGCGGGCGCTCGAGCTGGACTTGAAGTCGAGCGTGCCCGAGCCCACGGAGGGGCTTCGCGGCCTGCAGGCGGTCGTGGGGGTTTCGGCGCGCGCCGCGGCGGCGCGCCAGCCCGGGGGGAGCCCCGCGGTGGCGACGGTCGACCTGGACGCGACGATCGTGGAGAGCAACAAGCGCTCGGCGACGGTCGCCTACACGGGGGAGCGGGGCTACCAGCCGGTGGTCGCGGTCTGGGCCGAGGCGGGCGTGGTGCTGGCCACCGAGTTCCGCGACGGCAACGTGCCCGCCTCCAAGGACCCCCTCCGCTGCGCGCGCCTGGCGTTCGCCGAACTCCCCCCGAGCGTGCGCGTGTTCGGCTTTCGCGGCGACAGCGCCTGCGACAACAACGACCTGTACGGCTGGCTCGAGGATCCGGAGCGCGAGGGCGGCCCGCGGGGCAGGATCGACTACGCGATCAGCGTCCGGATGGTCCCGGAAGTGGCGGCCGCCGCGCGCCGCGTCCCCGAAGATGCGTGGAAGACGTTCGACCGCGAACCGGACGGCACGCTCAAGCAGTGGGCCGAGCTCGACTACGTCCCCGGCCTGCGCTCCGAGAACAAGCATGCGCGCCCCCGGCGCTGCATCGGGCTCCGCTTCCTCAAGCCCCAGGGCGAGCTCTTCGACGACGGGAACGACCGCAAGCACTTCGCCGTGGCGACCAACCGGGCGGAGTCGGGCGAAAAGGTCGTCGAATGGCACCGCGGGAAGGCGGGCACGGTCGAGCACGTCCACGACGAAATGAAGAACGACCTGGCGGCGGCCCGCCCGCCGAGCCAGAAGTTCGGGGCCAACGCGGCCTGGTTCGCGCTCAACGCGGTGGCCTACAACATGGCCGCCGCGCTCCGGGCGGCCGACCCGGAGCCGGAGAACCGCGTGCGGCGCGTGCGCGGCGTGCGCTTCCACGTGCTGACGGCCGGCGCGCGCCTTTCGCGGCTCAGCCGCAAGATCGTCCTGCGCTTCGCCGCCCCGAAGGAGTGGGTGAAGCGCGTCCTGGAGCTGCTCGAGGCGTTCCCCTGCCGGGTGCAGCCCACCGAATCGACGTAGCGCGAGGCAAAAGCCGGAACCGGACGGCTCCGGACGGACGGGCGACAGCCCGGCCGCGGCGGAGCCTGCCTGGATTTCGCCTGGAAGGGCGCCCGACGCCCTCCCCAAGGCTGGAAACGCCTGGAAAAGGAACAAGCAGGGCGTCGACGGAGAGCCGGCACCCTTCGATCCCCCTCCCGACAGCCGTCAAACCGTGCTCCCGGCCCTTCGAAACGCCCTCGCGCCAAATCTCCCGCAGTTTAGGGCGCCCCCATTCTTGTTGACAGACGTGGAATAATTCTGCCCGTTGATGCCGTCCCAACCAATAGCCTTATCTGGGTAATAGGTGAATTGGGAGTTCGTCGGCGCGTAAAACTTCCCGATCAGTCAGAAGCGACATTTGACGGACATTCAGACATTGTTCGTGTTTCGCTGTATATGAAAAAATGGGGAGTTTGCGATTGTGAAGCTTCGCCGCAATACCATCTTGAAGAATGTCTCAACCATTAGCAGGAAAGGCTCGCGACTGATTAAGGAGGTTGAGAAATGAAAATTAAACTTTTTAAGCTTTTTTCAGCACTTTCACGTGTTGCTTTGGTTGTGCGAAAATTCGCAATAAACTTCATGCGATCGATTGACATCGCAACGCTTCGCAAAACCAGCTACGGATGGGAAGCGTCGGAAACCACGAGCTATCCCCATGGCATATCCGACTTCCAAGTCCACACCGACGCGCGGGGACTCGTCACCCAAACCGCGTTCACCCAAACCCCCGCTGAAACCATCCGGACGACGGACACCTTCGACGGCTCCGCGCTTCTGATGCGCACCACCTCGCGCACCGTGCGCGGCGGCGGTTCCACCACCCGCCGGGAATGGGACGGCGAATGGACGGAAGCAAGCACCACCACCACGTTCGCCCCGGACGGGCGGCGAATCGAAATCGCCACCCTCGCCACGTCCGACGCTCCCACGGTCACAAACAGCGTGGTGGAATACGACTTCCTCGGGCGCATCGCCGCTTCCGAAACGCCGCTCTCCCGAACGGAATACGCCTACCACGGCAGTTCGCGCCGCATCGCGTCGGAAACGGAAATCCGCTCCGGAAGCGTCGCGACGCCCCTCTACGACGAACTCGGCGACGCCATCGGAAGCGTGGCCGACGGCGTGGCGTCGATGTCGCTCACCACCTACGAACTGCGCTCCAACGTCTGGTGGCGCGTCGCGACCTCCTTCCTGACGGCCGACGGCCGGACCAACGGGCTTTCCGTGTCCCGCACGCGCCTGACGGGGCTTTCCAACGCCCTGCGCTCCTGCGTCGAAACCGAGGCCGACGGCGCGACCACGCGCGTCGCCACGTCGTTCGACCCGGTCGCCAAGGTGTCCACCGACACCCTCGAACGCACCGGCATGGCGACCACGACGCGCAAGCGCATGTTCGGGCGGGAGATCGAGGCGACGGACGCCGACGGCGTCACCCGCTACAACTACTTCGACCCCTACGGCCGCGTCTACCTCACGCGGGAGTTCACGGGCGAACGCTTCCACTGGCGCACCCTCGCCATGCGCGACAGCGTCGGCGACGTCTACGCCTCCGCCCGCTTCATCGGCGGCACCCCGCACTGGAACAACGTCGCCCGGTTCAACGGCTTCGACGCGCGCGGCAACCTCGTCGCCTCCACCAACGAAATGGGATGCATCGCCTATTCGCTCTTCGACTCCGCCGGACGCCTCGCCGTGCGCTTCGGCGCCGTCCATCCGGTGGGCTACGGCTACGACGCGACGGGGCGCCTGAAGTCCCTCTTCACCACCCGCGACGGCGCAACGTGGGACGTCACGCAGTGGAACTACGACCCCGCCACGGGGCTGGTCACCAACAAGGTCCATGCCGACGGCTCCACGCTTGCGCATGGCTGGACGGCCGACGGCCTGCCGGAGCGCACCACCTGGGTGCGCGGCGCATGGCGTCATGTCGCGTACAACGACCGGCGGCTTCCCGCCGCCGTCTCGTACTCCGACCCCGGCACGCCGGGCCATGAATTGTCCTACGACGCCTTCGGGCGGCTCGTCGCCGTGGCCGACGCCGCCGGACGCCGCCACGGCTACGCCTACGGCGCTTCCGCCGCCTCGCCGACGAACGAGACCGCCGCCGCGGACTCCGCCACGAACGCCATCGCCCGAATCCTCGACGCCAACGGCCGCTCGGTCTCCACGACCTTGCGCGTCAGCGGCGCACCGCGAGGCGGAACGTGGCATGCCTATGCGGACTCGGGCAGGCTGGCGCAGGTCGCCGCCACCAACGCCCAGGGGCGCGGGCTTGTGGCCGCCTACACCAACTTTGCCGGGCGCTCGTTTGGTCATTCGGTCGAACTGCCCTCCGGCGCGGTCTTCACGCGGACGCTCGCGCGCGACGCCTACCGCCCGAACCGCGTCACCTCCATTGTCCATGCGTTCGACGGCGTGGAGGTCAGCCGATACGCGCACACGTTCGATGCGCTCGACCGCCTCGCCGCCCGCAACGCCGACGCCTTCGGCTACAACGCCCGTTCGGAAGTCGTTTCCGCCACCGTCGCATCCAACGAATACGCCTACGCCTACGACCACATCGGAAATCATACGACTTCATCCGTTAACTCTGCCACGACGGCTTACACGGCGAATGCCCTGAACCAATACACATCCTTCTCAAATCTTGTCCAATCCTGTAATCCTGTCCATGACCTCGATGGAAACATGCTGACCAATGGCGTTTGGTCTTACACGTGGGATTGCGAGAATCGGCTTGTCACGGTGTCCTCAAACAACGTCTGCGTCGTTTCCAACGCCTACGACTATCTTTCCCGCCGCGTCCTGAAGGCCACGCCCGAGGCGGTTCACGCCTTCGTCTATGACGGCTGGAACTTGATCCACGAAACCGTGACGGCGGGCAACGGCGACGTTTCGGAAATCCAGTACTTCTGGGGGCCTGACCTCTCCGGTACGCTCCAAGGCGCGGGTGGCGTCGGCGGCTTGCTGGCCGTTTCCATCAACGGGCAGTTCTACCTGCCCTGCGTTGACAACAACGGCAACATCACCGCCTACATCGACGAGCAAGGCGTGATCGTGGCAGAATACATTTACGATGCCTTCGGCTCAACAATTACCGCCACAGGCTCGATAAGCGACACCTTCCACCACCGCTTCAGCACAAAATATTACGACACTGAAACGGGGCTTTACTACTACGGCTACCGTTTCTATGACCCGGCCCTCCACCGCTGGCTCAACCGCGATTCCATCAATGAAGTCGGCGGGGTGAATCTGTATGCGTTCTGCGGGAACAACGGAGTTAATGAAGTTGATTTTCTCGGGTTGTTTGATCTTTATTTGCACACATATAAGACGGGCACATTGGGATACACGTAAACGGAACAAGTTACGACTTTGGACGCTACAGAAATCGATATAAGTGGTCGCTCTATTCTGGCCCGAATATTTTAAACCTAAAAAGAGCAGTTGAACTTTCAAGTTATCAGCCGGAGCATCATTTGGTCGCCTTCTGAGACTGGGTAGAGCACCCTTCCGCGCAGCCATTTGACGAACGCCGCCGACAAAATGATCGCCCAGACCTGCCCGGCGCTCAACTGCTCCGCAATTGCCGCGAGGTTGTTCATGAACCTGCCGATCCTGTCCAGGACGAGGCGGACCTGTCCGCCCAGGGCGTGCGTCGAGGTCAGGCGCACGATCTTCCGGCGGCCGGTGGTGACCAGCCGGCCGACCGCGTGGAGCAGCAGGGGCCGGGATGTGACCGCCTCCATGTGGCTGTCGGGCCGGGCGAGGCGCGTGAAGATGTTCCACCAGTTGTAGACCAGGGCGACGATGCGGGCGATGATGCGGCAGCGCCGCAGGTCGCGGGTCACGAAGCCGCCCCAGCCCCACTGGTTCTTGATCTCGTCGAACACGTTCTCGCAGTCCGCCCGGTCCCTGTACAACTGGGACAGGGCCATGGCGTCCAGGGTTCCGTCGTTGGTCACCAGCACGGCATAGTCCCATGTCCGCGCGTCCGTGACCTCCGGGGCGAAGGCGAACTCCGGCCCGGAGGGGCGGGGCGGCTCCGCGCGCGCGGGGCGGCGCAGGAACACGCACCGTCGCTCGGCTGTCCAGCCGGCCAGCTTCAGGCGGCTCTCGGACGCCTGCCAGCCCTCGCCGGCGTCGGTCCACGCCCGGCCGGGCGCCGCCAGCTCCCGGAGCCGCGACTTGATCTTCGGCGAGCGCCTCAGCTTGAACAGGTAGGGCTGCCCGCGCGCCTCGGCCTGCGCCATGACCTTCTCGCTGCCGTAGCCCACGTCCCCGCGTATCAGCCGCGGGCGGCACCCGGGCGGAAGCGAGTCGATGAGCTTCCACAGGCCGGGCATGCCGCAACCCCCCGAGTGCTGCTTCCCGGGCTGCACGTCGACGCCCAGCACGAGGCGCAGCGCGCCGATGAAGTACGTGTGGCAGTTGTGACTGGGCCGCCCCGGCTTCTTGGGGTTGTAACCCAGCTCCGCGCCCTCCTGATGGCCGTAGAGCGGCTTGACCGTGCTGTCGATGTCCAGGACGTACGCCTCGGCGAGCAGCGGCTCGACGACCGTCCGCTCCAGCCCCGCCAGCCACGTGTCCCAGGCCTCTTCCGTCCCGCGGCCCAGCGCCCTGCGGACGCTGTCTTCGGACACCACCTTGCCAAGCCCCAGGACCTCGGCCCCGACGCGGTCGGAACGCAGCGCGTTGATGTGGGCGTAACGCGTCTGCCCGTTGAGGACGGAAAGCAGCAGCGTCCCCATCACGTCGCGCGCGGCGGGGGCATTGTTGCTCTTGTACTCCAGCGGCGAGGAGTCGCAGAAACGATCCAGCAGGCCGCCGGTCTTAAGGTACTGGGCGAAGAACACGACGGAGCCCGTCGGCGTCACTTTCGCGTCGGCGTCCCACTCCACTTCGAAGCATCCGCCGCCCCCGCGGACCAGCAGCCTGCGCCCTGTTTTGCGGGAGATTTTTTGCGAGGGTCTCCGAAGTGCTGGAATGGAGCGGGAAAACGGCGATAATTTCCCGCTTGTTTCATCAAGGCTGTCTTGATAGAATATGCGCCCATGAGACCGAAAACCCCTACCCAATGGAAAATCCCCTACGAAATCTCCCCGGACCCCGTTCCCGGCACCGTGACCGGCCTTGGCGGCATGGCGGTGGCCTCCCGCGTCTTCCGCGGCATGGGGCTTCCCGGGGCGTGCGACGCGAACCTCGGCGCCCTGCGCCGCATCAGGCTCGGCTTCACGGCGGGCGAGTTCGTCGAGTCGGCGGCGTGCGCGCTGATGCTCGGCGCGGGATGCGTGGAGGACGTGGACCGGCTGCGCGGGGATCCGGCGGTGTCGAAGATGCTGGGCTTCCAGGCGCCGGGCTCCCGCGCCCTTCGCGACTGGCTCGAGCGCTTCCACGACGCGGAGGCGGTGGCGCGGGCGCGGGAGCGGGCGCTCGAGCTGGACTTGAAGTCGAGCGTGCCCGAGCCCACGGAGGGGCTTCGCGGCCTGCAGGCGGTCGTGGGGGTTTCGGCGCGCGCCGCGGCGGCGCGCCAGCCCGGGGGGAGCCCCGCGGTGGCGACGGTCGACCTGGACGCGACGATCGTGGAGAGCAACAAGCGCTCGGCGACGGTCGCCTACACGGGGGAGCGGGGCTACCAGCCGGTGGTCGCGGTCTGGGCCGAGGCGGGCGTGGTGCTGGCCACCGAGTTCCGCGACGGCAACGTGCCCGCCTCCAAGGACCCCCTCCGCTGCGCGCGCCTGGCGTTCGCCGAACTCCCCCCGAGCGTGCGCGTGTTCGGCTTTCGCGGCGACAGCGCCTGCGACAACAACGACCTGTACGGCTGGCTCGAGGATCCGGAGCGCGAGGGCGGCCCGCGGGGCAGGATCGACTACGCGATCAGCGTCCGGATGGTCCCGGAAGTGGCGGCCGCCGCGCGCCGCGTCCCCGAAGATGCGTGGAAGACGTTCGACCGCGAACCGGACGGCACGCTCAAGCAGTGGGCCGAGCTCGACTACGTCCCCGGCCTGCGCTCCGAGAACAAGCATGCGCGCCCCCGGCGCTGCATCGGGCTCCGCTTCCTCAAGCCCCAGGGCGAGCTCTTCGACGACGGGAACGACCGCAAGCACTTCGCCGTGGCGACCAACCGGGCGGAGTCGGGCGAAAAGGTCGTCGAATGGCACCGCGGGAAGGCGGGCACGGTCGAGCACGTCCACGACGAAATGAAGAACGACCTGGCGGCGGCCCGCCCGCCGAGCCAGAAGTTCGGGGCCAACGCGGCCTGGTTCGCGCTCAACGCGGTGGCCTACAACATGGCCGCCGCGCTCCGGGCGGCCGACCCGGAGCCGGAGAACCGCGTGCGGCGCGTGCGCGGCGTGCGCTTCCACGTGCTGACGGCCGGCGCGCGCCTTTCGCGGCTCAGCCGCAAGATCGTCCTGCGCTTCGCCGCCCCGAAGGAGTGGGTGAAGCGCGTCCTGGAGCTGCTCGAGGCGTTCCCCTGCCGGGTGCAGCCCACCGAATCGACGTAGCGCGAGGCAAAAGCCGGAACCGGACGGCTCCGGACGGACGGGCGACAGCCCGGCCGCGGCGGAGCCTGCCTGGATTTCGCCTGGAAGGGCGCCCGACGCCCTCCCCAAGGCTGGAAACGCCTGGAAAAGGAACAAGCAGGGCGTCGACGGAGAGCCGGCACCCTTCGATCCCCCTCCCGACAGCCGTCAAACCGTGCTCCCGGCCCTTCGAAACGCCCTCGCGCCAAATCTCCCGCAGTTTAGGGCCTGCGGATCTCCGCTTGATCCAGAAGCGCCCCTGTGCCATCATTCCCATACGCAACGGTGTCGTTCATCCTGTACTCCTTTTTTAGGTTCAATTAGAAGTATAGGGCGCACCGTTGCGTTTTGCACCAAATAGGTGCGGCGCGAATCTCAACGAAAGCCAGTGTTTACAGGCCTTTGCTCAAAATCCGCACACCCAACTGCTCTTTTTAGGTTAAAAATTTCCAATGGATTGCCGAAGAACAGTGACAGATTAATCCGAAGTTCCAGCGATTCCCAACAGCCTGCTCATTCGCAAACCCTTGCAGGCAAGCATTCTACGCGCTTTCTGGCGCCATTTTCCCGTTCCGCTTACATGGAAACGCCCTTGTTGTTCCGCCAGCAGGCGTGGTCCGCCTCGAGCAGTTGGAAGGCTTTGGCCTGGAAGGCGTTCGGCATCGTGTCGCGGGTAAAGCGCACGGCGGTTCTGCCTTCTCCGAAACAGCATGTGTTGCGCACCTGTGTCGATAGCGCGCCAAGCAGCCCGTCCCAGCGCCGGAGCCGCAGTCCGTCAGTGGTGCGTTTCCGGGCGCGCTTGCGCTTGAGGTTTTCCGAGGGCTGCGCCTTGGCGACGGGATCGCGGCTGGCGCGGGCGGCTTCCAGTTCCTCGTCGGCGTAGAGCAGCGGGGCCAGGGCCTGGCGCATGTGCCATTCCACGTAATAGGCGAGCATGCACAGCAGCACGTGCGCGCGCACGCGGTCCTCCAGGCGGTGGTAGATCGGGCGGACGAGCAGGTCGACGCCCTTGAATGTTCTGAAGGCCTGCTCGACGTCGCCCAGGCTCTTGTAGGCGCGCACCGCGTCCTCTGCGGAAAGCGACTCGGGCGTCTCGCTGGTGCGCACGACGCAGATGCCGTCCAGGGCGGCCTCGCGGGCGATGGATTCCGTGTCGCGCTCCCAGCCGAAGTGGTTGTCGGCGATGTCCAGCCTGAAGTGCTTGGCGACCTTGTAGCGGTTGATCACGCGTCCCGCCCTGACGCCGATCCCGGCTGCCGTCAGGGGTTTCCTCCTCCGGCGCCCCACATGGTCGCGCAGCTTGACGAGATCCTTCTCGGTGGACTCCAGCAGCTCGCCGCGCATGCGGGCGCGGTCCATCGCCAGCAGCGGGTTGTAGCAGGCCACCAGCCGTTCGCCGGGGAAGTCGGGATGGATGATCTCGGCCAGGTTGCCCTGCGTGAACAGCGGCGCACCGGAGGGATCGCGTGTCTCCAGCAGCCTGCGGATGTCCGAGCTTCGCAGGCAGGATATCCAGCCGCAGCCCTCCTGCTTCCGCAGGCGGTCGATCTGCGTGTTCGTCAGCATGCCGCGGTCACCCACGAAGACGAACCGCGCTATGCCGAAGCCCCCGCGCAGCCGGTCGATCTGGTCCGGCACCGTCACCGGGTCGGCGGTGTCGCCGGGATACACCCGCACCGCGACCGGCCTGCCGTCGGTATCGGTCATAAGCCCGTAGACGATGCCGGGCAGCTTGAGGCCGTCGCGGTTGTATCCGCGCTTTGCCAGGGGGCATTGCTTGCCGTAGTAGGAGCTGCTCGATACGTCGTACAGGACTGTCGCCCCCTCGGCAAGGTGCCGCCCGGCCAGCTTGCGCTCGATGAAGGGCTGGCGGGCCGCGAGCCAGTCCATCGCCGCATAAAGGTCGTTCTCGTCCACGTCCTGCACGCCGAACTCCTGCGCGAGCGTGGAGTCCCCGAACAGGGAGACCGTCTCCAGCTTCGAGCCCGGCTCTATTATGCGCTGGGCTATCATCGCCAGCACGATGTCGCGCTCCGGGCAGGGCTTGGACGACACCAGATCCCGCATGCCGAGCCGGCTCATTGCCGTGCGGACGGCCCTGACGTGGCCGCATGGCAGGGATCGCTCGATCTCGAAAAGGCTGTCGGCCTCCACAAGATGTTCGCCCTTGAGCGCGGCGCGCAGCGCCGCCACCGCCTCGGGCGGCAGCATCGACAGGTTGGCAAGCGTGCGCTTGACGGTGCGCCCGCCCTCGCGGCAGCTCTCGCGCAGCAGGATTGCGGGCGGGGATTTGCGGTTCGGCACGATGTCAATGTACATGGGCTCAATTTAGCAGACCTTTCAGTCTCATGCAAGCGTAAAAATGGTGTTTCGTCAAAAAAGTTATTAACAATTACATGGGCGCAAATGGAACGGATTTTGCTGCCTTAGGGGTGCCGGAATGCCGCTAAATCAAGGAAATATGGCCGTTTCGGGCCTGAAAGAGCCGCTGGAACTTCGGTTTAGCATGATGCTCCAGTCGCAAGAGGAATAAAAATTAGCGAGGTGATGACAATGGCAAGCGTCAGCGAAACAAACAAATTGCGCTTAAACGTAAAAAGCAGCGGAATGGAACTAATTAACCCAATGGGAAGGGCATAAAGGCAAGCCACAAGAAAATCATTATAATTGAACATCCAATAACGGGCAACAATTCCCATAATCAAATACATATCAAGCAGAGAAACCCCAGACAGAAGTAATACCGCCTTAAAGAAACGACTGCCCATGTTTATGTTCCCCATAATGCTCACCAAACAGGACGAACTGAATAATAGTCCGCGATGCGAGACAATTTTCGAGCCAACTCATAGGTGTCAACATCATGCGATTGATGTCTATTAAAATTGGCAAGACCGCGAGTTGGACTGTATAAATCCGCGCTTCCCGCAGCAGGATACAGGGTCAACAAATTGCCCTTCTTGTCATATATGCATTGATTCCCGTGGGGATCACCAGAAGCCGACTTGCTTGTCCTCATTTCATACGTACCTCCCGGATGGTATTTTGCCAAGATAACACCTCCCTTTTTGGGGTCATCCCATTTATCTTTGTCTGGGTTACGAGGTTTGCCTTTTTTGTCAATGCAAATACTTGCCGGACATTTCGGCAGCGAAGTCCACCATGAGCCGTTCTTGTGTTCCAAACGCAGCCATTCATCAAAAACTTGTTTGTCGGAATAGACCGGAATACCAAATATTGATCCAGTTTTTGGAACTCCGTTGGTCTCCAGACTTGTTTTGGCATCATCAAGCGTATAAAGGCCTAACGCGTCCACATTGTTTATTGGATCGTTTACCACAAAACAATAAGTGTTGAGACCACCGTTTTCACCTATTGGATCAGGGCTCAACCAACGTCCAAGCCATGGATCATAAAACCGCCGACCGAAATTGTACAACCCGGTTTCATCGTCTAGATACTTTGTTGAAAATCGAAAATGGAAGATGTCCTTGTGTGTTCCCTGCTCAAATATGGATTCACCAAATGGATCGTAGTAGTATTGGGCGACCATCGAACCACTTTCATCCACATATGCCGTAATGTTCCCGCTCCCGTCATAGAACGGAAAATACCAGTTATCATCGGACTGAACGGCAAGCAGACCACCTATGCCTGCGGCACCATCAAGTGTGCCGGAAAGGTCTCGCCCCCAAACGTATTGGTTTGTGCTTTGGCTGCCATTGGCAAATGTTGTTAATTCAAGAACGATCCTATTGCGGTCGTAGAAGAACACCGAAGAATATAGAGATATCAATCTGCCGTTTGTTGGCGATGACGGTTGAGTGTGATCAAAATCAACCAACTGTTGAACTTCTTTTTTGACTCTTCGATGCAAATAGTCATAAGAATTCTTTACTACAATTCCGCCGTTGGTAAAAAAAACAGGCCATGTAGCAACCAGACGGTTTTCCCCATCCCATCGATAGTTCAACCGATGATCTTTGATTAGATTTCCGTCAGCATCGTATTCAATATTTACCGTACCGCCGAGATTGTTTGAGATAGCAACGTATTGATTCCTAGAATTTGAGGTATAATAATTTGTAACATTTGGTTTCATCGAGCGAATACGATTACCCATTTGATCATATTCCCACGACACATCGAGTGTTCCGCAAACAAACCTTGATATTTCACTCCTATCGTTATATGAAACCCAACAGACATTCGTGTTCGCTTTTAACAGAATTGGCAAAAACAGGATCACGACAAGCATGCGGCATGTGTTGTTCATGCCCAAAGAGTCAGCAGCACGTCGGAGACATCCCGTTGCCACTGCTCTGTTAGCATGTTTTGTGAAGACCGAAGTATGCATTTTCGCGGACATAGTTTCTTGGCGCCAGCAAAGCAGCATAGTCGAATGCGTCAAAGACCGACGCATAACTTATGCGTTTACGGGAGCATATTATCAAAAACCAAGAAACAAGTGCAAGATGTATTGCACCTTGCACAGATGCGGATTTCGGTTGCGGTCGATTTCTACATTATATGAACCATCAGTTTGTCACCACCCCGCATTTCATGGACGCCCTCGGCAGGGAGACCAACACCGTCGTGACGGCGGTCGGCGAGCCCGGAAGCGCCGCCACCCCCGGTTGCGGGACGCTTGGCTTCACGGCTTCCGAAACGACGACGTACCCCGACGGCACCGGCGACCACGTTGTCCACGTCGATCGGCGCGGGGTTCGCACGGTCACGACGCGCACGTCGCACGCCGACCGCGAGGAGAGCGTCACCCTGACGTTCTCGCCGGCGAACCCCGACGTTTGCGTCGTGGCGAGCACGAACATCGCCTACCGGAACGGGCGTTCCATCGCCATCCGAAGCTGGGACGGCGGCTGGACGCGCGAAACCTCCTGGATTGACTACGCCGCCGACGGGACGCGGCGCGCCTTCTCCGTCACCGAGGCGTCGGATTCGCCGGGCGCGATCACGAATCAAATCGCCCACGGCGACTTCCTCGGGCGGACGGTGGCGACGCTGAGGCCCGGCGCCGCAGGCGCCTGGCTCGTCACCTCGAACGCCTACGACGGCGCGACCTCGCGCCTGGTTCGCTCGGAAACGACCGGACAGCCCGCCACGACCTACCTCTACGACGAGCGCGGCGAGATGGTCCAGAAGCGGATCGCCCGCACGGACGGCGACCCCGTGAGCCTCGCCTACACCTGGGACGGCTGGAACATCGTCCGCGAAACCCGCGTCTCCGGTCTCGCGACTACTGTCACCCGCAACGTCTGGGGCCTCGATTTGAGCGGCACGCTGCAGGGCGCGGGCGGCGTCGACGGACTCCTCGCCGTCGTCAAAGACGATGGCGTATATCTGCCGACCTACGATGTCAACGGCAACGTCAGCGAATACGTCGCCACGAATGGCGCCGTCGCCGCCCACTACGACTACTCCCCCTTCGGCGAGATCGTCGTATCGACCGGCCCTCTCGCCGACACCTTCACCCACCGGTTCTCCACCAAGCCGTGGTGTACGGTCACGGGGTTCAGCGAATACCAGATGCGAAAGTACCGACCAGACATCGGCAGGTGGATGAGCCGGGATGTGCTGGAGGATACAGATCGGAACATTCTGGCATATATCAACAACCATGCGGTGAATGGTATTGATTTGCCTGGCCGTGAAGAAATCGCCGTAATATTAAAGGGTATCAACACGATAGAAGACAAAAAGGAGGAATTGATGGAGAAATTGAATGCTTGTATTGAATATTCAACGGGCGACAGCCCGGTCGCGGCGGAGCCTGCCTGGGTTTTGCCCGGAAGGGCGTCCGACGCCTTCCCCAGGGCTGGAAACGCCTGAAAAGACATGGACAGGGCGTCGCAAGGTGAGTCGGCGCCCTCGATTCCCCTTCCGACAGCCGTCAAACCGTGCTCCCGGCCCTTCGAAGCGCTCCCGTGCCAAATCTCCCGCAACCCTGCGCGTTGACCGCACCCCGCGGAGTGTGATACCTTCCTGTATCCACTTTCCCACCCCAACCAAAGGCTCCCCACCATGGCTCTCACCCTCAGCGATCTCCACGGGCGCAAAATCGGCGTCTGCGTTTCCGGCGGACTCGACAGCAAGACCATCGCCAAACGCTTCGCCGAGGAAGGCATCGACACCCTCGCCTTCACCGCGGACATCGGCCAGCCCGACGAGACCGACATCCGCGACGTGGCCCGCCGCATGGCGCCCTGCGGCGTGGACACCATCATCGTCGACCTCAAGGACGAGATGGCCGAAGCCTGCTTCGAAGTGGTCGAAGCCCAGGCCATGTACGACGGCGGCTACTGGAACTCCACCGGCATCGCCCGCGCCGTCACCGTGCGCGGCCTCGTCCCCGAACTCCGCAAGCGCGGCTGCAACGTGCTCTCCCACGGCGCCACCGGCCGCGGCAACGACCAAATGCGCTTCGAGCGCTACACCAACGTGCTCGACCCCGACCTGACCGTCTACGCCCCCTGGCGCGACGGCGCCCTCCTCCGGCAGTTCCCCGGCCGCACCCAGATGGTCGACTACCTCGCCCGCTTCGGCATCGTCGCCTTCGTCGGCGGCAGGAAGAAGTACTCCACCGACGGCAACCTCGCCGGCCTCTCCCACGAAGCCGAGGACCTCGAGGACATGGGGACCCCGATGACCATCGTGGAGCCCACGATGGGCGTCTGGCCCTTCCAGGCCCCCGACCGCCCCGAAACCGTCTCCATCCGCTTCGAGAAGGCCCGCTGCGTCCAGATCGACGGCAAGGACGTCTCCCCGCTCGAAGCCATGGTCCTCGCGAACGCCATCGGCGGCCGCAACGGCCTCGGCATGAAGCACGCCCTCGAAAACCGCATCGTCGGCACCAAGAGCCGCGGCGTCTACGAAGCCCCCGGCATGGAACTCCTCGGGTGCGCCCTCCGCTACCTCTATCAGGCCACCATGGACCGCCGCGCCATGCTGCTCTTCCACCACCTCTCGAAGCTCGTCGCCGACCAAATCTACGACGGCCGCTACTACGACCCCGCCACCCGCGCCGCCCGCGCCGCCATCGGCGTCTTCGCCGCGCAGGCCACCGGGACCGTCGAAGTCGGCCTCTACAAGGGCAACGTCTTCTTCCAGTCGCTCGCCGGATGCGCCGCCTCCCTCTACAACGAGGCCGACTCCTCGATGGAGGCCAGCGAAGGCCTGAACCCCGTCTCCTCCCAGGGCTTCGCCGAAATCCAGAGCGTCGAGGCACGCGCGATGGCACGCGCCGGACAAATCTAGCATGGACGATTCCGGGAACGAGATCCTCCCGCAGGACGCCTTCGACACCGTCGAAGAGGCCCTCGCGGAGCTCCGCGCCGGGCGCATGGTGGTTGTCACCGACGACGCGCACCGCGAAAACGAGGGCGACCTCGTCCAGGCCGCCCAGTTCGCCACCACGGAGTCGGTGAACTTCATGGCCACCCACGCCAGGGGCCTCATCTGCATGCCGATGGACGCGAGCCTCACCCGGTCCCTCGGCCTCCCCCAGATGGTCGAGGCCAACACCGACACCCACTCCACCGCCTTCACCGTCTCCATCGACCACGCCACCACCACCACCGGCATCTCCGCCGAAGAACGCGCCGTCACCGCCCGCCAGTGCGTGCGCGACGGCGCCGTCCCCTCGGAATTCCGCCGCCCGGGCCACATGTTCCCCCTCGAAGCCCGCGCCGGCGGCGTGCTCCGGCGCGCCGGCCACACCGAGGCCACCGTGGACCTCTGCCGCCTCGCCGGGCTCAAGCCGTGCGGCCTCTGCTGCGAAATCATGCGCGACGACGGACGCATGGCGCGCCTGCCCGACATCATCGCCTTCGCCCGCACCCACGGCCTCAAGCTCGTCTCCATCGCCAGCCTCATCGCCTACCGGTCCTCCCGCGAACGCCTCATCGAAATGGTGCGCGAAGTGGACCTCCCCACCGCATACGGACACTTCCGGCTGCGGATGTACCGGGCCCTCACCGACGGACTGGAACACCTCGCGCTTCTCCAGGGGGACCTCTCCGCGGACGACCCCGCCCCACCCCTCGTGCGCGTCCACAGCGAATGCCTCACCGGCGACACCTTCGGCTCCGCGCGCTGCGACTGCGGCGACCAGCTCCACGCCGCCATGCGCATGGTCGACGCCGAAGGACGCGGCGCCATCGTCTACATGCGCCAGGAAGGCCGCGGCATCGGCCTCGCGAACAAACTCCACGCCTACGCCCTCCAGGAACAAGGGCTCGATACCGTCGAGGCCAACGAACAACTCGGATTCCCCGCCGACCTCCGCGACTACGGCATCGGCGCACAAATCCTCGCCGACCTCGGCATCCGCCGCCTCCGCCTCCTCACCAACAACCCGCGCAAAATCGTCGGACTCGAAGGCCACGGGCTCGAAATCACGGAACGCGTCCCGATCGAAATCCCCGCCCAAGACCACGACCGCCGCTACCTCGAGACAAAACGCGTCAAAATGGGCCACCTGATCGACTGATCCCCCTCCGCCCACACGCCTCGGCAACCCCAGGAGCGCCCCCATGCGAAACGCGGATTTCACCCGGATCCTCAAGGTCCTCCGTCGCGAAACGCCGGACAGCCCCGCCCTCTTCGAGTTCTTCCTGAACCCGCGCCTCTACCGCCGGCTCGTCGGCCCGGACTGGGACACCATCGCCTCCTGCAGCCGCCCCGACGCACATCGCCTCGCCATCCGCGCCTTCCGCGCCGCCGGCTACGACTACGCCACCGTCCACGCCCCCATGTCCTTCCCCGGAAAGGAACGAGCCCGCGCGCAAACCGTCTCCCTCAACGACGGCGCCGTCATCACCGGCCGCGCATCGTTCGACCGATACCCCTGGCCCAATCCCGATGCCGACGACTACTCGTCGTTCGACGCCGTCGGCGACGACCTCCGCGGCATGAAACTCATGGTCGCCGGCCCCGGAGGCGTACTCGAGAACGTCATCTCGCTCGTCGGCTACGACAACCTCTGCTTCCTCGTCGCCGACGACCCGGCCCTCGTCTACGACATCTTCGAGGCCGTCGGCTCCCGCCTCGTGACCTACTACCGCCGCTCGGTGCAAAGCCGCTCCATCGGCCTCCTCATGTCGAACGACGACTGGGGCTTCAAGACCCAAACCATGCTCTCCCCCGCAGACATGCGACGGTTCGTCTTCCCCTGGCACAAGCGGATCGTCGAAGTCGCCCACAACGCCGGAATCCCCGCCGTCCTCCACTCCTGCGGCTACGTCGGCGACGTGATGGACGACATCGTCGACGACATGCGCTACGACGGGAAACACTCCTTCGAGGACGTCATCCAGCCCGTGGAGGAGGCCTACGCCTGCTGGGGATCGCGCATCGCCATCCTCGGCGGACTCGATGTGGACTTCATCCTCCGCTCGACCGAAGAGGAAATCACCGCCCGCGCCTCCCGCCTCGTCGCCATGGGCGCCCGGGGCGGCTACGCCCTCGGAACCGGAAACAGCGTGCCCGAATACATCCCGGACGAAAAATACTTCGCGATGACCCGCGCCGTCCTCGACCCCTCCTGACCCCGGAGCCCCCCCAAAAAAAACGGCGCGCCGCGATGGGCGAACACGCGGCCACGCGGTTTGGCGGAGGGAGAGGGATTCGAACCCCCGGTGCCTTTCGGCACGGCGGTTTTCAAGACCGCTGCGTTCAACCGCTCCGCCATCCCTCCACAGGATGCCGCAAACCAGGATCATACACGGAACCCCGCACGCCGGGCAATCCCCAATCTCCGGACTGCGCATGCCAGCCACCGTGCGCCGCCTCGCGATTCACCCTGAAAAGAACCGTTGATGAGCCAGATCCAGGCGCCGCCGGGGACCCCGGCCCGCGGCTGCGGTCTCACAAACGGGGCTTTTCGGATGGACAGGGCGCGGGAAGTGGGGTATGGTGTCGCTTTTCACGGACCCGATGGGGTTCGTGCGCAGGGGCGCTCCGCTTGCTTGCCCGGGCCGTTCGGCTGACTGCCCGGCGGGTTGGATTGCGACGCCTCTGCGGATGTTCCGCCGGAGCATGCCTTGTGGCGCGCAAAACGCGGGATGTCGCCGGAAAGGGCAGCACATGCCAAAACAGAAAACGAAAAGGTCCGCTACCAAGCGCCTTAAAATGTCGGCCACGGGCAAGGTCATGCGAACGCAAGCGGGGAAGAGGCACCTCAACTCCTGCAAGACTCGCAAGCGCAAACGCAACCTCCGTGGAACCAAAGTTGTGAACGAGACAATGCATGCGACCGCGAGCCGCATGCTCTCCACATACTGATCATCCCGGACACTACGGAGAATAGACCATGCCTAGAACCACCAATGCGCCGGCCTCGCGCGCTCGCCGCCGCCGGATCCTGAAGCAAGCCGCCGGTTTCCGCGGCTCCCGCAGCAAGCTCATCCGCCAAGCCACCGAGTCCGTCAACCGGGCGATGAGCATGGCGACGGAGCACCGCAAACGCCGCAAGAGGGAGTTCCGCCAGCTCTGGATCGCCCGCGTCAACGCCGCCAGCCGCGCCAATGGCCTCACCTACAGCCGGCTGATCGAGGGCCTCACCAAGGCAGGCGTGATCCTCAACCGCAAGATGCTCTCCGAGATCGCCATCCACGATCCCGAAGGCTTCACGGCGATCGCCGAGCGCGCCAAGGCCGCACTGGCCTGAGCCGCTGCGGTTCGCCCATGAGAAAGGGCCGTCCCGGAAACGGGATGGCCCTTCGTTCTTTTTTGCCCCCCCAACGCTTCTCCCCCGCCCTTGCGGTCATCGGACGGTCAAGGTGCTCGCGCCGTCCCATTCGACGGAGACGGTGCGGTCTCCGGCCGATCCTTGCAGGGAAATCCGCTCCGGATCTTCGGATGTGGCGCTCCAGGTGGCGGCTCTTCCGGGAGCGGGGGAATGGACGGCCGCGAAGACGGTCGTGGCGGCGGCTTCCCGGCGGCGGACGAGCATGGGGGCGCGTTCGTCGAGGCGATGGCCCACGCCGATCGCGGTGTAGAGCGTTTCCGGCACGCCGTCCGGAGCCAGCAGCCGCGTCTCGACGGGGGCGTCCCCGTCCAGGGCCGTCCACAGCACGTCGGAAAAAGCGGCGTGCCGCCTTTCTTCGCGCATGCGCGGGTAGCCGTGGTCTTCATCGTCGCCCAGTTTCCCGCATTCCCCGCCTGCCTCGGGGACGGACAGCGAGCCTGTCGTATGCAGCGCCCAGTCCATGGTTCGCGGCTTTTCCGATTCGACCCGGAAGAGGTCGACGAGCGTGCCGTCCGCGAAGAGCACGAGCGCCCGGCGCAATGTCGCGCCGGGATACGCGCCACGGCTTTCGCCGATCGCGAAGGCGAAGCCGCCTTCGTCGCGCATGCGGTCTTCGAAGGCGGGCAGCGAGCCGTTGTCGGGCGATTGGTTTGCGCCGTCGAGGGTGACCGTGTTGTGGGCGATGGTGGTCCGCGCCCACGTTTTGTATTCGGGGCAGCGGTAGGAGATCCAGCCGATGTCGGTGAAGACCTCGCGGCCCGCCGCGAAGTAGAGGAGGTTCATCTTGTCGGGATGGCCGTGCCAGTCGCCGTGTTCGCCGAAATCGAGGACCGCCACGGCTTGTCCTCCGGGCGCGTCGGCGGGGGTGCGGAGGAAGACCAGCCCCGCACCTTCGAGCGCTTCGCTGGGGAGGTCGAGGCGGGAAGGGTCGAAGCCGTTTGCGGCGATGTCTCGCAGTCCGGGGGAATCGAGGACCTCCGCCGCATCGCGCAGGCGGGGGTCGTTGTGCGGGAAGGTCCACTTGTAGGAATCGTTCACGGCGGGGATGGTGTTGTCCGGATAGCAGAGGCGGGCGGGCGCGAGGAACATCTTCTCGGCCGTTTCCGCGGCATCGTCTACGTCGAAGCCGGCGGCGCGGGCGGCCTCGATGGCATGGACAATCGCGTCGAGCGCGTAGTAGTGGTAGCCCGTTGCGCCCTCGTACCAGACGCCGTCCTTCGTGACGCTGTTTTCCAGTTGCCAGCGCAGCCCCTTCGATCCGTCGAGAGCGCGGGCGACAAGCGAATCGTCGCCGATGACGGCGCCGACGACGGCCGCGGCGGCGTTGAACCAGGCCATGTGGTTGTCGCGCGCCTCGTACAGCGGATAGAGCGCATAGATGCTGCCGGCGGTTTCGCGGAGGAGGCCCTCGACGATGCGTTCGCGTTCCGCCTCGGATTGCGCGGCGGGAGAGTCGCGAACCATGTCGAAGGCGCGGGCGAGGGCGATGATCCCGCACGAGTCGTCGAGGCTTTGCGCGTAGCGGCGTCCGCCGCCGACGGCGAGCAGCCCCTTGCGGCCCCAGCGGTCGTGGCGTCCCCAGTCCGGCATTCGCTCCGCATAGAGGAGCAGCGCGTGCCAAACGCATTCGGCATAGGCGGGATTCGAGGTGGCCCGCCAGGCTCGGGCCAGGGCGAGGCACTGCTCGTTCGCAAGGTCGTGGCGGCGCGTGGCCCAGGCGCCGCGAACCTTCGCGGTGTCGTAGGTCTTCCCGCAGACGGGGCAGACGTTTTCACCGCCGCGTCGTTCGAGTTCGCGGTCGTGGTCGGGGCAGGAGTAGTAGAAGATCCAGTCGCCCGCCTCCTCCGGCACCTGCACGCCGCCGGCGGCGAGGACCTGGTCCGCCGTGCGGATTGCCTCCAACACCCAAGGAGCGTTCGACCCGGATTGCGGCACGCCGCGGGAGAGCCGCGGGGCCTCGGCGCACGAAGGCAGTACGGCGAAGAGGAGGCCCATCGCCAGCACCTCCCGCGAAACAACCCCGCGCCGCTTCCCGCAGCGAAATTGCTTCGCTCTGATGTCCCTGTCCTCAGCCCTTGCATTCATGGAAGTGAAACCAGGGTACGACACTTGGGGCACCGAACGCTACGCATTTTGCCGCGACGCAAAACCCTCATCTTGCACCCGCATCTACAGGTAACGATCGTTTTTTCCCCGTTCGCCGGCCGCAGAATGACCGTTGATCGCTTGTCGGCTTCCGGATGACTCCTGTCCGCTTCTGCAAGCGCCCTGTCTTGCGCATCCTTGATGACCTGTTCACATGCTTGTTGGAGGGCTCCGCCAATCTCGACATCTCCAAGGTTCTTCCAGGAACACACCGTGTCCCATTGCTCTTGCGCAAACTCGCCACAAGCCCATTGCAATAGAAACAATAGGGGTTGAACGGGAGAATCGCCGCACTGGAATTTCTGGCTTTCCCAAGGATGAGAGATCAACGAAGCGCCGCAATGACAAGCAATATCCAGGAGAGATGGAGGCTTCCTGTCGTTCGTATTTCATTCACGGCACCTGTCAAAGCCAAGTATATCACCCCCCCCCGCAATGGAAATCGCCATCGCATAGAACACAAGGGTGAAGATCAACCCCAAAATACAGCGGAGTATCAGCGGATTGGATATCTTGGCGTTCATAGATGAACCTCCATCGTTGCAGATGGAATGCATGTCTGTCCCCTGTTGCTATACGCGCGCGATTCCCGAGTCGTGCAGGAAGGCGGCGTTCTTGCTGTAGACGTTGCCCACAAGCGGCAAGGCCCGCTCCCAGAACCCCCGGCCCGCCCATGTGGTGCCGTACGGGTCGAGAGCGCCGCACCCCTTGTGCGTCTCCTGCTTCTGGCGGTGCTTCATCAGGGATAACGTCCCTTGATCTCAAGGTTAGTATCATCCGGATTCGGGTTCAGGTAATTCGTCACTTATACCTGTCACGGGCGTATCATCGGGATTATTAGTCCAGAAACCGCCGAACAGTTCCGCCCCCTCAACCGGAGTTCCTGTCGTGTCAACCACTCGTAACGTGATGGCTCCCATTGCGCCTTGTCTTTTCCCCTTTTCAACATCATCCGAATAGCGCTCCCCTTTAAACCTGTCTACCAATCTTAACCCGTGGTCAATCTCGATTACCGTCGCCCCCCCTGCCCGACCTGAAGACTTGTCGGCTTGCACACTCTGCGACCGGGAAGAGGCATTTTTTCGCGGCCTGTCCCGTTTGACTCCGCATTATCTGCCTCAACGAGCGCAATCCGGGAAGATTGTTCCGGTGAATCGTGCTGCTTGTGTTTGGGGGCGTCTGTTCCTTGCTTTTCAGGTCTCCGAATGAAGAGGCCAACAAGCGCTATGGTCAACAGCGCGGCAAACACATACATTTTCCTTTTCATTTCAAGCCTCCTTTGGAAACCACATCTTCATAGAGCTTGAAGTTATAGAAGAAGGCCATCTTCCTCATGTCGTTGTGGGGCTCATTGCTGAAGCGCTGCATCATGGTGCAAAACCCAGGTCGCTAGGATTGAGAAGGTTCCTACTCGTGTCGGCCTCAAGATTCGGGTCATTTTCGTTGGGATTGAAGTAGGTCGTCATCTGGAATCCATAAAAAGCCGCAAATAGCGGCGGACAGATTTTTGCATAGTTTGCCTTAATTAGTCTGCCATCAGCATCCGACTCGCTCCTGACCCTTAGCACCAAATACTCCTCTTCCCCCAGCAATTTGTTGTTGACTACAACACGACCATTCGCCAGATCAGTCAATCTTTCATAAGAAAACTCCATTTTAGTATCGTAGAGACGGTTTGTGTCAGCCTCATAGACGCATTGAAGTTGGCTGCCTGTATTGTCTTTATGAGACAGGTATGCCCCGTCAAAAGGCTTGCAAAATCGGAACGACAGTGAAAACTGATTAAACACCCCCATGTGATTCGTTTCTCCACGCCGGAAAAACACCTGAAAATCTTCACGTTTGCCATTGCCATACGGTTGAAGCCAGTCAGAACACTCCAAATCAAACCCAGTCCAATCGTCGAGTTTCGGTAGCGCCACTCTGTTGAGCTTGCCTCGGCGAACATACATTGCGATCGGATTAATCTTGCGTTTGAGAACAACCTCGACTGTCGGGTTCCAGGGTATCCAGCGTCCGTTTTTAACGCAGTCGAACCCAATCTTGTAGAAATCATAGCGATCCCGCGTCTCATAATAGCCTGGCTTCTCGACATGGTAGTTTATCTCCCATACACAGAGATCCTCAAGCTCGACCGTCCCGTCGCTCCGCGTCTGGCGCGAGAAGCTGTGGTCGCCCCGCCCGTGGTTGTAGAACCCGCCGGCGACCGTGGCATCCGGAACCGGACGCCCACGGTCGTCAACCACAAGGAAGGTGATTCTGGCCCGCGCACCCTCCTCCTGTGCCCTGGTGATATGCGCGGGTTTGGGGTGCCCCGGTTCAAGGCGGACCAGTTCGCTATCGCTTATCTGTGTTGCCAAGCGCGTTGCAACTCGCTCTGCCGACGCATCTTCCCATTCGGGTGCTCCTTCGACGTGGTGCGCGACGACCGCGGCTGATTGTACCACATTAGAAGTGCCGCCAGCACCGCTTGTCGGGTGCCGTATTCCACGGTCATCACGGCGCAGCAGCAGCACGGCAATGATGACGGCGCAGACGGCAACGGCAAGAACTAGAACAAGTCTGGTATTTCTCATTGCAAATCCCCCTGCACGACCAGATGCTTGAAGAGCTTGTGTGTATAGAAGAAGGCCATCTCCCTCATGTCGTTATGCAGCCAGCGCTTGCCGTAGTCGCCATGATCCCGCCCCCACACTCCGCCATCAGGCTTGAAGTCGGTGTTCATGTCGAAATTCCTAGAACTCGTAAGTTGCGGGAGCATAACTCCCCCTGCCGAGGGTGAGAGCGCGGGGATTGCCTTCGCCAGCAGCTCGTTGCGGTGCGCGACGGGGATCGTGTTGGTGAACATGGTGGAAGGGTCGTGGCGGAAGACGGGACTGTCGCGCAACTGGCCGGGGGTGGCGGAGTTGGCTTCCGCGAGTGTGTAGTCGCGGATCATCACATAGGATGGCGGATACATATTTACCAGTTCCGCATGTTCCGCGAAACCCCAGCCGGCCCATGAGGTGCCGGCCGGGTCGAGGCCGCCGCGCCCCTTGTGCGTCTCCTGCTTCTGACGGTACTTCATCACGGATAATGTCCCTTGATCTCAAGGTTGGTATCTCCCGCGTTCGGATTCAGATAATACGATAGTAGCACACCGCAGAAATTAGTCCCACGCTCAGAGCCGCCGAACTCAAAATCGCTGACCACTGCAAACCGCTTTATCTCTCCTCTCCGCACGGCAATCACCCAGTATTCCTCTTTGGCGAGAGCGACATTACTCAATATCTGGTCCTCTGTTCGGACCATGCCGAGTGCTAAGCCGGAGACCCACCCTGAATCCGGCGGCGCATAGGCGAACTTGAAATCGCTGAATGAATCCTTGCGCATTGTTGCTATAGCTCCGCCATCCTCAACCGCCACAACAAAACGATTGGAATAACAGTACGGGGTAATGTCTTGCCATGAATCATACCAGAATGAAATATCGGGAGTCTTCCCGTTGCCAAACGGTTCAACCAAATCTCCAATCTCGAAATCAAAACCCGCCTTTTGGCGTATCGGGAACGCAAACAGCAGGCGGTTCACGCCAGCCATCGAAATTGGATTCCGCTTCTCTTTTAGCGTGACTTCCACAGTGGGATTCCACGGCAGCCAGCGTCCGTCCTTGGCACAATCAAACCCCGTCTTGAAAAACCAATATCTCAACGTTGTCCTGTAATAGCCATTCTTAGTGATCGAAAAGTTAAAGTCTCCAGTACAGAGATGTTCTACTGATATATTCCCGTTTTCGTCACTTATACCTGTCACGGGCGTATCATCGGGATTGTTAGTCCAGAAACCGCCGAACAGTTCCGCACCCTCGACCGGAACTCCTGTCGAGTCAACCACTCGTAACGTGATGGCTCCCATTGCGCCTTTTCTTTTCCCATTTTCAACATCATCCGAATAGCGTTCCCCCTTGAACCTGTCCACCAATCTTAACCCGTGGTCAATCTCGATTACCGTCGCCCCTCCCTGCCCGACCTGAAGACTTGTCGGCTTGTACACTCTGCGACCGGGAAGAGGCATTTTTCCGCGGCCTGTCCCGCTTGACTCCGCATTATCTGCCTCAACGAGCGCAATCGGGGAAGATTGTTCCGGCGAATCGTGTTGCTTGTGTTTGGGGGCGTCTGTTCCTTGCTTTTCAGGTCTCCGAATGAAGAGGCCAACAAGCGCTATGGTCAACAGCGCGGCAAACACATACATTTTCCTTTTCATTTCAAGCCTCCTTTGGAAACCACATCTTCATAGAGCTTAAAGTTATAGAAGAACGCCATGGCTTTCAAATCACCATGCAACCAGCGTTGTACAAAATGTTGATTCGTCCGTCCCCAACCATTGGGACGTTCAACCTCATTCATGTCGATGTTTCTGCCAGGAAGCAAATTGCCGGCCCCATCCCTGATACCGACACTTTGCCTTCCTGTCGGACCAGACAGTGCGGGAATGCCTTTGGCGAGGATTTCGTTCCGCGTGTCCGCCGGGATTTCCGGCAGGAAGATTTCAGGCGGATTGTCTTTAAAAATCACGTTCTCCTCGAAGAAGTCCAGTGGTAGGATAGGGTCTCCCGCCAGATAGGCCAGCATGGCGGCTTTGTTCGTGGCCGTATTGGGAACGTAATCGTAGAGGATGTTTCCCGTCGGCCCCGTGCCGCTGAACACGCGCATACGGGGCGGGTCGGCAAACCCCCACCCCGCCCACGAGGTGCCGGACGGGTCGAGAGCGCCGCACCCCTTGTGCGTCTCCTGTTTGTGCCATGCGTAGCGTCCCCATGTCAACGTGTCAGAGGGCACCATTCCCTCGTTGTTGTCGGGTGCCTCGGAAAACAGTTCGAGGACCTCATCCCCGGACGAATAATAGTTGTAGAGAGTGGTCGCGGATGATACGGACAAGAGGCGGTTCTTCCACGTCAGGTATCCACGGTCGTCATTCGGATGCCCGGCGAACAGAAAGTGCCCATGCCATTTCGCACTCCAGCTTGACGACGGGTAAGGATACCATTCGCCGGGCACCATTACCTGATACATTGCGTCGGTGTTCCATTGCGACATGTCGAACGCCTCCGCTGCGACGGCGGCGTGGAACATGAAAAACTTGTCCACGCCCATGCCGTGGTCGGCGATGGCCGAGGAGACGACCAGGTTGCCGAGGCTCTGGGCCATCATGATTTTCCCGCCGGACAAGCCATTGACGTAATTCTTGAGGTGCGGCGCGGTCTGGAAGGCACTGGCCACATCCTCGTGGTAGTGAAGGGCATTGGGCCATCCGATGTCACCCTTCCACGTCACCGCATGGAAGCGGGCGTTGGAGCCGGACTGCCACAGGCGCTTGAACATCTCGCTGTGCCAGCCACGAGCCTCGTCCTCGGTCACGTTGAAGCCGTGCACAAAGACAACATTCTTGCCGCTGGCAGGCAGGAAGACGGAGCCCGGCGTCACGACGGCGGCGCCGTTGCGCAGGTTGACGCGGGTGTACATCTGCTCCACGGGCGTGACGCGCAGGGGGAGCTCCATCCTGACGATCTTCCTGCCATTGCGCCAGATCTCGGCGACGAGGGGCTCGGAGGTCGCCGCGCGGCCCTCGACGAGGATGACGCCCTTGGACGGGTCGGCGCGGACGGCATCGACGAAGGAACCGGGGATCGCCACGCCGGCGTTGGTGATCTTGCGCGTGGCGGCGGAGGCGAGGCCCGCGACGTCCGAAACGAGGAAGGCGCCGGCGTCGTTGGTGGAGAGCGCGGTCGGGACATAGGCGAGCGCAGTGTTTTTCTGGCTCAGCCTGACCTCGATCTCGCCGCCGGGCGTCGCGTCGAGGTGGGCGAGGGCTTCGCCGATGTCCAGCCACACGGGGAAGAAGTCCGGCAGGTCGGCGCGGCCGTTGACGCGCCTGTCCCCGAAGTTGGCCTTGGCCAGCCAGCCGGAGAACTGGCCGGGGAGGTCGCTTCCACCTTCCGCGACATCGCCCTCGTCCGCGTCGTCGTTGAGCCAGAGGCGGAAGGTGGCCCCGGACGCTTCGGCGGAGGAGATCGTCCGGTCGCGGTTGTAGTCGGGGACGAGGCCGGCGCGGACGACGGTGAGCCGGGCGGTCTTCCCGGCGGCGTAGAAGGTGTCGCTCTCGTCATGGAAGCCGAGGATGCCGTCGGGGTCGTCGGCGAGGACGGCCATGCCGGGCGCGGAGGCGTCCGGGGAGAACTCGAGCGTGTAGTCGTAGTCGGGGCGGGGGGCGCCGTCGTAGTCGGGGTCGGTGGCGGCGTGCCCGAGCGCGACCTCGTAGGTCGCCCCGGCGGCAAGCCTGACGGTGAGCGGGTCGGGCTGGCCGAACGCGCGGTTCACCAGCGTCCAGCCGGGGCGGGTGTCGCCGGATACCGGAGTGACCGTCAGGCGGTATTTTTCGGAGTGGCTGCCGCTCTCGTCGCCGAAGAGGATCGTGAAGGGGACGACCTCGCGGGGCTGGCTGTCCAAGTCGTCGAGCGGGTCGGAGCCCTGGCCGATCTCGTCGCCGTCCGGGACGCCGTCGCCGTCGCTGTCGGGGTTGAAGGGGTCGGTGCCGTTCAGGTATTCTTCGGAATTCGCCAGCCCGTCGCCGTCGGGGTCTTCGTCCGCGCCGTTGCCGGCGATGCCGTCGGTGTCGTTGTGGACGAACGGGCTCATGCCGCTGGCGAGCTCGAAGGCGTCGGAGAGGCCGTCGCCGTCGGTGTCCGAGGCGAGAGGGTCGAGCCCGGCGGCAATCTCGTCGGCGTCGCCGATCCCGTCGGCGTCGCTGTCGGCGCGGAGCGGGTCGGTGCCGGTGCCGAAATGGTAGGCGATGGAGAGGCCGGGGGAGACGGCGGGCTGGTGCCTGGAATAGGCGAGCGTGGTGTACGGGGCTCGGGCCTCCAGCCGTGCGTTGCGCCCGTCGCCGCGCCCGGCGGCGGCGGGGAAGACGACGTCGGCGCGATCCGGGACGCCCTCCTGGAAGACGACCTGGAACGAGACGAGGTGGTTCGTGGTCGCGCCGCCGGAATGGAACCCCATGTTTTTGTATTCAACGACGCAGTACCGCGCGCCGTTGGTCGCGATGTCCGCGAGCGTGACCGATGAGCCGAGCCCGGCGGGATAGGCCTTCAGGTTGTCGCGGAAGGCATCCAGTCGCAGGACGCTGTCCGAAAGGCGTCCGCCTGCGGCCGACCGGCCCAGTTCGACGAAGCCGTCGATCCCGACGCAGACGTTGGAGCAGGCGGAGCCCTGGATCTCGACCGGGAAGGGCAGCGGCAGGACGGCCTGGCCGGAGTCGGGGTCGCCCATCAGCGCGAGGACGTTCGTGCCGCCGGGGACGGCCAGCGGCGGCAGCCCCGCGCCGATCCACCCCGCTTCCCCGTGGTCGCCGAGGCCGTCGCCGTCGGTGTCCGCCAAGTGCGGGGAGGTGCCCAGCGCGGCCTCGCGCAGGTTGGGGATGTGGTCGCCGTCGGGGTCGGCGCCGGGGTCGGGGTCGGCGGCGTCGAGCGGGTCGAAGCCATGCACGTCCTCCCACCCGTCCTTCATGCCGTCGCCGTCCGTGTCTTGTTTCCGGGGATTGGTCCCGCGCGCGATCTCCTCGCCGTCGTTCAGCCCGTCGCCGTCCGTGTCGGGGTCCAGCGGGTCGGAAGTCGGGGAGCCGCCGACCTCCGCGCCGTCCGTGCGCCCGTCGCCGTCGGTGTCGGGGTCGCGCGGGTCGGTGCCTTTATAACGCTCGTTTTTGTTGGACAGCCCGTCTCCGTCGGCGTCGGCGGGGCCGTCGGACGGGTCGGACGGGTCGAAGCCGTGCGCGGCCTCCCACCCGTCCGGCATGCCGTCGTTGTCGGTGTCGGCCTTCAGCGGATTCGTTCCGGCGGGAATCTCGTCATGGTCGTCCAGCCCGTCCCGGTCCGAATCGCGGTGGTAGGGATCGGTCCCGAGCGCGGCCTCCGCGCCGTCCGAGAGGCCGTCGCCGTCCGTGTCCCAGTCGTTGGGATTCGAGGCGTGCCCGCGAGTCCCGAGATATTCCTCCGCGAAGGAGAGGCCGTCGCCGTCGCAGTCCGAGAGGCCGTCGGACGGGTCGAGCGGGTCGAACTCCGGCATGTTCCAGAACTCCCAGTAGTCGCCCAGCCCGTCGCCGTCGGTGTCGGGGTCGAGCGGGTCGGTGCCGGCCTCCGCCTCCTCGCCGTCCCGAAGACCGTCGCCGTCGGTGTCGTAACCAAACGGGTCGGTGCCGAGGGCAAGCTCCGCGCCGTCGTCCAGCCCGTCGTCGTCGGTATCGGGGTCGAGCGGGCCGGTGCCGATCCCGAAGCGGTATTCCAGCGCGAGGCCGTCCGCGACGGACGCCGTGTCGCATGAAAACTGGAGCGACTGCGGGACCGTCCGCGCCCCCAGCGTGGCCGAGCGCCCGTCGCCGCGGCCGTTGGCGTCCCGGTAGAACACGCGGAAGCGGTTCGAGACGCCCTCCTCGAAGACCAGCTGGAACGAGACGAGGTTGTTCGTGGTCGCGCCGCCGGAATAGAAGCCCGCGTTTTTGTATTCGACGACGCAATGGCGGTGGCCGTTTGTCGCGACATCCGCCAGCGTGACGGCGGGACCCAGCGCGGGATAGAGGCACAGGTCGTCCCAGAACCCGGCGGCGAGCAGGCCGCAGCCGGACGGCATGTGCGCACGGCCCATGTCGCCATTGGCGTACCGCCCGGCGCCGATCGTCCCGGCGCCCGGGAAAAACCCGGCGATCCCGTTCGCGTTGGCCGACAGGCTGGTCAGGGCCCGCCCTCCGAAGAAGAGCGGGAACGGGAGCGCCCCCTCCGCGCAGCCATTGTCCATGTTGGACGCGAACCGCGCGGTCAGATCCGTCCCGCCCGACGCGTCGAACCACCGGAAGGCCGTCGCCGCGACCGACGGCGGGCCGTATTCCTCCCCGTCCGTGAGGCCGTCGCCGTCGCTGTCGCCGTCGCGCGGATCCGTCCCCAGCGCGGCCTCCAGGGCGTTCGGAAGCCCGTCGCCGTCGGGGTCGGCGTCGGGGCCGTCGCTCCCGTCGAGCGGATCCAGCCCCAGCGCGATCTCCGCGCCGTCGTGGCGGCCGTCGTCGTCCGTGTCGTCGTCGTCGGGGTCGGTGAGATGGACCCAGGTCTCCAGCGCGTCGGAAAGGCCGTCGCCGTCCGCGTCGACGAGCGAAGCGGCGCGGAAGAACGCGGAGGCGGACGCCTCCGCATCGAACGGCGCGGCGACGTTGGTGTAGGCCACGCCGGAGACATAGAGGGAGTCCGCCGTGTTCGTGACGGCCGGCCCGTCGGGATCCGCCTGCTGCGCGGGCGGGAGCAGGTTCAAGGGGATCGAGTTGGACGCGGAGCCCCCGGACGGCTCGACCGGGATCTGCGCCAGCGGATGCCACGCGACGCCGCCCGCCGCGTTCGTCGCGTCGAGGCGCGGCGCGCAGAGGATGTCCAGCCGGCTCCCCGGCAGCGGATGGTTCTCCGGCCATGCCAGGGCGATCTGCACGGCGTTGGAGTCCACCCGGATGCCCGTGAACCGCAGCCCGTTCGTCCCGCCCGTCCCGCCTCCGCCCGGCGGGTTCCAGAAGCTCCGCCGCGCCTCCGCGTAGGCGCCGAGGTTGGTCGCGTCGACGAAATGCCACTCCATCTCGACGTGCGACGGCAGCAGCAGCAGGCGCGTGAAGTCCAGCGCGGACTGGGAGAGGCCGTTCGTCGGCGCGTCCGGCACGCCGTGCAGCTCCGCGATCCAGTCCGGGGCGTAGCCCGCGCCGGACAGCGGCGGCAGCGCGTCGAACGGGGAGCCGCCCGCGTCGTGGAAGCCGATGACGCCGCTCGCGTCGTCCGTGCGCAGCGTGACGGGGAAGATCTCGACCCCGCCGAAATTCGTCGCCGCGAGCCCGTCCAGGAACCCCGCGCCGAATCCGTTCGTGGCGGCCGCCGTCCGGTCGACCGTCCCGCCCCACACCGTGAGGGCGCGGTTCGTCACGGGGAAGAACAGCCCGACGCCCGACGCCTGCCCCCGTTCGTACGCCAGCGCCAGATCCGTCTTGTTGTGCGGCTCGCCCGCAAATCCCGGAGAGGGGAAGCCCGCCTGCGCCTGCAGGGACGCCACCGGCACAAGAGCCGCCGCGACGATCGCGATGCGCTTGTTCATATCCACTGCCATCCCATGGGGCAGGCCGGCGACCCGCCGGATCCCATGGCGACACACAGTATGCGGGGCGGGGGGAAAAAAGTCAGCCCTGAAATTCGGGGAAAAGCGCCGGCGTCGGAGGCGTCCGCCTGCGACCTGCAGGCGCATGGAAATTCGTTTCCCCGGGACGGCTTCCGGGATGGTTGATGTTCGTATATCCAATCGGGAACGACAGCTCCGGTATGCCCCTTGCCAGGATGTTGTTCCGCACCTCCACGACGATGTTCGAGGAAAACATCTCGTCGCAGCAGCTTACCCGTCTGAAAAAGGCGGCGTTTCGCTGGGAGGCGGCGTGGTTGACGCGAGGTGACCAGAAACTGGAGCGGCATGTGCGTGGACAGATGCCGTGTGCGGACGCGGAGCGGTTGCGATGGCACGAGCTTGCGAGAGCAGACGCTGATCCGGAAGAAGATCACTGCTTGCCGATCACGGACCCGTTATCGTGAACAACTACTACCACATGCTGTCGCGAGACATTCTTGGTGACGTAACCAAAGCCACCATGGATAGCAACTCCATCTTCAAATTGCCCTCGAACAAGAAAGCCGCTATCTCCGGTGATCAAAAACGCCTGATGACTCTGACCGCCAGGGGGAACATTCTGAAACGAATAATCCGCGCCACAAACGGTCACTACAAGAGCGCTGATTGGCTTCATCCCGGAATTTACGACCGTAATAGAGTGGCCTTGGCAATTCAAATACACCCAGAAGGCGCAGGTGACCAAGACCAGAGCTATAATCGCTGCTATCGTGTTACTTGCCCGCGTTCGCATCTCCACTCGTTACTTCACTTCCACTCGTTACTTCCAAGAACAACTCGGAGTCCTTGTCCTTTTCATCTGTAGCCACATCAAACAGGCTTTGTAGACCCTTGATATCGCGGAAAATCGTGAGTTGGCAGATGAACGGCTCGCCGGATTGATGTTCCTTAACGGGACTGTGGGTAAACGCGGCAAGAACATCGCCGAATTTCCAAACAAACACGGGAGACCGGACTTTGCCTTGCTTCAAGAGATGGTAAGCTACCTTCTTCTCGGACGTGCCGCCCACAGTCTCCACGAGTGCCTTATGGATCGCCCCCACACTTCTGCTTGCGCTGTCAAAATCCTTTGTGCGGACGTAAGACCACGACTGCACCTCCCCTTCCTGCACCCTGATCAGAGCAGAGTCCCAATAAGCACTATTGGCTATCTCGCAGAGCAGTAATCCTTCAGTCAATTGGCCTGCACCGTCTTTTTTGACGAATGCCGTTTTGGCATGTGGATAAGCTTTCAGCAAATCGCTTGACGTCATTCCGAGTCTCAGCCCTTGAAGCGGGAACAGATCGGAATCTGCGGCCCGGATATTCGAGCCGCAAAGGATTATGAGTCCAACTGCAATCACTGTTCGCATTCCGATGCCCCTCGTTACTTGTTGGTGGACTGGAGAAGCGCATCCTCTGCCGTATTTACGGCCTCGTAGGACGAATCGAGATACCACAGATCCCCTTCTGAAACTGCGCCCTGAACAGCGGACCGACAACATGCCAGCCCGGAGGTGTGCGTGTGTCCGCCCGCAATTGAAATGCCAATCAGGTTGTTGTGAAGGTCCATGACCGTCTCGGTAGATGGGCCTGGGCTTGATACTTCGTGTTGAGTACTCAGGCCTTCCGCGTATCCTGCAACGGTGTATCTGGTGAGTAAGCACGTCCAGTAGGCATGGCGGGCAGCATCAGCAACCGTGTTGTGTTGGATTCCAGGATAGGTGGAATTTGCTCAAATAAATGGTTCCAGCGTTGTTGCATCGGTCCCAATAAGGTTGTTTGCCATAGCTATCGCTGTATAAACAGCATGTAACGAGGCATAGGCTGTTTCGCCTATGCCAGATGGCTGATCTCTGATGGCAACCAAAGCCGTCTTTGTCTTTCCTCCACATGTAACGGAAACGACCTCCAGAAAATTGGGGGTGTTGAACGTGACGTCCGCTTCTGGTGCGGTCCCCGATGCAAGACCGCCCCACGTTAGAAGACCCTCGGGAAGGGTGATTCCGGAAGGTGTGGTGTTGACGCCAAACGTCGCATTCTGACCGGTAAAAACATTGCAAGGGCAAGGGGCAGCAGCCAGAATCGCCACGATTTGAGCAGGTAACGCATCGAATGCGTCTCTCCGACATGACGAGCGCACAGAGGCACACGCTCGCATGATCGAGTACGGGAATCTTGTACATCGGTCGTGGCGAAACCGTCAAGCATGGATTCGGCCGCGCCAACTTTTTTCGCCAACCGTCCGCCACTTTGGCCCGCCGCCGGGCATGTATCTCGTAGAGGGCCAGTGTTGGCCCGAGAACGAGGAAGCAGGAGGACAAGCTATTACTAACCCGGCCACAAATAGCGCTGCGCACGAAGATTGAGGCATGGGGAGCTGGAATTTGGAGCTGGGAAAGGGGCACGGACATTCCTGTCCGTGTCACGGGTTGGAAAACCCGTGCCCCTGTTTTGCAGTATGAATTGTGGCCGAGTTAGTAGCAAGTAAAGCGCAAAATGGCGAGGTTGTCGACAAGTTACGCCTCCCGCAGCTTGAAGGCTGAACGGCATGCCGGTCTTGTACATGCCGCACAGGACTTCGACCCGTTTTCGCGCGACGTGAAGAGCGCGAAGCCAGCCTTGAAATTCGGGGGAAAGCGTCGGCGTCGGAGGCGTCCGCCTGCAACCTGCAGGCGCATGGGAATTCGTTTTCCCGGGAGGGCTTCCGGGATGGTTGATGTTTCGGGGGGAATGTCCTATCGTGGGTTTCATGGACGAATGCGGATATTTCGACAGTCACGCCCATTTCGAGGGAAGCGACACGGCGCGGCTGCTGGTGCGGGCCCGTGCGGCGGGGGTGACGCACGTGATGGCGGTGGGTGGGAACCCCGTGCTCAACGCCGGGGTGCGGCGCGCCGTGGGCCTGGCAGCGGATCGTTCGTCCGAGTCGAGCCAGATGCCGTCGCTGGGCGCGGCGCTGGGGCTGGATCGCTCCTGCGCGGGGATGCCGGGAGACGAGATGGCGCGCTTCGAGGCGGAGGTGGCGGACACCGTGCGCGACGATGCCTTCCCGCTCCGCGCCGTGGGGGAGATAGGCCTCGACTACTACCATGACGGGGCGGGCCGGGCGGAGCAGCGGCGTCTCTTCGCGCGGATGCTGGCATTGGCCGCGGAGCACGCGCTTCCGGCAATCGTGCATACGCGTGAGGCGGAGGAAGACACCCTTTCCCTGTTGCGCGAGCATATCATGGGCGGAGCGGGAGGGCTGGCCGCCGAAGGCCGACCGGGCGTCATCCACTGCTTCACGGGCACGGCGGCGATGGCGGAGGCATGCGTGGAACTGGGCTTCTTCGTGAGCTTCAGCGGGATTGTCACCTTCCGCAATGCGGACGCGCTGCGCGACGTGGCGCGGCGCGTTCCGGACGACCGGCTTCTGATCGAGACCGACAGCCCCTACCTCGCGCCCGTGCCGTTGCGCGGGCGTCCGAACGAGCCGGCCTTCGTCGTCCACACCGCGGCCTGCCTCGCCCGCGAGCGGCGTACCGACCCCTCCGGCATCGCCGCCATCACCCGCCGCAATGCCCAAAGGCTGTTCGGCATGGCCTGACGCCGGACGGGACGGGATGCGCCGGGCTAGCGGGCGGCGAGGGCGGCAGCGGACATGAACTTCGCGTAGGCGGCATCCCAGGCCCCGGTGTCCCGGGGCTTGAACTCGCGGATGGGGAAGGCCGCACGGATGAGAGGCTGGGCGTCGGCGATGGAGGGCAGGATGCCGGCGGCGACGGCCTGCACCATCAGGTTCCCCACGGCGGTACCTTCCTTCGGACCGGCGAGGACCTTCTTCCCGAGGGCGTTCGCGGTGAACTGGTTCAACAGGACATTGCTGCTGCCGCCGCCCACGATGTGGCAGACGTCCGTCGGGCGGCCGATGGCGGCGGCGAGGAGCTCGTCCACGCGGCGATAGGCGAGGGCGAGCGATTCGTACACGATGCGGAGGAGCTCGCCGCGGCCGGCGGGGACGGGCTGGTTCGTCTCGGCGAGATACCCGCAGACGGCCTCCTCCATGTTGGCCGGATTGAAGAAGCGGGCGTCGTCCGGATCGATGAAGCCGGCGAAGGGCCGGGCGGCGGGGGTGATGGTATCGACCTCCTCCCACTCCATGCGCCTGCCGTCGGCGATTTCCCACACGCGGAGGAGTTCCTGGACGATCCAGGTGCCCATGCAATTGCGAAGGAAGCGGATGTTGCCGATGCCGCCCTCGTTGCTGGCGTTGGCGGCGAAGGCGGCGTCGTTCGTGATGGGCTTCCGCACGAGCCGGCCGACGAGCGACCAGGTCCCGGAGCTGATGACGAGCGCCTTGCGGGTGTTTTTCACCGGGGCGGCGGCGAAGGCGCTCGCGGTGTCGTGCGAGCCCACGGCGAAAAGCGGCGCCTCGTTCAGGCCGAGCATGGAGGCGAGTTCGGGACGCAGGGCGCCGAGGGTGGTGCCCGGATCGACGATCTCGGGCAGCAGGCGCGCGGGGATGCCGAGCTTCTTCAGGATTTTGCGGGACCAGACGCGCCTGCGGGCGTCCATCAGCTGGGTGATGCTGGCGAAGGTGGAGTCCACCTGCGTGCATCCGCCGAGGTAGTAGTAGAAGAGCGTGGGAATCGGGAGGAACTTCGCGCCCACCTTCAGCAAATCCGGGCGTCGGGTGCAGAACCAGCGGAGCTGGTTGTTGAGGTTGAAGGGCTGGAAGTGGATGCCGGTGATCGTGTAGATCTCGGCGGGATCGACCAGGCTCTTCACCTCCTCGACCATATTGTCGAGGCGATGGTCGCGGTAGCAGTAGACCTTGCCAAGCTGGTCGCCGTCCTTGGAGACCACCATGCCGTCGGCGCCCCAGGTGTCGATGCCGATGCCATCGAGGTGCGGCCCATGGGTGCGGCGATAGGCCTGCAGGCCGCGCAGGATCTGCTGGTAGATCGCCGTGTCGTCCCAGTAGGTCCGTTCGGTGACCTCGCCGGTGCGGTCCGCGAGGAAGAAGGGGACGCCCTCGTGGGCGAAGCGGTGGATTTCCTCCATGCGGAAGGAGCCGTCATCCCCGAAGAACCCCACGAAGCACTTGCCGCCCGAGGCGCCCAGATCGACTGCAAACAGTTTTTTCTCTGCCATGACATACCCTGGAATACGAAGTTTCGACACGTGTGCGGATACCGGCATCATACCAAGCGGATGCGCGGGGTGGAACGAAAAAAACGGCGCGCCGCTTTTTCTGCGGCGCGCCGTTTGGGGCACGGAGCAATGGGAGGGGGGGATCAGAAGCGGGTGCCGAGGGTTATGCCGGTGGCGTTTTCGCCCTTTTCGTAGATTTCGAAGGCGGCGCTCAGGATGGTGCGGCGGGTGAGGTACACGTCCAGGCCCACGGCGAAGCCGAGGTCCTCGTGGTCGGCATCGAAGTCGCTGCTGTCCCACGAGGTGACGGAGGGGCCGAAGAAGACGCCGATGGCCTCGGGCCACATGGACTTGTCGCCGACGATTTCGTTCACGATGCTGGCGGTGAGGGAGCCGTAGAACTCCACGTAGGAGAGATCCTCGCCGACGATCTCGGTGTCGCCCATCATGAACTGGGCGCAGGCGTCGAGGCGGAAGCGGTTCTCGAGCATCAGGCCGTCGAGGAGGTCGTGATCGAGGATGTTGAACCAGAGGCCGGCGCCGTAGAAGGTGGAGGTATCCTGGCGGTGGCTCACGTCGTCGAAGTTGTTCCAGGTGCAGGCGGCCATGCCGTACACGGTGAGCCAGCGGGTGATGTCGAAGGCCACGAAGCCGCCGGCGCGGTCGGTGTTGAACCTGTGGCGGATGCCGTTGTCGAGGGTGATGTCGCGGTCGTGGTTGCGGAAGAAGGCGCCCGCGTACCACGGAGAGAGATTCTGGGCGGCCACGAGGTAGTCCATTCCACAGGAGTCGGAGACACGCGGTGCCGCGACGGCCGGGAGGGTCAGGCAAGCGGCGCAGAGGGCCGCGACGGTCAAAACGCTCTTCATGTTCATCGGATGGTCTTCCTTGACGGTTGAAGTTCTGGCTGAAGTTGGGGTATACTTGATCCCATGCCCGATTTCAGCATGCCCATTATGCTACCGAAACGGGACAGGAACGCAAGGAACTTTTCCATGCACATGCGCATTGCTTTCTCCCTCCCTCTTCTCGGCGCCCTTCTCGTGGCGGGGTGCTTCGACCATCGCGAGGCGCCCGACCGCCTGGTCCGGCGCACCGATCCTGCCGACATGGTGGCGAATCCGTCGGAGCGATCGTTCCTGGATCTCTGCGGGGCGCCGGTGTCGGAGCTTCCGGACGCGCTGGCCGATTGCGAAGGGCTGGTGCGCCTGAGCCTGCGCGGGCAGCGCCGCGACGCCCTGCCCGCGGTGGTGGCGCGCCTCGACCGGCTTCACCATCTCGACCTTTCCGAGACGGGCATGGCGGACTTCGGCGCGGGGCTCGGCGGCCTGGAGAGCCTCGAGGAACTGTATGCCTCCGACAACGCCCTGGCGGAGGTCCCCGCCGGCGTGACGTCCCTGGCGGGCCTCCGCTATCTGAACCTCGACCGCAACGCGATTCCGGCGCTTCCGGACGACATCGGCGCGATGGCCTCGCTCCGCTGGCTGCGGCTGAACGAGAACCGGATTTCCACGCTGCCCGCCTCCTTTGCGGAGTTGACCGCGCTCGAGGCGCTCTACCTGCGGTCGAACGGCCTGAAGGAACTCCCGCCCGTCGTACTGTCCCTCCCGTCGTTGCGCGAACTTCTTCTGGGCGGCAACCAGATCGCGGCGCTTCCGGAGGATCTCTCGGGCTTCGCCCGTCTGCGCACCCTGGAACTGCGCAACAATCCGATCCAGGAGCTTCCCGCCGATCTGTCGCCGCTTGCCTCGCTCCAGACCCTCAACCTCATGGGATGCCGGGTTCCGCAGGCGGAGCGAGACCGCTTGCGCGCCGCCCTGCCGCGGTGCCAGATCCTCTTCTAGCGTCCTCCTTTCGAAACGCCATGTTCAAGACCATCCAGAACGAGGTGTGGGCCTTCGATTGCGAGTGGGTCCCCGATCCCGCCGCCGCGAAGCTCCTGCTGGAGACCGACCCCGAGGCCACCGACCTCGAGGCGATGGAGGCGCTTTGGGAGAACGGCGGGGCCACCGCCGAGGATCCGCGCCCCTACCTGCGCACCGTGCAGTGCCGCATCGTCTCGATCGCGGCCGTGCATCGCCTGGGGCGCGGGGACGACGCGAAGTTGAACCTGATATGGATGCCCCGCGACCCCGCCGACCCCGCCCAGAACGCGGAGGCCGCCCTGATCGACCGCTTCCTCCAGGCGGTGGGCCGGCGCCAGCCGCAACTGGTGGGATACAACTCGCGCAATGCCGACCTGAAGATCCTCCTGCAGCGCGCCTTCGTGAACGGAGTCTCCGCGCCCGGCTTCTGCCGCCGGCCCGACAAGCCGTGGGAGGGGTGCGACTACTTCGCCCGCGACAACGAATGGCACGTGGATCTGATGGACATCCTTGGCGGCTTCGGCGCGCGCGGCGCCGTCTCGCTCCACGAGGCCGCGACCCTCTCCGGCATCCCCGGAAAGATCGACGCGCGCGGCGACGACATCGCCCGGATGTGGCTTGACGGGCGGTGGCGCGACATCGTCCAGTACAACTGCTTCGACGCCCTGACCACCTATCTCGTGTGGCTCCGCCTCGCCCATCTGGGAGGCTTCTTCGACGCCGCCCGGTACGAGATCGAACAGGATCGCGTGCACGAGATGCTCGAAACGCTTTGCGAGGCCCCCGAAACCCGGTTCCTCGAAAGGTACGTCGAGGAATGGGACCGCCTGCAGGTCCTCAAGGACGAACTATGAGCAGTCTTTTTCTTGCCGCCTCGGCCACGAGCACGCTGGAAGCGCCCTTCCGCTTCCTGTCATCCGCCAGCTTCTGGCGGCTCGTGCTCCCCTTCGCCTCGGCGCTCCTGTTCGCGCTCGCGCTCACCCCCCTGGCGCGCGCCATTCTCCACCACTTCGGCGTGGAGGACCAGCCGGGGGGGCGCCGCATCAACAAGACGCCGCTCACGCGCGGCGGAGGCATCGCGCTTTTCCTGGCCTTCCACCTTGCGCTCGCCGTGTACCCCCTGATCGCGGGCGACGCCTCCCCGATCCTTCCCGACACCCGCAAGCTGGCGGCCTTCGCCATCGCCTCCACCTTCCTCGCGCTCGTCGGCCTGTGGGACGACGTCTTCGACCTGAATCCCATCGTCAAGCTCGCATGCCAGGCGATCACGGCGACCTTCCTTTTCCTCTTCGGGATTCGCTTCGGCGGTTTTCTGCCCTTCGACACGCCCCTCTGGCTGAACTACGCCCTCACCCTGCTCTGGTTCGTCGGCGCGATCAACGCGATGAACCTCATCGACGGCATGGACGGCCTGGCGTCGGGGCTGGCCCTCATCGCCTCCCTCGGCCTGGCCGGGTCGCTCTTCCTGCGCGGCTCCCCGGGCTACGCAGTCCCCTACCTCGCCCTGGCGGGAGCCTGCGCCGGCTTCCTCCGCTACAACTTCCACCCCGCCTCCGTGATCCTGGGCGACTGCGGGTCGATGTTCCTCGGCCTCGCCCTCGCCACGCTGCCCATCCTCACCGCTTCCCGCAACGAGCTGGTGGCGTCGCTCCTCGTGCCATTGCTTGCGCTGGGCGTGCCGATTTTCGACACCTTCCTCGCGCTGTGGCGCCGATCCGTGCGGGCCGCCCTTCCCGAGAACATCGGCACGGGCATCAAGGGCGTGATGCAACCGGACCGGTCGCACCTCCACCACCGCTTTCTCGACGCCGGCTTCTCGCAGCGCAAGGTCGCCGGGATCCTCTACGGCATCACGGCCCTGCTCGTGCTGGTCGGTTTCGTCGCCATCTTCGCCAGCCACCACAACCGCGCCAGCGGCGTCTTCCTGCTCGCCTTCCTGGTGATGGCCTCCGTGGTTGCGCGGCGCCTGGACAGCGTGGAGCTCTGGGACACGGGCCGGCTGCTCTCGACGTCGATCCGGCGCGACCGCATCACCCAGCGCCTCCGCTTCCTCATCCTCATCGCCTGGGATGCGCTGTCCCTCGTGACGGCCTGGTGGCTCGCCCACGCCGCCACCCGCGCCTCCTTCACCTCCGTCACCCTCCGCACCACGACCCTCTGCGTGATCGGTCCCTCCTTCCTGGCGATCGCTTTCGCGAAGGGATACCGGCGCGTCTGGAGCCAGGCCTCCCTGATCGCCTTCGTCTGGCTTGTCGCCGTGCTCTTCCTGGGGGCCCTGGCCTCCGGATCGCTGCTGTACGTCCTCTACGGCCACCAGTCCGGCATCGACTCCCGTCTCTTCTTCTACGCTTCGCTCGCCAGCCTCTTCGTGGTGGGCTTCCGCACCCTTCCCATCCTGGGGAAAGAAGCCCGGTACGTCCTGGAGAGGCGCCGCTCCCTGGCGAACCCGAAGGCGATCCGCGCGCTGGCCTGCTGCGGCGGGGCGCGATTCCAGCAGCTCTACCGCGAACAGCTGCGTCTGCGCGGGCGGGACCGCATCGTGATCGTGGGCATCCTCCAGGACACCCTCATCCTGCGCCATCGCTTCCTGGTGGGGCATCCGGTGTTCGGCACCTTCGAGGATCTCCCATGGGTGGCGAAAGAGCAGCGCATCGGGCTCCTGATCATCACCGAGCAAATCCCCTCCGGCCGCCGGAAGTTCATCCTCGACACGGCCAAAGAACTCGGCATCCCCGTGATCGAGTGGACCCTCGGCTTCCGCCGCGTCGAGGAGTGAAAGGCCCGGTGCGGGCGGCCGCCCCCGCCGGGGGGGCGTGCCGCTAGAACGGGGCGGAGGAGACGGCGGACTGGATGAGCCGCAGGGCGATGGTGGCCATGGAGATCAAGCCCACGCCGGTGAAATATCCGGCGAGGATGATGGGCACCATGCGCAGGAAGTTTTCGCGGCCGAACTTCTTCTGGAAGACGTAGCGCCCGAGGAGGCAGCCCGAGAGTTCGAAGAGCATGTTGTGGGGCCACGAGCCGAACCCGCGGATGAGGCCGTACACGAACAGCGTGGGCCATCCCATGGACTGCAGAACGCCGAAGAGGGTGAGGATCAGCAGGAAGGCCGTTCCGATGACGCCGGGGTGGACCGCCTGGATGAACTCCGAGTCGAGGATGGAGTGCTCGGTGGCGCCCGGGGGGGTGAAGGTCGAGCTGTAGAGCAGCGCCTCGGTCTTCGACTGGAGCTCCCAGTTGATCTGGGCGGTGGGGAAGACGTCCGACGGGATGGCGTTGCCCTTCCAGATGAAGCCCCAGAAGAACCAGGAGAGCAGGAACATCACCGGGAGGACGACGAGGTCGGCCTTGAAGAGCGAGCGGAACGACACGCCGGTGAGCTCGTTCACGCGGAACGACTGGGCCTGGCCGCCGTAGTTGGCGATGGGGATGGGGGCGAGCCAGATCTCCACGCCCTTTGCCCCGGAGAGGATGAAGGCGGTCTCCTTCACGAACGGGATGTCGACCGACTGCCCGGAGATGCCGAGCAGGCGGGCGTTCACATAGGAGATGAAGGGGTTGTAGATGAAGATGAAGACCACCAGGAAGACCAGCAGCACGTGCATGGAGGTGCCGGTGTCGCGGAGGACGAAGAAGCAGAAGAGCACCTGCACGATGGAGATGGCGACATAGCCGCCGAGGGCGAGCCACATGGGCCAGTCGCCGCGTCCGGTCTGGGGCGTATCCCAGATGCTTTCGCTCGGGGCGCCGGGGTTTTCGGCGCGCTGGGCCTTGAGCTCCTTCGACCGGCGGCGGACGTCGCGGAGGGTCTGGAAGATGGAGACCACGGCGATGGCGAAGGCGGAGCCGATGCCGAAGCTCATCCAGAAGTCGACGTTGTTCGCGTAGGAGGCGTTCACGGCGTTCATGCCGGGCTGCCAGCGGGCGAGAACCCCGAAGTGGTGGAGCGAGGGGTTCACGATCATGGTGCCGATCACGGCGCAGGCGCTGCCCATCACGGCCCAGAAGGGGAGGACCATGCCGGTAAGCATGAGGCCGAGGTCGATGGTGATGCCGGTGGGGGTGGCGGGGAGGATCGACTCCGTGAGCGTCGTGGTGTCGACGAAGGGCTGGGGGATCAGGTAGAAGGGCTTGTCCAGGAAGAGGCCGGAGATGGCGGGGACGCCCACCTGGAGCAGGCCGAAGGCGATGCCGATGGTGGTGCCGATGGAGAAGATGCGCCAGCGGTCGGACTTCTTTCTCTCGCCCCGTTTCATGGCGAGGAGCGCCGCGGCGCCCTCCGCCGAGTCGTTGCCGGAGGTTTGGGCGCCGCGGCTTTCGTCGGCCTCGGCCATGGCCAT
The DNA here is from genome assembly GCA_050950285.1 of Kiritimatiellia bacterium. Lineage (GTDB taxonomy): Bacteria > Verrucomicrobiota > Kiritimatiellia > RFP12 > JBMNHG01 > JBMNHG01. Next base: position 208,255 of record JBMNHG010000003.1, on the reverse strand, counting down.
CGCGCCCTGGGCGGAGATGGGGGCCATGGGGAAGGGCAGCTTCTCGATGTCGGAGGTGAGGCGGAAGAAGAAATAGCCCAGCGTGTAGCGGTTGAGGGTCGACATCACCATCAGGGCCGCGACGATGATGATCGGCACGGTCCAGTCCGCATGGAACAGGTTGCGTTCGAGGATGGCGGCGCTGTCGGGCGCCGGGGCGTACCACGACGGGAAGCAGCCGCGCATCCCGGCGTCGCGCACGGCCTCGCTGGTGACGAAGTAGGCGCGATAGACGAGCGTGCCGAAGAGCGCCTGGCCTCCCATGATGCCGCCGGCGGCGTGCAGGAGGACGATCAGCTCTTGCTTGGACATGCTCTTGAGGGCGCGGCGGGAGACCTCCCCGAAGAGGATGAGCGTCACCCACGTGGCGGCCGCGCCGAGGCTGCCGCCGGTCATGAGGCCGAGGTAGATGGCGCCGGGCATCATCACGAAGCCGCAGAAGAGGATGCCGATGACCGTGGACCAGCCGAACCCGTCCTTGAACTCCGTGGGGGTCTCGAGCAGGTTTCGGTACAGGGTCAGTTCGCTGTCGCCGGTTTTTGCGCGGGCCATTTCAACTCCGTGTGCTGGAAGAGGCGGTGGAAGGGGTGGAAGCGAAGCGGGCCAGGATGCGTTCGCGGGCTGCCTCGAAGAGATCCTGGCGTTCGGGCGGCGTCACGGCGCGCCAGTAGAGGAACTGGCGGCGCAGGCGTCTCACGAAGGGCTTGTTCAGGCGGATCCAGGACTCCCGGCTTCCGGAGAGGCGTTCCATGGTGACCCAGGCGAGGAATTCGCCGGTTTCGGGGTCGTGCGGAAGGTCGATGCGAATCTGTTGCGAGACGCCCAGGTCGAAGGGCTTGAGCCACACCTGGATGTCGAGGTGGGGGATGGCTTCCTTGCCCTCCCCGGTCACGCCCACGACGGGCGGGCCGGCGAAGAAGGGTCCGGAGGAGCCTTCGCCGTGGTCGGCGAAGAAGCGGAAGAAGAACTCGATCACGGCCACGCGGTCGCGCTTGTCGAAGGTGAAGGGCAGCACCATGCGGGTGCGGTCTCCCTCGGGTTCGGGCATCTTCCAGCCGGACTCTTCGGCGGGGGCGGCGATCTCCATCGCGGAAAGGGCGGGGAAGAGGGTGGAGAGGAAGACGGCCGCCATGATGGCGAGCGAGGCGTAGATGGTGTTCAGCGAGGTGAAGGTCATCTTCAACCCGCCGGTGAAGCCGATGGCGGAGAGGAACATGCCGGTACCCTGGCTGAGGATGAAGCCGAGGACGGAGCCGACCACGGAGTAGACGAAGGCTTCGCTGAAGAACATGGCGAAGATGTACTTCGGGGCGATGCCGACGGCGTTGTACACGAAGATCTCGTCCTTTCGTTCGTACACGGAGCCGCGCATGGTGTTGAGCACCGTCATGGCCGCGATGGCGAGCGGGATGAGCAAGTCGAGGAGGCCGGCCATGCTGCGCTCGCGGGTGCGCTTGCCGAAGTAGGCCACGCCGTCGATGCCGTAGTAGGCGGCATGGCCGGACTGTTCGAGGTAGCGGTCGATGAGCTCGCGGGCCTGCTTGTACGGGATCTCGTCGCCGAGGTCGACGGCGATGGAGACGAGGCGGGAGGATCCTCGGGAGATGCCGCTGAAGGCGTGGTAGACCGGGGCGATCACCATGCCGGCGGCGTCGAGGCGGGGGTCGTCGTCGGTCGCGAGCACATGGTTGCCCTCCATGCGCATCGTGCGCATCCCCACGACGTCGAAGGGGAGGAGGTCGCGGCCGTCGAGGTCGCGGAGATCCGCGAGGGACGAGGCGGTAAAGACGCCTGCGACGCGCACCATGTTGCCGGCGATGCTGACCTTGACGGGGTGGTCCGGGTCGTCGACGGCGGCGGGGGGGATGCCCAGCTCCATCAGGAGCGTCTCGGGGAAGAGGACGGCGGGGAGGTCGCCGTCCTCGGCCTTGGTGGCGACCCATTTCCGGCCGTGGGTGACCTCGATATGGCTGCGCAGGGGTTCGTTCTCGCTGAACTGGAGGATGGAGGTGGCGGAAGCGCGGCGGGCGGGTCCGTCGCCGGGTTCGTAGACGATTTCGATGGATGGGTTGTACCGCATCTGGTCCCAGGTGAAGACGCCCACGGTCATGCGGCGCTCGGCGACCTTGTAGTCGGCGCCGTAGCGGGTGTCGAAGGCGAAGAGCTCGCTTTCCTGGATGGGCTTGTAGTCCTTTCCGCGGAGGAGGAGGCCCTGGTAGGGGGCCCGGCCGATGGCGGTGGCCACGTTGTGCACGTCGTCGTGGACGGAGGTGAAGCAGATCATGGCGAAGGTGAGCAGCACGAGCGTGGCGCAGGTGAGGCCGGTGCGGACGGCGCGGCGGTGCATGTTGTTCAGGCCAAGGGCGAAGGCGGTGCCGAGCACGCCCATCTTGTTGATTTCGGCGGCGGCGACCTGGCCCCGGCTGGAGCGGAGTTCTTCGAGGTTCTCCTGGAACTTGCCGAAGAAGAGGATGGTGATGCCGCCGGAGATGAGCAGGATGACGAATCCGAGGAGGATCATCAGCGAAGAGCGGATCATCGCGAAGGCCGGGTGCAGCAGGCGCAGGAGCACGAAGACCACGAGGAAGATGGCGGCCTCGGCGGCGAGCTGGCGGCGGATGTCGGAGAAGCCGAAGACCAGTTTTTCGAAGAAGAACACGAAGGGGACGAGCAGGCCGAGGTACCACAGCACGCCCACGACGGCCTCCCAGATGGATTCGCGGAGGACGGGATGGTTGAGGATGGCGTAGGTGGCGGCCTCGCGCTCCTGGTTGGCGACGGCCTGGAAGGTGGTGTTCCGGGGCGCCTCCTCCAGGAGCTTCACGCCTTGGTCGTGGAACTGCAGTTCGCGTTCGTCCGCCATGCCGTGGCGCTTCTGGAGATCGAGCCGGCGGCCGTTCACGGTGAGCATCGCGTGGGCGATTTGCGCGGGCATCTCGTAGAGGAAGGGGACGTCGGCGGCGAGATAGCCCTCGCCCTCGATCTCGGATTCGTATTCCGCGTCGAGGTCGAGCTTCAGGTCGGCGGGCGGGAGGCCCAGCGCGAAGGCGCGGGTGGTCTGCACGAGTTCGTTGTCCGCCGAGCCGGCCTTGAGGGTGAGGTAGAAGCGGCGGTCGGGCTCGAGGAAGGCGCAGACGGTGTCGTTCACGCCGGCGAAGAGGTTCTGCTTGGCGACGGGGGCGAGGCCCTCCCGGGTGAGGAGCCCGAAGCCGGTGAAGGCCTTGAGGTTCTGCGGGTTCACCGTGTCCAGGATCGCCACGGGCGTAGCGCGGAAGACCACGATGTTCACGTTGCCGCGCGACTTGTCCCAGCCGAGGTTCATGGAGCGGTAGACCGACTGCCCGGTGGCGCCTTCGTCCTTGATGTAGGCGATGATGCCGTCGCGGCCGTGGCAGCAGGCCTCGGGCGAATAGCCGCCGCCCAGCTCGCCGGGGCGGATGCTTGCGGTGGTGAAGGGGAAGGCGTAGCGTCCGTAGACGTCGGTGAACTGGAAGGCGTTGGGGTAGTAGCCGGGGTAGGCGTAGCTGGTGGAGGTGCCCTTGTGGCCGAAGAGCGCGCCGGCAAGCGGGTAGTTCGGCACGATGGACTGGCCGATGTTCGCGACGTAGACGCGCCCGCCGACGGTTCCCACGTTGGTGGGCTTGGCCGGCGGCTCGAAGCGTCCGTCGCCGTGGGCGAGGGAGAGCGCGAAACGCCCGAGGAAGCGGAGGGAGCCGGCGATGCCGCGGAAGTCCGTCATCCACTCCCGCACGGCGGGCGTGCCGGCGAGGGCGTAGGCGTGGCGGCGGTCGGTGTTCACCAGGGTGGCGGAAGGGTAGCCGTGGGAGTTGAAGTGGAAGACGCTCTGGGTGAGGGAGCCCGCGAGGCTGTACACGGCGTTGTTGTGGCCGCGGCGGCGATAGGGGTCGAGGGTGAGCGCGGAATCGTCGAGGGCGCCCGCTTCGCCATGGCGGAACTCGGAGGCGAGCCGTTGGCGGACGAAGGTGGCGAGGCCGGCGAAGGCGGGCCCCTGGAGCTCCCGCATGCTCTCGATGTCGTAGCCCATCGTGAAGCCGACGCTTTCGCCGGAGGCGGCCTGGCGGGGGTCGGCGGGCGTCAGCATGGGGGAGAGCACGACGAGGCGCCCGTATCCGGCGACGTCGCGGTTGATGCGGAGGCAGGCCTCGAGTTCGGAGGCGCGGGAGGCGTGGTAGGCCTGCAACTCGGCCAGGCGGGCGGCGAGGCGCGCGGGAACATTGTGCTCCTCGACGAAGGCGGCGCGGGTGTCCGCGAGCTTCACGGCGGGGTAGCCGGCCACTTTCATCGCCCCGTCGTAGCGCTCCTTGGCCTTGCGATAGATCTCGAAGGCGGGATCGGAGTCGTCCTCGCCGGTGCGGAGGAAGTCGATGCGCGCGTCGAGCGACACCTCCGAGAGTTCCATCACCAGCGTGTTCAGCGTGTAGGCGAGTTGCCCGGCGAAGAACTCGCGGGTATCGGGATCCATGCCGTTCACCAGGGCGCGCGTGGCGGCGGGGTCCACGAGGGCGCCGGGGGCGGCATCGAAGGCGGCGGCGGCCTTGCGGACGGAGTCGAGGGCGGCGGCATTCTCCCGGATGGAGGCCTCGAGGTGGGCGCGGCGGGTCTCGCCATGTTCGTAGGCCGGGCCGAGAACCGACGACAGGCGGTCGGCCCCGGCCTGCGCCATGAACTGCGAGGCGTAGGCGAAGAAGTAGAGGTCGCGGCGGAGGGTCGCGCGGTTGGCGACGAGGCCGCGGAAGGTCTGCAGGGCCTCGGCCACGGACGAGGCCCCCAGGGCGCCGAACGCGCGGTCCGGCACGATGCCGCAGGCGTCGGTGCAGCAGGCGATGGCCAACGCCTCGCGGGCGCCGTCCGCCGTGGCTTCGGGGGCGCGGATCCGCGCCACGAGGGTGGTGGTGGCGGCGTCCACCCAGCGCGTGCGGACGTGGAGCGCCACCCGTTCGCCGTCGTGGGCGAGGATGCCGGGCGACGCGGCGAGCCGCACGTAGTTGACGGGGATGCTGGCGTGCACGGAAGACTCGAGGGAATCCCACGAGTTCGTGTCCGTGACGATGAGCGCCCGGAAGCCGAGCTGCGCGTAGCGGTTCCAGTTCACCGCGTAGGAGGCGGGGGCGTCGTCTTCGTCCACCACGGCGATGCAGTCGTCGAAGCGGTCGCGTTCGAGGAGCACGTCGTCCGTGACGCGCACGAGGGTGCCGGCGAGGCCTTCCTCCGGCGTGTTCATCGGCTGGAAGTGGTTCGGCAGGAAGGGGTGGATTTCGACGTCCGCCAGGTCGGCGCCCGAGGCGTCCACGATGCGGCAGAGGTCGGTCCGAGGCACCGGCATGGACACCGGGTACTCGATGAGTTCGGCCCCGAGTTCCCGGAGGGCGGCGCGGAGGTACTCCTCGGTGGCCTGCTGGCCGGGCTGTCCGGGCAGGCGCGATCCGAAGGCGAGGATGTCGGCCTGCACGCGGGCCACGGCGTCCGTGGCCATGGCGGCGTCCATCGCGGCGCGGTCGTATCCCTCGAAGGGGCGGACCTGCTCGGGCGGCGGGTGCGGGGCGAAGAAGCGCAGGAAGGCGATGCCGGTGGCGGCGATCAGGACCAGCAGCAGGGCTGCGATGCCCGCATGGCGCCAGCGGGAGGGGGGGCTTGCGGTACTCATGGCGGTGTCAGGATTCCGTAGACGGTATCCACTCCGATACTCTTCATGTAGATGGTGTGGAAGCCCAGCAGCAGGTAGGCCACGGCCTCGCCGAGGAAGATGCCCACGGCGATGGGGCGGAGCTTGTTGCGGACGGCGGCGGCGCCGCCCATCCAGAGCACGAGGGCGCGGACCACCCACGCCACGAGGGCGCTGCCCCAGATGTAGGAGATGAAGCCGGAATAGGAGAGCACGTAGCCCACGGGGTGGAAGGAGAAGCCCGCGAACAGCTGGCGAAGCGTCGCCAGGACGATGGAGACCAGCCCGGCCGCGCCGAAGGCGATCCACGCGGGATCGAGGCCCTCGGGCTTGGGCGCCCCGGTGCCGAGCATGTCCAGCGTGGCCGCGTTCATGTCCTGGTTGTAGGGGAAGAAGTACCACCACTTCGAGTCGAAGGCCCATGCGTAGCGGAGCGTCTCGCCGCCCAGCGCGTAGGCGTTGGAGAGGAACACCCAGCCGCCCACCACCATGCCGCCCACCGCGCCCAGCAGCGCCGCCATCCAGAGGTGGGACGGGCGCACGCGCCAGCGGCGGCCGTACTCCAGCAGCTCCATCTGGGCGCCGGGGATCAGGAAGAAGACCGTCGGCGCCACCAGGAAGCTGATCGTGAAGAAGAAGAGCATCGATTGCGCGCCGAACACCGAGATCCCTCCCAGCAACAGCAGCAGGGGCGTCATGTTGCCGGGCGTGAAGTAGCCCCACGGCGTGCCGCATTCCGTGCGGATGCGCGAACTCACCAGCGAGCAAAGCGCCATCAGTCCGAAGAAGATGGCCACGCTCCCCATCTGCATGCCCATCCAGCGGGCCCACGCCATCGCCCCCGCGAAGGAGAAGAGGAACAACAACAGCGCGCCGCGATAGGATAGCGATTCGCCCTCGGAGGCCTTCCGGTCGCCCTTCCAGGCCGCCTTGATCACCCGCCACAGGTATTTGCGGGCGAAGAAGATCACCACCAGGCCGTAGCCCAGGAAGGCGCCCATCGCCTGGTAGTCGGCCCAGGGATAGCTGGGATTGGAGCTCCATCCCGCCACTTCGCCGATCCACGCCTGGCTCCGGTAGAACGCGAAGTAGCCCACCACGAGGCTCAGCAGCACGTTCAGCTCCATGAAAAGGCACATCGCCAGGAAGATGCCGTCCACCTGGAAACGGACGCGGGAGAAGAAGGCCTGCATGGCGGGATCGGTGAAGTATTCGTCGAAGCGCACGCTGATGGCCAGGTTCGGCACCTTGGGATTGACCGCCGCCCACGCCTTCAGCAGATCCCAGGCAAGCACCGCGGCGAAGCCGATCCACATCAGGCGGTTCTTCCAGATGGAACCCTCTTCCGGCCTGTCGTCGATCAACGCCACGGGGATGCGCGCCACCGGCAGCTGGAAGCGCTCGTTGTCCATCCATTGCCGGCGCATGATCACGTTCACCGCGAAGGCCGCCGCCAGGATCAGCACGATCAAGACGGTCCAGACCGTCATCGGCGTGGCCCAGTCTTTCCACGGGATGTAGCCTCCCAGCAGGAAGGCCACGCCCTTCGGGCTCCACAGGCTGTCGGGGCGCACGATCAGTCCGGCGCGCGACTCGACGGGCGCGGCGTCGTACTCCGCCCGGGTCACGATGCGCCGGCCCCGGTAGATGGTTTCGAGGGTGTTCACGCTCATCAGCACGGGGTCGTGCAGTTCGAGGCGCCCGGGGCCCGAGAGGCCGAACTCGAGTTCGATGAAGCCGCGATCGGCGGTTTCGAACTTCGCGCCGTAGGTGCCGACGCGCACGAAGCCGGTGCGGTTCACGCAGGTGGTGGAGCAGCCCTGCGACGTGGTGAAGATCTCCGTGTAGGCCTCGTCGTCGCTCCACGCGCGGCAGTAGTAGGAACTGTGGCCGCCCAGCCGGGTGGCGCGCGCCTTCACGCTCACGAGGTAGGGCTCGCCCGGCAGCACCTGCCCGTCCGTCGGCCGGTCGCACACGGGAAGGCGCAGGCGGACGCTGGAAATCTCGCCGTCCTGCGTGTTCTCCAGCACGGGGCAGCGGGCGGTCGCGCCTTCTTCCACGTCCGTCTCGGCCCAGGACACCGTGCCGCTCGTCGAAAGCTTCGCCGCGGCATCGGCGTCGTCGACCAGCCACACCCCCTTCACGAGATTCCTGCCATGGGGCCAGAGGGCGTCGTTGGTGACGTCGAGCTTCGCGAAGTCCGCCATCCGCGGGTTCGTCGCGATCACGCTGATGATGCGGTGCCAGAACCCCTGCGTCATCAGCGGCACCGCCATCATCATCACGAAGGCGGCGCACAGCAGTTCGGAGCGGGTGAAGATCTTCGTCCGGAAACAGATTCTCCCCAGCACCCCCACCAGGCCAATGGCCAGCATCGCCCACACCGCCGGGAGCGCGATGGTGTGCTCCGAGGCGAAGGGGACGCCCAGCACCACGTCCCAGTACTGGGTGAGGATGGCGGAGATCAGAAGGCCCAGGATGCAGGCCAGGGTGCCCTTCAGCGTCAGTCCGGGCTCGTATCGCGGTTTCGGGTTCGACGACATGCGGGAACGTCCTCGAGGAGGGGAAAACCAGTCCATCCCGGTGCCCTTGGCCCCGGGCGGCGGCGGAAAAGAGGTTTTGGCCAGAGTAGCAAAGGCCATGCCATCCCACCACCAAAAACGGGCCGGGAGCGCCGGTTGGGACGGGGAAGGGGGCCATGCCCGCGCCTCGTCCGGCGGCAGGGTCCGGGCCTATTTTCCGCGGGCTTTGCCGGGCTTCCGGGGTTTCCCTTTGGAGCTTCGGGCGGGACGTTTCCGGCTCTTGGGAGGGGGGGCGCCGCCGGAGGCGGGCTCCGCCAGGAGGGACCGCAATTCCCGGAGTTCGTCGCGCAAGGCGGCGGCCCGTTCGAATTCCAGGGCGGCGGCGGCTTCCATCATCTCCTGTTCGAGCTGCTCCTCCACGAGGCGCACGTCGTATTCCGCGGGGGATTCCGCCACGGCACGGCGGGCGATGGCGGAGGCTTCGTCCTCCCCGCCGGGCGCGAAATGGCCCAGGGAGGAGGCGGCGGGCTTGGTCACGCCGTGCGGGACGATGCCATGCTCTTCGTTGTAGCGCCGCTGGCGCGCGCGGCGCGACTCGGTGGTGCGGATCAGGTCGTCGATGGCGGCGGTGCGCACGTCGGCGTAGAGGATCACGCGGCCCCGCTCGTGGCGCGCCGCGCGGCCCGCCGTCTGGATGAGCGAGGTCCCGGAGCGGAGGAAGCCCTCTTTGTCCGCGTCCAGCACGGCCACGAGGGCGACTTCGGGGAGGTCGAGCCCTTCGCGGAGGAGGTTGATGCCGACGAGGCAGTCGAACTTCCCTTCGCGGAGCCGGGCGAGGATGCGGACGCGCTCCAGGGCGTCGATGTCCGAATGCAGGTACTCCACGCGGAGGCCGGTTTCGCGGAGGTAGCCCGAAAGATCCTCGGCGGTCCGTTTGGTGAGGGTGGTGACCAGCGTGCGGTCGCCCTGTTCGGCGGTGCGGCGCACCTCTTCGATGAGGTCGTCGATCTGGTTCTGGAGGGGGCGCATCTCCACGGGCGGATCGAGCAGGCCGGTGGGACGGACGACCTGCTCGGCCACGCAATCGGCCTCGGCGCGCTCGTAGGCGCCGGGCGTGGCGGAAAGGCAGAGCATGGGCCCGATGCGGCGGATGAACTCGTGGAAGCTCAGGGGGCGGTTGTCCAACGCCGAAGGGAGGCGGAAGCCGTGTTCGACGAGGGTACGCTTGCGGGCCTGGTCGCCGTTGAACATCCCGCGGATTTGGGGGAGGGTCACGTGCGATTCGTCGACGATGGTGAGGAAATCGTCGGGGAAGTAGTCGAGCAGGCAGGCGGGCGGCTGGCCTTCCCCGCGGCCGCTCAGGTGGCGCGAGTAGTTCTCGATCCCGTTGCAATAGCCGAGTTCGCGAAGCATCTCCAGGTCGAACTCCGTGCGTTGCTGGAGGCGCTGGGCCTCGAGGAGCCGGCCGTCCTGCTCGAAGCGGGCGACGCACTCCCGGAGCTCGTCGCGGATCCGGTCCACGGCGGGCCGCATCTTTTCCCGGGGCATCACGAAGTGTTTGGCGGGGGAGACGAAGGCATGGCCGATCGACTCGCCGGCGCGCCCGGTGACGGGGTCCAGCTCGCGCACGGCATCGATTTCGTCGCCGAAGAACTCGATGCGCAACCCCTGCTCGCTGTACGACGGGAAGATGTCCACGATGTCGCCGCGGACGCGGAAATTGCCGGGCGAAGGGGCGTAGTCGTTGCGCTCGTATTGGATGGACACAAGGCGCGCGAGGAGGTCGTCGCGCTCGAACGTGCTCCCCTCGCGGAGTTCCACGAGCATGTCGCGGTAGTCTTCGGGCGATCCGAGGCCGTAGATGCAGGAGACGGAGGCGACGATGACGACGTCGCGCCGGCCGAGGAGCATGTTGGTGGCTTCGAGGCGGCGGCGCTCGATCTCCTCGTTGATCGCGGCGTCTTTCTCGATGTAGGTGTCGGTCTGCGGGATGTACGCCTCGGGCTGGTAGTAGTCGTAGTAGCTGATGAAATAGCCGACGGCGTTGTGGGGCAGGAAGGCCTTGAGTTCCGAGTAGAGCTGGGCGGCAAGGGTCTTGTTGTGGGAGATGACCAGCGTGGGACGGCCGTAGGCGGCGATGATGTTCGCGGCGGTGAAGGTCTTTCCGGAGCCGGTCACGCCCTCCAGCACGAGGCGCCGCCTGCCCTCCTCGAGCCCCTTCGCGAGGCGGGAGATGGCCTCGGGCTGGTCGCCGGTGGGGGTGTAGTCCGACACCACCTCGAAGCGCGCGCGGGGGGGGTCGCTCGCGGGGGACGGGGGGCGGGTGGAGGGGGTGGAAGGCATGGGGCGGCGTGCTCCCGCCGTTCAGAAGAGGGTGAGTTGGCCGGAGGGATCGCCGTGGTCGCGGCGGCGGGATCGCTTCGCGAGCGCGGGCAGGCCCTCGTCGAGCTCGCCTTCCTCCAGGTTGCCGAGGATTTCGCGGGCGCGGGCGACCACCTCCGCGGGAAGGCCGGCAAGGCGCGCCACATGGATGCCGTACGACTTGTCCGCCGTTCCGGGCTGGATGCGGCGGAGGAAGGCGATTTGGTCGCCGCTTTCGCGGACGGTCACGGTGTAGTTGCGGACGCCCGGGAGGGTGAGCGCGAGGTCGGTGAGTTCGTGGTAGTGGGTGGCGAAGAGGGTCTTGGCCTTCACGCGCGGGTTGTTGTGGAGGTATTCGGCCACGGCCCAGGCGATGGAGATGCCGTCGAAGGTGGAGGTTCCGCGGCCGATCTCGTCCAGCACGATGAGCGAGCGCGGGGTGGCGTTGTTCAGGATGTTGGCGGTCTCCTGCATCTCCACGAGGAACGTGGACCGGCCGCGCGCGATGTCGTCCCCGGCGCCGACGCGCGTGAAGACGCGATCCACGACGCCGATGCGGGCGCGCCGGACGGGCACGAACGACCCAAGCTGCGCCAGGATCACGATCAGCGCGACCTGTCGGATGTAGGTGGATTTCCCGGCCATGTTGGGCCCGGTGATGATGGCGATCTGGCCGGCGCGGGGGTCGAGGCGGGTGTCGTTCGGCACAAAGCGTTCGGCTCCGGGCAGCTGCTCGACGATCGGATGGCGCCCTTCGACGATCTCCAGCGTGTCGCCGTCGAACACCTCCGGCCGGACGTAGCCGAGGGCGAGCGCCCGGTCCGCGAGCGAAGCCAGCACGTCGAGGCGGGCGAGCGCGTCCGCCGTGGCCTGGATGGGGGCGGTGAGGGCCGCGGCTTCGTCGCGCAGGCGGCAGAAGAGGTCGTACTCGAGGGCGACGGCCCTGTCCTGCGCGCCGAAGATCTTCCGCTCGTATTCTTTGAGCTCGGGGGTCGTGAAGCGCTCGGCGGAGGCGAGGGTCTGGCGGCGCTCGTACTCCGGCGGCGCAAGGGCGGCCTGCCCTTTCGAGATTTCGATGTAGAAGCCGAAGACGCGGTTGTGGCGCACCTTGAGCGTCTTGATGCCGGTGCGCCCCTGCTCGCGCGCCTGGTATCCGGCAATCCATTGGTGTCCTTCGGAAGCCAGCCGACGGAGCTCGTCGAGGTCGGCGGAATAGCCGGGGCGGATGAGGTCGCCGTCTTTCACGCCGGCGGGCGGGGAATCGACGATGGCACGGTCGATGTGGTCCAGCAAGGCGGGCTGTTCCACGAGTCGGGAAGCGATCTCCGCCAGCGCGGCCTCCCCGCATGCGGCCAGGCGGTCGCGCAGGCCGGGGACAGGCCGCAACGAAGCGGCGAGGGCCTGCAGGTCGCGGGCGGTGGCGCGCTCGGTGCCAAGGCGCGCGATGGTGCGCTCGATGTCGCGCACCCCGCCAAGGGCGTCGCGCAGGGCGTTGAGTTCGTGGCGCTGGCGCACGAGGAACTCCACCGCGTCGAGGCGGCGGTTGATGGCATCGGCCTTCCGGAGGGGGCGCGCGATCCAGTTGCGGAGAAGACGCGCGCCCATCGGGGTCTCCGTGGCGTCGAGCACGCCCAGAAGCGTGGCGCCGACAGGGCGCCCGCGGACGGGGAGAAGATCCAGGTTCGCGCAGGTGGATTCATCGAGCGCGAGATAGTCGCCGGCATCGCGGACCGCCGGGGCGCGAACGTGCGAAAGGGTGTGGCGAAGCGTCTGCGCGACATGATGCAGCAGCGCGCCCGCAGGACAGACCAACGCGGCATCGCCCTCGCACCCGAACCCCTCCAGCGAGTGCACGCCGTAGTGGCGCGCAAGCGTGTCGTAGGCGGCGTCGTAGGAGGCCGTCCAGTCGTCCACCGCCGTGACGTTCCCTATCCCGGCATCCGCCAGCAGCACGGCCATCGCGCCGCCGGGCCCGTTCGCCGATTCCGCAACCAGTACCTCGCTCGGATGGACGCGGAGAAGGGCGGCCCTCAGGTCTCCGGCGCAGGGGCAGGCCTCGAGGATGAACTCGCCGGTCGAAAGGTCGAGCAAGGCCAGGCCGTGGCGCCCCGACGGCTCGGCGTGGACCGCGGCGAGGTAGTTGTTGCTCGCGGCGTCGAGGATGGATTCCTCGGTGATGGTGCCCGGCGTGACCACCCGGGTGACCTCGCGGCGCACGATGCCTTTGGCCGTGGCGGGATCTTCCACCTGGTCGCAGATGGCGGCCTTGCGGCCGGCGCGGACGAGCTTCGCGAGGTAGCCGTCGAGCGCATGGTACGGCACGCCGCACATGGGGACGCCCTGCCGCCGGGTGAGCGCCACGCCAAGGATCGGTGCGACCTCCCGGGCATCGTCGAAAAACATCTCGTAGAAGTCGCCAAGACGGAACATCAGAATCGTCCCGGGCGGCAACTCGGCCTGGATCCGCCGGTACTGGCGCATCATCGGGGTGAGTTTTTCGGTGGCCATGGCCGTCTGCTCATAAAATCCGTGCGCGGGACGAGCACACGCCCGCCCCGCGCACGGATTGCAATTCATCAGGGTCTACAGGGAGGAAGGGCGCCTTACGCCATCTTCGCGACACGCTGGGCGACACGCGACTTCTTGCGGGCGGCGTTGTTCTTCGCGATGACGCCCTTCTTGGCGGCCTTGTCCAGCTGCGACGTGTAGTCGGCAAGACCGGCGGCGGCCTGGGCCTTGTCGCCCGACTCGACCGCCGCAATCAGCTTGCGGCGGCTGGTGGCCACCGAGCTCTTCACGGCACGGTTCTCGGCACGGTTCGCGGCGGACTGGCGGACGCGCTTGATCGCGCTCTTGATGTTGGGCATGGGGGACGGACTCCTTAACGGGAAACGATCTCGGTCAAGATTGATCGGAACATCGTACCGCGACGGCCCGAAGGATTCAATCCCAAAAAGTCATGGCGCGTTGATCCGGCGCCCAGCCCGCCGGGGACGGCGGTCCCCAGGGGCAAGGGGTTTTGCAGGCGCCTCGTGTTGTCAGGGAAGGTAGACAAACCGGTGGCATTGGGGGATACTGTGTGTGGCGGCATGGATTGCTGCCACGACCCGCCGTCCTTCCAGGCCGTTGCGATCCTTCGGGAGAGCGGCGGCATCGAGGTTCCTGCCCACCGTCAGCCGGGAGTCCGCCATGTCCGAAATCCTCATCCCCGCCGAACGTGTCCCCGTGGCCATGGAGGCCGACATCTGCGTCGTCGGCGGAAGTTGCACGGGGGTGTTCGCCGCCTTGCGGGCGGCCCGCCTCGGCGCCCGCGTGGCGCTGGTCGAGAAGCAGAACCGCTTCGGCGGCGTGGCCACCTGCGGCCTGGTCGGCATGTGGCATTCGCTGCACGACTTCACCGGGCGGCGGCAGATCATCGGCGGCCTCACCTTCGAGACGGTGCAGCGGCTCGAGAAGCGCCAGGCGGTCTCCGAATTCCGCGACCCCGCCGTCAGCAATGGGCAGGGCATCCGCTTCAACACCGAGGAGCTGACGCTCGAGCTCGATGCCCTGGTCTGCGGGCAACCCCGCATCCGGACGTGGTTCCAGACCGCCTACACCCATGTGCTGCAGGACGACGACGGGGCTGTCTCCGCCATCGTCATCCAGAACAAATCGGGGCGCTCCGCCATCCGGGCCAAGGTCTTCGTCGACGCTTCCGGCGACGGCGTCCTCTGCCGCGACGCGGGGATGGCGATGGTCCGCCCGCCGCACCCCCAGCCGCCCTCCGCCTGCGCGCGGTTTGAGAACTGGGACTCCCTGGGCGAATTCCGGCTGCAGGAGCTGTGCGACGCGTACCGCGACCGCTTCCCGGATCTTCCCTGCGGCTACGGCTGGGGCATGTGGACCCCTTCCAGCCGGATCCACATGCTGGCCGGCACGCGCGTCCTCCATTGCGACTGCGACGATGCCGACGCCATCACGCAGGCCGAGTTCGCGTCGCGCCGGCAGATCCGCGCCCTGATGGACATGCTGCGCGTCGCGCGTCCCGGCAATACCCTGACGCTCCAGGCGCTGCCCTCCGCCATCGGCATCCGCGAAGGGCGGCACATCGTCCCGCTCCGCCTGCTCGCGGGGGAGGCCATGCTCCAGGGGACCCGCTTCCCCGACGCCATCGGCAACGGCACCTATCCGGTCGACATCCACAGCGACAGCGACTCCGCCATCACCTTCAAGCGCCTGGACGGCTCGTGCGTCACCTACCGCGGCGACAAGCCGGTCAGCACCTCGCGCTGGCTGCCGGAGGGCGAGTGCCTCCCCTTCTACCAGTTCACGCTGGGCTGCCTGATCCCCGAAAACTCCCAAAACCTGATTTGCGCGGGCCGCATGGCCGGCGTCGACCGCGAGGCGTTCGGCGCCATCCGGGTCATGGTCAACCTGAACCAGTGCGGCGAGGCCGCCGGCGTGGCCGCCTTCCAGGCGCTCACGCACGCCATCCCGATGCCCCAGGTCGATGCCGCGGAAACGCGCGAGCTGCTGGCGGCCGGCGGTTCGATCATCCTCTAGTACATCGTTGCAGTTGCAACACGGCAAATACGCTGCACCCATGTACGAGTCTTGGGAAGAGCGGTTCCCTTGTCTCGAAGGGCATGGCATCGTGCTGCCACTTGGCCGTTCCCGGCAACCGGATGATTGATTGGCGTGCTGGCGGCAGATCGTATTCCATTCTCCGGCCGAACGAATCGGCCCCGTGTTCCGGTACCCGGTACCCGAGTGGCGGATGGCAGGTTTATCACTGCAACAAGGTACGGCTAGGTGGTTTTTTTTATTCGAAAAAGGTTGCGGGGTCGCGGGCGAAGAAGGTTTCGAGCGCGATCCCCTCCGCGCCGATGAGCCAGGCCCCGGCCTTGGGGTAACGGCGTCGGAAGGCCTCCATTCCCGAAAGCTTCCCCGGGCGGCCGCTCTTCACCTCGATGCCCCAGAGCCGCGCCCCGCGCCGCACCACGAAATCCACCTCCTTGTTCCCATCGCGCCAGTAGGCGACCGACCACTCCGCCCCCTGGAGCCGGTTCAGGAGCTGCGCGCCGATGGCATTCTCCACGATCCGTCCCATCCACGCCCCGTCCCCGAACGTGGTGCGCCGGGTCCGTCCGCTCATGGCGTGGATCAGGGCATTGTTCCAGAAGACCAGCTTGGGGCTGCTGCCGCGTTTCCGGATCTGTCCGACGGAATACTGTTCCAGCCCCGAGACGAGGAAGGCGGATTCGAGCAGGCGCAGGTAGTGGGCCAGCGTGGTGGTGTTGCCCGCGTCCTGCAACTGGCCCATCAGCTTGGTATAGGAGACGATCTGCGCGGGATACTGCGCGGCCAGGCCGAAGAGGTGGCGCATGAGCACGGGCTTCGCGATGTTCGCGAGCTGGAAGACATCCCGCGACAGGACGGTCTCGACCATCGCGTCCGAGACATACTGCCGCCAGGCCTGCTCGTCGTCGGCAAAGGCGGCGGCACCGGGGTACCCGCCGAAGTAGAGCCAGTCGTCCAGATCCCACCCGAAGGCCGTCCGGCACTCCGGCCACCCCCAGTGCATGCAGCGGTGCAGGAAGAAGCGTCCCGTCAGGCTCTCCGTCAGGCCGGCCTGGACCAGCAGGGCGGACGAGCCAAGCAGCACCACGCGCAACGGCACGCCGGTGGCCAGCGTCTCGTCCCACAGCCGCTTGACGGTCTCGCTCCAGCCCCTGACCTTCTGGATCTCGTCCAGCACCAGCAGAACCGGCTTGCCGCTTCTGGCCGCATCTGTTCCCGCCAGACGCCAATGGCTCTCGATCCACTCCGCGCCCGGCGGCACGGGCGCATCGGCGGAGGCCCAGTGGCTGGGATAGTCGAGATGTCCGCACACCTGCCGAACCGCCGTGGTCTTGCCCACCTGCCGCGGCCCGACCACCACATGCATGACCCCCGGCCTCTTGTCCAGGGCCTTGCGCAGCACATCAACGAGAGGACGTTCGTAATTCATGCTCCGGAGTTTACCATGCGCACCGCACCCGGGCAACAAAATACTCAATGACTGGGCATTATTACTCAACGATTGATCATTATTGCCCACCGAGCGAGTGCGGGCGCCCGTTGAAGCCATCCGGATATCCGCTGGCGAGGGGATCTTTAGCCTTCCCCGCAGAGACTGCGGGCTCCAGGCTTCGCGCTTTTTTCTGACGCAACGCGGGCGACCTGCTCACTGGGGACCGCCGTCCCCGGCGGGCCATCCCGCGGGGACGCCCACGCTGGTCATGTTTCCCGCGACAGCAACCAGCGCCAGGCGGGTCGAATCGAAATCTCGCCGGCGTCGGTCTGTTCAACCCCTTCCTCCGAGCGCGTGACGACCGTCCCGTCCTTCACGTCCAGTTCGAGCATGGCTTCGCCCAAGGCGCGGAGTTCGCGTTCGCGGGTCTCCGCCGCCTTCAGGGATTCGCAGACTTGCACCAGTTCGACGCCGTTCTTGCCCGGCACGGCAAAATCAACCTCCCGCCCGCCCTTCGTGCGGTGGTAGTAGATTTTTGCCCCGGAACGGCGCAAGGCGAGGAAAACGATGTTTTCAAGCAGATGCCCGTCATTGACCAAGACGCCGGAGGAGGTGGAGCGCACCAGGGCATGGTCGATGCAGTAGATTTTCTTGGGATTCGTATTGGATCGGGCAAGGGAGGCATCGAAGATCCGCACGGTGAACAGGAAATAGGCGTCCTCAAACCAGTCCAAAAGATCGCCGACGGTGTTCTTGGGTATCCGGTGCCCCAGCGCGGAGAGGTATCCGGTCAGCCTGTTGATCGAGTAGGTCGAGGCCGTGTTGTCGATGAGCCAGGCGGCGAGATCCGCCACGGCGCGGGGATGCGCGACGTTATGCCGTTCGATCACATCGCGGAACAGGATCGCGTTCAGGTATTCCTGATGTGTCATCACCCGGATCTTGTCGGTGGCGTCCAATACCTCGGGGAAGCCTCCGGTCCGCCAATACGCATCGAAGTGCTTGGCGAGCGTCAGGCGGCGCTTGGAGGTCGGCGGCCCCTCCGGGTTCATGCCGCGCGCGCGGACGAATTCGCCGAAGGAGAACGGGAAGAGTTCCCACGACAGCGAGCGTCCCCGCATCTGGGTGGCGACTTCCGTGGACAGCAGCTTGGCGGAGGAGCCGGAGAGGAAGACCTCGCATTTTTCGGTCCGCAGCAACCGGTCCACATAGGGTTCCCATCCCGGAACGCATTGAATCTCGTCGAGGAAGAAATAGACCTTCTCCGTGCCCTTCTTTTCCGGGAACATCCCGAAATACGCCTCGCCGACCGTGTCGAGGGTGTCGCGGTCCAGCGACCGCAGCCGGTCGTCGAAGAAGTTCAAGTAGACGATGTTCTCCATCGGGACGCCGCTGTCGAGCAGACGCCGGATGTGCTGGAAAAGGACGGTGGTTTTGCCGCAGCGGCGGACGCCGATGCAGACGGCGGCCTTGCGGGGGGCGGTCTGGAGGCGCAGGGCACGGTCGAACCCGGCCTCGATCAGCGCGGCCTGGAAGTCCGCGATCAGTTCCGCCAAGAGTCTGCGCAAAGGTCTGTCCATGCATATCCCTTTCCGGTTTTCGCCTTAACCGGCAACGAATCTTACCAGTTATGCCCGGACTGCGCAAGTCGGACTTTTGACGTTTGCGCCCCTATCGATTCCCTTTGGCCCGGTTATGGGTGATGCAGAGCATCTGGCAGTTTTTGGCCGAACTGTCGCCGCCCTTGCTCCACGCGGTGACGTGGTCGGCGTCCATCTCGTCGAGCCGGTAGATTCTGCCTTGGTTGGCGTTCTCGCCGACGGCGCACAGCGGGCAGTTGGACTTGCTTTTGGCCTTTGCGGCCTGCGTCTGCTTGTTGTACGTGACCCGCTTGGTCTTCTCGTCGAACACCCGCACGGCCAGCAACTTCTTTTCGGTCGAACCGCCCAGGAGATACTCGAAGATGCCTTTGCGACTCGTAACGTAGTCGTCGGCGAAGAGCCGGTGCACGTCGGCTTGCATCTTCTTCGGATCGTAGGCCTTGGCGTGGTGCTCCTCGTAGAGCCTGCCCCATTCCAGACCGCGCATCTCGGGGAGGACGTCGATAAACACGGTAGAGACCCAGTCGATCACGCTGTTGAAATAGGCCTTCAACCCGGCAATGTCGGTGTCGGTGCGGTGGGCGCTCATGTAGCCGCCGATGTCGCCCTTGCTTACCCAATCCAGCGCCCTCTCCAAAAAATCCTGCCGGTTGGCGCTGCCCTTGATGTAGGCGCTCCACTTCTGGATGTTGGCGTTTTGGCTGTTGCTGAACTCGGCCTTCGCCAGCGTCACGAAGGGGCCCGAGTAGATGGCATTCAAGAGTTCCTGGGAGTTGAGCGGCACGCCCACGATGTTGATGGTCTCGAACCACTGCTTGATCTCGGTTTCCGTGCCCTCGCATTCGTAGACCAGCAGTCGCGACTCCAAGATCCGGTTGCGCTGGTCGGCCGGCAGACTGTCGAAGTTCTTGGGATTGCCGCCGTCCAGGATCGCGAACTTGTTCGTGACGAACCGCCCGATGCTGGTGATCCGCTGCTGGCCGTCGAGCACCTCGAATTTGTCCGCCGCGACCTTGTTGAAGTAGATCAGCCCGAGCGGATATCTTTTGAGCAGCGAGTGGATGACCGCTTGCTCTTTCTTTCCGCCGCCGTCGGCGTAAATGTAGTTGCGTTGGTATTCCGGCTGGATGGTCAGCTTCCCGCCCAGACCGAAGAGCCCCTTGCCCTCCAGTTCGTTGTACACAAATCCGTCGCAGATGTCGGCGACCGTGATGTCGGTCCTGAGAGTGGTTTCCATTATTTCTTTCCTTTTGCGTGACGGTGACGGATGAGGACGCGCTTGAAAACTTTGACGCCGCCCACGACGCCCGAAGCGTTGAGGTCGTAGACACCCGGCTTGCCGAATCGTTTCTCGTACGCATTACGGCACTCCTCCGAAGTGTAGACCCGGGTTCTGAAGGCGTTGTCTGGATCGTTCGATTCCGTCGTGCCGACGATCTCGAACTGATCGGGATTGTACTTGTCCAGAAAGGTGATCGGCACCCCCATGACACCGTCGTAGTCGCTGGGAATCGCATCGGTGAACGGCACCTCGATCGCGTCGTAGTTGTCGTATCGGTCGTAGCCTGCCCTGCCCTTGATCTCCTTGTGCTTGCTGAATTTCAGATTGTCGGCCATGGTCATGAGGGGCAACTTCTCATGGCGGCGTCCGTGATCCAGATTGGTCCACCATCGAACACCCTTGACGCGGATATACTTAACGCCGTATTCATCAATGCGCCAGCCAGCCGCCTTGAGTGGATAGTGGTCTGGAACACGGAACTCGCGGTCGCCGCTATGAATGGTGGCTCCCATCCAGAGTTTGTCGGCTTTGATGAGAGGAAAAATCTCCTTGTAGGTGACCGCATTCTGGTTTCCGATGATCAGGAACTTCTTTTCGTGTTCCACAAGCTGTGCCACGTACTCGCGGAAGAGGGAGAAGGGCGGGTTGGTGACCACGATGTCCGCTTCTTCCAGGAACTCGATGCATTCTGCGCTACGGAAGTCACCACCTCCGTTCAGGGGCTCCCGCGCCGCCTTGTTGCGCTTGAGGAAGAGCTTCACATCGTCGAGGTTCGCCGCGCCGTCGCCGTCTTCGTCCTTCACATGGTCGAGCGTCACGGCCAAGGCCTTGGGTTTTTGCCGCCCGCCGTTGCCCTCATCGTACTCCGGGAAGAGCGTCATCTGTCCGGCGATGGGGGAGCCGTCGTAGCTGGTCGCGATAAGCTTCTTCAGTCCGAGCTTGTTGAAGTTGGTGGCGAAGTACTTGAAGAAATTGCTCTCGAAGGGGTCGTCACAGTTGCAGTAGACGACCTTGCCGCGGAAGGTGTCCGGGTCGAACTCCAGATAGGCCTCGACCTCCTTCTGGATGTCGATGTACTGGGTGTAGAACTCGTCCTGCTTGGCTGCCTTTGCGGCGTGCAGGCTGCGGTTCAACGACTTTTTCGCCATTGCAATCCCTTCCTGGTGTGTTCCGGTCTATGTGAGCCGTTCAACATGTCTGGCTTTCAGGGGGCCGTTTCGAACCGAAGTTTACCACAACCCTTCCTTGCACATCAATCTGACGAAAAATGGGGACCGTCGTCCCCGTATGCTTTCGTCCTTTGGGCGCCTGTTCGCGTTATCGCCCGATCCCGATAGCAAGGGCGATGAAACCAAAGGGCGTTGCTAGCCCGGCTACAAATCGCGCTGCGCGCGGAGATTCAGGCATTGGGAGCTGGAATGTGGAGTTGGGAAAGATAGGGCAGGGACGGCGCAGGGGCAGGGACGGCGCATTGAGTTGCGCCGCCCCTCCCTCCGAACCGTACAGGCGGATCTCCCGCATACGGCTCTCCAGTCGATGGCGTTGCCGTTCGCACGGGTTGACGGCTTGCGCACGGGCTGCAACGCAGGAGAACAGCCCATGCTCCGTGAAGAAGGCGTTCGCCTCCCTTCACCCCTGTTCCCAGGGTCGCCAACATGCGCTTCGTCCAGACGCACGGCTCCGCCCACGCCTCCGGGGCGCGTGCCTCTGCCGCCAGTCTAGCCCGGCTTGCGCCGGACTCACTCCACCGCCCCGCTTCTCTTCACCCGTGGCTACTGGGAACCCCGGGGCGGCTCCGGGCTTCGCAATTTCTCCGCAGAGGCGCTTGCAAAACCCGGACGGACGATACGGAGGTCGTCCCTCCAGCCAGCCAGCCAGCCAATCCATCCGGCCCGCCGGGGACGGCGGTCCC
Source organism: Kiritimatiellia bacterium (assembly GCA_050950285.1). GTDB lineage: Bacteria > Verrucomicrobiota > Kiritimatiellia > RFP12 > JBMNHG01 > JBMNHG01. Next base: position 186,860 of record JBMNHG010000003.1, on the reverse strand, counting down.
CAGGGGCAAGGGGTTTTGCAAGCGCCTCATCCTGTCAAAAACAACCCGCAGTAATCGCAGGCCACTTGCCAAATACCCGCTCATGCGGCACAATAGCGGCATGAAACGGGCTGAACATGGACGCGGGCGTACCGCACCGCCGCGGGAGCAATTCCCGCAGGCGGTTGCCAGTGCCTGTGCCCGCAAGTCTTTCGAGCGGGAATTGGCGCGCCTCCGCGGCATGTCCGTGGAGGAGCGCATCATGGAGGCCCTCACCATGAGCGAGGAGTTCTCCTGGCTGGAGCCCACCGCAATAACGAAGGATGAGTGATCCATGAAGCCGCCCGCCCCCATTCTGCGTGCGGCCGAGCAGGTGGCCGATATTCTCAAGCGAGCAGCAGGTCGAGGCGGTTGTGATCGGCGCGGTTGCGCTCGCCGCCCATAATTATGTCCGCCACACCCGCGACATCGACCTTGGCGTCAGCGCCGATCTGGCCACCCTGAGACGGGTGCTGGCCGCGCTCCGCGAGGCCGGTTTCACGGCGGAGCTTCATGAGCCTGACGGCGCCGATCCGCTTGGCGGCGTCATCGACATCTCCGGCAGCTTCGGCCTGCTGCAGATCGTGAACTTCGGCGGGCGTTTCCCGGCAGTGATCGAGGATGGCGCCCGTGAGCGCCACCATGGTCGTGCGTCCGGGCAGTTCCCTGAAACTGGTTCCCCTGCCGCAACTGGTGGCCTTGAAGCTCTATGCGGGCGGCGTAAAGTCCAAAGCCGACATCCTTGAACTGCTCGGGCGCAATCCGGATGCGGACATCGACGATATCCGCGCCACCTGCAAGCGCTACCGGCTCAAGGGGCTGGATGAAATCCTGGCCGAGCTGACATGATCAAGGTCGACTGGGCGTACCGTCACCAGCCGGAGTTCGAGGGTGCGCTCAAGGAACTGGTTGCGAAGTACCGTGGGCAAGGTGCGACGATCGGCTATGCCCATCTCACCTCCGTCCATGCCGCCGTGCTGGCCCGCAAGCGCTTCTTGCGGGGTGAAAGTCCCCGCCGGGCAAGGACCAGCCATCCACTCGTGCCGAGTGTCGGCACTCCGGGAGAGGAGTCGAATCCGGATGAAGCAGTGTAAGCGTACACAGGGAACTCCGCAGGCCGCAGGGGGGATGCGCCCTCCCGAAGCGGTTCAGCCTCGTTAAGCGATCATGCGCAGGGCGACGCCATTGCCGTGGCGGAAGCCCGCAACAAGGACGCGCAAGGGCTTGCGTCCGGTGACTGCGCCGGGATCTACGGTGCGCGGCATGCGGGGAGAGAAGCGAACGGGAACTTGGGAGACCCGCCGCCGTCCGCGTCCGAGAAGGCGCGGCAGCGACCGCCGAGCCGGAAGGGGAGGCGGCGCTGCGGCGGCGGTCCAGGGCGCGATTATCATGGTCGGTTGTCGTGCTTGCCGGCACTGCGTGGCCTTGGGCGCCGTCTTGCAGGCGCTGCCGGTCGCGTTCACAAGTGCGCAAAAGAGGAGGTTGCACGTGGACAATCCGGAGGGTTCCCGATATCATGGCTCCCCGTGGAAGCCGGACGACAAACGGGGCGCCACGCTGTTCCTGCTCCGGTAGCGGGGAACGAAGGAAGGTTGTCGGATGAGTGTGTACGCCTACGAAGGAGCCAATGCCGAAGGGGCCCGCGAACGCGGGTTCATCGAGGCTCCCGGCCTGAAAGAGGCCCGGACGCGGCTCGTCTCGCGGGGCATCACGCCGTACCGGCTTTCGCCGGCCACCCTGTCGGCGCGGCTTTCGGAGGAGGCGCGATCCGACCTCTATCGCGGTCTCGGCACCTTGCTTCAGGCGGGGTTCCCGCTGGAGCGGTCGCTGGGATTGCTGCTGGACGGGGCTTCGTCCGAATCTTCCCAGGCCGGTCTCCTTGCGGCCTTGCGCGATCGGGTTCGCGAGGGTGCGGGGCTGTCTGCGGCGCTCGACGCGCTGTGTCCGGGGCTTCCGCGTTTCGAGCTTGCCGCGCTTGCCGCCGCGGAGCGTTCGGGCGCGCAGGGCGCGATGCTGGATCGTCTGGCGGCGCATTTGGACGAGCGGCGGGAAACCGAATCCCGTCTTCGTTCCGCCCTGGCCTACCCGTGTTTCGTGCTCTGCGCGGGGCTCGCCCTGGCTTCGCTGATGCTCTACGGGGTGGTGCCGCGAGCCATTGCGTTGCTGGTCGGTTCGCAAGGCGGCGCGCCGCGATCGGCCCTTGCCACCGCCGCGGTCGGGCGCGGCGTGCTCACGGCGATCCTCGTGCTGTTGGCCGTGGCCGGGACAACGGCGCTGCTGGCGTGGATGCGCGGACGGCGCGACCCCGCCTTCGCCGCGCGGGCCGACCGCCTTGTCTACCGCCTCCCGGTTTTGGGGGCCCTCCGCGCGAAGCAGTGGAGCCTTCGTTTCGCGCGGACGCTGGGCCTGATGCTCCAGGCCGGCGAACCGGCGGTGGAGGCCCTTCCCATGGCGGCGCTTTCCACGGGCAGCGCATGGCTTGCCGGGGAGGGTGCCGTGCAGGCGGAACGGGTGCGCAATGGCGCGAGCCTCTCCGACGCCGTCCGCGCCCTTTCGCCCATCGCCCCCTCCCTCGCGGAATGGGTGCGCATCGGCGAGACCTCCGGCAATCTGCAGGGGATGCTCGAACAGGCGGCGATACGGTGCCGCCAGACGCACGACCGGACCCTCGCGCGCCTTCTGGGCCTCCTCGAACCCATGCTGATCCTGCTCGTGGGCCTGCTCGTGCTGGCCGTGGCCCTCACCGTCCTCGTCCCGATGCTCGATCTGGCCCTCCACGCGGCAGGGGCGTAGCCGGACACGTTCCCATCGTCCGCCCCGCCTGCCGGGAGCGCGAAGGGAGACAAAAAAAAGCGGCGCCCGCGCTCGTCGGGACGCCGCTTTCCGGAACCTCGGGGGGCCGGCGGGATCAGGGGACGGGGAAGCGCGAGGCGAAGACCGCGACCTCGTTGCGGATGCGCTCGTGGAGGGCGGCGTCTTCGGGCGCCGCGAGCACCTGGGCGATCCAGTCGGCGATCTGGTCCATCTCGGCCTCTTTCATGCCACGCGTGGTGACGGAAGGGGTTCCGATGCGGATGCCGGAGGTGATGAACGGGCTGTTCCTGTCGTACGGGATCGTGTTCTTGTTGGCGATGATGCCGGCGGCTTCGAGGGCGGCGGAGCAGAGCTTGCCGGTGAGTCCGCGGCTGGCGACATCCACCAGGAAGAGGTGGTTGTCGGTTCCGCCGGAGACGATGCGGAAGCCCAGTTCCTTCACGCGGGAGCAGAGGCGGATGGAGTTCTTCACCACCTGCTCCGCGTACTGCTTGAACCCGGGGGCCATGGCCTCGCGGAAGCAGACGGCCTTGGCGGCGATGGCATGCTCGAGCGGGCCGCCCTGCATGCCGGGGAAGATGGCGTGGTTGATGGCCTTCAGGTACTTCTCGCGGCAGAGGATGAGGCCGCCGCGCGGGCCGCGCAGGGTCTTGTGCGTGGTGGAGGTGACGAAGTCGGCGTACGGCACGGGCGAAGGGTGCGCGCCGCCGGCCACGAGGCCCGCGATGTGCGCCATGTCCACGAGCAGGTAGGCGCCCGCCTTGTCGGCGATGTCGCGGAAGCGCGCGAAATCGAGGAGGCGCGGGTAGGCGCTGGCGCCGGCGAGGATGAGGCGCGGCTTTTCGCGCAGGGCGAGCTCCTCGGCGGCGTCGTAGTCGATCACCTCGGTCTCGGGGTCCAGCGTGTAGGGCACGATGCGGTAGCTCTTGCCGGAGATGTTGGCGGGGGAGCCGTGGGAGAGGTGGCCGCCCTGGTCGAGGGACATCGCGAGGATGGTGTCGCCCGGCTCGAGCATGGCGAGGTACACGGCGAGGTTGGCGAAGGCGCCGCAGTGGGGCTGGACGTTCGCGGCCTCGGCGCCGAAGAGGGCCTTGGCGCGTTCGATGGCGAGGGTTTCGACGGCATCGACGGGGCCGCAGCCGCCGTACCAGCGCTTCGAGGGATAGCCTTCGGCGTACTTGTTGGTGAAGACCGATCCCTGGGCCTCGCGCACGGCGCGGGTGGTGTAGTTCTCGGAGGCGATCAGGTTGATCGTGGTGTCCTCCTGGTGGATCTGCGCGGCGATGGCGGCGTGGACTTCGGGGTCGAGGCGGGCCAGCGTGGCGGTTTCGCCCAGGCGGCCGCCCCTTTCGATCATCGCGACGCGGCGGGCGTGGCGGACCTCGGGGGAGAACGAGGCGGCGAACCAGGCGTCGAGGATCTCGGAGGCCCGGGCGATGTCGAGCTTCGAGGCGGCGAGCACGAGGACGTTCGCGTTGTTGTGCGAGACGGATCGCGTGGCGGCGTCGGCGTCGTAGCCCAGCGCGGCGCGCACGCCGCGGAAGCGGTTGGCGGCGATGGCCATCCCGGTGCCGGTGGTGCAAATGAGGATGCCGCGGTCGCAGCGGCTTCCGGCCACGCGCTCGGCCACGGCAATGGCGAACTCCGGGTAGTCGTCCTCGCGTTCGTAGGCGTGGGCGCCGACGTCGTCGACCTCCATGCCTTTGGACACGAGGTACCGGACAACTTCCTGTTTGAGCGCGAAGCCACCGTGGTCCGCACCGATTGCGATCTTCAACATGGACACTCCTTCTAACCTACTCAAGAATCGTGTGGTGCCGGGGCCTCCGCCTCCTCGGGCGTCTCCTCGGGCGTCTCCTCGGGCGTCTCCTCGGGCGTTCCGGCGGGCGCTTCCTTGGGCGTCTCCGCAGGCGTCTCTTCGGGCGCCGCGGCGGTTGCCTCCGCGGTTTCTTCGGCCGACGCTTCCGCGGCTGCCTCCGCAGGCATCGTCTCCGCAGGCGTCTCCTCGGGCGTCCCGGCCGACGCTTCCGCGGGTGTTTCCGCAGGCGTCCCGGCGGTTGCTTCGGCGGGTTCCTCCACGGCCGTTTCCCCGGGGGCCTCCGCGGCCTCCTCGGCGGGGGCCTCCGCGGCCGGTTGTGCTTCCTCCGCCTCCGGGGCGGGCGTGGAGTCCTTTTCATCCGCCGCGGCCTTCGTGCCGGCGGCGGGTTTGGGCTTGCTGGCGCGCAACGGCTTGAAGGCGGGATGTTCGGCGGGGAGGGCGAGCACGCCGTTGAAGTACTCGATGAGGTGGGCCCGTTCGACCAGCATGTTCAGCTGGACGAGAATCTTCCCGGCTTCGGCGGGCTCCTTGCCTTCGGACAGGGCGGCGAGCAGTTCGGAGCGCGTGCAGTTTTTGTGCGCGGCGACGTACTCCAGCACGAGCTTCATCTCGGGCACGGCGTATTCGACATCGATGGCGGCGGGCTCTCGGGCCATCACAAACTCCTGGCCACGGGCGTTGTGGGCTCGGAAGAAGTGCATGCCGCGATGGCGGAAGGCCCCGCGCAGGGCGAAGGAAAGCGACGCGGGGGACTGGTCCTCGCGGTTCAGGGCGTCGCGCACCGTGCGATCCAGGCGGCGGTCGGGCGTCTTGAGCACCGTGGGGATCGGCGCGATGAAATGGCTCCCGGAGCGGATCAGCCCCGGAAGGATGTCGTTCGCGAAAAGCGCTTCGGCAGCCGTGCGGTCGAGCGGCGGTGCCACGGGGGCGTCCGCTTCGGCGGGGGCGGCCTCGCCGTCCTGTGCCGCTTCCGGGGCGGCGGCTTCGGCGGCCGGCGTTTCGGGCCCGGCCGTCTTCAGCCTGAAGATGCGGCGGCGGCGGGCCTGTTCGCGCCACTGCTCGATGGTCTCGGGGTCGCGCACCATCTCGATGCGGGCGCGGTAGTCCGCTTCGGACATGTGCGGGTAGCGGGTGCGGAGCATCTCGCGCACGCAGGCCGCGAAGCTGTGGTGGTTGGGCGGCCCAAGGAGTTCGCCGCTCAGGCCGCAACGGGCCACCGAGGAGAAGGAGCCGGAGGGCGGTTCGTCCAGGACGTCCTCGATCGTGAAGTGCTCCTCGAAGTGCTCGGCGAGGATGTGGGCGCGGAGGGCGTCTTCGGAGAGCGTCGGCAGGCCGCAGCATCCGCACTGGAAGAAGGTGATCGGGGCTTCGGCGGACGCGTCGCCCGCCGCCTCCTCTTTTGCGGCGGCCTTCGAGCGCGCCACGCGCACGAGGCACGACTCCGGGTTGTCGAGGAACAGGCGGGCGATGTCGCGCAGCGGGAAGGCGCGACGGGTGGAGAGGATGCGACGCGCCACGGAGGCCAGGGCCTTGGTCTCGGGAATCAGGCGGACCTCCACGGGAAGCGGCGGGGGCGGCGGCTCGGGACGCCGCATCTCGCGCGGGCCGCGGAAGTCGCGACGGTCGCCCCGCTCGCGGCGGGGACCGCGCTCGAAGCGGCGCTGCGAGTCGTCCCGCGCGCCGTCGGCGTCGAGACGCGCCGGTTTCGGCATCGGACGGCCGACAAGCGGATTGCGCCGGGGAGGGCGATCTCCGCCGAAGCGGCGATCCCCGTCCCGGCGGCCTCCGGGACCCCGCCGCGACGCGCCGGGATCTTCCTCGCGGAAGCGGCCATGCGCCGTGACCGAAGCGGGCTTGCGCGCCCAGTCGGGAGAGAAGGTCAAATCTTGGAGCGACAGAAGCTCTTCGTTATCGACCGGATCCGGATTTACCATTTCGCCGTCGTTCATAGGAGTATGCATGGTAACCGTTTCACGCCCGCCGGGTCAACCGCGCAAAATCGGGAACCGTTGCGGAAGGCGGGCATGCGGGTGCGGGGCAAGGGTCATTCGCCAAGGGTGACGACGAGCACGGCGGCCTTCCCGCCGGCCGGCTCGGCAGTCCATTCGGGCAGGGCGGCGGGGAGGAGGAGGCTCGTTCCCGCCGGGCAGGCGGTGCGTTGTCCGTCCACGACCACGTCGAAGGCGCCCTGGAGCGCGAAGAGTCCGGCAAAGGTCGATCCGTCGGAGCGCAGGGTCGCGGCTTCGCGGAGGTCGATGCGCCGGAGGCGGAAGAAGGGGCAGGAGAGAATGTCCGTCCAGGCGTTCGCGCCGGCATTCGCGGCGGGGAGGTCCCGTCGGATCGCGGGGTTGGGGAGGCCGGTCTCGATGGCGCGGAGCCCTTGGTCGAGGTGGAGCTGGCGGCGCTCTCCATGGGCGTCCACGCGGCCCCAGTCGCTCAGGCGGAAGGTCGTGTCCGAACTCTGCTGGATTTCGAAGATGAGGCACCCTTCGCAGATGGCGTGGGCGAGTCCGCCGGGGATGAAGACGGCGTCGCCCGCGCGCACGTCGAGGCGGTTGAGGAGCGGTTCGACGGTGTCGGATTCGATGGCGGCGCGCAGCGTCTCCACGGGCATCGGAGGCCAGCTCCATCGGACGCCGGCATAGAGGAAGGCGCCGGGCTCGGCCGCCACGACGTACCACATTTCGGTCTTCGGCTCGCCACCGGCGATCTTCGCGGTGGCCTCGCTGGGATGCACCTGGAGGCTGAGGCGCTTCCGCGCGTCGATCAGCTTCACCAGCAGGGGGAAGGTGGCGGGGTCGGGGGCGCGCGTGCCGAGCAAGCCGCGGCCGAACTCGCGCACCAGCTCCGGGAGCGCGCGCCCGGCAAGCGGACCGTCCGCCACCACCCCGGGGTGCGAGGGATGCCCGGAAATCTCCCACGACTCCGAGCAGACGGGAGGAAGCCCCGTGCGCCGGAAGCGGTCGGCGATAGCGGTTCCGCCCCAAAGCGCCTCGGCGTAGTACGGGGCGAGACGGATGGGCGCGCACAGGCAAGCGGGTTCGGACATGGGCAACCGGGCCTTTCGAAGGCCGCGCAACTCCCCGGAAGAGACGGCGCGGACGGGAGAACGGACAAAAAAACCGCCGACGGACGCCGGCGGGAAAATGGCGGAGAGGGAGGGATTCGAACCCCCGGTACCCTTGCGGGCACGCCTGATTTCGAGTCAGGTACAATCAACCAGACTCTGCCACCTCTCCGTTGACGTGACACAGCACGGGGAAAGGTTACCCCAGCCCCCGCACAAAGTCAACCACCCAGAAAAGTGCGCTCCGCGCCGCGCCCGCCGGGCGTGCAATCCACGATTTGACAACGCCTATCCCCATGGGGTACACTCCGCTGACTTCAATACGAAAACGAAACCGAAGGAGAATCATGACCAAGTTCGTCTATGCGTTCGGCGGCGGCTACTCGGAAGGCGACGCCACGATGAAGGACCTTCTCGGCGGCAAGGGCGCGAACCTTGCGGAGATGTGCAACCTCGGGCTTCCCGTCCCGGCCGGCTTCACCGTCACGACCGAATGCTGTACCGCCTATTTCGCCAACGACGGGAAGTTTCCGCCCGGGCTTGGCGACCAGGTGCTGGCCGCCCTCGCCAAGACCGAGGAGACCATGGGCATGAAGTATGGCGACCCCACGAACCCCCTCCTCGTCTCCTGCCGCTCCGGCGCCCGCAAGTCCATGCCCGGCATGATGGATACGGTGCTCAACGTGGGCCTCGCCTCCTCGACCATCCCCGGAATGATCGAAAAGACGCAGAATCCCCGCTTCGTGTGGGACAGCTACCGCCGCCTCATCATGATGTACGCCGACGTCGTGATGGAGAAGGCCGAAGGCCGCGAGCCCGCCAAGGGCGTGGGCATCCGCCGCCTCCTCGACGTCGCCCTCGATGAATACAAGCATCTCCGGGGCTACGAGAGCGACACCCAGCTTACCGCCGACGACCTCAAGACCCTCGCGGAAGCCTTCAAGCGCCGCGTCCAGCAGGAGCTGGGCGTCCCGTTCCCCGACGACCCCATGCAGCAGCTCTGGGGCGGCATCGGCGCCGTCTTCAAGTCCTGGAACGGCAGGAAGGCCACCGCCTACCGCCGCATCGAAGGCATCCCGGACGACTGGGGCACCGCCTGCAACGTCCAGGCCATGGTCTTCGGAAACATGGGCGACACCTCCGCCACCGGCGTGGCCTTCACCCGGAACCCCGCCACCGGCGAGAACACCTTCTACGGCGAATGGCTCATCAACGCCCAGGGCGAAGACGTCGTGGCCGGCATCCGCACCCCGAACCCGCTGAACGACGAGACCAAGAACGCCCAGAACGAGCACATGCCGTCGATGGAGACGCTGATGCCCAAGGCCTACCGGCAGCTCGTCGAGATCCGCGAGGCGCTCGAGAAGAACTACCAGGACATGCTCGACATCGAGTTCACCATCCAGGACAAGAAGCTCTACATGCTCCAGTGCCGCGTCGGCAAACGCACCGGCACCGCCGCCCTGAACATCGCGATGGACATGCTCGACGAAGGCATGATCGACGAGCAGGAGGCCGTGATGCGCCTCGAGCCCGCCCAGCTCGACGAGCTCCTCCACCCCATCCTCGATCCCAAGGTCGAGAAGACCCTCGAGCCCTTCGTCAAGGGCCTCCCCGCCGGCCCCGGCGCCGCCTGCGGCGCCATCGTCTTCACCGCCGAAGAGGCCGTCGCCTCCTTCCTCGCCAAGCAGCCCTGCATCCTCGTCCGCGAAGAAACCAACCCCGAGGACATCGAGGGCATGCGCGCGGCGGTCGGCATCCTCACCGCCCGCGGCGGCATGACCTCCCACGCGGCCCTCGTGGCCCGGGGCTGGGGCAAGTGCTGCATCGTCGGCGCCGGCGATCTCCAGATCGACGCGGCCGCCCGCACGATCTCCGCCAACGGCCTCGTCTTCAAGGGGGGCGACTTCATCACCCTCAACGGGACCACCGGCCACGCCTACGCCGGCCGCCAGGACATGATCGACGCCAGCGAAAACCCCCGCTTCCAGCGCTACATGTCCCTCGTGGACAAGTTCCGCACCATGGGCGTGCGCACCAACGCGGACAGCCCGGACGACGCCCGCCAGGCCCGCTCCTTCGGCGCCGAAGGCATCGGCCTCTTCCGCACCGAGCACATGTTCTACGGCAAGAACTCCGACGAACCCCTCAAGCTCCTCCGCAAGATGATCCTCTCCGGATCCCCCACCGAGCGCAAGGCCGTCCTCGAAGAGCTCTTCCCCTACATGAAGCGCGACATCAAGGCCACCCTCGAGGTGATGGAAGGCCTGCCCGTGACCATCCGCCTGCTCGATCCGCCCCTGCACGAGTTCATCCCCCACTCCGAAGGCCATCGCGAAGAACTCGCCCGCGAACTCGGCGTGGACGTCAAGGAAATCGAGAAGCGCAGCGACGCCCTTCTCGAGTCGAACCCGATGATGGGCCACCGCGGCGTCCGCCTCGGCGTGACCTACCCCGAAATCACCGCCACCCAGGTGAAGGCCGTCTTCGAGGCCTCCGCCGAAATGGTCAAGGCCGGCAAGGCCGTCTGCCCCGAAATCATGGTGCCCGTCACCTGCGACGCCCGCGAACTCGCCTACACCAAGCGAATCATCCAGGACGTCTACGCCGAGGTCTCCGGACGCTTCGGGCTGACCTTCGACTACCACGTGGGCACGATGATCGAAATCCCGCGCGCCGCCCTCCTCGCCGACAAGATGGCCGCCGAGGCCGAGTTCTTCTCCTTCGGGACGAACGACCTCACGCAGATGACCTTCGGCTTCAGCCGCGACGACACCGGCGCCTTCATGCAGGGCTACCTCGAAGAGCGCATCATCGACGCCGACCCGTTCCAGACCATCGACCAGGACGGCGTGGGCATGCTCATCGAAATCGCCGCCAAGAAGGGCCGCGAGGCCCGTCCCGGCCTCAAGATCGGCATCTGCGGCGAACAGGGCGGCGACCCCGCCAGCGTGGAGTTCTGCTTCCGCCAGGGCCTTTCCTACGTGTCGTGCAGCCCCTTCCGCGTGCCCATCGCGCGCGTGGCCGCCGCACACGCCGCCATCAAGGCCTCCCGCGCCAAGAAGTAGCCCCGAAGGGCAACGCTCCAACCCAAAAGACGGCGCGCCGCGAAAAAAGCGGCGCGCCGTCTTTTCCGTGCGCGGGTCGACCCCCTCGCTTCCCGCTTTCCCGGTTGAAGTCCTCCGGGGATTCCGCTATGCTTTACAGTGACAGTGAGCCCATGGTGGCACTGGCCTTTCATCCTGGAGGAACACGCCATGAACCCATCGATTCCCGGAGTTTTCGGAGCCCTCGTCACGCTATGCGTGGCGGGCGCGTCCCTGGGCGCGGACGTCCTGTGGACCGGCGGCGGCGCAGACGACAACTGGGCGACCGCCGCGAACTGGGACGGCGGGGCCATGCCCGGCGCGACCGATACCGCCGTGCTGCGCGACGCCGCCAACGGCGTGACCAGCATCCTCACCAACGATGCCGTCATCGGCGGGTTCAACCTTCGCGCCAACCAGCCGGAGACGCCCCGATACGCCGCCGTCAGCCACGTCCTCGACCTCGATGGCCACGTCCTCGCCGTGAACGGCGTCTTCACGATGGCGATGCACTACGACGACGGGAACAACGCCGTGAACGAATTCGAACGCTACGCGCGCGATGCCTCGCTCGTCGTGCGCGGCGGCACGCTCCGGATCGGCGCGGAAGGCGCCCCGCAGCCGGTTGCGCTCTCGCAGCTGGTCACCGATCGCGCCCACTCGCACCTTCTCTTCGAGTCCGGCTCGACCTTCGACGCCTGGCTTTCCGGGTTCTACGTCGGCGACGGCTATCGCTCCTACTGCTCCGGCGGCACCGGCCTTGTGGACTTCCGTTCCGCCGCCCTCGCGGGCGACGGGCAGGCCGGCCTCTTCCGCGCCCCCATCCTCCAGCTCGGCGGAAACGGCTGGGGCGGCGCGGGCCGCACGAACGACATCGAAATCCTCTTCGGGCCGTCGCTCCAGCGCCTCGAAATCCCCACGCGCCTCTCCATCTCCGACGGCCAGATCTCCTGCGGCTTCCTCGGGCAGTACGGCGGACGCGGGACCGCGCCGATGCCCGGCAACGTCGACATCCTCGTCGGAACGGACGCGGAGCAGCGCGCCGACGTCTTCATCGGCCGCTGCGGATGGTCGAACATCGAAGGCTACTTCGTCCCGGGCGAAGGCGGCGTCTTCACCGGCTTCGTGGGCACGCTCGTGCTGGGCCACTACGCGGGCGGCGGCAACAGCTACTGCCGCGGCGTGATCGACCTCACGGCCATGGATTCCGCCTTTCTCGACGTCACGGATGCCACCATCGGCAAGAGCAGCGCCTCGAATGCCGGGGGCGAAGGGAAGCTCCTCCTCCCGACGGGCGAGGCGGTCTTCGGATCGCTCGCCGTGGGCGACGACTTCGGCAGCGGTCTCCTCGTGCTCGAAGGCGGCAGGGCGCAGGTCGGGACTTCGCTCGCCATCGGCGCAACGGGCGTAGTCTCCAACGAAGTGGACGGCGTCTCCGGCGGCCTCGATCTCGCGGCAGACGCCTCGGTTTCCGTCGCGGGCGCGATTCGCATCGTCTTCGCCGGGCCCGACGCCTCCGCCGGCGCCAATGGCGTCTACTGGGGGCTCCGCGCCGCCGGCGACCGCCGCGTGATGCTCTCCGAGCTCCAAACCGCCGGCAAACTCTCGTGGGACGATTCGCAGATCCCCGGATCCGCGAACCTCTTCTACGACGCGGACGCCGGCTACACCTACGTGGCCCATCGCGCCGACGGCGCCTGGGGCGCCATGGTCATCGCGAGGCCCGCCACCGTCGAAGTCCAGCCCGGCGTCCCCACCGACATCGTCCTCAGCCTCGACGATCTCGACGCTTCGCCGCTTGGCCAGGCCCCCGAAGCGCGCTTCCTCTCCTGCGCACAGGGCACGGTCTCCTCCAACGGAACCGTCGTGACGATCCCGGGCGTGACGCTCGGCGAAGAGGCGGACCCCGCGACCTACACCGTGACGCTCACCTACACGAAGAACGGAATCGACACGTCGGACGACGCCATTGTCACGGTCAAGCCCGTCGCCGCGCCCACCGGAAGCGCGCTGGCGTGGGCCGGCGGCGCCTCGCTCGCGCTCATGCCGCGCCCGGAATGGCTGTGGGGCGCCAACTGGCAGGGCGGCGTCGCCCCGGCCGCCGAGACCGCCGCCACGCTCTCCTTCGGGAACGAAGGCGCCGGGACCAACCGGGTCGAAACCCATCGCCGGGTGGGCGGCCTCGCGATTCTCGGCGACAACGCACGGCACACCTTCGACCTCGACGGCAACACCCTTCTCGTGACCAACGGGGCGATCGCGGTCGGAAGCACCAGCTATGGAACCGCCGCCGTCTTCACGAACGGGACGCTGGCGCTGGCCGATGCCGACCTGTCCGTCGTCTCCAAGGCCGGCACGACCTCCGGACTGGTTCTTTCCGGCACGACCCTCGACGCGGACCTCCGGACCCTGCTCCTCAACTCGCCGAACGATCCCGAATCGGGCGTGTCCATCCTGGACTTGCGCGGCGCGCGGCTGGCGGATGGCACCCTCGCGGCGGACACCCTGCGCATGGCCCGCGGCTACAACAACCTCTACATCGACGCCGCCACCGGGCTCACGAACCTCGTGCTGCGCTCCTCGCTCGTGCTGGGCAGCGGCTATTGGTCCGGCGCGGCGCATCTCGGCGACCCCGCCGACGGCCACCGCCTCCCCGCCGGCGTCTCCATTTCCGTCGGATCGCCGGAGTCGGCCGACGGCCTGCTCCAGGTGGGCGGCAGTTATGTCGCCGGCGGCGACGTCCACCTCACCGCGACGGCCGGCGGCACCTTCCAGGCCTGGGTCCGCGACGTGACGGTAGGCTACTCCGACTTCGCCACGCTGGATCTCGCGGCGATGGATTCGGTGCGGATCCGCACCCCGTCCTTCACCGTCGGATCCGACGGTTCCGCTGCCTACGGCGGCGGACGCGTGCGCCTTCCCGCCGGCGACGTCGAAACCGGCCTTCTCCGGATCGGGATGAAGCAGGCCGACAGCTCGCTCGACCTCGTCGGGACGGCCTTCCGCGTGACCGGCGCCATCACCGGCGGGGTGCATTACGTGAGCTGGGACGGCCGCCCCGGCGACGTCAACGCCACCATCCGCACCTACGTCGGCGACGCCTCCTGCGGGCTCGACCTGGCGGAGGGCGTCCCGATGGTCTTCGGGGAAAACGGCACGCTGCAGATCTTCTTCGAGGGCGATCCGGGCGTGCGCCCGCTCGTGGGCTTCCGTGCCGAGGGCGACCGCGTGGCGGAGATGGAAGCGCTCGTCGCCGGCGGGAAGATTCTCGTCGACAGCTCCGGTCTCCCGCGCGACGCCCGCGTGTTCGTCCACCGCGGCCGCACCTGCATCGGCCTCCCGCCCGCCGCGGGAACCCTCTTCCTCCTGCGGTAGGACGCAGGCGCGGAAACAGCTTGAACGCCCCGGGCCGGCTCCGGTACGATGGCATCCACCAAGCGAAAGCCCCCGTAGCTCCGGAAGGGGGGCGCTCCGCTCCCCCGGCTATTGGACGCCGCGCAAGCAAAGGGAAGACAACGACATGTTTCGAAGGACACTGTGGATCGCATCCGCCGCGCTATGCGTCTCGGCGGTGTCGCCGGCAAGGCGCCGACCTGCGGCAACGAGATCACCGTGAAGGGCCGTTCGTCCATCTACACCGATGGCGGCGAGATGTCCATCCTGTACGATACGGTCGTGGATTCCAACTTCCCGGCGTCGGCCGACTGCGCGGGGCGCGAGGCGTTCGCCAACAACTCCGTCGCGCCCGACATTCCCCAATCGAACAGCGGCCTGATTCCCGCGTTCCGCTGACGCATGATGAGCCGGAGCCCCCCGTTTTTGGTTTTCCCCCCGATCGCGCTGGCGTTGGCCTGCGGCGTTCTACACGCCGCAGTCGGCGCGTCTGTCGATGTCGGCTTCACGATGCCGTTCGCCGGGCGCGTCTCGGTTGTCATCGATGATGCCGCGGGTCGGCGCGTCCGCAATCTTGTTTCCGCCCGCGATTTCCCCGAGGGGTTCCAGCGTCTGGAATGGGATGGGTACGCCGAGGATGGCACGGCGGTTTCGGGAGGCGTCTACCGGGTGCGAGCCGTCATGCATCGCCCGCTTCGCTACCGATATCTGTCGACCCTTGCGAACGGCGGAGAGCCGAAAGTGGGGCCGTGGGGACCGGATCATACGCCGTTCCGCGAATTGGTCCGGAATGACGACGGTACTTTCACGGCGCATGCCGATCTCGGCGAGAGCGGTCCCGCCGTGGTGACAATGGACGCGCGGACGGGGCGGGTCGTCCGTTCGGAGCGTCGGCGTTCCAAGACAATACCGGCGGAGATCTCCGTGCAGGCGAAGCGGGACCGAGAATACCGTGCCGCAGAGGCGAAGGCGTTTCTCGCGAAGCGGACTGTCGCGCCGTACGTTGGCCCGTGGCGCCGGGATGTTCTTGTGAATCCTACTTCGTACCTTGTCCTGGAGCCGGATCGTCTCTGGGTGACCGAGGACCGTCTGAACCCCCAGCGTCTGACTTGCTGGAATTTGAAGACTGGCGCTTTGCTTGTCGAGAAGCTGGGGTCCGCCCGCTATGGCGCTCCCGGAGGGGGAAAGTTCCCGGGGCGGGGTCGGCGCTGGATTGCGCAGGACGCGCTTTGGCGGTTGGATCCGGATCGTGGCGAGGAGGAGCTGCTCGGCTCTCTGTCGGACGGGTCGGTGTCGTCCCGCTGCTATGATATCTTCGAGGCGGACGGGCGGATCTATGCCTGGGGGTTTCTCCGGCGCACCACGCTGTATGAATTCGACGGATCGAGTCTGGCGCCGGTTCTGGAATTTGCGACGCAGAACGGCATCCATTACGGGGAGAAGTGGCGCCCGGACGGGGATATCGGCCAGCTTGTCATGATTTCGGAGGGTGGCAGCGTCACCCAGTTCTTCCCCCGGGCTTCGTTCGCGGCGGCGGCGGGCTGGTGTTTTCAGCCGCGGGCTTCGCTTGCGTTCACGATTCCGGTGGCGGAGAACGGCGAGGTGTCGCTGGCGCATTTTGCGCCGCCGTATGATTTGAACCGGATCTGGCGTGAGCGGCGGCGCGTGAAGACCGGGCTTCCGGCGGGGCAGGCCGTTCCGCCGGTCGCCGCGGCGTTCAACGATCGTTTCGGGCGAGCGATCACCTATGACACCGAGCCGTACATGATCTGCTGGAATGCCGAAGGCGAGCGGGAGTGGTACCGGAAGAATCCGTATCCGGGGGTTAGCGGGGCGCAGAAGGCGCCGCTTCCGGAGACAGGTGTTCTCCAGGGAGTCCTTTTCCCGGCGGGCGTGGCAAAGCTTTCGGAGACGGCCGAGGTCGCCGCGCTCGTGAACGACCATGGCCGTGTTTTCTTTCTCACGACGGACGGCATTCTCCTGGACGAGCTTTTCACCGACTGCCGGGTGTCCGCCCGCGACGACGAGACGTTCCTGGGCGGCGAACCGTTCGGCGGCTGGTTCGGATACGACGAGGATGGGGAGCGGTATCTTCTGCAGGCCGGGTTCGGCGGAATGCGTTTCTATGAAATAGAGGGACTCGATACCATCCGCGAAACCGTGTCGGAAATCACGGTCACCGATGCCGCGCTGGCCGAGGCGCGCCAGGCGTCGGATGCACGCACGGAGCGGAAGACGTCCGGGAAGGCGTTCGCTTCCATCGGCGGCGGAGATTTCGGCGATGTACCTGTCGCGGCGTGGAAGAGCGGATTCGGCGACGTGCAGGTGTTCGCGTACACGGATGCGAAGGCATTGCATCTTCGGTGGAAGGTGCGCGATCCTTCGCCCTGGGTGAACAACGGCGAGGACAGCTTCACGATGTTCAAGACGGGCGATGCGGTGGATTTTTCGTTCCGTGGCGCAGAGGGAACGCCCGAACGGCTGTTGATCTCCCCGCGGGCAGGGGAGCCGGAGGAGACCTCGGTTGTCTGGTATCGTCACGAGGCGCAGGGAAGCCCGCACGATTTCTCCTCCCCATGGCGGACCTACACTGTCGGCGACGTGCGTTTTCCGGACGACATTCCCGTCGCGGTCCGGCGCGGGAACGGAGAGTATGAGGTGGATGCGGCGGTTCCGCTCGCCTATTTCCGCGGCGGGGACGCCGATTTCGGCGTGATCTTCGGCGATGAGGCCGGCAGCGTCAACAGGGCGCGCAGCTACTGGTCGAACAAGGAGACCGGACTGGTCAGCGATCTTCCCGGCGAGATCATTCCGGAACCGCGGAAATGGGGCACGATACGGCTGGAACGGATATCGCGGCATCCTGACTGGACAACGCTTCGTTTCGTCGGTCATGCGGGGGGACCGGCGCAGCCGTGGAAATCAACGAAATGCCCTGCGGAGTATCCGCTGGAACACCCCGGGAAGAACCGTCTCAACCTTCTGGATTATCTTCCGGACGGTTCGCTTGTTGCCGTAACGAACGAACGCTATCTCGTGAAGTTCGCGAACCGTGACGGGACATGGATTCCGGAGGGGGATCCGGTGGCGCTTTTCGGCGACCGTGATATTTCGATGCGGTACGGGCGGGTCCTGGGCGACCGCATTGTCTCGATGGGCTATGGCTCCGTGAAGTTCCTTGACGCGCAGACGCTGTTGCCGGCGCCGGGGCTTGTCTACGGCGGCGCGTCGGGATTCGTGCTGTCCCACGTGAAGATGAACGCCGAGATGCACGGCATCGACGCGGAACGCGAGGCGGACGGTTCGTACGTCTTTCTTCTGCCGGACGGCGTTATCTACCGGATGCGGTTGGATGCGGCGAGCGGACGGCTTGTCGAGACGAACCGGATCGGGCCGGTGCCGCCGGCCGGGTGCTTTACGCTGACCTGGAACGGACGCATTGTGAGCGGCCCGCGGGTGTTCGATTTCACCGCGGCGGAGGATGCGCCGCCGCTGGCGGTTCATACGCTTCGCCGGGAGGCCGGCGGCGGCGTGCTGCCGGACGGCGTCACCGGAGTCTATGCCGACCGTTCGTTGGATCTCCGGGTGGAGAAATTCGGCCTCAATCGCGGCGACATCGCGTTCGACATCCCGCGTTCGCCATACGAGATCGATTTCCAGCCTTGGTTGGATCCGGATCCCGCGCTGTCGCGGATCGTGGATACCGGGGATGGTTTTTTTGCGTTGGAATGCTATGCGGCGGACGGTCGGGGTGTACGTTTTCGGTTGAACCGGGAAGGGCGCCGGCGTGGCGACCCGGTGGCGGTGGAGAGAGACCCGGAGGAACTGCGCCGGGAATCGCTCTGCAGCCATGCGGAGGGAATCACGGCGACGGTCGATCCGGAGAGCGGGACGCTGACGGTGGTCGATGACGCCAGCGGGGGAACGCTGTATTTCCGGGACGGGTTGGATTGTCCGACGCGCGTGGCGATCGCGAACGGGCGTATCGCTGTCCGCGAACGCACGCGCATCTCCAAGTATTCCGTGAAGGAGGAAAAATGAGAAATCGCATTGCATGTGTCCTGGCGCTTCTTTTTTCGGCCGCCGCTGTCCTTGCCGCCGGCAACATGCAGGGGAACGCCTCGCAGAACGAAGGAATCATCGCGGTGCGCCGGACATCGCCGATTGTCATTGACGGATACGATGACGAATGGGCCGCCTATGCGAATGCCGAGATAGAGTCGTTCCCCGATTTTGGCATTCGCGACGAGTATTCGGTCGGCGTGATCGCCGTCTGGGATGACGAGGCGTTGTACATGCGCTTCCGTTGGCGGGATCCGACGCCGCTCTATTCCCGAATTAATCCTGCGACGGACAAGACGACCGGCTGGAAGGCCGATGCCGAGCAGTTGCGGGTGTGGTGCGGCGACGATTATTTCTATCTTACGGCCTGGAGCTATCTCGGCCGGACAAACGCCTGTCTCTGGGAACGGTTTCGCAAGGGGACGCCTGCCGGTCTCGAGAAAGTGGAAGAGGAGTATTCCTATGGACCGGTCACGGGGATCTCCTCGGAATATTCGCTCACGGACGGCGGGTTCATCCATGAACTCCGGATTCCCTGGCGCTATTTGGGCGTTCAAGCGGGACAAGCGCGTGCGGGGTTCATTTTCAAACTGGGGATGGAGTTCCTTTGGGGTGCGGAGAACGGACGCGACGTGCCGATTCTTCGGTATGCCGACAACATGCAGCCGGGATGTACGGACCGGGAATTCTACTGCGTGAAACCCGCAGCCTGGGGCGATTGCGAACTGTCGGAGACACTGCCGGCTGCGAAACGCGCCTATGTGCCGCAGAGAACCGGGGCGGCTGGCGGCAGCACGTACGCGACCGTGATCGAGGATGCCGACGGGAACCGTATCCGCAATTTCGTCGCGGAGGGCGCTGCCGGCGAATGGGACGGGCGCGACGACGACGGCCTTCTTGTGAAGCCGGGCCGCTATGTCTCCCGGACCGTTGAGACCGGTCCGCTTCATGCCCGGTATATCCGGCATTTCTACAACCCCGGCGATCCGCCTTGGCTGACTCCCGACGGGAAGGGCGGCTGGACGAGCGACCATCTGAATGTTCGGGCGATCGTTCGCGCGGGAGAGAAGATGATTCTCGCATCACCCTTCACGGAGGGCGGATACGGTATCGTCGCGGTCGATCTCGAGGGACGCAAGCTCTGGAGTGAGCTTCCCGGCTGCGGAGACGGCGGGGCGATTGCCGTGAGTGCGGACGGGACGAAAATCTACATGGTGCCGGAGTTCCGTCCTTATTCCGGCAAGGTGCTTCTTGTTTTCGATGCGGAGACCGGTTCGTATACGTCGGAACCCGTGGATGCCACGAACCGGCTCGATGTTGTTCTCGGTGCGGATCGCCGGGCGGTGGATGCGCGCGGTCGCGTTTGGGAGGCGAGCATCGACCGTTCGCCGCGGCGGATCACCGTGACCGGGACGGACGGACGGATCGAGAAGACTTTTCTCGGGGGGACGGAATACATGTGCTCGGGGACATGGCTTCACGAATCCGACCCGATGCGGGCTTATGCCGAGGGGAACGAGATCTATCTTGATCCGGCGGTGCCGCAGGGAGTCTATCACGGCACACTGGAAACCCATGACCGTCTCCTGCGCGGCAACTGTAACGGCGAGGTGTTTTTCTTCCACGGACGGGAGTATCTTTTCGCTCCGGCGGCGCTCGAGACCGGAGTCGTGGCCGACTGGTATCTCAAGGGCGAGGACGGGCGCTGGCGTCATGTCGCCGGGATCTTCAACGTCGCGCATCTGCAGGGGCTGTACGGCGAGACGGATTACTGGGAAAGTGCCTGGTGGCGGGGCACGCTGATCGTCCGTCCGCCGGAAGGAGAGTTTGCCGGAAATGATCCGGCAGATCTTCTTTTCTGGTCCGATCTGGACGGAAATGGCGCGGTGACGAAGGAGGAGTGTACCGTGGTTCCTGCGAGGGAGAAGACGAAGTATCCGGCGGATCTTGTGACGCCCGTCTCCGGATATGGTTTGAGCGGCAAGCCGGACTTCCCGATGTACGGCGCGGGGTGGTATCGCCGATGCGACAAGCGGGATCTCGGCTTTTATCTTTCCTATCGCGACCGAAGCGGAGTGTACCGGCTGGCGCCATCCCGTTTTCTGGAAGATGGAACACCGGTGTACGACCCATCGGCGTTACGCCGCCTGGAAGACGTGTCGGAGCAGTGGGCGCTTCGTGAATCCTGTCCTGTTCCCGGTTCCGATACCGTGGTCGCCTTCGGGGAGTACCGGCGCGAACCGGGCGCCCGCGTGGAGAACTGGCTTATCGGGTTCAACGGGATGACCGGCAAGTTCCGCTGGCGGTATCCGCTGCCGTATTTCCATGTTCACGGATCGCATTCCGCGCCGATGCCGCGGCCGGGACTCGTCATCGGAGCTTTGCGGATCATGGGGGCGGCCGGCGGGGTTGACGGAAGACCGGGAATCGTGGCGCTGCGCGGCAATCACGGAAGCGATTTCTATTTTGACGAAGACGGTTTCTATCTCGGTTCGCTTTTTCATGATTCGCGACTTCCGGCGCCGCCGCTGCCGGCCAAAGAAGCGGATCTTGTCGGGAAATGGTGTGATCGATTTTCGAACGGAAGTGAACCATTTTCAGGCTGGTTCGGACGCCACGATGACGGAGTGCTTCGCGAGACGGTGTCGTTGGCCCGGCAGGCGCCGGGCATTGTGGAACTGGAGGGATTGGAGACGGCGGGAAGTCCTGTCGAGAAAGAGATTGTCCTTTCGGAGGAGCATCTTGTGGCGATGGCCGCGAAACAGGAATCGGAGGAGGGGGACGCGCCGGTGCCGGCGTGTTTCGTGATCGGGGAATCCGAATCCTCGTCAAAGACGTATTTGCTTCGGCGCGCCGGATTCCCGGAATTTGCCACCGTGAAGGCGTGGGATGATGGAAAGGAGCTTCATTTCGTGTGGCAGATCACCGATAAATCGCCATGGAGGAACTCCGCGCGCGAGCCGGAATTCCTTTTTAAGGGTGGGGACTGTGTTGACGTGCAGTTCGAGGGTGTCCGTTACCTCGGGGCCGGCTTCCAGGGACGCGATGTCGTTCTTGAGATGCGCCGGGAGGGGGAAGGCCGTGAATACACGTATTTCTCTCCGGTGATGTCCGAGCGGTTCGCGCACGTGGGGATTTCGGAGACGGCGCGTCTTGTGCGTGGAGGCGATCGGGTGGAGATGATTCTTCCGTCCGGCGACTACGGACGGAAGATCGATGTCGGCGTCATTTTTTCCGATGCCGACGGAAGGGCGAACGCGGCGAGGGTGTATCTCTTCAACCGTCGCACGGGCCTGGTTTCCGATATTCCCAACGAGGCCCGTATCAACACGGGGGCGTTGGGGACGGTCTGGACGCTGCATTGATGCGGAAGAGGCTGGCATGGTCCTGTACAAAAAGGCTCTTCCACGAAATTCGGGAAGCACCTGCTGGGAGGGGCGTTTCGCGGACAGCATACGTCTTCACCGGGCCCGACGCCTCCTGCGGGCTCGACCTGGCGGAGGGCGTCCCGATGGTCTTCGGGGAAAACGGCACGCCGCAGATCTTCTTCGAGGGCGATCCGGGCGCGCGCCCGCGTGTTCGTCCGCCGCGGGGACCCTCTTCCTCCTGCGATAGGACGCAGGCGCGGAAACAGCTTGAACGCCCCGGGCCGACTCCGGTACGATGGCGTCCACCAAGCGAAAGCCCCAGTAGCTCCGGAAGGGGGGCGCTCCGCTCCCCCGACTATTGGACGCCGCGCAAGCAAAGGGAAGACAACGACATGTTTCGAAGGACACTGTGGATCGCATCCGCCGCGCTATGCGTGGCGACTGCCGCCGTCGCCGGCGCCGATGTGCGGCTGAAGCGCGCACTGGATGATTCCGGCCTGAAGTATTTGATCGACAACGACGATGACGCGCTCGTCGAGTTCGATGTCGGCGACAACGGCGAGATTACCGTCATCGCCTTCAGCGACACGAGCAGCCTGGACGGATACGAGACCCGGAGCGTATGGGCACTGGCCTACATGGGGACGGACATCCCCGACGCCATGATCGACGACATCCTGAAGGAAAACGCCTCGTTCAAGATCGGCGCGTGGCAGGTGTTGAAGAAGGGCCCCGTCGCGACCGTCGTGTTCAGTTGCGCCATCCCGGCCGACATGGGCGGCGACGATTTCGACACCGTCGTCCGGGCCATCGTGCTCGCCGTGGACCGATTCCGCGACAGGTACGGATCCGGAGGCCTGGTGGACTTGGAAGCGCTCATGGACGACGACGAGGAATAGGAACAGGCAGGTGGACACCATGAAAAAAGCATTTCTTCTCTTCGCTGTCGCCGCGTCTTGCGTCTCTCCCGCGATGGCCGATGCGGATCCGGGGGTGAAGGCCGAGATGGACAAGACGGGCCTGAAGTACGCGGTCGACTCCGACGATGACATTCGCGTCTCGTTCGACTCCACGTGGGGCGGCAACGACGTGCACGTGTACGTGGACAAGGCGGTCGAGACGCTTGCCGGGCTCAAAGTCCGCGACGTCTGGGCGGAGGGGGTCCGCATGGACAAGATCCCGGCGGAGCTGAAGCGCATCGCCGCGGAAAGCAACGGGGAATACAAGATCGGCGCGTGGCAGCTCCACACGAACGGCGGCAGGGAGCGCCTGATTTTCCGCTATCCGGTGGACGCGGACGCGGACGCGGGCGTACTCGAGGACGTCATCCAGGCCATCGGCAGCACGGTGGACGGTTTCCGCGAGGAAAACCGGCGGTTCACCGAGGAGACACCCCGGACTCCGGCCGGCAGGAACAGGCTGTAGCGGCGGCGGCCGCCGGCGCCCGCCGGGGGGAAGCCCCCGCCGGCGCCGGTCCCGCTACAAAAAAAACGGCGCGCCCCGGATTCGGGACGCGCCGTTGTCTTTGCGGAATCACTTCGGGGAGAGCCGCCGTCACGAAGACCGGCGGGCTTCCTGGAGGGCCTTCCGGGAGAACGTTTCGGCCCCGCTCGCCCGCATCCACGTCTTCTCGCTGCAGGCGACCGCCAGCGCGACCAGCGCCACGAGGACGTAAAGCGCGCCGAAGACCAGCAGGACGATGACGTTCGCGGGGGCGGGCAGGAGCAGGTACAATCCCACGTGGAGCAGGACGAGCCCTCCCCCCAGCAGCATCAGCATCATCGCCAGGGCCAGCAGGCCCAGGAAGGCGAGACGGACGTTGCGCACGGTCTTGAGGTAGCACGATGCGGCGCGCAGCTGGAACCAGTCGCGTCCGGCCTTCCTCCCCTTTCGGAAGAGGAGCTGCGTGGCGATGCCCAGAACGTTTTTCATGGGTCCGGAGAGCGGCTTCATGGCGGATCTCCCGCTGTTACCGCGTGCGCCCGAGAATGTATCCGAACATCAGCGAAACAAGCGCGACGCCGCCCACGAAGGGCCACGGGGTGGCATGGACCTGGGAGTCGACCGCGCCTGCGGCGCGCTTGATCTTTTCCTGGCCCACGTCATAGGCGTTGGCGAGGGCCTCGCGGGTGCGGGCCGCGACCTCCCCGGCGGCGGCGCCGGAGGCCTTGCCTGCGTCGATCAGCGTTTCGCGGAGGTTGGCGTACTTGGAGGAGAGCATCTCGCTGATGACCTCCTTCTTCTCTTTGCAAGTCTGCTCCAGGGTGTCCAGAGCCTCGGCGATTTTCTCTTCCTGGTCCGTAATGGTGTCGCTCATGGTGAAGTTCCTTTCTATCCGGTCTCGTGCGGCACATCCATCATGCATCGCATCTCACCGTGGATGGGAAAGTATCGCACAGGATGGCGCCGTTGTCGAGACCGAATCCCTTTTCGGCCGCTAGCGCAGCAGAAGCATGGTGCCGTTGCGTTCGACGACGGTGAGGTTCGTGTAGACCTGCGTCACTTCGCTTAGGTCGTAGCCGACGGCCTTGACACGCAGGTCGATGGCTTCGCCGACCATGCCGGAGAGGTCCACCGCGAAGAGGTCCTGCGTCTCCGGCGCCTGCGCGCGGTCGTTCGCGAGGTCGAACCATTCGTAGGCGCGATCTTCGGTGGAGCGGCATGCGGCGGTGTTGAAGAGGGCCCAGGCCCCGCTTCCGGTCGCGCCGTAGAAGATGTTCCACTGGGCGTTTCCGCCGCCTTCGCCGAACTCCATTCGGATGGGGTGCCATCCTTCGTCGAGGTCGATGGTGGCGCCGGTCCCGAGTTCGGAGCTGACGATGGCGGGGATGGTCCAGGGGTCGGAGCCGGGATCGTCGGGCGAGGCGTTGGAGAGCGCCAGCAGGAAGCGGTCGTCGGCGCCGCAGAGGAAGGAATAGTTCGTGGTGGCCGGGCAGTACCAGTAGCCGGCCATGATGAGGCGGTAGTGGTCGGGCTGGGGCGACGGGCTCGTGTCGACGGTGCCATAGCCTTCGTAGGATTGCCCGTTGAAGTAGGAGAGGTCGCCCAGATCCGCGCCCGTGCCGTCTTGTCCCTGGCGGATGCGGAGGGTGAGCCGTCCGTCGCGGCGTTCCGCGAACCATCGCTTCGCCTCGAGGGTGCGGCCGAAGAAGGGGAACTCGTCCGGCGGATTCGCCACGAGGGTGCACCCGGCGGGGACGCCGAAGGAATAGTACTGGTGGCCGCCGTTTTCGCCGAATTCGGCGATGAAGTTGTAGGTGTCGGGCACGAGGCGCACGCTCGGGCGATTGGCGGAATGGGCGGAGGTGTGGACGCACCGGCCGTCGAGGTAGATGTTGAGCACGTCGTCGCCGCCGCCGTTGAAGCGGTAGTCCATCTCCGTCGGGACGACGAGCTTGCCGCACATGACGATGGTGAAGTTGTCCCCGTATTGGGGTTTGTCGTCGTCCGTGGTGGAGAGGTCGCCCATGATCTTCGCGAGGACGTAGGGCGGGAAGGACTGGCCTATCGCGTTGGTGGGGAGTCCGTTCGCGGCGCGCCAGGCGGCGGTGTCGTGGATCCACCAGTTCCCGGAGTTCCAGGCGTTGGTGGCGAACTCGCTGTTGCGCCCGCCCTGCCACCAGGTGTTGGTGGTGTCGCCGATGGGCATGGGCGCGTTGTGGTAGGAGCGGTTGCCGTGGGTGAAATAGAAGGCGCGCAGTCCGTTGGTCTGGACGGCCTCGCCTTCGGGGTCTGCGTTGTAGGCCCTGCCGCGCAGGACGAAGCGTTTGTCGATGCGCATGTTGTCCTGCAGGCCTTCGACCTCCAGATGAAGGTCCAACGCACAGGCGGCGCCCGCCATCAACAGGGCGATGCAGCCCGGCGCGAGCCGGGCGAGACGTAGGGTTCGTGGCATGGTTTGCTCCTTTCGCGCCCCGTCGCGGGGCGGCATGGTGGTGAAGTGAAGTGACGGGCTTGGACGGGCCATGGACAGGATAGGCCGTTGCGAGACGTCGTCGGTTGCGGAGTTGGGACGCACGGGCGCATTCCTTGGGTCGTCCTATCGGATCATCAGCATCGTGCCCTTCGGGGGCTCGGCGCCCATCAGGAGGATCTGGTTGACAAGGAAGTGGCCGGTGGCGGTGTTCGTGCCATCCACGATCCGGATGTAGCGGTACTTCCCCATCCCGTCGAAGTCGAGGTTGCTCGCGCGGGGGAACAAAGGGTCGTCGCGGGTGAAGGCGATGGCCTCGAAGGTCTCGCCGTCGCGCGACCCCTGGAGGGCCAGATCCCCGCCGATGTAGTTCCAGAGGATGGTCATCGAGCGGAGCCAGCGGGCGTAGCCGAGGTCGACCTGGATGTAGTCGCCCTCTTCGAAGCCGCGGCTGATGGTGCCCACGCGGCCGCCGTCGCCCCAGAGGAAGTCGCCGGCGAGGTTGCCGTTGCCGTTGGCGTTGAGTCCGGGGGCGTGGTTGATGCCGGAATAGCCGAGCACGGCGCCGAAGTTCCCGGCGTTCGCCCAGTTGACCTCGTTGGGCTCGACGAGGCCGTCCCCGCAGGGCTGGATGCAGTAGATGCCGGGGCCGCCGCGCCCGGCGTGTCCGCCGGTGTAGTCGCCGGCCATGAAGCGCACGCGGAAGGCCTTGTAGAGGGCGGAGGGCACGTTGTAGGTGTAGACCGGCGTGCCGGTGACCGCCGTTTCGCTCTCGAAGGTGGCGCAGGGGGTCCAGTTCGTGCCGTCGGCGCTGCCGTCGAGGAAGAAGCGCTTGAAGCTCGCGCCTTCGCTTGCCCAGAGCTGGACGTTCACCTTCGAGACGTTTCGCGGCGCGGCGAGGGTCACGACGCCCGCATAGTTGGTCTGGCCGATGTACCATCCGGTGCCGGGGTCGACCGCGGCGTCGGTCAGGGCGGTCCCGCAGCCGTTCCCGGCGCCGTGGATGATCCACACGTGGTATCCCCAGCGCAGGTACGAGGGTGCGCCGTAGCCCGACCAGGGGAGGCTGCACGGCGCGCCGTCCGCGTCGAGGATCACGCCCGCGACGGCCACGTCGTCCCCGGGGAGCTGCAGCCAGTTGTAGCCGGCCACGGGGATGCGGCCGCCGAGCGAGGGATCGGCCTTCACGGCGACGGGGATGACGACGGTCGTGGCGACGAGCCCGTCGCTCACGCTGTAGACGACGTCCACGGTGGTGCCCACCTGGCTAAAGGTGAAGGTCGAGGGCGTGAGGGTCTTGACGAGTTCGTCGCCGTCCGGGTCGTAGCTGCCGGTGTCGACGTCCTCCGGCGCGAGGGAGCTGCCGCCCGCGCCCACGTAGAAGGTTTTCGCGGACACGGCGCTCACGACGGGCGCCTGGTTGTCGCTCGCATAGAGCATCCACTGCGTGAAGATCGCGTAGTTCCCTCCGGTGGCGCCGACGACGCGCCAGTAGCGGGCCTCGACGGGGGGGAAGGAGTATTCGAGGGCGCCGTGGGACGGGCCGGGGACGACCGCGTGGAAGTCGGGCCCGGTGGCGCCGGCGACGGGGGTGAAGGTCACGCCGTCGTTCGACCAGGCGAAGGACGCGGAGGCCTGCGGGCCGTACTCGCGGCACGCCTTGAGGATGGTGCGGTAGACGGGGCGGGCTTCGCCGAGGTCGAACTGCAGGTAGTGGCCTTCGTCCCAGGGGTAGTCTTCGCCGATGAGCCAGTGGCAGTCCTGGAGCGTGCCGTTGTTGAGCTGGGTGCCGCTGCGGTCGCAGACGCAGGAGAAGACGGTGCCGAAGGCGTCGCGGTTGGCGAAGTTCACGAACTCCTGCCGGATCGCGCCGTCGCCGATGGGCTCGATCAGCGTAAGGCCGGGGCCGCCGTAGACGCCGCCGTCGGTGGTGTAGTCCGGGTCGGCGCCGCCGGAGGCGGTGCCGTTGAAGCGCACGCGGATGTAGCGGTAGACGCCGGGGGCGACGTCGACGAGCGCGAGGACGCTGTCCGCCGTCTGGAAGGATCCGAAGTCGTGCGCGCCGATGGCGGCGAAGGTCTCGCCGTCGGTCGAGCCTTCGATGGCGAAGCGGCGGACCTTGTGGCTCCCGCTGCTCCAGAGCTGCACGCGCACCTGCTTCACGTTGCGGGGCTCGTCGAGTTCGAGGGTGCCCCAGTAGTCGCCGGCCCCGTACTGCGAGAGGTCGCCGGTCGGGATCCAGCAGCGGGAGCCCCATCGGAAGACATCGACGGCCCCGTGGGAAGTCGGGTTGTCGGCGGAGAACGGGGTGGCGGGGTTGCCGACGGTGGCGGCGAGCCCCTGCGGGATCTGCAGCCAGGAGTAGTCCGCCACGGGAATCTTCTTGCCGAGGGAGGGGTCGAGGAGAACCACGATCTCGAGGTTCGTGGAGGATTCGAAGACGCCGTCGCTGACGGTGTAGACGACGCTCTGGGTGGTGCCGGCGTCGGCATAGAAGAACTTCGCGGGGGAGAAGGTGGCGGAGAGGGTGTCGCCATCGGGGTCGGAACTGCCGGCGTCGACATCCGCCATCGCGGGTGCGGCATAGCCTTGCGCGGTGATGTGCACGGTGGCGTTGGTGGCGGCGACCGCGGGGGCGTGGTTTTCGGTCTGGTAGAGCATCCACTGGTTCAACAGCATGTAGCTGCCGCCGGTCATCGAGGCGATGCGCCAGTAGCGGGCCTCGACGGGGTGGAAGACGTATTCGAGGGTGCCGCCGGTGGCGGAGCCGCGCAGGGTGGGGGCGCTCTGGAGTTCGACCGGGACGAAGGAGGCGCCGTCGCCCGACACCTCGAAGGTGGCGGAGGCGGGGCGCCAGTTGTCGTCGGCCACGAGGATGGCGCGGTAGATGTTGCGGACGGCGCCGAGATCGATCTCGAGGTAGCGGCCCTCGTCCCACGGCGATTCCTCGCCGGCGCGGGCGCCGTCTTCGAGGACGCCATTGTTGAAGCCGTTCCAGGCGAATTCGAGGCCGGGGGAGCAAGAGGCGACGGCGCCAAAGACCGTCGCGTTCGCGACGTTGGCCTCCTCGAAAGAGAGCGTGCCGTCGCCGTAGGGCTCGATCCACTGGAATCCGGGTCCGCCGCGGTCGGCGCGGGCGGCGTTCGCGCGATAGTCCGGGTCGTCAGGCTGCGACCCTTCGCCGTTCAGCCGGACGCGCAGGTAGCGATAGGCATTGCCGTCGAGCGCTTGCTGGATGGTCGCGGTGCCCGTCGTGTCCTGGCCGAGATCGCAGACGCCGAGGGCGGTGAAGGCCTCGCCGTCGTTCGAGCCGAAGAAGCGGAGCCGGCGGATGGCCGTCCCCTCCCCCGCCCAATAGCCGACCCGCACGGTGTCCATCCCGCGCGGCGCGCCGAAATCGAGGGTCACCCAGTAGTCGTTCGTGCCGTTCCGGGTGAGCGCGTGGTTGGGGATCCAGGGCTGCATGTCGCCCAGAAGGACGGACTCCTGGGGGGAGTGTCCGGTATAGGCGGCGCCGAGGGCGGTGTCCGCATCCAGCGCGGAACTGCCGACCAGCGCCACGTTGTCGGGCAGTTGCAGCCAACTGTAGTTTGTGACCGCATAGGTCGTGCCCTGGGCGGATGCGGCGCCCGCGAGCGCCACGGCGAGACAACATGCCAGACAACCGTTTGATTTCATGCGAAACCTCCTTGGGGCGACGCCGGACGCACGAAGGGGAATGCCCCCGTATCATCCAACGATGAGACTATAGGATGAATCCCAGGCATTTTGCAAGAGATTAGACACAGCCGTTTTGCCGTTTTTTGCTTCCAGACCGGGTGTCATTCACATTGCCTGGAAGGACGGGTTGCGTTAAAATCGGGCTTCAAACACAAGGAGTTTCCCATGCGCCTGCATCCCATCCTGGTTTTCGCCCTGTCCGCCTGTGCCGTCCTTTCCGTCCATGCCGCCGACCTCAAGATCGGCGTGGTGGACATGGAGAAGCTGGTTCGGTGCCACCCGAACACGGAGTCCGACCGCAAACTCCTGGAGGAGATGGCCAAGGATTTCGGCGAGCGCCGAGAGGAGCTGCGCGACCAGATCGAGAATGCCGCCAAGGCCTTCGAAGCCGCCGCCCAGAACGCGCAGAATGCCGCGCTTTCCGACAAGGCGCGCCAGCGCGCCGAGAGCGAAGCCCTCGCCAAGCGCGAAGAGGCCATTGCCGCCGAAAAGGCCTACGGCGCGGCCATGCGCGACATGCAGAAGCAACTGTCCGACCAGCAGGCCCGCATGCTCAGACGAACCTACGTCGAACTCCAGGCGGCGGTAGCCGCCTACGCGAAGGAAAACGGATTCACCTTCATCTCCGAAGCCCCCACCGGGGACAAGGCCGGCTCCCCCGCCAGCGTCGTCTACTTCGACGAATCCCTCGACATCACCCCCGCCATCATGGACCGCCTCGGCCTCCGGGAGCCGCCGCCCGAGGCGGACGACGCCCCCGACGCGCCCGAAGCCGCCGAAGAATAGCCCCTCTTCGTCCGCCCCCCGCCTCTCCCGTCCCCACACGCCTCCATCCAGCATGAGCATCACCTCCGGACAACTTGCCAAGCATCTCCACGCCGTCCTCGAAGGCGACGAATCGGTGGAACTCACCGGGCTTTGCGCCCTTTCCGAGGCGGGGAAGCACGACCTTTCCTTCCTGTCGAACCCTCGCTACGCCGCGCAACTCGACGGCACGAAGGCGGGCGCGGTCATCGTCTCCACGAAGCAGGAAGGCCCCTGCACCGCGCGCGCCGTGCTGCGCACGGACAATCCGGACAAGGCCTTCATGCTTGCGGCCGCCTTCTTTGCGCCGCCCGCGCCGGAACGTGCCCCCGGCGTCCACCCCACCGCCGTGATCGGCAAAGGCGTCGAGCTGGGCAAGGACGTCCACATCGGCGCCTGCACGGTGATCGAGGATGGCGCGAAGATCGGCGCCCGCTGCGTGATCGAGGCGCAGTGCTTCATCGGGGCCGGAACGGAGATCGGGGAGGACGGCCACTTTTATCCGCAATCCGTCGTGCGGGAAAACTGCCGCATCGGCAGGCGCGCCATCGTCCACTGCGGCGCCGTGATCGGCGGCGACGGCTTCGGCTATCTCGTCGAGCCCCGCCCCCTCATGCTCCCGAAGGTCACGAAAATCCCGCAGATCGGCGTCGTCGAAATCGGGGACGATTGCGAGATCGGCTGCAACGCCACCATCGACCGCGCCCGCTTCGGCACCACGAAAATCGGCGACACCGTCAAGATCGACAACCTCGTGCAGGTCGGCCACAACGTCCGCATCGGCGACTGCGCGGGCCTCATCGCCCAGTCCGGCGTGGCCGGAAGCACCCACATCGGGCGCGGCGTGATGATCTGGGCCCAGGCCGGCCTGAGCGGCCACCTCCAGATCGGCGACGGCTCGCAGGTGGGGCCCCAGGCCGGCGTCACCAAGGACGTGCGCCCCGGCTCCTACGTGGTGGGTTCGCCCGCCATGCCGAAGAAGGACTTCGCCGAGACCCTCCTCGCCACCCGCTCCATCCAGCGGATGAAACAGAAAATCGCCGACCTCGAGGCCCGCCTTGCCGCCCTCGAAGGCTGATCCACCCCGTCTACCTACCTCCCCCGACATGAGCACTCCCCGCATCGCCGCCTTCGGCGAAATCATGGTCCGCCTCTGCCCCGCCGGAAAACTCCGCTTCGGGCAGGTTCTCCCCGGCTCCCTCGAGGCCACCTTCGGCGGCGGCGAGGCGAACGTGTGCGTCTCCCTCGCCACCCTCGGCATGGAGTCCCGCTTCCTCACCGCCCTGCCCGGCAACCCCATCGCCCGCGCCTGCCTGGCGCAGTTGCGCGGCCTGGGCGTGGACGTCTCCCGGGTCCGGCTGGCCGACTCCGGCCGCATGGGCGTCTACTACGCCGAACATGGCGCCGCCGTGCGCGGCTCGAACGTGATCTACGACCGCGACCACTCCGCGATCGCGGATCTGCCCGCCGCGTCCTACGATCCCGCCGCGATGCTCGAGGGCTGCACCCACCTGCACCTCACCGGCATCACCCCGTCGCTCTCTCGCGACGCCTTCGAGGCCACCCTCCGCCTCGCCCGCTTCGCCGACGGGGCCGGCCTCTCGATTTCGGTGGATCTCAACTACCGCAAGAAGCTCTGGAACTGGGAGCCCGGAACGTCCAAGAAGGAGCTGGCCGGCCGCTGCATGAAGGAAATCGTCTCCCTCGCCACGATCGTCGTCGGCAACGAGGAGGACGCCTCGGATGTCTTCGGCATCTCCGCCCGCGGAAGCTCGGTGGAGGGCGGGAAGCTCGACCTCGAAGGCTATGCGGAGGTCGCCGCGACGCTCTCCGGGATGTTCCCGAAGGCCCGGTTCGTGGCCATCACCTTGCGCGAAAGCCTCTCCGCCGACCACAACAACTGGGGCGCGATGCTCTTCGACTGCGCCGCCCGGGAGGCGCACTTCGCGCCGCTCGACGCCGACGGCCGCTACGCCCCCTACGAGATCCGCGACATCGTGGATCGCTTCGGCGGCGGCGATTCCTTCTGCGCAGGGCTGATCTACGCGCTGAATACGCCGGATCGCTCCAACCCCGCCGACGCGGTGCGCTTCGCCGTGGCCGCCAGCGCCCTGAAGCACACCATCCCCGGCGACTACAACCTCTCGACCCTCCCGGAGGTCCTCGCGCTGATGGGCGGGAACACCTCGGGCCGCGTGAGGCGGTAAGGCGGGTGCGTCCGTTCCGCCCCGCCTCCGGCGCAGTCGCCGGATGGACCGGCCCGTCCGCCTGCGATGCGCCGGGAGGGCATCCGGGTGGCGGCGGGCGCATGGCGGACGGGGGATTGAAACCAGGGGGGGAAACCCGTACGCTTCCCTCCTCCAAACAAAAAGGATTCCTTACCGTATGTTGACGTTGGCAATCAGTTTTCTTCTGGGCGGTGCGGTGGGATGCGGCCTCGGCTTCTCCCATGCATGCGGCTGGGGGTGGAGCATCTTCTGGGGCGTCTTGACCTTTGCCGCCTCGATGGCCGGGATGAGCCTCATCCTCCGTTCCCGCATGAAAAAGATCATCGGCGAGATGCAGGCCATCCTTGCGGACGGGCAGCGCCATCTCCAGCAACGGGCCCAGCAGCTCCAGTTCCGGCCGTCGGGGAACGTGAAGCAGATGCTCCAGGAGATGGAACGCGTGCAGCGGCCCTACCTGGAACGCGCCCTCGAGAAGACGAAGGCGTTCGAGCCCTACCACCGTTGGGGCATGATGCTCGCCCGGCAGACCGACACGATGCGCATGCAATTGCACTACCAGATGCGCAACTACGCGGAGGTCGACCGCCTCTTGCCCCGGTGCATCGTCCTGGACCCGATGACCGCCGCGATGAAGCTGGCGCGGATGCACGTGCGCAAGGATCCCGGACAGGACAAGTTCTTCGAGAAGCAGGTGTCCCGTCTCCGGTATGGGGATGGCGCCCTCCTCTACTCCCTCCAGGCGTGGAGCCTCGTGCAGCGCGGCGACATCCCGGCCGCCCACGCCGTGCTCGTGCGGGCGGGCAAGAAGATGGAGAATGCCGTCATCGCGCGAAACGCCGAGGAATTGGCGAACAACCGCGCGAAGCACTTCTCCAACGCGGGCCTGGGCGACGAATGGTACGCGCTGGGTCTCGAGACGCCCCGCGTGAAGATGCAGCGTCCGCGCGGGCCGATGGCGAAACCGCGCTAGGCTCGGGCGATCCGCTCCAGCTGGGCGAGGGTTTCCGCGCCGATGGAGCCGTCGTCGAAGACGCCGCAGTTGAAGGTGGCGGCGCCGCCGTTCCCGCAGAAGACATCGAGCAGGCGGCGGAGGTCGTCGTCCGGGTAGCAGGGCGGCTCCATGGTCTCCGGGTGTTCCGGATCCATGCGGTAGACGGGCTCCCCGCCGAACTCCGCCGCCCATTGGCGGTGGACGGCGGAGGGGTCGTTCAGGTGGGCCCAGAAGGCGTCGATGGGCACCAGGATGTGCATGAGTGCGCTGGTGCCGGGATAGGTGGGGCCGCCATGTACGGCGAAGGGGCGGAAGCGTTCGACGGCGGTTTGCAGGTAGGGCTCGCCGCGGAAGAGCCGGTCGGCCTCGCCGGCGTAGTAATCTTCGTCCGGGGTGGCGATGTGGGGGACGGGGTTGATGAAGCCGCTGTCGTTGAAGGCCACGGCGGAGTCGGGGTTCCCTGCGCGCAGGGCCGCGAACCACTCGGGGAACTCGAAGCCGTCGTAGCGGTTGAAGGCGGGGTCGTTCGAGGTGCCATGGTAGGCGGTGCGGTACTTGAAGCAGCCGTCGATCCACCATCCCGAGACGAGGGGGCCGTAGCGTCGCGACCAGAAGGCGAGGGCTTCGCGCCAGTTTCGCTGGAACTCGCGGAAGGGCCACTGGGAACGGATGCCGGGGTCGTCCGCCCACGCCCACGGCCAGGCGGCGCCGTCCCGTCCGGGCTTCACGCCGAACGCCTCGCAGAGGAAGCCGCATTCGTTGTCGCAGGTGGAATAGGCGATCAGCCGCTTCCCCCGGGCGGCGATGGCTTCGGCGACCTCGCCGAAGAGGTCGCGCCGCGTCGAGCAGCAGGGGCGCCCGACGCGGCGTTCGATCACGTCGTTCGGCGCATTGAAGAATCCGGTGTTCTGCCCGAAAGGGAAGACCAGCCAGTCGGCGCCGGAGCGATCCACCGCCTCCATCAGGCGTTCCACGGAGAAGATCTCCTCGGCGGAGCGTACGGCGGAGTCGCACCAGGCGCCGTCGGGCGTGAAGCGCTTCACGCCGTCTTCGAGAAGATAGTGGACCATCAGGCCGAAGCGGCCCCGCATCCAGGCGGCACGGGCGGGTTTCATCGCGCCTCCCCGGCTTCGGCCTCGATGGCGGAGGTCGCCGTTGCGGCGGAGGGGGCGCGCGGGCGGAAGAGCCGGCTCAGGCTCAGCACGTCGCGGAAGACGAGCAGCAGCATGAGGCCGATGAGGAGGATGGCGAAGGCGTTGGTGAGGAGGGCGACGAACTTCGCGCCGGGCTTGCGGCGGGTGACCAGTTCCCAGAGGGCGAAGAGGATGTGGCCGCCGTCGAGCACGGGCAGGGGGAGCAGGTTCAGGATGGCGAGGTTCACGCACAGGAAGCGCAGGAAGGCCAGCGAGTTGGCGAGGCCCGCCATCACCTGGTGCCAGAGCAGGAAGAAGATCATCACGGGGCCGCCCAGGGCGCTGGCGGCGCGGCCGGCCTCGCCTTTTGCGCGCGGCGCCACGAGGGCGCGGAGGATGCGCGCGATGCTTCCGGCGTCGGCGCGGAGCTGCCGCCACGGGTCGCGGTAGAGGAGCCACGGCGAACGGCGGGCGTCGGGGTCGGCGAAGAGGATGCCGATGAGCGGGCGTTCCAGCTCGGGGTCGAAACGGGGCGTCAGGGTCAGGGAAAGCGTTTTGCCGCCGCGAAGGATGGCGAGGGTCACGGGCGTCTCGCCGGCGGCGGAGATGCACTGGATCATGTGGGCGGGCGAACCGAGGACGGCGCCGTTGCACGCCACGATGCGGTCGCCGGGCAGGATGCCCGCGCCGGCGGCGGGCGAGGCTTCGCCCACCTGCCCCACGAGGCAGGCGACCTTTCGCGAAAGGCCCTGGATGCGGAGGA
The DNA here is from genome assembly GCA_050950285.1 of Kiritimatiellia bacterium. Lineage (GTDB taxonomy): Bacteria > Verrucomicrobiota > Kiritimatiellia > RFP12 > JBMNHG01 > JBMNHG01. The sequence goes on along the minus strand of JBMNHG010000003.1, from coordinate 151,681 downwards.
TGCCGGATTCGGGATCTTTGGCGACGGGCACGGGAAGGTCGAGTTCGCGCCCGTCGCGGGCGACCCGCACGACCACGCCGTTGGTGACGTCTCCGCTCAGGTGGCATTCGACGGCGAAATCGTTCCAGCCGGCCACGGGGGCGCCATTCACGGCGAGGATGCGGTCGTCGGGCCGAAAGCCGGCCTCGGCGGCGGGACTGCCCGCGACCACGTCGCCCACGAAGGTATCGGGGCCTGCCGTATAGGCGTGGGGCATGGCGTAGAGGATCCACGCGAGGGCCACGGCGAGCACGGCGTTCCCGAAGGGGCCGGCGAAGGCCACGACGATGCGGCGCCAGGGCGCGATGGGGGGGAGGGGCGCCGCATCCGCCGCTTCGGCCGGGCCGCCCTGGATTTTGTCCATGCCCTCGGGGTCGAGTTGCGGGAGTGCCACGTAGCCGCCGAGCGGGATCCAGCAGATCCGGTATTCGATGCCGTTCCGCCTCCATTTCCAAATGGCGGGGCCGAAGCCGATGGAAAAGACGTCCACGCGCAGCCCGAGCAGGCGCGCGGCGAGGAAATGGCCGAATTCGTGGATGAACACCGCCAGGCCGAAGAGCAGCGCCACGACGATGCCCGCGCAGATTTTCAGGAGAAAGGGGAGGATTTCCATGGAAGGGGGAAGAGTATCACTCCCCTTGGGCGAAGGCAATGATTCCCGCACGACGGGCGCCGCGCGGGGAATGCCTTGTGCCGCACCCCGGGGAGGTCCGGGCGGGGATCACCAGGCATCGGCGGTGGCGGCGGCGGCCAAGTCCTCGGCGGCGGCGACGCCTGCGAGGAGCTTGTCCATTGCATCGTCGGCCAGGGAAGGGACCTTCCGGGCGCGCAGCGCGGCCTGGAGTTCCACGCCGGGGGAGCCGCGGGCGATGAGGGCGGCGAGGTCGGAGTCGGGGGTGAACATCTCGAAGAGTCCGATGCGCCCCCGGGTGCCGCGGCCCGCGCAGGCCAGGCAGCCGCGGGGACGGAACACCGTGCGCCCGGCGAGCGCGGGGCGGCCGAGCGCGAGCGCGGACGCTTCGTCGAGGGTGGCCTCCTCGCGGCAGTGCGGGCAGAGCCGGCGCACGAGGCGCTGCGCGACGCTCAGGCGGAGGGTGGCGGCGGCGAGGTGCGGTTCGAGGCCCATGTCCAGCAGGCGGGTCACCGCGCCCGGGGCGTCGTTGGCGTGGAGGGTGGAGAGCACGAGATGGCCGGTGAGGGCGGCCTTCACGGCGGTATCGAGCGATTCGGCATCGCGGATTTCGCCGATCATGATGACGTCGGGATCGTGGCGGAGGAGCGAACGGAGGGCCTTCGAGAAGTTCACCTTGTCGCCCGAATCCACCTCCACCTGGGCGACGCCTTCGATCTCGTATTCGACGGGGTCCTCCACGGTGAGGATGCTGAGTTCGGCGCGCTGGAGGAGGGCCTGGATCGCGGCGTAGAGGGTGGTTGTCTTGCCGGCGCCGGTCGGTCCGGCGAGGACGACGAGCCCGTGGGGGCTTTCGAGGATCCGCTCGAACTGGGCGCGGTGTGCGGGGGCCATGCCGAGGTCGTCGATGGAGAGGCGTTCGCCGCCGGTCTCGAGGAGGCGCAGGGTGATCCGTTCGCCGAAGCGGACGGGGAGGGTGGCGACGCGCACGTCGAAGGGCGGGAGGTCCGTGCCCGGGAGGCGCCAGGAGAAGGCGCCGTCCTGGGGGGCGCGTTTTTCGGCGATGTCGAGCCCGCTCATCACCTTGACGCGGGAGCAGACGGCCGGGAGGAGGGCGGATGGGATGCGGAGGAGCTCCTCGAGGCGGCCGTCCACGCGAAGGCGCACCCGGGCGTCCTCGCGGAAGGGGTCGATGTGGATGTCGGAGGCGGCGCGGAGGGCGGCGGCGCGGAGCAGGGCGTCCACGAGCGCGACGGGGTCGGCGGGGACGGCGGCGGCGGGCGCGAGGCCGGCGGCGGAGGCGGTGCGGATGTCGCCGTAGACGCGAAGGAGCCAGGGGCGCAGGGCGTCGGGGTCGGCGGGGACGGGCGAGACGGGCATCCCGGCGGCGCGGGCGATGGCTTCGACGGTGGCGGCGTCGCCGGGGTCGGCCATGGCGACGGCGAGGGCGCCGTCCACGACGCACAGGGGCAGGGCGAGGCGGCGCATCGCGAGGGCGGCCGGGACGCGCAAGGCCCATGCGGGGTCGATGCGCACGGCGGAAAGATCGAGCGGGCCGTGGACGGGCGGGGGGGTCATGCGGGGGGCTCCGCTCCGCGCGCGGAACGGATCCAGCCGCGCAGGAGGTCGGGATTGCGGGACATGGCGAAGGCGGTACGTTCGGAGATCCGGCCTTCGGCGCAGAGGCGGGCGAGGTCCTGGTCGAGGGTCTGCATGCCCAGTTTGCGGCCGTTTTCGATGGCCGCGTAGATCTGGGCGTCGCGGTCGGTGGCGATGAGGTTCGCGATGGCGGTGGTGGCCACGAGGAGTTCGCCGCAGGGGACCCGCCGGGCGCCGGGGGTGGCGGGAGGGAGGAGGTGCTGCGCGAAGATGCCGCGAAGGACCATCGAAAGCTGGCGGCGGATCCCCTCCTGTTCGCCGGCGGGGAAGACCGACACGAGGCGCTTGATGGCGCCCGCGCAATCGCCGGCGTGGAGGGTGGTGAAGACGAGGTGACCCGTTTCGGCGGCGGTGATGGCGGTGCGGATGGTTTCGATCTCGCGGATTTCGCCCACGAGGATTACGTCGGGATCCTGCCGGAGGGATTCGACGAGGGCGTCGTAGAAGCCCGTGGTGTCGCGCCCGACCTGGCGCTGGCGCACGAGGCAGGACCGGGATGGATGGAGGTACTCGACGGGGTCTTCGATGGTGAGGATGTGGCCGGATCGGGAGCGGTTGATGCGGTCGATGAGCGTGGCGAGGGTGGTGGACTTGCCGGAGCCGGTGGGCCCGGTGACGATCACGAGGCCGTCGTGCAGGTCGCAGAAGCGGTCGAGCTGCGGGGGAAGCCCGAGTTCCTCGAGGGAGAGGAAGCGGTCGTCGAGGCGGCGGAGGGCGATGGCGGGCAGGGCGTTTTCGAGGAAGACGTTGAAGCGGTAGCGATGGCCGTCCGGGGAGGTGGTGGCGCCGTCGACCGCGCCACGGGCGCGGAGGAGGGAGCGCGCGGTGCGGAGGGGTTCGGGATCGTCCGGAGGGATGGTCTCGGCGACGAGGTTCAGGGCGAGGGCTTCGCAGTCGGCGGCGGCGACGGGGGGGGAAGAGTCGATGGGCGAGAGCACGCCTTGGACGCGCAGGCGCGGGACGGCGTTCGCGGCGAGGTGGATGTCCGAAGCGCCGGTCCGCTCGCAGAGGGAGAAGAGGGAGGAGATTACATCCATATCGAAAGACTCCAGGAGAAAGGGGCGCCATCGGTGTCCGGAACGGCGATTTCGAGGGCGTCCACGACGGCTTCGGATTCGCCGGCGAGCTCGGCGAGGGCGGCGGCCAGCGCGGGATAGGGCGCTTCCACCGCGAGGGTCCAGCGGAGGGGCTTCCGCGAGCCGCCGCAGGCGCGGGAGAGGAGGGCGGGGGGCGAGAGGTCCGCGGCGGGCGGAGGCGCAGGGCGCGCGGCCGCGAAGAAGGGGTCGGAGGCGGGCGCCTCGCCGGCGTGGAGTCCGCTGGCGACGACGGTTCCGCCGTGGCGATGGAAGAGGTCGGCCAGGCCTTCGAGCCGGGCGGCGGGCGAAGCGGGCGGAGTCGTGGCGGCATGCCGCTCCGCTTCGAGCGCCTCCTCCCGGGCCAGCCGGTCGGCTGCCTCTTGCAGCCGGGATTCGAGGTCGAGGCGCGAGGCTTCGAGCTGGGCGGGGGTGCCGAGTCCGGCGTGGCGGGCGCGAAGGGCGGCGCACCGCCGGGCGGTTGGAACGGCGTGGAAAAAGACGTAGCCGGCGAGGACGAGGAGGGCGGGCGCGGCGACGAGGAGGGCGCGGTCGCGCGGGGTGAGGCGGAGCTTCGGGTTCATCGGGCACCCCCGTGGAAGACAAGGCGGAAGCGGAAGTGGAAGGTGTCCGACGCGATGCCGGACTCGCAGGGCAGGAGCGACCAGCCGCAGGGGGAGAGCTGGTCCGCGAGGCGGGCCATGCAGGAGGCGGGGGCGTCGGCGCCGGCGGCGACGGCTTCGACGGTGACGCCGGACTCGAAGTCGCCCGCGATGGAGCGGAGCATCACGGTGTCGCCGCAGGCGGCGGGAAGGCACGCGAGCAGGTCGCTCCAGGCGTTCCGCAAGGCGTGGAGCCGGCGATTGGCCCCGGCGCGTTCCTCGCGGGCTTGGGCGAGATGGGCAAGGCGGTTCTCGGCATCGTGCAAGGCGGAGGAGACGCGGGAGTTGGCGGCGGAAAGGGCTTCCCGGGCGTCGGCCTCCCGGCGGAGGGAGGAGAGGGAACGGGCGGTGGAGAGGGCGTGGACGAGGCAGCCGGCGGCAACGGGAAGCAGCAGGAGGGCGGCGAGGCGGACGGTGCGCTCCGAGGCGTCGCGGCGGGGGAGGACGACGGGGATGCGCGGTGGGGTGGCGGCGGCGGCGAGCGCGGCCTGCCGCAGCCGGGCGGCGCGCTCGGGGGCCGGGGCGGGGAGGGCGTCGCAGGGGGCGCATCCGGCGAAACGGGCATGGGCGGCGCGGGCGGCGGCGTCGAGCGCGGCAAGGGTGGCCTGCGGGAGTTGCGCGGCGTGCCACGTGCGCTGGGCGGAGGATTCGCCGGCCGCGAGTTCGACGAAGGCGGCGGGCGCCTGGGCGCGGGGGAGGTTCGAGAAGGGTTCGATCTCGTAGAAGAGGGCGGCGGACAGCTCCTCCTGCGAAAGGCCGGAGGTCTGGGCGCGGGGGAGGCGGATGGTCTGGGAGAAGATGTCGGAGGAGAGGAAGAGGACGGCGGCGCCGCGGCGGACGGGGGCGGCGGCGAGGGCGGCGGACAGCGCGGCGGGGGCGTCCGGCCGGGCGGGGAGGACGCGCAGGGCGTCCGTCGCCACGTCCAGGCGGACGAGTACGTCGCCCGCGAGGGCCACGACGATGTCGATGCCGGAGGGTTTCTTCATGGGAGGGGCGAGGGAGGGGCGAAGCCGCCGGACGGCGAGCGGAAGGTCTCGACGAAGGCGTTGTCGCCGGGTTGCAGGCGGAGGGAGTGCGGGGCGCCGGTCTGGCCGTTGTCCAGGCGCACGCGCAGGACGCGGGTGCCGGGGGTGAGGCCGGCGTCGAAGAGGATTTGGGCGGTGGCGGAGGCGTCGAGGGTGGCGACGTGGACGGCGGCGGTGATGGCGCTTCCGCATGGGGAGTAGAGGACGGCGGAGGCCTGGCGCCCGGGCGCGTCCGCGGCGGCGGCGCCGAGGGTGTCGAGCTGGCGGACGGTGACGAGCAGCCGGGTCGCGACGGGGGTGACGGAATCGGCGTCCACGCGAAGGAGGGCGTCGGCGTCTTCGGGTGCGGAACCGCGCTCGGCGGGGTCGTCGCGACGGCCGTCGGCGCCGAAGTGGCACGCCCAGGCGATGGCCGAGCCCGGCGCGACCGCGTTGGTGGCGGCATCGAGCAGGCGGGCGCAGCCGGCGGTGTCGGGCGTCTCCAGGGGGTTGCCCCAGGGGTCGAGCAGCCGGGTCGCGCCCAGGGGGAGGCGCAGGTAGGGGCCGCGCCAGCCGCAGGGGACGTAGGCGTCGGGATCGGCGAGGCCGAGTCCGCGGCAGGCCGGGACGAGGTTGTCCTCGGTGGCGGGGCGAAGGGCGAACGGCCCGGCATCGGAGGGGCATTCCCAGAGCTCGCGGAGGGAGAGGGGGGAATCGGGCGCGGAAGGATCGAGGGGGACGGCGGCGGGCGGGCGCCCGAGATCCGCGAGGAATCCTTCGCGGAGACGGGCGCCGGTGGCGTCGCGCGCGTCGGGGTCGCCGGCGATGGCGGTGCGCAACTCCTCCAGCTGGCGGTTGGCGGCGGCGTGGCGGCGCGCGCCGTCCGCCTTCGAAAGTTCGCGGACGGCCAGGTGGGCGAGCAGGCCGAGAAGGGCGAGCACCACCACGAGTTCCATCAGGGAGAAGGCGGCATGGGGGTTCCAGCGGAAGGTCATGGTTCATCCTCCTCGTAGAGGTCGGCGCGTTCCAGGAAGAGCACGAGATCGTCGCCGCGCGCCGGGACGCCGTCCGCGTCGCGGCCGGCAAGGCGTGAATGGCGGCGTGCCGCGGGCGTCCACCCCGCCGTTCCGTCCGGCGCGAAGCACGGGGTGGAGAGGAGGCCGTCGGGCCCGGCGGAAACCAGGCGCGCGTAGCGGAAGCGGAGACGGGGGGAGACCGCGCCGGGCCCGAAGGCCTCCGGCGGCGGGACCTGCAGGACGTAGGGGTTGCCCCAGGGGTCGCCCACGGCGGGTTCGCCGGCGAATCCGTAGACCGAACAGAGGCCGGCGGTGTCGTTCCGGAAGACGTCCGGAAGGGAGAGGTGGCGCACGGACGGGTAGAACCCGCGGTCGCCGAAGGAGGCGTCGCCCTCGTGGCGACGCTGGTCGCGACGGGGGAAGACGTCCGAAAGCCCGCCTTCGCCATCCGCGACGCCATGGCCCCCGGAGAGGTAGGGCCCGCGCCAGCCGCGCCCGGCCCCGGCGTCCCAGGAGGTGAAGGCGGAGGCCGGGGCGTTGCCTTCGGGAGGCGCGCCTTCCGCATCCAGGCGAACGTTGCCGATGCCGTAGAGGTTCGTGGGGACCAGCAGGTTCCCCACGCGGAGGAGAGCCGGGGAATAGCCGGGGATGGAGCCGAGGTCCGTCCGATGCCCGGGCGCGGCGGACGTGCCCAGGAACGCATCGCGCAAGGCCAGGAGGTCCGCCTCCGCGGCGCGCCGCTCCGCCCGGCGCGAAACGGCGCCGAAACGCACGGCGGCGAGGGCGGCGAGAATGCCCACCAGCAGCGTCACGAGCGTCAGCTCGACCAGCGTGAACCCTTTCCGATCCTTCTTCATCAAGGAAATAAACGGCGGAAGCGGGGAAAAAGTTCAGAGGCCTGCCGATCGTCCGACCCCAAACCCGCCGGGGCCTGGAACGGCCCGCCGCGGGGAGTGCGCCGTCCCCGGCTTCAAAGGTAGTGGCTTCGGGGCTGGCCCGGGAGGCCGGCGGTCAGTTCGATGTAGGGTTTGGCGGGGGAGATGTCGATTTTCCGCATCAGGATTTCTTCGACCTGGAAGAGGCCCGCGACTTCGTCCATCTCCACGTCGATGCGTATGGGGAGTTTCTCGCCCGGGCCGATGGAGACGCGTTGGATGGAATTGGCGGAATGCATGTGGATGTCGCCCATGTGCGAGCCGGACGAGACGGCCATCGTGATGCGGGCGCGGCCCTTCTCCATGTCGCATCCGTCGCCCACGAGGATGATTCCGGCCTCGAGGGAGTGGATGCGGATCGTCGTCATGTGTCCCACGATCCCCTCGAGGGCGATGGAGCGGATGGCCACGCGGCGCGCCAGGGTCTCGTCCCCCGGAAGGACGTCGGCGAGGGAGCGGTCGATGAACGGCGCGCCGAGCAGGCAGGAGAGGTGCTCGTGGTCATGGCGCCCGATGCTCATGCCGATGTCGTGGAGCATGGCGGCGAGGAGCACGGCGCAGGCGCTGTCCTCGTAGCTTCCCGCCTCGTCTTGCTCCAGGGAGGTCGGTATGCCGGCGTCATGCAGGAGCGAGAGCATCTGGAGGGCGTTGAAGGCCACCTTGCGCATGTGGACGGGTCCATGGTCGTTGAAGCCGAGGCGCCGGATGGAGACGGTGTTCGCGTACTCCTGCTGCGCCTGCAGTTCGGGATCGGCGAACAGCCTGCCCGCCAGGGCCTCCGCTACGGGGAGCTTCTTCAGGAAGCGGATGATCTTGCGTTCCAGGGAACATTCCTTGGGCGATTTCATGCGGGTATTCTACCATCGAACGAGCCGCCTGTGCAGTCCCCCGATTCCGGCGCGCCGGAGCGGCATGCCGCCGGAAAGGTTTGCCTGCCGCCCATGCTTTGGGTATGGTGTCGAAACACGTGGGGCCCATAGCTCAACCGGTCAGAGCAGAAGACTCATAATCTTCGGGTTGCTGGTTCAAGTCCAGCTGGGCCCACCACCCGGCGCCCGCCGCCGGCGTATCCCCGTAGGATCGCGGCGCGCCGCCGGCGGCGGCCTTCCGGCTCATTCGTCGTCGCCGGAAAGCAGGAGCTGCAGGTCGGCCAGCAGCAGCTCGCCCTGGAAGTCGGCCGTCAGGCGGTAGGAAAGGCGGACGGTGTCCGCCGGGATGCGCGCCTCTTTTTTGTCCATCTGCTTGCTTTTCCTCAGCCAGGTGTCGGATTCGGCCAGGCGCAAGGGAACGGACAGGAGCGTTTTTTCGTGGTTTTCCGCGTCCGCCGCGACGACGGTGAGGACCGCGGTTCCGGAGAAGGCTTCGGGGTGGCGGGCGTAGGCCACGGCTTGGACGCGTTTCCCCGCGGCCAGCCCGTCCACGAGCCAATCGGGCGCCTGGAGTTCGAAGACGTTCCGCGAGGCGTGCACGATGCGGAGCGCCGGACCCCTTCCGGCCACTTCGCCCAGCAGTTCCACCTGTTGCCGGGCGGGGGTTTCGAGGCGGTATCGCCAGCCGCGCAGCGTGCCGTCCGGGGCGAGGGGAGGGTCGGGGAAGGCGGGGAGGAGGTTGGCCGGCAGGTTCGCGGCGACCACCGCTTCGCGCGGCGGGAGCGGCTCGTTCGGGAAGGCGGCGCCACGGGACGTCCGGACGCGGCGGAAGGCGGAGACGGCGCCTGCGGCGGCGAGGACGAAGGCGGCGGCGAGGACGAAGCTCGTCGCGCGGAGGCGGCGGTTCGCGCGGTGGAGGGACCCGAGGTCGGCCGCGAGCGTCACGCCCCGCGCCATGGAGGTTTCGTCCGTGGGGGGCGCGAAGCCAAGCGCTTCGCGGACCGTCTCGCGCGTGGGGACGGGATCCCGGCGGAGCATGGGGATCGACGCCGGATCGAGCCCCGCGCGGAGGGCGGCGTCGCGCACGGCCCCGTAGTCGAACGAGACACGGCGGAAGGAGACCGTCCGGGTGGCGTCGTCGTACAGGCAATACGAGGCGCGCGGGTCGCCGTCCCGCGGGTCGCCCGCCGAACCGGCGTTCACGATGTAGCGCTTGCCCGCCTCCACCACGAAGTCCTGCGCGGGGAGGAAATGCGGCGTGCCGCTTTTCCCGAGCACGCAGATGCCGGGGATGTGGAGGTGGCCCACGAAAACGAGCGGGACGTCGGTGGCGGCCCAGGCGCGGGAGGCCTCGTCGCCCGTCAGCACGTAGGGGAAGGCCTGCGGCTGGTCGGGCGAGCCGTGGGCGCAGAGGAATCCGGGCCCGGAGAGGGTAAGCGGATTGCCGCCGAGGAACTCGCGCCCGCGCGGGTTGAGGCGCGAGGCGCTCCAGTCCACCATCGGGCGGGCGACGTCGTTGAAGCTGTCGGGCGACATCTTCCCCGCGACCGCCGCATCGTGGTTGCCCATCACGAAGGCGTCCACGTGGCGATAGGCCGACTCCAGCACCTCCGCGGGCTGCGGGCCGTAGCCCACCACGTCCCCGAGACAGAGGATCTTCCCGGCCCTGCAGGCGGCCAGGTCGGAAAGCACGGCTTTCCAGGCGGCCAGGTTGGCGTGAAGGTCGGAGACGATGGCGTACAGCATGCCCCAACCATACCCGATCCCCCCGCTTCCCCGCAAGATTCGCGGCGACAATTTGCGCTCGCGGAGTCCCTTCCGATGGCGTATGATGCACCATCATGCAAATCACCAAAGTGCTGGAACGCAACGCAAGCGAATGGCCCAACGACGTCGCCCTCGTCGAAATCAACCCGCAGCAGCTCGACGCCCGCCGCACCACGTGGCGGGAGGCCGCCCTCATCGAGCCGTCCTCCCTGAACGCCTTCCGAAGCGAACTCACCTGGGCCACGTTCGACAAGAAGGCCAACTGCTTCGCGAACCTCCTCCTTGCCCAAGGCTACAAGAAGGGCGACAAGGTCGCCATCCTCCTGATGAACTGCCTGGAGTGGCTGCCCATCTACTTCGGCATTCTCAAGGCGGGCTGCCTGGCCGTTCCGCTGAACTTCCGCTACACCGCCGACGAGATCAAGTACTGCCTCGAACTCTCCGACGCCGTGGCCCTCGTCTTCGGCCCCGAGTTCATCGGCCGCGTGGAGCAGATCATCGACCGCGTGCCCCACGTGAAGTCCCGCTTCTACGTGGGCGACGACTGCCCCACCTTCGCCGTCCCCTACCGCGCGCTCACCACCTATTGCTCCTCCAAGGCGCCGGTCATCCCGATCGAGGACGACGACGAAGCCGCCATCTACTTCTCCTCCGGCACGACCGGCTTCCCCAAGGCCATCGTCCTCCGGCACTCCTGCCTCATGCACTCCTGCCGCGTCGAGCAGGCCCACCACGGGCAGACGAAGGACGACTGCTTCCTCTGCATCCCCCCGCTCTACCACACCGGCGCGAAGATGCACTGGTTCGGCTCGTTCCTCGTGGGAGGCAAGGCCGTCCTGCTGAAGGGCGTGAAGCCGGAATGGATCCTCCGCGCCGTGAGCGAGGAGCAGTGCACCATCGTGTGGCTGCTCGTGCCGTGGGCCCAGGACGTCCTGGACGCCATCGAAAGCGGCGACGTGAAGCTGTCCGACTACCAGCTCGACCAGTGGCGCCTCATGCACATCGGCGCCCAGCCCGTCCCCCCCGCCCTCGTCCGGCGCTGGAAGGGCGTCTTCCCCCGCCACGACTACGACACCAACTACGGGCTCTCCGAATCCACCGGCCCGGGCGCCGTCCACCTCGGCATCGAGAACATCGGCCACGTCGGCGCCATCGGCGTGCCCGGCTTCGGGTGGCAGGCGAAAATCGTCCGCAAGGACGGCTCCGAGACCGACCCCGGCGAGGTCGGCGAACTCGCCCTCAAGGGCCCCGGCGTGATGAAGTGCTACTACAAGAACCCCGAGGCCACCGCCGAAATCCTCAAGCCCGACGGCTGGCTCCTCACCGGCGACATGGCCGAGTTGCGCGACGGCTTCATCTACCTCGTGGATCGCGCCAAGGACGTGATCATCACCGGAGGCGAAAACCTCTACCCCGTACAGATCGAGGACTTCCTCCGCGCCCATCCGAAGATCAAGGATGTGGCCGTCATCGGCCTCCCCGACACCCGCCTCGGAGAAATCGCCGCCGCCATCATCGAAACCAAGCCCGGCATGGAACTCGCCGAGGACGAGGTGAACCGCTTCTGCCTCGACCTCCCGCGCTACAAGCGCCCGCGAAAGATCATCTTCGCGCCCGTCCCCCGCAACCCCACCGGCAAGATCGAAAAGCCCAAGCTCCGCACGATGTACGGCGCCGCCAGCATCGTTGCCCAGCAGACCGGCCTCGTGCCCTGAGGGCCCCCGCTTCGCACCGCCACGGACCACCATCCCCCAGGAGGCATCACCATGGACGCAACGGGTCCCACCGAAATCGTCTTGGGCGTGACCGGCTCGATCGCCGCCTACAAGGCCGCCGAACTCACCCGGCTCTTCATCCGCGAAGGCTGGACGGTGCATGTGGTGATGACCCGCGCCGCCACGGAGTTCGTCGCCCCCCTCACCTTCCAGACCCTTTCGCGCAACCCCGTGGCGACCGACCCCTTCGCGCCGCCCGCGGAGTGGAAGCCCGCCCACGTCTCGCTCGCCGACCGCGCCGACGCGCTGGTCATCGCCCCGGCCACCGCGAACATCATCGCCAAACTCGCCCTCGGCCTCGCCGACGACCTCCTTTCCTCCACCGCGCTCGCCTGCCCTGCGCCCCTCGTCATCGCGCCCGCGATGAACGACATCATGTTCGACCATCCCGCCACGCAGGCGAACCTCCGCACCCTCGAGGAGCGCGGCGCGCGCATCGTCGCCCCCGGCCGCGGCGACCTCGCCTGCGGCCGCGAAGGCCGCGGACGCATGGCCGAGCCCGCCGAGATCGTCGCCATCCTCGCCGCCCTCCTGGACGAATAGCCCCATGGACGGCGATCCGGAGATCTGCCGGGAGGTCCGGCTCCCCGCGCCGGAGGACGTGGCGCCGCCCCCCCTCCACCCCCTCGCCGGCGACGACCCCGCCGTGAGGGCCTTCCTGCGCTGCCTCGCCGGCGAGCGGCAGGCCTCCGGCCACACCTCCCGCGCCTACTTCCGCGACATCGCGCAGTTCGCCGGACACCTGTGGAACGGCTTCCCGCCCCCCTTCGATTGGTCGGACCCCGACCGCTACGCCGCGCGCGCCTTCCTCGTCGCGCTCCAGAAGGCGGGATGCGCGCCCGCCACCACGCGCCGCAAACTCTCCTCGCTCCGATCGTTCTACGACTTCCTCGCGCGCGACGGCTTCGTGGCGTCCTCGCCCTTCGAAGGCCTCCGCGGCCCACGCCTCCAGCGCCCCCTCCCGAACGTCCTCACGCTCGAACAGGTGGCGGCCCTCCTCGCCGCCCCGATGGCCGCCTGGCGGGAGCGGCAGGCCGCGGAACCGCCCCCCGGCGATGCGGACGCGGCGGCGGACGACCCCCTCCCCCTCTACGCCGCCCTGCGCGACACCGCCATCCTCGAGACGCTCTACAGCACCGGCGCCCGCATCTCCGAGGCCATGGGGCTCGTCCGCTCGCGCATCGACCTCCAAACCGGCCTCGTCCGGGTCCGCGGCAAGGGGCGCAAGGAGCGCGTCTGCGTGCTGGGCGCCCCCGCCCGCGACGCGCTCCGCAAGGCGCTGGAACTCTCCGCGCGCCTCTGGCCGCGAACCGCCGCCCCCGACGAGCCCGTCTTCCGCAACCTGCGCGGCGGGCCGCTTTCGCCCCGCTCCGTCGAACGCGCGATGAAACGCTGGCTGGCCGCGGCGGGCCTCCCCCCGGACTTCTCCCCCCACCAGCTGCGGCACTCGTTCGCAACCCACCTCCTCGACGCCGGCGCCGACCTCCGAAGCGTCCAGGAGATGCTCGGCCACGCCAACCTCGCCACGACGCAGATCTACACGCACCTCACCGTCGAACGCCTGAAGGAGGCCTACGACCGCGCCCACCCCCGCGCGTAGCCCGCAACCGTTTTGGAACGGCTCTTGCTCCGTCCCGTCCCGACTTCCCGTGCCATCCCGAAAAGGAGGATCCCATGCGCCCGTCGAACCGCAACCCCCGTGCCGCGCGCGCCCTCGCCGCCGGCCTCGCCCTCGCCCTCGCCGCCCCGTCCGCCTTCGGCGGCGTGCTGCCGTCCGCCGCGGGCGGCAAGCCGGGCCGCGACGCCTACCCCGCCTGCTGGGGCGTGGACCCGAAGGACTTCGCGCGCTCCTACCAGTCCAACGGCGAACTCGAGCTCTCGCCCGTCGAGACCTCCTGCGACTGCAACATGGCCTATCCGGGCGAAACCCTCCGGATCCGCGCGCAATTCCGCAACCTCACCGGCGAGCCTCTCGCCGTGAAGGGCCGCTGGATCCTGGTCCGCCACGGCCTGCGCACCGGGAAGGACGTCTTCGACCTCTCCCTCGTCAAGTACGGGGAGGAGGCCTTCGGCGAGCCCGTCGCACTTGAAATCGCCCCCAAAGGCGCGGAGTTCGCCGACGTCGTCCCGCCCCTCCCCGAAACCTTCGGCGCCGCCGCCGTGCTCTTCGAGCCCGAAGGCGGCGAGGCCCGCCGCCTGCTCCTGGCCGCCGTCGCGCGCATCGTCGAGCCCGACCTCGCCCCCGGCCTGCCAGCCTACCAGGTGTGCATGGACCTGATGGACCTCCCCGAGGCCGCCCAGGCCATCACGCGCCTCCATACCGCGCCAAACCGCATGGGCATGCCCTTCCTCGTCCGCGACGACTTCCGCACCCCGGAGGAGTGCGAACGCCGCTACGAACAGCTCGCCGGACAACTCCGCGCCATCCACGCCACCGGCTACCCCGTGAGCATCCAGTGGGGCGCAGGACAGGACCGCGGCCCCTCGCATCCGACCGGACGGACGCGCCCGCACCTCGACGAAGACGACGTCCTCCTCGAAACCAAAAGCGACTTCGCCTGGCTCCCCTCCTACGACGCCGAGTTCAAGGAACGCGTGAAATGGCTCGTGAAGGAGTTCGGCTACCCGAAAGGCCCCGTGAATTCGCTCCTGCTCTGGAATGAGCCCTGGAACGGCATGTCCATCTCCGGATGGGGCGCGGACGACCTCCGCTACCGCGAAATCTACCGGGCCATGTGCGAGGCCGCCGAGGAGGCGATGGCCGAAGATCCCTCCATCCACGTGCTCCTCGGCGGCTGCGACTCCTCCGCCAACACCTTCGACAAGCTCTTCCCGGACGTCGGCCCCGGCGAGGAGGCGGATTCCCCCTTCCTGAAGTGGCTGGACTTCGTCTCCATCCACTACCAGGGGCTCGCCCCCTCGAACCCGCGCTTCCTCCGCGAGCGGAAGCACAAGAACGGACGCACGCGGTTCTGGGACACCGAAAGCTGGGTCGCCAACTCCGAAGACCGCGTGCCCGGCGTGATCGCCGGCATGCTCGCCGCCGGACACGACCGCCTCGTCGGCATCCAGGCCCACGCCGTTGTCGCCTCCACCTACTGGGTCAACGTCGTCCAGCCCGACGGCAAGACCGTGCGGAAGCGCGTCTTCAACGCCTGGCCCGTGGCCCCCGCCCTCGCCGCCTTCCAGCACTTCGTCGGCAACCGCCCCTTCGTGAAGCTCGCCTGGGAAGGCCTGCCGTGGGTCTACGAGTTCGCCGATCCGGAAAACCCGGACGACATGACCTTCGTCGTCACCGGCGACATCTCCCCCGCCTTCGACGGCGCCGGGCGCACCGGCCTCGTCCCCTTCCGCACCTGCAAGCCCGCCAACGGCGCCGAAACGCTCGCCGGAACCCTCACGCTCGCGAACGCCTCCGCCTTCTCGCTCTTCGACGGGAACGGCAACCGCGTGGGCGAACCCGGCGCGGACACCATCCGGGTGCCGCTGGACGACACCGGCTTCTACCTGCGCCCCGACGGAAGCGCCGGGTCCGCCGCCGCCCTGCGCGACGCCCTCGCTTCCGCCCGCATCGACGGCTACTCGCCCGTCGCCCCCGCCCTGCGCGACGCCACCACCGGCCTCCCCGGCGGCGCCACCTTCCAGGCCGTGCTCAAAAACGTGCTGAACCGCCCCCTCCGCGGAACGCTCTCCCTCTCCTGCCCGGGCCTCGAACTCGCCTACCAGCCCGACGTCGAACTCGCCCCGCACGCGACCGCCGTCGTGGACGTGAAGGCCGCCGGACCCGCCAACGCCGAAAACACCTACCCCGTCACCCTCCGCTTCGACGCCGGCCCCGACGGAACCTCCGTCCTCGAAGAATCGCTCCACTGCAACGTGATCGCGAAACGCTCCATCAGCGTGGACGGCGACCTCTCCGATTGGGACGGCGCGCTCGTCCAGCCCGTAAAGGCCGGCGGCGACGGCGCCACCCAGATGGAACGCGCCTGGCTCCCCATGATCCAGCACGAGGACGCCACCGGAAAGGGCGTCGCCGCAGGATACGTCGCGGCGGACGACGACTTCTTCTACTTCGCCGCGCGCATCGCGGACGACACCCCGCACCCCGGCATGATCCGCTTCTCCGAGCGCGACGAGGACGCCGACTTCTACCCCCCCGTCGCCTACGAATACGACCGCAAGACCACCGTCGCCACCCGCACCGGCACCTCCTCCCATCCGTTCTCCGGCGACGGCGACGACACCGTCTGGCAGCCGCTCGTGGATACGATGTCGTTCCACCTCGACGCCCCGCCCGAAGGCGCCCGCCTCGCCATCCGCTCCATCGACGACGACGGCCTCGTCCGCCGCTGGATCACCGTCACCGTCCGGGACGCCGACGCCAAGACCCTCTCCTACGGCGAAATCCACTCCGCCGAGCCGGACACCTGGTTCACCGTGAACGTCGCCGGCCCCGTGGAGGTCGAAATCGGCACCCGCATCAACTGGCTCAAGACCAAGATCGCCGCCATCGCCCTCGACCCCGCCGAAGAGGGCCTCGACAAGCCCGCATGCGACACCGGGACCGGCGGCGCCTTCGACGGGAAGTACGGGACGCTCGCCCTCTTCACCCCCGCCGGCGCCGGGGGCCATGGCTTCGCATGGAAGGACCACGTCGTCCGCATCGAACGCGTCTGGCCCGAAGGCGTCCGCCGCTACTCCTACCGTCGCCGGCCCCTGCTCCCGCAAGGCCTCGGCTTCGACAACGTGCAGATCGCCTTCAACGTCCTCCCCGACGACGCGAAGCGCTGGTATCCCTTCGCCCCCGGCACCTTCAAGGGCTACGCCGGATATTGGGACACCGACTACGAATTCGCGCTCAACCCCGTGGCCGAAGCCTATGGCGGCGGCGTGGAAATCTGGCGGAACCGCGCCCCCTACCTCCCGGACAAGCACTACTACCCCCACTCCGTCCCCCACCCGCGCGAAGGCGCGATGCCCGTGGGAGACGCCGCCGGACAGGCCAAGCTCGTGATCCGGCACGAAGGCGGCGAACGCATCGTCGAGGCCGCCATCCCCTGGGCCGAGATCCCGGAGGCCAAGGCCGCGCGCGACGCCGGGCGGCCCATCAAGTTCACCTACCGCGTGAACGACAACGCCGCCGGAAGCACCTGCATGGAACTGGCCCGCATGCGCTCCATCTCCAAGCGAAACGAGTCGTTCAAGCCCCACTGGACCGAGCACTGGGCCAACGAACTCCTCTTCGGATGGGAAGAGTAGCCCGCTTCGACGGGCTCATTTCCCCACGCAGAAACGCGAGAAGACCCGGTCGAGAAGCTCCTCGGAGAAGACCCGGCCGGTGATGCGCCCCAGGGCCTCCGCGCTCTGGCGGAGCTCGTGGGCGGCGAGGACGCAATCCACCGCCCCATCCGGCCCTCCCAGGTGCGACCGGGCCCGCATGGCGTGCGCCCGGGCCACCTCGAGCTCGTCGCGGTGGCGGGCCGCGACGGCGACGTCCGCATCCTCGCCGCCGCCGTGCACGCGCAACAGGTCGGCCATCGCCCGGCGCAGCGCATCGAGCCCTTCGCCGGTGAGGGCCGAGATGCGGCACGACGTCCATCCCTCCGGCGGCTCCCAAAGCGGCGCGCCGTTTTTTCCGGCCAGGTCGCACTTGTTCAGCACGAGGAGGGTGGTGTCGCGGGGAAGGACGCCGTCCATCCCCGCGAGCTGCTCGGCGAACGGCGCGCCGCTGGCGTCCAGCAGGTGCAGGCGGAGGTCGGCGCGGGAGATCCAGTCCCGGGCGCGGGAGACCCCTTCGCGCTCGACGGCGCCCGGCGCCTCGCGCAGGCCGGCCGTGTCCGCGATGCGGAGCGGCACGCCCTCCAGCGACAGCGATTCTTCGACCACGTCGCGGGTGGTGCCCGGCTCGTCGCTCACGATCGCGCGGGAAACGCCGAGAAGCGCGTTGAGAAGGCTCGATTTCCCGACGTTGGGCGCGCCGCCGATCACGACAAGCGCCCCTTCGCGGAGGAGACGCCCCTCGCGGGCGGAGGCGATCTCGCGGGCGAGCGCATCGCCCAGAAGCCCGATCCGCCCGGAAATCGAGCCGAACGACGGGGCGTCCACCTCCCCCTCCTCCAGGTCGAGCCAGGCCTCCAGGTCGGCGCACAGGTCCGCCGCATCCTCGTAGAGGGCGTCGAGCCGGCGCCCGAGGACGCCGTCGAGCTGGGCCCGCGCGGCCCGCGCGGCCCGGACGGTGCGGGACGCGATGAGATCGGCGACCGCCTCGGCCTGGGTCAAGTCCATCTTGCCGTTGAGGAAGGCGCGGCGCGTGAATTCGCCGGGGCCGGCCGGACGCGCCCCGGCGGCCAGGACGGCGTCCAGGAGACGCCGGGACGGCGTGCGCCCGCCATGCCCCTGAAGCTCCACGACCTCCTCCCCCGTGTAACTGCGCGGGGCCTGGAAGACGAGCACGACGCCCTCGTCGAAGACCTCCCCCGACCGCGGGTCGACAAAGCGGGAAAAACGGAAGGTGCCCGGCTCCGGCGGCGCGCCGCGTCGGAGCGCGACGGCCACGCGCCGCGCGACGGGAAGCGCCTCGGGGCCGGAGATCCGCACGACGGCGACCCCGGCTTCGCCGGAAGCCGTCGCGATCGCGGCAATGGTGGGAAGACTCACGGGAAAGGAGGTGGCAGGTTGCAGGGATGATACCCCCTCCCGCCCGAAAGGTCCACCCAATGCCGCAATCCGCCCGACCGCGGCGGCGCGCCGTGGTTTGGCATTGCCCGCAGGCGATAAAATGCTATACTTTTGCGCCATGAACTCCTCCATGGGAAAAGGGATCGGTCCCGAGAACAGGCCCGACATCCGCTTCGGCGAGCAGGTCTTCAGTATCCAGGCGATGCGGAACTACCTCTCCGAGGCCTCCTTCCGGTCGCTTTCCGCCACCATTCTCCAGGGGCGCCCCTTCGATCCCGCCATCGCGGACGAAGTGGCCGGGGCCATGAAGAACTGGGCCCTCGAGCGCGGCGCCACCCACTACACCCACTGGTTCCAGCCGCTCACCGGCATGACCGCCGAGAAGCACGACGCCTTCTTCGTGCCCGACCACGAGGGGGGGGTGATCGCCCGCTTCTCCGGCTCCGAACTCCGCCAGAGCGAGCCCGACGCCTCCGCCTTCCCCAACGGCGGGCTGCGCATGACCTTCGAGGCCCGCGGCTACACCGCCTGGGACCCCACCAGCCCGGCCTTCCTCAAGAAAGACCCCTCCGGCGCGACCGTCCTCTGCATCCCCACGGCCTTCTGCGGCTACCACGGCGACGCCCTCGACAAGAAGACCCCCCTCCTCCGCTCGCAAAACGCCCTCTACGCCCGGATCCTGCGGCTCGCCAAGCTCTTCGGCGTGGACGGCTCCGCCCGCCCGCGCGTCACCCTCGGCGTCGAGCAGGAGTATTTCCTCGTCGACCGCGCCTTCTTCCTGAAGCGCCCCGACCTCATCCAGACCGGCCGCACCCTCGTGGGACGCCGCCCGGCGCGACACCAGCAGCTCGAAAACCACTATTTCGGGCGCATCCACCCCCGCGTGCTCGCCTTCATGGACGAGGTGGACCGGGAACTCTGGCTTCTCGGCGTCCCCGCCAAGACCCGCCACAACGAGGCCTCCCCCGCCCAGTTCGAACTCGCGCCGGTCTACGAGGAGCAGAACCTCGCCATCGACCACAACATGATCGCCATGCAGGTGCTGGGCGAGGTCGCCGCGCGCCACGGTCTCGTCTTCCTGCCGCATGAAAAACCCTTCGAAGGCGTGAACGGCTCCGGCAAGCACGTGAACTGGTCCGTCAGGGGGCCCGACGGGAAGAACTGGCTCGACCCCGGCTCCACGCCGCACGAGAACGCGAAGTTCCTTGCCATGCTTTGCGCCGTGATCCGGGCCGTCGACACCCACGCCGAACTCCTCCGCGCCGCCGCCGCCTCCGCGCAGAACGACCTTCGCCTCGGCGCGAACGAGGCGCCTCCCGCCATTCTCTCCATCTTCCTGGGCGACCAGCTTTCCGACATCGTCGCCCAGATCGGCGAAGGCGGGGCGCGCCGCTCCAAGGCCGCCGGACACGTCAACGTGGGCGTGGACACCCTCCCCACGCTCCCGCGCGACGGCACGGATCGCAACCGCACCTCCCCCTTCGCCTTCACCGGGGACAAGTTCGAGTTCCGCGCGGTCGGCGCCAACATGAACTGCAGCGGCGTCAACACCGTCCTCAACACCATCGTCGCGGAGGCCATCGATGCGCTTTGCGACGACCTCGAGGCCCGTCTCGCGAAGGGCGCGGCCTTCAACGATGCGCTCCAGGGCGCGCTGCAGGCCATCGTCCGCCGGCATGGGCGCATCCTGTTCGACGGCGACAGCTACAGCGGGGCCTGGGCCGCCGAAGCCGCCCGCCGGGGGCTTCCCAACCTCCGCACGACCCCCGAAGCGCTGGAGGAACTGGTCTCCCCGGCCTCCAGGGCGCTCTTCGGGAAATACGGCGTCTTCTCCGAACGGGAGCTGGCCTCGCGCCGCGACGTCCATCTCGAAACCTACCGCAAGACGGTCACCATGGAGGCCGAGTGCCTTTCGAAACTGGTGCGCACGCACATCGCGCCCGCCGCCATTCAAGCGCTCTCCGACTTCCATGCGGGCCTCGGCGCGGCGCCGTCCGACGGGGCCATGCCCCGGCTGGGCCGCCTTCGCGACGAGATGGCGGCGAACATCGAATCCCTGCTGGAGGGGGCGGACCGGCTCGACGCTTCGGTCGAGGCGGGCGACTCTTCCGCCCAGCTGGAGGCGATGGCCGCCGTGCGCGCCGTCGCCGACGCACTGGAAAGCCGCGTCCCGGCGCATCTCTGGCCGCTTCCCACCTACCGCGACATGTTCTTCGTCCTGTAAAAAACGGCGCGCCGCTTTCCCATGCCCGCCGGGGACGGCGGTCCCCAGGCGGCGACACGCGACGCCCGACGCCCGACGCCCGGCATGGCGCGGGCGGGGATCGGGAATCGGGTCAATCCGGTCAATCCGGTCACACGACGGCGGCGTGCCGCGACGCCCGGCCCCGGCATGGCGCGGGCGGGTGGCGGGTTGGCGTCAACCGGGTCAACCGGGTCAACCGGGTCAACCGGGTCAATCCGGTCAATCGGGTCACACGACGGCGGCGTGCCGCGACCTGCGGCGGCCCGGCCCGCCGGGGACGGCGGCCCCCAGGCAGGCTTTTCCGTGGATGGATCGTCAGGTGGCCCGGAAGACGAGGCCCCTGTGCATCTCGCCGCGGGCGATTCCCTCTTCCGTGAAGCGGGCGAAGTGGATTTCCTGGGCGCCGGTGCGGTCGTTGTCCCAGACGATGTAGAGGGTGCCGTCGGGGGCCTGGTCGCCGTCGGGATAGGAGCAGGGGCCGGGGGCCAGGACGAACCCTCCATCCCATGTGGCGCCGTCGTCGTCGGAGAAGTATGCCGTGAGATCGGTGCGCCCGGCGTCGGAGTCGAGGGGGCCGTTCTTCACGAGCAGGAGGCGTCCGCTCGCGAGGCGTCGCACGAAGACGCGCGAGGAGGTGTGGGCGAAGGCGCAGGGACGGGGGGCGGACCAGGTCCTCCCGCCGTCGTCCGACTCCGACTGCCAGATGGCATCGGGTCCGGTGCGGGTGCGGATGTAGGCGCGGAGGCGTCCGTCGCGGAGCTCGACGAGGTTGTGCTCGTCGAAGAGGCGCCGTTCCTTGGGCAGGGTGGCGCCGCCCATGAAATCGAAGGACGCGCCGCCGTCGGCGGAGGCGACCACGCAGGCGCTGGGGGCGTCCTGCCAGCGGGCCACGGGGAGGAGCCAGCGGCCGTCGGAGCCGACGATCGGCTTGCACATCTGGACGCCGCGGGCGACGAGGCGGGGGAAGGGGAGGCGCGCCGCCGCGTCCCCGGCGGGAGGATCTTCGGCGTCGAGCTCCATCATCATCAGCCGGTCCTCGCCGGACTCGGCGGCGGAGCCTGCGTAGGCATTGGAGCAGCGTGCCGCGAGGGGCACGAGGCGTTCGGTCCAGGTCCAGCGCAGGCGGCCGTCGGGCGCGACCCATACTTCGGGGTCGAAGGCGCGGTAGGGGCCTTCGCCGTCGGGGTCGGCCACGAGCGCCTCCGTCCAGGACGCGCCGTCGTCGGCGCTGGTGGCGAGCACGCAGTAGTTGTTCGAGTCCTCGCCCGCCGTGGGGCCCGCGTACCACGTGGCCCAGAGGCGGCCGTTCTCCGGGGAGACCGCGATGGACGGGATGCCGCCGAAGCGGCGGGTGCCCGGCGCGTGCGCGGCGTCGGGCGGGAAGGGGCGCACGGCGGGCGGCGGCACGCCGAAGCGCACGGCCACGACGGACTGGAGGCGGGCGTCGTCGCGGTATTTCACGTAGGTGGTCGCGAGGATGCGGCCGTCCGCGAGGGCTTCCACGCCGGGGTATCCGCAATCCCAGCCGGCCCAGCTGTGAAGCAGCTTGATCCGGAAGGAATCGCCGGGGGCGTCGCCGAGCAGTTCGTCGTAGGTGCCGACCCAGGCGACAAAATGGCCGGCGGTGGGGGAGTCCGGCGCCATGTCGCGGAAGCAGAAGAGGTAGCGGCCGTCGGGGAGGCGGAAGCCCTGGTGGCGGTCGCCCGTGAGCCCCCAGGGCGTTTCGACGGCGTTGGACCATGTGGCGCCTTCGTCGCGGGAAACCATCCGCAGCGAGCGGCCCGCGCGGGTGTTCTCGCGCATCAGGCAACAGAGCCCGATGCCGTCGGGGGCCCGGAACACGCAGGGCTCGCAGGGGCTCCTGCCCTCCACGGCGCAGGCCACGACGGGATCCGACCACGTGAAGCCGCCGTCGGCGGTACGGCTCTGGAGCACCACGAGCGGCGCGCGGTCGGCGCCTTCGGGGCCCCGGTGGAAGAGGCCGAGGTACGAGCCGTCCGCGAGGCGGACGATGGACGAGAAGGCCATCACGCAGCGGAACTTCGGGCCGAGGGGCGGCATCTCGCGCCAGGTGCGGCCGCCGTCCTCGCTCATCACGGACGGCATCGGCCCGCCGCGCGGGCGGGCGGTACGGTGGTCGCCGGGGGCGGCGTCTTCCGGAAGTTTCACCTGGCTCCACGCCCAGAGGCGGGTCTTGCCGTCCGGGCCTTCGAGGGCGTAGAGGCTCGGGCAGTTCACGAAGCGGCGGTAGGCGGCGGGGAAGCGGTCGTCGATGCGCGTCCAGGTGCGGCCGCCGTCCGCAGACTCCGCGGCGGGTCCGCAGAATCCGCCGTGGGGCGTGCACCACACCGCGATCACGCGGCCGTCGGCCGTCTGGACGGTGGTGGGATGCCCCTGGTAGACCGACTCGGTCCCCGCGGCCACGACGTGCTGCCAGCCGGTGCGCCCGCTCCAGTCGAGCGTCGGGCATTGCGAGGGGTCGGCCGGGGCGATCACCGTTCCCATGCCGGCGAGGAGGGACGAAAGAGCGGGCGTCATGCGGGGGATTCCTTCCGGGGGACGCTCACCGCGCCTTCGTCGAGCTCCTTGACGATCCGGCGGAGTTCGTCCAGCACGCGGTTGCGATCGTTGTAGACCGATGCGAGGGAGATGCCGAGGGCCTTCGCGATCTCCTTCGGGGGGACGTCCTGCGTCTCCCAAAGGTCGAAGACCTGCAAGGCGCGCGCGGTGACGGCGGGGGAGCGTTTCACCGCCAGCAGGGCCTCGCGCAGCACGTGGGAGCGCCACTCCTGCTCCCAGACGGCCTCCAGTTCGGAGACGCGGCTGTCGGGGATTTCGTCGGACCCTTCGTCGGGAAGGGCTTCGAAGCGGGCGTCGCGGCGTTTCCGCGCCCGGAAGCGGGCGTAGAGGCGGTTCCGCACGATCCGCAGGAAATAGTCGCGGAAACGCCCCTTCTCCGGCTGGTAGACGAACTTCTGCTGGGCGTTGAAGAAGTCCATCATCACGTCCTGGACGAACTCGTCGAGCTCGTTCGCGTCCAGGCGGCAGCCGCGGCCGACCATCAGCGCCAGGGGGGCGTAGCGCTGGTAGAAGACCTCCCAGGAAACGTCGTCCCCGGCCTTGATGGCCTGGAGGAGGCTGGCATGGGTTTGACTGTGCTGCATGGCGGAGGGTCAGGCCTTGTCGTAGAAGCGGTCGAGGACGTCCGAGACGGTTTGCGCCCAGACTTCGAGGTTTTCGAGGCGATAGCCGATGGTGCTGATGTCCTTGAGCGTGATGTCGCACGGCGTGCCGTGTTCCAGGCAGGCCCGGACGGTCGCCTCGGTTTCGGCGCGCACGACGCCGGGGTCCGTCGTGGCGGCGACGTTGGCGGGGTTGGGCTTGCGCGAGAGCACGCAGCTGGGTCCGAGGGCCTCCGCGATCCGCTCGACGTCGGCCCAGGGGGTGGCGCCGACCTTGCGGAGGTTGGGGTATTTCCGGATCACGTGGAGGCGGTCGTGGAGGGGTTCGCAGCAGCCGTAGTAGGTGAAGGCGAAGCGCCGGGCGAGCGGGAGGCTGTACTGCACGTCGAACTCGTCGTGGGCATCGGGCGAAACGGCGGAGAACATCTGGGCCATGGTGCGGAACCAGACGTCGGACGGGTGGTAGGAGCCGGGGGGCGAGGGGTTCGGCACGGTGACGGCGGCGGGCGTGCAGTGGATGTCGGGCGAACGCGGGTCGAAGAGCCTCAGGGCGTCCTTCTGCTCGATCTCGCACGCCGCCGCCCGGGTGAAGAGGCCGATGATGCGATGGAGGTATCCGGGGCGCTCGACCATGTCGAGGAGGATGGGCTCGACGCCGCGCAGCATGGAAATCGCGTCCCACGGCGCGTGGTAGGTCTGGTATCCGCGAAGCTCCACGGGCAGGATGCCGTCCAGGACCTCCTCGGCGAAGGCCGCCTCGGCGGCGTCGCGGGCGGGATCGGCGGTGACGACCGGGTCGTGGTAGCGTTCGAGCGATCGCTCGTCGGCGAGGATGTCGTGGTAGTGGTGCGAGACGATGGGGTTCGACGGGTCGACGGCAAGCCGCTCCTCCTCGAGCTGGAAGCCGCATCCGGTGCTGGAGAAGGCCTTGCCCACGGGGAAGACCGGCTCGATGTAGTTGTCGCACCGGAAGTGCTTTTCCCGGAAGAGGGCCGTGCGGAAGTGGCGCTCCATGGCGCGGAGGCGTTCGTCCGCGCACCGGCAGGCGAGTTCCTCGTGGGAGTCGATTTCGTGCCAGGGCAGCTCCTCGATGTGGACCGGAGGGCGGACGACCTTGAGGTCGTTGGTGTCGCGGAAGCGCCGGCGCATGCGGACGTGGCGCTCCGACTCCGCGACATCGCGATAGCGGCGGGCGAGCTCCCGCACGAGTTCGAGTTCTCCGGGGTTCATCGCATGGGGCTCCTTTCCCGTTCCGCCGGGCCTCCGGCTCAGGTGCGGCTCCAGCCGATCTCCCGCAGCCAGGCCTCGCAGTCGAGCGTCCAGCGGCGCGCCGTGCCGGGGAAGTCGCGGGCGAGACCCGTGCCGTGCCAGGCATCCGGGTAGACGTGGAGCGAGTAGGCTACGCCGGCGGCGGAAAGCGCCGTGGCGTAGAGCAAGACGTTTTCGGGCGGCACGCAGGTGTCGTTCGTCGTGGACCAGAGGAAGGCCGGCGGGTTGGCGGGGGTGACGGTGGTCTCGAGCGACAGCTTCGCGAGCAGCGCGGGATCGGGATCCTTGCCGAGCAGGTTCTCGAAGGTGCCGATGTTCCCCTTCGGGCCGGAGGTGACCACCGGGTAGCAGCCGACGAGCGCGTTCGGGCGGGAGGGGAAGCGGGCCACGGGATCGGCGGCGGCGGGGTCGCCGTCGTCGCCGAAGTTCGCGGCGGAACAGGCGAGATGCCCGCCGGCGCTGAAGCCGAGGATGCCCACGCGGCCGGGGTCGACATGCCATTCGTCGGCATGGGCACGGACCAGGCGGAGGGCGCGCCGGGCGTCGTCGAGCGGCGCCGGGTGGCGCCACGGGGCCACGCGGTAGTGGCAGACCGCCGCGTGGAGGCCGACGCCGTTCAGCCACTGCGCGACCGGATCGGCCTCGTGGGGGGCGCGCCAGCCGTAGCCGCCGCCGGGGCACACGACCACGAGCGGGCGAAGGGCGTCGCCATCCAGCAAAAAGGGCTTCAGGCAGGGCGTCTCGGTTGCTCCGGCACCCGGTTCGTCCGGATTGACCGTTCCAGGCGGATTGCCCGGCCAGAGGGGGAGGGTGGGATGATCCATGGTGTTCCGTGTCCTTGGGATGAGGCGGCGAAGCCGGGGCTTCTAGCGCGGTTTTACGACGGTTGCCTTCGGGCGGAGGACAAAGAGGATTCCGCCGGGAAGGACGTAGAGGATGGTGAGAAGCACTTCGAGGGAGGAGATGATGCCCGCCACGCGGGAGTCGTCCAGCGTGGCCGCGACGCCCGCCGCGAACATGAAGAGCGCGTACCCGAGGTCGCGCAGGCCAAGGCCAAAGACCGAGACGGGGATCATCTCCAGGAAGGCCTTGACCGGCACGAAGAGGAAGAAGAGCGCGAAGGGCACGGCAACGGGGAGGATCGAGGGCGGAATCGCCCGGGTGATGGCCCACACGGCGAGGATCAAATTGAACTGGAAGAGGAAGGAGAGGGCCAGGGCGCGCGCCAGCACGACCGGGTGGCGGACGGTGGAGCCCATCGCATCGAGGATCTGGAGGGCGACGCCTTCGACCTTCGCACGAAGTCTCCTCCCGGGCACGAAGCGGCAGCAGAAGCGGGCGAAGCCGGGAATGCAGAGGGCGACCGCCACGCCAATCAGCGCCACCATCGCCACCAGCGAGGGGAGGACGTACCAGTCCTGCCAGCGGGCGACAAGCGGACGCGCCAGGAACGACGCCGCGAAGCCGTATGCCGACAGCGCAAAAAAGCCGGTGATGCGCTCGACGAGGATCGAGGCGGCCGCACGCGCGGTCCGGCCCGTGCGGCGCCCGACATCGGCGATGCGGTAGGCGTCGCCACCGATGGTCGAAGGCAGGAAGAGGTTGAAGAACGCCCCGATCAGATGGCTTGCCCAGAGGCTGGGGAAGGGAAGGTGGATCGCGTCCGCCGCGAGGAGGAGCCTCCACTTGGCCGTGTTGACCACGGTGTTCAGGATCATCAGCGCGTAGGCGAGGGCGAGCCAGCGCCAGTCGGCGCCGGCGGCGGCCTTCGCGAGTTCGCGGATGTCTTGCTTGGAGTAGAGGAACCACAGAAGCCCGAGGCTTACCGCCAATTTGAGGGCGGCCGTCCCCCAGCGTCTCGGGCGCGGGGCGGCGGGGGCATCGGCGGCGGCTTCTTCTACCGGGTGCATGGGGGAAGGGTACGGCAACAGGGGAGGCGTGTCCATCCGTTTGTCAAGGGCGCACGCGGGGAGGTCGGGCGTCCGGATCCGCGGCGAAAAGCACGTCCAGGAGGGCGCGGACGGCGGCGGCGTCCACGGGGCGCGGATTTGCGGCGGTGGAGCCGGAGGCGAGGGTCTCGCGGACGATGGCGGCGAGGACGTCTTCGTCGGGGGCCTTCCCCCGAAGCGGCGATTCGATGTGGAATTCCCGGAGGAAATCCTCGACCAGCCGGGGGAACGGCGTTCCCAGGAGCTCCTCGATGCGGGCCAGATCCCCGGCAATCACGGGGGCGTTGAACGCCAGCGCGGCGGGCAGGCAGATGGCGCAGGCTTGCCCATGCGGAATGCCCCAGCGGACGCCGAGCGGATGCGCCAGGCCATGCACCACGCCCAGCCGCGCATGGGAAAGCGCAACCCCCGCCAGAAAGCTCCCCTCGAGCAGGTCCGCCAGCACGTCGGCCGAACGATCGCCGCGGTAGGCCGCGGGAAGCGCCTTCGCCAGGCGCACGAGCGACAACTCGGACAGGGCGCGGGTGAAGGGCGTGGCCTTGTTGCTGGTGAGGGATTCGAAGGCCTGCGTGAGCGCGTCCATGCCCGACGCGGCGAGCACCGGCGCGGGGCAGTCGCGCAAAAGCGCCGGATCGAGGGCCACCGTGCACGGCAGGAAGCTTGGGTGGCGGATGGATTGCTTGAGGCTCTTCGCAGGGTTCGTGAGCACGGCAACCTCCGTGGCCTCCGATCCGGTGCCGGCGGTGGTGGGAGCCGCGAGAAAGGGAAGGCGGGAAGGCGGAATGGCCGCCCCCGCCTGATAGTCGGCCGCGGCGGCGGGCGCCCCGGCGAGACCGGCGGCCGCCTTCGCAAGATCGAGGACGCTCCCGCCGCCGGCGGCGAGAACCCAGTCGGCCCGGGTCTCGCGGAGAATCGAGCGAAGCGCTTCGACCTCTTCCAGCGTCGGCTCGCCACCGCGATGGCGGCAGGGGACCACGTCGAGTCCCGCCGCACGGAAGGCGGCATCCAGCGAAGAACGGGCTTCGCCGCCCGCAAGGGCCCCGCCGTGCACGAACACGCCGCGACGACCCTTCTCCATCGCCAGCGGCGGGAGTTTCGCAAGGGAGCCTTCGCCCGCGAGCACGCAGGGCGGAATCCGAAGGGAAGAGGGGAGGATCATGCCCGAAGTGTACCACAGCATCGCCGGGGAAGACGAACCCTTCCAGGCGTGGAGACGCAGGCCGTATCGTGCCCGAAGGCGTCCCGTATCCAATGGCCCGGCGGTTTCTCTCGCGTTGTGAGCGCTTGATTCGATTTTCTCGAGGAACGAGGCGCTTGCGAAACCCCTCGCCCAAACCGGCCGGGACGGAGCCCGACCCTCCCGATCCGCCCCTGGGGACCGCCGTCCCCGGCGGGCTGTCGGATCGGACGGATCAGGGAGAGGACACTCGACCTTCGACTCGCGACACACGCGCCCGTCAACGCACGCCACACGCGGCGGGGACGCCGCGTCTACACCCACGCGCCCGCGACGTGTCGCGTGTCGCCGCCTGGAGGGACGGCCGCCCCTGGGGACCGCCGTCCCCGGCGGGCTGGATGGCTGTCGTCCGGCTGGGTTTTGCAAGAGCCTCGAATGTTGGAATGTTAGATTTCCGTAAACTTTCGGCTTCCTTTCCGCGAAGGGTTTTCGTATGATGCCCGCTAACCCTGGCCCTTCCAGGCCAGGCCGCCATGGTTCGGGATGTTGGCCCCCGATACACAACGAAAGGAACCAATCCGCAATGAAGTCCTCCACCATCGTT
Source organism: Kiritimatiellia bacterium (assembly GCA_050950285.1). Taxonomy (GTDB): domain Bacteria; phylum Verrucomicrobiota; class Kiritimatiellia; order RFP12; family JBMNHG01; genus JBMNHG01. Next base: position 123,147 of record JBMNHG010000003.1, on the reverse strand, counting down.
TCCACCATCGCAGCCATCCTCTGCGCCGGTGCCGTCCTTGCTGCCGACGTCTGGGTCGGTGTCGACTACGAAACCGCCTACGTCCCGTCCGGTACGACCGTCAACGACGGTTCCGTGCTGTGGCCCTGCGTCGAGGTCTCCGGAATGAAGATCGGAGAAACCGCGCTTCCTCTCGTCATTGGATTCTGGGGCAACATGGACCTCGACGACAGCTTCGACTCCGCCTACAAGTCCGGCCGCTTCTCCGAAATCGACCTCTGGGCCAATCTCGACCTCGCCCAGATGATCGGCGACGAAGACCTGACCTTCTACGTCGGCTACCTCGAGTACGACTATCCCCGGATCGGCGCCGAGACCGACCACGTCTTCGATGCCAAGGTCGGCTACGCCGTCCCCTACCTCAACCCCTCCCTCCGCCTCAAGTGGCGTGTCGGCGGCCCCTCGACCGGCAAGTACGAGCTGATCGGGCGCATTGGCCACGACATCCCCCTGGCCGACACCGGCGTCAGCCTCGGCCTCGAAGCCGACTGCACCTACATCGGCCAGGAGTCCGGCAGCGAGCTCGATGACGGCTTCGCCTGCTCGTTCCTCACCGCGAAGCTCAGCTGGAAGGACTTCTACGTCTCCGGCAGCTATATCGTCCAGATCGACGACGACGTCCTCCCCGACGCCACCTCCGAGAACCCCTACGGCTACGATGTCGAGTGGGTCGGCGCCGTGGGCTGGGGCCGCGTGTTCTAAGTCCCCGCGTCCGGCCAACCCGGAATCCCGAACCAGACGGCGCGCCGCGAATTTCGCGGCGCGCCGTTTTCTTTTTCCGAAGCCGCGTTGCGAGGCTCGCCGGGCCGATCCCATGCGACGGGAGCGAAATCCCTTCCCTTGGACTGCGGAATCGTCGATACTCTACCCCATGGGAAACGCACGGATGACAGTGGCGATGGCGGTTTTCGCGTTGGGAGCGGCCTGGGCGGAGACGACGCCGATGGAACGGCTGGCCGGGCCCGGGGCCTGGAGGGTGGAGGGGGATCCGCTTCCCCTGTCGTCGGAGGCGGGGTGGCTGGCGGCGGGTCTGGCGCCGGCGGGCGGAGAGACCCGGCATGATTTGCTGTTGACGGAACCGATCGTGCTTCCCGACGGGCACGATGTCTTCTTCGACGCCGCGCTCGGCACGATCTGCCCCACCTTGATGAACGCGCTCGTCCGGGATGCCGACGGCCATCCGTTTCTCTTCTTCACCGAGTCGTATTCGACGATCCAGCGGGGGAACTTCTTGGGCGGCCGCTTCCGCGGCGGGCTGGACGAACTGGGCATCGTCCGCGTGCGCGTGCCTGGGCTGGCGTCTCCCGTCCCCGAGTCCTTCCGCCCGCTCGACGCCGGGCACCGGACGCCCGTTCCGCCCTTCGCCTTCCTCGGCCTCCGGCTGGAACGGAAAGAGGCGCTGGAGCAGGACACCGCGCTCTACCTCTCGAATTTCCGCGTCACCGGGGCCGACTTCCGGACCGAGCCCTTTTACTACGGCTTCAAAGATGCCGAGTATTTTGGCGCCGCCGACGGCGCCCCGGCGCTCCGCCCCACCGATTTCGGCCGCATTTGGGGCGACCGGCATCTGTTGGACTGGGAGCTTCGCGCCACCTACGACGGGCAGCCCCTTCTCTGCGGGAATCGCACCTTCGAGTTCGCCCCGGACGACGCGACGCCCTTCAAGCTGCGCTTCGCCGGCGCGTTGCGCCTCCCGGCCCTTCCCGAGGGCACCTACTGGATCCGCGCCAAGCTGCGGTCGGGCTTCCAGGGCGAGGCGCCGGCCTTCCTCCGCGAGCTCGAGTTCCGCTACGACGTCTTCCGGAACGCCTCTCCCGATCCGCTCCCGGAGGCGCCCATCCCCGCCGGCGCCCGGATCGGCGCCGGCCACATCCGCATCGCCCCCGAACGCCCGTCGTTCACCTGGGGGGCGGAAGAGGCGTGGCGCACCACGGTCCGCTTCTTCGACGCCGCGGGATGCACCGCCCGCATCGAGGTCGCCGCGGGCGACGGGCGCGTCCTCCTCGCCCGGGAGCACGCGCTCGACGCCGGCGAAGCGACGATCCCGCTCGACCTCTCGACCCTTCCCCCCGGCGCGTACACCGTGACGGCGCGCCTCGTTTCGCCCTCCGGCGCAACGCTCGATACGCTCGCCCGCCTCGTCGGCAGGCGGTCGCGCCCGTCGGACGCCGCCCGGTTCCGCCGCCCGGCCGACACCCCGGACTGGCGCGACATCCGCGACGGCCCCGAGCAGCTCGTGCTCTTCTGCCCGATGATCCACGACCCCGCCCGCACGGTGGAGCACTATGCGAATCTCTTCGACGAGATGGTCGCCTCGGGCGTTTCGCGGGCGGCCGAGATCCAGACCTCCTGGAACGAATGCGAACCCCTGCAAGGCGTCTACGACTTCTCCGTGATCGACGGCGTGCTCGACGAGGCCGCGGCCCGCGGCATCCGATGCTTCGTCACCTTCGCCCCGCTGGCCCCGCCCGAATGGGTCCCCTCGCATTTCACGCGGGATGCGGAGGGCTATCGCTTCGGCCACACCGCCTACCTCTTCCATGGCGGGCGCTTCAACCTCTTCCAGGATCCGCAGGGACGCCGCGCGGCGCTCGACTACCTCCGCGCCCTCGTCCTCCACGTCCGGAACCATCCCGGCCTCCTTGGCTACTTCTACATCTCCGAACACTCCGGCGAAGCCCCGTGGGCGGGCTGGTACGAAGGCTTCGACCCGGATACGCTCGCGAACTTCCGCGCGGCGATGCGGAAGCGCTATCGAACGATCGCCCGTGCAAACCGGGCGTGGGGGACGGCCTTCGGCTCGTTCGACGCCGTGCGCCCGCCGTCCGTCCGCGACGAGGCGCCGATGGCCTTCCGCCGCGACTGGCTGCTCTTCCGCCGCAACGGCATCTACGATTTCATCCTCGAATCCGCGAAGACGATACGCGACCTCGACCCCCACCGCATCGTCATGGTCTACCTCGACGGCGTGATCAACACGCGCCTCTCCGAGCTTGCGGCGTTCGGCGTCATCTCCGCAAACGGCGGTTGCGCCGTGCCGGAATCCACCTTCCTCCAGGGCGCCTACGCCGAGGCGGGCGTCCCGCAGCGCGCCGAGGAGATTTCCTGCACGCAGTGGTCGTGGATCCCCTTCCAGCTCGACCGATCGCTCTTCAACATGATGGGCGGCGGCGGCGCGAACGGCCACTGGAAGATGTTCATCCCGCAGGACGCGAAATTCGCCGACCTCCGCCGCGAGCCGCATTCGCTCGACCGCTTCGAATCCTTCATCCCGCTCTGGCGCGAATTGCGCGAGGCCCGCCCCGTCTTCGGCGACATCCGCATCTGGGCCGGCTTCGAAGGCCAGCTCGTGCGATCGCGATCCGTGAACACCGCCGGCCTCGACTGCGGCGGATGGGAGGCCCGCGCCTTCCTCGATGCGCAACTCCCGCTCGGCATGAACGCCACGCCCGCCTGGAAGAAGGCGAAGTGCGTGCTCGTCTCGCCGGGCCAGACCATCCTCTCCGCCGCCGAGGCGGACGACCTCGCGCGTTTCGCCAGGAAGGGCGGCACGCTTTTCCTCACTGCGGACTCCGGACGACGCATCATCGGGCACGAAGGCGAGGACTGGTGCCTGCTCCGCCGTCTCGGCTTCGGCGCGCCGCTTTCCGAAGCCTGGGACGTGCGCCACGACCTGCAGGCGGATGCCGCCGGGGCATGGGCGGACCGCGGCGATTTGCGGGTGAACGTGCGCACCTCCTTCGAGCCCCCGCAGGACGCCGGCGAGGCGCTCCTCCGGCGCCTGGACGACGGCGTTCCCGGCCTCACGCGCAAGCGTGTCGGCAAGGGCCGGGCATACGTGCTCTGGTACAACGCGGTCGTGCCCCACGGCGAATCCGGCCGCGAGGCGAGCGGATCGTTCTTCCGCGAGATCGCGCGCGACGCCGGCGCCGCGCTCCCCGTCGAAACCTCCACGCGCCTCTTCTGGACCCACCTGCTCCGCAAGGGCGCCGACACCTGGTACCTGCTCGTCACGAGCCGCGACCAAGTGCCCGACGCCGGGACCATCCGCCTCTCCCTGCCGGACGGCGACTACCGCGTCTCCGAAGCCATCACGGGACGCGGCTTCCCCGGAACGTCCGCGGCGGCGCTCGCGGAAACCGGCTTCGAGACGCGCCTCGGCTACAACGAAGTCCAGGTGTGGCGGTTCGAGCGCATCCCCCCGGAAGCGCCCGCCCCGTGACATGCGGGCGGCGCGCCGCCCCCCCCGCGCGTTTTCTTCGGGGACAACGGCGCCGGAGGTATGCTATCCTCATCGACATCGGAGGTTGTGCCATGAAACGCGAATGGTCCCTTTGGGCGTCCCTGCCGTTTTTCCTGCTGTCCGCCGTCGCGACGCGCGCGGACGGCGTGTCGCTCGAACAGGAGCGCGTGGAGGATGTGCGGAAGCTCCACCGCGCCGCCATCGCCGAGATCCAGGATGTGCGGACGCTGGCGCGCTACCTGAAGGACTGGGGCGGTCCCGCCCGGGATCCCGAGGCGGACACCCTCATGGTCGAGGCCGAAGGGCTGTACGGCGTGATCCGGGCCGCAGACCATGGCGGCCAGGCGCTCCAGGCCCTTCGCGACGCGCAGGCATCCGAGGCGCGCCGCCTTCCGCGCGAGAGCGGCGGCGATGACGGATCCTCCGCCGGACCGCCCGCCGCCGATGCCGGCCAGCTCGCCCTGGTCGCCGCGGCGCGCCGCTTCGCCGCGGCGGACGCGCTTTCGCTCTACGACCGCGCCGTCGCGCTCAAGGCGGAGCTCGTGGCGCAGGTCCGCGCCAAGGCCGCCGAGACGCGCCCCTTCGAAATCGTCTCCGAGCCCATGCCGTGGACGGACGATCCGGTGCGCGAGGCCTCCCGCGAGGCGGGCCTGCAGTATGGATGGACGATGGACGACGCGTTCTTCGGGCAGTCCGACGCCGACCTCGCGTACATGGCGGACAAGGCGAAGGCGCTCGGCGCGCGCTTCGCCGAGGTGGACTGGGCCGCAGCGTGCGACTGGGCCGCGATGGAGCCGTCGCGCGGCGTCTACGACTTCGCGGCGCTCGACCGCGCCGTCGCCCTGCTTGCCGGGCGCGGGATGCGCATGGTCCCGCGCCTCCGCACCTTCAACGGCGCGCCGCCGGACTGGTTCGCCGAAGAACAGGGCGCCGCCTGCCGGCTCCACGTGCCCGCGCGCGACAACCGCACCGGCGGCGTGCAGACGAACCTCGTGGGCATCAACCTTTCGCACGAGCCCACGCGCGCCGCCTACGCCGCCTTCCTCGCCGCCTACGCCGCCCACCTGCGCGACACCGCCGCCGAGTCCATCGACGCCATCTCCATCGATTCGCGCGTCGAGACGGAGGCCGTGACCGACGTCTCCGACGCCATTGCCGCCGGGTGGCGCGCCGCCGGCAACACGACGCGCTGGATTCCCCCGGAGGAACTCGGGCGCGGCACGCCGGAGTTCCTTCGCGCGGAGGCCTTCCGCGAACGCTGGCTCGTGGAATCCCTGTCCGCCGTGCGCGACGCCCTCAAGGCCGGCTGGCCCGGGGTGCGCGTGCAGCTGCCCGTGGCGAGCGACGACTTCCACCGCATGATCGACGGCCACACCGGCCTCTCGCGCGACTTCGACGCCCTGGCCGCGATTCCGGACGTCGAAAGCACCGCCACCGACAGCCCCGCCGGCTTCGTCCTGCTGCGGAGCCTCGCGGACGGCCGCCCCCTCTGGAACCACATGATCCACTCCGGCTGCGGAATGTGCGGATCCTCCGCCGCCTCCCATGCCCCCTTCTACGACTCGGTGCACCTCGTCCACGGCAACCAGGGACGCTCCGTGCGCGCCCTCTTCCCCGGATCGTGGTTCCGCTACCCCGACCGCCAGCTGGGCGACAGCGGCATCGGGAACCACTGGATCGCCCCGCTCCGCATGGCGCAGATCGCCCCCGTCCTGCTCAACACCCGGCCCGTCGATGCGGAAGTCGCCATCCTGTGGAGCCAGGACAGCCTGCGCCGCTCGCGCAAGAGCACCTACAAGAGCGCCATGGCGTGGGGCCACCTCCTCCAGCGCATCCACACGCCCTTCGCCTACGTGGGCGACGCGCGGCTCGCCGCCGAACTGCCGCGCTACCGCGTGCTGGTCCTCCCCAACTGCCAGGCGATGGACGACGCCGATTGCGCCATCATCCGCGACTGGGTGCGCTCCGGCGGCATCCTCCTCGGCTTCGGTGCGCCGGGCCGCTTCGCGCCCGACGGCACGGAACGCGCGTCCCTGCCCCTGGCGGACGTCTTCGGCGCCGACCTCGCCGCCATGCGCCAGCCCGGCCCCGTCCAGCCCGACAAGCTCGAGACCACCCATCCCGAAGGCTGCTTCCAGGGCGGCAACCTCCCCCCGCGCTCCTACAAGTTCGAGACCGGCCTCGCCGCCGTCCTCGCCGCGGGCGACGGCACGCCGCGCGCCTGGTACGATGGCGCGAAGACGCAGCCCGCCATCGTCGAGCACCGCTTCGGCGACGGCGAGTCCCTGCTGTGCGGCTTCCCCCTCGGCTTCGAATACTGGGAATCCGCGCCCTACGAACTCGCGCTCGGGCTGACCCACCACCGCAACCCGAACCGCAACATGGAGCAGAAGCGCTACGAGCAATGGGTGGAGCGCGAGCTCGCCCGCCGCGGCGTCGTGCGGCCCGCCGTGCTCGTCCGCGGCCGCTACCTGCGGTCGCAGCGCGGCGACGACCCCGACTGGTACCACGTGTACCGCAACGGCCCGAACTACCAGGAGTACATGTTCGAGGAAGAGACGCCCGTGCGCGCCTCCTACTGCTTCCCGCGCCGCCGCGAAGGCGTCGACGCCCTCTACGTCGGCATCGCGAACACCGAAATCAACTACATGTGGGAGCGCGGATACTTCATCTCCACCCTCGCCGGCGCCATCCTCACCGCAGAGGTCGCCGTGCCCGAAGCCCCCGCCGCCGGCGCCGGGCTCGTGGTGGACGCCCGCCTCGGCGTCCCCGTGCCTTTCACCGCGATCCCCGCCCGCGAAGCCTCCGGCGACCAGCCTGCGGACGCGGCGCGCCTCCGCTTCGCCACGTGGATCCCCGCCGCCCAGTCCGCCGTCTTCGCCGTCACCGCAGGCGGCTCCGTCCGGCTCTTCGGCAAAACCCCGCCCGCCGGCGACACCCCCGAGGCCGTTCGCGCCCGCGTGGCCGAGGCCTCCGCCGGCGACGTCCTGCCGGCGGGTGTCACCATCCACCACCCCGAAGAGGTCCGCGCCTACCTCGAGCGGCTGCGGGAGAAGGAAGGCGTCCTCATCGGCTGCGGCGACCGCCGCTTCCTCCCCGCCGCGAACCTCCTCGCCGAACGCCTGCGCACCCGCCTGGGCGTGACGGCCTCGGTGACCATGGCCGGAGCCCGCGTCGAGAATTGCCGCGACGACTACATGGACGGCTACGGATGGCCCGGCTACGGCGCGCCCCCCGTCCATGCGGACATCCTCCTTGGCAACTGCCAGGACAACGGGCTCATGTACGGGTTCATCTCCCTGCAGGGCGAATGCGGGTGGCTCCCGCTCGAAGTGAACCAGGACTTCCCCGGCATGGGACGCTCCCTCGTGATGCTCTCGCTTCCCTGCCTCTCCCGGGCCGACGGCCGCCACAGCGCCCGGCTCGCGCCCGGGCGACAGCTCGTCCTCGGCGCCAGCCAGCCCGAGGACTGCCTCCGCGCCGTCGAAGCGCTCGACTGGTAAATCCGCCGGACGGGCATCCTGTCGAAGAAAAAGGATCCCCCGGCGACGGTTCCGTGCAACGCGACTCCCCATCGAAAGGTCCACGCCCATGCGAATCCTCCCCCTCGCCATCGTCTCCGCCTCGCTTGTGGCGGCCCGCGGCCTCGCCGCCTCGCCCGAGGCCGTCGCGGCCATGAACACGCGGGGCTTCGAACTCCTCCGCCTGGCCGTCGAAGACGCCGGGGGGTCCGGGAACGTCCTGCTTTCGCCCTACAGCATCAACTCGGCCTTCGGCCTCGTCTGGCTGGGGGCGAAGGGCGAGACCGAAGCGGAAATCCGATCCGTGCTCGGCCTTCCCGAGGAAGCGGGAGCCTTCCTGGGCGAGATCGGCCAATCCATCCAGTCGTCGGCCCAGGCGAAGGCGCTGACCTCCAATTCCGCCTGGGTGGGACTCGGCCAGGCGTTGCTCCCCGAGTACCGGAACGCCATCCGGGCGACCTTCGGCGCGGGCGTCTTCCCGACGGACTTCGGGGATCCCGCGAAGGCCGCGTCGGACATCAATCGCTTCGTGTCGCGGACGACCGGGGAGATGATCCCCTCCCTCCTCGCGGCGGACGCCATTTCCCCGGGCACGAAGCTCCTCCTCGTGAACACCCTCTACTTCCGCGCGAAGTGGAGGGTGGAGTTCCCCCGGGAGAACACCCGCAAAGCGCCCTTCACGCGGGGGGACGGCTCCGCGGGCGACGTGGATTTGATGCACGCGGCGTTCGACCGCGCCGGCTACTTCGAAGACGCCGACGCCGCGATCCGGGGCATCGCCCTGCCCTATGAAGATCCCCGCTTCCGCTTCATCGCCATCCTCCCCGACGCGGAGGGCGGTTCCATCGCGCGGACGCTGGAGCGGCTCTCCGAAGGCGCCCTCGACCCATGGCTGGACCAGGGGGACGCGGCGGTCAAGGTGTGGCTTCCGAAGCTCGACATCGAGTTTTCGGCCGCCATCGAACCGCTGCTGGAGAAGCTTGGAATGGCGACCCCCTTCTCCGCCCGCGCGGACTTCTCGGGCATCGGCGGCACGCGCGACCTGTACATCGACAGCGTCATCCACGCGACCCGCCTCCGTGCCGACGAGGAAAAGACCGAGGCCGCCGCCGCGACGGCCATCCTGGTGAGAGCGACGAGCCTCCCGCCTCCCCCGCCGGAGTACAAGCTCTTCCGGGCGGACCGGCCCTTCGTCGTCGTCCTCCGGGACGACCGGACCGGCGTCGTCCTGTTCTGCGGCGTTGTCGAAAAGCCCTGACGGAAGCCTTCGCGGCATGCCGCGAAAAAAGCGGCGCGCCGCCCTACTCCTCTTCTTCGCGCAGGACCTTCCGCGAGACGATGTCCTTGTAGGCGAACGAGTGCTCGACGCCGGGGCGCGTCTCGAGGCGGAGGCCATCCACGCCTTCGGCGACGAGGACGCCGCGGTAGACGCCGTTGGCGGTGGTGACTTCGTAATCGGGGATGAAGCGGCGCTGGAGGGTCACGTGGAGGGTGGTGGTGACGCCGCGCTGGAGGACGGCCTTCTCCGTCTTCTCGAAGTAGCCCTTTCGCACGAAGCGCAGCTCGTGCTCGCCCGCCGGGACCGCCTCCACCGGGAAGGGCGACGAGACGCTCGTGGTCTCGTCCGGCTTGGCGGAGGTCACGCCCGCCTTCCGTCCATCCACCAGCACCGTCACGTCCGCCGGTTCGGTGGTGATTTCAAGGCGCCCCGTGTTCGCGGAAAGGCGGAACTCCTCCACCCTGCGCTCCCCGCGGGAGAGGGCGATGTTGCGGGCCTGCGGATCGTGCCCGGCCATTTCGACACGCACGCGGTACTCGCCGGGCTTGAGGTCGAGCAGCGAGTGCGGGGTCTCGCCCTGGAACTGGTTGTCCACGTACACGCGGGCGCCGTCGGGGATGGAGACGATTTGCAGCGCGGCGGGCTGCGGGGCGAGCGAGATCCGCATGGACTGCGTTTCGCCTGCGGCGAGGCGGATGGTCTGCCTCTGCGCCACGTAGCCATCGAGGCCCACTTCGAGTTCGTGGTCGCCGCCCGGGATGCGGTCGATCGCGCACGGGGCGGTCCCGCGCGGGATGCCGTCCAGCATCACGCGGGCGCCGCCGGGTTCGCTCGAGACGTGCAGGGTTCCGGAGTCGGACGCCAGGTCGAGCGACACCTGGCGCGGGGTGCGGTCGGTCAATTCGACCTCCGCCTCCTTCGCCTGGAATCCGGGGGCGGAGAGGCGCACGCGGTAGGTCCCGAGGCGCAGCGACGGGACCAGCAGCGGGGTGGTGCCGTAGTCGGCGCCGTCGATCGAGACCTCCGCGCCGGCGGGCGCGCTTGTCACGAGGAGGAGGCCGCGCAGCGGCTCGAGCTCCACCTGGACGGGGTGGCGGACCCCCGCAAGGAGCGAGACCGTGCGATGGACGTCCTCGAAGCCGGGCTTCCGGATGGTCACGAGGCATGTGTCGGCGGCCAGCCCTTCGATCGTCAGCGGGGTGGTCCCTCGGAGCTGGTGGTTCACATGCACCTGCGCGTCGGCGGGTTCCGAGGAGACGTGGAGGACGGCCGTGGCGGACGCTTCCCCCGCGGCTTCGCCCCCGGGCGGGAATGCGGCGGCCAGCACGGCCGACGCGAAGAGGAGCAGGCGGCGGTTCATGTCACTTCCTCCATCTCAAGCGGTTTTCGACGTCGAGGAGCTTGCGCTCCGCTTCGCGGTGGCGTTCGTCCTCGCGGTCGGGGATCATGGCGAGCAGCACGCGGAGTTCGGCGGCGGCTTCCTTCCAGTTCGAAAGGTTGATGGCGCGGTCGGCGAGGAAGCGCTGCTCGGCGTGGCGGCGGTCCAGTTCCTCGATGGACTCGCGCAGGCCGGCGACGATTTCGGGGTAGAACTCCGGCTTGGGTTCGACGGTGTCGAGGTAGAACTCCGCCTCCCTGTAGGCGCGGATGGCGGTGGCGAGGTTCTCGTAGGCCACGTCGCGTTCGTCCTGCTTCTTGCGGGCGAGGCGGAAGGCGTCGTCCGCCAGTTCGACGAGCCGTTCGCGCGAGAACTGGATGGCCCAGATGCCGAGTTCGTTCTTGCCGAAGGTCTCGAGGCGCTCGCGGATGTCCTGGAAGAGCCGGGGCTCGACGCGGTTCCGCACGCTGCAGCGGCGGGCGCGGCGGTCCACCACCACCTGGAGGTCCCAGGTGTTCCACATCCCGTCGCGGGGGATGCCGGCGTAGAGTTCGTCGAGCTGGAAGAAGCCGCTGGACTCGAGTTCGCGGGCGAGGGCGTAGACGAGGTTCGAGGCGACGACCTTCTCCTCGCGCACGTGGCGGTTTTCGGCGAGGTCGTCGATCTTCACGGCGAGCGTGAAGTCCGGGGAGAGGGTCATCTCGTAGCGGAAGATGTTGTTGGTGGAGGCCTCGACCTTCTCGTATCGGAGCGAGACGAAGCGGGGGTTGCGCGGGGCGGGCGCGGGGCGGGCGCGGCCGGCGGCCTCGCCGGGGTCGTCCCGGAAGAAGAAGGCCCATCCCAGCAGGAGCACGGCCGCGGCCGCGATGGTCCAGACCACGGGGCGCAGGGAGAGGCGCTTCGAATCCGCAGGGCCTTCCGCCTTCCCGAACCCGAGGTCGATGGAGTGGGGGCGGGGCGTGTCGCCGCCGGCATCGGCGGGCGTATCGGCGGGCGCGCCGGCGGGCTCCGCCTCGACCACCTGGAGGAGGGTGTCGCCGACGAGGACGCGGTCGCCGGGCATCAGGCATGTCTCGGTGACGGGGCGGTCGTTCACGAGGGTCTGGTTGGCGCTGCCGAAGTCGAGCACCCAGAGCGAACCGTCCTCGTGGAACTCGAAACGGCAGTGGCGCCGCGAGAGGGCGGGATCGTCGATGGGGATGTCGTTGGCGCTGGAGCGTCCGAGCGAGGCTCCGCCCGGCGGCACGGCGATGCGCCGGCCGACGTGGGGCCCCTTGGCGACGAGCAGGTGGAAGCGGGTGGGTTGGGAGTCTGGCATGGTGCGGGCCTCAGAGGAGATTGCCCATGACCTGGCTGAGGATCGGGCCGAGCAGGACGATGAAGACGGCGGGGAAGATGCACAGCATGAGGGGGCCGAGGAGTTTCACGGGGGCCTCGTTGGCCAGTTTCTCGGCGGTGGCGAAGCGCCTCTGGCGCATTTGGTCGGCCTGGATGCGGAGGGTCGAGCCGATGCTCACGCCGAGTTCGTCGGCCTGGACGAGGGCCTGGGTCACGGAGCGGAGTTCGGGCAGGTTCATGCGGGCGCCCATCGCGCGGAGGGCGTCGCGGCGCGACGTGCCAAGCTGGATTTCGTGGCTCATGCGGATGACCTCCTCGCCGAGGGGGTCGAGGGGGCGCGAGTCGACGCTGCGCTGGAGCGCGCTCATGAAGTCCATGCCGGCCTCGACGGAGAGGGTGAGCAGGTCGAGCAGGAAGGGGAGCGCGCGCCGGATGGAGTGGTGGCGGGCGCGGACGGCGGAGCGGAGCCAGAGGATGGGGTGGAGGGCGAAGAGCAGGATGCCGGCGAGGGAGAGGAGCCCGGCGTAGTCGCGCAGGGTGTCGTCCACCCTCGAGAAGAACAGCATGAGGAGCGTCCAGCCCAGTCCGAGCACCACGGGATGGAGGATGCGGAGGGCGAGGAATTCGGTCGAGGAGAGCAGGCCGTCGAACCCGGCCGAGGCGAGCCGGGAGTCGGTCTCCTGCCGTGCGCGGGCGAAGGCGGGGCCGGAGACGAGCGGCGTCGCGTTCGGGGCGAACGGGAGGAGCAGCCGGAACGAGAGCGGGAGCTTTCGCTCCGCCCGGCGGCCGTCCGCGAGCGTCACGTAGGTGATCTGCCGGGCGAGGCTGCCGCAGCACCAGACGAGGCCGGCGATCGCAAATCCCCACGCAAGCGTGGCCGTGATGGACAGGAGAAGGGTCATGGGCGGTGGTTGGCAGGGGGGTTACACGTCGATGCGGATGATCTTCCGGATGAGGAACGCGCCGAGGCTCATGAGGATGAGGACGCCTGCGATGCAGGCCATTCCCTGGAAGGAGCGGAGGAAGGGGAGCGTGGTGCCGGGGCGGAGCAGCACCATGGCGGCGAGCACCACCGCCGGCATCGCGCCGACGATCAAGCCCTGGAGGCGCCCCTGGGCGGTGAGCGTCTGGATGCGCTGCTCGATGCGGATGCGTTCGCGGATGGTGGCGGCGATGGTGTCGAAGATCTCCGTGAGGTTGCCGCCGGTGCGGCGCGCGATGTCGATGGCGGTGCAGACGAGGTCGAGATCCTCGCTGCCGACGCGCCGGGAGAGGTTCTGGAGGGCTTCGGCGAAGCTCACGCCCACGCGCATCTGCCGGAGCATGGCGTCGAATTCCTGCGAGATGGGGTTCTCGCCGTTGGCCACGATGGCCTCGAAGGACTGGGTGATGCTGAAGCCGGCCTTGAGCGCGTTGCTCATCTGGGAGAGGGCCTCGACCAGCTGGTCGTTGAAGCGGCGGCGGCGGCGCACGCGGAGGATCGCGAGCAGCTTGCGGGGGCCCTGCAGGGCGAGCGCGGCCGCCACCGCGCCAAGAGCGACGCCCACGAGGGTCTGGCGTATCGAGGCGGCGCTGAAGAAGGGAATCGACACCAGCAGGAAGGCCGCCGCCGCGCAGGCCCATCCGGCCTCGGCGATGCGGCGTGGCGGCACGAAGAGGAAGAGGTCTTCGAACTGGCGGGAGGTCTCGCTCGAATGGGCGCTGTTGTAGGCGGCGGCGCCTTCGCGCAGCGCGTGCGCGACGATCGCCGTGAGGCCGCCGGCGGAAACCCCGGCGGCCAGCCCGGTCAACAGGCGCATGGCCAGCCCGGCGCTCACGACGCACCTCCTCCGGAAGGCTGGAAGATGGCGGGGTCGAGGTGGATGCCGCGCGGCGCCAGGTCCTGGAAGAAGGTCGGAACGGAACCGGTGGCGCGGAAGGAGCCCGCGACCTTCCCGGCGGCGTCCAGGCCGGTCTGCTGGAAGGCGAAGATGTCCTGCATCACGACCTGCGTGCCTTCGAGCCCCACCACTTCGCTGACCTGCGCGATGCGCCGCCCGCCGTCGGAGTAGCGCGCCTCGTGCACGATGATGTCGATGGCCGAGGCAATCTGCTCGCGGATGGCGCGGGAGGGGAGGTCCATGCCGGCCATCATCACCATCGTCTCGAGGCGCGACACCACGTCGCGCGGGGTGTTGGCGTGCACCGTCGTGAGCGAGCCGTCGTGGCCCGTGTTCATGGCCTGCAGCATGTCGAGCGCCTCGCCGCCGCGGCATTCGCCAACGATGATGCGGTCCGGGCGCATGCGCAGGGCGTTGCGCACGAGGTCGCGGATGGTGATGGCGCCGCGGCCCTCGATGTTCGGGGGGCGCGCCTCGAGACGCACGAGGTGCGGCTGCACCAGCCGCAACTCCGCGGCGTCCTCGATGGTCACGATGCGTTCGTCCCCGGGGATGTAGCACGACAGCACGTTCAGCAGCGTGGTCTTGCCCGAGCCGGTCCCGCCGGAGACGACGATGTTCTTCCGCATCCTCACGCATGCGCTGAGGAACTCCGCCATCTGCGGGGTGAGCGTGCCGAAACGGATCAGGTCGGCATCGCGCAGCGGCGTCTTCGAAAATTTCCGGATCGTGAGGCACGGCCCCACGAGCGAAAGCGGCGCGATGATGGCGTTCACGCGGGAGCCGTCCGGAAGGCGGGCGTCCACGTACGGCTGGCTCTCGTCGATGCGCCGCCCGAGCGGCGCGACGATCCGCTCGATGATGGCCAGCACGGACGCGTCGTCGAGGAAGTCCTGCTCCACGCGCTCGATGCGGCCGCGGCGCTCGACGAACACCTGGTGGGGCCCGTTCACCATGATTTCGGTGACCGAATCGTCCGCCAGCAAATCCTCCAGCGGACCCAGCCGCAAGGCCTCGTTGAAGACGTCTTGCGCCAGTTTTGCCGGATCGATGCCCGCAGGCAGCTTCTTCCGCACGTCCGCCACGATCGCGTCGATCGTCTCCCGGGCGCGCCGCTGCAACTCCTCGCCGCTCACGCGCTCCGTGGTGAGACGCTTGATGTCCAGGCGCTGCACCAGCTCCTGGTGGATCTGGCTCCGGAGATCACGGGAAACGGAGGTGGCGACCGCGGAGGCGGCGGGCGGAGGGGCGGCCGCGGAGGGCGGCGCCGGAACGGGCGAAGGCGCGGGCGGGGCGGGGGCTTCGCGCCCGGCGGGCGGTGGCCCGGGCGCTTGCGACCCCTCCGTTTTCTCCACGAAGGACAGCGTGTGCGAGCCCAGGCGGATCCGGTCGCCCGGACGAACCGGCACCCGCCGCGGCGCGGGGACGTCGTTCACGAAGGTGCCGTTGCTGGACCCCATGTCCTCCACGGCAACGCCGGAGGGTTGCACCGCCACCAGCAGATGACGCTCGCTCACCAGCGGGTCCGACAGGCGAAGGGTGCAGGAGGGGCCCCGCCCCACGAAGTAGTTGCCGGGCGGCAACTCCCGCGTGGACACTTCGCCGGAGGCGTCGCGAATCTGGAGGAGGATGGTCATGGGTCGTTTTCGAACCGGGGGCCAAGGAGCCCGGCGGCCGTTTGGCCTACCGGTCGCGCTTGTTGCGGAGAACGCGTTGGCGATGCTCGTTCAGTCGCTCGATCTCTTCCTCGATCTTCTCGTAGTTCACGCGGGGAAGCTCTTTCTCGTAATCGACATCGTCCGGATTGCGCAAGGCCAGCGCGAGACGCCCCTTGATCTGTTCGGCGAAAACGAGCATCTCGGCCTCGCGAGGCGTCACTTCGAGCGTCACCGTGCCGTAGGACCCGCCCGCAGCAGACTCGCCGGAACGGGCGGAACCCACCTGGGACTTCGCGGTTTCGCGCCCGCACGCCAGCACCGTCACGTCCTGCAGGATCGTCATCGTCACCAGCTCCATCTCGCCGGGCGCAGTCCGGGAGGGGAAGGTGAAGGTCCCGATGACGTCCACGCGGTTGTTCGGGCGCACCATGCCGCTCACGGCGGCGGCACCGGAGACGTTGATGGAAAGCGCGCGCATGCGGTGGGTGATGTCCCCGGCCAATCCGCGTCGCGCGGGGTCGCCGCCCTCGAGGTCGGACCAGTAGATCGGGGACGCCGTCTGCAGCGGGGCGATCGTCTTCCGGCCGATCACGAGCTGCACGTCCTGCTCCGGAACGGCATGCCCCCGCACCCCGCTGGCCACCACGTCGAGCACCTTGAGGTCGGAGCGTTGCAGGATCGACCCCGCCGGCAAATCGCGGCCCGCCGCAAGCACGCCGATCTTGGCGTAGCGCCGGTCGATCTCCGCCAGGCGCCTTTCGACCTTGCGGTTGTTCGCGGCCAAATACTGCTGCGTAAGGAACATCGCAAGCAGGCCGGCGGCAACGGATAGAACGAGAAGGATTTTCTGTTTCATGATGCTTGGAGGAGAGTATACAGGCTACGGGGCCTCCATGCCACGGCAAAAGACCGCCAGCCGCGATTTCCTGCCTTCCGGCGCGGCGCCCGCCCAAACCAGGCACAGGCGCCCGCCCCGCACGTACAGGTCCAGCCCGGAGTCGCCGCCGGGATCCAGCGCCTCCCATCCCTCCGCCACCAGCCGCGCACCCTGGCTCGCCCGGAGCGAATCCGGCGGCTCGGCCGACTCGCCCACGGCCAGCGTGGCCCCGGACGTCCGGTTCGCCGCATGGAACACCGGCGCCGCCAGCGGGGAAAACGGCACGCCGCGTTCCGGCGGGGGATTTCGCGGCACGCCGCGTTTCACGCCCTCGACCGTCCACGCCACGCAACCGCCCTTCCCGTCCGGAACCAGCAGGAGACGATCCTCCCCATCCGTGCCCACGGGCGCAAGAAGCCCCCCGCCCAGCGGCACGGCATCCCCGGGGAGGCCCAGCGCCGCAGCGCATTCCGCCGCCACGGCGCGCGGGGAACGCCCCTCGATCCCCCTCGCGGAAAGCGCGACCTCCACGCCATTCGCCTCGCACTTCGCGGAATAGCCGCAAACGCCCCCCAACGCCTCCAGCAGCCGCGCGACACTCCCGCCCAACGGCATCGTAAACGCCCCCCGGCAGACCCCGCACAGCGCAAGGCCCAACACCGCGGACGTCCAAAGGCAAAAACGCCCTGTCCCTTTCGTCGGCATCACGTGTTCACCACCTTTTGGTCACACAGGTTACACAGACGCCTGCACTATACCCCAAAAAATCCCCGGGATGAAGCCCAAACCGGTCCACCTTCCGCGCGGCTTCCGGAAAAACGGCAACGCCCGCGTGGAGCAGTAAGGACTGCATCCAGGCGCGGGCGTTGTGCGGGCACGGGCGGCAGATCGGGGACGAAGCGCCGGCCCCGGGGATGAGCCGGGCCGGCTACCCCCTCACTGCAGCTCCGCTTCCAGCCTGAAGAAGCGCTGGGCCCGTTCCGGCGCGGCCTGCGGCAGGCGCACTTCGCAGGACCAGGCCGAGGCGTCCAGGATGTTGGTCAGCGCCACGGGATCGAGATCGGGGCCGGTGGCGGCGTCGCTCCAGGTTACGGGTGCGGCGAGCGAAGAGGCGACCTTGAGGGTGTAGCGCACATCGTCGAAGCTGTCGTTGAGGCGGGTGTAGCCCAGCCAGAGCGCATTGCCCCGCGCGTGGATGGAGAGGCGGGCGCGGGCGATCCGCTCCTCGTCGGACAGGCCGTCGAAGCGGTTCATGCCGAAGGCGTACAGCGCGAGGTTGCTCATGCCGGCGCAGCCCGACGGCGCGCCTGCGGCGGCCTCGCCGGTGCCCAGAACCTGTTGTTCCGTGTAGTTGTCGCGCTGCCACCGCTCGTAGCCGGTCGGCTGGTGGGCCGGCGCGCCAAGCGGGCGGAAGCGCGCGGTCAGGACGATCGGCGCCTCGCCGACGGAAAGGCCGGGAGCGGGGTTCGTCACGGCGGTGCCGACCCAGCCGTCGAAGGCGTAGCCGTCGTCGGGCACGGCCTCGACGGTGACCGGCAGGCCGCGGAAGAAGGTGCCGCTCCAGGAGGCGCGCGTGGCGACGCCTTCGGTGCCGTTCGTGATGTCGATCCCGTTGACGATGAAGCGTCCGCCGGCGCCTGCGGCGTCGTGGTTGTTCACCGTGAGGGTGCCGGTTCCGCCCAGGTTGAAGTGGTCGCTGAGATGCTGCCAGGAGACCGCATGGCGCGTGGCGGTGAAATCGATCAGCACGTTGGTCACGGCGGCGCGCCACTGCGCCTGCGTGAAGTCGCGGCCCCAGCGCCGGAAGTGGCGCTCGATCTCGGGGGCGATTTCGTCGGCGGCATCGGCGATGATCGCGGCCATGCGTTCGGGGCGGAAGGTGGTGTTGAGCAGAGTGGCGTAGCGGTTCACGAAGTAGTCGCGGAAGTCCGGGTTCGACCAGAGCTGGTTGATCAGGAATCCGGGCTCGTTGGTTCCCGTCATGTCGTCCGCGGAGAGGTAGGCGAACATGTTGAAGTCCGCGCCCTTCTCGCCGGAGGCATCGAGGTCGTAGAGCATCCAGCGCCAGCGGGTGTCGCCGAAGGCGCCGCAGGTGTCGCTCTCGTCGGCGTGCGCCCGCCAGAAGTCGCAGTTTTTGATCGGCCAGTCGGTGTTGGCGAAGAAGGTCTCGGCGATGATGTAGTCGGCGTGGTTGGCGACGTCGATGCCGGTGATCACGATACCGCTCGCGTTGGTGAACACGGCGGCCGTCTGCACGCGCTCGTAGTTGCCGGCCTGCGAGAGCGGGTGGCTCCCGATCCAGGCGATCAGCTCCTCGTACTCCTCGTCGCTGTTCTTGTCGCCGTCGTCGCGCTTGATTTTGACCTTGGTCGGGTCGGTATCATCCGCCTTGTGCGCCAGAATGTCCATGTTGTCGGGATCCAGCCCGTAGCGTGTGGCGAGGTAGTGTTTGTCGAAGCTCTCGCGCAGGTTGTGGATGCCCCAATACTCGCCGTTGATGTAGGCGGTGACGGGGCGGTAGGCCATGACCGAGGTGTCCAGGTTCCTGACGATGCGGTGGAAGACCGCGTCCTTGAGCATCGTGCCGACGCCGCCGGACACCACCTGGTTCGTGCCGTCGTGGCCGTACCAGTCGTTGCCGCTGTTGCGCAGCAGGAAGCGTTTGTAGCGCGTGCCGCTCTCGCCGGGAAAGAGCGGATAGTGGATGGTGTCGGTGCCGTATGTGCTGTTGCGGCAGATGAGGTAGAGCGTCTTCTGCGGGAGGGAACGCGAGCTGCCGCCGCGCAGGGCCATGCCGGTATTATGGGCGAAGGC
Organism: Kiritimatiellia bacterium; assembly: GCA_050950285.1. Classification (GTDB taxonomy): domain Bacteria; phylum Verrucomicrobiota; class Kiritimatiellia; order RFP12; family JBMNHG01; genus JBMNHG01. Next base: position 104,120 of record JBMNHG010000003.1, on the reverse strand, counting down.
GGCGGTATCCTGCGCGGTCTCGAAAAGCTCGACCTGCACCGGGCGCTCCCAGGCCTGGTCGTCGTTGTCCTGGTGGTAGTTCGCGTTGGGCTTGCCGAACTGCTCCGGGCCGTAGCCCTCCGGCGAGTCGGCGTAACACTTGCCCGGCACGTAGATGCCCGAGGTGAAGCCGAACAGGTTGTTCGTGTCGGTGATGATCGCCACCGCAGGCAGGGTGCGGCCGGCGAAGGAGGGGCCGATGAAGTAGGTGCCGCGCGCCTCGGGCGAGCATTGGGTGCCATCGGAACTGACGGCGATCGCGCGGAGTACCACCGCCTTGGAAACGCTGCCGATCGGCGCCCGCCAGTCGGCGCCGGGAACCCGGGAGCCGATCTCGGCCGGGTTGGTGCGAATCCACGCGAGGCCGGAAGTGGCCGGTGCCACGGCGTCGATTGGAATCGACGTGCCGCTGGATACCGACGTGTCGCTGTCCCAGGGATCGCTGCCGTCCAGCGTGTAGTAGATCGTGCTGCCGGACGCAGCGCTTAGCACGACGGACTGGTTGGCGGCGTAGAAGCCGGGCGCGACCGAAAAGGTCGGCTTGTCGAGTGTGACCTCGTACCCCTGCGGGGGCGTCGTCGCGTTGGAGAAGCCGGGGGTCGGACGGTCATAGACTTGGCGGGCACCGCCTTTGTCGCCGTCGACGACGAAGCCATAGGACTTGTTCTCGCCAGGCTCTGCAGCGGGTTTCTCGAATTTTTGGATGTATGTCCCCGTCTGCCCGGGCTCGAAGAGGTAGACATCCTCGCCCTCCTTTTTGAGCCCGAACGAACCGTGGACGATCGGCACCCGTTCGTTGACGAGCGCGGTGACGGTCATGTCCAGGATCAGGTCGACGCTGTCCGCCGCAGCCTGGTGGACCTCGACGGCCAGCACGTTGTCGCCGGCCACGAGGTCGGAGGCCGAAAGCAGGAAGTTGGTCCAGAGCGTCGGCGGTACACTCGTCGTGGCGAGCGTGTCGTAAGAGACCGTGCCGTCCGGCATGTTGACGCGCGTCTGTTCCTCGCCGTTGAGGTAGAGGACCATGCCGTCGTTGATGCGCGCGCGGACGACAAGGCCGGTCACGGCGGACGGTTTGAAGATATCGAACGTCTTGCGGAAATAGGCGGTCGGGTGGCGATCGGCGGGGTCGGCGCCGTATGGCAGGGCCGTCGCGCAATCCATGTCGAGGGTCGCGTCGTTATAGCCCAGCGGCGCGATTCCGCTCGCCCATGCGGTGTCGTCGAACGTCCTCTCCTTCCATTCGGCTGGCGGTGCGCTGTCCGGTGCGCTGTAGCGCCAGGCCGTGTTGGCGGGAATCGCGGCGATATCCAGCGTGTTGTTGGTCCAGGCCGTATGTTTGTCCGAGTCGGCAAAGACCACGAGGAATCCGCCGGCCGGAAGGATGTAGTCGGGCAACTGCGCCCCTTGGCTCGCGTCGAACGTTTTTTTGTCGTACACTCCGTAGCCCAGGACGTTCACCGCTTCCGGGCCTGGGTTGTACAGCTCGATCCAGTCTCGCGAGGTGTTGCCGGTCTCGTCGGGCACGGTCGAGTTCTTGTAGCAGACCTCGTTGATAACGAGTGCGCCGCGGGCGCTCATGCACATCGCGAGCATGAAGGCGATCAAGCCCGGAAGGCGGGTGTGACGGCGGGTGTCTGTGGTTGGTGTCTTCACGGTATTCTCCTGTACGCATCGAGTGGTTTGTTTGGCGGACAGGGTAACTTTCCCGCGTTAAACGAGCGTGTTGCCTTCGTTAGAAAGCCACTAGAAATTGCGGGAGAGGGCCGCGCTCAAGGGGATTTGTTTTGCGCGCGGTCCTGTCGGGCGGGGTTGCGCCGGACGCGGGATGGGGGTACAGTGGGGCGCGTGAACTTCAAGCGATTCTTTTCCGGTTGGATGGCCTTGTTGGGCCTGGGCGCCTTGGCGTCGTCTTCGTATGGGCAGGTGATCGAGCGGGACGGCCAGGCGGTTGAACTGCCCGATGCGGATTCCGCCGTGCGGGAGGCCGCCGCCGGGGTGGCCGTGCCGGGCGAGGGGATCGAGCTTCCGCCGGCGGACAAGTTCCTCCTGGTGTTGCTGACGGGGCAGTCGAACATGGCCGGGCGCGGCCAGGTCACGGACGAGAACAAGACCCTCAACCCGCGCGTGCTGATGCTCACGCGCGACCTGCAATGGGTGGTGGCCAAGGATCCCGTCCACTTCGACAAAAAGATGGCCGGCGTGGGGCTCGCCCGGACCTTTGCGGAGCACCTCGCGGCCGATCGTCCCGATGCCGTCGTGGGGCTCGTGCCCGTCGCGGCGGGCGGGTCGAGTCTCACCGAATGGCTTCCGGGCGTCCTGTGCGCCTCCACCAAGACCTATCCCTTCGACGACGCCATGAAGCGCATCGAAGCCGTGGCGGGGCAGGGCGCCTGGACCGCCATCCTCTTCCACCAGGGGGAGTCCGACGCCGGCGCCCGCGCCGATCGCTACTACGATCTGCTGAGCGCGCACATCCGCACCTTGCGCGAACGTCTGGGCGCGCCGGAGGTGCCGGTCCTCATCGGCGAACTCTCCCGCTGGGACGACCGCCCCTCGCGGGAAGGGCAGATCAAGGTGACCGCCGCCCACCGGCGCGTGGTGGACGAGCAGCCTCCGGCGGCGTTCGTCTCCTCGGCGGATCTCACGCCCAATCCGGACCGCGTCCATTTCGACGCGAGAAGCCTGAAGATCTTCGGGCGGCGCTACTACGAAGCCTTCCGCGGCCTTTGAGCCCGCTTATTCCGCCCGCACCAGCACGTACGGCACCTGCGGGAGGAGTTCGGGCGAAACGCGACGGCTGCGGATCGCGACGGGTTCGCCCGCGCCCCGGCCATCCGGCGTGAGCGGGTAGAGGGTGGCGCTCCCCGCATCGGCCCAGTCCTCCGGGAGGAGCCATTCGCGGCTCGTCCCGTCCCAGCTGAAGAAGTGGATTTTCCGGGCGCCGCTCCAGGTGTCCGGCCACATGCGGTCGTAGTCGACGGCGTAGACGACGTCGCCGTTGCGCGCGGTGAAGCCCGTGCCGAGCGAAGGGGTGAGCCAGAGCGCCTCGGTGCCGTCGCTCCAGGCGGCGTAGACGGGGCCGCAATCGATCCGGATTTCGTTCGTGCCGGCCTGGAGGCGGATGGTCCCGAACCCGGAACGCGCGGGAGAGACGCCGTCGCCCCCGAACTGGACGGACAGGGAGGTGAGCCGATGCCTGCCGTTGACGTAGACGTTGATGGCGCCGGCGTCCCGGATGCGGTAGCCGTCGAGGCAGAAGCGGTAGTCGCCTTCGGCGGGCACGTCGAGGGTCCATCCGACCGGCTCCTCGAGCATCAGGCGGTTGTTGCGCTTGACGTCCTCCACGGCCCAGGGGGCGACCCGGGAGAGGTCGGCGTCGGAGATGGCGCGGACGGCGGCCTCGTTCCCGCCGGCGTCGAGCAGGGCCATGCCGGCGATGTGGATCACGCCGATACGACGGTATCCGGCGGTGCGGACGGAGCGATTCCCGATGTGGAACAGCTCCTGGATGGAGACCATGTAGAAATTGTTGACGAGGTCTGTCCAGTCGCCGCGGAAGGGGTCGCCGCCATCGCCGGGGAGCATGTCGAATTCGTTGCGTTCGGCGGAGCGGTCGGCGATGTGCCAGGTCCGGATGCCGGGCATGGGGCGGCGGCTGGGGCGGCCGGCGAGAAGCGTGGCGTGGTGGTCGCGGACCTTCGCGATCTGGCCGGCCGAATTGGCCACGGGGGAGACGGCGAAGGCGCCCGTGTTGCCATAGACCTGCTGCAGGACGGCGCGCGCCCCCTTCGCGGCGCCCTTGATTTTTGCGTAGTCGGGCGTGGAGAGTCCGGCGCCGGCGTCGCAATGGAGCCAGCCGTAGGTGCCGTAGTCGCCCAATTCGGGACGATCGCCCTCGGTCCCGATTTCGGTCCCGCGCGAACGCAGGTATCCGGCGATGTGCAGCACGCCCTGGAGCTGGGTGTCGCGGCTTCCGCCGAGGGGGCCGTCGGGGTAGCCGGTCTCGAAGTTGCTCCCTTGCAGGGTGAGGACGTCCACATACAGCACGGGCGGGGCGTAGGGCATGCGCGCGAAGAACTCGTCGAGCATCTCCTTCGCGAGGCCGCTGTCCCAGAAATTCCCGTAGTTCACGAGGGAGACGATCTCCACGGGGTTGGCGTTCGCGGGGAGTTCCTTCATCACGTAAGGCGGGCCGATGTCGCGCTTGCGGGTGTCGGAATTGAAGTCGCGCCGGTAGATGGACCGGGTCTCGACGAGGCGTTCGAAGAAGGCCCGCGTTTCGGGGTAGTCGCGCAATCCGGCGTTGACGTCGGTGAGGTTCACATGGAACGAGGCCTTGGCGTTGGATTCGCGGAGGATGTCCGACATGAACGCGGCGAGCTTCTCCCAGCTTCCGGCGCGGAAGGTGACGCGGTTCCAGTAGGGCCAGAGTCCATCCCAGTTCCAGCCGCCCGGATGGTCGTGGCCGATGACGCCGTTGATGATCGCGATGTGGTTGATTTCGTTGTCGAGGAGGTTCGCGGTGATGCGGATCCCCTCGCGCATGGGCTGGAGGCACTCCTCGTCGGGCGTGCAGACGCGGTAGACGAAGGTTCCGCCGTCGGTCCAGGCGGGGGCGCGGTTCCCGGTGGCGCCGGTGGGTTGCGCGACGGAGCGGATCTCGGCGAAAGCGGCGGGTGGAAGCGGCGGGACATACGGCTGCATCGGGACTCTCCAGAAGGGTGGCGGCGCGCCGCGCGGACTGCGGGGCGCATCCGGGAACCCGTGCAACTTCCGTGCCTGCCAGGGCGCGGGCCCCGTGGCTAGGCGTTCTTCCGGTAGCGGAGGTAGAGGCAGGCGTCGACGGCCACAAGCAGGAAGAGACCGGCGTAGAACCAGAAGATCCACGGGAACGGGGTCGCCTCCCCGGAGACCGCCCGTTTCGCGGCATGCTGGGTGACGACCTTGGCCATGCCGAAGACGTAGCCGGAGAGGATCAGGAAAAGGAAGACGGGGCTTTTCCCTTTTACCACCTTCGTGCGGATCGATTTCGCGATGGAGAAAGGCCAGCTCGCGCCGAAGCAGAGAAGCATCAGCGCTTCGAGGATGTCGTGCAGTTCCATGATGAATTCCTTGAAAAGGGGTATTCTAGCAGAAATCCCGCAGTAGATGGCAAACATCGGGAAGGTGGAGCGTAATTCGTTGGGTGACCGAGGGCACGCATGAAGAGTGGGCGGAATGCGGACGGGTGTTGGAGAGGAGGCCGGCAGGGCAGGACTGCAAGCCCACGACTGCAAGGCCTTGCACGCTCCATCGTTCCATCACAGAGACAAGCGGGACGCTTGCCCCACCTTTCAGTGGCGCACCGCGAGCTTGTGCGGGCACCTCATTGACCTCGTTGACCCTATTGACGGTGGCTCGCGCCGCAATTCCAGCCTGTCAATAGAGTCAATGAAGTCAATAAGGTCAAAATTGCTGGCGCGCGCTTGCAGAAATCGGTGCGATCGACTGGCAGTTGCCGTGCCCATCCTGGCGGCCAAGTACTACTGGATCACGGTACCCTTGATTGCCTGGGCGATTCTTCTGCTTCGGTACATGCTAAAGAAGCGGAAGAAGGGCCATTCGCTGTGCGGGAAGCCGGAACTGCCGGAACTGCCGAGGGGTGGTGTCATCGCGTGATCCTAAAGATTCGATTCGTCCGATTCTCTCGATTCCCAGCCGTACCGGTGGCATCCGCCCGCCCCTGTTTCCGCGCCACACACCTGCCAGCGGTTGGTCGCGCGTAATTCGGCGGGCGGTTCCCGCGCTGTTGGTATTCCGCGCTTGCGTGGCCGTTGCGCTTTTGCTATTTATCTTTGTTTCCAACGGAGAAAAACCGACATGGCAGTGAAGATTAGACTTCGTCGCACTGGTTGTAACAAGTGCGCTTCGTTCCGCATCGTGGCGACCGATTCCCGGGCCGCCCGCGACGGCCGTTTCATCGAGAACCTGGGGCACTACGATCCCAAGCGCGCCGGCGAGAACTTCGTGATCGACATGGATCGCGTGGCCTACTGGCAGAGCCAGGGCGCCCAGCTGTCCGAGACGGTCGCCAGCATGGTGCGCAAGATCAAGCGCACCCAGGCCGCCGAAGCCGCTACGTAAGGCGGGTTCCGAGGGCTTCCGCCCGTGCGAATCGACGTCATCACCATCTTTCCGGGAACGCTGAACGGGTTCCTTGGGGAAAGCATGCTGAAGCGCGCGACACGCATGGGCGCCGTGGAGTTCAACATCCTGGACCCGCGCGACTTCGCGCAGGACGCCCGCCGGACGACGGACGACCGGCCCTACGGGGGAGGCACAGGGATGGTGATGAAGCCCGAACCGCTCTTCGAGGCCGTCGAGCATGTGCGAACCCCCGGTGCGCGCGTGATTTTGATGACCCCCCAAGGGCGGACGTTCCGCCAGGCGGAGGCCCGACGCCTCGCCGGCGAACGGCACCTGGTCTTCCTCTGCGGCCACTACGAGGGCGTGGACGAGCGGGTGCGGGAGGCGCTGGTTACCGACGAGCTTTCGATCGGCGACTACGTGCTGACCAACGGCGTGCTGCCGGCGGCGGTGGTGATCGACTCGGTCGTCCGCCTGATGCCGGGCGTGCTGGGCGGAGGCGACGCGGCGACGGAGGAGGAATCCTTCACGACGCCGCTGCTCGAATATCCGCACTACACGCGGCCGCCGGAGTTCCGCGGCATGACCGTGCCGCAGGTGCTGCTGTGCGGCGACCACAAGGCGGTGGCCTCGTGGCGGCGCGCGAAGGCGGTGGAGAGGACGGCGAAACGCCGGCCCGATCTGCTCGCCGCCCCAGGCGGGGCCACCCCCGCGACGGGCGAATGACAACCGGTTGATTTCAAAACAGGGCTCCCGGCCCTTTTCTTGAGGAGTGAGCATCATGATTGCAAAGGCCATTGACAAGATTAACAAGGAGAACCTCCGCGAGGACGCCCCGCAGTTCGCCATCGGCGACAGCGTCCGCGTGTTCGTGAAGATCAAGGAAGGCGATAAAAGCCGCATCCAGGCCTTCGCCGGAACCGTGATTGCCCGCGACGGTCGCGGCAGCACCGAAACCTTTACCGTCCGCCGCCTCTCCTTCGGCGTCGGCGTCGAGAAGGTCTTCCCCGTGCACTCCCCCTACATCGATCGCGTGGAAGTCGAGCGCTCGGCCCGCGTCCGCCGCGCCAAGCTCTACTACCTCCGCGGCCTCAAGGGGAAGAAGGCCCGCCTGCGCGAAGCCAAGTAGGCCTCCCGCCCTCTTTTTCCACGAGGCAGCTGGGGCGTGCCGCGCACGCCCCAGCTGCCTGTTCATTCTCAAACGGAGCGAACGGGCCGGATGGGGCGTCCGTCTCTCCCTGCTTCCGCGAATCCGCCCATGCTCGCGCTGGAACAAGCCTTCTGGAAGGCGCACCCCGGGGCCGTCCTCGCCGGCGTGGACGAGGCGGGCCGCGGGCCGCTGGCGGGCCCCGTCGTTGCCGCCGCAGTCTCCATCCCGCCCGAGCACGCGGCGGAACTGCTCGCCACGGCCCTCGCGGGGCTCACGGACAGCAAAAAGCTCTCCGCCCGGCGGCGGGAGCACTTCCACGACGTGCTGTGCGCCACGCCGGGCGTCTCCATCGGCTTCGGCGAAGCCGCCGCAGGGGAGATCGACGCGACCGACATCCTCCGCGCCACCCATCTCGCCATGCGGCGCGCCGTGGACGCGTTGCCCCATCCGCCCGATCACGCGCTCGTCGACGGCCTGCCGCCCTCGGGCCTCCCCTGCCCCTTCACCGCCATCGTGAAAGGGGACGCGAAGAGCCTCCTCATCGCCGCCGCGAGCGTGATCGCCAAGGTGCGCCGCGACCGGACGCTCGACGAGCTCGACGCCCGCTATCCCGGATACGGCTTCGCCGGGAACAAGGGATACGGCACCAGGGAGCACCTCGACGCCCTCCGGCGGCTGGGCCCCTGTCCGGAGCACCGCCGCACCTTCGGCCCCGTGCGCGACGTCCTGGAGAGGCTCCCGGGCCTCGCATGATCCGGGGGAAGAGCCGATTCTCCTTCCCCTTTCCCCTTTCCATCCGTATCGTACCCGCCATGGAAACCGTCTTCAATACGCTGGTCCCGGTCGTGCTGCTGGTCGTGCTGGGCTTTGCCCTGCGCGCCGGCGGATTCCTCCCGGCGCTCTTCTTCTCGCAGTTGAACCGGCTCGTCTTCTGGGTGGCTCTTCCCGCCGTGCTCTTCCTCGAGACCGCCCGCGCGCAGGTTGCCGCGGGGGCCGCCACCCGGATGGCCGCCGCCATGTTCGCGGCGAACGTGCTGACGGCGCTCGTCGCCTGGGGCGCGGGCGCGGCGATGCGCCTGCCCGCGCCCTCGATGCGCGCGTTCGTGCAGGCGGCCTTCCGCGGGAACTACGCCTACGTGGGGCTTCCCGTGGTCTTCTTCGCCCTTCCCGAAGACGCGGGCCGCTCCTCGGTGATCTACCTGGCGCTGGCCCTGCTCACCATCGTGAACAACATGCTCGCGGTGGCGGTGCTCACCCCGTTCGAAAGGGGCGGGGAGAGCCTCTGGAAGCTCCTCGCGCGCACGGCCGCGAAGATGCTCGCGAACCCGCTCGTGATCTCCTGTTTCCTGGGCGTCCTCGCGGCCTTCCTGCGGATCCGCTTCGGCCTGGGGATTCCGGACTGCCTGGCCCGCGCCGTGCGGGCCACCGGGAACATGAGCATGGGCGGCGCGCTGATTGCGCTGGGCGCCGGGATCGCGCCGGAACGCCTGCGCGGCCTGCTGCCCCGCGCCGCGGCCGCCACGGCCCTCCGGCTGGTCGTGTGCCCGTTGCTGGGCCTGGCCACCACGGCGATGCTCGGGGTGGTCGGCGACCTGCGGCTGGCGGCATTGCTCTTCATCGCCACGCCCGCCGCCGTGGCCTCGTATGTGATGGCCGACCAGATGGGCGCCGACCGGGAGCTGGCGGGGGCCGTGGTGGTCCTCAGCACGCTGTGCGCCCTCCCGACGCTGGCGGCGGTGATCCTGATCGGGACGTAGCGGGCTACGGCTCGCCGCCGGGATCCATGAAGTCGGCAAGAGCCTCGCAGTCGAAGCAGGAGGCCGACGGTCCATCGTGGACGTGGATGCTCCAGCCCAGGTACTTCGCCAGCGCCTCGGAAACGGAGTCGGCCACCTCGGAGAGGCTCGCGGCCACGTGGTGTTCGAAGCCGTTCTCGCAGAGATAGGCGAGCAGCCCCTGCAAGCCGGAGATTTCGAACACGCCGTAACCGCCGAAGGTATCGAGCGGGTCGTCGGTGAAGAGCCCCTCGCCCACGTAGCCGCGGATGCGGCCCGCGACGTCGTCCGTGCCCAGGCGCAGGAAGGTGAAGGGGCCGGGGCGGATGCGGCCGCACACCGTGCCGCAGGCGTTCTCCTTGCCAACGGTTCCGGAGAGGATGGCGTGAACGCCCATCTTGGGGTCCTCCATGAAGCTGCGCGGCAGGTTCGAACAATGGAAGAAGACGCCCATGTCGGGATCGTCGCCGTAGTTGTTGTTCCAGTCGAGCAGGGCGGAGGGCGTGCCGGAGGCGAACTGCAGCGCGGCCATGCCGAGCACGCCGCCCACGTCGCACTCGCAGGCGCTCGGGAGAAGCTTCTCGCTCATCACGCTCATCAGGGCGCAGGGCGCGATGCCGTAGAGTTCCTCGATGGCGGTCCAGCATTGGATGGCCGAGGCGTCGAGGGCGCGGGAGGCCATCCATGTGTCGATGGCGACGCCCATCTTCGCCATGCGCAGGAGCGCATCCGCCGGCGTCTTCCCGCATGGGATGGCCCGCAATTCGTCCAGCTTCGCCTTCACCGCGGCATCGTTGTCGCCCTGCTTGCGCGAAGCGGCGATGATCTCGGAGAGGTCGATGGGCTCGACGGAAATACCCGCGGCCTCGAGGATCTTCCCGCTGAAGCGCACGGTGGTGAAATCCGCCGGACGCGCGCCGACGAGGCCGATGCGAAGGCCGCGCATCCCGCGCACCACGCGGCAGATTTCGCCGAAGCGGAGCAGGTCGTAGGCGAAGTCCTCCGACTGCGGATCCTCGGTGTGGAGCGTGGTGAGCGAATAGCGGATGCCGTACTGGCGAAGGGCGTTGCAGCACGACAGCTTCCCGCAAAAGCTGTCGCGGCGCACGGCGGCGCCCATCGCGTCGGGATCGTCGGGCCATGCATGCACCAGCACGGGCACGTCGAGCCCGGAGGCGCGGATCGCCTCGGCGATGGAGCGCTCGTCGCCGAAGTTCGGCAGCGATACCAGGATGCCGTCGATCCCGCCCGCCTTGGACCGGAAAAGCTCCGCGCAGGCGCGAGCGCCCTCGAAGTTCTCGACGGCCCCCGCCTTTCCGCCGAAGGAGGCGGGCAGGATCACGGCGCGGATGCCGAAGCGCTTGAGCACCGAAAGGAGCGTGTCGCGGCCCTTCTTGCAGAGGTGGCCGGGGAAGAAGCCGCGGGCGCCGATGATGACGCCGAGTGTCAGGGATTTGAGCATGGCGGGGTGGCGGGTGTTGGAACGGGAGAACGGGCGGGGTGGAGCACAGGATACGAAACGGCCGCCCCGGAGCACGGGGCGGCCTTCCGGCGGATCAGGCCTTCGCCGAATTGCCGCATCCCGTCTTCTTGAGGACGGCGGCGGCGGACTGGATGAAGCCGGCGACGTTCGCGAGGTCGCTCGGAATGATCATCGTGTTGTTGGCCTTGGCGAGATTCCCGAACTCGTCGATGTACTGCTCGGCGAGCCGCAGGTTCACGGCCTCGGCGCCGCACGGGCCGTCGATGGCCTGCGCGATTTCGCGGAGGCCCTGGCTGGTGGCCTGCGCCACGAGCAGGATCTCCCGGGCGCGGCCTTCGGCCTCGTTGATGCGGCGGGCCTTCTCGCCTTCGGACTTCGCGATGGCCTCCTGCTTCTCGCCTTCGGCGCGGTTGATCTTCGCCTGGCGGTCGCCCTCGGATTCGGCAATCTGCGCGCGCTTCTCGCGCTCGGCGCGCATCTGCTTCTCCATGGCGTCGCGGATCGACTGCGGCGGCGTGATGTTCTTGATTTCGTAGCGGGTGACCTTGATGCCCCACGGATCGCTCGCCTTGTCCACCGCGCCCACGATCGACGCGTTGATGTGCGTGCGCTCCTCGAACGAGCGGTCGAGCTCGAGCTTGCCCATCTCCGAGCGCATGGTGGTCTGCGCGAGCTGGGTGGTGGCGAAGAGGTAGTTGCCGATGCCGTAGGAGGCGCGCACGGGGTCCACCACCTGCAGGTAGAGGACGCCGTCCACCTCCACGGTGATGTTGTCCCGCGTGATGCACTGCTGGGGAGGCACGTCGATGGCGTGCTCTTTGAGCGAATGCTTGTAGGCCACGCGGTCGATGATCGGCACGAGCAGGTGCATGCCGGCCTCGAGCGTGCAGTTGTACTTGCCGAGGCGCTCCACCACATAGGCCATCTTCTGCGGGACGATGCGGATGCAGCGGGAAAGGGTGACGAGGACGAGGATGACAAGTAGGATGGCAATGGCGGTTGGCATTTCGATACTCCTGGGGGTTGCGAGGAATGGCTGGGGGTTGTGAGGGACGGGAAAACAAGGACGGAACCGGCGCGATGGCCGGTCAGGCCTTGCGGACGGTGAAGGTGAGGCCGTCGCGAGAGACGATCACGACGGCCGTGCCGGCGCGGATGGGTTCGGCGGCTTCCGCATTCCATCCGACGCCGTTGATCTCGACCTTGCCCGCCTGTCCGGGGGCGAGATCGGTAAGGGCCACGGCGGTGTTCCCGATGAAGTCGGCGTTCAGGTCGTCCTTCGACACCGTCGTCCGGCCGCCGAAGACCTTCCCCATCCGCTTGCGCAGCAGGAGCAGCATCGTCACCGACACCGCCGCAAAGAACACCCATTGCCAGGCATACGGAAGGCCCGGCCATATCCACGCGAGGAGCGCGGAGGCCAAGGCGCCGAAGCCGAAGAACATCAGGAAGACGCCCGGAACAAAGAATTCGGCGATCATCAAAAACAGCCCGGCAGCGGCCCACAGGGCAGGGACTGGCAGCATGACAAACTCCTTTCCGCAGGATTCCGCGGGCGGGCGGCGCCATCATGGCGGTCCGCCACACGGTGCGTCCAGTATGGCACACTTCGAACCCCCGCGCAATCGTCGAACCGCGCTTTCGGATCGGACGCGATTCGCCGGGATTCGCCGGCGGAAAGGGGTGGATCACCCGTGCCGCGCCGCGGAGAGGACGCGCATCACGTCGACGGCCTCGTCGAGGGTGATGGGATAGGGCTTGCCGTTGCGGATGGCATCGTGGAGAAGCGGCCACATGTACGTCATTCCGGAAGGCTGCCTGGGCGCCACGGGGATGTCCTCTTCGATCCACTTCAGCTTTTCGGGGGTTCCGAAACTTCCAAGGGGCGGGGTGCGCACGCTCGCCCGGCGGCGCGGGAGCGCGTGGGCGGGATCGAGGCGGCGGATGTGGATGGTCGAACCGGAGGCGGACAGCGAACCTTTCGTGCCGCTCACGAGGTACTCGGGCTCGGGGAGGATGCGCCCGCCGGAGATTTCGATGTCCACCGTAAGTCCTCCGGGGTTGCGGAGCACAAGGTGCACGTAGTCCTCCGCGTCGCCCACGGCCGCGACGCGCTTGAGATCCGAGAAGACGAGCTTGGCCTGCGGGCCGAGCAACTGCAAGGCGTGATCCACGATATGCGGGCCCCAGTTGAGGAGCTGGCCGCCGCCGCACCGCTTCACGGTCTGCCAGTCGTTCCGGCGGGAGAAGCTGCCGCGCCGCAGCTTCACGTCGTAGACGACACCGAGCATTCCGCTCTCGATGATCTCGCGGACGTGCAGGAACAGGGGCTCGAAACGGCGGTTGTGGCGGATGTAGAGGCGATTCCCCGCCCGGATGGCGGCGGCGCGGAGCTTGATCGCCTCCGCGAGGTCGAGGCTCATCGGTTTCTCGAGGAGCACGGAGCGGCCGGTCTTCAGCGCCTCAAGCGCATGCCCGAAGTGGTCGTCGCTGCGCGTGGCGATGTCCACAAGCTCCACATCGATGTCGCGCAGCAGATCCGCGTATTGCCGATAGGTCCGGCAGCGGTATTTCGCGAACGCGGCATCGCGGCGCGCTTTGTCGATGTCGCACACGGCGACCACCCTGAAAAGCTCCGGATATTCATCGAGCTCGCGGCAATGCATACCCCAGCCCGCCCTGCCCAACCCGACGATGCCAACACGGATGGGCAACGGGTTCACATCAGCCATAGTCGTGCTCCATATCGTAAGACCATGAGGGGCTCTTGCAAAACCCGGCCGGACGACACGGAGATCGTCCCCCCATCCAGCCCGCCGGGGACGGTCCCCAGGGGCGGATCGGGAGGGTCGGGCTCTGTCCCGACCGGCAAGGGGGTTTTGCAGGCGCCTCCATAAGATTGTTTCGATTCTGTTAGAACGCGAGCGAATTTCATGCCAGAAAGATAGGAGTGTGAAGCTCCTGCCTGGGAGCACCCCCAAAAACGGGGGCGGGATGATTCCACCGGGGGCTGGCGGAACAACGGGATTTCCGCTATCGTCATCCCGCCGATTCCGCCATCCCACCGATTTCATCCAAAAACACCGCGGGTTTTCATGAAGCTCCGTCCCCCATCCGTACCGCTCTTCACCTTCGACCCCTATTTCTCCGTCTGGTCGCCCGCCGACCGGCTGACCGACCGCGACACCGTGCACTGGACCGGCTCCGGCAACCTGATGCTCGGCATCGCGACCATCGACGGCAAGGACTACCGCTTCATGGGCCGCGGCGGCGAACCCGCGATGGAGCAGCTCTCTCTCGACATCGCGGCGATGTCCTCCGCCTACGTCTTCTCCGCCGGCGGCGTGGAACTCGCCGCCACCTTCACCTCCCCGCTCCTGCTGGACCCTCTCGAGCGGATGTCGCGCCCCATCGGCTACCTTGACCTCTCCGCACGCCCGCTCGACGGCAGGGCCCATGCGGTTTCCGTCACGGTCGCCCTCTCCGGCCAATTCTGCATGGACCGCGCCGGCGACAGCTCCGTCCGCACCGGCACGTGCGCCGTCGGCCCGCTTTCCGCCGTCTGGATGGAGTCTGCGGACCAAAAGCCCCTCGGCCGCGACGGCGACGACCTGCGCATCGAATGGGGCAGGCTCTGGCTCGCCGGCGAAGGCGCGACGGCCTCCGTCTTCCGGCGCGAAGCCGTCGAAACCCCGCAGGACTCGCGCGCCGCCAACGACCACGTCGCGCCCCGCGACCTCCCCGAAGGCGCGACGGCCATCGTCGGCCTCGACTTCATCGCCTTGCGCGCGGATCTCGACCCGAGCGCCCGCCTCCTCGTCGGCTACGACGACTTCGGCCAGTCGCTGCTCGTCTCCGGGAAACCCTGCGCCGCGTTGTGGACGTCCCGCTGGAAGTCCATGGAAGAGGCGCTTCGGGCCGCCGCGGAGGATGCGGACGAGACCCTGGAATCCTGCCGGGCCTTCTCCGATGCCCTGGAACTCGAAGCCACCCGAGCCGGCGGCGTCAAGTACGCCGAACTCCTGCTCCTCGCCTACCGCCAGGCCATCGCCGCCCACAAGCTCGTCGCCGACGAAAACGGCGAGCTGCTTTTTGTCTCGAAGGAGTGCTTCTCCAACGGGTGCGCGGCCACCGTGGACGTGAGCTATCCGTCCACCCCCCTCTTCCTGCGCTACGCCCCCGAACTGGTCTCCGCGATGCTGCGGCCCATCTATCGCTTCGCCCGGTCAAAGGACTGGCCCTTCGATTTTGCCCCGCACGACGCGGGACGCTATCCGTTCGTGGACGTCCAGCGCTACGGCGTGGACGAAAAGACCGGCCAGCCGCGCCTCGACAGCCAGATGCCCGTGGAGGGGTGCGGCAACATGATCGTCATGGAGGCCCTCGCGGCCTTCTTCTCCGGCGACCCGTCGAACGCCGCGAAGCACCTTCCGACCCTGGAGAAATGGGCGGGGTATCTCCTCGAGCATGGCGGCGACCCCGGAAACCAGCTCTGCACCGACGACTTCGCCGGCCACCTCGCCCACAACTGCAACCTCGCCATCAAAGCCATCGTCGGCATCGCCTCCCTCGGCTTGATCCACAAGATGCTGGATCAGCCGCAGAAGGCCGGACCCCTCCTCGCAAAAGCCGTCGAAATGGCCGGGGACTGGCTCGCCGCCGCCGCCAACGGCGACGGCACCACCCGTCTCGCCTTCGACCGCCCCGGCACCACCAGCCTGAAGTACAACGCCGTGTGGGACAAGATCCTCGGCCTCGGCCTCTTCCCGGCCTCCTTCTTCGAAGGCGAGATCCGCGGCGCGCTGCGGCGCCAGCTCCCCTACGGCGCCCCGCTCGACAGCCGGGCCGCCTACACCAAGGCCGACTGGCTCGTCTGGACCGCGGCCCTGGCCGAAGACCCCCGCGACTTCGAGGCGCTCGTGAGCCGCCTCTGGGAGTTCTACCACCGCACGCCCATGCGCGTTCCGATGACCGACTGGTATTGGGCCGACACCGCCATGCCGGCGGGCTTCCAGGCCCGCTCCGTGGTCGGCGGCCTCTTCATCCGCCTGTTGCGCCGGTGAGTGCGGACGTCCGGGCGAACCGCAAAAAACGGCGCGCCGCTTTTCCGCGGGGCCGGGAGGGACGATGCCGATGCCGAAACAGAAGGGGAAAGCTCGCTGGCCCTTCATTGCCTCCGGATGGCTCGTTGCGCGGGTGTCCAGCGTATTGCTGGTCGCAATGCGGGCTCCCCGTGCGCAGACGAAGGGCTTGACAGGCAGGTGGAGAAATCCGTAAACGTCGTAAACGTAACGTGGGCTGTCGGAGCTTGTACTGTGGGATACGCCCAAGTACGCCGTCAGGGAAGAAGATGAAAAGCAGAAGCACCAGGGCGACGGTGGCCTTGGCGATGCCGTTCTGGACCGGCCGCGCCTACTTCCGGAACCGCGGAGCCGACCTTGCCGATATCGTGGCGGCCAGCGTTGAGACCGGCAGCTACGGCGCCAGCATACGGATGGCGCCTGTCTTTGCCGGGCTTTCGTTGCCCGAAGGCAAGGGCTATGGCTTGCGCTCTGGCCACATGGGAGCCTATGCGTGCGGGGATTTCACGTTTTCCTTCCCTGATGCCTGCTTCTGCAGCACGGTCTCGCGAGATTTCGCCCTCGGATGGGCGGGCTCGACGTTCGCATGGATGACGAATTCGTTGGGCCACAGGGTGCGAGCCATGCCGAGGACGGCATGCGTCAGCCTGCGGACGGTTCGCCCAAACCGTCAAGGGGATCGTTGGCCTTGGTTCCAACCATTCGGCAAAAGGAGGAAAGACAATGAGAAGATCGATTGCAACGGCCATGGTGGTCGCCGCGACCACAGCATTCGCCGGGGCCGGCGTCCGTCCGGTCTACATTCTGGCCGTTCGGGATGCCAGGCCGGTATCCGTCTCCCTTGTACGGACGGCGGATTTTGTGGCCATGCCGGTTTCTATCGTGAGCGAGCAAAAAGAAACGGCTCGGAGATTCGATGACATTCGTGCGGCCAAACGCCTGATCCAGGACAAAGCCATTGCGAACAAGGGAATGACCATCCGGGACGGGCCGTTGTCGCTCTCCGCACGCCCCGTGTCGAAAATGGCCGCTTTCTCTTCCTTTTCCCCATATGAGCAACCATCCGCGGCCAGCCTGACCATCATGATCGCACTCGATCCCCAGGCGCCAGACGTTTTTGCCGCGGCAAGCGAAATCACGCGATTCGTGGACGGGATCCGGTTCGGAGAGAAGACGCGGTGCAATCTTGGCCAGGTACAACTCGCCGTGGCAGATCCTGAACAGCATCGAGCGGCGTTGCTCCAACTCATTGCCCAGGACATCCGGCATACGAAGGAACAAATGGGCGGCAAGGGGACGCTTGTCGTCGAGGGCCTCCAGAGTCCCGTTATCGTCCGGCAGATCGATGAGGCCAACGTGGAGCTCTTCCTGAATTATGCCGTCACCCTTGACGGAGCGGATGGGCAATAGGAAGAGGGCAGGACCTGTCCTGCTGGATGCGCCCCCGGATCAGGCGTTGCGGGAAGCCTTGGCGTGATCGTGGCGCCCAATCGGTCCGTAACGGGCAGAGGGCCCCGCCCGACTCCCGGCCGGCGAATCATTCGCCGGAAAGTCCCAGCTCGAACAGCCAGTCCTGCGAATCCGGCTTTTCGGGCATCGGCACGACGCCGCCGGGCGAGGCCGCGCATGAGACGGCGGCGCCGAAGGGCGCACCCGTGCGGGGGTCGATCCACCGCCGGGAACAGGCCGCGCCGGGGGGAAGGCCGCGAAGCTCGCCCCGTGCGGTTGTCCCGTGGCAATAGACGAGATAGCGGCGGTTGCCGTCCGCCGTCGAGAGCACGCACGCCTCCGGCTCGTCGAAGCGGCTCCAGGCGGGGTCGTCGAAACGGGGTTCGAGCGACGTCCAGTCCATCGCCTCGAAGAAGTCGCGGAGCGGGCGCATCTGCTTCGCGGCGGGGAGGTCCATGCCTTCGTGCCAGGCGGACACTTCGTGGTTGTAGTCCTTCCACGCCGGGTCGTCCTCGTCCCACTTCAAGGCCCAGATGCCGGCGCCGCCGTAGGTGTAGCCGGCGCAGCCCGCGAGGAACGCGCGCCAGGCGGCGCGCCGTGCGTCCCCTGCGTCCGCGATGCCGCCGCAGTCGACCTTCTCGTACATCGCCTCCGTCTCGATCACGGGCCGGACCGGCTCGCAGGCGCGGTACGCGCGATAGCGGGACAAGGGCGCGAGGCCGCTTCCGCGATGGCCGCCCTGGAGCGCGAACCAGGTGTGCCACGCTTCCCGCCACACCGGGCGGACGCCGGGGTCGACCACCCACTGATGGGCGGAATGCGGGTGGCGGTGGCCGTTCGCGCGATCGATCTCCCTCGCGACCGCCTCCCAGACCGACTGTTCGTTGCAGGGGCCGCCGCCCGGACCGGGCGGGCAGTTCATCTCCTGGCAGGTGATCCAGACCACGGGATGGGCGCCGTAGCGGGCCGTCACGTAGCGGGCC
The DNA here is from genome assembly GCA_050950285.1 of Kiritimatiellia bacterium. Classification (GTDB taxonomy): domain Bacteria; phylum Verrucomicrobiota; class Kiritimatiellia; order RFP12; family JBMNHG01; genus JBMNHG01. The sequence continues at coordinate 86,031 of JBMNHG010000003.1, read as the reverse complement.
CAGCGGCGGAGCACCTCCGGGGGCATGCGCACGGAGTTGGTGTAGTGCCCGAGACCGACGGCCATCACGAAGCCGAGGCCGGCGAGATGGTCCATTTCGGGGTCGAAGACGGACTGGAAGCGGGCGGGATCGATTCGGGTGCGCGCGGCGTCGGACCACCAGTGGCTCCTGCCGGGTTCGGGGTAGAGCTGGTAGACGGTGAAGCCCTGGTCGCGGCGCACGGAGGCGAGATGCTGGAATTGTCCTCCGAAGGGACAGGGCCCGCCGCCATGCGCGGGATGGTTGCATTCGTCGATGCGCTCGGTGTCCGGCATGAGCCAATGGGTGTCGCCAAGCCAGAAAAACGGCGTGCCGTCCCGATGCTCGAAGCGCCGCCGGTCGCCGCTCGCGCGAAGGAAGCCATGGCGGTCGACCGGCGTCGTGCCGGCGTTGGGAACGCAGGAAAGCGTTCCGGAAACCGCGTGGAGGCCGTTGTCGGCCGGATCGGTGCAGACGCTCCGCCAGCTCCATTCGCCGGTTTCCACGGGCGCGAAGCGGACGCGCCAGACGGTGCCGCCATCCCAGAACGCAGGACGCCGCACGAGGGTGCCGGACGCGGCGGTGAACTCGACGTCCACCTCCACTTCGGCGAAGGGGTCTTCGCGTTCGACCTGGCTGGCCAGGACGATTTCGGCCGGCCGCCACTGGGGGACGGGCTCGGCCGCCGGCATGCGGAACGGGATCATGGCGTACGCATCTCCGGCGGGATCGGCCGGCTTCGGGACGTCAGCGAAGGAGGAACAAGGTGCCCTGCCACAGGTCGGCCTCGTAGGCGCCGATGTCGCAGGCGCGGGATTGCGGGCGCGGGAGCCCGCGGATGTCGGCCGTGATCCCATAAAGGGCCCACGCCCAGAATCCACTGCTTCCGTCTCATGCCCGCACTCCTTTCCTTCGAGGGGAACCCTTGGTTTCCATACGCCTCGACCTTTGAAGGAAGCGTAGCGGGGAGCGCATGGCTTGTCAAGAAGGGCCGGAGATTGCGCATGGCGCCCGAAGCGGCCCGTGCATTCCCGTGGCCCTTCGCCGGGTGGAACGCTTGCTCCAGGCGGGGGACTTTGGTATCCTCGCTCCCTCATGCCCGAACACGCCATCACCGACACGCGCAACTTCTGCATCATCGCGCACATCGACCACGGGAAGACCACGCTGTCCGACCGCCTGCTCGAGCTGACCGGCACCCTGGAAAAGCGCCAGATCCAGGAGCAGACCCTCGACGCCATGGATCTCGAGCGGGAGCGCGGCATCACCATCAAGTCCCACCCCGTCTCGATGGCCTATGAGGCGCTGGACGGCAAGACGTACCGCTTCAATCTCATCGACACCCCCGGCCACGTGGACTTCAGCTACGAAGTCTCGCGCAGCATGGGCGCATGCGAGGGCGCCGTGCTGCTCGTGGACGCGGCCCAGGGCGTCGAGGCGCAGACCGTCGCCAACGCCTACCTCGCCATCGACGCCGGCCTCGAAATCATCCCCGCCCTGAACAAGGTGGACCTTCCGGGGGCGGACGTCGAGGGCGTCCTCAAGCAGGTCGAGTCGCTTCTCGGCCTCTCCCCGGACCACCCCATCCTCCTCAGCGCCAAGACGGGCCTCAACGTGCGCGACGTGCTCGAAGCCGTGGTGGAGAAGGTCCCGCCGCCGACCACCCTCGGCCGCGACGCCCCGCTCCGCGCGCTCGTCTTCGACTCCATCTTCGACGTCTTCCGCGGCGTGATCGCCTACATCCGCGTCGTCGACGGCGTCGTCCGGCCCGGCGATCCCGTGCGCCTCTACGGCAACGGCATCCAGACCCAGGTGCGCGAAGTGGGCGTCTTCAGCCCGGACCAGACCCCCACCGGCTTCCTCGAGGCCGGCCAGGTGGGCTACTTTGTGGGCACCATCAAAGACCCGGGCGACATCCGCATCGGCGACACGCTCATGGGCGCGAAAGACGACGTCTCCGAGCCGCTCCCCGGCTTCAAGGAGGTCCGCCCGATGGTCTTCTGCGGCATCTATCCCGTCAGCACCGACGAATACGCGAAGCTGCAACAAGGCCTCGAGAAGCTCCATCTCAACGACGCGGCCTTCACCTTCCACCCCGAAAGCTCCGTGGCCCTGGGGTTCGGCTACCGGTGCGGCTTCCTCGGCATGCTCCACATGGAAGTCGTCCAGGAGCGCTTGCGCCGCGAGTTCGACCTCGACATCATCAACACCCATCCCGCGGTGGTCTACCGCGTGCATCGCACGGACGGCGAAGTGCTGGAGATCGACAACCCCGTCGCCATGCCCGACCCGTCGGTCATCGACTTCATCGAAGAGCCGACCATCCAGGCCACGATCATCTGTCCGGACACCTGCATCGGCGAGATGATGCGCCTCACGATGGACCACCGCGGCACCATCACCGCCACCGAGAACGTCGACGCCCGTCGCGTGATGCTCACCTGCCATCTCCCGCTCAACGAGATTCTCGTGGACTTCAACGATTCGCTCAAGAGCATGAGCCGCGGGTACGCCTCCATGGACTACGAGCCGGAAGGCTACCAGACCTCCGACATCGTGCGCATGGACATCCTCCTCAACGGCGAGCCGGTCGACGCCTTCTCCATCATGGTCCACCGCGACAAGGCCCGCGCCCGCGGCCTCCAGATCTGCAAGGCCCTTTCCGAGACCATCCCGCCCCACCAGTTCAAGATCCCCGTCCAGGCCGCCATCGGCCGCACGATCATCGCCCGCGAGGACATCCGCGCCTTCCGCAAGGACGTGCTCGCCAAGCTGTACGGCGGCGACGTCACCCGCAAGCAGAAGGTCCTGAAGAAGCAGAAGGAGGGCAAGAAGCGCATGAAGGAGTTCGGGAGCGTGAACGTGCCGCAGTCCGCCTTCATCGCCGTGCTGAAGGGCTCCGCCGGGGAGGGCTAGCCACATGGCGTACACCGTCCCCGCCCTGCCCTCCGGCGCACGGCCGCGGCGCATCCTGCTGCACGTCTGTTGCGCCCCTTGCGCCTCCCACTGCATCGGCGTGCTGCGCGATGCGGGGATGGAGGTGACCGCGTTTTTCACGAACGCGAACATCGCCCCGGAGGAGGAGCGGCTGCTCCGCCTGGAGAATGTCCGGAAGCTGGCGGCGATTCTCGGCGTGCCGCTCGTGGAGGAGGCGCCGCCGCACGCCGACTGGCAAAGGGCCGTGGCGGGATTCGAGTCCGCCCCCGAGGGCGGCGGGCGATGCCGCCGTTGCTTCGCCTTGAACCTGGGGCGGACACGGGACTATGCCGCGGCGCACGGCTTCGAAGCCTTCGCCACCTCGCTCACGGTGAGCCCCCACAAGAACTCGGCCACGGTCTTCGAGGTCGGCCGCGCCCTCGATCCCGTCCGCTTCCTGCCCGTGGATTTCAAGAAAAACGGCGGCTTCCAGCACAGCGTGGAGCTTTCCCGCCGCTACGGGCTCTACCGGCAGGCGTACTGCGGCTGCGAATTTTCCCTTCGGCCCGCTAGCGCCCGATAGCGCGGGCGGCCTCCGCCGCCATCGCGGCGGCGCCTTCGGGCGTGGGGTGCACGCCGTCGCCCTCCAGGAAGAGGCCGGCGCGCCCCCGGAGCGGCGTGTGCCAGTCGAGGAAAACGCATCCGGTCTCCTCCGCCACCGCGCGCACGAGGGGGACGACCTCCTCCGAGAGGATGCGGAGCTGCACGGCGTTCCGCCCGGGATCGATGAACATCGGCGTAGGCGGCGCGAGGAACACGCGGGGGCGGCTGGGCAGGCCCTGGAAGAGGCGCACCATGTCGGCGAGGTCCTTTGGGAAGCGGGCGCCGTGCTCCTGCCAGATGGCGGGCCAGCAGTCGTTCGCGCCGAGGCAGAGGACCACGATTTCCGGATTCCATGCCTGGGCGGTCTCGAAGCACGGCTCCTTCCAGAGCGGCAGGCCGGCATCCCGGAGGGCGGTGCGTCCGGGGACGGCGAAGGGGCGCACCTCGAAGCCGTCGCCGAGGATCCGCCCCAGTCGGGCGGGATAGCCGTCGCGGCCGGGGTGCTCCATCTTGAACCCGGAGGTGAGGCTGTCGCCCACGCACGCCACGCGGACGGGGCGCGGCTGGTCGAGGTCGAGACGGCCGGGAAGCACGGCGGCGAAGAAGGAGCTCCCGCTCGTCACGGCGAGGAGGTTCCTGCCTTCGCGCAGGGAGACGGGGATGCGCGCGCGGCCGGGGTACCATCCGCGCGGCTCGGTGTTCCCGTAGACCGGCTCGCCGTTGAGCCAGGCCTGCTTCATGTCCGCCCCCACGCAGAGCCACGCCTCGCGGGCGGCGGGTTCGTCCAGTTCGGCGACGCTCGCATATCCGGCGCCGGCGCCGGCCACCTGGTCGAGGCGGACGGCCACGCCGCGCTGGCGCTCCTGGTCGAGCCACCAGTTTCCGGCGGATTGCAGGCGCGGCAGGCGGAGATCCGTCCACCCCTCGCCACCCGGATCGGCGGCGGCGGGATCGAAGGTCTCCCCTTCGGCGAGGGCGCGCGTCCTCCACAGCGGGACGACGCCCGGCAGCAGCGGCGGCACGAAGGTCTCGCACACCGGCACGTCCCCGTGGCCCATCGCGTCGAGCACGGCGCGGGCCATGGCCCGGTATCCGGCGAGGTTCAGGTGGACGCCGTCGGGCTCGTTCAGCTCCTCGCCGCCGCGGGCGAGCGCCTCGCGCATGCGCGCCTGCACGTCCGCAAGCGCCCAGCCGTATTCGGCGGCGAGCCGCCGGATCACCGCGTCGAACTCCGCGAGATGCGCGTCCATGCCGGAATGGCGCGGGGCAAGGGTGGTCAGCGTGAGCGAAAGCACGGGGACCTTCTCGGCCTTGCAGCGGTCGTAGATGGCGCGCAACGCCTGCTCGTATTCCCCGGCGGTGAGGGCGTAGTCGTTGAGGCCGGTATCGAGCATCACAAGGTCGGGGTCGTAGGAGAAGACGTCGCGGTCGAGGCGCGCAAGCATCCCGCCGGCGGTATCGCCGCCCACCCCCGCGCCGAGCATCACGGGCTCCGTCCGGCCCGCCTCGCGGAGCGACTGCCGCACGAGAAGCGCATAGGTGAGGCCTTCGGTGATGGAGTCGCCAAGGCAGACGATCACGGGGCCCGGGGCGGCGGCCTTCTTGCCGGCAAGGGGCGACCGGCAGCCGGCGGAAAGGGCAAGGGACACGGCCATGGCGGCAACTCCAGCGACAGGGCGAAGCGATTCCAGTTTCATCATCGGGACACCATCCAACGTTCCAGGCTTGCCCCCCGTTCCGGGAACCCCCGGCGGGAGGACGGACACATCATCGGGGCGGCGCGCCGCCTTCGGGCTCCTCCGCCAGCCCGCGGAGTTCGGACTCGGCCAGGTCGCGCCACTGGCCGGGGCGGAGTTCCCCGAGCCCGAGCGGACCGAACGAGACCCGCAGGAGGCGCTCCACGCGCAATCCCGCCCGCCCGCAGAGACGCCGGATCTGGCGGTTCCGGCCTTCGCCGATCTCGAAGGCGAGCCGCGCGGGAGGCCCCTCCGAAAGCACATCGACCGCGGCGGGCCGCGTTTCGCGCCCGTCGATCGCGATGGGGGCGCGCAGCGACGCGAGCGCGCGGCGGTCCACGGCGCCGGAAACGGTCACTTCGTAGCGCTTCCGGTGCCCGTGGCGCGGATGCGTGAGACGCTCGATGAGCGGGCCGTCGTTGGACAGGAGCAGGAGGCCCTCGCTCTCCTTGTCCAGCCGCCCCACGGGCACCAGCCGCTCCGGCAGGTGCGCCACGAGGTCGCACACCGTGCGCCCCTGCGACGGGCTGGCGGAGCAGACCACCCCGGCCGGCTTGTACATCAGGATCGTCCGGCGGGGCTCGCGGGCGGCGGGAAGCGGCACGCCGTTCACCGTGATGGAATCCTTCGCGGGATCGACCCGCGCGCCGGGGTCGCGCACGATTTTCCCGTTGACGCAGACGCACCCTGCCGCGATGATGTCCGCTGCTCCGCGTCGCGACGCCGCGCCACGCTCCGCCAGCGCCACCTGCAAGCGGGGAAGCCGCTTCGGCGACGCATCTCCTCCTCCGTCCTCCGGGAGGGAAAGCGAAAACTCGTTCATGGCTTTGTCGGATCGAAGATACATGCGCCCGGACTACCAGCCGTCCCGCAAGCCGGGGTGGTTCGCCCGGTTGCGCTTTGCGCTGTGGCTCGCCTTTCGTCGCGTGCTAGGATATCCCGCCTCGTCGGGGGACGCAAGCGACTCTCGAAAGGGGAAAGACTGATGGAACCCCGCGACTCCAGCCCCATGCGCATCGACTTCCATGTGCACGCCTTCCCCGAATCCCTGGCGGAACGCGCCATGGTTTCGCTCAACGAGCGCATCGACGACTCCGCCTTCCACTCCTGCGGCGACGGGCGCATCGCCTCGCTGATCGCGGAACTGGACGCCAACGGGATCGACCGCGCGGTGGTCTGCTCCATCGCGACCCGCCCGAAGCAGTGGCGGTCCATCCTGGACTGGTCGCTCTCCCTCCGCGACGGCGGATCCGGCGAGGAGGCCGCGAAGCGGATCATCCCGCTCGCCTCCGTCCATCCGGCCGACCCCGAGGCCGAAGCGCACCTCGCGGAAGTCGCCGCCGCCGGCATCCCGGGCGTGAAGCTCCACCCCTACTACCAGGAATTCGAACTCGACGCCCCCGCAATCCTCGACTTCCTCCGGATGGCGCGCGACCAGGGGCTCCTCGTGGTGACGCACGCCGGCTTCGACGTGGGCTTCGCCCGCGACCTGCTCTGCGACCCCATCCGCATCCGCCGCGTGGCGGAGGCCGTCCCCGGGCTCGATCTCGTCGCCGCCCATCTGGGCGGATGGTCGGCCTGGGACGAGGTGGAACGCGAGCTCATCGGGCTTCCGGGCCTCTACATCGAGACCTCCTTCGCGCCGTCCATGCTGGGCGCCGGACGCATGGGCGGCCTCCTCCGGCGCCATCCCGCCGACCACATCCTCTTCGGCACCGACTGGCCCTGGCGCCCCCACGCCCCCGACCTCGCGGCCATCGGCTCCCTTCCCGATCCGGCGGAATGGAAGGCCGGTCTTCTCGGGGGGAACGCGGTCCGTCTTCTCCGGCGCCACGGATGGAAGGCCTAGGACCCGATGGCCCCCTCCCCCGTCGGACTCCTCCTCTACGACCTCGACGGCACCCTCGCGGACACGCGGGGCGACCTCGCGGAAGCCGTGAACCACGCCCGCTCCACGCTCGGCCTCGCCCCCTGGCCCCTCGAACGCATCATCCCCGGCGTCGGCGACGGCGTGCGGCGGCTCATCGAGCGCTCGATCCCCGAACGCCCCGACGCCGTGGACGCCGCCACCGCCGCGATGGTCGCCTACTACGCGGACCATCCCGTCGTCCACACCGTGCTCTACCCCGGCGTGGCCGAAACCCTCGCCGCCCTGCGCGCGCAAGGCTGGTCGCAGGCGGTGGTCACCAACAAGCTCTCGTCCCTCTCGCGCCCCATCCTCGGGCGACTGGGCGTCCGGGAGATGTTCGACGCGCTGGTCGGAGGGGCGGACTGCCCCCGGATGAAGCCCGACCCCATGCCCCTCCGTGTCGCCATCGGGCGGGCCCTGCGCGAAGACGATCCCCGCCGCACGGGCCCCATCTGGATGATCGGCGACAACCACACCGACCTCGCCGCCGCCCGCGCCGCGGGCCTGAAGCGCTGCTTCTGCCGCTTCGGGTTCGGAAATCCGAAGGGCGAAGCCTGGGATGCCGCGATCGACCGCTTCGACGATCTCCCGCGCTGTCTCGCCGCCCCGCAGGCATGAGGACGCCGACATGAGCGAAGACCGCCTTTCCGACACCGGCATCCCCTCCCGCCGCAACCTGCTCCTCCGCGCAAAGGCCGCGGAGGCCGTCCGCGCCTTCTTCCGGCGCCGCGGCTACCTCGAGGTGGAGACGCCCGTCCGCGTGCCCGCCCCCGCGATGGAGGCCGCCATCGACGCCCCTCCCTCGGGACGCGCCTGGCTCCGCGCCTCCCCCGAACTCCCGATGAAACGCATGGTCGCCGCCGGATTCGACAAGATCTTCCAGCTCGGCCCCTGCTTCCGCGAAGGCGAGCGGGGCGCCCGCCACAATCCGGAGTTCACGATGCTCGAGTGGTATCGCGCGGGGGTCGATTGCGACGCCATCCTGCGCGAAACCCTGGAACTGCTGGCCTTCGTGGCGCGCCGCGCGCTGGGGCGGACCACGCGGGGGCGCGGGACCGGCAAGATCGACTTCGCCGCGCCCGTCCTCGACCTGACGATGGAGGAGGCCTTCCGCCGCTGGTCCGACTGGAACCCGGTGGAGGCGTACGATGCCGACCGCTTCGACGCCGACCTCGTGTCGAAGATCGAGCCCGCGCTTCCCCATGGACGCCCGTGCGTGCTTCGCGCCTGGCCGGCGGCGACGGCGTCGCTGGCGCGCCTTGCGCCTTCGGATCCCCGCACGGCGGAGCGATGGGAACTCTACCTGGGCGGCCTGGAGCTCGCGAACGCCTACACCGAACTCACCGACGCCGCCGCGCAACGGGCGCGCTTCCTGGCCTGCGCGGAAGAGCGGCGCGCCGCGGGACGCGAGGTCTACCCCCTCGACGAACCCTTCCTGCAGGCCCTCGAACGCGGCATGCCCGCCTGCGGGGGCATCGCGCTCGGGTTCGACCGCCTCGTGATGCTCCTCTGCGGCGAACGCGAGATCGAGGCCGTCCGCCCCTTCTGCCCGCAAATCGGCCTCTGCTGGTGAAGCGGCTCCCGCCCTCCCTACCAGAGACGAAGCACGTAGGAGGGGACGCCGGGCGCCGGGCCCTTGCGGACGGTGCCGTACCAGCGGCTGTTCCACTCGTGGCCGTTCTCGAACCAGCCGAGGCGCGTGGAGCGGCCCTCGTGGCTGTGCCGCCAGACGACCGAAAGCCCCAGGTCGCCGCCGGCGGGCCACGTCTCGGAATCGAAGAGCGAATAGGGCACGAAGATCTCGGCGTCAAGTCCCTTGTCCGTGGCGCGCCAGGCGCCCTGGAAGGGCTGGTTCGGCCGACTGGTCTCGCCCTGGCCGAGGGCCACGGCGCCCTCCGGCCGGAAGCCCATGCCGAGCCAGTAGTAGGGGCCGGCGGTCCCGATCCATGCGGGCTCGCGCTTGTCGAAGAAGATGTTGACGGAGTCCCGGTCGAGGAAGCCCGTCCCCTCGAAGGCCATGTAGAGGCCCTTCCCGCCGGCCATCACCCGCACGTCGACGTATGCCTCCTCCACGGACGTCCGGGCGTCGTTGTGGCCGTTCGGGGAGCGCGCCTGGCAGGGCAGGCCCACCGGGAACGAAGGCACGGAGGCCCACTCCGCGAGGTCGCCGTCCACCGTCGCCTCGCCTTCCGGTGCGCTCGCGACCTTCGCGTAGACCACGTCCGCCACGGCCCAGCCGGTCTCGCCGCCGGCGCCGCGCAGCTCCTTCACGAGCGGGATGCGGCCCACGTCGTCGTCCTCCGGAATCGTCACCTCGACCGCCTCCACGGAGCCGTCGGGGCGGTGGAGCGGAATCGCGGCGCGCCGCCCCGCAACCTCCCGGCGCGAACGGTCGAAGCCGCCGCCCACGGCGTAGGGGCAGCGGATGCCCTGCACCGTGCTGCCGCCGCCCGAGAAGTCCACCATCGTGACGGGCATCGAGCCGCACCCGAGGTGGTCGGCATGGGGATGGGCGGCAAGATCGGCGGGCTTCGCGACGCCCTTCCAGCGGACCTCGAACTCCAGGGCGGCGCCCGGTTCGAGCGTGTAGGGGAGGTCCACGGGGCCTTCGACCGCCGCGCCGGTGGGGGCGTAGGCGGAAAGACGGCCGGAACGGGCCGCGTCCGTGGCGTTGCGGGCGACGACCCGGGCGACCGGCCCCTCCTCCGTCCAGTGCGTCGCGCCGGAGAAGGCGAGCGCGGGGACGGGGCGGCGGCCGTTCAGCGCCTCGTAGGCCGCGAGGGCGATGCGGTAGTGGCCGAGGGCGTTCGGGTGGATGGTGTCGCCCCGCCCGGCGGTCTCGACGATCGAGGAGAACTGCCGGCTGTAGCCGGTCGGATAGCAGGGCCACATGGCGATGGCGGATTCGACCAGCGAGTTCGCGCCCTTGCCCCAGACGGCCTGGAAGGTGGCGGCGCAGGGGATGGAGAGGCGGGCGGCCAGTTCGTCCATGGCGAGCGCGTAGTCCGCGGTGCGGGCGGCGAACTCGGGCGGTTCGGCGCGGCCCGACGCCCCGGTGCGGACCGTCTCGATGTGCGGCGTGGGCTGGAGGAGGAGGAGGTCCGCGCCGAAGCGCTCGCGCAGCTGCACGGCGACCCACTCCGCCTGCTCCTGGAAACCCTCGCGCGGGACGAAGCAGATTTCGTCGTTCAGGCCGTACATCAGCACGCCGAGGTCGGGATGGATCCCCTGCACGTCGCGGTCGAAGTGGCGCACGGTGGCGTCGATGGAACGGCCCGCATAGGCCCGCTTGACGGCGGTGACGTCGGGGTTCCCGCAAGCGCGGGAGAGCAGGCGCGCGAGCAGGATGAAGTGGTCGCCGGTGTCGGTGACCGAATCCCCCATGCCCATCACGAGGAACGGCTCGCCGCCGAGAAGCTTGCCGGCCACCTGCGGGAGCGAAGCGCGAAGGGCGGCCTCGTCGATCGGAGCCGGCGGATCCATCGCCAGGAAACGGGCCTCGCGGGAAAGCGGCGCGCCGAAGGTGACGATGTTCAGGCCCGTGGCGGCGGCAGGCACGGAGACCTCGCCGCCCGCGATCGTCGCGATGCCCGAAGCGCGCGGGCCGATGCCGTCCGCCGTCAGGGTGGCGATGCCGTAGGGGACGACGCCGTCGGGAACGCCTTCGACGGCCAGCACGAAGGGCTCGTCGGTGAAGAGATAGGCGCGGGAGTCCTGCGGAGCGGCCGGCAGGAGCGATGCGGCGCAGGCGGCGGCCAGCGCGAGGAGGGCGGTGCGGAGGGTTTTTTCCATGGGGGACTCCGGGGGTCAGGCGTCCATGCGCCCGGCGAGGGCGCGCTTGAGCGTGAGAGGGTCGGCATAGCCGACGCCGCTGTCCGCGGGAAGTCCGAAGGCGAGCCGCGAGACGCGCACGCCGGTCGGTTCGAGGAGGGCGCGGATCATCGCGGCGGTGGCGTCCCCTTCGAGGTCGGTGGACATGGCGAGGACGACCTCGCGCACGCCGCCTGCGCGCACGCGCGCGGCGAGCTGTTCGAGGCGCAGCGCGCCGGGTCCCGTCTGGCGGGCGGGCGAGACCTTCCCGAGGAGGGCGTGGTAGCGGCCGCGGAAGACCCCGGCGCGCTCCATGGCGAGGATGTCGCCCGGCTCCTCGACCACGCAGAGGATGGAGTCGTCGCGCGTGGGATCCGTGCAGAGGGCGCAGGGGTTGGCGTCCACGGTGGCGAAGCCGCCGCAGGCGTCGCACACGCGCACCGAGGCGCGGGCGGCCTGCAGGGCGGCCACCAGCCCGTCCAACAGGTCGTCGGGCTTGCGCACGAGAGCCAGCGCGGCGCGCTCCGCGCTCTTCCGGCCGAGGCCCGGAAGGCGGGACAGCGCACGCACGAGATCGTCGAGCGGCCGGGGCATGTCAGCCGAGCCCGCCGAGTCCGCCGAGCATGTCGCCCAGGCCATTGGCCTTCATGGCGGCGACCATCTGCTCCTGCGTCTTGTTCTTGGCGCTCTTGAGGGCGTTGTTCACGACGTTGACAAGCATCGTGTTGAAGCGGTCGGGCTTGCCGGCGAGCACTTCGTCGAAGGCGCCGGGGGCGAAGGTGATCGAGGTGACGGTGAGGTCGCCGCGCACCACGCAGGTGATGCCGCCGTTGGAGTACTCGGCGGTGATCTTCTCGACTTCGGCCTGCATGCGCTTGGCTTCTTTGCGCATCTGCATCGCCTGCTTCACTTGGTCGAACATGTTGGCCATACGGATCCTTTGGGGATGGATGTGGGGGTTATTCCACGCCGATGACGCGGCCATCGAGGGAGGACAGCGCCTGTTTCAGCACCGGATCCCGGAAAAGCGATGGGTCGTCGGCAGAGGAGGAAGAAGAGGGGGAAGAGGGCGCGGGCGCGGCGGGCGCGGGCGTCGCCACCGGCGGGATGGGGATGGCCACGGGAGGAACGGCCGCCTGCGGCGCCCCGCCCGATTCCGCGCGGGCGGCCGGAGCCGTTGCCGGGGCTTCCGTGCGCAGCGCCTTCAGCCGGCGCAGCACCTCGTCGAGGGAGATGGTGACCGCGGCGCGGCAGCAGCGCACGAGGGCCGTCTCGAGAAGAACCCGGCCGGAGAGGGCGTAGCGCATGCGGCCATCGGCGTCGGCAAGATGCTCGGCCACGCGGAGGACGCCCTCGGACGAAGCCAGGGCCGACTGCTCGCGAAGCACCTTCTCCTGTTCGGGCGTGACATCGAGCGAAGCGCTGCCGGCCGCGCCCACGTATTGGCAGACCAGGAGGTTCCGGAAGTGGTTCAGGAGTTCGGCCACGAGACGGCGGAGATCCTTGCCGGACTGGTACAGTTCGTCCACCAGGCGAAGGGCCGAGGCGGCGTCGCCGCGCAGGATGTGGGCGGCCAGGTTCTCGAGGGACTCGCGGGAGACCAGGCCAAAGATGCCGAGCACGTCGGATTCGGCGATGGTGCCGTCCGTGAAGGCGGCCAGCTGGTCGAGGGCGGAGAGGGCGTCGCGCATGCCGCCCTCGGCGCCGCGCGCGATGGCGAGCAGGGCGTCTTTTTCGATCGGAATCTTCTCCGCGGCGGCAATCTTCTCGAGCTGGGAGGCGATCAGGGTGGAGGGGATGCGGCGCAAATCGAAGCGCTGGCAGCGGGAGATGATGGTGGGCAGAAGCTTGTCGCCCTCGGTCGTGGCGAAGATGAACTTCACGAAGGACGGCGGCTCCTCCAGCGTCTTCAGCAGCGCATTCCAGGCCGAAGGAGTCAGCATGTGGCATTCGTCGATGATGATGATCTTGAAACGTCCGGCGGCAGGCGCAAAGTGGATGGAGTCGAGGATGGGGTGGATATGCTCGACCTTGTTGTGGGAGGCGCCGTCCAGCTCCATCACATCCAGCGCGTTGCCGCCCATGATCAGCCGGCAATGCTCGCACTCGTCGCACGGGGCGACCGTCGGGCCCTTCTCGCAGTTGAGGGCCTTGGCGAAAATGCGGGCAAGCGTGGTCTTGCCGATGCCGCGCGGCCCGATGAACAGGTACGCGTGCGCCACTCTCCCAGAGGCAATGGCGTTGGAGAGCGTGCGCGTCACATGCTCCTGGCCGATCACGTCGGCAAACTGCCGGGGACGCCACTTGCGCGCCAATACTTCGTATGCCATAGAAAGACATTTTGGGGGAAACGGCTGTCGACAGGCAAGCCAAAACCGCCCGCCGCGAAGACGGCGCCTCGGGCGGCGACAGCGGGTTTGACATCCCCGTCCCGGTTGGGATACCTTGCCACCAAGGGGCTCCAGCAGGAGGCGCGGCGCGCCGTCGCAAGGCGTCCGCCCCCGGCGAGCCTGCCCGATCAAAGGGGGCGACCATCCCCGGAAAAGGACGAACGAACATGACGCCCGGCGAAACACGATGCGGCAACACGGAATTCGACACGATGGCCGATTACGACGGCTTGGTCCGGCTGGATCTGGGCGCCTACGGGCTCGAACAGCGAAGGGACATCCGTTCCATCCGGCGCTACCTGCCCGACGGGGCGAAGATGCTCGACGTCGGGTGCGGCGTGGGCCTTCCATCGCGCGACCTGGCGCGCTACTTCGACGTCGAGGCGTGCGACATCCCCTCGTGGAACGGCCGCCCGACGGAATTCGTCGAAATGGTCATGAAACTGCGCAAGATCCCCTTCCGATGGTCCAAACCCTTCGAACTGCCCTATGAAGACGGCACCTTCGACGGCGTGATGCTCTACGCCGTGCTCGAGCACGTGAAGGAAAAGACGAGATTCCTCAACGAGGTGCGCCGGGTGTTGAAGCCCGGCGGAAAGATCTTCGCCTTCCGCATGGTCAACCGCCTCTCCTTCGCCGAGAAGCTGGCGGACCTCCTGGGCGTGGTGAACCACGGGGAGGAGGTCGTAACCCGGAAGATGCTGCGGGATGCGCTGGAGGAAAGCGGCTTCCGGTGCCTCGCGATGGAGCGCCAGGGATGGCTTCCCGAAAACGGCCTGCCCAAATGGATCATCTACCCGCTGAACAAGCTCCTCTGCCGGATCCCCGGCATCGCCTGCTTCTGCCACGACTTCCGCTTCGTCGCGGAAATACGCGGCGCGCCGCCCCTTACATCATCGGGAACAGGAACGCCGGATGCGCAAACACCCAGGACGTAGCCTCGTCGCCTTGCCGCTGGACTATGTGGTTGTCGACCTCGAAACGACGGGGTTGAGTTCCACATACGCCGAAATCATCGAGATGGCGGCCCTGCGAGTCCGCGACGGCGAGATCGTGGAAAGCTTCCAGCAACTCGTGCGGCCCTGGCGCGGGATCCCCCCTGGGATCACGGAACTGACCGGCATCACCAACGGCATGGTCGAAGATGCGCCGCCCCTCGAGGAAGTCCTCGGGACATACATGGATTTCATCGGCGGCGACATCCTCCTCGGACACAACGTATCGTTCGACATCCGTTTCCTTTACGACCGCACATCCTACCTGGGCATCGCCTTCTCGAACGACTTCGTCAACACCGTCCGGATCGCCCGGAAAGCCGTCCCGGGCCTCCCGGGCTATCGGCTGGAAGACCTTTGCCGCCGCATCGGCATCGAATCAAAAGACATCACCTTCCACCGGGCCCTGGCGGATTGCGTGCAAACACACCGGCTCTACCTGCGGCTGCGGGAATGCTTCGAAAGCGAAGAAGCCCTGCAAGCCTGCTTTTCACGCAAACGAAGTCCGCGACCCTCCAGCCAGTAGCCGGCGCAACGCGCAAGCATCTGCGCATGCGGGGCTGGGACTTCACCAGCCCCGGCTGGTATTTCCTGACGCTCAACGAGGCGCATTGCCGACAAATTCCGGCGCGAGATCCCCGGGCACTTCCCGCGTGCCGTCACGGCATGCTCGCCTGCATCCTCCACGAGGCCAATCCGGAAATGGAGATCCTCCGCCTATGCCCCGTCAGTCCAGGGCGCGGATGACTTCTGCGGCCATTTCGGTGGTGGCGAGGGGGGTTGTGTCGTTGTCGAGGATGTCCCGGGTGCGGCAGCCGTTGAGGAGTGTCTTCTCGACGGCCGCTTCGATTTGATCGGCCTCGCCGCCCATGTCGAAGGAGAGCCGCAGCATCATGGCGATCGACAGGATGGTGGCCAGCGGGTTGGCGATGTTCTTGCCGGCGATATCGGGCGCCGAGCCATGGATGGGTTCGTACATGCCGCGACGGGTTTCGCCCAGCGAAGCGGAGGGCAGCATGCCGATCGAGCCGGTCAGCTGCGAGGCTTCGTCGGAAAGGATGTCGCCGAACATGTTGGAGGTTACGATGACGTCGAACTGGGCGGGATTGCGCACCAGCTGCATGGCGGCATTGTCAACCAGCATG
The DNA here is from genome assembly GCA_050950285.1 of Kiritimatiellia bacterium. GTDB lineage: Bacteria > Verrucomicrobiota > Kiritimatiellia > RFP12 > JBMNHG01 > JBMNHG01. Next base: position 70,509 of record JBMNHG010000003.1, on the reverse strand, counting down.
TCCGACACGGCAACGTCCGGATACTCCTTGGCGACTTCATGGACCCGCTCGCGCCAGAGCCGTGAACTCTCGAGGACATTCGCCTTGTCAATGCTGCACACCTTCTTCGCGCGCTTTGCGGGCCAGATCCAAAGCGACGCGGGCGATGCGGTCGATCTCCGTCTGATTGTAGATTTCCGTATCGAAGGCGATGGTATTGCCGTCGGCGTCGGTTTTCCGTCCGCGTTCGCCGTAGTAGATGCCGCCGGTGAGTTCGCGGACGATCACCATGTCGAAGCCTTTTTCGGCGGTTTCGCGATGCAGGGGGCAGGCATCTCTCAGCACGTGATAGAGCTTGGCCGGGCGGAGGTTGGCAAAGAGTCCGAGTTCTTTGCGGATGGCCAGCAAGGCCCGTTCCGGGCGGAGGTGTCCGGGCAGGGTATCCCATTTGTATCCGCCGACCGCCCCCAGCAGCACGCTGTCGCTGTTTTTGCAGGTGTCCAGCGCCTCGTCGGTCAGCGGCACGCCATATTGATCGATCGAGCGCCCGCCGGCCACGACCGGCTTGTACCGGAAACGCCCCGGCGCGACCTTTTCGAGGACCTTCAGGGCTGCCCGGACGATCTCCGGGCCGATTCCATCACCTTCGATGACTGCCAGTTGAAAACTCATGCCAGTTCCTCCATCGCTTTGAACAAACCGCCTGCGTGAATGATCTTCTGGAGAAAAGCCGGAAACGGGGGGAAACGGCCTTCCGTGTGCCGCGTCAGATTCTTCAGAACCCCTTTTTCGAAATCGATCTCGAGCTGGTCGCCCTCTTCGATTTCCCCGTCAAATTCCACGATGGGCAAGCCGGTATTGATGGAATTGCGGTAAAAGATGCGCGCGAAGCTCTTTGCGACGACGCAGGCGATGCCGGATTCCTTGATGGCGATCGGAGCATGCTCGCGGGAGGAGCCGCAGCCGAAATTCTGCCCGCCGACCATGATGTCGCCCTTCCGCACGCGCTCGACAAAGGTCTTGTCGAGGTCTTCCATGCAGTGCGCGGCCAGTTCGTTGGGGTCCGAGGTGTTCAGATAGCGCGCCGGGATGATGACGTCGGTATCGACATTGTCGCCATAGCGGATGACGTTGCCGGTAAGTTTCATCGTGCGTTCTCCTTTGCTCACAGGGTGGCCGGATCGGTGATGACGCCGGTCAAGGCGGAGGCGGCGGCGACTTCCGGGCCGGCCAGATAGACTTCGCTCCCGGGGTGTCCCATGCGTCCGACGAAGTTGCGGTTGGTGGTTGCCACGGCGCGCTCGCCTTGGGCCAGGATGCCCATGTGCCCGCCCAGGCAGGGGCCGCAGGTCGGTGTCGACACCGCACAGCCGGCACGGACGAAGATCTCGAGGAGCCCCTGCCGCGAGGCGTCCAGCCAGATCTTCTGCGTGGCGGGAATGACCAGCGTGCGCACCCGCTTGTTGACCTTGCGCCCCTTGAGGATTTCAGCGGCGGCCTGCAGGTCGGACAAGCGCCCGTTGGTGCAGGAGCCGATCACCACCTGGTCGATCCGGATCTCCGGAATTCGATCAAAGGTGCGCGTGTTCGAAGGCAGGTGCGGGAAAGCCACCGTCGAACGCACGCGGCCCAGGTCGATCTCCATCTCGGATTCATACTCGGCATCCTCGTCGGCGGCAAAGACGACCGGCTTGCGCCTGGAGCGTTCGGCAATATAGCGCAACGTCCGGTCGTCCACCGGGAAGATGCCGTTTTTGGCGCCGGCTTCGATGGCCATGTTGCAGATGCAGAGGCGGTCGTCCATCGTCAGGGAGGCGACGCCGTCACCGGCGAATTCCATCGATCGGTAGAGGGCGCCATCGACTCCGATTTTGCCGATGATGTGCAAAATGACATCTTTTCCGCCGACCCATTTGGGCAGGCGGCCATGCAGGTTGAATTTCATGGCGGCCGGCACTTTGAACCAGGCTTTTCCGTAGGCCATGCCCACGGCCATGTCCGTCGAGCCCACGCCGGTCGAGAAGGCGCCCAGCGCACCGTAGGTGCAGGTATGGCTGTCGGCGCCGATGACCAGATCGCCGGCGATCACCAGACCCTTTTCCGGAAGCAGCGCGTGCTCGACGCCGACTTCGCCGACATCATAGAAGTGCTCGATGTTTTTCTCGTCGGCGAAATCGCGGACCAGCTTGGTCTGCGCGGCGGCCTTGATGTCCTTGTTCGGCGTGAAGTGATCCATCACCAACGCGATTTTCCGGCAGTCGAACACACAGCCGGCGCCGGCCTTGCGGTATTCGTTGATCGCCACCGGCGCCGTGATGTCATTGGCCAGGACCAAATCCAGGTCCGCCAGGATCAACTCGCCGGGACGTACCGACTCCCGGCCCGAATGGGCCGCCAGGATTTTCTGGGACAGGGTCATTTGCATGCGGGAACTCCTCTATTTCAGAATGTACTCGATGGAATCGACGAGTGCAAGCCAGCTGGCCTCGATGATGTCGGAGGAGACTCCGACGGTCGTCCAGGCTGTTTCGCCGTCGGTGCTCTCCATGAGCACGCGGACCTTTGCGGCGGAGGCTTGTCCTCCGTCGAGCACGCGGACCTTGTAGTCGATCAGCTGGACCCTGCCGACTTCCGGGTAGAAGACGATCAGGGCCTTTCGCAGCGCCAGGTCGAGCGCGTTCACCGGGCCGTTGCCGAGGGAGGCCGCAGTTTCGGTTTTGCCGTCGACCTCGATGGTCAGCATCGCGTATGCGCTCAACTCGCCATTGGGGCTGGGGTATTCGCCGCTGGTCTTGTACATGATCAGGTTGAAATGCGGCCGGTAGCGTCCCAGCACATGCAGCACCATCAGCTCGAAACTCGCGTCGGCGGATTCAAACTGATAGCCCTCGTGTTCCATCTCCTTGAGGCGCCGCACGATCGCCGCCGTCTCCGGCGAGTCCTTGGTCAGGTCCGGCGCGATGCCGCCGAGTTTGGCCAGCACGGTGGTGCGTCCGGACACTTCGCTCATCAGGAAGCGCCGCTTGTTGCCGACCGCTTCGGGATCGACATGCTCGAAGGAGTACGAGCACTTGGCGACCCCGTCGATGTGCATGCCTCCTTTGTGCGCAAAGGCGCTGAGGCCGACATAGGGCTTGTTCCCCGGCACCGGCATGTTCGAGATTTCCGAGATCGCGTAGACGGCTTCGGAAAGGTTGGACAGGTCGCCGGCGACGCACCGATAGCCCTGCTTCAACTGCAGGTTCGGGATGATCACGCTTAGGTCCGCGTTGCCGCAGCGCTCCCCGATGCCGATGAAGGTCCCCTGCACCTGGACCGCGCCGGCGGTTGCCGCCAGCATCGAATTGGCGACCGCGCAACCGGTGTCGTTGTGGCAGTGGATGCCGATCGGACGGCCGGGGAAAAGCCGCACGATCTCCCGGGTGATCCGGAAGACTTCATCCGGGCTGCAACCGCCATTGGTATCGCAGAGGCAGAGCGAATCCGCGCCGGCCGCGTCGGCGGCCCGGAGCACTTCGATCGCGCAGTCGGCATCGCTCTTGTAGCCGTCGAAAAAATGCTCCGCGTCGAAGATCAGTTCCTTGCCCTGCTTCTTGAAGAATTCGACCGTGTCAAAAACCAGCTCGAGGTTCGTCTCGTTCGTGGTCTGGAGGATTTTCCGGATGTGCAGGTCCCAGCTTTTCCCGAAGATGACAATGGTGTCGGTTTTGGCCTTCAGCAGCGAAAGCACATTGTCGTCCTCTTCCACCTTCAGGTTCTTGCGGCGCGTGCTGCCAAAGGCGCACAGCTTCGCGTTCTTCAGCGGGATTTCCGCAGCCCGGTTGAAGAACTCGATGTCCTTGGGGTTCGAGCCCGGGTTGCCCGCTTCGATGTAGGACACCCCGATATCATCCAGCACCTGGACGATGTGGAGCTTGTCCGACACCGAGAAGGAGATGCCTTCGCTTTGCGCGCCGTCGCGCAGGGTGCTGTCCAAGATGTGCAGTCGTTTCATGATTCCCCTATAAGAGCCGGTTGAGACCATTGACGTACGCGACGATGCTCGCTTCGATGATGTCCGTGGACAGCCCCCTGCCGATCACCGATTTGTCCCCGGCCTTGATCTTGACGATGACTTCGCCGAGGGCGTCCTGGCCCTCCGTCACCGAAAAGATCGAGTAGTCCTCGAGGAGGTGCGGCGGAGCCGGAATGATCTTGTCGATCGCATTGTAGGCGGCCGCGATGGGGCCATCGCCGATGGCGCCCTCCTCGATCATCTGGTCGTCATGGCTCAAGCGCACCACGGCGCTCGAGGTCACGTAATTGCCGCAGTTGACCGTAAAGCGTTCCAGCTTGAAGCCACCGGCCGTCTCGACGAGTTTCCGCCCGGCCAGCGCCTCGAGGTCATGGTCGTTGACCGTCTTCTTTTTGTCGGCGAGGTCTTTGAAGCGATCGAACAGATCGTCCATCTCCTCCTTGCTCAGCTGGTAGCCCATCTCGTTCAGGCGGTTTTCAACCGCATGGCGCCCGCTGTGCTTGCCGAAAACCATCTCGTTCTTGATCAGGCCGATCGATTGCGGCGTCATGATTTCGTAGGTTTCGCGGTTGGCCAGAACACCATGCTGATGGATGCCGGCTTCGTGGGCAAAGGCATTGGCGCCGACAATCGCCTTGTTGATCGGCGTCGGCAGGCCCAACAGGTTGTAGACCAGCTTGCTGGAGCGGTAGATTTGCGTCGTGTCGATGTTGGTTTCGCACTGGTAGAAGGCTTTGCGGGTATGCAGCCCCATGACGATCTCTTCCAGGGCGGCATTCCCGGCGCGTTCGCCCAGGCCATTGACGGTGCATTCGATCTGCCCGGCCCCGGCGGTCACCGCGGCCAGCGAGTTGGCCACGGCCAGCCCCAGGTCGTTGTGGCAATGCACCGATATCGTCACATTCTCGATGCCCTTGACGTGGTCGGCCAGGTATTTCAGCATGTCCACCATCTCGGTCGGTGTCGCGTAGCCGACCGTATCCGGCACATTCACCGTCGTCGCGCCGGCGGCAATGGCGACCTCCAGCGCGCGGGCCAGGAACTCCTTGTCGCTGCGCATCGCGTCCTCCGCCGAAAACTCGACGTCCGGCAGATACTTCTTCGCATGGCGCACCATGTCGCCGATCCGCGTCAGCACCTTTTCCGGCGACATCTTCAGCTTGTACTGCATGTGGATCGGGGACGTCGCCAGGAAGGTGTGGATGCGCGCATGCCTGGCGCCGCGCAGGGACTCGTAGGCCGCGTCGATGTCTTTGGGCACGGCACGCGCCAGGCTGCATACGGTGCTGTCTTTGACGACTTCGCAGATTTTCCGGATGGCCTCGAAATCGCCCTTCGAGGCGATGGCGAAGCCCGCTTCGATGACGTCGACGCGCAGGCGCTCGAGGGCCATGGCGATCTCGATCTTCTCTTTCAGATGCATGCTGCAGCCGGGGGCCTGCTCGCCGTCGCGCAGGGTCGTGTCAAATACCTTGATGGTTCTCATTGCTTGTTCTCCAAATCCTCGTGTCGATTGCCTCGTTTCTGTCGTCGGGAAGGACTAGTCCTTGAATGCCGCCCCGCAGTCGGCGGAGGTGACGGACTGCGCATAGCGTCGAAGGTAGCCACGGAGGTCTTCCTGTTTGCGAAGCGGCATGCTTTGGCGACGCAAGGCCAGTTCTTCATCGGAGATCAGGACATCCAGCGTGCCCTTGCGGATGTCGATGGCGATCCGGTCGCCCTCTTGGACGTAGGCGATCGGCCCGCCGGCTTGTGCTTCCGGGGAGATGTGCCCGATGGCCGCGCCGCGGGTCGCGCCCGAGAAACGTCCGTCGGTCAGCAGGGCTACCGAACTGTCCAGCCCCATGCCGGCGATTGCCGAAGTCGGCCCGAGCATTTCCCGCATGCCGGGGCCGCCGCGGGGGCCTTCGTAGCGGATGACGACCACGTCGCCGGCCTTGATCTTCTGCTGGTAAATCGCCTCGATGGCGGCTTCCTCGCCGTCAAAGACGCGGGCGGTGCCCTGGTATTCGAGCATGTTGTCAGCGACCGCGCTCTTTTTGACGATCGCCCCACGGGGCGCCAGATTGCCAAACAGGACGGCCAGTCCGCCCACCGCAGAGCAGGGCTTTTCGATGGGGGCGATGACATTGCGCCCCTTGCGCCCGGCTTGGGCCAGATTCTCGCCCACCGTTTTGCCGGAAACGGTGGTCGGCGACGTATCGAGCAGGCCGGCCTTGGCCAGTTCTTTCATCACGCCATAGACGCCGCCGTCGGCATACAGATCCTGCATGTGGTGCTTGCCGGCGGGGGCCAGGCGGCACAGGTTCGGGGTCTTTGCGCTGACTTCATTGACCATCTGCAAGGAGAAGGGGATTCCCGCTTCATGGGCGATGGCCGCCAGATGCAGCACCGTGTTGGTCGAGCATCCCAGCGCCATATCGACGGCCAGCGCGTTGCGGATCGCCGCCGGCGTCAGGATATCGAGCGTCTTCAGGTCGCGCCGCACCAGCTCCATGATCTTCATGCCGGCCTCTTTGGCCAGGCGGGTTCGCGCCGCGAAAACCGCCGGGATGGTGCCGTTGCCTTCGAGCGCCAGGCCAATCGCTTCGGTCAGGCAGTTCATCGAATTGGCCGTGAACATGCCGGAGCAGGAACCGCAGCCCGGACAGGCGCTTTCCTCGAGGCGGGCCAACTCCTCTTCGGTGATCGTGCCGGCCTTGAAGGCGCCAACGCCTTCGAACACGCTGTTCAGGTCCAGACAACGGCTGCCCTCTTCGTCTTCGAGCGACAACATCGCGCCGCCGCTGACAAAGATCGAGGGCAGGTTCAGGCGTGCCGCCGCCATGATCATGCCCGGCACGATCTTGTCGCAGTTGGGGATGAAGACCAGCCCGTCGAAACGGTGCGCCCGCACCATGCACTCGACGCTGTCGGCGATCAGTTCGCGGGTGCACAGCGAGTATTTCATGCCGCTGTGTCCCATGGCGATGCCGTCGCAAACGCCGATCGTGTTGAATTCCATCGGGCTGCCGCCGGCACTGAGCACGCCATATTTCACCGCACGGGCGATCTCCTGAAGGTGGACATGCCCCGGAACAACTTCATTGAAGGAGTTGACAATGCCGATCAGCGGACGGTCAATCTCCTTCTGGGTCATGCCCATCGCCTTCATCAGCGAACGGTGCGGCGCGCGCTCGATGCCTTGTTTTACGTGATCTGAATTCATGGTGGTTCCTCGGGGGAGGGCGCAGGGAGGACGGGGGGCGTTGCGCGGCGAGCCTGCATCGCCGCGCAACGCCCGGCCACTCGTCCGTCATTCCTTGTATTCCTTCTTCTTCCAGGTCATCCTGGCGCGGAGCTCCTCGCCGGTCTTTTCGATGAGGTGTTCCTTTTCGATGCGCCTCATGGCATTGAAATGCGGGCGGTTGGCCTGGTTCTCGAGGATCCAGTTCCGGGCGAAGGTGCCATCCTGGATTTCCGCGAGGACCTTGCGCATTTCGGCTTTGACCGCGTCGTTGATGATGCGCTTGCCAACGGAATAGTCGCCGTATTCCGCCGTGTCGCTGACCGAATAGCGCATGAACGAGAGGCCGCCTTGGACAACCAGGTCGATGATCAGCTTCATTTCATGCAGGCATTCGAAATACGCGCTCTCGGGCTGATAGCCCGCTTCCACCAGCGTCTCGAATCCGGCCTTCATCAGGGCGGTCACGCCGCCGCAGAGCACGGCCTGTTCGCCGAAGAGATCGGTTTCCGTCTCTTCCTTGAAGGTGGTCTCGAGCACGCCGGCGCGGGCGCCGCCAATGGCTGCCGCATAGGCCAGCGCGATCGCTTTCGCGTTGCCGCTGGCATCCTGGTACACGGCCATCAGGCAGGGGACGCCCTTGCCCTCTTCAAACTCGCTGCGCACCGTATGGCCGGGACCCTTGGGGGCGACCATGATGACGTCCACGTCCTTCGGCGGGCGAATCTGCCCGTAGTGGATGTTGAACCCGTGGGCAAAGGCCAGGGTTTTGCCGGGAGCCAGGTTCGGCTCGATCTCGCCGCGGTAGAGGGCAGCCTGCTTTTCATCGTTGACCAAAACCATGATGAGGTCGGCGGCTTTCACCGCTTCCCCGGTGTTGGCAACCTCCAGGCCGCGCGCTTTCGCCTTTTCCTTGGAAGGAGAACCTTCGTAGAGGCCGACGACGACGTCCATGCCGCTGTCCCGCAGGTTCAGGGCATGGGCATGCCCTTGGCTGCCATAGCCGATGACGGCCACCTTCTTCCCTTTCAGGAGCGCCGGATTGCAATCCGTTTCGTAGTAAACCTTCGCCATGATCCTTGTTCCTTTCTTCTTCAACACTCCCGGTTGTCCTGCTCCGCAGGGCCGGCATCCATCGTCAGGGTCTTGCGTCCGCGGGCGATCGCGGTCAGCCCGGTGCGGCACAACTCCGCAATCCCGAACGGCCGCAAGTACTCGACAAACGCATCACATTTCGAACGTTCCCCGGTGATCTCCAGGGTCACCGAGTCATTGTTCAAATCCACCACTTTCGCCCGGAAAACCGCCACCGCCTCCATCAGGCCGGCACGCGATTTCCGGTCGATATTCAACTTGATCAGCAACAGCTCCCGCATCACCGTCTTGTTCGGCGGCATCAGCTCGACAATCTTGACATCGTGCAGCTTCTCCAGCTGCCGGACGATCTGCGTCTTCACATAGTCGTCGCCCTTGGCGGTGATGGTGATCCGGGAAACATGCGGGTCGTCGGTGACCCCGACCGAGAGACTGTCGATGTTGAACGCGCGCCGGGCAAACAGACCCGACACCCGGGTCAGGACACCGGATTCGTTGTTCACCAGAATGGACAGGACGAATTCATCGGAATTCATTTGGCTTGCTCCTTATTGAGAGGGGGCAGGGGGCAGGGGGATGGCTCTGTCCGACCAGCCCGACAGATCATGCTTTGAGGATGATGTCCTGGATGGTGCCGCCTGGCGGGATCATGGGCAGGACCTTTTCGTCTTCGTTGATCGCCACTTCGATCAGCACCGGCCCTTGGGTGGCAAAGGCGGCTTTGACCGCGGCATCGAGTTCGTCCAGCTTCTTGATCCGGATCCCTTGGGCGCCAAAGGCTTCCGCCAGCTTGACGTAATCGGTATGGCGCTCCAGGCTGGTATGGGAGTAGCGCTTCGCGAAGAACAGGGACTGCCACTGCCGCACCATGCCCAGCGCATTGTTGTTCAGCAGGACGATCACCAGCGGCAGCTGATTGGACACCGCCGTGGCCATCTCGTTCATGTTCATGTGGAAACTGCCGTCGCTGGTAAACAGCACGGTCTTCTTCTTGCCGTTGCCGATGCAGGCGCCGATCGCCGCGCCCATGCCGAAGCCCATCGTCCCCAAACCGCCGGACGTGATGAAGGAGCGCGGCTTGGAAAAGTGATAGTACTGCGCCGTCCACATCTGATGCTGGCCGACATCCGTGCAAACCACCGTGTCCTTCGGGGCATGGCGGTTCACCGCACGGATGACCGTCTCCGGATTCAGCGTGTCCTCCGGCATCTCCAGATGATTGTCCGGACCATTCCGGATGGCCTCGACTTCCTGATGCCAGGCGGCGCGGTCGCCCTCCGGCAACTCCGCGAGCAGCTTTTCCAGAACACACCGGACGTCCCCGACCAGCGACACATAGGCCGGGATGTTTTTGCCGATCTCGGACGGGTCGATGTCGATATGGATGACCTTCTTGTCCTGGATGAAGGCAACCTTGTTGCCGGTGGCGCGATCCGAGAAACGGGTGCCGACGGCGATCAGCAGATCCGCCTTCGCCATCACCTGGCCGGCGGCAAATTTGCCGTGCATCCCGGTCATGCCCAGGAAGCGGGGATGATCGTGGCTGACGGCCGACAGGCCCATCATGCTGCTGCCGATCGGCGAATCGATCTTCTCGGCCAGTTCGAGCAACTCCTTGGTGGCATTCGAGCCAATCGTGCCGCCGCCGGTGTAAATGTAGGGGCGCCGGCACTCCCGGATCAGCTTCACCGCCTGCGCAAACGCCTCCTTGCCATTGCGATAGGCCTTCTGGGGCGTTGCGGCAGCCCTGGGCCCATCGTCGCAGTCGGCCTGCTGGATGTCCTTCGGGATGTCCACGAGCACCGGCCCCGGACGGCCGCTGCGGGCAATCTCAAAGGCCTCCCGCAGCACATCCGCCAGACGCGTCACATCCTTGACGATGTAGTTGTGCTTGGTGATCGGCATCGTGATCCCGGTGATGTCGACCTCCTGGAAGCTGTCCTTGCCGATCGCGTCACAGGCCACATTCCCGGTAATGGCAACCACGGGCGAGGAGTCGAGATACGCATTCGCGATCCCGGTGACCAGGTTCGTCGCGCCAGGCCCGGAAGTCGCGATCACGACGCCGACCTTCCCGGTCACCCTGGCATACGCATCCGCTGCGTGCGCCGCAGCCTGTTCATGGCAGGTGGTGTAATGGTGGATCCGGTTGCCGTACTTGTACAGTTCATCGTAAATGTCCAGAACTGCACCGCCAGGATAACCGAAAACAGTGTCCACACCCTCTTCGACGAGGACGCGGATGACCCTTTCTGCTCCTTTGATTTTCATGCTGTTCTCCATTCGCCAGGGACAAACAAAAAAACCCGCGGGCTTTGCTTCGCCGCGGGTTTTCTTAACTTCTGCCTTTGTATGGTACAAAACTTAAGAGGGCTTTGGCAAAGCACGGGAGGCGATACCGCCAAGAAGGACGATAACGCCGCCAAGGATGCTAATTGCCAGGCTGCTTAAGTTGCTGTACAAGGTCGTGTCCTATCAAAAGCAAAACACAATTTTCAGGGACGCGTGAACCGTACAACCAGGCTCCCATGCTTGTCAATGCAAATTTTCAAAAATTTTTGGGGCCCGAGCCTTGTCTTCCTTGCCTTGCGTGAATTGGGCCCACACCACGGCGTGACCGCTACGCATGGGGCGCCGGATCGGGCCGGGGCGAAAGCGGCGCGCCGCATATTCCGCGGCGCGCCGCCGGGCCGGGACACCGGTTCACAGGCTACCAGCCGCGGTTCGCGATTCGTTCCGCCTCGGGCATCGTCGCCACCGTGCGGCCGACCATCGCTTCGCCGAGGTTGCGGCTCACCTTCGCCAGCATGGCGGCATCCGTGTAGTGGGCCACCGCCTTGACGATCGCCGCGGCGCGCTTGGCCGGGTCGCCGCTCTTGAAGATGCCGGAGCCGACGAACACGCCATCCACGCCGAGCTGCATCATCAGCGCCGCGTCGGCCGGGGTGGCCACGCCGCCGGCGGCGAAGTTGACGACCGGCAGACGGCCGAGACGCTTGGTCTCCTTGACCAGGTCAAGCGGTGCGCCGATCTCCTTGGCAAAGGCCATCAGCTCTTCGTCGGCCATCGCCGTGAGGCGGCGGATGTCGCCGAGCACCGTCCGCGCGTGGCGGACCGCCTCGACTACGTCGCCCGTGCCCGCCTCGCCCTTGGTACGGATCATCGCGGCGCCCTCGCCGACGCGGCGCAGCGCCTCGCCGAGATTGCGGCAGCCGCACACGAAGGGGACTTTGAAGAGATTCTTGTCGATATGGTTCGCTTCGTCTGCGGGAGTCAGCACCTCGGACTCGTCGATGAAGTCGATTCCGATCGCCTGGAGAATCTGCGCCTCGACAAAGTGGCCGATGCGGCATTTCGCCATCACGGGGATGGTCACGGCCGCCATGATTTTTTCGATCAGGTCGGGGTCGGACATGCGCGCCACGCCGCCCTGCGCGCGGATGTCGGCCGGCACGCGTTCGAGCGCCATCACGGCGCACGCGCCCGCGTCCTCGGCGATCTTGGCTTGGTCGGCGGTCACGACGTCCATGATCACGCCCCCCTTCAACCTCTGCGCCAAGCCCGTTTTCTCGGTCCAGGTTCCCGTTTTTGCTTTTGCCGTTTTCTTCATTGTGGTCCTCCTCGGAACAGGGAAAGCAGTATAGTAAAAGGGACGCGTCCTGGCACTCGGATTTTTCGGGGGATTTTTTGGGGCCTCACTTGTCGAAGTGAGGTGAGGTCAAAGTGAGGTGTCCGGCAACCCTGCGGGGATCCACTGGACGATCTGGCGCAGGGTGGTGTATGCTGTCCTTGCTGGCCTCGTGGTTGCGCGGTCGCGCGCCTTGGTCGCTTTCTTTTTCATAATGCCTGTAGGTTACAGGCGGACAGCCACGAAGCCAACGTGTTTTAGTTGTCGGCGAATCCTATGGGATGCTACTAACCCGGCCACAAATAGCGCTGCGCGCGGGGATTCAGGCATTGGGAGCTGGAATTTGGAGTTGGGAAAGGGGCACGGACATTCCTGTCCGTGTCACGGGTTGGGAAACCCGTGCCCCTGTTTTGCAGTATGAATTGTGGCCGAGTTAGTAGTGATCGAGAAAGGCAAAAACCTCCTTGTCGTGGGCATCTGTCTGGCCGTGTCGTGTTTCGTGCCCGATGCGATGGCGGCCCCCACAGCCTTGCGGGAGTCGCCTGCGGATGCCACGGTATCGCTCGCCCCAGGAACGCAGCGGACTTTTGTCGTGCGCGGCATGGATGCGACTGGCGCTCTTCACGTAACCGAGTGGTACCTGGACGGGGATTACATCGAATCCCATCCGATCTCCGGAACCAACGCCACGGACAGCTGGTCGTACACCTTCGCCACGCCAGGCAGCCGCACGGTTGTTGCGATCGTGTACGATACCGCATGGAAACACGACAGCGTGCGCTGGGACGTCGTGGCGTATGACAGCGCCCCTCCGGTTGCCTCGCGCGCTTCTCCGGCGGGCGCCAACGTGTTCGTTCCGCCGGGGGCGACGCAGGCCTTCACGGTGTGCGCGACGGATGTCAACAGCGACCTGCGCGGCGTGGAGTGGTACGTGAATGGCGAGCACCAGGCCAGTCGCTTCACGCTGTCCGGCAGCGAGGCGCAGGATGTCTGGAGCCACACGTTCCCGGAGGCGGGCACGTACACCATCGAGGCCAGCGTGTTCGACTGGCAAGGCGCCTATTCCAGCCCGGCCGCCCGGTGGACCGTGACCCTTCAGCCGCGCTCGCGCGGCATGTATGTGGACAAGGTCCATCAAATTCTCCGCAACCGTGGCCTGGCCTTGTCCGTACTGGAATACGCCAAGCGCAACTCCATCGCCTATCTGGCGCTCTATTTGGGGAGCTATCCGATGGGAGCGGATGTGGACGCCTTCGTGCAGCTTGCAAAATCGGCGTATGGCGTGGAGGAGATTGGCTTCATCGGCGGCTCTGCGGCGGACTTTGACGCCTTTCAGAGCTACAACAGCGCCTATCCTGGCAAGGCCGACGTCTTCAACCTCGAGTATGAGTTCTGGAATCACCAGCCGCGCGATTTCGATCCGTGCAAGGCCATTCTCCAGCACATGCGGACGGCGGCCGCCCCCTCGGGCGCGAAAGTGGAGACCTATGTCGGGTGGCCCACCGACGCCGAGATCGGGGAGCTGGCGGGACTTGTTGACCGGCTTCTGCTGCATTGCTATGTCGGCAACCCCGCGAACGCCTACGCCTACGCCAAGTCCCGGCTCCATGCGCTCGGTGCGGCCACGACGAACCTGGTGGTCTGGCCCATTTTTTCGGCGGAGTCTTCGGATCATTACGCGGATCAGCCGTTCATGGGGGACTGGCTTGCGGCGCACAGCCTGAACGAGGCCGAAGAGAGCTTCATGGCCGCCTATCATGACGACACGGATCCCCGCACGTATGCGGCCGGCGTGCCCGGCTTCCAGTATTACTCGTACGACTACATGTCGCCGCTGCTCTTCCTCTCGGCCACGGGGCTGGCGCCTGGACATTTGGCCGAGGGTGTCGATGCTTCCACCAACCTCGTCATCACCTTCAATGCCGACATCTCGAAAGGCACCACGGGAAGCGTGACCATCCAACAGGCCTCCAACCATGCGGTATTCGAGTCCATCCCGATCACGGACTCCCGCATCACCGTCGCGGGGTCGCAGGCGATCGTGGACCCCGCCGGGGTGCTGGCATCGGGCGTGTGCTACTACGTGGTTTTTGATGCAACCTGTTTCCGGTCCGCGTCCGGCGCCTGCCATCCCGGCATCTCCGTGCCCGCGGCATGGCGTTTTACGACAGGCGCAGGAGCGCAGACCGCCAGCGGAATCCCCTTCGGGTGGCTGCAGCTCCATGATTTGCCGACCGATGGCTCGGTGGATCACCAGCGGCTCTTCGGCAGCAGCTTCACCGTATGGCAGCATTGGCGCGCCGGAACCGATCCCCACAACCGCGATACGGACCTGCGCATCACCGCTCCGCCAATCGGGCAGGCGCAAGGCCATGCGATCCGTTGGCGCAGCGTGCCGACGCGCACCTACCGGATCGAGCGCAGCTCCGATCTCGCCGCCAGCCCGGTCTTCCATCCCTTGCAAGGCGCAAGCGGCCTGCTGGGCGTGGAGGGGACTGCGGAGTATGTGGACGAAACCGCCATCGGCCCCGGCCCACTCTTCTACCGGATTGTGGTGGAATGATCTCGCGGCAGGCTGGGTTCCCGATCGACCCCATCCACCTTGCACCGACTCTTGACGGATGGAAGCCGGATGCCGCCAGGCCTTGGGCTTCGTTGCTCTCGCAAAGGTAAGACGCAACGAACGCGAGGGGTTTTGATGGAATCATGCGGATCGTCGACGGACTGCCAGATGCCCCGTGATCCTTTGCGGCTTGGCGTGAAAAACAACGACAAACAAAAAAACGCCCGGCCGATATCTGGGCGGGCGTTGGAATAAAATGGCTCCCCAGGAACAACCCCACTCGAACCACTCTCAGTCATCGCACCCGCCTACGGCCTTCGGCGCGACCCGGTTGGCCTGTTCCGGCGGTATCCTGGCCGCCGGAGCAGCCAAGGCCGCCAGCATGAACCCGCCAGAGAGTCGCCGGGCTGTCGTCCCAGATGCCTGGTTTGACCACGCCGCCGGGGTGATCATCGTCCGGAAGACCTACCGCCTGCCGGTTCCAGACCGGCGTGGCCCATGAGTGCCCGACGACATCGGCAGGTGCAACGAATCGGCCATGAATCGGACAAACCGGACATAAGGGCCATAGCGCCCGGCGGGATCGGCGCTATTTTGGCATTGTGAACACCGGCAAAATATGGATAATGCTCGCAGCTGGTTGTCTGTCTTCGCGTTCAACCGGTAAGATGGAGGCCTGGAGTAGCCTATGAACGCCAAACATGGTGAGATACTGACCATGGACGAGTTGGCGGCGTACCTGAAACTTTCGAAGTCCACGCTCTACAAGCTGGCCGTCGACGAGAAGCTGCCGGGCCAGAAGATAGGCAAGCGCTGGCGGTTCCACAAGCACGCCATCGATGCCTGGGTGACACACGGGCTTGGGAACCGCCCTGCCGACTCGCATAAGGCCCGGAAATGAAGCAATTGATATTCATCAGCAGCGTGCAGAAGGAACTGGCCGAGGAACGCCGGGCGCTGAAGAGCTACATCATCGGCGACGCCCTCTTGGGCCGGTTCTTCGATGTGTTCCTGTTCGAGGACATGCCCGCCGCTGATCGTCGCGCCGACAAGGTCTATCTGGATCAGGTGGATCGGTGCGACGTGTACCTTGGTCTTCTGGGCAACGACTACGGCTACGAGGACGCCCAGGGCGTCTCGCCCACCGAGCGCGAGTTCGACCGGGCTACCGCCGCCGGGATAGAGCGGCTGATCTTCGTCAAGGGCGAGAACGACGACGCCCGCCATCCGAAGATGCAGGCCCTCGTGCGCAAGGCGGGCGGCCAACTCATCCGGCGACGCTTCAACAGCGTGTCCGAACTAATCCCCGCCGTTTATGCCAGCCTGGTAAACCACCTCGAACAGGCGGGCGTCATTCAAAACCGTCCGTTTGACGAACAGCCTTGCCCGAACCAGACTTCGATCAGCGTGAAGGCGAGTTCTCCGCAACGCTCTGGCGCAATTGGCTGACGGAAAAGGTCATGGTCGGGCTGGGGCTCAACGACCGACAACAGCGGGCAGTAACCCATTTGAAGATCGCTGGCACGATTGGTAATTCGGAGTATCAAGCCATACTCGGTGTATCCAAGCGAACAGCGCATCGTGAATTGGCCGATCTCGTCGCCAAAGGCGTTGTTGATCGGGTCGGAACCACGGGCAAGGGCACTGTCAATGTGCTTGGCAAAGGGGCCGCAAAGGGGCCAAAGGGGCCAAACGGGCCATCGGCAGGCGATGAGGAATCGGCCATAAATCGGACAAACCGGACATCGCAGACCACGAGAAACGGCCCGCAAACGGCTCGGCGGCCGACTTCAAGGCGCAAGATCAAAGGAGAGTGACGACGATGGACAACCCCTCGATGAATCCCACCGGCTACTGCGCGAGGCGTTCTCTCTGAGCACCGGGGTGCCGCTGCTCGCTCGCGAAGCATGAGCTGTTAACCAGTTCCTCGCAGGTGGTTGACCCGGCTTCCGCAACCCCTGCCAGAGAGTCTCGGAATGACCGGGGCAGTCACCCGCAAACATCTGCCACGACTGACCAAGACATTCTTCCGCCACTTCATGCGTGCGCCGCGTATGTAATGCTAGACGGCTGAGGTATGACCCATCAGACAGTCATTCCTCATGCCAAAATGGTGGTCGAGACGAACCCTGGGCGAACCTCATGGCCGGGGTTAACTGGCTTGTCCCGAAATTTCCCCAGGAACAACCCCACTCGAACCACTCTCGGTCATCGCACCCGCCTACGGCCTTCGGCGCGACCCGGTTGGCCTGTTCCGGCGGCATTCTGGCCGCCAGACCGGCCCAGCCCGCCAACATGAACCCACCAGAGAGTCGCCGGACGGTCGTCCCAGATGCCTGGTTTGACCACGCCGCCGGGGCGATCATCGTGCGCAGGACCTACCGCCTGCCGGTTCCAGACCGGCGGCGGGGCCGATCCAGCCCGCTGTCCTCTGCACGGCCAGCGCGGCCCGATTTCGGAGGCGGGTAGCGATCCCCCGGATCGGCACTATTTTGGCATTGTGAACACCGGCAAAATATGGATAATGCTCGCTGCTGGTTGTCTGTCTTCGCGTTCAACCGGTAAGATGGAGGCCTGGAGTAGCCTATGAACGCCAAACATGATGAGATACTGACCATGGACGAGTTGGCGGCGTACCTGAAGATTTCGAAGTCCACGCTCTACAAGCTGGCCGTCGACGGAAAGTTGCCGGGCCAGAAGATCGGCAAGCGCTGGCGGTTCCACAAGGACGCCATCGATGCCTGGGTGACGCATGGCCTTGAAAAGTCGAAAGACCAACCACAGGAGTAACCATCATGGCACTCTGGCTGAACAGATCGGGACGGCACTGCGAGCATGAGGACAAGTTCCTCAAAGACAATCGCATCTACCTCACCTGGGGCGGCCTCAACCGCGACCTCGGCAAGCTGAAGGAACGCAAGGATCTCATGGCGGTACTGGAGGAGGTTTACCCGAAGTTCAAGCACTTCCACCGTGTGCAGAACTCAGGTCAGATATGGGCATTCACCCACCGCATGTCGCCTGGCGACTGGGTTTGCGTTCCGAGCAAGCGCAAGACGATCCACATCGGCGAGATCACGGGGCCGTACACCTTCGATCCAAAGGCCGAGAACCCGTACTACCACTTCCGCACGGTCAAATGGATCGAGACCGACATCCCGCGCACCAGTTTCGACAAGGACATCCTCTACTCGCTGGGGGCGTTCACGACCGTCTGCCAGGTGAGTCGCCATGATGCCGAGAAGAGGGTCCGCGCCATGCAGGCGAACGGATGGAAATCCGTTGGTATCAAGATCAAGCCCGGCAAGGATGAAGACAACGCGCCCGACGACGGTTCTGGGAGCGATCTCGACATCGAGCAGATCGCCAGAGACCAGATTGCCCGGTTGATCATCAGCAAGTACAGCGGCCACGGCTTGGAGGAACTGGTTAAGGCGTTGCTTCAGGCCCAAGGTTTCTCCACCTACCACAGCGACAAGGGCGCGGACGGCGGCAAGGACATCCTTGCTGCACCGGATACGCTGGGGTTCGGACGGCCTCGCATTTGCGTTCAGGTCAAGAGTCAGGACGCGCCGTTGGAACGGCCAGTACTCGACCAACTCCTGGGGACGATGCAGAACGTCCAAGCCGATCAGGGACTCCTCGTCTGTTGGGGTGGCTTCAAACCCACGATCAAGCGCGAGGCGAGCCGTCTGTTCTTCACGGTTCGACTTTGGGATCAGAACGATCTGATAGATCAGGTCCTGCTCAACTATGACAAACTCGACGAAGACATCCGCGCAGAGCTACCCCTGAAGCGCATCTGGACCGTTGCGTCGACAGAGGACGAGGAAGAGGAATAGAGACCACCGCATGAGCACTGCCTACCACAGCCAGTACTGGGCGCACGCTCTGACCCTTCGCGGGTCTGGCGGCGACATTGCTGCGCTGTCTCGTTCCATCGCCAACGCTAGGGTAGATCTCAACCCCCATCAGATCGACGCGGCGCTGTTCGCGCTTCGTTCGCCATTCACGAATGGCGCGATCCTGGCGGACGAGGTCGGACTGGGCAAGACCGTGGAGGCGGGCATCGTCCTGTCCCAGAAATGGGCCGAACGGCGGCGGCGTATTCTCATCGTCGTTCCCGCCATGCTGCGGAAGCAGTGGCAGCAGGAGTTGAGCGAGAAGTTCTTCATCCCGTCGGAGGTCCTGGACACGCAGGTGACCGCTCGTCTCCGCAAGAACGGCGGTGGAAACCCGTTCGACCAGAAGAACAAGGCCGTCATCTGCTCCTACAACTTCGCGGCGGCCCGGGCATCCTCGGTTGCCCAGGTGCCGTGGGATATGGTGGTCATTGACGAAGCGCACCGACTGCGGAATGTTCACCGGTCCCGGACACGTTTGCAGAACAACCCGGCCGCACGGAAGACGATGGCCCACCAGATTACGGACGCGGTTGGCAAGGCACCGAAGCTCCTTCTGACGGCCACGCCGCTTCAAAACTCCCTGTTGGAGTTGTTCAGCCTGGTCAGTGTCATCGACCCGCATGTCTTCGGGGATGCGGCCTCTTTTCGGGAGCAGTTCGTCAACAGCACCGACGAACTGTCCCGCAACGTCCAGCTCAAGCAACGGATCGCGCCGGTCTGCACCCGTGCGTTGCGCAAGCAGGTGACCGAGTACATCCCTTTCACCAACCGGGTGCCGATCACGCAAGAGTTTCTGCCGTCGGAGCAGGAGCAGAACCTGTACGATTCCATCACGACTTACCTGCAACGTGACGTGCTCTATGCTTTGCCCGCCAGCCAACGGCAACTCATCACGATGGTGCTGCGGAAGCTCCTGGCGTCGTCCACCTTTGCCATCGCTCGCACGCTCCGCAGTCTTGCGGCTCGCCTGGAGAACCTCCGCGACGACATGGAACTCCTGGACGATGACGACATCGAGGGCGTGACCGAACTCGCGGACGAGTATGCCGAGGACGCCGAAGAGGAAGGTGACGCGAAGATCGACCCCGAACAACTGAAGGGTGAGTTGGCCGATCTGCGACGCTACGCTGATCTGGCGTCTTGCATCGGACGCAATGCCAAGGGCGACGCATTGCTCCCCGCACTCAAGACCGCGTTTGCCAAGGCCGAGGCGCTGGGAGCACCCCGCAAGGCCGTCATCTTCACCGAATCACGCGAGACCCAGACCTACCTCTACGATCTGCTGAGCGCCAACGGGTACGAGGGCCAAGTCGCCACGATCAACGGAACGAACAACCAGCCGCATCACGCCGACATCTACCAACGATGGCAAGCCAAGCACGAGGGAACGGATCGCCTCTCCGGCTCTCGCGCCGTGGACATGAAGGCCGCCATCGTCGAGCATTTCCGCGATGAAGCCACGATTCTGGTCGCCACGGAGGCGGCCGCCGAGGGTGTCAACCTTCAGTTCTGCTCGCTGGTCGTCAACTTCGACCTGCCGTGGAACCCTCAGCGGATCGAGCAGCGCATCGGTCGTTGCCATCGGTACGGCCAGAAGCATGACGTGGTCGTGGTCAACTTCCTGAACCGCCGCAATGAGGCCGACAAGCGCGTTTACGAACTCCTCAGTGAGAAGTTCAGGCTCTTTGACGGTGTCTTTGGCGCGTCGGACGAGGTCCTCGGGGCCTTGGAGTCCGGCGTGGACATCGAGCGCCGCATTGCCGACGTGTACC
The DNA here is from genome assembly GCA_050950285.1 of Kiritimatiellia bacterium. Classification (GTDB taxonomy): domain Bacteria; phylum Verrucomicrobiota; class Kiritimatiellia; order RFP12; family JBMNHG01; genus JBMNHG01. The sequence goes on along the minus strand of JBMNHG010000003.1, from coordinate 50,326 downwards.
AGACCTGCCGCACGAACGCCGAGATACAGGCGGCATTCGACGCCCTCCAAGCCGAACTGGACGCCAAGATTCAGGCCCGCCTGGCGGCCACGCGCCAGGCGCTCATGGAGAACTTCGACGAGGACGTGCGGTCGCGCCTCAAGATCAGCAGGGAGAAAACGCTCGAATGCCTGTCCCAGCGGGAACGATGGCTGCTCGACCTGACGCGTGTCGAGCTCGACGGACAGGCCCAGTTCGACCCGCAGATGCCGCGTTTCCTTTACAGCGGCGACACCCCGGCGGGCATCCGCCAAGGCTGGTATAACCTCGACTGGAAGGCGGCCGAGGCCGCTGACGAGCACTTCTACCGTCCGGACCATCCTTTGGCCCATCGTCTCATCGAGCGCGCCATCGCCCGCCGTTTGCCCGTTGCCGAGGTCACCCTCGATTACACGAACCATCCGGCCAAGATCAGCGTGATCGAACCACTGGTGGGCCAGTCCGGCTGGCTGGAGGTCTCCAGACTCACGGTCGAGGCCGTCGAGGTCGACGAGTTTCTCGTCTTCGCCGCCCGCACGGATCACAACCAGATTCTCGACGACGAGATTTGCCGCAAGTTGCTGACGCTGCCAGCACGCATCAAAGAAGATGTAACCGCAGAGAACGCAAAGAACGCAGAGAGGGAAAGTGAAGCCAATTCCTCTGCGATCTCTGCGATCTTTGCGGTTAATTCCCCTCATCTGAAAAAATTGCGTGACGCGGCGGTTCAAGAGAAACTGGGCGAGATCGACACCCGCAACGGGCAGTTCTTCGATGAAGAGGTGCAGAAGCTAGACCGATGGAGCGAAGACTTGAAGCTCTCGCTCGAACACGAGATCAAGGAACTCGACAAACAGATTCGAGAGTTGCGGCGCTCCGCCGCCCTCGCGCAGTCGTTGCAGGACAAGCTCGCCCACCAGAAACAACTGCGCGATCTCGAACGCCGCCGCAACGGCAAGCGGCGCGAGCTATTCGACGCCCAGGACGCCATTGACCAGCAACGGGAAGACCTGATCGGCAAGATCGAGAAGCAGTTGAAGCACACCTATGGCGTGAAAGCGCTGTTTGCGATCCGATGGAGGGTGGCATGACCGAGAAGAGATTAACCGCAAAGAGCGCAGAGAACGCAAAGAAGGGCAAGACATCGAAGAAGCCATTTGGTGAGAAGGAGGGGCTGGCATTGGAGTTCAAGCGGGCGACGGATCGGCTGCCGGTCAATTTCTTCGATACCGTTTGCGCCTTTCTCAACATGGATGGCGGACTGATTGTGCTCGGCGTGGACGACGATGGTACGGTCTCCGGGGTGAACGAGGATGCCATCGAACGGATCAAGGCGGACATTGCCAACCTGTCGAACAACCCGCAGAAGCTCGATCCGCCGCATCTTCTGTTTCCGCACGAAGAGCAGGCTGGCGACAAGTGGGTCATCAAGGTGCTCGTGCCCGCCAGTTCGCAGGTGCATCAGGTGGGCGGCAGCGTCTTTCTGCGCAGCGAGGATGGCGACTACAAAATCAAGGATGTCAACCGCCTGGCCGGTCTGATGAACCGCAAGCTGAGTTTCTTCACCGAACAGCGCGTCTATCCCTATTTGGGCATCAAAGATCTCGATCCCGCCCTATTTGAGAAGGCGAAGAAACTGATGCTGGGGCGTCAGCCGCAACACCCATGGGCGAATCTGCCGCCAGAGGAACTACTCAAGGTCGCCGGTTTTGTGCGGCAGGACTATTCCACCGGCAAGCCCGGCTACACCCTGGCCGCCGCCCTGATGTTCGGCTATGACACGACGATCCAGAGCATTGTGCCCGGCTACAAGTTCGATGCGCTCCTGCGCCGCCGCGACACCGAACGCTACGACGACCGCCTGATTGTCCGGGGCAACTTGATTGACGCGTTCGATCTGCTCATGGGCTTCGTCGACAAGCACCTGAACGATCCGTTCTACATGGAAGGCACCACGAGTATCAGCTTGCGCTCGATCATTTTCCGTGAACTGGTTGCCAACATCATTGCCCACCGCGAATACACCAGCGCCGCGCCGGCCACGATGATGATCTACACCGACCGTGTCGAGTTCAAGAACCCGAATGTGCCGCATTATCACGGCCGTATAGATCCCGGCAATTTCACGCCGTTTCCCAAGAACCCGACCATCTGCAAGTTTATGATCCAGATTGGCCGTTACGAGGAACTCGGCTCCGGCGTCCGCAAGGTGAATCTGTACCTGCCGCACTACGCCCCCGGTGCGGGCAAACCGGTGTTCGAGGATGGCGACATGTTCAAGGTGACCGTGCCCTTGGTGGTGGCTGGCACGACGAAAACCGAGATCGGTGAGCAAGTCACCCCGGAAGTCACGGCACCAGTTACGGCACCAGTTGCGGCACCAGTTACGGCACCAGTTACGGCACCAGTTACGGCACCAGTTACGGCACCAGTTACGGCACCAGTCGCGGCACCAGTCAGTAACTATGTCAGCCGCCTCCTCGGCCTGCTAGAGGCCGATAAAGCGCTTGGAAACGCAGAAATCCTGCAATCGTTTGAACTGAAAAGCCGTCGGCGACTGAGGGAAACGTATATTCATCCGGCGCTGGAAGATGGCCTTATCGAAATGACGGTCCCGGACAAACCAACTAGCCGTCTGCAAAAGTATCGTCTTACCGACAAAGGACGGGCAGCGTTGCGACAGGCGAAAATGGAGACAGGGAAATGAATAACCACCAAGAATGCCAAAGGCACCAAGCGAGAAGATGCAAAGGATCCTGTTCTTGGCGACCTTGGCGTCTTGGCGGTTCAAGGAGATGATTTGATATGGCAAAGAGCAACACACGTCTGGAGCTGACCTGGATCGGCAAGGAGAATCGGCCCAAACTGGAGCCGCGCATCCTGCTCGAGGACCCGGAGAAGTCGTATCACGCCGCCCAGCGGGTGACTGACAACGACATCTTCGATAATCGCCTGATCTTTGGCGACAACCTCCTGGCCCTCAAGGCGCTCGAACAGGAGTTCCACGGTCGGATCAAGTGCATCTACATAGACCCACCCTTTAACACTGGACAGGCTTTTGAGCACTACGACGACGGCGTAGAGCATTCCCTCTGGCTATCGCTCATGCGCGACCGCCTAACGCTTCTTCATTCGCTGCTTTCTTCGGATGGCGCTTTGTTCGTGGAAATCGATGACACGGAGAGCAGCTATCTGCAGGTGTTGCTTGACGAGATCTTCGGCCGGAAAAATCGCGTCCTGACGGTGTCGATCAAGCGAAGCGCGGCCACTGGCCACAAGACGATTAATCCAACGCCCGTGAATGTGACTGAGTATATTCATATATACGCGAAGGATAAGTCTCAGTGGCGATACAGACCCACGTATGTTGCGCGAGGCGACTACGATTGGGCATATACAATACGGCTGATTAACCCGTCAGACTCATTTGAAAAGTGGCGTTTTGAGTCCCTGGCCGACCATGTGGCTCGGACGCTCGGGTATGAGTCTTCAAGACAAGCTCGGAAGGAACTTGGGAAGAAGGCATTTGACGAACAGTTCGTTTCCTATGCGATATCCCATCCGCAGGAAGTCATCCGCTACGCGCAACCCAACTACGCGGGGGTCAGTCAAGCCGCGAGAAACCTCATCGATGAATCGAAGGCAAACGGCGGCAAAATACTTCGACTGGAGCGTGATGGCTATAGCGACATGTTCTTCAAGGAAGGCAATCGAATTCTGTTTCTCTCGGATAAGGTGGATGGCGATGGCGACGAGGCGGGTCTTGTGGAACCTTTGACCAATTGGTGGGACGACATTCCCTGGCAGGGCATAGCTCGAGAGGGGGGCGTAGAGTTTCCAAAGAGCAAGAAGCCTGAGAAACTCATCCGCCGCATTCTCGACATGGCGACGGATGCCGGTGATTGGGTTCTTGACTCGTTTGCAGGGTCTGGAACGACCGGCGCAGTCGCCCACAAGATGGGCCGCCGGTGGATCATGGTGGAACTTGGTGAGCACTGCCATACCCACATAATTCCGCGAATGAAGAAGGTTATTGACGGCGAGGATCAGGGGGGAATCAGTAAGGCGGTGAATTGGAAGGGCGGCGGCGGGTTCCGTTACTACAAGCTCGGACCGTCACTGATCGTCAAAGACGAGTGGGAAAATCCGGTCATCAACCCTGATTTCAACGCCGCGATGCTGGCCGAGGCGATGTGCAAGCTGGAAGGCTTCACCTTTGAGCCGAACGCGGATGTTTACTGGCAGCAGGGCCGCAGTTCCGAGACGGACTTCATCTATGTGACCACACAGATGATGACGAAGGAGATGCTGACGAAGCTCAGCGACGAGGTCGGCCCGAACCGGAGTCTGCTGATCTGCTGTGGAGCGTTCCGTTGCGATGTAAGCCAGTTCGAGAACCTGACCGTGAAGAAGATCCCAAAGGCAGTCCTCAAGAAGTGCGAGTGGGGCCACGACGACTACTCGTTGGAGATCCGCAACCTACCGGTGAGAATCGAAGAGAGATTAACCGCAGATGACGCAGATGAACGCAGATTGGGAAAGCGGGTTAGAAAGTTTGGGAAAGGCAAGGATTTAGGGCCTATGCTGTTTGATTTTGCCGAGGACACATCATCATGAGTTCTGACCATCTTCTGCGACAATCTGCGCCATCTGCGGTTCACCAAGACTCTGCGCCATCCGTGGTTTCCCGCGACCCGGAGACGTTTGCCATCATTGGCGCTGCAATGGAAGTTCACAGTGTCCTCGGTAACGGCTTTCTTGAAGCTGTTTATCAGGACGCTCTTGAACGAGAGTTTGTCATGCGCGGCATTCCGTATCAGCGTGAGCAACCCATCCCGGTCTTGTACAAGGGATGCCAACTGTCCACGCCCTATAGGGCTGATTTCGTCTGCTATGACGGCATCATTGTAGAGCTGAAGGCCATCAAGAAGCTAACGGAAATCGAAGACGCGCAAGTGCTGCACTATCTCAAAGCCACGGACCTCGATCGGGCGCTTCTGTTCAACTTCGCCACCCCGCGTCTTGAGCATAAGCGTTTCGTAAATCACTATCTGCGTGAATCTGCGTCATCTGCGGTTCAAATCGGAGCCCATTCATGAGCATTCAACACATCAATTCCATCAGCAATCGCCTGAGTCTCCGGCCTCCCCAGCGGGACTCTCTCGAAATCCTGGCCCGCGTCTGCGAGATCATCGAGTTGTCGAAAGACGCCGATCCCGTCGCGGCTCTGACGGCGATCAAGAGCGAGTTTCCCACGGTTGAGGACTTTGAACGGGAGTTTCCATCGCTGTGCTTCGCGATTGCCACAGGCGTCGGGAAAACACGCCTCATGGGCGCGTTCATCGCCTACCTATACCAGTCCGAGGGCATCCGCAACTTCTTCGTGCTGGCTCCGAACCTCACGATCTACAACAAGCTGATCGCCGACTTCACGCCCAACACGCCGAAGTATGTCTTCAAGGGAATCGGCGAATTTAACGTGCATCCCCCTCTCGTCATCACCGGCGACACCTACGAGGACGGGCGCGGCGTGCGGCGCGACGATCAACTTCCTGGCGTGGACTGGGGCCACGATGTCCACATCAACATCTTCAACATCTCGAAGATCAACAGCGAGGTGCGGGGCGGCAGCGCTCCCCGGATCAAGCGACTCAGCGAGTACATCGGCCAGAGCTACTTCGATTATCTCGCCGGACTGGAAGACCTTGTCATGCTGATGGACGAGAGCCATCGCTACCGGGCCACGGCTGGCGTGCGGGCGATCAACGAGTTGAAGCCGATTCTCGGCCTCGAACTGACCGCTACACCCAAGGAGCCGGGTGGCAACGACTTCAAGAACGTGATATACAGCTATCCTCTCTCGTCGGCCATGACGGACGGCTTTGTAAAAGAACCCGCCGTGGCGACCCGCGAAAACTTCGATCCCAACGCCTACTCTCCCGAGGGACTGGAGAAGGTAAAACTCGAAGACGGCGTGCGGATTCACGAGAACACGAAGGTCGAATTGGAGGTCTACTCCCGCAACAACGACAAGCCCATCGTCAAGCCGTTCATGCTGGTCGTGGCGACCGACACGACGCACGCCAATGCCCTTCAACAGGTCATCGAGGGCGATACGTTTTTCGAGGGGCGCTACAAGGGCAAGGTTATCCAGGTTCACTCCAAAGTACGGGGAGAAGAATACGACGAGGTCATCCAGCAGCTTCTCACTGTCGAGCACGCGGACAACCCGGTAGAAATCGTGATCCACGTCAACATGCTCAAGGAAGGATGGGATGTGACGAACCTCTACACGATTGTTCCGTTGCGGGCAGCGAACTCGCGTATCCTGGTCGAGCAGTGCATCGGTCGCGGCCTGCGCCTCCCCTACGGCAAGCGGGTGGGTGTTCCGGCTGTGGATCGCCTGACGATTGTTTCGCACGACAAGTTCCAGGAGATCGTCGACCACGCCAATGATCCGGATTCCATCATTCGGGCGGGTGTGGTGATCGGACGGGATATTCCGGAGGCCGGACGGAAGGCCGTGGAAGTGAAGAGCGCCTTCGAGCACGCTATCTCCGGAGGCACTGTCCCCGCGCGGCCAGCGGCTGCCGGACAGCCAGCGGTCGAGCAGCGAAAGCTCTTCGAGAAGCCCGAGGAGCAGGCAGTTGCCAAGGCAACCTATCAAGTCATCAAACAGTACGAGCGACTCAAGGGCAGCGATCAACTCCAGGACTCGGCCGTCCAGGCGGAGATCGTGCAGAAGGTGCAGGAGATCGTCCGACCCGCTCAAGGAATGCTGGAAGGCATTAACGAAGTCGTGAACGTAGCCGAGGTGGTGCGCGAAACCACGGAACTGTACCGGGCGCTCTCCATCGACGTGCCGAAGATCGTGGTCGTTCCCAAGGGCGAGGTCACGTGCGGCTACGAAGACTTCGACCTGGACGTTCGTAACGTCAACCAGCAACCCGTCGAGCAGAGCATACTCATCAAGCAACTGCACGACCAAGGACTTTATCGGCTCATGGACGGCAGCGGTATCATCGCGGAGAAACGTCCCGAGGACTATCTGGTGCGCGGCCTGATCGACTTCGACGATGTCAGCTACGACGAGCACGCAGCGCTTCTGTACAAGCTTGCCGGGCAGGTCGTGGCGCGGCTGCGGTCGTATCTGTCGGAAGAAGATGACGTAATCAATGTCCTCCAGTTCCACCAGCAGGCGCTCGTGAACCTGATCCATGCCCAGATGCAGCAGCACTACGTCGAATCCGCGAGCGCCTATGAAGCCCACGTAACGCGGGGCTTCCACACCTTGCGGGCAAACAATTACTCGGCGGCTGCCGACGAGAACGTGCGGGACTTCCGGGCAACGATTCCGGAGGGTCAGCGCAATCGTATCGGTACAATGGTCTTCGGCGGTTTCGGCAAGTGCCTGTATCCGATCCAGAAGTTCGATTCTGACCCGGAGCGCCGGTTCGCGGTGATCCTGGAGAACGATGCCGACGTGCTGAAGTGGTTCAAGCCCGCTAAGGGCGACTTCCAGATTCACTACAGCCACGAGGAATCCTACGAACCCGACTTCGTCGTGGAGACGACAACGGAAAAGTTCCTCTGCGAGCCGAAGCGGGCAAACGAGATGACTGACGAGGTCGTGCTGGCCAAGGCCGACGCGGCAGCTACCTGGAGTAAACACGCCACGGCCCACGCCAACGACAACGGCGGCAAGCCCTGGCGATACCTGCTGATTCCGCACGATCAGATACAAAATCAGATGACCCTTGCCGGGCTGGCCGCGCGGCACGAAGTTCGGGCGAAAAGTGATGTGTGAAGTGCACCGATGGGGCACATCCGACTTGGGCAACTGCCGCGAACGCGCAAATGGCGAGACGTCGCTGAACTCGTCGCCGTTGGCGCGGCCCCTATCAAGGGATATAATGTGCTGACCGAGCAACTCGCACGCAGCGGCTGAAGTTATTAATCAAAAAGATTATCACTTCTCGTTGCGCCCAGGGAAGCCAAAAAGTTATTCACAAAACGCCCGATTGGGTTGATTCCCGCCCGGATAATCTGCTACGCTTTCCATGGTTCGGCGGGATGGCATGGTGCCGTCTTCCGGGCCGCGAGGCGTGCCGGCAGGATACCGGCGGGCGGGGTGAATCCCTCTCGGGATGACCGTCAGGCTGCGGACAGCACCGGCGCGCGGCGCACACTTTCTGGACTCTCCCGACACCACCAACCATGGACACACCAGCAGATGTGGCCGGTCGGTTACGAGTTCGACTACCGGGAGACCTGCACGGTCGATGCCCTTGAAGCGCGGCTGGCGGAACTCGCGACCGAATGGCCGGGGTGGGACCATTTTCCCTGGCGCGTGACGCGCAGCCGCCGTAGGACGCCTGGGGCATAGCAATGGCGGAATGCAGCAGGCCGATGTCGCGCGTGCCGTCGATCCCGCCATGGCGCGCAATCAGTTCGCCGTGCAGGCGTATGATCTGGTCGAGATCAAGAAAGAGCGGTGTGACCATGGACTACTCGGCGAGTCGCTTCATGGCCTTGCCGAACCGCTTGTGCAGCATGGCGACGGCATCGTCGAACTTTTTCTCGGCGGCGTCATCCCGCACCGGCGTCAGCACGAGCGAGCGGCCGTCCGAGATAATCTCAAACGGCGTTTCCGGCGTGGTATGGAGCAGCTCGAGGATCGGCTTGTCGATCACCATCGCGTAGCTGTTGCCGTGCTTGGTCAGGGTTTTGATCATGGCGCGCCTCTCTCTTTGGATGACACAATGTATATCCCATGTGAGTACGATTGTCAAGGCCGTGCGCCAGATTTCCGCACCATGCGGAGAGTCGCCTTCAAACATCGGCTGGTCAAAAGGGCTTTACTGGCGGCATCCGCTGGTTACACATATAGTGCTTCAGTACCCGTTTTCCCGGTTGTCGAGCGGCATCCAACAGGTAAGGGGGGGGGCTCCCAGCGGAACAACTTATTTCGGGTTTACCGCCGGTCGCCCTTCGCCGCACCTCTACGAGATACATCCCCGGCGGCGGGCGAAAGTGGCGGACGGTTGGCGAAAAAAGTTCGCCGGACAAAACCGTCCTTGACGATTCCGGCCCTCTGATGTAAAAGGGTTTCGTGTTCGATCATGCGGGTCTGTGCCCCTGAGTCTGCTGGTTCATTCGGAGAGATGCATTCGATGCGTTACCTGCTCAAATCGCGGCGATTCTGGCTGCTGCCTTTGGCCCTTGCGATGGCCTGCGCCACATGGGTCGTCGCGGCGATGCTCGGGGAGAACGAAGACGCCGAGGATATCTACAACCGGTGGCTGCACCATGCCCTCCTCGAGCGCCAGGCGACCGACCTCCAGGATCTGTCCGGACGCTTTCTGAGGGATCAGGAACTCTATCTCTGGATATCGCCACCCGACCCCGAGTTCATCCTCTTTCAGCCCGGCGAGACGATCCCCATTCTCGATCTGAAAGCCTTTCCGGCGTCCTTCATCGACAACCTTGCGGGCGAGATCGGCGCGGACGGCGTGGTGCGCTTTCCGGTCTGGATATACGAGGACGCGGACAGTCCGGGACGCGAGATCGTCATCGAAAGCCTGGAGCAGAAGGTCATCGCCCGGATCGGGCGCGACCAAGAGTACTCGCCGGAATGGTTCGTCCGCGCCCTATACCCGGCACTTGACACCTACGAAGAGTGGCGGCGGGACTGGCTGACCGCCTGCTACGATCCCGCCCGCGTCTGCATGCGCTACGACCTGCTGGTCGGCGAGGACAACCTGATCCAATACGTCTGGGCACGTTCCATCGAAGCCGCGCGGCTGGCCGAGGAGCGGGAAGCCGCCGCCATGATGCGATCCGGCGAGGGAGGCAGCGTCTCGAATCTCCAGTTCACGGCCATCGGCACGACCATCAACGGCACCATCGGACTGACGCTGGCCTGGCCGGACGAAGGACTGGGCACCAACGTCGTCGACATCTTTGCCTGCACCGACCTCTGCGCCAGGGACTGGACGCTCGCCGACACCTTGACGCTGGACATGCAGACCAATCGCGTGGTCTGGGTGGATGCGGAATCGACGAACCGCGTGAGGCGCTTCTACGACGCCTGGACGCACCATGACAGTGACGGCGACGGCATCCCCGACGGTCGCGAAGTGCGGCTCTACGGCACCGATCCCCACAACTGGGATACCGATGGAGACGGCCTGTCCGACTCTGCCGAGCTTTTCGTTCACGGCACATCCGCGCTCAATGCCGACTCGGACGGCGACGGGCTTCCCGACGGCTGGGAGGTGCAGTACGGGCTCGATCCTCTGGACGCGACCGGCGCCAACGGGGCCGATGGCGACCCCGACGGCGACGGGTTCACCAATCTTCAGGAATTCCAAATGGGCGGCGATCCTGCCAACCCGGCCATCAACGCGACGCAGCTGATCCATCGCCTGATGCACTGCCGGGGCGACTCCAGCTTGCGGGTGGACGTCGAGGACTCGGAGAACTGCGGCGGGACCAACCCGAACCGGCAGGAAGTCGAGGACGTCTTCAGCGTCGGCCCGCTCATGCACTGCGGCTATCTGCTTTCGCTGACCGTCGAAGGCCGTGTGGAGGACCACAATTCCGGGTTCGACAAGGTGTCCGTGCGGGCATATACCGCCACCGAACTCCAGTCGGAAGTCCCGTTCTTCGAGGGCCACAACAACGGCAACGGCTGCGCGATGGTGGACGAGCAGGCCACCACCAACGTCTGGTTCTGGAGCAACGGCTCGGTCCGGCTGCGGTACGATACCGGCGATGGATTGTACCATACCGACGCCTATGCCGAAATCGTTTCCGCTTCAGAGGTGTCTACATTCGAGGTCCTGGCCATCGAGCCTGACGCTATGACGAATCTCCACGAGATTGAGGATGGCGACGGCAACCCCCGGACGCGTGTTTTCGTGGTTCCGATCGCGCAAGCGCTGGAGTGGCCCGTTGATTCCGTCGTCGTTCGCGCGCTGATCAGTCCCAACATGGACGAAAGCGATCTTCCCGACTGCATGTCCCTTCAGGGCGGCAGTGGCGGAGACAAACTCACCCGGTACGTCAGTCGCACAACCCAGGCCGGACCCTCCAAAACCGAATTCACATTCTCGTGCGGAGGTACGAACGTCGGGTTCACCACCACCGTCTATGTCTACGATGCCAAAGTTGGACTCTTCGCGGATGAAGGCGATTTGCAGAATCTGGAAGTTGGACACAGCTGGGGCCAGTACTCGCTGGATGCATTCGCGCAGGAACTCGTGCCTGAAGAGCATCGGGACTACATTGACTATATTGGGTTCTGGCCTTCGATAGCAGGCAATCCGAGCTGTGTTGGTGATGTGCGTCTGGGGGTTGCTGCTGTCGATGCACACTGGCCTTCAGGTCAGAAGATGTATCCTATCCGGTTTGCTCCTCTTGCATTCGCTCTATCCCAAGTCAAGGCGAGTGATGACAGCCCTCCTTGGTATCACCTTTTCAACTACAACTGCACGGACTATGCAATTGGCATTGGCGAAATCGTCTACGTTTATACAATGGACCCGGATGGCGTGAGTACGCCCTGGGAATTTTCCGCATGGCTGAACAACCATTGAGATGATCTCTATGAAGCGAGGCGTGACAATTACTGCCGCAACGTTGGCCGCTTCAGTGTTGCTGACTTTGCTGTTTTTCGTGGCACGAAAGGCAGACGTCAACGAGCCCCGCCGACGAAATGGGACTCCAGCCGTGAGCGATGGCTTGATGGCAGACTCCTTTCCATTTTCAATGCGCCCGACAGAACGCGATCGATTGCCAGTGGCCGAGCAGTCAAGACAGGAAACAGCGGAAGCATCAACCCAAGCTCATGTGTTGCGCCGGCCGCCCCCCGTCCCGTCTGCGTTCACTACCGTCGCGCCGATCACGGCTGCTGCAGGGCCGGAGATGCAGTCTATTCTGGCCGTTGTGCAGGATGCCACCTTGGCTATCGATGGAATACTGAAAGACCGACACTACCAGATTCATACCCACGGTCCTTCCATTTGGCTCACTGCCGAGGATAGGTCGCGGTCAACAACTTGGCGAGTCTTCCCGCATGGCACAAATAGTGTGGTCGGATCGGTGGAAGCCGTTGTCTTTGCGGATGCGGCGATGCTGGAGAGAGATGATGTGCGCAGCTTTGAAGCGCAGTTCGACCTTGATGGAACCCTGCGCAAGTTTTGGTGGAAAGACAAGCATGAGATTTTCCGGAATCACCAGGACAAATCGTGTGTCGAATATGCAAGAAGGCTTGAGGGACAGACATGGCTCAATATACGCCGTGACTATACTGGGAATGTGCTATCGAGCAATGTGTATGACTGGTCAATGCGGGGTCGAATTATAGGCGGGGATCGTCAACCGTCGCACCGTACCCAACAACTGGGCCCTTCTTCGGCTGAGGAGGCAGCGACTGAGTCGTGGCGCACCCCTCGCCCTTGAGCGCCAAGTTCTCCCCGGCGGTGAACATTGGAGTCAGCCATTTGCCATCTCGGAATGGATGGAGTGACCCGCCTTGGCGATGGGGCGGATGTGAAGGAATTGGAATCGATGATCCTAGGCACTCAGCCGGTCTCATAAACGGCACGGCCTCGCGCCGGAACTCGGTCACCTCGCGTCAACCACCCGCCCCGCCTCCCAGCGGAACGCCGCCTTCTTCAGACGGGTAAGCTTCTGCGAGGCCTACTTCCCCGAGACCTTCAGCCTGCCGTGGTCGCCCGACCACCTGAAGGTGATCGCCAAGATCGAGACCGCCGTGCTGCGCGGCGGACTGTTTGCGATGGCGATGCCGCGCGGCAGCGGCAAGACCACGCTGGCGGAGACGGCCTGCATCTGGGCGATGCTGACCGGGGCCCAGCAGTTCGTCTGCCTGATCGGCTCGGACGCCGGGCATGCCCGCAGCATGCTGGAGAGCATCAAGGTCGAGTTCGAGACCAACGAGCGGCTGCTCGACGATTTCCCCGAGGCGGTCTTCCCGATCCACGCGCTCGAGCGGATTCACAACCGGGCCAAGGGCCAGCTCTGCGGCGGCAAGCCCACGCGCATTGTCTGGACGGCGGACGAGATCGTGCTGCCGACGATTCCGGGCAGCAAGGCGTCGGGTACGATCATCCGCGTGGCGGGAATCGAGAGCCGGATTCGCGGCATGAAGTTCAAGCGTGCCGACGGTCGGGCGGTGCGCCCGTCGCTGGTGGTGCTCGACGACCCGCAGACCTACGAGTCGGCCCGCAGCGACATGCAGGTGCGGGCCCGCATGGAGACCCTGAACGGCGCGATCCTGAACCTGGCCGGGCCGGGGCAGAAGATTTCTGGCATCATGCCCTGCACGGTCATCCGGCCTGGCGACATGGCCGACCAGATTCTCGACCGCGACAAGCACCCGGCCTGGCAGGGCGAGCGCACTGGTGAACAGGGCCAGACAACCGGCACGAACACAACGGGCAGAACCGATGCCGTAACGCCGCCTACGCAGCCGGTCGTAGCCACCTACCGGCGGTTCCACGGATCGGTGCAGCTTGATTCGCTGCGGGTCGGACGGGACGCAAGCCGCATCGCCGACGAGGTCATTCAACACCTGTCGAAGCATGTCGGAGCCAACGTCGAGGTAACCCTGGAAATCCGTGCCGAGATTCCTGACGGAGCGACGGAGAAGACCATCCGGGACGTCACCGAGAACTGCCGCACGCTGCGTTTCGACACGTTCGGATTCGAGGAGCAATAGATGTGGCATCTTCGATGGGGCAACATGATGGGGTGACGCGTGGGACACATCCGACTTGGACAACTGCCGCGAACGCGAAAATGGCGAGACGTCGTTGAACTCGTCGCCGTTGGCGCGGACGTGTCCCAAGTCGCCGATGCCACGATCCGGGCGGCGGGTCCGGCTGTTCACGGCACGATGGACATGTTCGGGTAGACCTTGCGAAACGCGGATCCCTTGTACCGCCTCAAAAGGTACTCAAGCGCATAGGCCCGGCCCCGGTCCCGCAGCAGGAATGCGGCGCGGGCGGACGCATCGCCATGCTCCCGCACGATACTTCGGACGAACGAGGGCGATATCGAGTGCGACTGGATGAAGGCCCGGATGGCCTCCATTTCGTTCTCGGTCAACTCGCGGCCCTGCTTGGCGAACCCGCCCGCCACGTCGTTGAAGTTGGCCATCATCTCCACGCCTTGTTGAGGATCGTAGTGCAATCCGATTCCGTTCACACAGTTCAGGATGTGGTCCGGATACTTCATGTTCGGCCAGGGGTTTTTCAGGCCCCGCTCCGCCATGACCCGGTCAACGTCCTTCCGGGACCGCGCCTCGTACATCAGCCGGAATCGCCGCTGTTCGTCGGCGGCCATGCTCAGGCCATCCGGATACACGACCAGTTGCTTGCCCCCGTGGTAATCGAGGAACTCCCGATATTGCCGTTCGTTGCCGGCCACGGCCTGGGCCAACAAGTCCTTGCGGTAACGATAGACGATGGACGGCGAGCGGGCGATCATCGATTGCCGAATGTCTTCGACCGCGGCAGCGTCCATGGCCGGGTATTGTCGCTGCGCCCCAGACCAATACCAGTAGTCCCCCCAGGGAACGAGGCTGCCGAAAACCATGGAGCCCGGCCGGAACGGCTGTGGCCCCGAGCCCATCATGACCCGGTAAGGCCGATCGCTGATCAGATTCGTAACCTCCAGGACGTCCGCCTCCGCCGCGTCTATCCGGTACAACGCGGCATGGCGCTCGTGCCAGCCGCGCAACGTGACGCGTTGGTCCGCCGTCAGCGGCAGGACCCCGGCCAGAACATCCAGGACGCCGAGGCCCGACCACTGCGTACATTCCTGGCAGATGAAGTCGTCCGTAGGCCCAATCTTGTCGTTCCCAACGTCCGCCTCCTGTTCGGCGAGGTATTGACGGCAGGCTGTGCGGAAAAGATAGGACCGGGTTCCGAGCCAAACGAGCTTCTTCTTGATATCCCACCCATGCTCGTTGGGGGTGTCCAGAAAACGTTTTACGCCCGAATCGCGTGGAATGGGCGACATGCGCGCCGCCAGCGCATTCGCCGCGGCTTCGGCGAGATATTGCAAGTCGGGATGTTCCGGTCCCAAGGTCAGATCGGGGTTCAGAACCGCAAACAGCACCCAGAGCAGATGGCGGACCCGGTCGGCGGTGATTACGGCGCCATCCGCGCCTTCACATCCCTCCGCAATCGGCAGCGGGACTCCGAACCACTGCCGGTTGTAGTCTTCGAACGTTCGCCAGATGCCGATGTCGTTGTGCAGGTCCTCGGCGAATTCCGCCAGAATGAGGCTCAGTTCCGCAAGGTCCGCCGGGCGCAACCGGAGCGACTCGTCATGATAGTCGTGCTGGGCGGCCCGGATCGCGCGTTGCACGTCACGCGCGACATCGCGCAGGTACTTGTCGCCCCTGCCGGGAGGACCGGCCGGCCTGAAATGCTGTTTGTTCATGGGTTGTCTCGCACGGTCTTCATGTTGCTCAAGAGCCTCCAGTTCCCATCTGCCTGGCCCATCGGGCTCTTGCGCGCTCGGCAAAGGAAGGCCCCTCGAGGGACCCGCCCGAGGTGATTTTCTCAAAGCCCGGCATGAAACCGTATTTCCGCGCGTGTTCAGCCCGAACGGTCTCCACCAGCGCGGCCCATTCGCTTTCCAGCCCCGCTTTCCTATAGAGATCGCGGGCGTTCTCGAAGTTCGCGAGGGCGTTCTCGTAGTATTTGCTCTTCTTGGCATTCAGGATGCGAAACCCCATCGCCCGGTACAGCTTCGCGGCCGCCGCGTCGTCCCGCTCGCACACCGCCGCATACGACGCAATATCTCCGCGCGCCCGGTACATTTCCTTCAGTGTCATGGCCGGAAGCCGGATGCTGTTGTCGTATTCGAAGATCGCGCAGGGCTTCTGACCCGAAAGACCGGCCAGACCGTTCTCGACCGTCTTGCGGTAATGCGCAACAAGCGCTTCATACGCCTCCGGATTCAGAACCTTCGCCACATCCTTTTCGATGTCGTAGCAGAAGCCGTAGTCATCGCGCTCTTGCCACTTCAGGATCTGCTGAACCGTTTCGGAGGACGGACGCCCTGCCGCCTGTCGCGCTTTTACCCATCCGCAAAAAAGGTCGTCCCAGAACATGCCCAGGTAGCCGCCGGAATCGTCACATTCCTCGATCTTCTCGTAGCAACCGGCTAGAAAAGCCTCATAAAGGCCCACCGCGCGTTCGGCGTTTCCGCCGGAAACCAGCGTCGCCAGCTTCTGCTCAACCTGCTCAAGACCGGCGACGAAATCGAACATGTCCCCGTAGCGGATGAATCGGCCCAGGCCGAGTTCCCGCTCGATCTCCGCCAGCAGCGGATCCTGCGCCCGCGTCCGTCTTTTGTTCGTTCCCATGAATGCTTTTTCCATATGTCAGCAGGTGATTTGATGCGTGGGACAGCATGATCGCAAAATCAATCCCGTATTTCAAGGCCGCTTCGAGGATGGCCGATCATCCGGGATCTGCCGCCAAGCGTGCTCGCGGCGGCCAAGTGGTGGGCCGACTACCGCCCGGGCACGGGCAACCTGGAGAACTGGACCCCAGTGCCCACGGTGATCGACCACACCGACGAGGCCAGGCGGCGGCTGATTGCGTGCCGCGAGCAGGCCGAGGCCGAATACACGGCCGCCGAGGCCAAAGGCGATTCGGTCGGCACCACGGTCTGGGGACGTGTCAGCGAGCAGACCCGCAAGCTGGCGCTCCTTTACGCCGTCAGCGAGGACCACCTCGCCCCGCGCATCGGCCTGGCCGCCGTCGAGTGGGCGTCCGCGTTCGTCATGCACCAGACCAGGCGGATGCTGTTCATGGCGGCAGGTCACGTTGCCGACAACCCGTTCCATGCCGAATGCCTCAAGGCGGTGGAGAAGCTGCGTGCCGCGCCAGGCGGGGAGTTGCCGCACAGCGTGCTCCTCAAGCGCATGAAGATGGACTCGAAGAGCTTCTCCATGCTGATCGAGACGCTCGTCCAGCAGGGAGACATCGAGATCTCGACCACAGCCAAACCGGGCTGGCCGATTCGCTCGTACCGCTTGGCGGGAGGGGTGAATCTCCAGGGTGAAACTTCACCGGGGGGTGAAACATGAACGCCCTGACCCCGCTGAAGATTCCCCAAGGTTCACCCAAGATTCACCCCCGCAGGGTGAAACTTGGGAAACGCGTAAAAGCGCTAAATATAAAGGAAAACAACAACTCTCTCTTCATGTTTCACCTATTCACCCATACCCCCGCGCACGATGCCCGCCCGCGTGTTTTTGCGCGTGTACGTGTGAGGGTGGGTGAAAAGGTGAAACTCCAGAATAGGTACTTGGCGGCCCAGGAGCCTCCTGATGGCGGCGGGAACAGCTCCGAGCATAGGCAAAGTTTGTTTTCAGTGTCCGCTTGTTCAGTTCAACCCACAACGCACGAGGAGATGAGACCATGACGACCAGGACGTTCGATGTCGAATTGCGGCCTATCGAGGCCATCAAACCCTATCCCGGCAACCCGCGCGTCAACGACGACGCGGTGGACGCCGTGGCGGCCAGCCTGAAGGAGTTCGGGTTCCGCCAGCCCATCGTGGTTGACGCCGAGGGCGTCATCATCGTCGGGCACACCCGCTGGAAGGCGGCGAAGAAGCTCGGCCTGGCCCAGGTGCCGGTTCATGTGGCGACCGATCTGCCGCCGGAGAAGGTCAAGGCGTACCGGATCGCCGACAACCAGACCGCGACGCTGGCCGAGTGGGACTTCGAGCTGCTGCCTATCGAGCTGAAGGACCTCCAGCGGGCCGACTACGACTTGAGCCTGCTGGGATTTGGCGAGGAGGAACTGGCGCACCTGCTCGACGGCGACGTGGCCGAGGGGCTCACCGATCCCGACCATGTGCCGGAACCGCCGGACACGCCCGTCACCCAGCGCGGCGACGTCTGGGTGCTCGGCAACCACCGCCTGATGTGCGGCGACAGCGGGAGCGTCGAGGACCTCGACCGCCTGCTCGACGGCGCGACCATCGACCTCGTGAACATGGACCCGCCGTACAACGTCAAGGTCGAGCCGCGCAGCGCCACGGCCATTGCGGCGGGCACGAGCGGCGCGTGGGGTCGGGACTGGCAGAAGATCGCCCACCACCAGGGCTTCGACCAGGCGCGGGGCGTGGTCGATCCGAAGAAGGCTCGGAAGAAGATGCGGGCCAAGGACCGCCCGCTCGAGAACGACTTCGTGACCGCCGACGCATTCGACGCGATGCTCCTGGCGTGGTTCGGCAACGCCTCGCGGGTGCTCAAGCCGGGCGGCTCGTTCTACATCTGGGGCGGCTACGCCAACATCGGCAACTATCCCGCGCCGCTGGCCGCAGCCGGATTCTACTTCAGCCAGGGGATCGTCTGGGACAAGCAGCATCCAGTGCTGACGCGCAAGGACTTCATGGGCGCGTTCGAGATCTGCTTCTACGGCTGGAAGGAAGGCGCGGGCCACAAGTACTACGGCCCCAACAACGCCACGGACCTCTGGCACGTCAAGAAGGTCAGCCCGCAGGCGATGATCCACCTGACCGAGAAGCCCGTCGAGTTGGCGGTGCGTTCGATCCAGTACTCGTCGCTGCCGGGCCAGAATGTCCTGGACCTGTTCGGCGGGAGCGGCTCGACGCTGATCGCGTGCGAGCAGACCGGCAGGCGGGCGTTCCTGATGAAACTCGACCCGCCGTACTGCGACGTGATCGTGAAGCGCTGGGAGGAGTTCACGGGCAGGAAGGCCGAAAGACTCCTGGTAAAGGATTCTTTATCAGGAGCAATCACTGGTGACGAGAACGTTACCAGCGAAGGCCCTGATGCGGCAGCGCCGGTTAAGGGGGCCGAATAATGAAAGGCATCGTCCTCAGCCTCTGCGATTTCACCGGCAACATGACCGCAAGCCGGACCATGTGTTCGATCCGTGCGATTACGGCGACCCGTGGGCGAAACGGACATGCCTGTGGAGTGGCGGCGGATTCGTGATGCCCCCGAAACAACGGATCGAACCGATGCCGGGCAACTGGACGCTCCGGTTCCCGCCGTCGCCCGAACGCGGCCATCTCCGCAGCGCCACGCCTATGGGTTTCGCGCGAGCGGTGTACGCGGCCAATCGATCCGGTGCGGCCTCTTCTGAGTTCGAGTCCATGACTGAGGCAGCCCCGACCGAGGCCGGGGCTGCCGTGGAGTTAGTCACCAAGGGTGTCGCTCAATGAGCGCGCGCGCGAAAGAACCCGGCAATCTCGCGTTTGCCGGATTTCCCATCGGCAACCGCCAGCGTCAGGCTCGCGAGGCTGTCCTCGTCCGCCTTGATCTCGATGTCGTTGACCGCCAGGAAGACGATGCGGATGACTTGGCCAGAGACTGAGAAAGAGGGGCGCGCCCATGGATTACTCGGCCAGACGCTTCATGGCTTTTCCGAACCGCTTGTGCAGCATGGCGACGGCAGCGTCGAACTTCCTCCCGGTCGCGTCATCGCGTACCGGCGTCAGCACGAGCGAGCGACCGTCCGAGATGATCTCGAATGGCGTGTCCGGCGTGGTGTGGAGCAGCTCGAGGATCGGCTTGTCGATCACCATCGCGTAGCTGTTGCCGTGTTTGGTCAGTGTCTTGATCATGGTTCACCTCTTACATGTCATGACACAATGTATATCCGATGTGCTTACGATTGTCAAGGCCGTGCGCCAGATTTCCGCACCATGCGGAGAGTCGCCTTCAAACATCGGCTGGTCAAAAGGGCTTTACTGGCGGCATCCGCTGGTTACACATATAGTGCTTCAGTACCCGTTTTCCCGGTTGTCGAGCGGCATCCAACAGGTAAGGGGGGGGCTCCCAGCGGAACAACTTATTTCGGGTTTACCGCCGGTCGCCCTTCGCCGCACCTCTACGAGATACATACCCGGCGGCGGGCGAAAGTGGCGGACGGTTGGCGAAAAAAGTTCGCCGGACAAATCCATCCTTGACGATTCCGCTCCCTCTGTGTACAAGGGCTTCGTGTTTGATCGTGCGGGTCTATGCCCTGAGTCCGCTGGTTCATTGAGAGAGATGCATTCGATGCGAAAACTGCTCGAAGCGCGGCGATTCTGGCTTCTGCCTGTGGCCCTTGCGATGGCCTGTGCCACATGGGCCATCGCGGCGCTGCTCGGGGAGGACGAGAACGCCGAGGATATCTACAACCAGCGGCTGCATCAGGTTCTTGTAGAGCGCCAGGCGACCGGCTTGCATGACTTGGCCGAACGTTTTC
This sequence comes from Kiritimatiellia bacterium, assembly GCA_050950285.1. Taxonomy (GTDB): domain Bacteria; phylum Verrucomicrobiota; class Kiritimatiellia; order RFP12; family JBMNHG01; genus JBMNHG01. Next base: position 30,032 of record JBMNHG010000003.1, on the reverse strand, counting down.
TGAGGGATCAGGAGAGTTATCTCTGGATCGCGCCGCCCGACCCCGATTTCATCCTCTTTCAGCCCGGCGAGACGATCCCCATTCTCGATCTGAAAGCCTTTCCGGCGTCCTTTATCGACAACCTTGCGGGCGAGATCGGCGCGGACGGCGTGGTGCGCTTCCCGGTCTGGATATACGAGGACGCGGACAGCCCGGGCCGCGAGATCGTCATCGAGAGCCTGGAGCGGAAGGTCATCGCCCGGATCGGGCGTGACCGCGAGTACTCGCCGGAGTGGTTCGTCCGCGCCCTGTACCCGGCGCTTGACACCTACGATGAGTGGCGGCGGGACTGGCTGAGCGCCTGCTACGATCCCGCCCGCGTCTGCATGCGTTACGACCTGCTGGTCGGCGAGGACAACCTGATCGAGTACGTCTGGGCGCGATCCATCGAAGCGGCGCGGCTGGCCGAGGAGCGGGAAGCCGCCGCCATGATGCGATCCGGCGAGGGAGGCAGCGTCTCGAATCTCCAGTTCACGGCCATCGGCCCGACCACCAACGGCACCATCGGACTGACGCTGGCCTGGCCGGACGAAGGACTGAGCACCAACGTCGTCGACATCTTCGTCTGCACCGATCTTTGCGCCAGGGACTGGGTGCTCGCCGACACCCTGACGCTGGACATGCAGACCAATCGCGTGGTCTGGGTGGATGCGGACTCGACGAACCACGTGACGCGCTTCTACGACGCCTGGACGCACCATGACAGCGACGGCGACGGCATTCCCGATGGACGCGAAGTGCGACTCTACGGCACCGACGCGCACGACTGGGATACCGACGGGGACGGCTTGTCCGACTTTGCCGAGCTTTTCGTTCACGGCACTTCCGCGTTGAATGCCGACTCGGACGGCGATGGGCTTCCCGACGGCTGGGAGGTCCAGTACGGACTCGATCCGCTGGACGCGACCGACGACAACGGGGCGGACGGCGACCCCGACGGCGACGGGTTCACCAATCTTCAGGAATTCCAAATGGGCGGCGACCCCGCCAATCCGGCCATCAACGCGACTCAGCTGATCCATCGCCTGATGCACTGCCGGGGAACCTCAAGCCTGCGGGTGGACGTCGAGGACTCGGAAAACTGCGGCGGAACCAATCCGAACCGGCAGGAAATCGAAGACATCTTCAGTGTCGGCCCGCTCATGCATTGCGGCTATCTGCTTTCGCTCACCGTCGAAGGCCGGGTGGAGGACCACAACTCCGGGTACGACAAGGTGTCCGTCCGTGCCTATACCGCCACCGAGCTTCAGTCGGAACTCCCTTTCTTTGAAGGGCACAACAACGGCAACGGCTGCGCGATGGTCGACGAACAGGCCACCACCAATGTCTGGTTCTGGAGTAACGGTTCGGTCCGGCTGCGGTACGATACCGCCGACGGGTTGTACCATACCGACGCCTATGCCGAGATCACGGCGGCGGCATTTGTGGATGTCCTTGAAGTTGAGTTAAAGGATGGGGCAAACATCGTCAACGATAATGGCTATGTTTACATCAACTCTACACCTCAAATGCCACAGATCACGGCGGCCCTCAAACCAGCCAACTTGCCGGGAAATGCCAAGTGGCGGCTTCACATCGAATACAAACGGAACCCGCGAAATGATGATGCGTATTACCCAGGGCCGACGGCAGCATCTTGGAAAACGCTTTTAGCAGGAGAAGTTTGGAATATCGCGGATGAGTTTGCAGCGGACTTCCGAGGCGGGAAGGCGACTCTTTACTGCGAATATCAGGGTCTGGAGTTCGAACACGTATTTCATATCAGGGGGAACAATCCAACGGAAGCAGCAGCAGAAGCTGAAATCGGGAACAATCCGTGGTACGCAATACCCATTGCTCGGCATGAGTCAGGCACCCAGAACGGTCGCACATATATTCAGTTCAACGAGGTTGGCACTCTTGGGCCCAACCCCGCCGACTTCAAGCATTGCCCCAATTTCGGAGCTCCGAATGGATGGGGGATAATGCAACTCGATCCCCCGCCGAGTGATGAGGCACTTTGGAATTGGAAGCAGAATATTGCTGATGGGAAAGCTCATCTTGCCAATCCATGTCGCACGGCCGCAGTGGCGTGGATAGCCAATCAGGAGGCGCAGCAACAGGCCGAAGAACCTGGCATGCCGCTTGAAAATTACATCTTCACATTTAATGGGGTGGATTTCCGAAAAGGAACAGATCGGACACCTATCGATGCATGCACCATTCAGCGCTACAATGGTGCAGCCTTGTGGGTGATTTACTGGAAGAACAAAACCCCCACCGAACCAGGTAGCTGGCAAATCCGAGACACACATCGCGCCTACGTTGATATCGTATGCGGCGAAATAGACTAGGAGAGACCATGAACACCCGCTTATACACTGTGACCGCTCTTGTGCTCTTCGCGTTGTCCGAGTTCATTTACGCGCAGAATCCAACGCGCATCATTGATCGCGAAGAAATGACAGTACGGGCACATCAATCTTGGGAAGGGCCGTATGTTTTTTCCGATGAACAGATCGTAAGCATTGAAGGTCAAACCGATTTACACATTCTTATCTATCGCAAAAGAGGGAATGAGGGGACTTTGGTCGACTTCGCATCTGCCGCCTCGGAAGGTTCTCTTCGCTTGCTTCGAGAGGCAGACACAAACCTTAAAGGTGTCGTTCCGGTGCTCGAAGGTATTGACGTGCTGCCGGGTGCAAACGAGGCCGAGATACTGGTGCGATGGCGTCACCCTGGGCAAGGTGGACTTCGCTCGGTCCATAAGTATCGCTACAACTCGGAAGGCTTGGAACTAGTTGCACGTTCCGACTTGGTGCGCGTTGATCGGAAAATGAAGTGGGTGGTGGTAGAGCCTGCCGAACGTTCGACACCAGCGAGGCTTGCCCCTAGTTCTGAATCTGCCCGATAGAGTTTCCGTAATCATCTTCAACGATTCGCATACACGCAGAATTATTAGGATTCTGTGCCCCTGAGTCTGCTGGTTCATTCGGAGGGATGCATTCGATGCGATTCCTGCTGAAATCGCGGCGATTCCGGCTTCTGCCTTTGGCCCTTGCGATGGCCTGCGCCACATGGGTCGTAGCGGCGCTGCTCGGGGAGGACGAGAATGCCGAGGATATCTACAACTGGCGGCTGCATCGGGGTCTTGTCGAACGGCAGGCGACCGGCTTGCAGGACCTGGCTGAACGCTTCCTCATGCATCAGGAACTCTATCTTTGGATATCGCCGCCCGACCCCGATTTCATCCTCTTTCAGCCTGGCGAGACGTTCCCCATCCTCGACCTGAAAGCCTTCCCGGCCTCCTTCATCGACAGCCTCGCGGGCGAGATCGGCGCGGACGGCGTGGTGCGCTTTCGGGTCTGGATATACGAGGACGCGGGCAGTCCGGGGCGCGAGATCGTCATCGAAAGCCTGGAGCAGAAGGTCATCGCCCGGATCGGGCGCGACTGGGACTATTCGCCGGAATGGTTCGTCCGCGCCCTATACCCGGCGCTTGACACCTACGACGAGTGGCGGCGGGACTGGCTGACCGCCTGCTACGATCCCGCCCGCGTCTGTATGCGCTACGACCTGCTGGTCGGCGAGGACAACCTGATCGAGTACGTCCGGGCGCGTTCCATCGAAGCCGCGCGGCTGGCAAAGGAGCGGGAGGCCGCCGCGATGATGCGCTTCGGCGAGGAGGGCGGCAGCGTCTCGAATCTCCAGCTCACGGCCATCGGCACGACCCCCAACGGCACCATCGGATTGACGCTGGCCTGGCCGGACGAAGGACTGAGCACGAATGTCGTCGACATCTTCGCCTGCACCGACCTCTGCGCCAGGGACTGGGCGCTCGCCGACACCCTCACGCTGGACATGCAAACTAATCGCGTGGTCTGGGTGGATGCGGTATCGACGAACCGCGTGACGCGCTTCTACGACGCCTGGACGCACCATGACAGCGACGGCGACGGCATCCCCGACGGCCGCGAAGTGCGGCTCTACGGCACCGATCCCCACAACTGGGATACCGATGGAGACGGCCTGTCCGACTCTGCCGAGCTTTTCGTTCACGGCACATCCGCGCTGAATGCCGACTCGGACGGAGACGGGCTTCCCGACGGATGGGAGGTGCATTACGGGCTCGATCCGCTGGACGCGACCGGCGACAACGGGGCGGACCAACGTCGTGAAGTCAGGTGGAACATGGTAAATGCTCTGCAGTTCAGTGTCGTGTTGATGATCGCTATCGCGAGCCCTGTCGGTTGGGTGTCTGCTGGAGAACCCGCGACGGCAGACTCGATCCTGGGCAAGGACATCACCCCCGAGTTGACGAAGACCCTGCCCCATCGAGACTGCTCGACGCCGCAGAAGGCGTTCCTCGGTTTCCTGAGGAGCAACGCTCAGGGAAATCTGAAGGACTACTTGTTCTATCTCACTTCCCAGGCGAAGAAAGCCATTGCCGGGGTTGAGGACGAGACCGAGATTTCAGACGAGAAATCGCGCGATATCGAGGAGGCATTCAGGAAGGCAGGGTTTGGCAAATTCAAGCTGGAGAGCTTTCAAGCTATTCCTGAAACGTCGCCGACGCAAATCGTCGCAGTGGTAAGTTCATCCCGTGGAAAGATGACCAGGAACGAGAAATACGACATTGCCGTTGTTCAGACAAACGGGCTATGGAAGTTCACGGCTGTTGTCGTCAGCCCTGTTGAACGTAAGCGTGCAGATGACGAGTAGTTCTGCGTCCTAGCACACCTCCTGCCTAACATCATGGGAACACGATGAACCACTTCGGAAACGTCGTATTCGGGTGCTTGACGGCTGTGTCCGCCCTGGCCGTGCTGTGACTGTCTCACGGCGCTGGGACGAACGACCCCCATGGGACCGTCTTTGGACTGGCTGTCTCGCCCGTCCTGTACGTCGCCTTTGTCGGGCCGTTCGCCTGTTCTTCGTGCTGTCCCTGCTGCGAGTGATGAGGCCATGAACCAAGGCTGACGTGGAAGCGATGATCCTGGGCACGAAGCAGGTCGCCTGACCGCCCCGTCGATCATTCTGCGTCAACCACTCGCCCCGCCTCCCAGCGGAAGCCCACCTTCATCTGACGGGTAAACTTCTGCGAGGCGTACTTCCCCGAGACCTTCAGCCTGCCGTGGTCGGACGACCACCTGAAGGTGATCGCCAAGATCGAGACCGCCGTGTTGCGCGGCGGGCTCTTTGCGATGGCGATGCCGCGCGGCAGCGGCAAGACCACGTTGGCGGAGACGGCATGCATCTGGGCGATGCTGACCGGGGCCCAGCAGTTCGTCTGCCTGATCGGCTCGGACGCCGGGCATGCCCGCAGCATGCTGGAGAGCATCAAGGTCGAGTTCGAGACCAACGAGCGGCTGCTCGACGATTTCCCCGAGGCGGTCTTCCCGATCCACGCGCTCGAGCGGATTCACAACCGGGCCAAGGGCCAGCTCTGCGGCGGCAAGCCCACGCGCATTGTCTGGACGGCGGACGAGATCGTGCTGCCGACGGTTCCGGGCAGCAAGGCGTCGGGTGCGATCATTCGCGTGGCGGGAATCGAGAGCCGGATTCGCGGCATGAAGTTCAAGCGTGCCGACGGGCGCGCGGTCCGCCCGTCGCTGGTGGTACTGGACGACCCGCAGACCGACGAGTCGGCCCGCAGCGATCAGCAGGTGCGGGCCCGGTTGGAGACCTTGAACGGCGCGATCCTGAACCTGGCAGGGCCAGGCCAGAAGATTTCGGGCATCATGCCCTGCACGGTGATCCGTCCCGGCGACATGGCCGACCAGATTCTCGACCGCGACAAGCACCCGGCCTGGCAGGGCGAACGCACCCGGCTGGTTTATGTCTTCCCGTCGAACGAGAAGCTCTGGGACAAGTACGCCCAGATCCGCGCCGACAGCTTCCGCAACGACGGCGACGGCCACGAGGCGACCGAGTTCTACGGCAAGTACCGCAAGGAGATGGACGCGGGCGCGGTGATCGCCTGGCCCGAGCGCCACAACGAGGACGAGCTATCGGCGATCCAGCACGCAATGAACCTGCGCCTCCAGGACGAGCGGGCGTTCTGGGCCGAGTACCAGAACCAGCCCCTGCCGCAGGAGGAGGGCGAGAGCGACCAGCTCAACGCCGACGCCATTGCCGCCAAGACCAACGGCCTGCCGCGCGGCGTGGTGCCCATCGGGGCCAGCCATCTGACCATGTTCATCGACGTGCAGGGCAAGCTGCTCTTCCACGCCGTCGTCGCCTGGGAGGACGACTTTACCGGCTACGTCGTCGACTATGGCACCTATCCCGACCAGCAACGTCCGGTCTTCGCCCTGCGCGAGGTGCAGAAGACTCTCGCCCGCGTCGCGCCGGGCACCGGGCTGGAAGGCTCGATCTACGCCGGTCTGGAGACGCTGACCGACGCGTACCTGGCCAAACGCTGGCGGCGCGACGACGGGGCCGAGTTGCGGATCGAGCGCTGCCTGATCGACGCCAACTGGGGCCAGTCCACGGACGTGGTCTACCAGTTCTGCCGCCAGAGCGCCCACGCGGGGCTCATCATGCCGAGCCACGGCCGCTACGTGGGCGCGTCGAGCGTCCCCTTCAGCGAGTACAAGCGCAAGAAGGGCGAGCGCGTGGGGCTCCACTGGCGCGTGCCCACCGTCCAGGGCCGACGCCAGGTGCGCCATGTCCTGATCGATACGAACTACTGGAAGAGTTTTGTCCACGCCCGGCTGGCGGTCCCGATGGGCGATCGGGGCTGTCTCTCGCTCTTCGGGCGGGATGCCGGGGCGCACCGGCTCCTGGCGGAGCAGCTCACCGCCGAGTACCGGGTGCGGACCGAGGGGCGCGGCCGCGTGGTCGACGAGTGGCGCATGCGGCCGGAGGCCCAGGACAACCACTGGCTCGACGGTCTGGTTGGGTGCGCCGTGGCAGCGTCGATCCAGGGGGCGGTGCTGCCGGGAACGGATGCCAGGGCCGCGCCGGCCCGGCCGCCGATTCGGCTTTCAGAACTGCGAAGGAGCAAGCGGTGATGGACACGGCGGACAGGACGGGAGAACGTAGCGAGAGCCGGGGAATCACGTGTCCGGCCTGCGGTTGCAGGCATTTCCGGGTGCTCTACACCCGGCGTGCCCCGGGCGGCCGCCTGCTGCGCCGCCGGGAGTGCCGCCACTGCGGCCGGCGGGTGACGACGTATGAATGCCAAGCATAGGAGATAGGCGCCGTAAGTGGTTTTCCGCGATGAGTGGATGTAGTAAGTGTTTTGCACAATGTGTAAGCGTTTTTCCGTTTGTGACTCGAGACGAAGAGCACACGATGGCTGGTAAACGTTTTTCTTGACTATGGCCGCCCAGTAACTATATATATCTCCTCGTAACCGTTTTTCGGAGGAGCGCCATGAACGAAAGCACAATTAAGGAGCCATTGGCGAGGCCAGCTGGGTACGCCGCTCTGGCAGAGCGATTCGGCCTGGATGTGATCTCGAACTGGCATGTGTCCATGATCGCGCCAGGTAGTACCCACAGAGTCAACTCGACCGCAGGGATCGTTGAGGAGATCTATCCTGCAAAGTACTGGCCGGGCGACAAGGTGGGAGATCATCTTGAGTTCGCACTCAAGTACGACGGTACGAATCTCGCCATTCTTGCCAGCCTGTTCCGGGCCATCGCGATGGATGATGTCCTCGACTACATCAAATCGAAACCCCTTGGGAAGTACGCCCGCCGGGCGTGGTTTCTGTACGAGCTTCTGATGGGCAGGCAACTGCCTGTGAGTGATTTGACGAAGGGGAACTACGTCGATCTCCTTGATACTGATGAATACTATACGGCCGTTCGCCCTCATCCGGTGCGCCGTCAGCGAATCAACGACAACCTGCTGGGTGATGCCCGGTTTTGTCCCACGATCCGGCGAACCGACGCGTTGCGTGGATTTGAAAAGGCCGACCTGCCTGCACGATGCCGGAAGATCGTGTTGGGCTATTCGCCCCAGTTGCTGAAGCGGGCCATGAGTTACCTCTACACAAAGGAGACCAAATCGTCCTTCGAGATCGAACACATCAAGCCCAACTCGACGCGAACGGAACGGTTCATTGCGCTGCTTCAACTGGCCGAAAAGGAAGACTTCTGCGACAAGGGCCGTTTGCTCGACCTTCAGAACCGCATCGTCGATCCGCGTTTCCGGGACACGGATTATCGAACCGAACAGAACTACGTGGGAGAGACTGTCGGGCCGCAGAAGGAGAAGGTGCATTTCGTCTGCCCAAAACCCGAAGACCTGGCCGGGATGATGGAGGGACTGATTGCCGCCCACAAACGGATGGACGCGGGCGACGTCCCCGCCGTGGTCCATGCCGCCGCCGTGGCGTATGGCTTTGTCTTTCTGCATCCCTTCGAGGATGGTAACGGCCGCATTCACCGGTTCCTGATCCACAACATCCTGGCCCGGCGCGGGTTCACCCCCGCAGGCCTGATTTTCCCCGTGTCTGCGGCCATGCTGAAGAACCTTGCCGACTACGACGTATCGCTGGAGTCGTTCTCCCGTCCGCTGATGACGCTCGTGGAGTACGCGATGGATGAGCAAGGACGGATGACCGTGCAGAACGAAACGGCCCACTGGTACAGGTTCATCGACATGACGCCGCAAGCGGAAGCCCTGTCCAGATTTGTCGAGCGGACCATCGACACCGAACTTGTGGAAGAACTGGCATTCCTGGCGCGCTACGACGAGACCAGGAAGGCCATCCAGGAGATCGTTGACATGCCGGACCGCAAGATTGATCTTTTCATCCAGGCGTGCTTGCAGAACAACGGTCGGCTCTCCGCGCGGAAGCGCACCAGCCACTTCGAATTCTTGTCGGACGAGGAGGCCGCGCGCATGGAGAAATCAATCCGATCCGCGTACGGCCATGGCGAAGCGGAGGAACCGTAGAGGGATAGGCATGCGACTTTTGCTGATAAGCGACACCCACGGGAAACTCGGTTCTGTGCTTGTCTATGGGCTCGGCGGAAACCTACTGCCAGGATCAAAGATGATGCAGAGTCCTATCGCCGGTGGAGGCGGGAAGGTCTGGACCACGCTTTCCCAGTACACCGATCTTGTGCGAACCGTCGACAACGCTGGCGATTGGCCCGGGCCGCGCCTCTTCGTCTCGCATGTCAGCCCTGGGAAGGAACCATTCGTGGAACTCATCGGAGCCAGGACGGGGGCGGATTTCACTATCAGCGGGCACATGGGGCCGCCGACGTGCATGATTTGGAATCCATTTGCTGTGTATGAAATCCAGGAGTCGCTCGCTCGACTTCAGGAGGGGCTGGATTCCGTCAAGAGTGCCTGCCTGGGCGTGGCGGGTCAAAGTGCGAGCCGGGTCGAAGACGCGTTTTCGCTCATCGGTAACCTTCCCGATGACACCATCTTCATGGGGCGCAGGGGCAAGGTGCCGCGATGGTATCGTGCCATGACGCATGTGAACTTGCCGGACGCGCATATCGGGTTCGGTGTTCTCGAGATCAAAGACGGTCGCCGCGCCATCGAGACATACGCTCGTTGATGCGCTGACGCACGAGCCGTCAATCATTCTGAACCGTGCGTCGACAAGATCGGCGCACGGTTTTTTGTCCGCATGTTCTACCTGTAGAACCCGCCGCAGAAATCTTCACTTTTCTCCCGCCACTTTGCTCTCTCGCCGCGTATATAACCCGTAGACGGCCGATGGTCGGCCGCCAGCGAGAGAACACCGTGGCAGAGAACCTCGACACCCAGATCAGCGAGAACGCCGCCGGGCCGAAGAAGGCGACCGGCGACTCGGGCAGCATCGAGCAGCACGCGCTGGCCGACCAGATCGCGGCCGGCCAGCGTGGCGGCGGTCTTGTGCTGAAACGGCGCCCGCAAGGTGGCGGTGGACCAGTCGCCGGTGGCAGGGCGTGCCTGCGCCCGCCAGCCCCGAGTCTCGATGAAGGCGGCGATATCCTGTGCCGTTTGCGTCAGCAGGGAATTGAGGCGGCTGTATTCCCCGGCGTAGGCCTCGGTTGGCCCCTCGGCGATCCCCGCTACGATGGAGGGGCTGAGCGGCATCGCGAACGAGACGGCCCGGGGGAAGCCCTGCCGGGTTGTTTCGTCCAACGGTGCCAGGTCGGCGAATCCGACCACGACGGCCCCGGCGTCGCGCAACCGGTCCGATACGGTTTTCGTCATCAGGGAGTCATTCATGTTTCCCTCTGCAGCATGGCAGGCAGCGCCAGCAGATATATTTGCTTAATTCGAGCCACCCTTCAGCCATGTGTGACCACAACCCTTGCATTTAGCGTCAGGGGCATCAATCTCTTGGCAACACCCTCCAATCGATAGTTCACCTTTTTCGGCCGCGGCAAAGTCTTCTTCCGTTGGCATTCCGTAGACGATGCGGATGGTATCGGTTGATCCGCACTTTGGGCAGCGTCCCACTGAACGTTTTCTCATATCATCTCATCCTGTTTGCCGAACGCGTACTTGAACCTTTTCAGGAAGTTGTACTTAAGTAGGTTCAAGTTATTTTGTTCATCTCTTTCAGCCCAGTTTTGATGACTTCATGGAGTAACTTGATGCGTCCTGCAAGACGGCTTCGCTCATCCGTTTTCTCTGGCTCATCAAGGCCACGGGCTTTGACGAGCTCTGCAAATCCGTGGATGTCTTCGGGCAGGAAGACCGGGTTATGAATCAGTTCCTCGTGACACTCGTAACAGAAGGTGGAGGTGGTACACTCGGCATCCCACGGGCATTTGGCAAAGATGGCGTCTCGGGTGGTGCCACGGCGGTTAGCGGAGCGACCGAAAAAGCGTTTCGCAACGTGGTGATGCCGGGTCGCGTGCGACCTACCGCGGACGGTTGGCTTCGCGTAGTCGCCATCGCGGTGGATCGGGCATCCGCATATTGCGCATTTATTGATATTGATAAGAAATCGCTTTTCAGGGGCACGGGCACCCGCCCGCCTGCCTGTGCGTGTCCGCACGCAGACAGGCTAGAACCGGTCTGAATGAGCGCTTTCATGGTGGAAATGTAGTAGGATCGGGCTGGTGATGTCAAGTCCGACGTCAAACGCGATTCGAACGCCCGTCAAACCACGGGCAAAAAGTCCGAGTGACCGTAAAACGGCCCGACAAGGCGAGTTCGGCACCGTCTGGAGGCGCACCGCACCCGTCGCGATGGATCAGCCGTTCGCGTACATCATGACCGGTTCGGTATCGTAGTCCGGGAATGGGTCATCGTAGCAAGGCTCGATGACCCATTCGGCAACCTCAGGCGGTGCCCTTGCCGGCAAGACCCGCACGCCCTGCTCCCAGAGGCCCATGTGGCGCAGGATGCGCTCGATCACGTCGCGCTCGTTGATGAGAGAAACGATGCGCATCTCTTTCCGGCATTTCGGGCACAAGAGCGGATCGGCTTCCCAGACCTTCTTGATGAGTTCCCGCCACTTGGCCGAGGGGATACGGCGAGGTTTGTGTTCGGAGACATCGATGATCTGCACGGCCCGGCCCGCGGCTGCGGCCTCTTCGGCGGCGTGTTTGTCGCGCTGGCCGCGCATCTTGTTGCTGTACCAGCCGTAATACCGGACGAGCTGGAAGCTCTTGTCCGGGATGTGCTGGGTGATGGCCGCTATGAAGTCGCACGGACTGAAGACCTCGAAGTTGCGCTGAATCTTGGGGTTGAGGCCGGAACGGTAGATAACCGATCCGTCCGGGTTGGCGCGGTTGGGCTCCGTGACCTGCATCTTCTCGACGGCGAAGGGGTTGCGGATGATGTACTGGGCCAGCCGCTCGATGTCCTCGCGCTCGTCGGGCAGCACGCGCCGGCTCCGATGCACGTTGAACCCGGAATGCACCCAGCCGCGCAGCATGTTGGCCCGTGCCGCCGGCAACAGGCCCTTGTCCACCAGAAACGTGATGACCCGCGCCCGGAACATCTCCTCCAGCGGCTTGAGACTCACATTGGGCAGGCAGTAGAACAACCCCGAGCGCGCGAAGAGGCCGTCGGCGACCAGGGCGTGGAGGTGGGGGTGGAAGTCCAGGTACTCGCCGAAGGTGTGGATCGCCATGACGATGCCGGGCAGCCCCTCGGGCAGGTCGAGGGTGTCGCGCAGGTATTCGAGCAGGCACTCGTGCGCCAGGCGGCACAGGTCCTTGAGCAGGTCGCGGTCGAAGCGGAAGTACGGGCGCAGCATCTTGGGGATTCCGAAGGTGAAATGCCGGTGCGGGACCGGGAACAGGATCGTCTCGGACAGCAGCGCGCCGAAGAGTTGGACTTTCTTCTGGTGGCATGACGGGCAGAACCAGCGCCCCTTGCAGGAGAACGCCAGCAGGTACTCGTGCTTGCAGTCGTCGCAGCGCACGCGGGCGAACCCGCGTTCAAGGTCGCCGCAGTCGAGGAACTTATTGACCACCTCCGGGATGATGGGGCGCAGGAAGCCGAACCGCGATTGGTACCGCTCCTCGTAGGCGTCCAGAAACCGGTCGAAATGCTCTTGGAGGCATTGCCACAGGGGCGATGCCTTGGGTCGGCGCGGACGATAGACTTGATCCACCATGCCGACCAGTGTATAAAAGAGGGTGTGTCATCTAACGGCATACCCCTGAAGAAAGTTTGAGAAAAATGAAGACGGGTTCCAGACCGCAGTACTATCGCATCCGGCGCATGGTCCAGATGGTGCGCGAGGGCGCCGATTCCGGCTCTCTGCCCAACAGCACGGACTTCATGAACGAGTTCGAGATCTCGCGCCGCACGGTGGCGCGGGACCTGGACTTCCTGCGAGATGAGGAACGCGCCCCGCTGGCCTACGACGACGCCCGGCACGGGTTCCGGCTGACCGACGAGACCTACACGCTGTCGCCGGTGAGAATCAGCCGCAAGGAGGCCTTCAGCTTCGGTCTCGCCCGCAAGCTGCTGGCCCACTACGAGGGCACGCCCCTGCACCTGGACATGCGCTCGGTACTGGACAAGATCGCCGAGTCGCTGGAGGGCGAAATCACCATCGAGCCCGACTGGCTCAGCGAGCACGTCGGCGTCCTGCCCGAGGACCGGGTGCGGATCGACCCCGATGTGTGGGCGCAGCTCGCGGGCTTCATCGCTGCGGCTGCGGCATAGGCATGATGAAAGACCATACCTTCCGATGCCAGTTGAGATATACGCGGCGTGCTCTGCTTGGCTTTGGGGTTGTAAACCTTCAAATCGCCGTAACCCAGATTGTCGCACAGCACCAAAATAATATTTGGCATCTCACTTCGCGCTACTTTCTGTCTGGAAGCGCAGCCCCAGAAACCGAGCGACAACACCAGCAAGGCGACAGCAAGCAGCGCATATCTCCACAAACCGCGCCCATCAGAGCTGTAGCAAAACCCGCCTGTCTTAAAACACTTATCCATAATCCCAATCTCTTTCATGATCTGCTCGCATTTTTTAAAAGTTAATGGCAACAGATTAACATAATACAACAAATTCGCTGATTGCGTTTTTCAACAAATCAAGTGTGATTTTCATCAGAGACCAGCTTGTCCGGCGAAGAAGAAAGGTCATTGCAAATTATATACAAGTGCTTAAAAATCATGGCGGATTTAGTGCCAGGCTTTATTTTTCACTCAGGGTGCTATTACTCCATTGCCTTTACCTTCTCTTCGATGAAGGCAATCTCCTGCTCGTCAAGCCCGTATTTGGCGTAAAGCTGACGGTCAATTTCGGGAATGGACTTCGTCCAGTCAATGTCACTCTGCGGCGTGAAGTCCTGCATGGGAACTTTTGACCAAGTTTCGGGATTGTTATCTTGCGTTACTTTCAGCACGCCGAGCAGTGTCCGGGCGAACTTTGATTTGATGTATTTGAGGCAATTCTGCGCCTCGCTTTCGTTGTCGAATGCTCCAAAAGAAATAAAACTCTGAGTGTGACCCACAAGGGGTCCCCCCACAAGAGGTTCCCCCACAAGGGGTGTACTAAAAACTTCACCTATCGCGCCAGAACCATTTGATTTCGGCAATACAACTTTATATTTTTCGAAATTTGGATGACTTTCCAAGTATTTTCGATTTATATATTTGTAAAGTCTTTGATTTCTAATCAATCCTAAAACACGAACATCAGCAGAACCTGATGGTCTGTCAGAGAAAATGTCTAAAGTGTCAAAGATCGAAGTAGTTAAACGCTTTTCCCTGCCTTGACTACCCACCTTACTTTTCGCTTCTGGAAAATCCGTATACAGCGCGTCGAGATTAAGTTTTTCCTGCAAATAAATGATAGGCACAATACTCTCAAAATCAGCATTATTTTCGACCTTTTTTACAATCGTATTCAGATCGTCAAAAATGGTGTATGTACCGATTTTCCCGAAGTTGGCTTGCGAATCACGATACAAAACAGCAACTCCACCAGGAATGTCGGTATTCGTAAAAACCTTGCTGGAAATTTGCTCATGAAACAACACCTTAATGTGTTCGTCATTCAGCATTTTATTATTCCAGACGGCAGGAGTTTTCCCGGCATTAAACAGGAACCTAGCCGGTGAAATTAAGCAGTATTTCGCAGCCACTTTTTCCGCCAAGTTATAAAACAGGGGGTAAACCGGTAAGTCGCTGGTGTCTTTAGTTTCCTCCTGATACGGCGGGTTGCCCACCACAACATCAAATTTCATATCTAAACATCCTCCGTTTTTGGCCACTTCGGTCAGGTCGCGGCACTGCAGGTTTGAATTGTCAATATCGGCAAAATTGCCGTAAACAAAGTTTTTTGCGATCGCGTGGATGATCTCGCTTGGTGCGAAGCCGTGCACCTGGTTTTCAAGGATGTGCTTGAGCCGCGCCTTTTTGTCTGGAATGGTGTCTTCAAGCCCTTTGTAAAGGCGTGCGACGATTTCGGTCAGGTAGAGGCCTGACTTGACGTACAAATCGGCAAAGGTTTTGGTTTTGTCAGCAAACAAACCGGGGTTTTCTTCCTCCAGTTTGTCGATCATCATCTTCACGACCCATTTGGGCGTGAAAATCTGGTTGGTCTTCTGCGGCGGGATGTAATCGAAGATGTCCTCTTCCTGGCTGTCGTCGAAGTAATTGGCCAGCTCCGCTTTCTTGCGTAGAAACTCCTGAACCGATTCGTCGAAAACAACCGGGTCGAAGAAGTTGTAGGTGTCGCGCAACGCTCTGAACTGGTCGAGGGTGATGCCCGTGACTTCCTTGAAAACCGCGTCTTTGATGTTGTCATCGAAAGTTGCCAGGGTTGTCTCTAAATCGCCGTAAGCCATAAGGAACGACGGAATCGTGCGCGCGAAGCCGCGCAGACGGGAACGAATATCATCCTCAACCGAAGTTTTCTTCTTTTCCTCGGCTTTCTGGAGTATCTCCCCTGTCGTTTTTTGTATCAGTTCCGTTGTTTTTTCCGAAACCTTGTCGGCAAGGTCTTTTTTAAATGTCCTGTCGATTTCCCGCTGCGTTTCCTCATATCTTGCTTTGGCTTGGACAATCGCGTCTACATTGTTTGCGGCAGCCGCGACTTCTTTTTTCAATTCAACCTCCGCCTCAGCTTTCTTTATTTCAGCTTGCCTCTGTACGATTTCAACCTCGCGGGCCAGGACATTCGCGTTTTGCTTCACAACCTGTTCAGCCTGGGCAACAGTTACAGCGTTTTCTTTGGCGATCTCTTTGGCCGTCTCCATAACGCCGTGAGTAAAAGAGGCGGCAATCGTGCTTGTCAGGCTTGCGGATTTCTCTTCGGCTGCTTCAGTAGCGGCGGTGGCAAGATCACCATAGAGCTTTGCGCCAAATCGGGCATCTGTAGTTGCCAGGACAATCGCTGGGGCGACAACCGCGCTGCCAGCATCATCCACCTCCACCCCTTGCGTATCGATGGAGCTGTTTTTCTGGCCCGGCGTTACTTTTCCCGGCGCGACCGGGTTGAGCTGCTCAAGGATTTCACGCGCCTCGGCTGAAGCGAATATGCCGGAGATATTCTGAAACAGCAGATTGGACATGAAGCCGCGTTTGACAACCTCCTGCGCTTTAATGGTCTTGGGGATGGTCAGCACCTGCCTGACATCCAGCTCGATCATTTTGCCGTCGCTGTCTTCGGCGATCACGGGAAAAAAGTTGAGCAACAATCCGATGTTCTTTTCGCGGTCATCGGTCGTGCCGCCTCCGCCCGCGGTTCTGCGGTTCAGGTTGTTGGCAAACTCGTCGTAGATAATGAGGGTGCGCTCCGGCGCGAAGTCAAAGACGTAGGCATTCTCCTTACGCTGCTTTTCGCCGCCGGCAGCGTAGCTCCATTGGTTTTGCGCGCGGAATGCCGCCTGCATGTAGAGGCTGGGCGACTTGACGTTGGAGAGCATCATGACGCCGCTCCACTCCGGCACGGTGACCCCGGTAGTCAGTTGGCCTACGGAGAGGGTGATCGTTCTTTCGTTCTCTTTTATGGCCTTCCGCACTCTGTTGAGTGCTTTTTCTGTGGCAGCCGGATCGTCTTCATCGCTTCGGCCGTCGCCGGCAGCCAGAACAACCTCGTAGTGTTGAAAGACGCGATGTTCTCTTAGCAGTTTTTCCAGAGCCTTCGCACTCGCCACACGGTTCAGTAACCAGAACGTATGCTTCAATTCAGATCTGAGTTGATCGGTTGAAAAGGGGTATTTCTCATTGCGCGTCAGAGTATCTAGCCATTTACTGACCTCGGCCTCGTGAATAAACTTGCCGTTATCGCCTGTGGCGAAAAACTCATTCAAATCAAAGGCGAAATCGATGTCTTTGCCGTCGATTTCAGCGCCTTTGTTGACCTCGTCGGTGATCATCCGGCTCATCTGGTACGAAAAAAGATTCAGCCGCGGCAGTCCTTCATAGGGGTTGTTCTCTTCGCTATCTTCCGGCCAGGCGGCTTTGGCGTCTTGCTCGTCGGCGTAGGTCCAGTTGAAAATTTGCTTTTCCGAAAATTTGCCGCTGGCCACCGCCTTAAAGGGCGTACCCGACAAGTGCAGGGTGAATTTTCGGGTAATGTTTTTGAAAGCCACATCTGTCTTGAAGGTGTCCACGCCTTCGTGCGCTTCGTCGATAACGAGCAGATCCCAGTTCAATTCTTTAACCCATTGGAGTTTGTTGATGAACCCGCCGAAACAGATCGCACCTTTCAAATCTTGCAGCGAGATAAAGGTAATGCACTTGGCGTCTTTCCCGCCCGGTGTGCCGAGAACTCCAAGAAAATCTTCACGCGTGAGAACAGGGCGCTCCTTCAGGGAGTCGGTTGTGGAGACAAAGCGGTAATCAGTCTGCCACGCGATAAAGGTTTCAAAGTCATCAAACCACGAGTTGGCGATTGCCGGGCGGTTTGTGACGATCAGGACATTTGTCGCCTCTAGGCGGCGGGCCAGGTCATAGGCGGTGAGGGTTTTGCCGAAACGGGGCTTGGCGTTCCAGAGGAACTCGCCACCCTTGTGCGATGTGGCGTACTCCATGGTCATCTGGACAGCTTTTTCCTGCTCGGCACGCAGCTTGTAATCGAGTTCCTTGCCCACCTGCCTTACATCCCTGCACCGAAAATCGTCGAAGTCAGCGCGCGCCTGCGCAGGTTTTCCGTCATAGTAAAACCATTCGGTGTTTGGGAGTCGCTTCACTTGCTTGAATTTATGCAAGTAAGAGTGCAACTGCTTGTCGAAAAACCACTCGTCAGAGTTATGAAACTTGGCGGGTTCCGACCAGAGCTTGTCATAACGGATTCCGGCGGTGCGCGTCTGCTCGCGGATACGGTCATCGACATTGCGACGTTCGGTATAGCCGATTTTTATCCATCCTTCTTTAGGGGCATATTCAGGGAGAACGTAAGCGTAGATTTGCGGATAGACAGTTCGGGTGGTTTTGATGACCGTATTGTTGCTCATGAAGTATCCTTTTGTTTTGACCGACTGCGGCTAACGTGGACGTTCGCCACCAAATTCTGACAAGGGATCGGAACACTGGGCTGGAGCAAGAGCGTTCTCGCGAACCGCAAAGTTGGCGTTGGGTTTGGCAATGGTCTCAAATAGCTCCATTTCAAGTGCATTCCAGTTCATGATCTTGACACCCATCCCCTGTGTTATTTCCCACTCATCGGTTTCCGGTTCACTCGTGCCGTTTAAGGGAAAAAATGTTTGGACGATTTTCTTTTTTACTTTTGTTTGGGAAAGCGGGATCGTATATGTCAAGCCGTCCATCTGAAAAACATTGTAGCTGATGATTTTGGCGATTACATTTAACAGGATCGGCATCGGCTGCTTTCTCCACTTTTTGATGTAATAGTCACGATATGTGTAAAGAAGGTTCTCCCGGGCGAGCAGGAGCGAATCGCCGTTCCATTCAAAACCGTAGCTTGATTGGTAAGCCAGTTCAACCAAGCACTGCCACTCGGCTTTGTCTTTGACTTCGGCATTGATACGGGCAAGTTTCCGGTCAACAAAACCGCAACGCTCGGCAAGCGGGACAAGTTCACCTGTTTCCATATCGTAGCGGGTCGCCATATACGGGGCTTCGCCGCAGGTAATTTCGAGCCATTTCCGGCTGACGTATGTTTGCAGGTCATCGGCTTTGTAATCACTTTCCACCGCATCAATTTGTTTTTTGACTATCCAGGTCGGGGTGAAAACCTCGGCTTTTGTTTTGGTGCGCTTTTTCTGCAGAGCAGCCGCTTTCAGGGCCCGCGGCATAATCAACGAACTTTGCTTGCCGGTAATCAGATCGGGTCTTATTTGAGCCTTTGCTGCGTAGGAAACAGCATCATATTCTTTGTAGTTGTCATTAGCCCAAATGATGTTTTGGGGGTCGTTTATCGATGACTTTGTTCTGTCAAGCAACAGAATTTCAAGGAGCTGTTGTTGCTCTTGTGACCGAATATTGAACTCCACATCATTTGCAGCCTGTAAATTATTTTTTCTCACTCGCATCCCATAGATTTGATCGATTGATAAGAAATCGCTTTTCAGGGGCACGGGCACCCGCCCGCCTGCCTGTGCGTGTCCGCACGCAGACAGGCTAGAACCGGTCTGAATGAGCGCTTTCATGGTGGAAATGTAGCAGGATCGGGCTGGTGATGTCAAGTCCGACGTCAAACGCGATTCGAACGCCAGTCAAACCACGGGCAAAAAGTCCGAGTGACCGTAAAACGGCCCGACAAGGCGAGTTCGGCACCGTCTGGAGGCGCACCGCACCCGTCGCGATGGATCAGCCGTTCGCGTACATCATGACCGGTTCGGTATCGTAGTCCGGGAATGGGTCATCGTAGCAAGGCTCGATGACCCATTCGGCAACCTCAGGCGGTGCCCTTGCCGGCAAGACCCGCACGCCCTGCTCCCAGAGGCCCATGTGGCGCAGGATGCGCTCGATCACGTCGCGCTCGTTGATGAGAGAAACGATGCGCATCTCTTTCCGGCATTTCGGGCACAAGAGCGGATCGGCTTCCCAGACCTTCTTGATGAGTTCCCGCCACTTGGCCGAGGGGATACGGCGAGGTTTGTGTTCGGAGACATCGATGATCTGCACGGCCCGGCCCGCGGCTGCGGCCTCTTCGGCGGCGTGTTTGTCGCGCTGGCCGCGCATCTTATTTGAATACCAGCCGTAGTAGCGAACGAGCTGGAAACTCTTGTCCGGGATGTGCTGGGTGATGGCCGCTATGAAGTCGCACGGACTGAAGACCTCGAAGTTGCGCTGAATCTTGGGGTTGAGACCGGAACGGTAGATAACCGATCCGTCCGGGTTGGCGCGGTTGGGCTCCGCAACCTGCATCTTCTCGACAGCAAAGGGGTTCCTGATGATGTACTGGGCCAGGCGCTCAAGGTCCTCGCGCTCGTCGGGCAACACGCGGCGACTGCGATGGACATTGAACCCGGAATGCACCCAACTGCGCAACATCTTGGCGCGGGCGGCTGGCAACAGACCCTTCTCGACCAGAAATGTGATGATTCTCGCACGGAACAACTCTTCCAGCGGTTTGAGACTGACATCGGGCAAGACGTAAAACAATCCTGAGCGCACGAAGAGACCGTCGGCAACCAGGGCGTGCAGATGGGGGTGAAAATCGAGGTACTCGCCGAAGGTGTGGATCGCCATGACGATGCCGGGCAGCCCCTCGGGCAGGTCGAGGGTGTCGCGCAGGTATTCGAGCAGGCACTCGTGCGCCAGGCGGCACAGGTCCTTGAGCAGGTCGCGGTCGAAGCGGAAGTACGGGCGCAGCATCTTGGGGATTCCGAAGGTGAAATGCCGGTGCGGGACCGGGAACAGGATCGTCTCGGACAGCAGCGCGCCGAAAAGTTGGACTTTCTTCTGGTGGCATGACGGGCAGAACCAGCGCCCCTTGCAGGAGAACGCCAGTAGGTACTCGTGCTTGCAGTCGTCGCAGCGCACGCGGGCGAACCCGCGTTCAAGGTCGCCGCAGTCGAGGAACTTATTGACCACCTCCGGGATGATGGGGCGCAGGAAGCCGAACCGCGATTGGTACCGCTCCTCGTAGGCGTCCAGAAACCGGTCGAAATGCTCTTGGAGGCATTGCCACAGGGGCGATGCCTTGGGTCGGCGCGGACGATAGACTTGATCCACCATGCCGACCAGTGTATAAAAGAGGGTGTGTCATCTAACGGCATACCCCTGAAGAAAGTTTGAGAAAAATGAAGACGGGTTCCAGACCGCAATACTACCGCATCCGGCGCATGGTCCAGATGGTGCGCGAGGGCGCCGATTCCGGCTCTCTGCCCAACAGCAGCGACTTCATGAACGAGTTCGAGATCTCGCGCCGCACGGTGGCGCGGGACCTGGACTTCCTGCGAGATGAGGAACGCGCCCCGCTGGCCTACGACGACGCCCGGCACGGGTTCCGGCTGACCGACGAGACCTACACGCTGTCGCCGGTGAGAATCAGCCGCAAGGAGGCCTTCAGCTTCGGTCTCGCCCGCAAGCTGCTGGCCCACTACGAGGGCACGCCCCTGCACCTGGACATGCGCTCGGTACTGGACAAGATCGCCGAGTCGCTGGAGGGCGAAATCACCATCGAGCCCGACTGGCTCAGCGAGCACGTCGGCGTCCTGCCCGAGGACCGGGTGCGGATCGACCCCGATGTGTGGGCGCAGCTCGCGGGCTTCATCGCTGCGGCTGCGGCATAGGCATGATGAAAGACCATACCTTCCGATGCCAGTTGAGATATACGCGGCGTGCTCTGCTTGGCTTTGGGGTTGTAAACCTTCAAATCGCCGTAACCCAGATTGTCGCACAGCACCAAAATAATATTTGGCATCTCACTTCGCGCTACTTTCTGTCTGGAAGCGCAGCCCCAGAAACCGAGCGACAACACCAGCAAGGCGACAGCAAGCAGCGCATATCTCCACAAACCGCGCCCATCAGAGCTGTAGCAAAACCCGCCTGTCTTAAAACACTTATCCATAATCCCAATCTCTTTCATGATCTGCTCGCATTTTTTAAAAGTTAATGGCAACAGATTAACATAATACAACATTTATGATTTACTTATTACTTTTTTCTGTCAACTTTTTTGTTTACACTATTGCTAATAATATAGAAATTTGAAATATAGCTACTGATAAAATTCTTATTTTCCATTTTCAAATTTTAATTTTTTTTGGCGCTTAGCTTCAAATTTCCAATAACCATGATTACGATTTCGATGTTTTTTTTGAATCTTGTTTTGATTGTTTTTCATGTCTTGTTCAGCATTTAATATAATAGCTTTTTTTTCGTTGGAAACAAATTTAAGAAAAACATCATATAGGTACAGCCATCCATCGTATGAGATTTCAGTAAGCGTTGACTCTAATTTAATTTTTAAAAACTTGCAAATGCGTTTTTGTTGCTCATAAGTAAACAATTTTTTTGTTTTATCTTTGAAAGTATTTCCAGATGCTAAAAATATATATGACAGAAAATTTCTATAGTCTATCGCATCCTCAACATCAGCAGATGTTTTTCTTTGAAAGTGAGCAAAACATATTCGTGCATTTGGCACAGGATAAAAATCTGATGGTTTAAACTCATAAATCAATTCAGCGGAAAACCAAGGTTTGTATAAAAGAGACCTCAAACTTTCGTTATAAAAGGGCTGTCCAGAATACCTGAGAAAAGCCTCATACTGCATTATGAAATATATATCTTCAGGAGGATTATCGGCTTCAAATACCTTTTTCACAATATCAGCAGTTATGTTAAATGGAATATTTGCACATACTTTATATGGTTCTTTTACTGATATTTTATATTTTAAAAAATCCATCTCTATTATTTGAACTTTTTTAGATTCTTTATACTTTTCAGATAAAGTTTTCGCTAATTTCGCATCAAACTCTATTGCTATAACTTGCTTGCTTTTTTTTGCAAGTTCAATGGTAATAATTCCTTTTCCAGGACCTATCTCAATTATAATATCGTCGTTACAAATATTACTCTTTGATAACAAAGTCGCTACAAGTTGTTTACTATGTAAATAATTTTGCGAATGTTCTATTCCCATAAATACCTCCTTTACAAATTACTATTTATCTGTAAGCATATTATAACACAAAAAGAGCAAATTTTATTGATAAGAAATCGCTTTTCAGGGGCACGGACACCCGCCCGCCTGCCTGTGCGTGTCCGCACGCAGACAGGCTAGAACCGGTCTGAATGAGCGCTTTCATGGTGGAAATGTAGCAGGATCGGGCTGGTGATGTCAAGTCCGACGTCAAACGCGATTCGAACGCCAGTCAAACCACGGGCAAAAAGTCCGAGTGACCGTAAAACGGCCCGACAAGGCGAGTTCGGCACCGTCTGGAGGCGCACCGCACCTGTCGCGAGGGCTCAGCCATTCGCGTACATCATGACCGGCTCGGTGTCATAGTCCGGGAATGGGTCATCGTAGCAAGGCTCGATGACCCATTCGGCAACCTCAGGCGGTGCCCTTGCCGGCAAGACCCGCACGCCCTGCTCCCAGAGGCCCATGTGGCGCAGGATGCGCTCGATCACGTCGCGCTCGTTGATGAGAGAAACGATGCGCATCTCTTTCCGGCATTTCGGGCACAAGAGCGGATCGGCTTCCCAGACCTTCTTGATGAGTTCCCGCCACTTGGCCGAGGGGATATGGCGAGGTTTGTGTTCGGAGACATCGATGATCTGCACGGCCCGGCCCGCGGCTGCGGCCTCTTCGGCGGCGTGTTTGTCGCGCTGGCCGCGCATCTTGTTGCTGTACCAGCCGTAATACCGGACGAGCTGGAAGCTCTTATCCGGGATGTGCTGGGTGATGGCCGCTATGAAGTCGCACGGACTGAAGACCTCGAAGTTGCGCTGAATCTTCGGATTGAGGCCGGAACGGTAGATAACCGCTCCGTCCGGATTGGCGCGGTTGGGCTCCGTGACCTGCATCTTTTCGACGGCGAAGGGGTTGCGGATGATGTACTGGGCCAGCCGCTCGATGTCCCCGCGCTCGTCGGGCAGTACCCGCCGGCTCCGATGCACGTTGAACCCGGAATGCACCCAGCCGCGCAGCATGTTGGCCCGTTCCACCGGCAACAGGCCCTTGTCCACCAGAAACGTGATGACCCGCGCCCGGAACATCTCCTCCAGCGGCTCGATGCTCACATTGGGCAGGCAGTAGAACAACCCCGAGCGGGCGAAGAGGCCGTCGGCGACCAAGGCGTGGAGGTGGGGATGGAAGTCCAGGTACTCGCCGAAGGTGTGGATCGCCATGACGATGCCGGGCAGCCCCTCGGGCAGGTCGAGGGTGGCGCGCAGGTATTCGAGCAGGCACTCGTGCGCCAGGCGGCACAGGTCCTTGAGCAGGTCGCGGTCGAAGCGGAAGTACGGGCGCAGCATCTTGGGGATTCCGAAGGTGAAATGCCGGTGCGGGACCGGGAACAGGATCGTCTCGGACAGCAGCGCGCCGAAGAGTTGGACTTTCTTCTGGTGGCATGACGGGCAGAACCAGCGCCCCTTGCAGGAGAACGCCAGTAGGTACTCGTGCTTGCAGTCGTCGCAGCGCACGCGGGCGAACCCGCGTTCAAGGTCGCCGCAGTCGAGGAACTTATTGACCACCTCCGGGATGATGGGGCGCAGGAAGCCGTAGCGCGGCTGGTACCGTTCCTCGTAGGCGTCCAGAAACCGGTCGAAATGCTCTTGGAGGCATTGCCACAGGGGCGATGCCTTGGGTCGGCGCGGACGATAGACTTGATCCACCATGCCGACCAGTGTATAAAAGAGGGTGTGTCATCTAACGGCATACCCCTGAAGAAAGTTTCGTGGCTTCAGGGTCACGTCTCGACATTCGACAACTAAGGATTGTCAGCAATTCTCAATTTGTCCACCGCGACCTCGTGCAGGGCATCGAAATCGCTATCGCTATCGGAATCGGAGTCGACTTCATCATCGATCCTGGCGATTTCGATCCCGATTCCGATCCCGATCCCGATCCCGATGAACCATCCCATATTGAGAATTGCTGATTGAGCTGAAGGCCACCAGGAGAGATCCCGCGTTTCCCCCGAGCATTTTGAACGCCTTTACCGCATCCGCCCGCTGCGTGTCGGAAAGGTCCGTCGCCTGGCTCCCATGCGCTCGGAATTCGTCGGCCAGCTCCCGGGCTTTTTTAGTTGCCGCGGTCGTCGTGGCAAAATATCGCCGGATCGGTCGACCGAAAATGCGGCCGCTTCGACGTTTTGAGTGGGTTCAACCATTGGCAATATTGAGCTGAAGGCCACCAGTTTTGAGGTAGGCTGCGAGACGAAAGTAATGAAAGTTACGAAAACCACGAGCCATTCGCTTAGCCAACTGAAGGATTCCGTTGACGGCTTCCATAGCGGCATTAGTGAGTCGGGTTTCCATGAAGGCGAGGATGCCGTCCCAGTGAGTTTTGAGGGTTCGGGAGAGCTTGCGAAAAGGTTCCAGTCGGGATCGATCAGCCCAGCTGCACCACCCTTTGAGACTTTCTTCCTCGCTCATAGAGAGCACGTCCTGAAGGCAGTCCCGCAGACCAAGAGCGCGTCCCAGCTTGGGGCAATTGGCAATAAATTGTTGGCGGGCTTTGAGTTGTTGTTCCGTGCGGGTCCATTCGTTGCCCCGAATGGCCCAGATGCTACTTGACCATTATGTGACGGAAGCTCACGCAGCCAAGGATTGGAGCGAAGTTCGTCGGATCATGATCGACGAGACAAGCACCAAGAAGGGGCACCTCATCCGCAAACGGATCCCAACTCACCGAGTGATACACAAATCCCTTGATTGGATGCAGCCGTTTCAATACGCTTTTAATCGTTATCTGATACATAACACAGGCTGGTTTACAGGAGCCCTTCCAGGTTCCGCCAGCCTCGTTTTTTACCCACACGCAAGCCTCACCCAAGTTCCCCCCGAACGCCTGCCGCGGCGAGCGGTGCGGGGTTTGGGGGTGCACAACCCCCATCAAACTGGTCCGTTTTTACCCTCAGTTTTTTGGTAGAGCCCTTATTTTAGGGCTAGGAGACCGGCATCCAGGATCGAATTGCATGCTCCCGGACGAGTTAAGCAGGTCGGGATTCTCAAGAATACCGGCTGCTCAAAGCCTTCCCGGTCCGGGGCACGGAAACCGGAATCACTTTCGAAGATCTCACCGGCGGTCCTGCTTTTTATCATTGCCGCTTGACATAACGCGACAGGTAACCCGCGGTCGGCCTGCCCGCGCGGGCGGGTTGACCCATGAGCCCCGCTTTATTGTGCCGTCTCCAGTCCGGTGCCAGTTTACTCTGGGCTTCCCAAATCACATGGGGCCAATCGCAATTTGGAATTCGGGTCGGTGATCTTGCCGACCATAATATCCTTCTCAGTGAAACGAGCGAGTAGGATTTTGGCATCGGGGCCCCGATTGCGGTCATAGGTAATGTAGATGGTTCCGTCAGCCGCCTGCACCCCGTCCGGATACGCCAGTTCGTCTCTTTCATCGAGCATCAGTCCTCCCTGCCAGGTGTGTCCATCATCCTCCGAAAGAAAGGCTTTGAGCTTGCACCGCGTTGTCGTGAGGTCCTCCATGGTCTCACCGTGTTTTACCATTAATAAACGTCCGGACAGCAGTCTGCGTAAGAAGAACCGGCTGTACACATGCCGGATGCCCTTGGCCTCTTCGGGCAATGACCATGTACATCCCTTGTCCCGAGAAAGGCTCTCCATGATTTTATTTCCATCGGCACGGATCAGCATCCAGATCGAGCCGTCTTTCCTCTCCACCATCATATGTTCATACCAGGACGGGCGGATGCCTTCAGGCAGCTTCACCGTTGCCCTCCAGGACACGGATTTGCCCTGATCGACTGAAACGAGCACGTTGGCTCCGTAATAAGGAGCTAATTCCGGAAATACTCCTTCAAACCCAAACAGCGCCGTGTCGGGTTCCCCGAACTGGGTGGGGAGGAGCCATTCACCGGAAGAGAGCACGAGAGGTTTATTGAGCATGGATCCGTGCCAGATGCGTTGAGGAACGCTCCAGACTGGCTGTTCGGTATCGGGATTATCACATACGGTACACCATAGCCCACGTCGACCGTCTTGTTGGTTCATAGCCTGCAAGAAATAGAGCCGTAGCGTCCCAAGCGGGTCTATCCAAAGACACCCTCCCATCACCGTTCGTTTGATGGGCAAACGATCAGAGTGTCCTCTCACAATGAGCTGTGGTTTGGACCATGATTCTCCATTATCATCACTGACGTTCAAAACCAGAAACCCATCGGGACTGTCCCCCCCCGAAACCCAGGCCGCCCAAAGTCGGCCTTTGGCGGTTCGCTCGATACTTTGATTCATGGCGTAATCCAGTTTTTTGTCATCGTATTCGGGGCCGGGGGAATGAATCAACCGGGGTGGGATCAATGCTAAATCAGCAACGCGTCTTAGCACATCCGTTTCGTAGGCGCGGACTTCATCTGCGGTCATGGCTGCAAAGCGGGCGACCGCTTGCTGATCAACATAAGGAAACTTCATTCGGAGTAATCGGTTTGGGTTTAATGCTAATTACCGCAAAAATTGGGGAATCTCCAATTTCACTTATTTCAACACAAAAACACGACCGCACCCCTGATTCTATTGGGTGCGGTCGATTTTAGGGGTCAAAAACCGGGGATAATCCAGGTTTCTAAAATACAACAACGCTGCAAAACGACCAGCCGTCTAACGTGAGTATAATTTTCGCAACGAAGTAATAACCGCCTGCTCCCGTGACCACGTATCCTTTGCCATCGCCAAAGCACGATTTGCCTCTTTCACGTTGTTCACCTTAAGACATGCATGATGAAGAATACTCCACACCTCACGATGTTCTGGCATCAACTCTGTGCCATGCGATGCTACAGCAACTGCTTTGTCATATTCCCCATCCGCGATAAGTGTCCTAGTCCATAAACAATGGGCATACCAATTTCGTACATCCTTGAACTGATTGAGGATATCAAAAGCCTCCGACTTTCTGCCCAAACGATGAAGCACCTCTACAGCCGCAAGCGGTCTTCGATATCGTCCATTCTGTTTCAATGTCAACCACTCAACCGTCTGACTGCCTTTCCCTTTTAAGTCATTTCGAATGTCTGGCACAAATTGCAATAACAACCAAAAATATGCATCTCGTACATGTGCCCGAGTTTCCACAGAAACACTCTCATCGTTGGAATATGGCACTAATGCATTAATGGCCTTACTAACCTTCTCTGGCGTTCCAAAACGTGCGTATTCAACATATGCATCAACCAAGTCACAAACAATCTTCTCACGCACCTGTCCTTTTACATTCTTATTGGACAAAAATTGCTCACACGCACCGATGCCATCGTTTTCATACACCGCACATCTAAACTCCACTTCAGCAATGCATAGACTTGGGAAAGTTCGATTAAGTGCTAACCCCTTTGAAATCGCCAAATAGCGATTCTTCATATTTTCTGCAAAACGATTGAGATTCGTGTACCGCAACTCTTCACTCTGAACCTTGAGCATATTGTACAAACACTCATAATCATAAACATCTGCCCCCAATGCCATACTCCTTTTTAACATAGAAAACGCAACTTCGTAATCAGCTTGCAACCTATAGGCCGTTACTGCGTTACCAAGTATGTCTTTATCTTTGGGAAAAAACTTTAAGCCTTCCTCGCAAACAGACTGCATGCTTTTATAGTCACCCTTTTGCAGATAAAGGCAGGCACGATTTACATAGAATGCCGCAGGCTTATCCGAAAAGTGGGCGAGGGTTTGATAACACCGGTCTGCCTCGTCTATTTCCCCATTCAACATTAAAGCATGGGCATAAGATTCCATGGCCGATGCTCCCACATGCCAAACAAGTCCGTGATCTCTAACATTCTCAACATTGATAAGAGGGCGCAACAACTTTATCGCCTCTGTATATCGCCCTGTTCCAACAAGCATGTCGGCCTCTTCACGAACGGCCATATATTTCTGTTCGGAAAGAACTCCTGTCCGCCTTTTATCCAATGCGGATATTTCTTTTTGGATAATCTGGTCATACCCCGAACCCGGCAACACTCGCTCGTAACGAACTCGCGTGCGAGGATATTCCTCAACTCCGCGTTTTTTGGCACATTCACTAACAGCCCTCAAGAGCTCCTCGTAAGACTGATATCTATCTGCCGGGGATTTCTGCAAGCACCGCGTTATCACCTTCTCAAGACCAAGATTTGTCCTGCGAAAGAAACTTCCCAACTTTGGCGGTGGTTCACTAAAATGGCGATTAGCCACCTCCCTCGGCGTTCTACCGAGATAAGGCGGTTCACCCGTCTCCAACTCGTGCAGAATGCAGCCTAATGCATATATGTCAGAGCGAAAATCAATGCTTGGATCTCGACGCAATTGTTCAGGAGACATGTATAACAGCGTTCCCATGCCAGCAGCCGTCGTCCCTCCAAGCCCGGCTATACCTGCATTGGCTGTACGATCAGAATGATCTGCGTATATCTTTGCCAAACCCCAATCAGAGATCAAAGGACGCTGTTGTTCGTCAACAAGAACATTCTGCGGCTTCAAGTCACGATGAATAACGCCATACTTGTCATGTACCGCTTTAAGTGCATCAGCAATTGACAGAAACGTAGAAATCTTTTCCGCAGCGGTCATATCCCCTAAATGCGATGACAAGTCACCACCCGCGCACCATTCAGACGCCATATACGGTATGTTGTTAATCATCACAATCCCGTGCGTATCAACGACTCCATCAAGCGATGCGCACACATACCAAATATTCAGCTCTTTCTTAAATCGCTCAACTGCATCACGATCTGAAAGAAGCTCTTTCTGAATCCCTTTGAGCGCAATTGGCTTGCGTGTGTCAAGATTCACGAGCTTAATGCAAACGCCCATCCCACCAGGGATTATCGCCTCCACAAGATACTGCGAATTTTGATCAATCTCCGGCACTGAAAGTTGCTGGCCGACATGGAATCCGTCGAACGACTGTGTTTTCATGAGAAGCTCCCTATTGAACTTGGGATTGCGTCAATCCCCTCCATCGCATATCTACCACATCCAAAAAGTCCAACTCAAACATCGAACGCATGAGCTGAAGCAATGTAATGGTATCATTCTGAAGCTGACAATGCGCATCGAAGAAAGCGGCGCATGACTTTCGTGACCGATGAATCTTTGTTTTAGCGCTCAATGGTGAATTCGCCGTTCTCCTCAAGCGATGGCGCAAACGACGACGAACCTGTCCTATCTTATCAGGTATCACATCAAGATAATGTCGAACTTTCAGTGCGTCCTTACACATCGACTTCCACTCATCAGTAGCAAGGTTCAACTCTTCGAGCTGATTGGGGAAGTCCAAATCAACCACCTTCAATGCGCCGAGAAGAAAATGCGAAGGTTCAATAGTGCGAGAACCCAAAGCACGAGCCTCAATTTCTGCAATCTGCCAAACAATCTTTAAAAGAGGGTCAGCGTTCATATCAATCATCCTTCTAAAAGCATGCCCGAATCATGAATCACAAAAGATGATTCCGCTGGCAATTCAATACGCGGTTGCACTACTGTACGATAGACAAAATCATAGTCAGAATCACTCATGATTAC
>JBMNHG010000002.1:0-1081679 GCA_050950285.1 Kiritimatiellia bacterium | reverse complement strand
GCTTCGCAGGCAGGATATCCAGCCGCAGCCCTCCTGCTGCCGCAGACGGTCGATCTGCGTGTTCGTCAGCATGCCGCGGTCACCCACGAAGACGAACCGCGCTATGCCGAAGCCGCCGCGCAGCCGGTCGATCTGGTCCGGCACCGTCACCGGGTCGGCGGTGTCGCCGGGATACACCCGCACCGCGACCGGCCTGCCGTCGGTATCGGTCATAAGCCCGTAGACGATGCCGGGTAGCTTGAGGCCGTCGCGGTTGTAGCCGCGCTTTGCCAGGGGGCATTGCTTGCCGTAGTATGAGCTGCTGGACACGTCGTACAGGACTGTCGCCCCCTCTTCAAGGTGCCGCCCGGCCAGCTTGCGCTCGATGAAGGGCTGGCGGGCCGCGAGCCAGTCCATCGCCGCATAAAGGTCGTTCTCGTCCACGTCCTGCACGCCGAACTCCTGCGCGAGCGTGGAGTCCCCGAACAGGGAGACCGTCTCCAGCTTCGAGCCCGGCTCTATTATGCGCTGGGCTATCATCGCCAGCACGATGTCGCGCTCCGGGCAGGGCTTGGACGACACCAGATCCCGCATGCCGAGCCGGCTCATTGCCGTGCGGACGGCTCTGACGTGGCCGCATGGCAGGGATGACTCGACCTCGAAAAGGCTTTCGGCCTCCACAAGATGCTCGCCCTTGAGCGCCGCGCGCAGCGCCGCCACCGCCTCGGGCGGCAGCATCGACAGGTTGGCAAGCGTGCGCTTGACGGTGCGCCCGCCCTCGCGGCAGCTCTCGCGCAGCAGGATTGCGGGCGGGGATTTGCGGTTCGGCACGATGTCAATGTACATGGGCTCAATTTAGCAGACCTTTCAGTCTCATGCAAGCGTAAAAATGGTATTTCGTCAAAAAAAGTTATTAACAATTACATGGGCGCAAATGGAACGGATTTTGCTGCCTTAGGGGTGCCGGAATGCCGCTAAATCAAGAAAATATGGCCGTTTCGGGCATGAAAGAGCCGCTGGAACTTCGGGTTAGGGTAAAGCAGTTGCCACAGCTTTACTGGACGCATATGCGATGTCGGATGTCGCAGCCAGGGGTGGCGATGAGGCGCAATTGCTTCGGAGGGGAACCAAAGCCGTTTATGAAAATGCCCTTGCACGGGTGACCGGCGCGCAAATCAATAGGTCGCGGCGACTTTGCTCCAGGAGTCCCTGAGGGTGGAGGTCCGGTTGAAGACGGGCGCACCGGGTTTGGACTCGACGCTGTCGGCGCAGAAGTAGCCGAGGCGTTCGAACTGCACCACCTCGCCGGCGGGCGTCTCGGCCAGGGCGGGTTCGGCGAAGCAGGCCGTTTCCTGGCACGAGTCCGGGGTTCAGGAACTCGCGGAAGTCGCGGGTGGCGTCGCCATCGGGGTCCGGCACGCTGAAGAGGCGGTCGTACAGGCGCACGGGGAGTTTGACCGCATGCCTGGTGCTGACACCAGTGGATGGTGCCCCTCACCTTGCGTCCGTCGGGCGCGGTTCCGCCCGAGCGACTGCGGGTCGTAGGTGCAGTGGATGGTGGCGATGGAGCCGTCGGGGTTTTTGTCCACGGAGGTGCATCGCACGAGGCAGGCGTAGCGGAGGCGCACCTCCTGTCCCGGTGCGAGGCGGAAGAACTTCCCGGGCGGATTCTCCATGAAGTCGGCGGCCTCGATGTAGAGTTCGCGCGAGAAGGGCACCTTGCGGCTTCCGGCGGCGGGATCCTCGGGGTTTTCCTGGGCGTCGAAGAACTGTTCCCGGTCTTCGGGGTAGTTGTCGATCACCACGCGGACGGGATCGAGCACGGCCATGCGGCGGCGTGCGGTGCGGTTCAATTCGTCGCGCACGCAGTGCTCCAGGAGGGCGAATTCGGTGGCGCTTTCGAATTTCGACACGCCGATGCGATCGCAGAATTCGCGGATGGCGGCGGCGGGGTATCCGCGGCGGCGCATTCCGCAGATCGTGGGCATGCGCGGGTCGTCCCAGCCCTCCACGAGGCCGTCTTCCACGAGCAGGAGCAGCTTCCGCTTGCTCATCACCGTGTAGTCGAGGTTCAGGCGGGCGAATTCGCGCTGTTTCGGGCGGATCCGGATGCCGTCGCGCTCGACGAGCATCCCCATTTCGTCCATGCGGTCGATCACCCAGTCGTAGAGCGGGCGATGCACTTCGAATTCGAGGGTGCAGAGGGAATGGGTCACGCCCTCGACCGCGTCTTCGATGGGGTGGGCGAAGTCGTACATCGGGTAGATGCGCCAGGTGTCGCCGAGGTGGTAGTGTGTCGCGGAGAGGATGCGGTAGATCACGGGGTCGCGGAAGTGGATGTTCGGCGAGGCCATGTCGATCTTCGCGCGCAGGCAGCGGGAACCGTCGGGGAATTCGCCTTGGGCCATGCGGCGGAAGAGGTCGAGGTTTTCCTCCGGCGAGCGGTCGCGGTAGGGGCTGGGCGTGCCGGGCTCGGTGGGGATGCCGCGGTATTGCTTCCATTCCTCCTGCGAGAGGTCGCAGACATAGGCCTGTCCCCGCTCGATCAGCCGGACGGCGATTTCGTGCATCGTATCGAAGTAGTTCGAGCCGTAGCGGACGGGTCCGGTCCACTGGAAGCCGAGCCACTGGATGTCGCGCTGGATGCTTTCGGCGTATTCGTCGCTTTCCTTGGACGGATTGGTGTCGTCCATGCGGAGGTAGCAGCTTCCGCCGAACTCCTGCGCCATGCCGAAGTCCACGCAGATGGCCTTGGCGTGGCCGATGTGGAGGTAGCCGTTCGGTTCGGGCGGGAAGCGGGTGACCACCTGCTCGGGCGGGAGCCCTGCGGCGATGTCCTGCTCGATGAGCTGGCGGATGAAGTGGCGGCTGGTGTCGGAGGGGACGGGCTCGTTCATGGGAAGGGGGAGGGGGTGGTGGGATCGGGGGTGCGGCGGGCGCGGGTTCTCGCGGCCGCGCGGGGCGGAATCAATGTTTGAAGGAGCGCTGTCCGGTGAAGACCATGGCGACGCCGGCTTCGTTGCAGCAGTCGATCACGTCCCAGTCGCGGATGGCGCCTCCGGGCTGGACGATGGACGTGATGCCTTCGCGGATGCCGACTTCGGCGCCGTCGCGGAAGGGGAAGAAGGCGTCGGAGACCATCGCGCAGCCGGGGAGGCCGCCCTTCTCGGCGCGGGTTTGCTCCATGATGCCGGCCTGTTTGCGTGCGCCGTCTTCTTCGCCGAACTTCAGGCGGAGGTCGTTGTACGGAAGGCGGAACTTCTCCCAGGCGATCCAGTCCGCGTGCTTGGTGTAGGCCTTGTCGCGGGCGATTTCGGCCACGCCCACGCGATCCTGTTCGCCGGTTCCGATGCCGACGGTCACGCCGTCTTTCACGTAGAGCACGGAGTTGGAGGTGACGCCGGCTTCGACGAGCCATCCGAAGATCAGGTCTTCGTATTCCTCTTCGGTGGGAAGGCGCTGGATCGTGTGCTCCTCGAAGGAGACGGCCCCGGTTGCCTTGTCCGTGATCTTGCGGGTGCAGGTGGCGGGCAGGAGGTCGGACGGCTTGCGGGCGTTGGCGGAGAAGGAGGTCTGCGCCACGATGCCGCCGTCGATGAGGCTCTTGAAGTCCACCACGTGCTTGGCGACGAAGTCGGCGAGGCGCGCCATGTTGCGGATGCGGAAGACGCGGAGGTTCTTCTTCGTGGCGAAGAGGTCCATCACGCCCGGCGCGAACTCGGGGGCGGCGACCACCTCGGCGTAGTTCTCGCCGATGAGCTTCGCGGTTTCGAGGTCGCATTCGCGGTTGAGGGCGATGGCGCCGCCGAACGCGGCGAGGCGGTCGGCCTTGTTTGCGCGGAAGTAGGCGTCGGGGAGCGAGTCGGCGATGGCGACGCCGCACGGGTTGTTGTGCTTGACGATCGCCGCGCAGGGCTTGTCCATGAGGTAGCGGAGGATGTTCAGCGCGTTGTCGGTGTCGGTGATGTTCGTCTTGCCGGGGTGCTTGCCGCTTTGCAGGAGTTCGGGGACGGAGGCGAGGTATCGTCCGGGCTGGAGCATCTCGACATCGCCGAGGGCGAGGTTGCCGTTCACGAGCTTGTAGAGGGCGGCTTCCTGGCCGGGGTTTTCGCCGTAGCGGAGGCCCTTGGATTCGCCGTCGATGGTCCACTCGACCTTTTCGTAGCAGAGGGTCTGGCGTCCGGCGTCGCCGATGAACGAGATTTCCATCCGGGGTGCGAAGTGGTCGGCCAGGATGGTGCGGTAGGCGGCTTTGAGGTCGGTGGTGGACATGGCGATGGAGGGTGGAGGTTGGCGTGGCGGGCGCGTCGGGCATCGGTTGCCGCGGGGCGATCGGCAGGCTCGCCCGATCGGACGCGGGACGCATGCGTTTTGGCGGGACGTTTGCCCCCCATCATACCCAATCCTTCCGGGGCAAGGAAGTGAAAACACCGGGAAGCCGCGCTCCGCGCCGGAGGGTTTGCGGGGTCGGGCGGTGTCGCGCTTCAGGAAGGCCGGGGGAGCGTCGCGAAGGCGCGCGAGGCCGACGCCAGCGCGATGGCGCAGGCGCAGGCCACGTTGAGAGAATTTTTGCGGCCCCGCAACGGGATTCGGACGATGGCGTCGGCCTTGGCCAGGGCGTCGGGCCGGATGCCGAAGCGTTCGTTGCCGAGGAGAAGCCCGCATGGGAACTCCCAGGCGAAGGAGTCGAGGTCCACGGCGTCGCGCACCGTCTCGAGGGCGAAGACCTTTGCCCCGCGCGCGTGAAGGGCGTCGATGGCGTCGTCGAGGCGGGCGAAGGCGCGAGTGGCCACCAGGCGTTCTGCGCCCATCGCGGCGGCCGCGACCTGCGGCGTGGAGGCTTCGGCGGTGTATCCGCACGTCCAGACCGCCTCGCACCCGAAGCATTCCGCCGTCCGGAGGATGCCGCCGAGGTTGAAGGCGGAGCGGAGGTCGTCGGCGACGACCGTGAGCGGAAGCGGGGGCGCCGCGGGTCCGGTTCCGGGCGGGAGGTCGTTTTCCAGCAGGTCGAGGTCCGTCACGCGCCGTCGGGCCGCCGCGCGTTCCACGGGCGCGAGGGCGCACCACAGCGCCCTGCGGTCCATCTCCGGGGACAGCAGGCGCGCGAGGGCGGGGAGATGCGGCGTCGCGCCTTGCTCTTCCATCCAGTTGCGGCATTCGAGGATGGCCCGGACGCGCCGCGCGGGCTTTTCCCAGGCGGCTTCGATGCGGCGCAGGCGCTTTTCGGCCTCTTCCCACGCGGCGGGGGGCGGGGAGGCGCCTTCGGGCGGCGCGCTTTCGCTGGAAGGGCGGGCGTCCATGCGGAGGATTCCGGCGGGGCGGGCGACGCCGGGGTTACGAGCGTCTCCCCTCGTGGTAGGCGCGTCGCGCGAAGAGCCCGCGGATCTTGGCCAGGACGGCGTCGTCGGAATCGGTGGTGAGGAAGGCCTCGGAATCCACGCCGATGCGGTGGAAGAGGCGGGTCCGCGCGTCGCGGGCGGCGGCGGCGTTCGCGGCGAAGGCGTCGCGGACGGCGCGGGACGAGGTGTCCACGGTGAAGAGCCCGCCGGTTTCCGAATCTTCCATCTCGACGATTCCGACGTCGGGGAGGGCGGATTCTGCGGGGTCGTCCACCGCAAGGGCGACCACGTCGTGGCGGTGGAGGGTGGTGCGGAGTTCGTGTTCGAAGTCGGGGGCCTGGAAGTCGGAGATGACGAAGACGAGCGCCCGGCGCTTCTGCGCGTTGTTGAGGAAGCGGAGCGCGGCGGCGATGTCGGTTCCGTGCCGCGTCCCTTCCATGGCGAGCATGTCGCGCACGAGGCGCATCACGGCCGTGCGGCCCTTCCGGGCGGGGACCGTCTTCACGATGCGGTCGGAGAAGCCGATGAGGCCCACGTTGTCCTCGTTCCGGACGGCGACCATGGCCAGCACGCAGGCGAGCAGCGCGGCGAGTTCGGATTTCGGGCGGTCGCGGGAACCGAAGCCCTGGGAGCCGGAGACGTCCACCAGGAAGAGCATGGTGAGCTCGCGCTCCTCCGCATAGCGTTTCACGTGCGGGTAGCCGGTGCGGGCGGTGACGTTCCAGTCGATCGACCGCACGTCGTCGCCGGGGACGTAGGCGCGCACCTCGTCGAACTCGATGCCTTGTCCCTTGAAGCTGGACTGGTACTCGCCCGAGAGTTCGTCGTCCACGAGGCGTCGTGTCAGGAGCTGGATCTTCCCGACCTTCGCCATCAGTTCTTTTACATCGATCGCCATGTTCCGGATGCTTCCGAGCCTCGGGTGGTGCGTCTGGCGGGGGTCATGGCACCGGGATCGTCGAGAGGATCGTGTCGATGATCTGGTCGGGGGAGACGTTTTCGGCCTCGGCCTCGTACGTGGTCAGGATGCGGTGGCGGAGGACGTCGTGGGCGATCTCCTTCACATCCTGCGGCGTGGTGTAGGCGCGGCCTTTGAGGAGGGCGTTGCCGCGCGCGGCGAGGGCGAGGTAGAGCGTGGCGCGCGGCGAGCCGCCCATCTCGATCTGGGTGGCGAGGCCGGGGAGCCCGGCCTTCGAGGGGTAGCGGGTGGCGAAGACGATGTCGAGGATGTATTCGCCCACCTTCTCGTCGAGGTAGACCTCGTCGAAGGCGGCGCGCAGGGCGGCGATCTCCTCGGCGGAGACCACCGCTTCGATCTTCGCGACGGCGGGGCGGGTGAAGCGGTTCAGGATGCGGCGCTCGTCGTCTCGCGACGGATAGTCCACCACGCACTTCAGCATGAAGCGGTCGATCTGCGCTTCGGGCAGCGGGTAGGTGCCCTTCTGCTCGATGGGGTTCTGCGTGGCCATCACGAGGAAGGGGTCGGGCAGGGGATAGGTGGTGTCCGCGATGGTCACCTGGCGTTCCTGCATGGCCTCCAGGAGGGCGCTTTGGACCTTCGCCGGCGCGCGGTTGATTTCGTCCGCGAGCAGGAGGTTCGTGAAGACGGGGCCCTTTTTCGGGGTGAAGGTGCCGTCTTTGGGATTGTAGATCTCGGTGCCGATGACGTCCGCAGGGAGCAGGTCGGGCGTGAAGGAGATGCGCTGGAACTGGAGGCCGAGGGAACCGGCGAGGGCGCGCACGGCGGTGGTCTTCGCGAGGCCGGGCACGCCTTCGAGGAGGATGTGCCCGCCGGTCATGAGGGCGATGAGAAGGCGGTCGACCAGTTTTTCCTGGCCGACAAGCACCTTGTTGATTTCGTTCCGGAGGCGTTCGAGCACGGCGGCCTGCTCGGCGACGGCATGGGTGGCGGTCGGGATGTTCAACGGCTTATTCCTCTTCCTGGGCGGTGGGCTGGGTTGCGGGGGGTTCGGCTTCCGCCGCGGGCGGGGGTGGCGCCTTCAGCAGGTCGGTTCGGGAGCGCACCATGTTCTGGGCCGCGTGGGCGGGGACGTGGAAGGTAAAGGTCTCGAAGAGCTTTCGTTTTGCGGCAAGTCCGGCGGGGACCGCGTTGGTGCCGGGGTCGATGTCGAGGCGAAGGTAGCGGTCGCTTCCGCCTGGCACCGTGGCGCCGATGGTGGCGGTGTAGGTGGTTCCGTCCTTCGTGGTGGCGGCGAAGCGGTGGGCGTCGTCGTCGGCGAGGCCGGTTGCGGCGTCGTCCAGCGCGGGGTCGGCCACGCCGGAGAGGCGCAGATAGGCGAAGGCGGACTCGATGCCATAGGATTTCGAGGCGTCGAACTCCTCGCCTTCCGCAAGGCCCTCCATCTCCAGCGTGCCGGAGGAGCGGTCGAAGGCGAGGGTGGCGCCGTCGGGGGCGGCCATCTCGATCCGGGCGAGGTCGGCCGCGGGCACGGAGAGCAGCGAGGGGTCGATCCACGCCATCGCCGAGGGCACGAATTCGCCGAGGGTTTCCTTCACGAGGAAGACGTCGCTGGAATCGGCGCGCGAGATGTAGCGCCCGTCGGCTCCCATCCCCATCATGCCGTAGGGGGTCGCCTGCTGTTGCGTGGATTCCCGCATGCCGCCGAGAACGAGGCCGGCGAGCGGCGCGCCGTTTTCGCCGAAGATCGCGACGGAGGTCGCGCTCGCGGGGTCGATCGCCCCGCCGGGCTGGCGGTGGCCGATCTTCAGGTCGCCGAGCGCGATGAGCGCGGGGCGGAGGCGCGCGAGGTCGGCGGGGTAGCCGAAGACGTTGGTGACGGCCCAGGCGTCTCCCTGCTGCTCGATGCGGAGCACCTGCCCCTCCGCGGCGATCTCCACCGCGCGCACCTGGCTCAAGTCGAGCGAGGGGAAGACGGGTTCGCCGGCCACCGGGGGCGTCTTCGCGCGGCGGTTGCCGGAGGTGAATTTCGCCAGTGCCAGAAGCACGGCGGCGAGTGCAATCAGGAGGATCAGCGATTTTGATTTCATGGGATGTCCAAGTGGTTCTTGCGGTTCTGCGAAGTCCCGGCGCGATCAGGTGCGCTGCCGCCGCGCGATGGCGACGCCGATGCCGACGAGGACGACGAGGATCGGCATGAGGGCGATGTTCACGAATTTGACCTTCACGCCCAGGGTGTCGATGTCCTTGCGCAGGTTCTTGCGCACTTCGCGCAGCTGGCGGTGGGTTTCGATTTCGGTGGCACGGAAGGTGTCGATGGCGTCCTGCTGCTCCTTCGAGAGGATGAGCGCCTGGTTGCCCTCCTTCTGGCGCTGGAGGTCGACGATCTGGCGGCGGGTTTCCATCAGCTTCCGGCTGAGCTGCTCCTCCTGCTCCTGGTAGACGGCGCGGGCCTTGGCCTCGAGGTCGTCCACCCGGTCGAAGGGGCGGTTGAAGCGGCCGCGCGAGCGGATGGCGATGAGGTCCTGGTTGCCGGAGACCTGCTCCACGGCGTTGAGGAAGAAGGCCAGGTTGTCGTTGCGAGGCTGGGCCGCCTGCATTCCGAAGCCGATGTTGATGCGCTGCACGGCGGCGTCGTCCGAAAGGAAGTCGGCGTCGCCCACCACGATCAGCGCGGCGGGTGCGGTTCCTTGCGCGAGGTGCTCCGCCGTGGCGGGCGGCGCGTTGGTGTCCGCCGGCGCGGGGGGCCCGTCGGGGAAGGCGGAGGGGAGGACGCCGTTCACGCGGGCTGCGAGCACGTGTTTCTGCTGGTCCGGGCGGAGCTGCGCGCGGATGGCCTGCATTCCGGCGCGGGCTCCGAAGGCATCCACCAGGCAGGCGGAGTCGGAGGAGACGATGAGGGGCTCGAACTCCACGCCGTCCGGGGTACGGTCCACGATCTCGCCGGCGAAGACCAGCAGCATCTGGTCCAGGCGGGAGGTCAGGAGGGCGTCGCGGGAGAGGTTGCGGGAGGTGAGCGAGAGGACGACGGGGCTTTCTTCGGCGTGTCCGCCGCCGCCGATGGTGGTGACGGCGCGCAGGTCCGCGACCACCTTCGAGGTGTCGAAGCCGATGCCCCAGGCGTCGAAGAGCTTCCCGAGGGTGGAGGGACCGTCCGCGCCGCCGTACATCGCGGCCGGGTCGTCCGCCTTCGACGCGAGTTCGGCGATGGAGAAGGGGTCGACGAGGGCGAGGATGCGGCCGCCGCGCAGGGCGAACTGGTCGATGGCGTAGAGCGTGGCGTCGGAGAGGTCGCGCGGGTGGACGAGGAGGAGGGTGGTGACGTCCGCAGGGATTTCGGCCGCGTCCACGGGCACGGTGCGCACGTCGTAGTCGCGCTGGAGTTCGCCGAAGGCTACCCAGGCGGGCGCACGCCGCCGTGGCGGCATGCCCATCATCGCCGGCGGGGTGTCGCCCAGCACCGGGAGCGGGCTCAGGACGCCCAGCACCGGCTTTTCCGCGTTCACGGCGCGGGAGATCATGCGGGTGATCTCGTATTCGAGGGTAGCCTCGCCGCGCGGGGAGAGGGCGGGGATGACCTCCTCGGCGGTTTCGCCCGCGGCTACGATGCCGAAGTACATCGCCTCGCCGTAGGCGTTCACGGGTTGCGGGCTGATGCCGTATTTGAGCGCCCACTCCTCTTCGTCCGAGTCGGGCTTCGGGTCGTAGGTCTCGACCGTCACGCGCCCCTTGCTGGCGAGTTCGTACTCTTTCAACAGGTCTTCGACGTGGTCGGCATAGGTCTTGAGGATGGTGGGGACTTCGCCCATCGAACGGCTGAAATAGAGCTTCAGCACCACGTCCGACGGCAGTTTGGACAGAACGGCGCGGGAACCGTCGGAGAGCGTGTAGAGCTTCTCTTCGGTGAAATCATGGCGAAGGCGCAGGTTGCCGACCACGGCGTTGAGGGCGCCGAGGGCCACCAGCAGGACGGCGAGGCCGACAAGGCCCGAACCGATCTTCGCGAACTGTTTGCAACGGCATTGCATGATGGGGAATCTCCTTGTCTGCGAGGCCCGGCTAGGCCGCCTTCCGGGTGTTTACGGCCAAGTGGGCCGCCGCCAGCGCGAAGACCATCACGCTTGCGAAGTAGGTCACGTCGCGCAAGTCCACGACGCCGCGCTGCAGCGATTCGAAGTGGGTGAGCAGGCTGCATGCGGCCACGGCGTCCACCAGCACGCGGGGCGCCCACCCTTCGAAGTAGCGGAGCACGGGCTCGAAGCCGGCGAGGATCAACACGAGGCATGCGGACAGGGCCAGCACGAAGCCCACCACCTGGCTTCGCGTGAGGGCCGAGGCGAGCGTTCCGATCGCCACGCAGGCGCCCGCCATCAGGAAGGAGCCCAAGTAGCCGCAGGCGATCGCGCCCATGTCGGGCGAGCCGAGCCACACCGTGGTGGCGACGACGGGGAAGGTGAGCGCCAGCGCGATGCCGATGAAGGCCCAGGCGGCGAGGAACTTCCCGATCAGCGTCTCGGTCAACGTAATGGGCAGCGTGAGCAGAAGCTCGATCGTGCCGGAACGGCGCTCCTCCGCCCACAATCCCATGGTCGCGGCCGGCACGAGGAGCAGGTACACCCAGGGATGCCACATGAAGAAGTAGGCCAGGTTGGCGTCGCGGCGCTCGTAGAACATCGTCACCGAGAAGGTGAGGAAGCCGATCAGCAGCAGGAAGGCCACGAGGAACACGTAGGCGACGGGCGAAGTGAAGTACGCCCGCATCTCGCGGCGGAAGATGGCGGATACACGTTTTGCGCTACACATGGCGGGATTCCTCCTCGGCGCCGCCCATGGTCAGCGTGCGGAAGACCACGTCCAGGCGGCCCTGCGGGTCCATGGCCCGAAGTTCGGCGGGCGTCCCGTTCGCGACGATCCGGCCCTCCGCGATGATGATGGCGCGGGTGCAGACGGCGTCCACTTCCTCGAGGATGTGGGTCGAAAGGATGATGGCCTTGTCCTCGCCCATCGCCCGGATCATCTCGCGCACCACGTGCTTCTGGTTGGGATCCAGCCCGTCGGTGGGCTCGTCCATGACGAGCACTTCCGGGTCGTGGAGAATCGCCTGGGCGAAGCACGTGCGCTGGCGGTAGCCCTTCGAGAGTTCGTCGATCACGCGGTTGCGCACGCTTTCGATGTGGCACTTGCGGATTGCGTCCTCCACGCGGTCGCGCTTCTCGCTGCCCCGGAAGCCGTGCACGTCGGCGACGAAGTCCAGGAAGCCGGTAAC
The DNA here is from genome assembly GCA_050950285.1 of Kiritimatiellia bacterium. Lineage (GTDB taxonomy): Bacteria > Verrucomicrobiota > Kiritimatiellia > RFP12 > JBMNHG01 > JBMNHG01. The sequence goes on along the minus strand of JBMNHG010000002.1, from coordinate 1,070,176 downwards.
GGTCATCGCCCGATAGCTCGGCGCATTCTCGGGCAGGTAGCCGAGGTGGCTTTTCGCCTCGACCGGCTCTTCGAGGATGTCATGCCCGCAGATCGAGGCGGTGCCCTCCGTCGGGGGGAGGAAGCCCGTGATGATGCGCATGGTCGTGGACTTGCCCGCGCCGTTTGGCCCCAGGAATCCCAGCACTTCCCCTTTCTCCACGGAAAAGGAGATGCCCCGAACCGCTTGGATCGGCCCGAAATTTTTTGTCAGATTGCTTGCGTTCAGCATTGCCAAAGCACCTCAAATCCCCCATTCGCCCCTGTCCGGGCTACATGGGATAGTTTTCGATGATCGGTCAATGATAGTATGCCGACCTCGCCCATGCAAGCGATTTTTGAAATCCGAAGGCCTCCTCAAACCACCCGGACACGATCGGAGCGGCTTGCCGCTTCCGGGAGGGGTTCGCTATACTGGCGGCATGACATCGAGCTTTGGGAAACGGGGCGGCAGGCCTCCGGCGCGCCGCTGGAAGGAGAAGGAAGCGTGGCGGCGTCCCGGAGGGAAGGATGCGCCGCGGACGGACGCCGGGGAGCGCGGCGACTGGATCTACGGCCGCCGGCCCGTGCTGGAGACCCTCTGCGCCAACCGTCGCCACGTCCACCAGATCTGCCTTGCGGAAGGCGCCGGCGGGGCCTCGGGCCTTGCCGAAATCCGGGACATCGTGGAGTCGCGCGGCATCCCTTTCCGTCTCGTCTCCCGCGAGGAACTGGACGAGCTCGCCCAGGGGGGTAACCATCAAGGCGTGGCGATGCGGGTGGGCGGTTTCCCGTACGTGGGCTTCGACCAGGTGTTGCACGACGTCCGCGAGAACGCCCAGGCGCTGGTGCTCGCCCTCGACCACATCTCCGATCCGCAGAACGTGGGATCGCTGCTGCGGTCGGCGGACGCCGCCGGCGCGACCGCCGTGATCCTCCCCGAAGATCGCGCCGCCGGCGTGACCCCCGCCGCCACCCGCGCCTCCGCCGGAGCCTCCGAGCACATGCGCGTGGCGAAGGTGGTCAACCTCGCCCGCGCCCTGCGCGACCTGAAAGACGCCGGCGCCTGGGTGAACGGTCTCGACGTGGGCGAGGATGCGACGACCTACACGAAGGCCGACTTGAAAGGCCGGTGCGTGCTGGTGGTGGGCAGCGAGGGGGACGGCCTCGGTCGCCTCGTGCGCGAAACCTGCGATCGGATCATCTCCATCCCGATGGGGGGCAAGGTCTCCTCGCTCAACGCCGCGGTCGCGGGCGCCCTGGTCCTCTACGAGGCCGTCCGCCAGAGGGGATGAGCCGTCGAAGCCCGCAAAAAGGGCGGGACGACGACGAGCGAGAGGGTCTGCCCGGCCTTCGGCGACGCGGCCGCGCGCGGATGCGCATGCCGTCCGCTTCGCGACCGGGCGGGATGACCGTTCACGGCCGCTTTTCCAGCCATTCGCAGAAGGCGGGGTAGATTGCCGCCGCGTCGAAGCGCTCCTCCGCGAGACGCCGGGCCCCGGCGCGGCATGCCGCGAGCAGTCCGGGATGGTCTGCCAGGCGCCGGATGGCTTCGCGGCACGCCGCCACATCGCCTGCGGGATGCCAGAGGCCCGCGCCGTAGGATTCGACGAGCGAACGGGTCTCCCCCGGGAGCGTCTCGAGAATCGCGACGCCCGCCGCCGCATAGTCGGCCAGCTTGTAGGGCGTCGCCACCCGCGAGCGATCAAACATCGGAATCACCCCGACGTGCGCTTGCGCGAGCAGGGCGCCGAGTTCCGGCGCGGGGAGCTGGCCGTGGAACCGAACGCGCCCCGTCCGGATCTCCTCCGCCGCCTGTGCGCGGAGCGCGGGTTCGTCGGGGCCCGTGCCGGCCAGGTCGAGACGGACGTCGTCGAGCCCGCGGACGGCTTCGAGCAGCGTGCGAAGGTCGTACGAGCGCCCCATGTTCCCGACGTAGACCAGGCGCAGCCCGGAGCCGGGCGCGGAGGCTTCGCCCGGAGCGGGCAGGTCAATCCCATGGTGGCAGACGGTGCCCGGAGCCGTGGCCCCGAGCTGCCGCGCCCAGGAAAGGTAGCTTTCGCCGACGGCGGAAACGGCGTCGGCCTCGCGGACGGCACGCCGCGCCTGCCGCCATGCGGAGGCGAAAAGGAGGCGCCCGGCAAGGGTCGCGAGGCGGCGGGGGAGGGGCAGCGCCTGGCAGAAGGTTTCGGGCCAGGCGTCCATGATGTCCACCACGACGCGGCATCCCCAGCGGTCGCGGAAGGATCGGGCGATTTCCGCCGTGCCGAGCGGGGGGAGGCTGGTCAGCACGAGATCCGGCCGGGCGAGTTCCCCCGCGTTCGCGGCGGCTTCCGCGAGGCGTTTCCAGCTTTCGGCGTAGGCGCGGTGGCTGCGGATCCGGGCCAGGCAGAGGTTGCGGGGGTAGGGGAGGGTGGGGATCAGGCGCACCTCCGCGCCGTCGCCCGGTTTCCAGCGGCGCGCGGGAACCGGGCGTGGAGCCTTGTGGACGTGGCTGAAGTCGCTGGTCCACCACGTCACCTCGTGTCCGCGGCGCGCGAGTTCCCGCGTGAGGATGGCGTAGCGCTGGGGGCGGGCGCCTTCCTCGGGGAGGTTGTCGAAGGGGTTGTTGATCCAGACGACCATGGCGGGGGAGGTGCGGGTGGGAGGTCAGGTGCGGCGGCCGCCCGGAAGGCCGGGCGAGGCGGCGCCGGGAAGCATGGAAGGATCGGCGCGGGCCGCCCATTCGGCCTGGCGGGCGACGCCCATGAGGATGCGGAGGTCGTCGTCGGTGACCGCGCCCCGCGTGAAGATGCGCTGGAAGCCCTGCATCATGTGGTCTGCCTTGTCCTCTTCCATGAAGCCGGTGAGCAGCAGCAGACGGCGCCACATCGCCATCATCTGCGCCCGCTGGGCGGCGGTGGCGGGAAGGGATTTCTCCCGGGGCTGCTCGTAGTCCCCGCGCGCCATGAAAAGCTCGTAGGTGCAGACCATCACCGCCTGCGAGAGGTTGAGCGAAAGGTAGTCCGCCGAGGCCGGAATCCGCACCAGATGGGTGCATTGGACGATTTCGTCGTTGAGAAGCCCCTTGTCCTCGCGGCCGAAGACCATCGCCACGCGGCCGCCCGCCGCGGCGGTCTTCCAGACCTCCGGGGCGATTTCGCGCGGAGGACGCACATGCTGCCGGTAGAGCCCGAGCCGCGCCGTGGCCCCTGCCACCATCGTGCAGTCCGCGATGGCGTCGGCCAGGGTGGGGAATTCGCGGCGCGTCTCCAGGATGTCCGTGGCGTGGCAGGCCAGGCGGGCGGCTTCCTCCCATCCGTCCACCGCCTGCGGGGAAACCAGCGCGAGGTCGGAGAGCCCCATGTTCGCCATGGAGCGGCACACCGAGCCGATGTTGCCGCTGTAAAGCGTCTCCACAAGCACGATGCGCACCCTGGGGGCCAGTTCCGCAAAGGAAAGATTCATGGGGAATCGGGGGGGGTGAAGATGGCGATTGCCGGGAGGAGGGCGCCAAAAAACAAGGCTTGCACGCGGCAGACACCGGCGCAAGCCTTCTCCTGTTGCAGTCGAAGGATGGAGGCGTGGAGCGGAGTCGAACCGCTCTAAAAGGATTTGCAGTCCTCTGCCTAACCGCTTGGCTACCACGCCTTGAAAATGCCTACTTCGCGGACTTGGCGGCGGCCAGACGGGCTTGGACCCTCTTCTTGCGGCGCGCGCGCCGAGCGCGTTTCAGACGAACACGAAGCTGTTGTCCCATAAGGAGAACCAGGATACCAGAACCCTTCGGAGGCGTCAAACGAAACTTCCCCCCAACAACGAAACTTCCCCCAGCGTCCAAATACCGGTCACTTTCGTCGTCTAACGCCAAAAGCGTCCGTTTCAGGTTCAGGTTCGGTTTCAGGTGTATGTTTCCTTTTTTCGACTGACGTCGACTGACTCGACTGACTCGACTACCGTCAGCAGCGGAGTCGCCCCCAGTCGGCGTCAGTCGAGGGGCGTCGAGGGGCGTCGATCTCCCGCGTGCCTTTGCACGCGGGATACCCGGTGCAGCCCCAGAAGGGCTGTCCGGCGTGCGGGCCGCTCTTGGCCGTGCGCTGGCGCATCGGCTTGCCGCACTCGGGGCATTGCGGCGCGCCGGCTTCGGCCTGCTGCTGGTCGCGGGTCTCCAGCCGGGCGGCGGTCAGCCGCTCGCGGAAGCCGCCCTCTTCGCGGAAAATCTCGCCCTGCGTCTCCTTCTGACGCGCGAGCATGTTCAGGGCGCGGCCGATCAGCAGCAGCATGGCGTTGGCGACCAAGTCGGGGTCGTCGCTGTCCAGCCAGCGGGCGAACTTGTCGTATTGCGCCAGCAGATAGGCCGAAGCCTCGTGCAGGCCATCGCCCTCGCCCAGCGGGTTCGGGTCGAGGCGCAGGTCGAGCACCTCGCAGGCCTCCGGCGACGGCACCTTCCACGGCAGCTTGCGGCGCGACAGCAGCCAGAACTCATAGTCGGCCTTGAGTTCGCCCAGGCTGGCGCGCGCCACGTCGGTCAACTTCATCTCCGTCTCGGCCGAGGTGCTGGCGCGTTCCGAGCCCTCGGCGATGTTCACGCGCCCCGAGCGCGCGGCCTGCGTCATCTGGTCGAACTGGCGGCCGCAGGGGTCGATCGTGCGGTCGAGAAAGGTCGTGCAGAAGCGCCAGTTCGCAAGCTGGATCACGCCGGCCAGCGTGAAGCTGTCCAGCTTGCGGTAGCCGCCGTATTTCTTGAAGAGCTTCATGGAGGGGTTCCTTTTTTCGACTGACGTCGACTGACTCGACTACCGTCAGCAGCGGAGGAGCCGGCGTCAGTCGATGTCAGTCGATGGGCGTCGCCAAATGGATGTGCATTTACCACATCATCGGACATCGGCCAACCAAAAACGCCGTCCTGACAAGAACATAACAGATCCCCACGTGGCGCGTTTCCTTGAGGTGGCCCTTCAGGCCACGATTTTATGCGCATCTGAACCCCAGCGTTTCGCGCCGGTTTCCGGCCTGGCGGATGGCCTGGCGGGGCACTCGGCACAAACCTTGCTTGTTTCAGGGGAATTCTTCCGATTTGTCTCTCCCATGAATCCGATGACATCCCGACATGCGGGCGGCCATGCCCAGTTCGCCTGGTTCTGGCCGCTTCTGGGCGTGCACGATGCTTCGACGGTCGCCGGCGTGCGCGACGCGAGTTTCGCCGTCGTTCGTCCCCTTCCGCCGTGGGCCGTGATTCTCGTGGCCGTGCTCGGTCTCGCCGCCGCCGGCTTGAACCTGCTGCCTTCCACGGTGTTGCCCCGTCGTACGCGCGCCACGCTGGTCCTGCTCCGTCTCCTCGGGGTAGGGGTGCTTTTGCTGATGCTTGCGCAGGTCGAACTCCGGCTCACGGTCGATCGCGACCTGCCGCCTTCCATCGCGGTGCTGCATGATACGTCGGCCAGCATGGGCTTGCGCGACGCCGCCGGCGGGAAGACGCGCCTCGAAGCCGCCTCCGCCGCCTCCGACGCCCTCGAAAAGGCCGCGGGCCGCCGTCTCCGCTTCGCCCGCTATGGATTCACCTGGCGCCTGGCTCCGCTGGACGCCGCGCCCGCGGCGACCGACGAGGGCGCCACGCGCATTGCCGACGCCCTCGCCGAACTGCTCCGCCGCGAGGATCGCATCGAGGCGGTCGTGTTGCTTACCGACGGCAACGACACCGGCGGCGACCGCGGGGCGCAGGTGATCCCGCTTCTCCGCGCGCGCGGCATCCCGGTCTACCCTGTGGTCTTCGGGCGCGACGACACGCCCGCGATGGGCGTCGTCCGCATGGCCTCCTCCGCGCCGTACGTGCGTCTCGGCGACACGTTCGTCCTCTCCGCGCACGTTTCGGCCAGCGGCGTTGCCGAGCAGCCCGTGCGCGTCTCCCTCTACGAGGAGGGGTCCTCCGTTCCGCTGGCCTCCCGCGAGCAGGTGCGCGTGGGCGGCGCCGGGCCGGTCGCCGTCTCCTTCGCCGTCAAACCGTCCACCCCTGGCCTGAAGACCTACCGCATCGCGATGGAGGGGCTCGAGGGCTCGGCCAGCGACCGGCGGCTTGTCGCCGGGCATCGCGTGGAAGTCGTGGACGAAAAGATCCGCGTGCTGTATGTGGACATCCCGCGCGACGAGCGCAAGATCCTGGGCATCTGGCTCGCCCGCGACCCCGCGGTGGATTTCGCCTCCCTCACCCGCATGCCCAAGGGGGGATGGTTCGCGCAGGGCGCAATGCTCCACAAGGACATCCAGGACGGCCTCCCCGGCGCCGAGGCGGATCTCTACCAGTATGACGTCATCGTGCTTGGCGACATCCCGCGCGCCGATTTCCGCGCCGGCGGCGACGTGAACGAGACGAAGCTCCGCTGGCTTGTGGAGTTCGTCGCCCGCCGCGGCGGCGGGCTCGTCACCCTGGGCGGCCGGTCGGTGTACGGCGCCGGCGGCTACGGCGGTTCCGCCCTCGCGTCCATCCTCCCCTTCGAGCTGGTCGCGCAGGGCGACAGCCAGGTTCCCGGCGTCTTCCCCATCGAGCCCACCCCGCTGGGCCTCTCCCATCCGCTGATGCGTCTCGAAGACGACGCCGAAGCCAACCGCGACGCCTGGTACGACCTTCCCCGTCTCGACGGTTGCAACCGGGTGGGCCGCGCCCGGCCGGGCGCCTCCGTGCTCGCCGTCCGCACGTCCGGGGAGGACGCGATGCCGGTCGTCGCGATCCAGGAGGTCGGCAAAGGCCGCGTGCTCGGCCTGGCCATCGACACCACCTGGCGCTGGGAGATGCAGCGCGCCGCCGAGGCCCCCGACCACTACCGCCGCTTCTGGGGCAACGTGGTGCGCCATCTCGCGCCCGATCCCCGCATGCAGCCGGGCCGCCCGCGCATCGCCCGCGACCGTGCGAACCCCGCCGTCGGCGAGACGGTTTCGCTCTCCACCCGCCTGGTCGATCCGCTCTTCCAGCCCATCCGCGGGGCCGCCCTCACGGTGCACGTGGCTTCCCCCTCCGGGCGCGAGTACGACATCTATCCGGCGGACGGCCGCGCGACGCCGGGCCTCTACGAGTACGAGGTGACGCTCGACGAACCCGGCGACTGGACGGTCGCCGCCACCTACAAGGACCGTGTCCACGCCGAGACGATTCACGCCGGGCCGGGCGACGACGAGCTCGAATCCCCCCGCGCCGCCCCCGAGGCGATGCGCGCGCTGGCCGGGGCCACGGGCGGCGAGGTGGTCGATGCCTCCGCGATGGAGGCCTTCGCCCGCCGGCTCGGAGCTTCGCCCCGCCGCGTCTCGCAGGCCTGCACCATCCCCCTCTGGAACCTGCCGCTGACCCTCGCGACCGTCTTCCTGGTGGTCTGTCTCGACTGCCTCCTCCGCAAACGTCGCGGCATGGTCTAGCGCCCCGGAACACCCCATGAAACGCCTCGCGAACCTTCTGCCCTGTCTCGGACTCGCTGCGCTGGCGGGTGCCGCCGCCGCCGCACCCTCCACGGCCTGGCGCACGAACGAATGCGCCCGCGCCCGCTTCCATGCGGATCGCATCGCCGCGCTGGAGCGCTCCTATCGCGGCGCCCCCGGATTCGACGCGTTCCTCGAACAGGAGCAGGCCGATCTCGCCGAAGCCCTCGAAAACCTCGTCGGCGACGTTCCGCCCGCCCGCCCGCCCGGCGCCCGGATCGAGGCCTATTTCGCCGGGAACGACGGTTCCGCCCAGCCCTTCTGGAGCTACGTCCCGCATTCCGCACCCCCGCCGGAGGAGGCCGGAAGCGGCATGCCGCTTCTCGTCTATCTCCACGGATACGTCCCCTACTACGACCTGGTGAACGTTCCCGCCATCCCGTCGCCGATGACCTCCATCGCGGAGCGCGCGAGCGCCTGCATCGCCGTCCCCTTCGGACGGAGCAACACCGATTTCCAGGGCGTGGGCGAGCAGGATGTGCTCCGCGTGATCGACGAAATGGTCGAGCGCTATCCCGTGGATCGCGGCCGCGTCGTGCTTGCGGGCTATTCCATGGGCGGCATGGGCGCGTGGAGCATCGGCGGGCGCTTCGCCGAGCGCTTCAACGCGCTCTTCGTGATGAGCGGCCGTTCGGACTACTACCTGTGGAACGAGACGACGCCCGGGGAAACCGCCCCCTGGCTCCGTCCCATCGTGGACACCCAGTTCGGCTCGGCCTGGCTTCCGCGCCTCCTCGACACTCCCGTGCTGGCGGTGCACGGCGCGCTCGATCCGCTGGTCCCCCTCCGGCAGGGGCGCTACCCCGTAGACCTCCTCCGGAAATCGGGCGGCGACAAGGTGGAGTGGATCGTCTTCCCCGACGAAGCCCACGGCATCGCGGCGACGGCCCTCGAGGATCCGCGCATCCTGGATTTCCTGGAGACGAACCTCCGCGAGCACAACCCCAGGCGCCCCGCCCCGCTCGGACGCGTTCCGGGCTTCACGGGGAGCCGCCTGCAGGACGCCTTCCTGGGGCCCTTCCGGATGATCTCCCCCTCCCGCGCGCTTCTGGAACGGCGCGCCGCGGAATGGCGCCGCTTCGCGAAAGGCGAGCCCCCGCGCCTCGTGGAGCGCGGCGGGGAGGATGCGCTTCCGCCCCACGCGCTCCGGGGCTGCAACCTCTTCGTCTTCGGCGAGCCCGAGACCAGCCCGCTCGCGCGGCGCATCCTCGAAGCGGGCGGCGTGACGGTCGAGGACGACGCCTTCGTCTTCGAAGGGCGCCGCCTCCCGCGTACCGGGAACGGGCTGTGGTTCACGGGCCGCAATCCCGGGGAACCCGCCCGCACCGCCGTGGTGCAGTGCGGCGTGGACTGGGGGGCCGGCCTCCCCGAGAACCACCTCTACGACCGTCTGCCCGACGTGATGGCCTACTCGAAGGAGTGCGACGGGGAGGGCGCCAACGTCGTTGTCGCCGCCGGCGCCTTCGATGCCGTCGGCGCCTTCCGGTGGCTCGATGCGCCTGCGGCCCCGGAACCGGTCATTCCCCCATCCGGCGAAGGACCTTGAAGAGCGCGGCGATGCGCGCGTCCGCGTCGGCGCCGGTTCGCAGGCGCGGCAGGCGCCCCCGGATGGTGAAGGGGGAGCGGTCGGAGTGGCGGTAGATGCGGGCGACGCCGTCCTTCGCCTCGATGCGCCGCACGCCGAGTTTCGCCGCCGCCACCCGCAATTCCGCGAGCCGGAGCAGGCGCACGGCGGCGGGCGGCGGCTTTCCGAAGCGATCCGCGAGTTCGGTGCGCAGGGCGCGGACTTCCCCGACGGTCGACGCTTCGGCGATGCGCCGGTGGAAGAGCATCCGTTGCGCGTCCTCTTCCACGTAGGCGTAGGGGAGCGAGGCGCCGGAATCCGGATCGCCCGAGCCGGGCGAGAAGTCCACGCCCTCGATTTGGAGGTCCACGTCCACGAGCATGGGCGGCGTTTCGCCCTTGAGCCGTGCGACGGTGCGGCGCAGGAGCTGGCAGTAGAGGGCGAAGCCGATGGCGGCGATGTGGCCGCTTTGGGCCGCGCCGAGCAGGTTGCCGGCGCCGCGGATTTCGAGGTCGCGCATGGCCAGGTTGAAGCCGCCGCCGAGTCCGCCGTGCCGCTGCAGGGCGGCGAGCCGCTCGCGCGCGTCGGAGTCCAGGTGGCCGTGGGGGGGGAGGAGGAGGCAGGCGAAGCCCTTGTGCGAGGAACGCCCCACGCGGCCGCGCAGCTGGTAGAGATCCGCCATGCCGAAGCGGTCGGCCCGGTCGATGAGGATCGTGTTGGCGCGCGGGATGTCGATGCCGCTTCCGGCGATGGTGGTGCAGAGCAGCACGTCCGCATCGCCGCGTTCGAAGCGCCGCATCGCGTCGGCCAGCTCTCCGGGCGGCATCTGGCCATGGGCCACGATCACGCGCGCCTCGGGCACGACGCGGGCGAGGCGTTCGCGGGCGAGGCCGATGGTGAGCACGCGGTTGTAGAGGTAGTAGACTTGTCCGTTCCGCCGCATCTCGCGGAGGATCGCGGTGCGGATTTCGGAATCGGAGTCGCGCACGAGGCGCGTTTCGATGGGGAGGCGCTCCAGCGGCGGCGTCTGGAGGAGCGAGAGGTCGCGGGCGCCCGTCATGCTGAGGTAGAGGGTGCGCGGGATGGGCGTGGCGGAGAGGGTGAGCACGTCCACCAGCGCGCGCACTTGCTTGAGGCGCTCCTTGTGGGCCACGCCGAAGCGCTGCTCTTCGTCGAGGATCACGAGGCCGAGATCCCGGAAGCGCACGCCCGGCTGGAGGAGGGCGTGGGTGCCGATCACGATGTCCACGCGTCCGGAGGCGAGGTCGCCGAGGGTGCGGGCCCGCTCGGAGGGGGTCCGGAAACGGCTCAGCACGTCGATGCGCAAGGGGTAGCCGCCCATGCGTTCCCGGAAGGACCCGTAGTGCTGTTCGGCGAGGATGGTGGTGGGCACGAGCACGGCCGTCTGCCGGCCGTTCATCGCGGCGATGAAGGCCGCGCGGATGGCGATCTCCGTCTTCCCGTAGCCGGCGTCGCCGCAGATGAGGCGGTCCATCGGGCGGGGTTTCGCCATGTCCTCTTTCACCTCCGCGATGACGCGGAGCTGGTCGGCGGTCTCGCGGAAGGGGAAGGCCGCCTCGAAGGGCTCCATCCATCCGGGTTCGATGTCGAAGGCGATTCCGGGGCATGCGGCGCGCCGCGCCTGCGTCTCGAGCAGGGAGGCGGCGAGGTCGATCACGGCGCGTTCGGCGGCGGTCTTCTCGCGCGTCCAGCGCTTTCCCCCAAGCGAATGCAGGCGCACGCCGCGCGCCCCGCCCAGGCCGATGTAGCGGCTGAGCAAATGCACCTGGCTCACGGGGACGTGCAGTTTCGCGCCATCGGCGTATTCGATGGTGAAGACTTCGGAACGCTGCCCGCCGATCTCGATTTCGGTGGTTCCAAGAAACCGCCCCACGCCGTGGTCCACGTGCACGACGAGGTCGCCGGGGGAGAGATCCGCGGGCGTGTCGAGCCGCCCGCCCAGCGACGCGACGGAAGGCGGGACGGTGCGGTATCCGGAGCGTTTCCGCACCGCATACAGGTCGGACTGCGCCAGGACGGAGAGCCGCTTCGACGGGAGCAGGAAGCCGCCGGACAGCACGCCGCGGACGAAGTTCACCGGCGTATCCTCGCCCAGTTCGCGGGCGAGCCATTCGCGCGAGCCCGCGGTGTCCAGGAACACGTGGACCTCTTCGCCCTCCGCCGCCTGCCCCGCGAGTTGCGCGAGGAGGCGGCGGCGCGCCAGATCCGTCACCTCGGGATGGGACGCCTCCTCCCCGAGGTCGCCCAGCCCCGGCGGCGGCACCACGTCCAGGTCCATCGACAGCGTGCGCGGCGGCGGCGGCTCGCCGCAGAAGTAGTGGCGCCTCGGATGCCTCGCCGAGACGGATGCGACCACGCGTTCCCACGCGCGTAGCGGGTTGACGGGTTCCGTCGCGCGAGGCGCATCCCCGCCGGCGTCCGCCGCCGCCCCGGCGAGCGCGGCCTCCTCGGCCTCGCGCCGGAGCCGGTCGTGGTCGAGCCAAAAAACCGTGCACCCTTCGGGCAGCCACTCCGCCAGGCGCGCACAGGGGAAAGCGCGGGTGGAAAGCGGCGGGATCGTGATGTCGGGAAGCTGCTCGACGGAGACCTGCGTGCCGGGATCGAAGGCGCGAATGGATTCCACGGTGTCGCCAAAGAACTCGAGACGCACCGGGAGAGGGCGCGTCAGCGGCCAGATGTCGAGAATCCCGCCACGAATCGCCATCTCGCCCTTTTCGGCGACCTGCTGCAGCCGCTCGTAGCCGTTCGCCGCCAACTTCCCGACGAGGGCTTCGAAGGGGGTCTCGGCATCCACGGCCAGGGCAATCGACGCTTCGCCCAACGCGTCCGGATCGGGGATGGGCCGCAAAAGCGACCCCAGCGTGGTCAGGAAGAGGAACGGGCCGCGGGGCGCGCCGCCGCCCGTCCCGGACGCCCCTTCCGCCCCCGCGCCCGGAAGATCCTTCAAGCGCCGCAAGGCCGCCTGGCGCGTTCCGGAGAGTTCGGGGTCGATTTCGTCGCCGGGGGCCGCCTCGTCGGGGGGGAACAGCACGATCTCGGTTTCCTCGTCGCCACGCAGCAGCGTCCGCAAATCCGTGTAAAGCGCCTCGAGTTCATCCGGGTCCGCAGTGACGGCCACCACGGCCCCATTCCCTTCGCGGGAGGCGGTGATGACCGCGGCGGCGGCCGCCGCGCCGGGCAGGGCGGGTACCGCCAGATGCACCACGTCGCGGCGCGCCGCGACGCTCCAGGCCGACTGGAAAAGCGCAAGCGGGGAGGATGGGGTCACATCGGGCATCGGCGTGGCGTTCGATCGGGCGTTCGCTCCGCGCGGGGCGACCCCGGGGAGGGGGCGGGCGCTCACTCCAGGAGGCGGCGGTAGGTTTCGACGATCTCCCGCGAGGGGTCATCGCGGGCGATTGGGCGAGGTTGGCTTCGTTTCTGGACGCACTGGAGGCGCGGGGCGCGGCGGAGCAGTCCCCGTCACATGCGGCCAGTCGATCGTGCCGCGGCCGGCCACCCAGTGCATGTCGCGCTGTCCATCGTTGTCGTGCAGGTGGCAGTTCACCCACGTGGGGCAGCAAATCTTCCAGCACGTGGTCGTTCCATGCGGGCTCCAGCCCGCGCTGGCGGTATTCGTGGACGGTGTGGTTCTCGGGCGCGACGTTCCGTCCGGAGACGATGTTGGCGTGGCCCGAATCGTAGCAGACGCCCAGCGAAGGGGAGGGGGAAGCGTTCCAGGGCGTCGAGAAGGCGATCCGGCGCACAGGTGGGGAACCAGATGTTCTCGACGCAGAGGACCACGCCGAACTGCTCCGCCACCGGGAGCAGCGCCTCCAGCGAATCGAGGAAAAAGGCGTGCAGGCGATCGAGCGACCACTCCAGGAAGCCCGATTCGCCGACGTGCACGGCAAGCGTCTTCACGCCGAGCATCGCCGCGATCTCGATGGCCAGCCGCTGCTGCGCCAGCATCACCGGGCGAAGTTCCGCGACGGGGCAGTTCAAGTCGGCGTAGCGGCCGTAGGGGGCGTGGCTGTCGCAGAAGCGCAACCCGGCGTCGTCGAGGAGCGCGCGATACTCCGGGATCACATTGGGATTGGCGATCATCTCCCGGAGGACCGAACTGCAAAGGATGATGTCTTTCTGTCCTGTCGCCGCGACTTCCGCCAACAGAAAGGGGCGGAGGCTCGAGGGGATTCCGTTCAGCGGGATGGCGTGAGTGATGTGCATAAGGCGGGGTGGGGGGATGGGGTGGGGTGGATGATGGTGGATGGTGGACGTACGTGACACGCGGGAAGGAATCGGGAGGCCTGTCGGCCGGTGCCGGCCGAATCGGGCGGGACGGGCTAGTAGATCTTCTCGTATTCGCCCTTGCCGAGCTTCTTCAGCTTGGTGAACCCGGCGGCCTTGGCGCGATCGTCGAGTCCGGAACGGGAGCGGCCGAGGGCTACGCGGGGAATCAGCTTGCGGAGCGGCGCGCCGCATGCCGGGCAGGTCTCGAGCGGCCCGTCCGCAATTTTCCGCACCACTTCGAAGGGTTCGCGGCAGGCCTCGCAACCCGCGCCTTCTTCCGCGTCACGCGCCTGGTATTCGTAGACTGGCATAAGGAGGCTCCTTTCCCTCGGATGAAGGGATGGTGGAAATCAATGGTTTCCCCCATCATACCACACCATCCGTTCCGGTAAAAGCCGGACGAAACGCAATATCGGGGCGGCCTCTGGCTTGCACCTGGCCGAAGTTCTTGGTACCCTGTCACCTCCCTGTCTCCAAACCTTGGATTTTTGTGCCATGAAAGTCTGCAAATTCGGTGGATCGTCCCTCGCGGATTCGATCCAGGTCAAGAAGGCCTGCGACATCGTCCTCTCCGACCCCGCGCGCCGCGTGGTGGTTGTCTCCGCCCCCGGCAAGCGCCATCCGGGCGATCCGAAGGTCACGGACATGCTGATCACCTGCGCCGATGCCGCCCTCCACGGGATGGACGTCGAGCCCTTCCTGCAGGCGATCGTGTCCCGTTTCGCCGAAATCCAGAAGGGGCTGGGGCTGGATCCGGCGGCCCTCTCCGAGGTCGAGGCCGACCTCCGGGAGCGGCTTGCCGGCGACCGGTCCCATCCCGGGATGTTCCTCGACTGCATGAAGGCTGCGGGCGAAGACAACTCCGCGCGTCTTTTCGCCGCCGCCCTGCGCGCCCGGGGCGCCGATGCCTCGTACATGGCGCCCGGTGCCGCCGGCATGCTGCTCACGAGCGAGTTCGGCAATGCGCACCTTCTCGATGAATCGATGCCGTTGCTGGCCCGGTCGCTGAAGGAAGCGCGCGGCATCGTCGTCTTCCCGGGCTTCTTCGGTGTCACCCGCGAGGGGCGTGTCGCGACCTTTCCGCGCGGCGGGTCGGACATCACGGGCTCGATCCTCGCCGCCGCCGCCGCCGATCTGTACGAGAACTTCACCGACGTTGACGCCGTGTATCCGGTGGATCCACGCATCGTGCCGGAGGTCCGCGAGGGGATTGCCGAGATGACCTACCGCGAGATGCGCGAGCTCGCCTACTCGGGCTTCGGCGTATTCCACGACGAGGCGGTTCGTCCGGCCCTGCAAGCGGGCGTCACCATCAACATCCGCAACACCAACCACCCCGAGCGTCCCGGCACGCTTGTGAAGCCGCAGCGCCAGGTGGAGGGGGGATGCAAGGTCGTGGGCATCGCCTCCGATAGCGGCTTTGCGCAGTTGTACGTCGAGAAGTACATGATGAACCGCGAGGTCGGCTTCGGACGGCGCCTCATGCGCATCCTCGAGGACGAGAACATCTCCTGGGAGCACATCCCCACGGGCATCGACAACATGTCGGTGGTCTTCCGCCAGTCCCAGGCGACGCCCGAAGCGGAGGAGCGCATCCTGCGCCGCATCCGGGACGAGCTGAAGACGGACAAGGCGTCGATCAACCACGACCATGCGCTGGTCATGGTGGTGGGCGAGGGGATGCAGTACACGGTGGGCATCATGGCCCGTGCGGCCGTCGCGCTTGCCGAGGCCGGGGTGAACATCGAAATGCTCAACCAGGGCGCCTCCGAGATCAGCGTGATGTTCGGCGTGAAAGACTCCGACCGCGCCACCGCCGTCCGGGCGCTCTACCAGGCGTTCTTCTGATACGGATTGCCGCCCCCGCTCCCGGCGTTTCCGTGCCTCCTCAGGCGCCCTTCGCACCCTCTGTCGCCCGCGAGCGAAAATCGAGCGAAAATCGCTTGCAAGAGGATTGACAGCGACCGGGCAAACCGACTATAGTGCCGCCATCAGGGAAAACTGGATTCCCCATGAAGCGTAACGTTACCGTGTTTGGAAGCTATTGGTATTTTGCGTATCGCTACGCAATATGCCCTGCGTGAGCACTGTATTGGCGCAACAGGAAATCCAGCTCTAATCAATCGGTGGTTCTGCAGTGGCAACACGGCAGGACCTTTTTTTTTAGGAACGCACCATGATCATCAAACTCAAGCAGCAGAGCCCACACAAGCAGATCGAGCATCTGACGAACTGGCTCATCGGCCAGAAGTTCCGCGTGCATCTCTCCGAGGGGGAGTTCGAGACGATCGTAGGAGTCATCGGCGACACCTCCGCGCTCGACGTCCATGCCATCGAGGGGCTGGAGATCGTCGAGCAGGTCATCCGCATCTCGGAGCCCTTCAAGGCGGTCAACCGCAAGTTCCATCCGGCGGACAGCGTGATGACGGCGGGTGGCGCGCAGATCGGCGGCGGTCACTTCGCGCTGATCGCCGGCCCCTGTTCGGTCGAGTCTGCCGGGCAGATCATGGAGGTGGCGCGCGCCGTCAAGGCGGCCGGGGCGACGATGCTGCGCGGCGGTGCCTTCAAACCGCGCACCTCGCCCTATGACTTCCAGGGACTGAAGGCCGAGGGGCTTGAGCTGCTGCGCCGGGCCAAGGCCGAGACGGGGCTGCCAATCGTCTCGGAGATCATGAATATCAACCACCTCGAACTCTTCAGCGAGGTGGACATCATCCAGGTCGGCGCGCGCAACATGCAGAACTTCGACCTGCTGCGCGAGCTGGGGCGGGCGAAGCAACCTATCCTGCTCAAGCGTGGCCTTGCCAACACGATCAAGGAGCTGCTGATGAGCGCGGAGTATGTGCTGGCGGGCGGGAACCCCAACGTGATCCTCTGCGAGCGCGGCATCCGCACCTTCGAGACCTACACGCGCAACACGCTCGACATCTCGGCCGTGCCTGTCCTCAAGGAGCTGAGCCATCTGCCGGTGGTCGTTGATCCCAGCCATGCCTGCGGGATTGCGCGCCACGTCCCGGCACTCTCCCTGGCGGCGGTCGCCGCCGGTGCCGACGGCCTCATGATCGAGGTTCACAATACTCCCGAAAAGGCGCTCAGCGACGGGGCGCAGTCGCTGCGTCCCAGCCAGTTCGAGGCGCTGGCCAGGCAGGTGCGGCGTGTCCGCGAGGCGGTTCAGCCATGACCATCGGGATCATCGGTCTGGGACTGATCGGCGGCTCGCTGGCGCAGGCACTGGCCGCGCACACGCCGCACCGGGTGCTGGGGTGGGATCGCGACCCGGCCACGCGCGAGGCGGCGCTCGGCAGCGGGGCGCTGCAGGGGCTGCTGTCGCTGGAAGGCCCTCTCGATTGCGACGTGCTCATCATCGCGGTACCGCCGCGCGCGACGCTTGAAGTGCTGGACGAGGTGGCCCCTCGCGTCGCGCCGCATACGCTGGTGATTGACTGCTGCGGAGTCAAGCGCACCATCTGCACGCGCGGCTTTGCGCTGGCGGAGCGCCACGGCTTCACCTTCATGGGGGGCCACCCGATGGCCGGACGCGAATGCTCGGGCTTTGCCTACGCCCTGCCGCACCTGTTCCGCAATGCCAGCATGCTGCTGGTGCCCGATGCGCATGCCTCCGGGGAGCTGCGCGCGCGTACCGAAGCCCTCTTCCTTGCGATCGGCTTCGCGCGGGTCGTCTTCACCACCGCCGAGCGTCACGACCGCATCATCGCGCTGACCTCGCAGCTTGCGCATGTGGTCTCCAACGCCTACGTCAAGAGTCCGCGCGCAGGCGAGCATTATGGATACTCGGCGGGGAGTTTCGCGGATCTCACGCGCGTGGCGCGCCTGGACGAGCATCTGTGGTGCGAGCTTTTCCTCGAGAACCGCGACAACCTGATCATCGAGATCGACACGCTGCTGGACGCGATACGTCTGTACCGCGAGGCGTTGGCGGCGGCGGATGCCGCCCGACTGACGGAACTGCTGAGAGAGGGTAGGGAACTGAAGGAGAGACTATGAAGGCTGATCTGGAAGCATACCGCAAGGATATCGACGCGATTGATACGGAGCTGGTCGAGCTGATCAAGCGCCGTCTGCGTGTGGTGGCGGAGATCGCCGCCGTCAAGAAGGCCGCCGGCGCACCCGTGCTCGATGCCGCGCGCGAGCGGCAGTTGCTGGCCAAGGTCGCGGGGTTAGCGGGCGAGGAGTTCGAGACCATGATGCGAAGCGTCTTCTCGATGCTGATGGATGTGAGCCGCAGCTACCAGCACCGCCTGAACGGCCTCTCCACCACGCTGACCACGGAGATCAAGGAAGCGCTGGCCGCCACGCCACAGCTCTTCCCGCCGCGGGCCGTCGTCGCCTGCCAGGGTACCGAGGGTGCCTTCTCGCAGATGGCGTGCGACAAGCTCTTCGCCTCGCCCGACATCATGTACAGCAGCAGCTTCGAGGGCGTCTTCAAGGCCGTCACGAGCGGTCTCTGCGAGTACGGCGTGGTGCCGATCGAGAACAGCCTGACCGGCTCCGTGACGCAGAACTACGATCTGCTGCGGCGCTACGACGTCAAGATTGTGCGTTCCGTCCGTGTGCAGGTGGCCCATGCCCTGCTGGCGCGCCCCGGCACAAGGCTGTCGCAGGTGCGTGAGATCATCTCGCACGAGCAGGCGCTGCACCAGTGCGCGCCCTATCTCGACACGCTCAAGGGCGTCAAGACCACGGCCTACGACAATACCGCCACGGCGGCGCAGCGTGTGGCCGAGTCGGATCGTGCCGACCTCGCGGTGATTGCCTCGAAGGCGTGTGCCGAGCACTACGGTCTCGAGGTTCTGGCCGAAGGCATACAGGGCAGCGAGGGCAACTACACGCGCTTTGTCTGCATCGCGCGGCAACTGGAGATCTATCCGGGTGCCAACCGCACCAGTATGCTGATGGAACTGCCCAACAAGCCGGGATCGCTCTACCGCGTGCTGGTGCGCTTCTACGCGCTGGGCATCAACATGGTCAAGCTCGAGAGCCGTCCCATTCCCAGCTCGGCGTTCGACTTCATGTTCTACATCGAGGTTGATGCGCCGGTCTATGCGCCGGCCTTCATGCAGCTCATGGCCGAGCTGGATACCGAACTGCCACGCTTCCGCTACCTCGGCAGCTATATCGAGGGAGTCTAGGCGTCATGGACTGGATCATCCACCCGTTGCCCGCCCTGCGCGGCACGCTGGGCGTGCCGGGCGACAAGAGCATCTCGCACCGCCTGGCGCTGATCAGCGCGCTCGCGCGCGGACGCTCGCTGCTGCACGGATTTCTCGACAGCGAGGACTGCCTGCATGCGCTCGATGCGGTGGCGGCACTGGGGGCGGGCGTGCGCCGTCACGGCACAACGGTAGAGATCGAGGGCACGGCAGGCGCGCTGCGGAGTCCGGCCGGCGATCTCGACATGGGCAATTCGGGCACTCTGACGCGCCTGCTGGCGGGGCTGGTGGCGGGATTCCCCGTCACGGTACGGCTTTTCGGCGACGCCTCGTTGCAGTCGCGCCCCATGCGGCGCATTCTCGATCCGCTGCGACGGATGGGGGCTGATATCGTCGCCGAGGGTGGGGGAGAGCGCGCGCCGCTGCGCATCCGCGGCGGCACTCTCGACGGCATCGCCTACGATTCGCCGGTGGCCTCGGCGCAGGTCAAGTCGGCGCTGCTGCTGGCCGGCCTGCGTGCCCGCGGCACAACGCGCATCCGCGAGCCGGCCCCCTCGCGCGACCATACCGAACGGCTGTTCCACACGCTCGGTCTACCGGTGGTCCGCGAGGGGTTGCAGACCACGCTGCAGGGCAGCGGCGGGCTGGCACCTGAACTGCCCGCCCGCGAGTGGCATATTCCGGGCGACCCCTCCTCGGCCGCCTTCTGGGTGGTTGCAGCGGCGGCCATGCCGGGCGCGGAACTCACGGTACGGAATGTCGGACTCAATCCGACACGCACGGCCTATCTTGATGTGCTGCGCGAGATGGGGGCCGCAATCACGGTCTCATCGCTCCGCGAGGCGGAGTGGGAGCCGCAGGGCGATGTCACGGTACACGGATCGAAACTGCGCGGGGTGGAGATCGGCGGGGCACGCATTGCCAACCTGATCGACGAGCTGCCCATTCTGGCGGTGGCGGCGGCGGCGGCCGAGGGTGTGACCCATATCCGCGACGCGGCGGAGTTGCGCGTCAAGGAGTCGGATCGCATCGAAACCGTGGCGCGGATGCTGCGGGCCGCCGGCGTGGAGGTCGAGACCTTTCCAGACGGCATGGCAATCCAGGGCGGGGCGACGATCCGTGGCGGCGGCGTGATTGAGTCGGCCGGCGACCACCGCATCGCGATGGCGGGGGCCATGCTTGCCCTGCGTGCCACAAGCCCGGTCACGGTACGCGGTACCGGGTGCGTCGCCACCTCCTACCCCGGCTTCGCGGCGGCACTGCACAGCCTGCGGGGGTAGGGGGGATGGGTGCGGTGGGCGCATGGAGAGCGGGTGCGGAGCAGGCGGCGGTGCCACGCGCTGATGTCCGGAACTGTCAGACCTGTCGGACTCGTCGGACTCGTCAGACAGAAAACGGGCCTGAGATACCACCTCGACCGCCCATCTTTCGCTTTCTACATAGCGTAGGGACAAAGTGTAGGGACGAAGTGTATCCGACAAAGTGCGGAGACAAAGTGCAAGTGCGAAGCACCCTCTCTAAACCCTCTCTTAACCGCAAGCGTCTCGCGTCTTGCTTCCTGAGTCCGGGAGCCCTTTGCCGCGGTGTCTTTTTCTTCAACGCCCCGTATGGTATACTTTCGCCCATGCAAAGAACCAAGCTGGAACAATGGGAAGGCAAACTCGACGGCCTGTTGCGGAGGGTGGATCGCGCCTTGGAGGAGCGTTTCGGCAAGAAGTACGATTTGCATCCGGCGCGCGCCGCGCACGGCAGCGCCGACAACCCGCAGCATGACGGCCTCTTCCGCGTTACCGCCGCCTTCACCCCGGGCTTCGGATCGCAGCTCGGCAGGGGGTATGTCCTGCAGATCGACATGATGACGCTGGAGACCGTGCCAGCGGACAAGGTCAAGACCATTGAAAGGGAAGCGGTCCGTATGGTCAACGAAGGGCTGGAAGAGGTTTTGCCCGGTCGCGGCCTCGAGGTCAGGCGCGACGGTACGGTCTGGAAAATCACCGGCGACCTCTCGCTTTCGGACATGTAGAACGCAGCGTTGTGCGAAGGGTGTTTTTGTAGGATCGGGAGAATGTCAAGCGTTGCGCCCTGAAACATCCGTGTTCATCAGTGCGAATCCGCGGTTGTCCGGTCGAATGCAGGAGAAATGAAGGTGGTAACGATCATCGCCATGGCCATGCCGAGCCTGCCCGAATCCATCGGGTACGGCAGCATCATCCATTTTTTACTGTGCGTGGTGGCCATCCTGCACATCCTGCGCAAGCCGAATGACGCGCGCACCTCGCTGCTCTGGATCTTCATCACGACCTCGCTTCCCTTCTTCGGCGTTTTGGCCTATGTGCTTTTCGGCATCAACACCATTCCGGAGAAAGGCTGGGAGAAGCAACTCTCCGACAGCGCCTTCCAAAATCGGCAAAGCAGCCATGCGACCCACCCGCTTACCACGATGCGCACGCGGCAGAAGTCGTTCCGCACACAGCCGCCAGCTCCCGAGAACGTCCAGCTCAACCGTATCATGGATCAAATCGCGCGCAACCACCCCTTGCTTGGGGGCAATGCCATCACCCTGCTGGAGCCGGCCGAAGCCGCCTTGGAAACCATGTTCCAAGCCATCCGCGAAGCGCGCCATAGCATCAGCCTTTCGACGTATATCTTCGGCGACGACTGTGTCGGGAAGCGGCTCATGGGCCTGCTGGAAGAACGTGCCCGCGCCGGTGTCAAAGTGCGGTTGCTGTACGATGCTTTCGGCTCGGCTGGACCCAGTCTTCGGCTGTTCTTCTGGCGTCGCCGCAACGTGCCCAACTTCCGCGCGGTGGGCTACTCGCAGGCCAACATCTTGAAACGCAAGTTCCAGATCAACCCTCGCAACCACCGCAAGATTCTGGTTATCGACGGGAAGGAAGCCTTCACCGGCGGCATCAATTTTTATGACATCTATTTGAAGCGTCGCAACGAAGAGGCCACCATCGACTACCACTTCCGCGTGCGCGGCCCGATCGTGCTGGAGCTGCAATACACCTTCCTGCGCGATTGGTACTACATGACCGACGATCCCTTCGACGAACTGCTTTCCCACGACCTCTTCCCTGCGCCGGAAAAGGCAGGCGAGACCGCCGTGCGGCTGCAAAACAGCGGCCCCACCCGCGACGAGAGCGAGACGGGGCTCGACACCTGCATAGCGGCGTTCAACCAGGCGCGCCGCCAGATTCTGATCGTCACACCGTATTTCGTGCCGCCGGAGCCGCTGATCCTCGCCTTCCGCCAGGCCGCCTACCGCGGCGTGGAGGTGAAGGTGCTGGTGCCTTCGACCAACAACAACCCGATGGTCAAACTCGCCTCGCAGGCCCTTTACGAGACCCAGCTGAAATCGGGCATCCGCATCTTCGAAAGACATCCGCCGTTCATCCACGCCAAGGCGATGGTCATCGACGACAACACGGCGATCATCGGCAGCGCGAACATGGACCCCCGCAGCCTGTTCCTGAATTACGAGACCAACCTGGTGGTCTTCGACACGGACTTCGCGGCCACTCTCAAGGCCACCATGTTACAAGACCTGGCGCAGTCGAACGAAGTGACGTACTCCGAATGGTGCCGCCGTCCCATGCGCCGCCAACTGGCCGAAAACTTCTTCAACCTTTTCCACCCGGTCACGTGATCGGGGGCCACCGCCCCGGCAAAGCATCCGGCGCGCGTTTGTCCCGTTCCGGCGAAGCTGGGCCAGAAGCTAGGCTAGGGGGCGACGAACGCGAGTTTTTCGGCGTCGAAGAGTCCTTTGTCCGTGATGCGCATGGCGGGAATCACGGAGAGGGGGAGGAAGGCGAGTTGGTGGAAGGGGGCTTCGAGGGGTGTGCCGAGGTCGCGCGCGGCGGCGTGGATGCTGCGGAGCGCGGCGGAGACCTCCTCGTGGGGGCGGTCCGAGAAGAGGCCGGCGAGGGGGAGGGGGAGCAGGCCGGAGACCCGGCCGTCGGCCGCCACGGCGAATCCGCCGTCCGCCTCGACGAGCGCGTTCACGGCGGCGGCCATGCTGGCGTCGTCCACGCCCACGACGCACACGTTGTGGGCGTCGTGGCCCACGCTCGAGGCGATGGCGCCGCGGGCCAGTCCGAATCCGTGCACGAAGCCGAGCCCGATGTTGCCGTTGCGGCCGTGGCGTTCGAGCACGGCGACCTTCGCGAGGTCGCGGGAGGGGTCGGCGTGCTTGAGTCCGTCCGCGTCGGGCGGGAGGGGGAGGTCGAGGCGTTGGGTTGCCACGTGGCGGGGGACAAGGCCGATGGCGGCGGTGTCGGGGCGGTCCGATCGGATGGCGAAGGTGTCGGCGGTGGCCGGTCGCAGGCGCAGCGTGCCGCGGCAGAAGGAGGGGTCCGGGGGCGCGGGACGGGCGGCGAAGAGGGCGTCGCCCACGACACGGCCGGCCTTCAATACGGTGTGGACGGCGCACGTGCGCAGGTCGGAGACGAGGACGATGTCCGCCAGGAAGCCCGGGGCGACGAGGCCGCGATCGAAGAGGCGGAAGTGGCGGGCGGAAGAGAGGGCGGCGGCGCGATAGGCGGCGAGCGGATCGGCGCCGGCGGCGATGGCGCGGGCGATCCGGCCGTCGATGTGGCCGTCCTGTTCGACGTCCGGCGGGGTGCGGTCGTCGGTGCAGAAGCCGAGGAAGGGGGAGTTGGCGACGGTGAGGAGGGGGTGGAGGGTCTCGAGATCGTGGGCGACGGATCCGTCCCGGAGGAGGATCTGCATGCCCTTGCGGAGTTTTTCGGCGGCTTCGGCGACGGTGGAGCTTTCGTGGCAGTTCCGGACGCCGGCGGCGAGGTAGCCGTTGAGGGCGTAGCCGGAGAGCGATGGGGCGTGGCCGTCCACGCGGCCTTCGAAGGCGAGGATCTTGGCCAGGACGCCGGGGTCGCCGTCCAGCACGCCGGGCACGTTCATGAGTTCGGCGAGGCCGAGCACGCGGGGGTGGTCGGCGTAGCGGCGGATGGTGTCCGGGGAAAGCGTTTCGCCGGAGGTTTCGAAGGGGGAGGCCGGGACGCAGGAACTGATGTCGACGAAGAGGTCCATGCACAGCGCGCGGGAGGCTTCGAGGAAGTAGTCGAGGGCGGCGGCGCCGCAGACGTTCGACATCTCGTGGGGGTCGCAGACGGCCGTGGTGGTGCCGCGGGGGAGCACCATGCGGTCGAACTCGGCGGGGGTGACCATGGAGGATTCGACGTGGACGTGCGCGTCGATGAAGCCCGGCACGGCGGTGAGCCCGGCGCCGTCGATTTCGAGGACGCCCTCGTACGGCTCGCCGACGCCCACGATGCGGTCGCCGCAGATGGCGATGTCGCCGGTGGAGAGTTCGCCGGTGGAGAGGTGGAAGATGCCGACGTGTTTGATGACGACGTCCGCCGGTTGGGCGCCCCGGCCCTGTGCGATGGCGCGTGCGAGCGAGTCCGGATTCAGGATGGCTTTCATGACAGGCCAAGGATACCACGCTGGCAGGGGAAATCCAAGCATGGGCGCTTGGAATTTCGGCGTCATGAATTGTGAGGCAACGTGCGCGGTCGGTTCCCGCAATTTCCCTCTTTCCATCGTGGGCTGAGCATGATACACTTCTTGTTCCTTTCGACCGTAATACCAACCATCTAAGGAAAGAGAAACACCATGAAGAAGGCTTCTGAAACCAAGAAGCTTGCCGGGAAGAGTACCGGCAAACGCGCATGCAAGGCTCCGAAGACCGCGACGTGCGACACCCCGAAGGCCGCGACGTGCGCCGCCCCGAAGGTTGCGCGCAGTCGCGTCACCCTCGCCGTCCGTGCCGAAC
Source organism: Kiritimatiellia bacterium (assembly GCA_050950285.1). GTDB lineage: Bacteria > Verrucomicrobiota > Kiritimatiellia > RFP12 > JBMNHG01 > JBMNHG01. Next base: position 1,045,891 of record JBMNHG010000002.1, on the reverse strand, counting down.
CCGGCAGTTCCGTGTTTGTCGCCGGCGATTTCAATGGCTGGGATCCGACCGCCAAGGCGCTGACGGACAAGGCCGGAACCGGCCTCTACAAGGCCATTCTGCTCCTCGCCCCCGGCACGTATGAATACAAGTTCGTCATCAACGGCACGTGGACTGTCGACCCCGAGTGCAAAGAGTGGGTGAAGAACAACATGGGCACGTTGAACAGCGTGCTCCGCGTCGAGTAGCGTTTCCATCGGGCCTTGAGAGGCTCCTCGCAGCATGGGCAGTCCGGACGATTCCAGCCGGCAGGGCTCATTCGCCCGCGTAGTCGCCGCCTACGAGGCGCGCCTCCTTCGCTATGTCGCCCGTCTGACCGGCAACGCGTCTGCTGCCGAGGACATTGTGCAGGAGACGCTCGTCCGTCTGGCCCGCCGGTGGCGCGAGCCCATGGAGCCCTCCCCGCAACTGCAGGGCTGGCTTTACCGGGTGGCCCACAACGAGGCCGTCGACTACGCCCGTCGCGAGGCGCGCCGCAACGCCCTCCACCTGCGTCACGCAAAGGAGCAGGAGACCCTTTCCCCCAGCGTGGCGCAGCCCGCCGGAGGGGCTGGGGACGGATACGGGGAGGTCGTGTCGGAAGCCTTGCGCTCCCTGTCGGATCGCGAACGCGAGCTGGTCACGCTCAAGGTCTACGAAGGCCGAAGTTACAAGGAGATCGCCGAAATCACCGGTCTCACGGTTGGGAATGTCGGCTACATCCTTCACCACGCCATGCGCAAGTTGGCCGCCATGCTGGCCGACGGGGAGGAGAAACCCCGATGAACGACTTGGATCTCCGTCCCGACGCCTTCGAGTCGGTTCCCGAAGCCGCACCGGAGTCCACCCCGTTGCCGCCGGGTGCCGTCAAGGTGCCTTGCGAGAAGATTGACGAGGTGCTTTTCGCCTACATGGCGCGTGAACTCGGACCCGATCAGTCGCTGCTCGTGCGCGAGCACCTGAGGCGTTGTCCTTCCTGTCGTCTGCAAGCCTTGGCCTATCGCCGCACGCTGGACCTGCTTGGGGAGCGCGATCCTGCCGCCGATGCGCCCGAGAAGCTTTCGCCTCGCCGTTGGAAGCGTGTGTTGTGGACGCTCTCCCATCCGGTGCTCGACTTCCTCTTCGTGCACCATCGTGCGGCTTCGCTCGCGGTGGCGGCGGTGGTTCTCGCCCTCGTTCTCTGGTGGCTCTTCACCTATGTCGGCCACGGCGAACCCCTCCGCATCTTCTGGGTGACCCCCGCGAATCCCACGCTGGCAGAGTAAGGCCAAACCTTTTCGCGGCATGCCGCGAAAAGCGCGGACGCCGTGCGGCGGCAAAAAGGCTCGCCGGGACCCGGCGAGCCTCGATTTCGGGAATTCGCGTCCGAGGACGGGAGTCCGGACTATTCCTGTCCTTCAGCAGGCGGAGGATTCTGGCCGCGATTGCCGCGGGCATTGAATTGCTCCATGCGCTGCTGCATCTGGGCCTGTCGCTCCTGGATGAGCGTGCGGGCCTTGGCGAGCTGGTCGTCGGTAAGGTTGTCCCGCAGGTAGATCAGGCGCTTCACGGGGAGCTTCGCGACTTCGTGGCGGTGCTGGATGATTTGATCGACGATGGCATAGAGATCCGTGCCGTCATTCTCGCGGTCTGCGAAAAGGCCATCGATCCTCTCCTGCTGTTGCTGCTGGAGGCGGCGGATGGCGGCCTGGAGCTCGACTTGTTCGTTGTCGATTTCGCGGAGGCCGAACTGGAGTTTTTCGCGGAGGGCGGCTTCGACGCCGATCTCTTCGAGGGTATTGGGGTTGGTGGCGAGGCGGACGAGCATGTCGGTTTGATCGAACGCCATGCCGCCCATCCTGTCGCCTCCGGCGCGAAGTGCGCGGCGCTGGCCGCGCTGGCCGCGCTGGCCGGCGTCCTGGCCGCGGTTGCGCTGGCCGCGCTGCTCCTGGTTGGGACGTTCGCGATTCGGCGGAGCGTCCTGGGCGATCGCGGTGGCGCCTGCGAACAGTGCACCCGCGAGACACATCATGAGGAAGGTCTTTGTGGTCTTCATGGATTCTCTCCTTTCGTGGGCTGGAACGATTGTGGCGGAAACATAGTGAAACGTAGCGAGAACTATGCCAAGTCGATGGATCAGCGGACGATCCGATCGATGGCGAGCAGCGTTTTCCAAAGGGCGGGGAGGTCGGCGAGGGGAATGGCGTTCTCCTTGTCGGAAAGGGCCTTGGACGGGTCGCGATGGGTTTCGAGGAAGATGGCATCCACTCCGGTGGCGACGGCGGCCCGTGCGAGGGCCGGGGCCCAGCGGCCGTCGCCGCCGGAGTGGTCGCCCGCGCTGCCGGGACGCTGGACGGAGTGGGTGGCGTCGAAGACGACGGGGCATCCGAATTCGCGCATCACGAGCAAGCTGCGCATGTCGGCCACGAGGTTGTGGTAGCCGAACGAGGCCCCGCGTTCGGTGAGCATCACGCCGCCTTTGCCGGAGCGGAGCACCTTGTCCGCCACGAGGCGCATGTCTTCGGGCGCACAGAACTGGCCCTTTTTCACGTTCACGACGCGGCCGGTTGCGGCGGCGGCCACGAGCAGGTCGGTCTGCCGGCAGAGGAAGGCGGGGATCTGGAGGATGTCCGCCACCTTGGCGACCGGGGCGGCCTGCGCGGGCTCGTGGATGTCCGTGACGACGGGAACGCCGAAGCGGGCCTTGACTTCCGCGAGAATGTCGAGCCCCTCCTCCATGCCGGGCCCCCGGAAGGAGGCCAGGGAGGAGCGGTTCGCCTTGTCGAAGGATGCCTTGAAGACCAGCTGGGTATCGAGGCGGCGCGCGAGGCGCACGAGCGCGCCGGCGATGTCCAGGCAGATTTCGCGGGACTCGATCACGCACGGTCCTGCGAGGAAGGCGAGCGGCGCGCCGCCGCCGATCCGGACGTTCCCGACGCGAAGGGATTTCCTGGCTGGTTTCTTCATGGTGTTCCTTGCGAAGCGATCACAGAAAGAGCATGGTGGCGGCGAGATGCGGCGTGCCCATGCGGTACTCGACGAACCCATTGTACCGGGGATTCAACCCTGTGACAACCGGAAACGGATGAAAGGGCGCCCCGTATTGCCCCGCAATTTCGGTGTCCTGGATTGCGGGGGCGACGCGCCGGCCTTCCCGGGATCAAAATCGGGTTGATTTCCAGGCCCGGGTGGCGCACACTGGGGTTGTCCCTGGCTTTGCGCCTTGTGCGCGGCGGAGGATTCTTCCCTTCTCCTCTTTGCGGCGCCCGTCGCCGCTGAACCTCGAACGACAAAGGAATCATCCCGTGAAGAAACGCCCTCTTTTCCTCCAGTTTGGCGCCGGCAACATCGGAAGGTCCCTTGTCGGCGCCGTCTTCTCCCGTGCCGGATACGACGTGACGTTCGCCGACACCTCCGACGTGCTGGTCGACGCCCTTCGCGAACGCGGCGAATACAAGGTGGTCGTGAAGGGAGACCTTCCCCCGGGCCGCGCCGACGAGATCCTCGTGAAGCCCGTCACCGCCTTCAACAGCGGGAGCGATCCCGCCGCCCTCGAGAAGGCCGTGCAACGCGCCGACCTGATCGGCACCTCCGTGGGCGCGAGCGGGATCCCGCATGTGATCAGGGCCATCGCCCCTCTTCTGGCGAAGCGCGAAAGACCCGTTTCCATCCTGCTTTGCGAAAACCTCCACGGCGTGGACAAGATTGCCCGCCGCCTGCTCGAAGAGCTTCTTCCCCCCGGATTCCCGATCGCCGGACGCATCGGGCTCGTTTCCACCAGCATCGGCAAGATGGTTCCCCTGATGCCCGCCCATGTCCGCGAGCGCGATCCGCTCGAGGTGTGGGGCGAGGCGTACGACACCATCATCGCGGACCGCAACGCCTTCGTCGGGCCCGTCCCCGAAATCGAGGGGCTCGAGCTCCGCGGCAACTTCGCCGCCTACGTGGACCGCAAGCTCTACATCCACAACCTCGGCCACGCCGTGTGCGCCTGTCTCGGCGCGCAGCGCGGCTACATGTACATCTGCGACGCGATCGAGGATCCCGTCATTTTCAAGACCACCCGCGATGCCATGATGTCCACCGCGTTCGCCCTCATGAAGCGCTATCCCGGCGAATTCACCGAGGAAAGCCAGACGGAGTACGTGGAGGATCTCCTCCGCCGCTTCCGCAACCGCGCCCTGGGCGACACCGTCTTCCGCGTAGGCCGCGACCTCAAGCGCAAGCTCGCGGACGGCGACCGCTTCATCGGCGGGCTCCGCCTCGTGAAAGAAGCGGGCGGCGACACCCGTCCCATTTGCCAAGGCATCGCGGCCGCCCTTCGCTTCAACGCCGCGGACGACAGGGGCAAGCCCTACCCGACGGATGGCGACGTGCTCAACCGCGTCCGCGCCATCGGCCCGACGCTCTTCCTGCGCGAGTACTGCAAGCTCGACCCGACCGAATTCCGCCCGGAGCTCCGCGAGGTGGACACCGCCTACCGCGCGGTCCAGGCGTAGGCGCCGCGCACGATCTTCCCCACCCTCCTCGCGGGGGTCGTGGAGGAGGGGGGGCGTCAGCCGAAGGGGAAGAGGACGGCTTCGCTCAGGCTGCGGCCGTCGCGCAGGACGGGCGTGAGGCGCGGGCGCCAGAGTTTGCGGCGGCCGGCGAAGACCTTTCGGTAGCCGGGCGTCCAGACGAAGCGGTCGAGCCAGCGTGCGGCGGCGGCGAGGCCCGGCGGATAGCCCGAGGACAGCGCCAGGTGCGTCCAGAAGCGGCAGTAGGTACGGCCGCGCAGCACGTCGAAGCCTTGCTTGAAGAGTTCGAAGACCTGCTTGTCGGTGTAGGCGGCTTCGCGGTGGAAGAGGTTGGCCAGGCCGCTGGGGCGGCGGTGCGGGATGCTCGCCACGAGGATGCCGGAGGAGCGGAGCACGCGGTGCGCTTCCTGCAGGGTGGCGATGTCGCGGTCGGCGTCGCCAACGATCATGCCATTCGCCAGCACCACCACGTCGAACTGGCGGTCGTCGAAGGGGAGTTCCCCTTGCGGGCCGAGGGGTACGACGTCCTCCTGGAGCAGTTCGGCGGCGGGGACGGCGGACTCCGCGTCGCGGGCGACGGAATACCAGAAGCCGCCGGGCTTGCGCAGTTCGAGGCTGGCGTAGGGGTTCTCGAGGCCGACGTCCAGGCAGGTTTTGTTGTGGACGCCGAAGGCGGAGAGGGAGTGTTGTACGGCGTCGCACTCCTGGCACCAGGGGCTCATGGGCTGGAAGGCGTCGCTTGCGGCGCGGAGGAAGGAATGGGTGGACATGGGGTTTCGGCGGGCTAGTGGCGGCTGTGGCGGGCGCAGGGCGAGGGATCCTTGCCGTTCCAGCAGTAGGTGCAGAGGGAACAGGGGTCGGCGATTCCAATGGCGGACTTCAGGTCGTCCAGGCGCTGATAGTAGAGCGACGTGAGCCCCAGGCGGCGGCAGATGCGGTCCACCATCGCGTGGTTCTCGTCGGAATCGGGGTCGCCGAAGGCCTCGAGCTGGGCCTCGGAGAGGATCTTGCTCCCGGTGATCTCCTTGATGATCCGGCGGGCGATGAGGTCGTCTTCCGAGCGGGAGCGGGAGAAGTTCAGGAAGCGGCATCCATAGAGCAGCGGCGGGCAGGCGACGCGCATGTGGATCTCGCGCGCTCCATAGTCGTAGAGGCGTCGGACCTGCTCTTGCAGCTGGGTGCCGCGCACGACGGAGTCGTCGCAGAAGACGAAGTTCCGGCCATGGATGAGGTCCGGGATGGGGATGAGTTTCTTGCCGGCGATCTCGTCGCGCTTTATCTGCATCGGCGGCAGGAAGCTGCGGGCCCAGGTGGGGGTGTATTTCACGAAGGGGCGTCCGTAGGGCACGCCGGCCTCGCGGGCGTAGCCGAGGGCATAGCTGATGCCGGAGTCGGGGATGCCGGAGACCATGTCCGCGCCCGGGACGCCGGCGGCGCGGGCGAGGGCGGCGCCGCAGCTGTTGCGGGCGTTTTCCGCGGCCACGCCCTCGTAGGACGAGGCGGGATAGCCGTAGTAGACCCACAGGAAGGAGCAGATGCGCAGGGTGGGCTTCGGTGGGACGACGGTCTCGGCGCCGTCGGGCGTGATGCGCACGGCCTCGCCGGGGCCGAGCTCGCGCACGACGTGGAAGCCGAGGTTCGGGAGGGCGCACGATTCGAGGGTGACCGCGTAGCCGGGCGGAAGGCTGGCGCCGTCCTGGGAGTCCCCGGAGCGGCGGGCGAGCACCATCGGCGTGCGGCCGTACCGGTCGCGGGCCGCGTAGATTTCGCCGCGCTGGGTGAGCACCAGCAGGGAGAGCGATCCCTCGATCTTCTCCTGCACGTAGGCGATGCCGGCTTCGAAAGAGTCCTGCGAGTCGATCAGCGATGCCGCCATTTCGGTGGGATTCACGCCGTGGCCGTCGGTCATGCCGAAGTGGCCGTGGCGCGCGGAGAAGTATTCGCCGGCGAGCTGGTCGAGGTTGGTGATGTTGCCCACCGTGACGATCGCGTAGGTGCCGAGGTTCGACTTGATCAGGAGAGGCTGGTCCTCGTAGTCGCTGATGATGCCGATGCCGGCGAAGGGCTGTTGCTCGGACATGCGGGCGTAGTCGAGTTCGAACTTCCCGCGGAACGGCGCGTTCGTGATGTCGTGGATGCGCCGCGAGAAGCCTTCGCGGCCATAGAAGGCGAGCCCGCCGCGCATGGTGCCGAGGTGCGAATGGTAGTCCGTGCCATAGAAGACATCGGTCGCGCAGTTTCCGTGGACCGCAGCGCCAAAATATCCACCCATGGGGAGTCTCCAGGATCAGGGGAAGGGAACCAAAAGCCGCCGGCCGCGCCACGCTTCCGACGGGAACGCCATCATCCGGCAAAACGGAATCATATCACGCCGCCGGCGAAGAATCCATCGGTTTTGAAACCGTCGTTCCGGACGAAGGCGGAAGGGCCTGCCGCATCGGGGGGCGCCGCGCGCGTGTCGCGGCCGCCCTCCTCGCGGAATGCCGGACCGCGACGGACGCCTCCGCGGATCAATCCATGTGGAAGACCATGGGGAGGGGGATGGAGACCGGGGAATTGTCCGGATTCACCTCCATCAGATCCGCCATGTACGCCCACCACTTCCGCACAATGGGGTTGCCGCCCAAATCCTGCGAGCCGCCATCCCCGGAGACCTTCTGCACGGCGAAGAGCACGAGGGTCTCCGGGTCGAGGAAGATCGAGTAGTCGCTGACGCCGCTGTCCGAAAGGAGCTGCTTGAGCTCCGGCCAAATGGCGGCATGCCGCTTTTGGTACTCGGCCTCGTGGCCGGGTTTGAGCTTCATCTTGAAGGCTTCGATGCGCATGGCATTCTCCGGGGATGGGGTTCGGGCGGACGGCGTTCCGCGGCCTACTGCTTCTTCGTGATGAAAGCGGGGCGGCGGCCGCGGTAGCATGCGAGCATGATCGGCGAGGCCAGGAAGAGCGTCGAAAAGACGCCGGCGACCATGCCGATGATCAGGCAGAGGGCGAAGTCGAAGATCGAGGCGCCGCCGAAGATCAGGAGCAGGAGGACCGCCATGATCGTCGTCCCGGAGGTCATGATCGTGCGGTTCAACGTCTGGCTGAGGGCGCGGTTGCAGATCTCCGGGAAGGGCGTGCGCTGGTCGAGCTTGAGGTCGGAGCGGACGCGGTCGAAGATCACGATCGTGTCGTTCACCGAGTAGCCCACGATGGTCAGCAGCGCGGCGACGGTGGTGAGGCTGATCTGGCGGCCGAGCACGCAGTAGATGCCCACCGTGACGAGCACGTCGTGCACCAGGGCCGCGACCGCGCCGACGGCGAAGCCGAACTCGAAGCGGATGGTGACGTAGAGGATGATGCCGATCCAGGCGAGGACGATGGCGCGCATCGCGCTCACCTTGAGGGCGGCGCCGACCGTCGGGCCGATCATCTCCTCGCCCTTCACCGTGAAGTTCGCGTCCGGGAAGGAGCTGTTCAGGGCGTCGGCCACGCGCGGGCCGATCGTGCCTTCGCTGGCGCTGACGTTGGTGTCGCGGCTGTCGCTGGTGGTCACCGTGAGCGTTTCGCCCTGTCCGCCGAAGCCCTGGCTATACTGCGCCCGGACGTCCTTGAAGGCCACCTTGAGCGTCTCCTCCACGCGTTCCTTCGAGGGTTTGGCGTCGGCGCGGGACGGCGCAAGGTCGAGGGTGACCGTGGTGCCGCCCACGAAGTCCACGGTGAAGATGCTCGTGGGGTTGGTGATCCCCTTGTAGAGGGTGACGCCCATGGTGAGGACGATCAGGGCGGTCGCGAAGAGGAAGGCCGGACGTTTCGCCCCGATGAAATCGAACTTCGGCGCGGCGATCACCTTCATCATCGAGTAGGGCTTGACGCGGGACTTGGAGACGGAGGCGTCGAGGATCATGCGGGTGAGGACGAGGGCGGTGTACATGCTCACGATGATGCCGGCCACGAGGGTCACGGCAAAGCCGCGGACGGGACCGGAGCCCAGGCAGAAGAGGATGATGCCGGTGAGGATGGTGGTGAGGTTCGAGTCCGCGATGGCGGAGGCCGCTCCCTTGAAGCCGTTGGCCACGGCGGTGGCGGCGGACTTGCCTGCGGCGAACTCTTCGCGCATGCGTTCGAAGATCAGCACGTTGGCGTCCACGGCCATGCCGAGGGAGAGCACGATGCCGGCGATGCCGGGCATGGTGAGCACGGGCAGGGCGATCCTTCCGCCGGCCGAGGCGACCTCCCGGCTGAAGGCGCCGAGGATGCCGCCGGCCAGCAGCATGCCCACCGGCAGGAGCACGATGTCCATCAGCAGGGCGAAGGAGGCGATCACGCCGAGGAAGCGGTAGTACACCAGCATGAAGAGGACGACCACGATGCCGGCGAGGAGCGACGCCCGGAGGCCGCTGCGGATGGAGGCCTCGCCCAGGGAGGGGTCGACCGTCGACTTCTCCAGGATGGTGAGCGGGACATCGAGCGCGCCGGCGTTCAGCACGTTGGCGAGGCGCGCCGCCTCCTGGTAGGTGAAGGAGCCGGTGATCTGCGCGTTGCCGTCGGGGATCGGGGTGTTGATGACGGGCGCGGAGTAGACCTGCTCCCGCATCACGATGGCGAGGCGCCAGGGGGTGCCGTCCGGGTTCTTCGGATTGGGGCCCTGGCCGTCGCGGCCGTAGCGGGCGTATTTTTCGGTCAGAAGGCGGAAGGCCTTCTTGCCGTCGTCGTCGAAAGAGAGCGAAATCGAGATGTCGCCCGTCATGGGATTCTGTTCCACCTTCGCGCGGTGGACCATCTTGCCGGTGACCTTCTCGGGGCTGTTCTTGACGTACAGCGGTTCGTAGGTGTCGGTGTCGCGGTTGTGCTGGAGAAGGAGGGAGTAGCGGGCGGGGGCGCCGTGGAGGGCGACGCGGTTGGGATAGTCGGGGTCGTCGCGGATCAGGGTGTTGTAGGAGGGGATGACGTTGCCCGCGGAGTCCGTCTCGTCGCTTTCGATGCGGACCAGGCAGGACCGGCCGTCCGAGAGGGTGGAGCACCGGTAGCCTTCCGGCGGCGTGTTGTTGCGGAAGATGTTCTTCTGGACGAGGTCGTCGCTGTCTTTCTTCACCATGCGGAAGTCGAGGCTTACGGTGGCGTCGGCGATGCTGGCCTCGGCCAGGGCGACCTGGTTCGAGTTCGCGCCGGGAAGCTTGACCTGCACACGGTGGAGGCTGGGGATGGAGACAATCTCCGGCTCGTTCACGCCGAGGGCGTCGATGCGGTTGCGGATCACTTCCACGGCGCGCTCGTCGGAGAGGCGGAGCTCCTCCGCGACGGCATCGTCGATCTGCTTCTGGGACGCGGCGCCGAGACGGTTCGAGACGGACTGCCGGAGGGCCGCCTCGTCCACCTCCAGGGTGAAGCTCGTGCCGCCGGCGAGATCGAGGCCAAGGCGTATCTTTTCCTTGGGCGGCCAGACGATCACGATGGAGAAGAAGACCAGGGCCGCAAAAATCAGCCATTTCAGGAGCGTGTAGTTCTTGTTCATGGGATACCTCGAATAGCTCTACGGGGAACGTGCCGCCTGGCGGTACGCTGGAAGAAGATCAGCGCGGTTCGTCGAGCGAGGGCGTCTCGCCTTCCTGGATCACGCGCGTCACGGCGCCGCGCGCCACTTCGACATTGGTGTGCGGGGCGATCTGGATCATGAAGGTGGCCTTCTTGGCTTCGGCGATGGTGCCGATCAGGCCGCCGGCGAACAGGACCCGCTGCCCGGCGCGCAGCTCTTCGATCATCTTCCGGCGCTCTTTCTCGCGACGATTCTGCGGGCGAATCATCATGAAGTAGAAGATGGCGATGATGATGACAAAGGGGAGGAAGGTCACCAGCGGATTGCCGGCGGGCTGGCCCGCAGCAGGGGATGCGGCCGCATCGGCCAACGGCAGGATCAGGAACATCGGATTCATGGGTTCTTTCCCTTCTGATTATGGATGCGTCATGCGGGTTCGCAGGAGGCTCGACCGCCGCCCGATTCTTCATCGAGACCCGTTGCGGGGTTTCCCCCGCGACCGCCCGCGCCGCCCTTCCTCAGCCGTGCCGTCGCCTCCCTGCGCCATGCGCCGAACTCGCCGGCGGCGAGCGCCGAGCGCAGTTCATGCATGAACTCCAGGTAGCGGTGGACGTTGTGGATCGTCAGCAACCGTACGCCCAGGATCTCGTTCACGTTCAGCAGGTGGCGGACGTACGCCCGGCTGAAGTGGCGGCACGTCGGGCACGTGCAGCCTTCTTCCACCGGACGGGTGTCGAGGCGCCAGGCGCCGGCCTTCACCGGATAGGCGCCGTCGCGCGTGAAGGCCGAGCCGTTGCGCGCGTGGCGCGTGGGCATCACGCAGTCGAACATGTCGACCCCGCGAGCCACGGCCTCCACCATCTGCCACAAATCGCCCAGCCCCATCACATACCGGGGCTTGGCCTCGGGCAGGAAGCGCACGCCGTCCTCGACCTCGCGCAGGAGCACCTCTTCCGGTTCGCCGACGCTCACGCCGCCTACGGCGTATCCGTCGAAACCCATGGCCGACAACTCGCGGGCGCATCGCTCGCGCAATGCGGCGAACTCGCCGCCCTGCACGATGCCGAACACCAGCTGGCCGTCGGCCCGTTCCTGCTTAAGGCATGAAGTTGCCCATTTTAGGGTCTTCTCGACGGCATTGCAAGCGGTTTGTGGGTCGCATGGCCAGGGCGGGCACACGTCAAAACACATCGCGATATCGGAGCCCAGCACCCGCTGTGCCTCCATCGCTTCGCACGGCCCCAGGAACAGCTTCGCGCCGTCCACATGCGAGTGGAACTCCACGCCGTCGTCCCGCACCTTGCGAAGCCCCGAAAGGCTGAACACCTGGAAGCCGCCGCTGTCCGTCAAGATCGGGCGGTCCCACCCCATGAACCGATGAAGCCCGCCGCACGCGGCCATCACCTCCATGCCCGGACGCACCACGAGGTGATAGGTGTTGGAGAGGATGACCTGCGCGCCCAGTTCGACCAGGTCGCGCGGCTCGAGGGTCTTCACCGTGGCCTGCGTGCCCACGGGCATGAAGACCGGGGTCTCGATGGGCCCGTGCGCCGTCCACAACCGCCCCCGTCTTGCCTTGGATTCCGGATCCACCGCCCAAAGCTCGAAGGTGCCGGGGCAAGGCGCGGTCGCCGCGCCGCAGGAGGGGCTATTCGCCATTGGTGCCGTCGTCCGTCGCCGCGTCGGCGTCGTCCGCCTTTTCCTCGTCGGAAGAGAAGATCCCGCCGATCGCCTTCCCAAGCGACTTCGCGCCGTCCACCGCCAGGCCGCCCACGGCCTTCGTTCCGTCCACCGCCAGGCCGCCCACGTCGCCCGCGACATCCACCGCAAGCCCGCCCACCGCCTTCACGCCGTCCACCGCCAAACCGCCCACGTCGCCCACGATGCCCGCCGCCGCCGAGACGGTGCCCACCACGATGGATTGGAACACCTCAAACGTGGCCTCGATGCCCGTCACGCCCCCGCCCTTCCTGCCGATGTCGGCCAGTTCGATGGTGGGCAGCGGAATCGGAACGGACGGAGCGCCGGGCAGGGACACGCGCACGCGCCCTCCCTCGAAGTTGAAGCGCTCGATCACCACCTTGCGGGCGGGTTCGTCGGCGGACGCCTTCTCCTCCTTGTCCGCGGTCTTTCCCTCGTCGGCCGCCCCCAATTTGTCGAGCACCGCGTGAAGGTTGTCGCCCAGGCCCTTGACTTCGTAGGTGACGACCGGGCTCTCGATGGTGATGTCCCGGATCACGATGGGGCCGCTTTTCCGGAGGAGCGACATCGTATCCATGTCGATCCGGATGGAATCGAGTTCGAAGAGGTTCTCCTTGAAGCCCTCCGGCGGCCCAATCACCACGCCCCCCATGTCGATCTTCCCGGAGAAGAGGTGGATGTCCGCATCGGAAATCGCGATCTCCGTGCCCAGCACGAGCGGGCCGACGGTCTTCGCAAGCCCCTTCACAGCGGGGCCCGCGGCGAATTCGAGCACCACCACGAGGATGGCCGCCACCACGGCCAGGCCGATCCCCAGCCACGCAAAAAACCTTTTGGCGTTGAATTTCATGATGCCGGGAGCATACCAGCCCCGCCCCCGTCATGCCAAGAAGTTTGGCCCGAGGGCTGTGGCGTCTTCCTGCTTCTTCCGCATGCTACTTTTATCGTCGCGCGCGCGCGGAGCGGGACTTCGCCTTGGCGGAGGCTCTCCGGACGGACGTCTTGCGGGCCTTCGCGGCGGGCTTTGGGGCGGAGGTTTTCCGGCCTTTTGCGGCGTGCCGTTTTTCGGCGGGTTCGCCGGGCGTCGAAGCCTGCTCGGAGGGGGTCGCGCCCGCGCGGCCGACGGGACGGGTTCGTTCGCGGAATTCGAAGACCACGGTGGCGCCTTCCAGTCCGAAGCGTTCGCGCAACTGGCGAAGGAGGTACTCGCGGTAGGGGCGGGTCACCAGATCCGGGTCGTTCACGAAGATCCGGATCGAGACCGGCGCCACGCCGGTTTGCGTGGCATAGAAAAGGCGCAGGGGGCGGCCGCCTGTGGCGGGCGGCTTGCGGAATTCCATGGCTTCGGCGATGGCGCGGTTCAGCATGCCGGTGGGCAGGCGGAGGCGTGTCTGCGCGGCGACGTGGTCGATGGCGTCGATGGTGCGGCGCACGTTGTAGCCGTCGAGGGCGGAGACGAAGACCACGGGGCAGTGGCGCAGGAAGGGCATGGCCTTGCGCAGGACGGGTTCGGACTTCGTCTCCGTCATTCCTTCCTCGCGGCATTTGTCCCACTTGTTCATCACGAGGACGCAGCCCTTCTTCGCCTCGAGGATCCGGGCGGCGATGCGCTTGTCCTGGAGGGTGGGGCCGATCTGCGCGTCCATCACGAGCACGGCCACGTCGCACTCGTCCACGCTCTGTTCGGCGCGGAGGAGGGAGTAGCGCTCCACGGGGTCTTTCATGTCGCGGAGGTGGCGCATGCCGGCGGTGTCGATCAGCACGTAGTGGCGGGCATGGGGTCCGGAGCCGATGGTGAAGGGCGCTTCGATGGAGTCGCGGGTGGTGCCGGCGATTTCGGAGACGATGATGCGGTCGTTGCGGAGCAGCCGGTTCACAAAGGAGGATTTCCCGGCGTTGGGACGGCCCACGATGGCCACGCGGAGCGGGTTGGCGATGGTCTCCTCGCGGGTGTCGGGCAGCACGGCGAGCACCTGTTCCACGAGGGCCCCCACGCCGCGATCGTGCAGGGCGGAGACGGGGAAGAGGGGGAAGCCCAGCCCGGCGAAATCGGCTTCGGCGGTTTCGTGGCGGGGCAGGTCGCACTTGTTCACGGCCACGAAGGCGGGGATGCCGGAGGCGTGGATGCGGCGCGCCGCCTCCTGGTCGAGCGGGTGGAGGCCGACCTGCGAATCCACCACGAGGATCACGGCGGCGGCGTCGGAGAGGGCGGCCGCGACCTGCGCACGGATGCCGGCCTCGATGGGGTCGGAGCCGTCGCGGGTGTCGGAGTCGATGATCGAAAGCCCTCCGGTGTCGATGAGCGAGAAGCGCTGGCCGTCCCAGGAGACTTCGCGTTGCTGGCGGTCGCGCGTGACTCCGGCCTCGTTGTGCACCACCGCGATGCGGCGGCCGGCGATGCGGTTGAACAGGGCGGATTTGCCCACGTTGGGGCGGCCCACGATGGCGACCACGCGGCGTCGGGCGGAGGGTTCGGGCAGGGTCGGAATGTCGGTTTCGGCGTCCATGGTCGGAGTGTTGGTTCGAAAAGTGTCCATCAAGATAGGGGATGGAAGCCGGAAAGGCAAAAGGAAATCATCCCGCTTGTTTCGTCATATGAAGTCCTATGAAAGGACGCCGGGCGCGGACCTCTTTGTTTTTTCCAAATTTCACTTTTCTCCGTGCCGGCGGCAATCTCTCGTCCAGCCGGGAGAATTGCAACATGCGCAAGGCTTTGTTTTTGTCGGCGGTAGCGATCGTTCTGGGCGCGGGCGTCTGTCCCGCGGGTGATCCTGTGGTTTCGAACGTGCGGGCGGAACAACGCGGCGGCGGCTCGAAGCGAATGAACCGAGAGAATCGACGGAATCGATTCCATCGAATCCCTTCGATTCCATCGAAAACATCGAAAACAAAGGAGCGATCATGAGCATGTTCGGCGGCACAGGCGGCTATTTCCGGCTGGATTCGTGGATTCTGGCCAACATCGTGCAACTCGGGACGCAGCGGTTCTGCAAGCGTTTCCTGAACCGGACGAACGATCCGTGCGGACGGCAGTACGACCAGATGACGCAGGCGGCGCGATCCGGTTGCTCCAACATCGCCGAGGGTTCGGCGCGTCACGCGACTTCCCGCGAGACGGAAATGAAGCTGACCGATGTCGCGCGCTCCAGCCTCGCCGAACTGGCGGGCGACTACCTGAACTGGCTTCTGCAGCAGGAGCAGGTTCCCTTGGAGTCCCAGGGAGAGGCGTTCAAGGCGGAAGGCGGCTTCCGCGAGAAGCTGAGCGGGATTCGGGTCGAAGCCCGGGCGCGGCAGCAGGCCGCGCCGGTTTGCCCCGATTGCGGCAAGCCGATGGCGCGTCGGAAGGCGAGGAGCGGCAAGAACGCGGGCCGGGAGTTCTGGGGCTGCACGGGATATCCCGAGTGCAGGGGTGCGCGGGAAATGGAAGGAGGCGAAAAATGAGAGGCGTGGGTTTTTCGAGTGAATCGATTTTGTCGATTCTCTCGATCTTTCTGCTGGCCGCTGCTGCGGCGCAGGCGGGAAGACGGGATTTGTGATTTGGTCAAGAGGCGTTTTTTTTCGGACCCCATGGCCAACCCCATGCGCTTGTGGTATGGTGGATGCACTTGTTTTCACCTCACGAAAGGATTCCCGCGATGTCTGTAACGTCCGTCTCCAAGAAATGCCGCCCGTGTGCCTCCAAGGCCGCGAAGAAACCCGTTGAAAAGAAGCCCGCCGCCAAGGGCTCCCTCCCGAAGCTCGCCATCATCGGCATGGGCATCCAGGCGCGCACGATGCTTGTCCCGCAGTTCCTGGGCCTTCCCGTTGCCGTCTCCGCGATTTGCGACTGCGACAAGAAGCGCCGCGAGGCCGGCGTGAAGCAGGTGGATGCCGCATATGCCAAGCTTCCGGAGAAGAAGCACCTTGTGGGGAAATGCAAGGCCGTGGCCGATTTCCGCGACGTGATCCGGGACAAGTCGATCGACATGGTCGTGATCGCCGTGCCGGACCACTGGCACGCCTACATCGCCATCGAGGCCATGAAGGCCGGCAAGGACGTCTACTGCGAAAAGCCGCTCACGTACAGCATCGACGAGGCGCTGCTCGTGGTGAAGGCGCAGAAGAAGTACAAGCGCATCTTCCAGACCGGCGCCTGGCAACGCTCCCGGCGCGAGTTCCGGACGGCCTGCATGATCGTGCGCAACGGCCTCGTCGGCGACGTGAAGTTCGTCGACTGCAACTACGGGCAGGGCACGGACGCCGAGCGTCTGGGCGGGCCTTCGCAGCCCCACCGCTTCTTCGACGACATCCGGAACGCGGAGAAGGAGAGCGCGCCCAACAAGGATGTCGACTGGGACATGTGGCTGGGCCCGGCCCCGTGGTCGCCCTACTGCGACCAGTGCGCCCCGCGCGGCGTCCACGACTTCTTCCCGATGTTCTGGCGTTTCGACGATGCCTACGCCTCCGGCTACAACGGCGACTGGGGCGCGCACCACCTCGACATCGCCCAGTGGGCGCTCGACCTCGACAAGTCCGGACCCGTGAAGATTGTCCGGTCGGATGCGCCCTATTCGGTGAACCCCATCCACGGCTGCCGGCGTCAACAGGGCATGGAATTCGTTCTTCCCGGCGGGTGCGCCATCCGGCACAACCCCTTCTCGACCTGGGGGACGGTCTTCTTCGGCTCGAAGGGCATCGTGGCGGTGAACCGCGGCAAGATCGCCGTCTGGACCGGCAGGGGCGTGAAGCCCACCGACGCGATCCGCAAGCAGCTTGCGGACGGCACGTTCAAGCGGATGAAGAAGGTCGCCGCCTTCTACGGCGAGGAGTGGGGCGACCGCACCGACGTGCAGGCCGGCGACGGGCTCGGCATCGCCCTGGATGCGATCGAGAAGCACTTCCGCCTCGACACCGCGCCCGTCCAGCTCTACAAGTCCGTCTCGCAGACGGGGAACTTCGTGGAGTGTTGCCGCACCCGCAAGGCGCCGGTTTCGCCTGCCGAGACCGGCGCGCGCGCCGCGATCCTTTGCCTGCTCTGCAACATCAGCTACGTCTACGACGTGGGCTTCGACTGGGATCCGAAGCGCAACACCTTCGCGAACGGAACCGGCGACCCCACGTGGCTGAAGCGCCCCTGCTACCGCAAGGGGTGGGAGCCCAAGGTCGACTGATTGGGGTTCCGGCATGCGACCGCTTTCGGAAATCGTGGAGTTCCTGGACCGCCGCCTCGACCTGGCGGCCTTCCAGGACGCTTCGAACAACGGCCTTCAGGTGGAGAACGCCGGAAGCGTGTCGCGTGTCTGCTGCGGCGTGGATGCCTCGATGGAGTTCTTCGAGGCGGCTGCGGCGAAGGAGGCGGATTTGCTGGTGGTGCACCACGGGATCAGCTGGGGCGATTCGCTCCGGCGCATCACGGGGCTCGGCTACCGGCGGATCCGCTTCCTCCTGGAGCATGGCATGGCCCTCTATGCCTGCCATCTTCCGCTTGATGCCCACCCCACGCTGGGCAACAACGCCCAGCTGGCGAAGGCGCTGGGATTGCGCGAGATCGAGCCCTTCGGCCAATACCACGGGCAGGCCATCGGCGTTCGCGGCGTCTTCGAAAAGCCTCTTTCCTTCGATGCGTTCCGCAATCTCGTGGCACGGAAGGTCTCGCCCCATCCCGTCGGGATGCCCTTCGGGAAGCCGCGCATCCGCACGCTCGGCGTCATCTCCGGCGGTGCGGCGGACATGGCGGACCAAGCCGCCGTCGCGGGGCTCGACGCCTATCTGTCGGGCGAGTCCTCGCTGGCGGGCTACAACCTCGCCCGCGACCTCGGGCTCAACATGGTTCTTGCGGGCCACTACGCCACCGAGCGCTTCGGCGTCCGCGCGGTGGGCGACCTGCTTCGGAAGACCTTCCGGCTCCCGGTCGAATTCATCGACTTCGACCTGCCGTACTAGAGGCCGAGTTCTTCGAAGGTCTTCATCTTCGCGAGGATGGCCGCGGAGGAGGCCACGAGGTTCATCATGATCGCGGCGCCGGTCCCCTCGCCCAGGCGGAGCCCGAGGTCGAGGTACGCCGTCAGGCCCAGATGGGCGAGGGCGAAGCGGTGCCCGGGCTCGGCGGAGAGGTGCGAGGCCACCATGGCGTCGCGCGCGTGCGGCGCCAGCACGGCGGCGGCGAGTGCGCCCGCCGTGGTGATCAGGCCGTCCAGGACGACGGGCACCCTGCGCGCGGCGGCGCCCAGGCAGATTCCCGCCATGCCGGCGATTTCGAATCCGCCCACCTTCGCCAGCAGATCCAGGCCGTCCTTCGGATCGGGCCGGTTCACTTCCAGTCCGCGTGCGACCACGTCCGCCTTGTGCGCGAGCTGCTCGTCGCTCAGTCCCGTGCCCCGGCCGGTGACGGCGCGGGGATCCTGTCCGGTGACGCATGCGACGATGGCCGCGCTGGGCGTGGTGTTGCCGATGCCGAGCTCGCCCAGGCCGATCACCCCGTAGCCGGCATCCGCCAGGCCGTCCGCGAGCCGGATGCCGTTTTCGACCGCCTGCCGCGCCTGGGCGCGCGTCATGGCGGGGCCCCGCAGGAAGCTTGCCGTCCCCTTTCCGACGGAGACGTCGCGGAAGCGCTCCCACGCCGCGACGGCGGGCGGGACGTGCTTCACGCCGAAGTCCGCGAGCAGGATGTCCGTGGAGCTGGCGGAGGCGAGCGCGTTGATTCCCGCGCCGCCGCCGAGGAAGTCCACCATCATCGTTCCGGTGAAGGACTGCGGGAAGTTCGTGACGCCCTCGGCGGCCACGCCGTGGTCTCCTGCGGCGATGGCGATGACGCGCCGCGAGACGTCGGGGCGGTCTTCCCCCCGGATTGCGGCGACGTCCACGGCGAGGTCGAGCATGCGGCCGAGCGCCCATCGGGGCATGGCGAGCCTTTCGAGGCGGTCTTTCACCCGGGCGGCGCACTCCGCGTCTCGCGGGGGGATCGAGGCAAGGGTTGTTTCGAGCGTCATGGCGGAGGGGCTTCGGCGGCGGCGCGCCGCAAAATCGCGGGCGGGTCCGGACCATGCGCTAGCTGCGCGTGACCTGGAAGCCGGTGGTGGAAAGGGAGGGTTCGACGAAACGGGCGCGGGGATTGGGCGGATCGCGTTCGAGCTCGCGGCGCAGGCGCAGGCCGGATTCGGCGTCCTTCGCGAGCAGGAGCAGGTATCCGCCGCCGCCCGCGCCGGCGAGCTTCGCGGCGGCCGTCCAGGGCGCGACGCGGTCGAGGATCTCCTGCACGGCGGGCGGGTTCGTTCCGGAATCCAGCGCCCGGTTCAGGCGCCAGCTGCGGCGCACCGCTTCGGCCACGCCGTCCCAGTCGCGACGTTGCAGGGCGTCCGCGAGGAAGCGGGCGTTGCGTCCGATTTCGTCGAGAAGCCCGATGGTGCGGGGCTCGTTCAGGAAGATGTTGTTCACGATCTCCCCGAGGATGTTGTGGGCCACGCGCGTGATGCCGGTGTAGTAGAGGGAGAGGCGGCGGTCGGCGATCGCCTCCTGCAGCAACTGGCCCGGGAGCCAGCGCACGGTGAGGCGTTGGGCGATGCCGGGGTCGCTGGAGACGAGTTTCACGCCCTCGGTGATTCCTCCCACCTGGTCCTGCCACCCGCCGCCGGCGGAGAGGAGCTGTTCGAGCGCGAGGGTCCTCACGACGACGTCGTCCGGGCTCCAGCCGAGATTGAACAGTTCGCCCAGCGTTCCGAGCACGGTGGCGGCGAGGATGGAGCTGGTGCCCAGGCCGGATCCCTTGGGAATGGCGGCGAGGATGGTGAGTTCGATGCCGCCGCCGAAGGTGTCGACGAGCCAGGCGCGAAGGTCGCGCGTGTCGCCGGCGCCGTCGCGGAAGCGCGGGTCCACCCCGGCCAGGCGGAGCGCCGTGCGCGGGATGCTGAAGGCTCCGCCGAGGGACGCGGGGGAGAGGAGGTCGTCGTAGGTCGCGATCTCCTCTCCCACGCCGAGGTCGATGGAGCGAAGGACGATGCGCGGCTCGGTGCAGACGCGCGCGAAGGCCTGGATGGGGGGCTGTCCATTGAGGTCGAGCGCCACGTTCACCACCTCCCCGCCGTGTTCGAGGCAGTAGGGCGGAGTGTCCGTCCAGCCGCCGGCGAGGTCGATGCGGGCGGGGGAGCGCCCCCACACGATCTGGTCCTCGAGCACGGCGCGCCGCGGATGGGCGGGCCGGAGGGCCGTGCGATCCACGATGAGGTCGCGCAGGTGTCCGGTCGCGGTCTTGGCGACGGGGAGGCCGGCGCGCTCGCGGAAGGCGGCGTCGTGCGCGGCGGAAAGGGTGGCGTCCGGGGGCGCGGGCGGCGGCGGAAGGACGCCCGAGGCGACGAGCGAGGCCGCGGACGCGAGGTCGAGGCGCAGGCAGCGTTCCGCCCAGGCCGCGGCGTCGAGCCTCCCGAAGGCGCGGACGGCCAAAACGCGGCGCGCCGCCCGGCGGACGGAGGGGTCGCCCCGGCGGAGCAGGTCGGCGGAGCAGAGGCGTGGAAGCGAGCGCCAGAGGGCCGCGAGCTCCGCGCCGGGCGTTGGGGACTCGGCGAGAATCCACGCGAGCAGCGCGCCGCAACGGGGGTCGGCGGCATCGAGGACCGGATGGATTGGCGCATCGTGGAGATCGGCGGCGGGATCGATTCCGGCCTCGGCGAGGGTGAGCCCGCGCGCGGCGAGCCAGTCGACGAAGGGACGTCCCTGCCAGAGGGTGGCGGGATCGCCCGCCGGGCCGCGCGTGGGATCGTCGAACCCGTAGGCGCGCCAGCAAAGGCCCTCCGCGTCGCGCAGCGCGAGGGCGTCGAGGCAGGCGCCCGCGGGGAGCGCCAGCGTCCATTCGTTCGCGGGGATGCCCGTGAGAACGTGCCGCGAAGCAAGTTGCCACGTGGCCGGGATCTCGGAGGCGTCGATCCACAGGTCGGTGTTGTCGCGGCCGATCTCCGCCTCCACGATCGAATCGCACAGGACGGGGCCCGCCGCCGCGTCGTCGCCGAAGCTGTGGCGGGATTCGGCCGGCGCCGCGAGCTGCGCGACGGAGTGGAGGACCGACCGGTTCGTCCCGAAGTGGAGGAAACGCCCGGAGGAAAGCGGAAGCACGGCGACGGAGAGGTCGGCCAGTCCGGCGTCCTCGCGGGCGGGATGCTCGCCGAGCGCGGTCGCGAACCGGTCGAAGAGGTCGTAGGCGCACGGCTCGCCGGAAGGGGCGGACGGATTGAGCCCGCAACACCGCATCAGCACGTCGACGGCGCGTTCGCCCAGCATCCAGATGCCCGTGTCGAGAAGCGGCGAGTGTTCGGCGGCGAGTTCGCGGATGCGGTCGGGCGACGGCTTCTGCAGGAAGAAATCGAGGCGCGCGAGGTTGTCGTTCGGACAGAAGAGGACGCCGTGGTGGCTGGCCTCCTCCGGCGTCGACGGGATCCCCACGATCAACACGTCCGCTTCCGGGCAGACGGGGATGGGCTCGTCGTGGGTGACCAGCACGTCGCCGCAGGCGATGGCGAGGCGGTAGGACGCGGGCGTGTTCCGGAAGAGGCTTCCATAGACGGCCATCTGGAGGTCGAGAAGCGTCTGGTCGAACGGTTGCGCCGTCGCGAACGGGGACAACGGAAGGGGGAGGAGCGACTTGCCTTCGACGGCGTAGCCGGGGAGGCGGCGGCTCTGGCCGCTCCCGTGGATCATGAGCTTGCGCGAGGCGGCGAGCCACGAGCGCCAGTCCGGCGAGCCCGCATGCTTCCAGGCGTCGAGCAGGGCGTTCACGGTCCCGCCGCCGGAGCCCAGCTGGCGCCCCGGCGGATCGGAGGTGGCGAAGGCGCCGCGCACGGCGGAGGGATCGCGGGCCAGCGCGGCCACGGACGAAGCGGGAAGTGTGACGATGAACTCGGTGGATTCCATGGTTCCGATTTTTGCAGAAAGAAGGAGTCCTGTAAAGCAACGCCTCTCCCGCGCAACTTCCGCTTCCCACGCCCGATGGACTTGGGGTATAGTGGCGGCATGGATCCAATGGACACCCGAAACGCCGTGTTGCTGCCGCTTCTGGAGCGCACGGGCCTCTTCGCCGAAGGGCAGATCGAAAGCATCCTCGCCACGCCGCACGACGGCGAAACGGGCCTGGTGGAGTTGCTGTGCGAGCCGACCGGCGTGCGCGAGGCGGACTTCCTCGAAAAACTCGCCCCGCAGCTCGGCCTCGCCTTCACCCCCCTCGCCGGCTCCGAACCGCCCGCCGCCGCCATCGAAAAGCTCCCCGCCCGCGCCGCCTTCCAGTACTCCGTGGTGCCCGTCTCCTTCTCGGACGGCGTGCTCACCGTCGCCACCAACGACCCCTTCGACACCGGCATGGTGGACGGACTCCGCCTCGCCACCGGATGCCCCGTCCGCATCGCCCTCGCCCCCGGCGATGAAATCGCCAAGGCCGCCCGAAAGTACTACGGCGTAGGCGCCGACACCCTCGAGAAGATGCTCGAAACCGGCCGCCTCGACGTTTCCGACGCGGACACCGACATCTCGAAAATCGACCTCAGCGCCATGGGCCAGGAGGCGTCGGTCGTCCGCTTCGTGAACCAGATCATCGCCGAGGCCGACAAGCAGGGCGCCACCGACATCCACGTCGAGCCCATGGAGACCGAGTTGCGCATCCGATACCGCATCGACGGCATACTCCACAAGGTCGACCTCCCCGCCCAGCTCCAACGCGTCCAGGCCGCCATCATCTCCCGCATCAAGGTCATGGCCAACCTCGACATCGCCGAAAAACGCCTCCCCATGGACGGCCGCATCGGCATCCGCGCCAACGGCAAGGACATCGACATCCGCGTCTCCACCTGCCCCACCACCTACGGCGAAAGCGTCTCCCTCCGCCTCCTCCAGAAAAGCGGCGGCATCGTGCGCTTCGCCGACCTCGGCATGAGCGACCGCGACCACAGGGTGATCGACCGCATCATCCATCGCCCCAACGGCATCCTGCTGGTGACCGGCCCCACCGGCTCCGGCAAGACCACCTCGCTCTACGCCTTCCTGCGCGAAATCAACACCATCGACAAACGCATCCTCACCGCCGAAGACCCCATCGAATACGAAATGCCCGGCATCAACCAGGTGCAGGTGCGCCCGGACATCGGCCTCTCCTTCGCCCGCATCCTCCGCTCGTTCCTGCGGCAAGACCCCGACATCATGATGGTGGGCGAAATCCGCGACGGCGAAACCGCCCAAATCGCCGTGCAGGCCTCCCTCACCGGCCACCTCGTCTTCTCCACCCTCCACACCAACGACGCCGCCGGCGCCTTCACGCGCCTCACCGATATGGGCGTGGAGCCCTACCTCATCGCCTCGTCCGTGGCCGCCGTGCTCGCGCAACGCCTCGTCCGGCGCCTCTGCCCCGCCTGCAAGGCCGAGGCCAACCCCGACTTCACCCTCCTCCGGTCGATGGACGTGAACACCTCCCTCTTCGACAACCGGAAGGTGCACACCCCCGTCGGGTGCGACTCGTGCAGCAAGACCGGCTTCAAGGGCCGCGGCGCCATCTTCGAGGTCCTGTCGGTGTCCGACGCCATCCAGTCGCTCGTCACCGCCCGCGCCCCCTCCGGCGACATCAAGGACGCCGCCCTGAAAGAAGGCATGACCACCCTCCGCGACGACGGCTGGCGCCGCGTCTTCGACGGCTTCACCACCATCGAGGAGATCCTTCGCGTGACCGAAGACCAGGAGGAATAGCCCTCCTTCGTCCCGGGCTTGTCCATGGGTCGCCGGCCCGGGCCCCGCGTGCCGTCGGGGGGGGCATGGAAACGCCGCAGGACCGGCGATGGGATGGTTTGCCATGGGAGGCAGGGGGATGGTATGGTGCGGGCCGTGAAACGCCGTGTCCCAAGGTTGATGCTGGCGCCCATGGCGGGCTTTACCGACGCCGCGATGCGGCGTCTTTGCCATGCGTTTGGCGCGGAACGCACCTTTACCGAGATGGCGCATTCCATGGCGTTGGTCCGTGAAGCGGCTCGTTTCCCGGGAGCGGGGGGGGCTACGTGGGAGCTGCTGGAGACGTTGCCGGACGAAGGCCCCGTGGCCGCGCATCTTTTTGGTTCCGATCCCGCTACGCTGGGGGAGGCCGCGGGGCTGGCCGCCGCGACGGGGCGCTTCTGCGCGATCGATTTGAACGCCGGATGCCCCGTCCGCAAGGTGGTCTCGACCGGGGCGGGGGCCGCGCTCGTCCACGATCCCGCGAAGATCGGCGCGATGGTCGCCGCCATGCGTTCCGCTGCAGGCGCCGTGCCCGTCACCGTGAAGACGCGCCTGGGCCCTTCCCCCGACCGGGTGGCCATCTTCGAAATCCTAGACGCCGTCGAACAGGCGGGGGCTTCTTCCCTTGCGGTACACGGGCGATTCGCCTCGCAGGGCCACGGGGGTCCGGTGGATCTGGGCCTGCTGGCGGAGGTGAAGCGGCGCGCGCGGATTCCCGTGGCGGGCAATGGGGGGCTTCTGACCGCGGCGGACGCGGTGCTCATGGCGGAGGAAACCGGCGTGGACGCCCTGCTCGTCGGGCGCGGCGCGATGGGCAATCCGTGGATTTTCGCCGGGATGCGTTCCGCGTTGGAGGGGGAGGCGGGCGGCATCGGAGCATCCGCCGAAGCCGGCGCCGCCCGGGACGGGCGCCGCGTCCCGCAGGTTCCGCCTGCCGAAATCCGCCGCGTGCTCGAGGCGCACATCCAGGGCGAACTCGAACTCCGCCGCCAGATCGCGGCGCGCCGCGCAGGGCGCCGAAGGAGGGGATACTCCCCCGAGCAATGCACCGTGGCCGCCTTCCGCCGACATTTCTTCCGGTACTTCGCCGGCGTGCCCGGCGCCTCCGCGCTGAGGGGGCGGTTAAACGGGCTCCGGACGCTGGACGATGTGAAGAAGATGGTGGACGCCGCCTTCCCCGGTGGTGCATAATTCACTCGTGAACATGGACTCCATGAAGTCCATCCCCTTTTTCCGTCGGTGACGCCGTGACGGGTCTTCGCACCTGAGACACGGGTCACGCCTTTTGCCGTGTGCCGGTACGCCGGCGCATTCTCCTTCATCCGATTTATTCTATGATGAAACATTTCGCTGTCATCCGGAACGGCGCCCTTGCCGTTTCCTTTTTCATCCTCTCCCTGACCCAGGCCTGCGCCTGGGAGCCCATCCCCTCCGAAGAAGATCCTGCGGAGGAGGCCGGCTTGCATCCGGAGATCGTCCGGCTTTTTGCCCAGAAACTTCCCCGGGCGCACCTGTCGCGCGCCGCGTTGGACGATGCGCTTTCGGCCGTTGCGTGGACGAACTTCCTGACGTCTCTCGACTACGAACGCATCTACTTCATGGAATCCGACATCGCCCGTTTCGAGGCGTCGCGGGAGCTGATCGACGACATGCTTTGCGAAGGCGACCTTTCCTTTGCGCACGAGGTGATGGACGTCTACCGCGAGCGTGTCGCGGATCGCGAGGCGTTCGTGGCCCGCACGCTCGAAGCCGGGTTCGACCTGACGGCGGACGAGGAATACACCTGGAAGCGCAAGGACGCCCCATGGCCCGCCACCCCGGAGGAGCGGGACGACCTCTGGCGCCGCCGCATCACCAACGAATACCTCGTGCGCCTTCTCGCCGACGAAGCCCAGACGAACGAGACGGCCCGGGCCGAGACGCCGCCCGCCGAATCGCCCGAAGCCGACCCCGCGCCCGAAACCGGCCCCGCTCCCGAAGCCGACCCCGACCCCGAGGCTCCGGCGCCGATGAAAAAGCCCACGCCCGAGGAGTTCATCGCGAAACGCTACCGGAACCTGGCCATCTTCGTGGCCGACCACGACGAAGACTGGCTCGTGGAGCGCTTCCTCTGCTCCGTCGCCGCCGCCTTCGACCCGCATTCCGGCTATATGGCCCCGACGTCCGTGGACGATTTCAACATCGACATGAACCTCTCTCTTTGCGGCATCGGCGCGACGCTCTCCTCCGAGGAGGGCACCGCCAAGGTGGTCGACATCATTCCCGGCGGCCCCGCCGACCGCGACGAGCGCGACATCCGCTTGCGCGTGGGCGACAGGATCATCGGCGTGGGACAGGGCGACGAGCCCATCGAAGACATCCTCCACCTCCCGCTCCCCAAGGCCGTGCGGAAGATCCGCGGCGAAAAGGGCACGAAGGTGGTGTTGAGCGTCATCAACGACACCGACCCCAACGGCCGCCTCATCGACCTCGTCCGCGACGAAATCAAACTCGAGGAACAGGCGGCGACCGGCCGTGTGGAGCGGGTGACGTTGTTCGGCGACGCCGACCGGCTCCTCGGCGTCGTGCGCCTCCCCGCCTTCTACGGCTCCGTGAACACCCGTCCCGGCACTCCCGGCTTCCGCAGCTGCGCCTACGATGTGGCCCGGATTCTCGCGGACATGAACAACGAGGGCGTCGAGGGCCTGCTGCTCGATTTGCGCGGGAACGGGGGCGGCTCCCTTCGCGAAGCCATCCTCCTCGCCGGACTCTTCATCCGGTATGGGCCCGTCGTGCAGGTCCGGGAGATCCGCGGCGTGCAGCAGCTGATCGACCGCGATCCCGCCGTGGCCTTCCGCAAGCCGATGGTGGTGCTCGTCGACCGCCTCAGCGCCTCCGCCTCCGAGATTGTCGCCGGGGCTCTCCAGGACTACGGCCGCGCCGTGATCGTGGGCGATGCCTCCACCCATGGCAAAGGCACCGTCCAGACCGTCCTGCCCGTCGGCCGGTCCGAGGCGTACGGCTCCATGAAGGTCACCACCGCCACCTTCTACCGCGTCTCCGGCGCATCCACCCAGCAACGGGGCATCGTTCCGGACATCGTCCTCCCGTCCCCCTTCGACTACATGGAGCTCGGCGAGGCCAACCTCCCCAACGCGATGCCCTGGACGACCGTCTTCAACGCCGAATACCAGAAGGTCGCCGACCTTTCCGCGTACATTCCCGAACTCGCGGCCGCTTCCGAGGAGCGGCGCGCCTCCAGCGAATCCTTCCAGCGCTACCTGGGGGTGGTCGACCTCGCGCGCCAGGCGCAGGAACGCACCACCTTCCCGCTGCAACTCGAGAAACGGCGCGCCCTCGTCGAAGAAGAGCGCGCCCTCCGCGAGGCCGCGGGCGGGGATCCCGCCCTGGATGCCGCGGACGATCCGGACGCCGCGGACGCCGGGCAGGACGATCCGCGCGAGGACGCCGTGCTCGAAGAGGGGCTCGCCATCCTCTCCCACCTGGTCGACCTCCAGGGCATGGAAGACCTCTTCCCGCCTGTCGACGACCGCCAGCAGCGCATGCTCGAACTGATGCGCCGAATCTTCGAGTAGAAAGGGGAGCGCCGCCATGAAGATCCATTTCGCCAAAATGCATGGGGCCGGGAACGACTTCATCGTGATCGACGACCGTGAAGGCCACGTCCCGTGGCAGGACTACGGTCGCATGGTCGCCCTCGCGGCCCGCCGCACCGGCGTGGGGAGCGAGGGGATCCTCCTCGTCCAGCCCTCCGAGGTCGCGGATTTCCGCATGCGTTTCCTCAATCCGGACGGCGCGGAGGCGGAGATGTGCGGCAACGGATCGCGTTGCGTGGCGTGGTACGCCCACCATCTCGGCATCGCCGGCCGCAGCATGACCATCGAAACCCTTGCCGGGCGCCTCGACGCACGGATCGAAGAAAACAACAACGTGCGCGTCTGGATGCCCGACCCGTCCGGCCGCCGCTACGGCCTCGACATCCAGGTGGAGGACGGTACGGTGCACGGCCACTACATCGTGGCCGGCGTGCCGCACTTCGTGGTGCCGGTGGCGGACGCCGCCGCCGTGGATGTGGCCCGCGATGGCGCAGCCCTGCGCCAGCACGCCGCCTTCGCGCCCGCCGGCACGAACGTGGACTTCGTGCGCTGCCAGGCGCCGGGCACCATCCAGATGCGCACCTACGAGCGGGGCGTCGAAGCCGAGTCCGGCGCCTGTGGAACCGGGGCCGTGGCCTGCGCCGTGGTCGCGGTCGAGACGCTCGGCTTCACCATGCCCATCCGCCTCCATACCTCGTCCGGCTTCGAGCTCGAGGTCGACGGCGACTGGCGCAACAACCGCTGTACCCGTCTCACCCTGCTCGGCCCCGCCAAGCTCGTCTTCACCGGCGATGTCGAGCTGGACGACCTCGTCGGGGAGTGATCCGCCGTACACCGGAAAAAACGGCGCGCCGCTTTTCCATGACCACCATCCAAAGGTATCCCCCATGTCCAGGTTCGAATTCTGGAACGACGCCAACAACCCATCCCATCCGGCCAGCGCGCCGGACTACCTCCCCCACGAGCAGTTGCGCGCCATGCAGCTGCATCGCCTGAAGATCACCGTCGCCCGCGCCTACGCGAACGTCCCCCTCTTCCGCCAGCGCATGGACGAGCGCGGCCTCCGCCCCGACCACCTCCGCGCCATCGAGGACGTCGCGAAGCTGCCGTTCACCGTGAAGGCCGACCTGCGCGACACCTATCCCTACGGGCTTTTCGCGAGCCCCCTCTCCGAAATCGTCCGCCTGCACGCCTCGAGCGGCACCACCGGGAAGCCCATCGTCGTGGCCTACACCCAGCACGACCTCGACGTCTGGCAAAGCGTGGTCGTGCGTTCCCTCACCGCCGCGGGCCTCCGCTCCGGCGACATCGTCCAGAACGCCTTCGGCTACGGCCTCTTCACGGGCGGCCTCGGCATGCACGGCGGCATCGAGGCCCTGGGCGCCACCGTCATCCCCATCTCCGGCGGCAACACCGACCGCCAGCTGATGCTCATGAAAGATTTCGGCGTGACGGCCATCGTCTGCACGCCCAGCTACTTCCTGTATCTCCTCGAGGAAGGGCGGAAGTGCGGCATCGACCTCCGCGAACTTCCGCTCCGCGTCGGCGTCTTCGGCGCCGAGCCGTGGACGAACGAAATGCGCGCGCGCATCGAAGACGGCGCGGGCATCGAGGCCTTCGACATCTACGGCCTCTCCGAAATCATCGGCCCAGGCGTGGCGGTCGAATGCGCCCGTCACTGCGGATTGCACATCTTCGAAGACCACTTCCTTCCCGAAATCATCGACCCCGACACCGGGGAGGTCCTCCCCGACGGCGCGACCGGCGAACTCGTGCTGACCACCCTCAGCAAGGAGGCGATGCCGATGATCCGCTACCGCACGCGCGACCTGTCGCGCCTCATCGGCGAACGGTGCGCGTGCGGCCGCACCTTGCGCCGCCTCGAACGCATCGCCGCGCGTTCCGACGACATGCTCATCATCCGGGGCGTGAACTTCTTCCCCTCCCAAATCGAGGCCGCCCTCCTCCAGGTGAAGGCCGCCACGCCCAACTACCACATCATCGTCTCGCGCGAACACGGCCTCGACCAGGTGGAGGTGCAGGTGGAAATCACGGCCGACCAGATCGGCGACGACATCCGGTCCGTCGAAACCCTCCACCGGAAGATTTCCCTTTCCATCGAGCGCACCACCGGTTTGCGGATGAACGTCAGGCTCGTGCCGCCCAACGCCCTTCCGCGCAGCGAAGGCAAGGCGCGCCGCGTGACCGATCTCCGTCCGAAAGACCAACCCCCGGGAGGCACCCCATGAAGATCCCCCAGCTCTCCATCTTCCTCGAGAACAAGCCCGGCCACCTGAACGCCATCTGCCGCACCCTCGCCGACGCCGGCGTGAGCATCACCACCCTGTCGCTGGCCGACACCCAGCAGTTCGGCCTCGTCCGTATCATCGTGCGCGATTGGGAGTACGCCAAGGAGGTCCTCGAAAAGGCCGGCTTCCTCGTGAACGTCCGGCAGGTCGTGGCGGTCAAGGTGCCCGATCGCGCGGGCGGCCTCGTCGAAATGCTCGACCTGTTCACCGCCGCAGGCGTGAACATCGAATACATGTACGCCTTCACCGCCCGCAGCGCCGGCGACGCCATGATGGTCTTCCGCTTCGACGATCCCGACAAGGCCATCGCCACCATCCAGGACGCAGGCCGCAGCCTCGTCGACGACCCCTCCGAACTCTTCGGATGACCCCGCCCGCCCTTCGCGGCCCGAGACAACGGAGGAAGCCGGAAGGCTTGGAGGGGCGACGACGGCCCCGGTTCCTGGGATGCGGCTAGTTCCCGGGAGGGGCGGGCGCGCGCAGCTTGATGTGCAGCTCGCGCAACTGCTTCTCGGTGACAGCCGACGGCGCGTTCATCATGAGATCCTGCGCGCGTTGGTTCATCGGGAAGGCGATCACCTCGCGGATGTTGTCCGAATCGGCGAGCAGCATGAGCATGCGGTCCACGCCCGGGGCGATGCCGGCGTGGGGCGGCGCGCCGTACTTGAAGGCGTTGGCGAGCGCCGGGAAGCGGCCATACACCTCTTCGGCGGGGTAGCCGCAGAGCTCGAAGGCCTTGAGCATGATGTCGACGCGATGGTTGCGGACGGCCCCCGAGGAGAGTTCGACGCCGTTGCAGACGATGTCGTACTGATAGGCCACGATGGACATGGGATCCATCGACTGGAGGGCTTCCATGCCGCCCTGGGGCATCGAGAAGGGGTTGTGCGAGAAAACGATGGCGTCCGTCTCGGGATCCCGCTCGAAGAAGGGGAAGTCCACGATCCAGCAGAAGCGGTAGGAGTTCTTGTCGACGAGCCCCATGGTCTCGGCGATGTCCGTGCGGACGAGGCCGGAGAGCCGGTGGCACTCGTCGGCCGGTGCCGCCATGAAGAAGAGGGCGTCGCCCTGTTCCATGCCGGAGAGGGCCTTCATCTCTTCGAGCTGCCCGGGGGTGAGGAACTTGGCGATGGGGCCTTTCAGTTCGCCCTCGCGGGTCCAGGTGATGTAGCCCAGGCCCTTGCCGCCGTTTTCTTTCACGTTGTGCTCGCGCTTGTCGAACCACGTGCGGGACTGGGCGGTGGCGCCCTTCACGAGCAGGCCCTTCACGAGGCCGCCGTCGGCCGCGCACGAGGCGAAGGCCTTGAAGCCGGTCTTGGCGAAGAACGCGGAAAGGTCGATCCAGCGGAGCGGATTGCGGAGATCCGGCTTGTCGGTCCCGTAGGCCATCAGCGCCTCGCGGTAGGGGATGCGCGGGAAGGGGGCGCCGGCGACCTTCTTGCCGGGCTTGGCGAAGGTGCGGAAGGTTTCGGGGATGACCTCCTCCATCACGGCGAAGACGTCCTCCTGCGTCGCGAAGCTCATTTCGCAGTCGAGCTGGTAGAACTCGCCGGGCGAACGGTCGGCGCGGGAGTCCTCGTCGCGGAAGCAGGGGGCGATCTGGAAGTAGCGGTCGAACCCCGCGACCATCAGCAGCTGCTTGAAGATCTGCGGCGCCTGGGGAAGCGCGTAGAACTTGCCGGGATGGATGCGCGAGGGCACGAGGAAGTCGCGGGCGCCTTCGGGCGAGGAGCTGGTGAGGATGGGCGTCTGGTATTCGTGGAAGCCGAGCGATTCCATCTTGCGCCGGAGGAAGGAGATCACCTTCGAGCGCAGCAGGATGTTCCGGTGGAGGGAGTCGCGGCGCAGGTCGAGGTAGCGGTACTTCAGGCGCAGTTCTTCGGGACCGACCTCGGAGGACTCGCCGGCAAGGTAGATGGGGGTCTGCTCGCTTTCGCTTTCGACGACGAACTCGTCCGCGACCAGCTCGATTTCGCCGGTCGGGATGTCGGGGTTGATCATCCCGGGCTCGCGCGCGACCACCTTCCCGGTCACGGTGACGACGCTTTCGAAGGGGGTCCCCACGGCCTGCTCGAAGAAGCCGCGGCTGGGATGGACCACCACCTGCGTGCGGCCGTAGTGGTCGCGGAGGTCGATGAAAAAGATGCCGCCGTGGTCGCGCTTATGGAAGACCCAGCCGGAAAGCCGGACCGTCGAGCCGGCGTCGGAAGCACGGAGGTCGTTGCAAGTGTGGGTGCGGTAGTCGTGCATGGGGAAGGTTCCTGGAAAAACAAAGGGGATAGCATACCATCCCCGCACGCGGATAAGGAACAAAAAAGTGGCGCCCCTGGATCGGCCCTGGATCGTCCCGCCTTGTGCTGGATTGTTCCAGAGGGGTGTCCGATCGTCGCCCAAACTCGCGGAGGAGTCCTTGGACAACCCCATTTGCGAAACAGGGCTCTAGGCGAACGCCCAGGCCACCAGGCGCCAGAGCAAGACAATCACCACCGCGATGAAGACCAAGGCCGCCGCGATGAAGACCAAGAGGCAAGCAAGCGACTTGACAATCCCTTTTAAGTACTGCTTTAAGTACTGCGTAATAGCCCGATTGGCGGCTGGATAGTGGAACTCGTTATTCGCCTGAGAGACCTGGCTGGCTTCGGGCCAATCGGACCGAGAAGACTCGTCGTCGTCTAGAAAGCAGATCCAGAGCATGACTTCTGGCATGGCCAACCCGGAGGCCTGGGCAGCCTTGCGCAACAATTCCCGTCCGCGAGCGGGGTCGGCTTCGCAACCCCAGCCCTTGCAGAGCATCACGCCGAGGTTGACGACCGCATGCCAATCGCCGGCGTCCGCGCCACGCGTGTAACGACGGAAGGCCTCGGCTTCGTCGCGGGGTTCGCCGCCGATACCGAGGAAAGCGAAATCGCCGAGGTTGGTGAGCGCTTGGGGATCGTGTCGCTCCACCGCGCGGCGGTAGTGGCCGAGTGCCTTCCGGAACCAATCGCAACGCCAGGAATCGAGGCGCAGCGCACCGAGGAGACGGGCGAGCAGCGAACTGCTCAAACTTGCGACATTCAGCATGTCCCGGATCTCTCGGAGTGGCAGGGTTCGAGCGCGTCGGCCGCGGATCGCGATCGTGAAACAGGCGTTGCCGCAATCGTTGAGCTGGGCGGGGTCGTCAGGGTACAGCGCCAGAAGGCGCAGTCTCCAGCGGTAGGCCTCCACGAGCGGCCGACGGCCGGGGGCATCCGGGTACTCATAGAGGGTGATGCACTGGCGGATCGAAGGCTCGTCGCCGGCCTCGGCGCCGGGGAGGAGCAACTCGGCGGCCTTCTTCAGATCCTTGGGAACAGCGACGCCGCGCATGAGGAAGCCGGCGAGGACAGGATGCGCGAAGCTGGAGCCTGCGGCGAAAGCCATTTCGGCCCACCGCATCCCAACCACTTCGCCACTGGTGCCGGCGCCCAAGGCGATGCGTTCGGCGTGGTACGCCATGGCGTCGGCGTTGCCGATGCGCGCTCCGAAGGCTTCGATGCGATAGGGCTTGACATTGCGCCATGCCGTGCTCACTGGCACGGCATCGGGAGGCAGGGGCGTCTTGAGGGCGCGGATGGCGCCGGCATGGCCGAGCGCGGCGGCCTTGTCGAACCAGGAGGCGGCGAGGACGGGATCCTTCTCGACGCCCTCGCCGACCTCGTACATCTCGCCCAGCAGGAACATCGCCATGGAATCGCCGGCTTCGGCGGCCTTGCGGAAACCGGCGGCGGCGCGTTCCAGATCGCGCCCGCCGCCGACGACGCCCGTGGCGGCGACGCAGGCGAGCGCCAGCACGGCGCGGGTGTCGCCGGCTTCGGCCTGGCGGCGCCAGTCGGCAACGCACCGGGACAGGGAAGCCAGGGATCGCCGGACGCGATCCGCACCATCCGAAACATGCACAAAGGCGGCGTAATCGCCTGGAGGCAAAGGCTTGTTTTTCATCGCATCCTGATGATAGTGGATTGCTCCACCGGGAGTCAACACACCGGGAGTCAACCAATAAGCCAGGCAGGCTTCCTGTGTCGCAAATCGGCGGTCCAATTCGGCCATGCTGGCCCGATAGTCGACCAGGAACGGGCATCCTACAGGTTGTGGCAGGTCGAGTCGGCTGCATATCCAGTACCAACAACATCACGCGCTTTTTTCAGCCGGACGAAACACTCCGCCAGATTGCCGCTACCTATCCGCCAAGGCACTTGCAAAACCCCTTGCCGGTCGGGACAGAGCCCGACCCTCCAGACCCGCCCCTGGGGACCGCCGTCCCCGGCGGGCCGGATGGATGGAGGAACGACCTCCGTGTCGTCCGGCCGGGTTTTGCAAGAGCCCCAGCTATTTTGAACCACACCTCCGCCTGCGAGGCCCCTGCGGGGGCAACGGAATTCATTGGACGATCTGCCGTAGTGTGGTGTACATTACCACTTCCGGCCTCGGGGTTGTGCGGTTACACGCCTTGGCATCGTTTATAATGCATGTTAGGCTACAGGCAGACGGCTCCGGGATCAGCACTTTTTACACAGAGCGGGGTTGACGCCATCCCTAAACCATGCACGCTTGCCTCCATCGGTGGAATGTCGGAGTGGTTCCGGTATCGCCCGATGGAATGATCGTGTTTTTCGCCAAAGAATTGCTTTTCCCGTTGGATTCGCCATGTTAATCGGAATACTTGACCCATGCTCTTTAACTCCCTGACATTTCTCTGTTTTTTGCCGGTAGTTTTCCTTCTCTACTGGTTTGTTTTCAACCGGAATCTGCGTTTACAGAATCTGTTCGTTGTTGTTGCCAGTTACATTTTTTATGGGTGGTGGGACTGGCGTTTTCTATTGCTGATCGCCCTCACCTCCTTTTGCAGCTGGCTAAGCGGCATCTTGATGGGAGACAAGGAAGACACGCCGTGCCGGGCGGCTGTTTTTCGCAATCACCGCAGATATGTCATGGTGGCAAACGTCGTCTTAAACCTCGGGATCCTTGGATTCTTCAAATACTATAATTTTTTTATTGAGAGTTTTCTGCAGGCATTCCGTTTTATTGGGCTGGACTTGCACCCGCCAACCTTGGAGATTATGCTGCCGGTTGGAATCAGCTTCTATACGTTTCAGGCACTCAGCTACTCGATCGATGTCTATCGAGGCCAAATCAAGCCGACTCGCGATATAATTGCCTTTTTTGCGTATGTCGGTTTTTTCCCGCAATTGGTTGCTGGCCCCATCGAGCGAGCGACAAACCTGCTGCCCCAGTTTCTTGTGCCGCGCACGTTCAATTATGCTCAAGCTGTCGACGGCTGTCGCCAGATGTTATGGGGTTTTTTCAAAAAAATGGTGGTTGCCGACAGTTGCGCTCCACTGGTTGACAGGATCTTTGCGACCTACGAAATGCAGGATGGTTCGGTTCTTATTCTTGGGGCGGTATTGTTTGCCTTCCAAATTTACGGTGATTTTTCCGGGTATTCGGATATTGCCGTCGGCTGTGGACGGCTATTCGGCATACAGCTCATGCGGAACTTCAATTATCCCTATTTTTCGCGTGATATCGCCGAATTTTGGCGGCGCTGGCATATTTCGCTCTCCACCTGGTTTAGAGACTACTTGTATATCCCGATGGGCGGAAGCCGTGTAGGCAAGGTGCTGACGATGCGCAACATCCTTGTTTTGTTTTGCGTTAGTGGCCTGTGGCATGGCGCAAACTGGACGTATCTGACCTGGGGGGTGTACAATGCGGTGTTGTTTCTTCCGCTTTTGCTGGTTAACCGTAACCGTAAACACCTCAATATCGTCGCGCATGATCGGAAATTCCCGACATTGACTGAAACTCTGCAGATGTGTCTGACGTTTTTGCTCGTCTCTGTTGGTTGGGTGTTTTTCCGGGCGCCGTCGGTGAGCGATGCCTTCGGATATCTTGAGCGGATATGTTCTCCGTCTGTTTTTACATTGCCACGTCATTTCCTTTCAGCCTTGCCCTGGATATTGATTCTTGTGGTTGCAGAATGGTTTCAGCGGCGACAGCCGCATGCGTTGATCGTGGACGTGTTGCCACGAGTTGCCCGATGGGGGCTCTATATGGCGATTTGTTTAATTTGCCTGGCGAAATACAATCAGTCGGCGGTATTCATCTACTTCCAGTTTTAGAGGCTCTATGCGACGTTTCTTGATTAAACTTTCCGGATTTGCGTCTCTTGTGGCGTTTATCCTGGCTCTGTCGCTCTTTCTTCTGCCAAGTCAAAGGGTTCGCGAAAGCATGCTCGGAATGGTTCCTGTTAAAGACACGATGTTGCGGACTGCTGGTTCCCCGAAAATTGTGTTGGTTGGCGGCAGCAATTTGAGCTATGGCCTGGACAGCCACCTTTTGCATGTCGAATTTGGGTTGCCGGTTGCTAACATGGGATTGCATGCCGGACTGGGTTTGCGCTATATGCTACAAGAGGTGCAACCTCACATCATGCCCGGCGATCTGATTGTTGTTGTGCCCGAGTATCAACAGTTTGTAAAAAACAGTTTTTACGGTAACAAAGAACTGCTGGGGGTCGTTTTTGATGTCATGCCGTCAAGACGCAAGTTGCTGTCCTTCCGGCATTGGATACATCAGGCACAGTTTATGCCAAGTTATGCGGCCAGGAAATTGAATCAGTGGAATTCTTTTCGAAGGAGCACCACAGATGTGTGTGCCAATTTCAATGCCTATGGCGATTGCACCGAGCAGTGGGATAAGCCTGCGATACCGGCTTTGCCGTTCAGAGACGACGGGACGCTTGACGGATCGTATGCAGTTGCGATGGATTATCTTGAGTTTTTTATTCGCTTTGTCCAGGAACAGGGGGCCACTTGCGTGCTTATGCCGCCTGTCTTGCAGGGTACTTCGTTTGACAACCTGCAAATGCATATTGACCGCATCGAACGGGAGCTCAGGCTGCGCGGAATACCTTTCCTCGTTCCTGCGCGGCGATATCGCTTTGATGATAACCTTATTTCGGGCACACCGTATCATCTGACAGGGGAGGGGGTCGTACTTCGCACCAGAATGGTGATTGAAGACTTGAGTCCCATTGTCCATGCCATGTCGCATGGCAGCAGGGACACGGCAGGGTTAGGCAATTAGGTTACTAACTCGGCCACAATTCATACCGCAAAACAGGGGCACGGGTTTTCCAACCCGTGACACGGACAGGAATGTCCATGCCCCTTTTCCAACTCCAAATTCCAGCTCCCCATGCCTGAATCTCCGTGAGCAACGCTATTTGTGGCCGGGTTAGTAAAACGGAGGTTCGCCTAAACCTGCCTGTACGGCAGTCGAATCGATTCTTGCAAGAAGGCGCCCATACAGGATGATTTCGTCCGGGAGCAAGTCTAGCGCGCCACAAAGGGCCTGGGCCGCACCACGTCTCTACTTCTGGCGCAGGCCGCCGGCCGCAGCCGACCTGGGCAGCCATCGGATTTTATCTTCCTCGTCGTGCCTCACGACTTCCACGTAGTAACGCTTGCTGCGCACGAAAAGCCCATGTACCGCGTCCGGGCCTTCGCTGTCCGCAATGTTCTGCACCAGTTCGATCATCGGGCGCGTGATCATCAGTCCGGGGAGGAAGACCGGTATGCCCGGAGGGTAGGGAACGAGCAGCTGGCTGCAGATGCGTCCTTCGGTCAACGACAGCTCGAGCAGCTCGCCGTCGCACAAGGCGGCATCGCGGGGCAGGGCCACGGCCTGGCCTTTGACCGCATCGGCCACTTCCGGTCCGAAGGCGGCGCGCTCCGGAAGCCCCACGCTTTCCGGCATCTGCATGATGGCGCGGAACAGGTACCGGAAGTGCTCCTCGACGGTGCCTACGGTCACCAGGAAAAGGAGGGTGACCGGCGTTGACTTTTCCCACTGTATCTTGCAGGAATGCAACAGTTTCTTGAACTTCATGCAGGCTTCGGGGGATTTGAACGACACCATCATTTTCAAGGGGTCGTGCAGGTAGCCCTCGCGCGTGTAATCGGCCTCCGAAGCCTTGCCGACGATTTCCCCCAGTCCCGGGAAGCACTCGTTTTCCGGCAGGCCGCAGGCTTGCGAGACCTGCCGCTTGAAGTCGCTTACCCAGCGCAGGCGTTCCTCGATCAGCCGCAGGCCTTCCAGGCGCATCTGCACGCCGGCGCAGTCGAGCGTGGCCATCATGGGGTAATGCGGCGAGGTGGAGTGCCAGTAGCGCAACACCTCGTGAAGGTCATGGTTGAATTTCTCGTAGGCTCCGCGGCCATTGATGGCGAAACGATCGCGCAGCCACTTCCAGTCCGCGGCTTCACTCTCGAAAAGCTGCTTGAAGCGGAAGGAGACATGGATCATGGAAGCCTGGCTGAAGGCGGCCAGTGTCTTGTGCGTCGACTGCACCGCGAAATGGGCGCTGGTCGTCTCGTGGATGGCGTTATAGCGCACAAGTTTGCCGTTGGCGGCCACGGCCATGTAGTACGGGTGGAAGCTCAGGTACGGCGCCCATGCCTCGTCCGCGTAGAAAAGGATGCCGTGCCGTTCGCAGAGGCGGGCGATTTCCCACACCGGGTACAGCACGCCTTCGTACGTGCAGGTGGTGAGAATCAGGATGCGGGGCTTGTCATGGTCGGCATAGCGGGCGGACAGCGCCTGCCGGATGTCGGCCATGGCCACCGGCCCCCACACCCCCAGTTCCGTGTTGAACCTGGCCGGAAGGTAGTTGGGCACGGCGCCGGCCATGACCACGGCATGGTGGACCGATTTGTGGCAGTTGCGGTCCAGCAGCACGGTTTCGCCCGGCCGCAGCAACGTCATCAGCATGGCCTTGTTCGCGGTGGTCGAGCCGTTGGTGATGTAGTAGCTTTGGGCCGAGCCGAAAATCTCCGAGGTCAGGCGCTGGGCGTTTGCCAGGGAGCTGCGGGAGTCGGGCTCGGAGAGGTCTCCCAGCGATTGCACCGATACGCTCAGGTCGGCCCGGAAGGTCATCGAGCCGTACTCCTGCCGGAAGCCTTGCAGGAACAGGGAGCGGCTGAAGGCGTGCCCCGCGTTGTGGCCGGGCGTGTGCCAGGAGGTTCCGGCCTGTTCCATGACGTAATGGCGCAGGGCATGCCAGAAGCGGGGCTCCCACAAGGCGCGGAACAGGTGCCGGATGCGCGGGGTGTGGGCTCCGATGGGAAGGAACGCGGAGCGTGGCTTCATGACCCAGCGGCGCGACGGCACGCGCACGCGTTCGGCGCCGGGCGTCGTGAGGACGACCTTCGGAATGGCGGGGAAAACGGTATACAGCCATTGCGTCAGCGGGAGGTTGTCGAGGGTGATGGCGTGCAGCGGCACCGCCTTCGCGCCAGGCTCGCCGGACTTGAAAGCGTCGTCGAGCAGGAAGAGTACGCAGTTTTCCCCGTCGTCGGTCAGCATGCCCTCTTCGAGGTCGGACCGCAGGAGCTTTTCGCGGAACTCGCGGGCGCTTCGGGCTGCAACGATTTTCAGCGGCGGCCAGTCGATCGGCTCTTCGGACGGGAAGGTCTCGCTGCAAAAGGCGCGGAAAATATCGGACAATCCGTCGGCGAGTTTCTGTTCGCTCTCCGCATCAAGGGGTTCGGACTGCAAGTGGAATACGGTTAAGCACTTCATGGTTTGCTGCTGTCGATCGATGAGACGCCAGATTACGCCCAAAGCGTGATCCTGACAACGTGAAAACGCTGGAAACGACCTGGAAACGACCTGGACGGCAGGCCGGTTCGATCACCTTGCGGCCGTCCCGCCCTCCATCTCCTGCCACAGATCCGCGAGGGTTCGCCCGAGCGGGTAGGCTGGCCGCCAGCCGAGCGCCCGCATCCGGGTGGTGTCGAGCTTCGGTACGGCATCGGTGGGACGGTAGCGGGAGGGCTCCACGTGCGTCACGGGAGTGACCCCGGCAATCCTGGCGAGTTCCGTCAGCAGGGTGCCGATACGCACGTGATTGCCGGAGGAGACGTTGTAGATGCCGCCGGTCTCGCCCTTCTCCAGCAGCAGGAGGTAGGCCGCCACCACGTCGCGGACATCGCTGAAGTCGCGTTCGCTGTCGAGGTTGCCGACGGCGATCGACGCCAGGCGCCCGTCGCGGAAGTCGCGGAGGGCTGCGGCGAAGGCGGGCGCGACGAACTTGGGCGCCTGTCCCGGCCCGGTATGGTTGCCGGGACGGGCGATGACCACATCGAGGTTCCGGTGTGCCGCCAGTTCCAGCAGGGCGGCCTCGGCGCGGGCCTTGGAGCCGGCATAGGGCGAGGCGGGATCGAGGGGGTCGCTCTCGCGGCGCGCGCCGGCCAGGTTCCGCGTGCCGTAGACCTGGGAGGTGGAGATGAAAAGCATCCGTGCCTGCGGCACGTGGCGCAGCAGGGCCTGCGCCACATGCAGCGTCCCGGCGACGTTGATGGCATCGAGCGCCAGCGGGTCGCGGATCGCGTCGGGCACGAAGGAGATGCCGGCAAGGTGGATGCAGGCGTCGGGCTTTAGACGGCCGATGGCGGCATCGACGGCGTCGGCATCTCGGATGTCGAGCGCCGCGATGCAGGCAGACGGGTCGGCACGGATGTTCGTGGGAAGGGGCTCGTGACCCGCCGCGCGCAACGCGGTCAGGAGATGGCGGCCTACGAACCCCGCCGCTCCCGTTACCAGGACACGCATGGTGGCTAGCCCTGCATCTCGCGGCGCACGCGCTCGAGGTCGGCATCGACCATCATCTTGACCAACCCCTCGAAGTCGACCGTGGGCTTCCAGCCCAGGACGCGGCGCGCCTTGCCGGCATCGCCCAGAAGCAGCTCGACCTCGGCCGGCCGGATGAACCGGGGGTCGATCCGCACGTGCGCCTCCCAGTCGAGGCCCACGTGCGAGAAGGCCACCTCGCACAGCTCGCGGACGGTGTGCGTGGCGCCGGTCGCGATGACGTAGTCGTCGGGTTCGTCGGCCTGGAGCATCATCCACATGGCGCGGACGTAGTCGCCCGCGAAGCCCCAGTCGCGCTTGGCGTCGAGGTTGCCCATGGAGAGGGTCTGCTGCAGGCCGAGCTTGATGCGCGCCACGCCGTCGGTGACCTTCCGCGTGACGAACTCCTTGCCGCGCCGGGGGCTCTCGTGGTTGAAGAGGATGCCCGAGACGGCGAAGAGGTCGTAGCTCTCGCGGTAGTTGATCGTGATGTGGTGGCCGAAGACCTTGGCCACGCCGTAGGGGCTGCGGGGGTAGAAGGGAGTGTTCTCGTTCTGGGGCGTCTCGCGGACGCGTCCGAACATCTCGCTGCTCGAGGCCTGGTAGAAGCGCGCCTTGGGGCAGACGCGGCGCATGGCCTCCAGCACGCGCACGACGCCGATGGCCGTGTACTCGCTGGTGAGGATGGGCTGCGTCCAGGAGGTGGGCACGAACGACATGGCCGC
The DNA here is from genome assembly GCA_050950285.1 of Kiritimatiellia bacterium. Taxonomy (GTDB): domain Bacteria; phylum Verrucomicrobiota; class Kiritimatiellia; order RFP12; family JBMNHG01; genus JBMNHG01. Next base: position 1,005,166 of record JBMNHG010000002.1, on the reverse strand, counting down.
GAGGTTGTAGATCTCGTCCGGCTTCACCTTCTGCATGAGCTCGATCAGCGACAGCTCGTCGAGGAGATCGGCCTGATGGAGCTCGATCTTGTCGCGCAGATGGTTGATGCGCTCGAAGTTCTCGGTACTGGCGCGGCGCACCATGCCGTGGACCTTGTAGCCCTTCTCCAGGAGAAACTCGGCCAGATAGGAGCCATCCTGCCCGGTGATGCCGGTGATCAATGCTGTGCGACTCATGGTCAATCCTTTCCTTGTGAATTTGGCGGCGCAGACAGAGGTTCTCGGCGGGGCGTCCGCCGATCGAGCGGAACATAATGACGGCGGGGTGCCACGCTCTTGTAGGCCGGACGGATGATCTTGCCGCGGTTGGCCAGCTCCTCGATGCGGTGGGCGCTCCAGCCGACGATCCGCGAGACCCCGAAGAGCGGCGTGTAGAGTTCCGGCGGTATCTCCAGCATCCGGTAGAGGAAGCCCGAGTAGAAGTCGACATTGGCGCTGATGCCCTTGTAGATCTTGCGATAGCGGCCGACCACCTCGGGCGCCAGGCGCTCGACCGTGCGGTAGAGCCGCATCTCGTCGTCCAGCCCCTTCTCGTGGGCCAGCCGTTCCACCTGCTCCCGCAGGATCAGCGACCGCGGGTCGGAGACGGAATAGACTGCGTGTCCGATGCCGTAGATCAGCCCCGAGCGGTCGAAGGCCTCCTGGCGGACGAGCAGGTCGAGATAGCCCTCGACATCCCTCTCGTTGCGCCAGTCCTTCACCGTGTTCTTCAGATCGTCGATCATCCGCACCACCTTGCCGCTGGCGCCGCCGTGGCGCGGCCCCTTCAGCGCGCAGAGGGCCGCCGTGATGGCGGCGTAGGTGTCCGTGCCGGTGGAGGTCACGACATGCGTGGTGAAGGAGGAGTTGTTTCCGCCGCCATGCTCGGCGTGCAGCACCAGGGCGAGATCCAGCAACTGGGCCTCCAGCGGGGTGTAGCGCCCGTTCTTGCGCAGGATATTGAGGAAATAGGCGGCGGTGGAGAGGTCGGACGAGGGTTCGCGCAGCACCAGGGTCTTGCCCTGGTGGCGGTAGACGTAGGCGCGGTAGCAGTAGGCCGCCAGCAGCGGGAAAACCGCGATCAGCCGCAGGCACTGGCGCAGGACGTTGGGAATATCGGTGGCGTCGGGATTGTCGTCCAGCGTATAGAGCGACAGCAGCGACTGCGCCATGGCGTTCATGATGTCGCGGCTGGTGAGCTTGAGGATCGAATCCTGGACGAAGTCGTTGGGCAGTCCGCGGTTGGAGAAGAGAAGGCGCTCGAAGGAACGCAGCGCCTCCGTATCCGGCAGTTCGCCAAAGAGCAGCAGGTAGGTTGTCTCCTCGAAACCGAAACGCCCCTCCGACAAGAACCCGTTCACGAGCTCGTTGATGCTGATGCCGCGGTAGATGAGGTCGCCGGGGCCGGTCATCGTGCCATCTTCCGCCTCGGTGTTCGCGAGCACGTCGCCGATCTGCGTGAGCCCGGCCAGCACGCCCTTGCCGTTCAGATCCCGCAAGCCACGCTTTACGTCATACAGGGAATAGAAGGAGGAGTCCACCTGGCAGCTGGTTTCGGTCATGGCGGCCAGTGGTGCGATCGGATCGGGGGATGGGGATGTCATGGTTCTGTCTGTTTCATGCGCCGGACGCCGCTGGGAAGGGAGCCTGTTCCTCACGTTGCCGACCGGGCGGATGATTTCGCGAAAACCACAAGTATAGCATCTCATTCATTGGATGGAAAACAAACTTTTGTTTTCGTGATGGCTTTCCGCGATGTTCCCGTGACGGCCTTGACTTCGCGCGCCGGTCGGGCTACCTTGCGTTTGGGCAGGGATTGCCTGCGCCTCCGCTGCATGGGGGCGTGGCAAACCGGCTCCATCGGGAGAGGTGTTTTCATGGACATGGTAGGTTCGCAGATCGAGGCGCGCGGCGTGCGCATGCCCTCCGTGCTGGCCGCGATGCGGCAGGTGCCGCGCCATTGTTTCGTGCCGGAGGCTTGCAGGGAGGCGGCCTATGACGACACCCCCTTGCCGATCGGGCACGGGCAGACGATCTCCCAGCCCTACATCGTTGGCCTGATGACGGAACTCATCCGTCCGGAACCGGAATTCACCGTGCTTGAGATCGGCGCCGGCTCCGGCTACCAGGCCGCCGTGCTGGCCGAGCTGGTACGGAAGGTCTACACGATCGAGATCGTCGCGCCGCTGGCGAAGGCCGCGCAAGAGCGCCTGCGGAAGGCCGGTTATCGGAACGTCGAGGTGATCCGGGGGGATGGCTACCACGGCTGGCCGTCGCAGGCGCCCTACGATGCCATCCTCGTCACGGCCGCCGCGCCGGAGATCCCGCCACCTCTGATCGGGCAGTTGAAGACGGGCGGGCGCATGGTGATCCCGGTTGGCGAACCGGGCGGCGTGCAGCAGCTGGTCCTGGGCGAGAAACTGGGGCCGGAGAAGTTCCGCGAGACGCCCGTTCTGCCGGTGCGTTTCGTTCCCTTCACCCGCCAACGGCCAACGTAAATGCCCCCCAAACGGACCAGGAAGGCCCATGGGGGAATTTGTTTCGTGAAGCCACGCTTCCCTGTTTCCCGTCTCGTTTTTGGGTGCGTTGCAAATGATCATGCGTAACGTGTATACTGGTTGCTCATGAAACTTTCCGTTGTCATCCCCTGCCTCAATGAATCCGCGACGCTTGAAGCTGCCATTGGACTGGCCCAAGGCCTCGTCTCCGCCGCAGGCGGCGACGGCGAGATCGTCGTGTCGGACAACGGATCGACCGACGGATCGCAGAAAATCGCCGAGTCCTGCGGCGCGCGTGTCGTGAACGCGCCACGCAAGGGATATGGATTCGCCCTTCTGCACGGCATTCGCGATGCCAAGGGAGACATCATCGTCATGGGCGACGCCGACGCCACCTATGACTTCCGCGAGGCGGCGCCGCTCGTTGAATCCATCGCCAGGGGCGAATGCGACCTCGCGATGGGAAGCCGTCTTCGCGGCAAGATCGAGAAGGGGGCCATGCCCTTCCTACACCGCTATCTCGGCACGCCTGTCCTAACCTTTCTCATCCGCGTCTTTTTCGGCCTTCCGATCACCGACTGCAATTGCGGTTTGCGCGCCTTCTCCAAGGATGCCTTCGAGAAGATGAATCTCGTCTCCGGCGGCATGGAGTTCGCCTCGGAGATGCTCATCAAGGCGGCGAAGGCGAAGTTGCGCGTTACGGAGACCCCGGTTTCGCTTGCGAAAGACATTCGCGACCGCGAGCCCCACCTTAACACATGGCGAGACGGGTGGCGTCATCTCCGCTTCATCCTCCTGATGGCGCCGCATGTCGTCTTCCGCATCCCCGGGTGGATTTTGACATCCTTCTTTGGTCTTGCCACGGTTGCATTGTCCTTCGGTCCGGTGACGATCGGGCGCATCGTCTTCGACTATCATCACCTCTTCTACACGGTCCCGCTCTTCGCGGTCGGGATTCAGTTGTTGTGGTTTTCCTCCTTTGCCGATCGCTTCCGGAGCTTCATTGGGCTCGAGGAGGTGGAGCAGGCGCGCTTCCCGCTCGACAAATGGTTGATTGCGGGCGGGCTTCTCGTCATCGCCGGAATCGCGGTCTTCGCCGTGGTTGCTTCGAAATGGCTTTCGGCCGGACGCGGCGAGCTGTTCGCGGTGCGCGAAGGCGCCATCTCGCTGGCTCTTTTCATCGCAGGGCTTCTGTCGATCATGAACTCGCTGATGGTGAGCATGCTCGAACTCCATGTGGAGACAAGGCGAAAGCAGTGAGCGAGCCCTTCTTTTCGGTCGTCATGCCGGTATACAACGGCGGGCGCTACGTTCGCCGTGCCCTCGAATCGCTTGAGGGCCAGCGCGGCTTCGACGGGGGGTTCGAAGTGATTGCGGCGGACGACGCCTCGACGGACGACTCCCGTGCGATCCTCGATTCTTTTGCTGGAAGGCTTCCCCTCCGTATCATTGGCGGCGCGTGCAAAGGCAACTGGGTCGCCTCCACCAACAAGGCCCTCGGCGGATGCCGCGGCCGCTTCGTTTGCTTCCTCCATCAGGACGACGCCTTTGCGCCGGACAAATTCGCCCGCGTGAAGGCGGCGGCGGAGGCGAATCCAGGCGTTCCGCTCGTAACCCATGCCATCGGCTACATCGGGCCCAAGGGTGAAAACCTCGGCGGATTCTTCCAGCCCTTCGCGGCGGGGCGCCACAATGCCGCATACATCCTGCCGCGCCTTCTCGCGCAGAACGTCGTCATGGTTCCCGGCACCGCCTTTGCCCGGCAGGCACTCGAGAAGATTGGCCCCCTCGACGAAGGACTTCGGTACACGGCGGACTGGGACTTCTGGCTTCGGCTCGCCCTCGCCGGCGACGTCCTCCATCTTCGGGGAACGCTTGCCTTCTTCCGCATCCATCCGGATTCGCAGACCGTCGGGTTTGCCGAGAAGCAGGCGGAGTATGCGGAGAACCTGAGAAGGGTGGTCGATCGCTTTGCGCCGGCGGCGGACAATCTCCTGTCGCCTCGAGCGGCGCGCCGCTGCCGCGCGGTTGCCGAACTGGGCATCCAGGCCAACGTCTTTCTTTCGTCGCGTGGAACCGGAGGCTCCGCCCCTTGGACGCCCGTCCTGAAAGCGGCTGCCGGGGCGGGGCTGGTTGGGTCGATGCAGTATCTTCTCCGCTCGCACGTTGTCGCGAGATCCCTCGCGAGGATCCATGCGGGCATCCACGGGAAAAGGAGTCGACGACAAGATGCATAGAACAGGAGAAACACGCAACGTCCGCGACATCGCGAGGGCGGTGTTGCTTTTCGTTTTGGCCGTCGGCGGGGCGGCGCTCGTATACGCGCCGCTTTGCGAGACGACGTATGCGGCGAACGGGGCGTACGTGAGCGCATGGCGCGCTGCCTGGCTTGTCGCGGCATATCCCTTTGCGTTGGGGTTGTCTGTAGCGGCGGCGGTTTTTGTCTCGTTCGGGAAGCCTCGCGTGCCGGCGTCGCGTCTTGCGAAGTGGGTTGGCAGGCTGAGCCCGCTTGCGTGGTTCACGCCGCTGGCGCTGGCGTCGTATGCGGTGGCGTGGACGGGGGTCGTTCTCGCCGGGCTTTTCGTGCCGATCGGGTTCACGTTCGCCGCCGCGCTTGCTCTGGAGAGGTGTCTTCCCGAAGAGAAGGCAGAGGAGGGTGGGGGATACCGGATTTTCACGTGGAGCGTCGCCGCGTATTTCGTGTTCCTGCTGGTGTTCGGCTTCGGCGTGATCGAGAGGGTCGGCGGCCACGGCGGGGACGAGAAGCACTACGTCCTGCAACAGAAGAGTCTGATGGAGGACGGGGATCTCGACCTCACGCGCGAACTCCACGTGTTCATGGAGGAGCGTGGGATTCCGCCGGAGAACATAGACGGCTTTGCCTCCCACTCCCATATAAAGCGGAATCGCGAGGGGCGGTACTACAGCTACCACTCGTGCGGGCTTCCATTGCTTTCCTGGCCCTTCGGCTATCTGGGGACGAACGCGGGGAACCTTCTTTTCCTCTGCCTTGTCGCGGCGCTTTCGGCGGCAGGATGCAGGGCTGCGGTGCTTGCGTCGGGCGCGGGGCGGAAGACCGGGGCGACGGTCTCATGGCTCTTTGTGCTCACCTGCGGGTGGCTCTACAACGCGGTCCAGTTCCTGCCGGAGATCCTGGGGTGCGGGCTTGCGGCGTGGGCCTTGTGGGCGACCTTTGCGACAACCGATCCGAAGCGGCGCGCCGCCGCGACGGTGGTCGCTGCGGCCTGCGCCGGCTACCTGCCGTGGGCGCACATCCGCTTCGCGCCGCTTAGCCTGGCTCTTGCCGCGTGTTTCGGGATCGAGACGTTGTTCTTTGCCCGGGAGGAGCGGCTCGCCGCCAGAATCGGGCGTCTTGTGCTCTTCGGGGCAATCTATGCCGTCTTTGGGTTCACGCTGCTATACGTCCATTCCAGGATGTTCTCCTCCGGCGGCGCCTACGACTACGAAAAGGTCTTTTTCGCCTATCCTGCCGCGATGTGGCTGATCATCGCCTATCGGAGGGGGCTCGGTGCGGTGATTCCCATGCTTCTCGCGGTGTTGCCCGCGATTCCGGTCTGCCTGTTCCTCAAGGGGCGTTCGTCGCGGGCCGGAGCCTACGCAGCTTTCGCCTTCGCGATCGTCCTCGTCACCTGCTGCAGCACTACCGCCGCGCTCGGGGGAGCCTGCACGCCGGGGCGCTACCTGCTGCAGACGCTTCCCGTCTCGCTTCCGGCGGCGGCGCTTGTGCTGACGGGCGCATCGCGACCCGCCCGCGTGTGGTTCCTCTTCCTGTCGTTGCTCGGAGTCTTCTTCTTCCTGGCCGTCGGGTTCCGTCCCTTCGCCTGCAACGGCGGACTGATCCGCCTTCCGGAAAATCTTCTGCGGTATCCGGGGTTCGCGACCTTCTGGCAGCCTTTCGCGGATGCGCCGGGAGTGGATTCGTCGGCGACGCTTCGTTACGGGTCGCTCTTCACCGGGGCGGTTCTGGCGACGTCCACGCTCCTCTTCGCGGCACGCCGCCCCGCCGTGCGCACGGCGCTTCACGGTGCGGCGGCGGCGACGGCCCTGCTGGCCCTCTTCTGGGGGACCCAAACCGACAAGGCACGGCGGGACGCCTGCTTTTCGCAAGACATGAGGTTTTCCGCCGACAACTATGGCTTCATCAAGGTCTCAATCCCCCGCAACGCGGATTCCATCCCCGGACTCTTCGGGCTTTTCGTTCCGGAAGAGAAGACCTGTTCGTTCATGATGGCGGACTGCACGCGAGACGACGCATTGAAAGCCCAGGAAGAGGCGCAGGCCGCTGCGGAGGGTGTCGGCGAAGACGAGATGGACGGGGGCGATGTCGAGGGCCAGCCCGTCGTCGCCAGCAGCATGTACTACGATCTGGCGGATCTGCCGATCAACGACTGGAAGCGTCGGCGCCTGCGCTGGATGCCGATTGTCCCTGCGCACATCCGCCACAACTTCGACGGCGGCGTTGCGGTGCACGTGCGCGGAACCGTGACGGGCGGCCCCGTGCTCGCCCAGGCGCGCCAGGGATCGTGGAACCTTGGCGAGGAGGTGGCCTTCGAGGAAGGCCCCATCCATGCGGTCTTCCTGATTCCCACGAAGAAGGGCAGGGGATTCACGAACCTCCACTTCGCGCTGAAGGAGAACAAGGGCGTGCTGAGGATTGATGCAAGCACGATCGTCCCGTACGGAAAAGCCGTCCGCAACGCCCGCCTGGCCCTTCCCGAAGGCACACGCGTGTTCGACCTCTTCGCATCGCCCGAATTCTTTGCTCCCTGACCCGGCCTTTTCGCCTGGACGATGGCGCTACGGCCCGATCAGGGCCAAGGTTCCGCCGGCGAGGTAGCGGTCGTATCCGAGGGTGAAGAGAATGGCGCCGTACAGCGCGTGCTCCAGGTTCGACAAGCCCAGGGAGTCGGTTCGCTCGTAGGTCCGGGTGAAGAGGAGCCCGCCCAGGAAGGTCAGCGCGACGGTCTGCCAATGCAGGAAGACGACGTGGCTGAAGGCGAAGCAGAGCGCCGCGGCCAGCCGGAACATCGCGCGGTTCCGAAGGCACGCCGCATAGCGTTCGCGGAAGAAGGCGCGGTAGACCACGCCTTGCGGGACGACGGAGAGGACCGGATACCCCGCGACAACGGCGAGCCAGGCCTTGGGCTGTTTCGCGGGAAGCGACCAGAGCCACTCCGGATGTTGCCACCGCATCCACCCCCAGAGCAGGGCGAACCCCAGGCAGGCGCGAAGGAGCACCCGCGGCCATTCGCGCTTCCAGGCGTTCCGGCTCCCGCAGGGAGACGCGGACGTTTCGGAGGCTCCCCGCGCGCGGCGTCTCCGGAGCCACACGGCCATCGGCAGGGCTGCGACCCACAGGACCGGGATCACCGGAATCCCTTCGATCGCACGACGGCACACCGCCAGCGCGACCGGCAGGCCGCCGTATAGCGCGACCAGTTCGGCGATTCTCGCGGCGGGGCAGGGCCGGCCGTCCGTTTCTACCGCGCTGCCCGCCGTGGCAGGTGGTGTCGCCGCCGGCGCACCCGAGGCCCCGGATGCCGGGTTGGATCCGCCGGTCGGCATGGAAGACGGGGAAGCGTTCATGGGGTAGTTGCTAACCCGGCCACAAATAGCGCTGCGCACGAAGATTGAGGCATGGGGAGATGGAATTTGGTTTGGAGTTGGGGAAGGGGGCACGGACATTCCTGTCCGTGTCACGGGTTGGAAAACCCGTGCCCCTGTTTTGCAATATGAATTATGGCCGAGTTAGTATGAACCATCCCCGCGAACAAATCAATCCCCGCGATCCGGGGCGGCGATTCTCGAATGCAGGCCGGGGCGTGTCGCAAGCATGGCGGGCCGCCTCGACGGGACTCGTGGGCCAGGGCACCCGAACTCAGGGTCCCCCGTTTCTTGCTTGCAGGGCGTACTTCCATCCGATATGTTGATACGGAGCTGGCATTGCTGCCCCGCGCCAAGTCCCTCCTGACGCCGGGTTCGCGGGATGGCTTTGGCCTCCTCCTGTCCGCTCTCCGGCTCTCTGGGCGGAGAGGTTTGGACAGGGCCACTCCAACCCACCCACCTGAAGGATTCACACGACATGATGAACGTCTCCACACGTCTCCCCGTTCTGTTCTGTGCTTTCTGCGCGGCAGGCGTCATCGCCGCCTCTGTGGAAGACATCTCGCAGCGCGACGATGCGGGATGGGCCCGTCCCTCCGTCGAATTGTCGGCGGACCTCTGCTCGAAGCAGATGACATACGGGATCGTCGACAATCCCGATTCGGTCTGTACGCTGGGTGCATCCATCGAGTGGGAGGGGTTTTCGGTCGGCGCCGAGGGGATTTTCGACACATCCAGCTGGGGGCCGACGGCGGCGGGTACGGCGATCGCAAGAACAAGTGGCAGGAGCTGGGCCTCTCCGTCGGCTATGCCTATGAGTTCGCCGCCGAGGACTGGAATCTTCCGACCACCCTTGGAATCGGCCTGTCCTACGCGTATGTGACGCATCCGTCGGTCCCTGCGGAATTTGTCGATCCAGAAGACCCCGGAGATCCCAACCCGGACACGCAGGTGCTCCAGTTCGTGCTCGAATTCCCCGACATCCTGCTTTCGCCGGCCCTTTCCTGGGAGTGCGACATCGACGACGAGAGGGGCGCACAATACTGGTGCCTGGAGATTGGCCATGGCATCGAACTCGTGGAAGAGGTTCTTTCCCTCGAACTCGGATCGGGGGTCGGTTTCGGGAACGGGCGGCGGAATGAATACGACGGTGTCAACCGCTCCGCATCCTTCAAGGACCTCTTCGCCTCCGCGGCACTGGAGTGGACCGCCCTCGACAACGTGACGGTCTCCCCCTACGTCGCCGTGGTCACACAATTGGACGGAGACCTTCGCGCCATCGCCGATGAATCGAACGAGGGGGATGGATCGTGCATCGTCTACGGAGGCCTTTCCGCTTCGATGGCGTTCTAGGCGCGAGGTTTCTTCCATTGCTCACGGGAAAGGACAACACGTTATGAAAAAGGTCTTCCGCCGTATTCTGGTTCTCGCAATCGCCCTCGCGGCCGCGATGCCGCCGGCCGTCGTTCGCGCAGACTTACCACTACGTCACCGTATCCGGCGCCGGCAATCAGGACGGGACGAGTTACGACAACGCCTTCGCCGGCATCCAGGCGGGCATCAACGCTGCCGCCAGCGGGGATTGGGTTGTCGTCGCACCGGGAGTTTACTCACCGATTCTTTCCAGCAACAAGCAGGTGGTCATCTGGGGTGACTCCGCTTCCGCCGCGGACACGATCATCGACGGTGGCGGCACGAACCGCTGCGCGACGCTGATTGCCGACGACGCCGACAAGGGCGGCAACACCGCGCTGGCAAAAATCACCCTCCGGAACGGCAACGTGATGTCGAGGTTTGTCCAGGAGAACTACGAGGATTGCGGCGCGGGGGCGCGCGGCGGCTACCTGCTCAACTGCATCGTCGAGAACTGCACGGCGCGCTACGGCGGAGGCGTGGCCGACGCGACCACGGAACGCTGCATCATCCGGAACTGCACGGCGGAGCTCGGCGGCGGCGCGCATTGCAGCACCCTTTCGACCAACTACCACTACAACACGATCTTCGAGAAGAATCACGCCAGACAGATGGTCAGCGCGGCATCCGCGTGGGAAGCAAAATGCCATCATGCTCTTTAACTGCACGGTCGTCGCCAACACCACGGACAACAGCGAGCTGCCGGGCTCCGTGGCCAACGGCTACCTCTTCAACACCCTCTTCTACATGAACTCGGGCGACGGCGTCCGCGAGAAAGAAAACGAACCGAACCCCTGCTTCGTGAACTACTGGGCGGGCGACTACCGCCTGCGGGCGGATTCCCCGTACATCGACGCCGGCGACCACTACTACCAATACATCGGCCTTCTGGATAATACCGACTTTCTGGGGCACACCCGCGTCCAGGACGGCGATGGGGATGGAGTGCCTACATCGACTACGGCGTGTACGAGACCGTCGTCACAGGGATCGTCGTGACGGCGACGGCGGGCGAGCGCGGATTCGTCTCCCCGGCCACCTCCATCATCAACAGCGGCGGCTCCGTGACCCTCACCGCGGACACGAACACCTACAGGCGGGCGGTCGCGTCATGGTTCACCAACGGCGTGGTGGTCGCGTCGGCGACCAACTCGACGCTGACGCTGACCAACATCCTCTCGCACACCGACGTGACGGTGGCGTTCGAATGTCTCGACTGGTACGTCGATGCCGCAACCGGGAACGATGACAACGCCGGCGACTCCTGGTCCGCCGCGCTCAAGACCATTCAGACCGCGATCGACCGGGCGGCCAGCGGCGAGACGATTTATGTGAAGCCGGGAACGTACGGCGCGATTGACGTGGACGGCAAGCGGCTCGCGATCACGGGCGTCAACGGGGCGGGAACCACTTTTATCGACGCCAACAAGGCGTCGCGGGCCGTCACGCTTTGCGATGGCGCCGCGATCACGGGATTCACCATCTGCAACGGCGACCTGATCAAGCTCTCCACCCTCGATTCGCAGGGCGGCGGCGTCTGGGGCGGAACCATTCGCGACTGCGTCATCTCGAACAACTTCTCCGTCTACGGGGGTGGCGCGGCCGGAGCCACGGTGGACCGGTGCGTCGTCGTGGGGAACATGGCGTCCGAAGGCGGCGGCCTCTACGAATGCAAGGTTTTCAACTCCCTCCTCCACAAGAACGACGCCTTGCAGGGCGGCGGCTGCAAACGGGGCACCGCGACGGGATGCACGATCGTGAACAACCGGGCGGTTCTGAACAGCGCGACCGACCGCACGATCCTGCGGAACTGCATTCTGACCTCCCACGGCACGGAGCGGCGCAAGGAGAACCTCGATGCCTTCCTTCTGGGCCAGGAGAACTTCTCCGGAAACCTGCGCACGACAATCGGGCTCCCCGACGGCGCTGATCTCTACAGCCACATCTGTTCTCGTCGAGCGGGAGTTGACGGACAACGGCTCCATCGCGGGAAACCCGTGCATTTCGTCGACCCCGCCAACGGCGACTACCGGCTGCGCGCGTCGTCCCCGTGCCTGAACACCGGATTTGACGGCCACGTGAAGCCCCAGTACAACAAGGACCTGGCGGGGAACGACCGTGTCACCGGCTCCGCCCCGGACATGGGCTGCCTCGAGGGCGGCGTCGCCGGCCACGTCGTCTCGGTGCGGGTCGAGGGCGACGGCGTCGTCTCCCGTAGAACGGCGGTCGTGGCAGACGGCGGAAGCGTCAGCGTGACCGCGACACCGCCGACCGGCCGCGCCTTCCTCGGCTGGGAGGCGAACGGCGAGCCTGCGGGTGACCAGCACCACCATCACCCTCTCCGGCATCGCCTCGGACATCGTCCTCGTCGCCAAGTTCGAGACGAAGACGATCTACGTGACCACATCCGGCAACGACGGCAACGACGGTTTTTCGCAAGCGACCGCGAAAAAGACCATCCAGGCGGCCGTCAACGCCGCCCGCAACGGGGACAAGGTGCTGGTGGGCGACGGCACCTACTCCGGCGCGGTCTCCACGATTGGCAAATCGCTCACCATCCAGAGCGTGAACGGCGCGGATGTAACGACCATCAAGAGCACGAATGCCGACGACTTGTGGAACCGCACGACCGTCGTCCTCGGGCGAAGCTACGCCGAACCGCATTCCCTTCTGGACGGATTCACGGTCACCGGCGGCAAGGCGAGGGGGCTCGTCGACTGGGGCGGTGGCGTGCGGTACGGGCGCGTCAGGAATTGCATCATCAAGGGCAATTCCGGCTGGGTGGGCGGCGGCGCCGCCATGGCATACGTGGTGAATTGCAAGCTGCTGGAGAACACGGCGCTCGTGGCCGGCGGCGGGGGGATGTTCCTCTGCGCTGAAAACTGCCTGATTGCGAGCAACAAGGTCAACAGTGCCGGGTTGGAGCAACTGATCGGCGAAAAGGTGGGCGTCGGCGGCGGCCTGGCCTGTTCGGCGGCAAACTACTGCACCATCGTGGAGAACACCACCAAGACCTGCGGCGGCGGCATCGCCGGTTCCGGTGCCGACAACTCCATCATCGCCGGAAACAGTGCCGACATCGAGAACAACAACGTCCACTTGAACAACTTCCATTCGCATCTCTGCCTGCCGGACGGTTCGCTCACGGGGAACGGCTGCATCTCCGATGCCCCCGCCTTCGTCAACGCGGCCGGCGGCGACTACTCGCTGCAAGGCTCCTCGCCGTGCATCGACGCCGCCGACTACTCGCAGTCGAACTACAACCGGGATCTGGCGGGGAACCGCAGGGTCTCCGGCCCCGCCACGGACATGGGATGCTACGAGTACCAGAGCAACAGACCCTACGACATCTGGGCGAGGCAACAACGGGATTTACGGGTTGTCGGAAGAATCCACGGACGGCGTCGCCAACCTGTTCCGCTTCGCGACGGACACGGCGTCCGGGCCCCTGACAGTTCCGCTGCTGACGCTGGCCAAACCGGCCGGCGAGGACGCCATCGTCTCGCCCGCGGCCTTCACAAACGCGATTCAGGTGTTGCAGATTCTGGCAACCGAGGATCTGACCGACTGGTCCGCTGCCGCGCTGATTCCGATGATCGAATCGCCATCCGGCAGCGGCCAGTGGAGGGCGAGCGACGGGCTGGACCGTCCGCGGCTGTTCTTCCGCCTCAAGGCGCAGGAGCAGCCGTAGGGGCTCACATGGGTCGAAGCGATCGGGTATGTTCGCACATTCCAGATCGCTATCGCCGTCCGTATTGCCGCCGACGGCTCCATCTGGCAGGCCATCGCCCGGCGTATGGCTGCCTCCATGGCAGACGGGCGTCATGGGCTTCTTTCCCGGCACGATCTGTTTCTTTCCGCGGAACCCCGCAAAAAGCGGCGCGCCGTGATTTTCCTTGTCCGTCCGGGGGCACGGAATCTACAATGCCGTCTTTCGTTTTTCGAGGGAGGAACCCGTCGTGCAGTGGAACATCGCCGTCACCAAGGTCTGGGCGCCCATCCGGAGCGACCAGGCGGATGCCGTGGTCGAGGCGCTGGCCGGGCAGGGCTTCGGGGTATCGAGCTTCGAGGACCTCGAGAAAGGCGGGACCATCGCGCAGGTTTTCCTGGACGCCGCAGAGGATCCTGCTCCGGCGGATGCCGCGCTTCGCGCCGCCCTCGCCGCGCAGGGTTCCGCGGCCGAGACGCACGTGGAGACGCTTGCCGCGCAGGACTGGGCCGAGAGCTGGAAGCGCTTCTTCCATACGGCGCGCGTTTCCCCGCGCCTCGTGGTGCGCCCCGCGTGGGAGCCGTACGAGCCGCTTCCCGGCGAACGCGTGGTCTCCATCGAACCGGGCACCAGCTTCGGCACCGGCAACCACGCCACCACCCGCGCCTGCCTGCAGATGCTCGACCAGGCCGCCGCGGAGGATGCCGACCGCGACGTGGTGGACGCCGGATGCGGCACGGGCATCCTCGCCGTGGCCGCCGCCCTTCTCGGGTTCCGCGCCGCGAGCGGCTACGACAACGACCCCGACGCCGTGGCCGCCGCGAACGCCCTCGCCGCCGCGCACGGCGTGGCGGTCCCGTTCTCCCTCGACCGTCTCGACACCTACGCAGGCCAGGCCGACGTGATGGTGGCCAACATCCTTGCTCCCGTGCTGGTCGAGAACGCCGCCCGCCTTGCCGCAAGCGTGCGCCGCGGACCCAAGGCGGCCTTGATCCTCTCCGGCATCCTCGATGGGCAATACCCCGACGTGCTCGCCGCCTTCGAGGCGCAGGGCTTCGTCGAACGGTGCGCGATGCAGATCGGCGAATGGCGAAGCGGCTGGCTGACGCCCCGTCCGGACGATGCAGGGAGCCGCTAGACATGCCCGCCCCGAACCCCCCATCGACCCGCCCTCCCGATTCCGTCCCCTTCCCGCGGACGCCGGCAGAGGCATGGCGGCAGTTCATCGGCGACGGCGCAAGCGCCCATCCGATCGTGCAGTTCGCCAAATACGCCGTCGCGGGCGGCATCGCGACAGCCGTGAACATCCTCGCGTTCTTCCTCGCGGGGTGGTTCCTCTTCCCGTGCCTGACGGAGACGGACCCCCTGGTGCGCCTGCTGTCGCGCTTCGCGGAGGTTGTCCTCCCGGCCGTCGGCGACGGCGTCCGGGCGACCCACACGGTCTATTGCAACATCGTCGCCTACTTCGTCTCGAACACGGTGTGCTACCTGCTCAACCGCTTCTTCGTCTTCAAGGCGGGACGGCACAATGTCGTCCTCGAATGCCTGATGTTCTTCGGCGTCTCCGCCATCAGCACGGGCGCGGGGACGGGATTGCAGGCGCTGCTTATCGCCAGGCTCGGGATGGAGACGACGCCGGCCTTCGCCGCGAACCTCGTCACCGCCCTCGCCATCAACTACGCGCTTCGCAAGTTCGTCATTTTCAAAGGATGATTCCCCCATGGACGCCGCATCCGGAACGAACGACGACAAGCTGAACGACCTCGCGACCGGGAGAATCCTCCCGACGCTCTTGCGCTTCGCGTGGCCCGCGCTGGTCTCGATGAGCCTCAACGTGCTCTACAACATCGTCGACCGCATGTACATCGGGCAAGGGTGCGGCCTGGACGCCATCGCCGGCCTTGCGATGACGGCGCCGATCTCCTTTGCGCTGGGCGCGGTGGGCGTGCTGATTGGCGCCGGTTCCAGCGCGGTCCTTTCCATCAAGCTCGGCGAGAAGGACATGCCTGGCGCGGAACGCACCCTGGGGCAGCTCGTGGCGCTGAAGCTCCTCTTCGGGTTGATCGTGCCGCCGCTCATGTACTTCTTCGGATTGGAACCCATCCTTCGGGGCATGGCCGGCGAGAGCGTGACGCCCGAAGCCTTCGCCTTCGCGCGCCAGTACATCGTCATCACCATCTTCTTCAACCTCTTCTCCCACCTCGCCTTCGGGTTGTCGGCGCTGATGCGGGCGGAAGGCGCGCCGCGCACCTCGATGATGTGCATGGTGGTCGGCTGCGTGACGAACATCCTCCTCGATCCGCTGTTCATCTACGACCGCATTCCGGTGACCTTCTGGTATCTCGATACGCCGCTCTTCACCCTTCCGGGACTTGGGATGAAGGTGGCGGGCGCGGCGTGGGCCACGAATCTTTCGATGATGCTTTCGTGTTTCGTCGCGTTGGCCTACTACTGGAGCGGGCGCAGCGTGGTGCGCCTGCGCCTGCGGCGCGTCCGCCTCTACCGCGATCTCGCGCCGCGTGTTCTCGCGATTGGCCTGGCGCCCTTCCTGATGCAGCTGATGGGCTCGGCCATCAACTTCTCGCTCAACCATTCCTTTGCGAAATGGGCGCCTTCGCCGGAGGAGGGGACGATTTTGGTCAGCGCCTTCGGCATCTACATGAGCGTCATGTTCCTCTTCGGGATGCCCGCGCACGGCGTGCAGCAGGGCCTGGCGCCCGTGCTTGGCTACAACTGGGGGGCGAAGAACTTCCGGCGCGTGCGGCGGGCCTTCGACATCGGCCTCGGACTCACCGCCGTCGCGACGGTTTCCGCGTGCGTCGGCTCCGAGTTGTTCGCGCCCGTGCTGGCCCGTTTCTTCACCGACGATCCCGTCGGCGTGGCGGCCGCCTCCCGCGGCATCCGCATCGCGAACAGCTTCTACTGGACGATTTTCGTGAACGTGACCGCCACGACCTACTACCAGTCGCTTGGCCGCCCCAAGACCGCCATCCTGCTCTCGTTGCTGCGCCAGTGCATCTGCCTGCTGCCCGTGGTGTGGTTCCTGCCGCCGCTCTTCCAGCGGCATGGCTGGGACCCCATTCTGGCCATCTGGGTCGCCATGCCGGTTTCCGACGTGGTGACGCAACTCGTGAACCTTCCCCTCGTTTTCCGGGAGCGCCGCAAACTGCGCCGCGCCATGAAGGGGGAAGGCCCGTACGCCGTCGTGTTGCGGGACGTCGCAGCGGCATAAGGCGCGAAAGAGGAGCGGGGGAATGGGGAGGAGCCGTCCGTCCCGTCGGGCGGCGCGCCGCTACCAGGCGCTGATGACGGCGTTCACGATTTCGTGGGCGACGTCCTCGGCGGCGGCGCGATAGGCGGTGCGCTTGGCGGTGGTGAGGTCGCCGCCGGAGAGGAAGGTGGTGTCGCCCTCGACGCTTCCCTTGTGGAGCGTCTTCCCGGTGGCGCGCTCGGTGGCGAGGATTTCGCAGGCGATGGTCATGCGCTGCTCCTCGGAGGCGAGGCGGTTGCCGCGCTCGTAGCGAACGGCGGCGAAATCGCACGAGACGATCTTGCCTTCGAGGACGATGTCCGCCGTGTCCCTGTCCGCCACGACGAGCGTGCCATCGCGCTGGAATTCCTGGAGGGTGGCCCGGGTGACCGCCGCTTCGAGGTCCGGCTCGCCGGTTTCGTTGATGAAGCCGGTCACGGCGATCGTCCGCAGGTGGGCGGGGAGCGTGGTTCCGAGCTGGTATCCGGCGCAACCGGGGAGGAGGGCGGTGCAGCAAAGGGTGGCGCAGGCGAGGAGGAGGAGCGGCGTTTTCATGGGGGAGGGGCCCGTGGGTTCGGGGGAGGGGAGGTCATTGCCCCGCTTCGAGTTCTTCGGCGCGGGCGAGGGCGCGGGCGGCTTCGGGGGTGCCGGGGAAGCGCCGGGCGAATTCGCGATAGGAGACGACGGCGGCGGAGGGGTTGCGGCGGATGCGGTCGTAGAAGGCGGCGGCCTCGAACTGGAGCGCCACGCGGCGTGCCGTTAAATCCCGGAGCAGCTCGGCGGTTGCAGCGGCGTCGGCTTCGTCGGGGAACTCCCGCATGGCGAAGGAGAGCGCGGAAAGGGCCTTCGCGCACAAGGCGTCGTCGCGATGCTGCTTCCTGGCGATCCGGTAGCCGCAACGGCCGGAGAGATGGGCGGCGGCGGCGGCTTCGACGCTTCCGGGCGAGCGGGCGAGGAGGATGTTGCAGTGGCGGATGGCGTCGGCATACTCCTTCTTGCCTTCGCAGATGCGGGCGGCGGCGAGGAGGGCGCGGCGGGACTGCGGCCACTGGGGGGCGTGTGCGGCAATCTGTGCGTACATCTTGAGCGCGGAATCGCTTTTCCCGCAGTCGAGCCGGGCGTCCGCGATATGGATCATCCGGTCGAGCACTGCGGCGGCGGGAATGCGGTCGGCGAAGTAGACCAGCAGATAGCGGTATTCGTCGAAGGCACAGACGCTCTTGCCCCGGGCATCGGCCAGGCGCGCGACCCCGAGCTGGGCATCGAGCGCCTCGGGCGCATGGGGCCAGGAATGGACCAGCGTATCGTACGCCTTGGAGGCCTTCCCGAGTTCGCCCGCGCGCTCGAGGCTCTCGGCCCACCCCAGTTGTTCGCGGGGTGTCTTCCTGGCGGGCCGGCAGAAGAGGGAGGGCGCCTTGGCCGCCGGCAGGCCGTCCCCATCGGCACCGAAGGCATGGGGCGAGTCCAGCCCGCTCTCGACGTCATGCCGGGACGACACCCGCGATGCCGCCGCCGCGCCGCGGTGCTGGGCCATGGCCGCTCCGGCCACGAAAGCGGACAACGCGGCCGCGCAGAGCACCCGCGGGAAGAGGGCGCGCGCCGGCGCCCGATGGAAGAAGTCGAACATAAAGCGCTTGATTCTCCATGGCGGCGGGGATAGAGTCAACTCCCGTTTTTCCCCCAATTCCCGTATTCCCTTTCCTTTTCGCCGTGGCCCCTTGGCCGGAACCACACGTCTTCGGTTCGTCCGGCTCGCAACGTCAAGGGAACGTATTCGGCAACATAGCAGAAGTCCTGGAAGGTTTGAAGCATGAAAAAGGTCCTCATCCCCACGAAACTCGACACCATCGCCGCGGACATCCTCACGGCCCATGGCGGCTATGAGGTGGTCCAGGACGCCACGACCCCCCTCGGGGAGCTCGTCGCCGCCCATCCCGACACCTATGCCCTCATCGTGCGCAGCGAGACGATCTCGGCCGACACCATCGACGCCCTGCCCCGGCTCAAGATGATCGTCCGGGCGGGCGCCGGCTACAACACCATCGACATCAAGCATGCCCGCAAGCGCGGCGTCGACGTGATGAACACCCCCGGCGCCAACTCCAACAGCGTCGCCGAAGAGGTCATCGCGCTCATCCTCGCCGACTACCGCCACATCATCCCGGGCGACATCTCGACCCGCGCCGGCAAGTGGGAGAAGAAGAACTTCATGGGCCGCGAGCTCGCCGGCCGAACCGTCGGCGTCGTGGGCGTCGGGAACATCGGGCGCCTCGTGGTCAAACGCCTCGCAGGCTTCGAATGCACCTTCCTCGGCTACGACCCCATCGTCCCGACGGACAAGATCCTGGCCCTCGGCGTCGAACCCGCCAGCCTCGAGGACGTCTTCGCGAAGTCCGACGTCGTCACCCTCCACATCCCCGAAAACGACAGCACCCGCAAGCTCGTCGGCGCGAAGCTCCTCGGACGGATGAAGCCGGGCGCCACCCTCGTGAACTGCGCCCGCGCCGGCATCGTCGACGAGGACGCCCTCCGCGCCGTCAAGGCCGAGAAGGGCATCCGCTACCTCAACGACGTCTATCCCAAGGACGAAGAGGGCCCCAAGAGCATCGCGGACGTCGCGGACATCATGCTCCCCCACCTCGGCGCCAACACCCGCGAGGCCAACATCAACGCGGCGCGCTGCGCCGCCGAGGAGCTCATCGGCCTCGACGAAAAGGGCATCACCTCCTTCATCGTGAATCGCGACATCCCCGACGGGCTCGACAAGGCCTACTGCGACCTCGCCTTCACCATCGCCCGCCTCGCCCGCCATCTCGCCGGCCCGCAGGCGCCCGTGAAGATGCTCGAAACCAGCTTCTACGGCACGCTCGGCCCCTTCGCCCAATGGCTCCTCGTGCCCACCCTCTCCGGCATCGACGACTCCTTCGACCGCTTCAACGACCACATCGCCGCCGGCCGATACCTCCAGGAGCGGGGCATCGGCTACGAGAACCGCGCCACCGACGACCAGAAGGGCTTCTCGAATTCCATCACCCTCGACCTCGTCGTCGAGAAGGACGACCGCCTCCGGCGCACCTCCGTGCGCGGCACCGTGGCCGAGGGCGTCCTGATGATCTCGCGCATCAACGAGTTCGACCGCCTCTACTTCCAGCCCAGCGGCCACATGATCTTCTGCATCTACGACGACCGCCCCGGCGTGATCGCCGCCATCTCCCGCCGCCTGGCGGACGCCGACATCAACATCGAGGACATGCGCAACCCCCACGACGCAAAGACGAAGCGCTCGCTCGCAATTTTCAAGATCAACTCCGACGTCCCCGCAGACATGCTCGGCGAGATCGCCCGCGACGTCCGGGCCCATTCGCTGGCCTGCGTGAACCTCGACTGATCCCGGCACCCGCGCCCCATGACATCCGTCTTCCTCGGCGGAGGCTCGCTTCGCCTGATCCCCGTGCTCCGCGGCACCTTCGCCGCTTCGCCCGGGAGTTTCCGCGGAGGCGAAATCCGCCTGGTGGATCGCGACCTGTGCGCCGCACGGGCCGTGGCGAACCTGCTCGCACGGTGCCCGGAATTCCCCGGCGACTGCACCATCGCCGCCACGGACAACATCGACGCCGCCTTCGACGGGTGCGACGTCCTCTACATCACGATGGCCGCGGAGCGCCCGCCCATGAACACCCAGGCGTTGCTGCTCTCGGATCGACACGGCTACCTCTGCTCCGACCAGCTGTCGCTCCACGGCGCCTTCCTCGCGGCCCGCATCGGCGGACAGCTCTTCTCGTTCGCCCGGACGCTCGAGAAGCGCTCCCCCAAGGCGCGCATGCTGATCTTCGCCAACCCCGTCGCCATCTACAGCGCGATGGTCGGCAACCACACCTCCATCTCCGCTCTGGGCATCTGCGGCGGCTTCAACAACCACCGATGGGATCTCTCCCGCCTCTGCGGACGCGACGAGTTCGACCCAGCCTGGGACGTGGTCGCCGCCGGCGTGAACCACCTGGCGTTCATCCTCCGCGGCACCCGCAACGGACGCGACATCCACGAAATCCTCGCCGAACACCTCGTCCCCGACTGGACGTGCATGCCCATCCGGACGGGCTTCAACGAGAACTTCAATCGCCACATCGAGGTCGCCCTCCGTCGCTACGCGGATCTCTACCGCCGCACCGGGACACTCGTCTTTTCCACCGAAGGCGACGGCATGGGCCACCTCTTCCACGAAGAGTACCTCGCCGAACAGCGCGCCGCGGCCGAACGCATCCGCCCCGGCTATGATCCGGAGGAGGATCTCCGCGCCGCCACCGCCGCGCGCGCCGCGAACCTCCGGCGGCTCTGCGCCGCCGCCGCTTCGCCCGCCCCTCCCGACTGGTCCGCAAAGGGCGGTCTCTTCTGGCGGGACGACACCGACATCACCCGCGACATCTTCCGCGCCTTCTCCGGCACGGCGGAAATGCGCATCATGGCCTCCCGCCCCAACCGCGGCGCCGTGATTGGCTTCGACGGCCGCGCCGCCCTCGAATACACGATGGATCTTCGCGGCGACACCATCACGCCCGTCCCCGACCAGTACGTCCCGCACCCCTGGCAAGGGCTCGTCGCCTCCCTCTCGGAGTTCCAGACGCTCGTCGCGGACGCCCTTGCCACCCAAGACCCGCGCCTCTTCGCCCAGGCGCTGGACTGCTACCCGATGAACCGGGGCGCCGCCCGCCGCCGCGAATACTTCCGCGGGATGTTCGACATCTACAAGGGCCAGATGATGCCCGGGCTCGAATCCGCCCGCGACCTCGTCTGACCCCGCCCGCAAATCGCGGCGCGCCGTTTTTTTAGGACTGGCGGCCTGGCAGGGCGGCGCGGATCACGCGGGCGACTTCGCGCCCGAGGCGGGCGTAGGCTTCGGCCGTGAAGTGGCAGGAGTCGGCGAAGGCTTCGGCGGGCCAATCCCGCGCGAAGGCGTTCAGGTCGTCGATCCCCACGCCGCATTCGCGGGCGGCCTCGATGGCGAGGGCGTTGTATTCGTCGATGTCGGAGTTGTAGCGCGGGTGGGGCCCTTCGTAGGGGCCGGGACGCATGGGGGTCGTGGTCGCGAAGATCCGCCGGGCCCCCGGGAAGCGCCGGGCCAGCGCGCGGAAGACCAGTCCGGCGTTGCGGCGATACTCCGCAGGGGACGTCAGCCGCTCCCCGGCGCCGGCGAAGCGCGCCGTGTCCCATTGGCCGAAGTTCACGTGCACGAGGGCGGGGTTCGGGCAGAGTTCCGCCCACGCCTCCAGGCCCGTGAGAACGTACTGGCTGTTCCGGCAGTTCTCTTCCGGGCAGGCCACCTCGGCCGTTCCCGCCAGCTCGGACGCCACGGTCGCGCAGTAGCCCATGCCGGATGGAGTCGCCAATCAACAGGATGCGGGGAATCGCCATGGGAAGGGCTCCGGACGGGGTTTCGCTTGCGTCAGGAAAGGCGCAGCCCGGAGACGAACTCGTTCGCATGGACCACGGGCCGGAAGGGCTCGCCGTTCAGGGTGAAGTCCTCCAGGACGATGTCGCGCACGTCGTGGCCGGCATCGACGCCGCGGAAGAAGCATTCGGGCGTGGGGACGCCGGGATCGGCGAAGACGCGGATGCGGCGGAAGGCGATGTCGTGCACGCGCCCGTTGAGGCCGTCCTTTGCGTAAAGGCCATCGTCCCAGACGGGGATGGCGCAGAGCTGCGGATGGCGAACGGGTCGCGGGGGAACGTAGGGCGCGGACACGTCCGCCTCGTACACTTCGGAGAGCTGGTGGCGGGTGTATTCGGCGCGGATGTCTTCGAACAGGACGTGGTGGATGTCCGCACGGTTGTGGTGCTGGATGTCCATGAAGACCGCGGATCCGTGTATGAGGTCGCAATCGCGGAAGACGATGTTGCTGTATTCCGGGGCGTTGGTTTCGGCGCCGATTTCGAGCGAGCGACCCCAGTCGCACCAGACCACGCAGCGCTCCACGAGGATGTTCTCGTTGTTCCAGGTGTCGAGCCCGCAGGAGCCCTTGATGACCACGCAATCGTCGAAGTTGCGCAGGAAGCTGTCGCGGATGGCGATGTTGCGGCAGTTCAGCAGATCGAAGCCGTCGGAGTTGTAGCGCCACATCCCGATGGTTTTGACGTTGGCGATTTCGGCGTTCTCGCACTGGCCGAGAATCAGCGCGAAGAGGGCGGAGTCCCGCAGCGTTACGCCCTCGACGCGCACGTTGCGGCATCGGTAGAAGCGGAGGCAGCCGTCC
Organism: Kiritimatiellia bacterium; assembly: GCA_050950285.1. Classification (GTDB taxonomy): domain Bacteria; phylum Verrucomicrobiota; class Kiritimatiellia; order RFP12; family JBMNHG01; genus JBMNHG01. The sequence goes on along the minus strand of JBMNHG010000002.1, from coordinate 982,384 downwards.
ACGAGCCCGCAGCCGCCGCTTTGGCGGAGGAGGGCGGCGTCGAAGCCGGGGCGGTCCCACGGGATGGGGGCCTGGCAGTCGCAGGGGTAGTAGACGTTCTCCTGCGTATCGGGGCGCGCCTCGCGCGAGCCGTCGATGATGCCATGGCCCACGACCGCCACGTTTTCGGCGCCGTAGGCGTAGAAGCAGCCGCGGACGACGGCGCCGGCGTCGACCACCACGGTGGTGTCGCTGCCGAGTTCGACCCTGCCGACGTCGTGGATGCCCGGACCGAAGCGGATCGCGGAGCGGCCGCAGGCGAAGTCCCCGGGCGGATCCACGAAGAGGTGGAGGGCGTTGTGGAAGCCGTCCGCCTCGCAGGTGTATTGGCCCGGCCCGGGGAGGGTGAAGCGCCAGGAGCGCGGGCCGATGCGGGTGCACGCGACGTTGCGGGAGAGCGGGCGCACGAGCAGTTCCCCGACGTCGCGGTCGAAGTCGGCCTGGAACGTCGCGGGGCCGTCGCTTCCGATGCTGGCGAAGCCCGCCGTCTCGGTCTGCCAGAGGGGGCGTTGCACGCCGGGCCATACCGTGTTGATGGGCATGGCGGAGACGCGCGCCGCGTGGACGGGGACGGGCCGGCCTTCGGCGGAGAGGCGGCAGCCGTCGAACAGTTCTTCCCCTTGCGGGGCAGGCGTGATGCGAATCATGGCGTGGCGGGAGCGGGGTGGCGGGGCGGGGAACTCCCGCCTTAGAAGATGAAATAGATGAAGGGATTGAACGACTGGGTGGTGAGCATCAGCACGGCGGCGACGAAGACGGCAAGGATCCAGGAGGCCTTCCAGAAGGGGATGCGGCGGGTGAAGTCCCAGGTTTGCGGCGCGCCCCAGACGACCGCTGCCGAGGCGGCCATCCCGAGCCGGTAGTAGGGGCGGTAGAGAAGCCCCCCGACGAGGCTGGCTCCCGTGCCGGCATCGCCAAGGCCGAACATCGACCCCAGGTAGGCCAGGGCGCGCGGCAGGTCGGCGGCGCGGAAGAAGACCCAGGCCAGGCAGACGAAGAGGAAGGTGAGGGCGGTCCGGCCGATCTGGCGCGCGCGCGATGCGTTGCGGCGCGCCGCGGCTTCCTCCGGGGTTTTCGGGCGGCGCGCCCGTTCGATGGCCAGGGCGGCGCCGTGGAGGGCGCCCCAGATCACGAAGTTCCAGGAGGCGCCGTGCCAGAGGCCGCCGAGGAGCATGGTGATGGCGAGGTTGCAGTAGGTGCGGAAGTTCCCGCGGCGGTTTCCGCCGAGCGGGATGTAGAGGTTGTCGCGAAGCCAGGTCGAGAGCGAAAGGTGCCAGCGCCGCCAGAATTCCGTGAGCGACTGGCTGAGGTACGGCGAGTCGAAGTTCTTGGCGAAGGTGAAGCCGAGCATGAGCCCGAGGCCGATGGCCATGTCGGAGTAGCCGCTGAAGTCGAAGTAGATCTGGAAGGCGTAGGCGACGACGCCGTACCAGGCGTCGAGGAAGCCGACCGACGCGGCGTCGAAGCAGGTGTCGGCAATCTTCCCGCAGGTGTTGGCGAGCATCACCTTCTTGCCGAGGCCAAGCGAGACGAAGGCCACGCCCCGGGCGAAGAGCTCGAGGGTGTGGCGCCGCGAGACAAGCTGGTCGGCCACGTCCTGGAAGCGGATGATGGGGCCGGCCACGAGCTGCGGGAACATCGACACGTAGCAGGCGAAGTCCGTGAATTTGCGGATCACGCGGGCGTCGCCGCGGTAGACGTCGATGGAGTAGCTCATCGACTGGAAGGTGTAGAAGCTGATGCCGAGCGGGAGCGTGATGCGCAGCCACACGTCGAGCCGCAGCGCCTCGAGCCCGAGGGCCTCGAGGATCCCGTTGTAGGTGTCGATGCCGAAGTTGAAGTACTTGAAGAAGCCCAGCAGGGCGAGGTTCGAGACGATGGAGCAGGCGAGCGCGGCGCGCTGCCCCCGCGAACGGACGCCCCCTTGCTCCAGCGCGGGCGGGATTTCGCGCCAGGCGCCGGCCATCCAGAGCCCGCAGAGGTAGTCGATGAACGTCGAAACGAACATCAGCACCATGAAGAGCGGGTTCGCCCAGCCGTAGAAGAAGTAGCTGGCGAGGGTGAGGAAGAGATGGCGCCCGCGACGCGGCAGCACGTAGTAGAGCAACAGCGTGAACGGCAGGAACCAGAAGAGGAAGATGTGGGAACTGAAGACCATGGGGAAACCCTAGCAAGTCCCGTTCCGCCATGCCCCGCCGGGCGCGTTCCGGGAGGCGGCCGGACGGAGCGCGGTCAGGGCTGGAACTCCTCGACGAGCCGGACGATGCGGTCGACGGCTTCGGAAGCGGGGATCACGCCCACCTGCTCCCCTTTGCGGTAGAGCAGGAAGACCCCCTTGCCGCCGGCCACGGCGATGTCGGCGTGTTTCGCCTCGCCCGGCCCGTTCACCACGCACCCCATCACCGCCACGTGCGGCCGCGGCGCGCCGGGATTTGCGCGATAGAAGGCTTCGAGGCGTGCTTCGACCGCCTCGGCGACGCCCGCCACGTCCACCTGCGTTCGCCCGCAGGTGGGGCAGGAGGTGACCATCGGACCCGGCGCGCGCAGGCCCAGGCAGCGGAGCAGTTCGAGCCCGGCGCGGACCTCTTGCTCGGGCGGGGCGGTAAGGGATATGCGGAGGGTGTCGCCGATTCCCTCCATCAGCAGCGCGCCCAAGGCGGCGGCGGACCGCACGGCCCCGGCGAGAAGGGTGCCGGCTTCGGTCACGCCGAGGTGGAGCGGATAGTCCGTACGCGCGGCGAGCAGGCGGTAGGCGGCGAGCGTGCGGGGCACGTCGGAGGCTTTCACGGAAATCTTGGTTTCATGGAAGTCTTCGGCCTCGAGCATCGCCACGTGGCGGAGGGCGCTTTCCACCAGGGCTTCGGGCACGGGGCCGCCGAAGCGTTCGAGCAGGTCGGCCTCGACGGAGCCGCTGTTCACGCCGATGCGGATGGGGAGGCCGTGGTCGCGGGCGGCGGCGACCACCTCGCGCACGTTGCCGCGCCCGCCGATGTTGCCGGGATTGATGCGCAGGGCGTCCACGCCCGCTTCGGCGGAGGCGATGGCCAGGCGATGGTCGAAATGGATGTCCGCGACCAACGGCACGGGCGATTCGCTCCGGATGGCGCGCAGCGCCCTCGCGGCGTCCATGTCCGGCACGGCCAGGCGCACGATGTCGCAGCCCAAGTCGGCGACGGACCGGATCTGCGCGACGGTGGCGGCGACGTCGCGCGTGTCGGTTTTCGTCATCGTCTGCACGCTCACGGGCGCACCCCCGCCGATGGGCAGGGTTCCAATCTGGAGGGGCCGGGTTTGATGGCGGGTGGTCATGGGGTTCGCTCCGGACGGAGTTGGAGGAAGGCGCGGCGCGCCGCGCGGAGGCTAGAACGCCAGGTCGATGCGGAAGAGCCCGATGCCCGGGGAGGGGCGGATCTCCGGCTCGTCCGGCCCCAGCACGTCCGCCGCGGCGGCGTCGAGACGGTCGCGGTTGGCGCGGTGGGCGGCGTCGATTCCGCCATAGATGCTTCCGGTGTACCAGGTGAGTTCGAAGAAGGCCGCCGCCGAAAAGAGCGCCCACTGGTCGCGGGAGGCGGTTTCCACCATCGCCCAGCCGAAGAGTCCGTTCAACAACAGGGAACGCGCCATGTTGCCCCACTCCCCGGAATAGGCGTAGCCCATGCCCGGAACCAGCCCCAGCAGGCCGCCCAGGCGGGGCGAGCGGTTCCGGCCTGCGGCGTGGCGGTCGATGGATTCCAGGGCGGCCGCGTCGGGGAGGGCGGCGGCATGGCGGCGCGCGGCGGGATAATCCCCGGCTCGCAGGGCGTTCGCCGCCGCATGGCGCAGGAAGGGGAGGCCGGCGCCGGAGGAGGCGTCCGCGCCGTCCCGGTCGAGGAAGGATTCGGCCCGCAGCTGGGCGGAAGGCCAGTCGCCCCGCGCCTCGTCGTGGGCCATGCGCAGCCACGCGAGCGGAATCTCCACGGCGGCATCGTCTTCGGCGACCTCCTCGTCCACGCGGTCGAGCATCTTGGCCATGCGGTCGTAGCGGCCCGTCCGGCGGTAGGCCTCGGCGGCGGCGAGGTAGAGGTGGGCGCGGGTTTCGGCGCTGTCCTCCTCCGCGGCGGCGCGCCGGTAGTCCAGCGCCGCCGCCGCGAAGTCGCCCGTCGCCTGGAAATCGAGGGCGGCGGCAAGCGACGAATCCCCCGCCGCATTCGCGGCCCGCATCCCGGCGAGCGGGACAAGCAGGGACAACAGGGCGCAGGGCAGTGTCCGGAACACCTTCATCGCGTTTCCATCCAGAAATCGTGGTCGTCGACCGGGTCGGGATGCCGGGGCTCGCCGGCGGCGTTCTGGACCCAGCGGTCGGATGCGGAGGCCACCGGCTCGCGGACAAAGCGGTCGGCGATCATCGGCACCCCAAGCCAGCCATGGCGCTTCGACGCCTCCAGGAAATAGCGGGAGCAACTCGGTTCGAGGGCGCAGCGCGATCCGATGGCGGGGCCGATGCAGGCGCGATAGAAGCCTACGATCATCCGCGGGAAGAGGGCGGGGCGTGCGGTCCCGGCGGCGCGCGGCGCCCCCTTCCGCCCATCCTCCCGGGCTTCGTCCTCCAACTCCTGCGCCAGCCGCGCGCGGCGTGCCGCCCGCAGGGCCTCGGCGGCGGCTTCGGGCCCGTCGCCCCCGGAAGCGCCCGTCGCAGGCGCTCCGGCCGCCAGGACGGCCGCGCAGGCCAGCACCCCGGCTAGTAGGCGCTTGGATCGAAGAGGCCGCACGGCAGATCCTGGTTGACGCGAATCGAATCAAAACGCGACAGGGTCCGCACCAGCAGACCCTCGCGGGGGGATTCCGCTTCGATCCGGCGGTAGAGGAAGGCCCCCGGAAGGGGTTCGACGGGCGCCTCGAAACGCAGGATGGAAAGAAGACGCGCCCGCTCCGCGTCGGCGAAGAACTCGATCCGCAGGATCCGCCCCGCCTCGTCGAAGGAAACAACGGCACGCCGCTCTTTTCCTCCCTCGCCGTCCGCCGCCGGCGCGAAGGCCACCCGGCGCGCGCAGAGTTCGCCGGAATCGGGGAGATCGAGGGCGGAAAGAGGATCGAACATGGAGAGATACTCCTCCGCGCTGCCGGGCACGGAACGGAGGTTCGCCGCCTGGCCGGGCGTCTGCTCCCCGAGCGGGGTCTCCGTCCGCCCGCCGGGACGGATCCGGACAACCGTCTTCCCGTCGATTACCGTGCGAACCGTCTCGGGGCTTGTGGTCTCCACATGCAACCGGTCGCCGCGCGCCCAGTCGACCTTCGAGACCATGCTCGCGACACGCCCGTCCGGAAGCGGCACCTCGCGGCGGACCACGCAACGGAGGTTCGTGATCCCCGCAACCTGCGCCGACACTTCGCCCACGACGTTCGTCGCGGGCGCGTCCAACACCCCGGCCGAAGCGGAAGGCCCGGGGGAGAGCGCGACGGCAAAAACCAAGCCCGCCGACTGCGCCCAAAGGCGCATCGGGCTGAAGCGGTCCGCAGAGCGCATGAGCCCCGGTTTAGAAGTAGGAGGGGAATTCGCCGTGGAGATCGGAGGTCGACGTGCCGCCATACCCTTCGATCGCGGACCAGATGCGCCCGATCCAGAGCAGATCCAGGATATCGTGGATGTGGAGCTTCTTCCCATCGTTCCACGCTGCGGCGGTACGCATGCCGAAGCAGCAGCCGACCGCGCCGCCGGCGAGCCCGCCCGACACGCGTTCCGCCGCCTGGGCCATGGGCGCCAACGCCAGGACAGCCCCTGCAATCGCAAGACAGAGTGATTTTTTCATCATGCGGAAAGTATCCCCGATTCCCCGCCACAGTGCAAACAAAAAACCACCCCAACAACAAAAAACCACCCTTCACGAAACAATGCGTTGCCTCGTAGAGGCGCTTGCAAAACCCCTTGCCCTGGGGACCGCCGTCCCCGGCGGGCCGGATGCCTGGGGACCGCCGCCCCCGCCGGATGCCTGGGGACCGCCGTCCCCGGCGGGCTCGTCCGGCGTGGCGCCGGCATGTGACCCGATTGACCCGATTGACCCGATTGACCCGATTGACCCGATTGACCCGATTGACGCCGAATCCCGATCCCTTCCTGGGGACCGCCGTCCCCGGCCCACGCTCCCTCCCTTGCTCCCGGCCCCCGGCGCACCTGCCCCTGTCGCCAGCCGGAGGGCCGGATGCGCCGGAGCATGAAGGATTGGACAATGGGGAGGATATCGTGTACGATCTTTCCATTTCAAACTTTCACGAGGAAATACCATGGGCAGAGCATCCAATTCCGCACTTGCCGCGATGGTCGCGGCCGCGTTTGCAACATCCGCCTTCGCCAATACGTGGACGAACACGCTTGGCGGCGTCTTCTCCGATGGCGGGAACTGGAAGGAAGGCGCGGCGCCGACAATCGCCGGCGACGCGAACTTCGGCACGGCGCCCGGCACATACACCGTGCACTTCACGGGCGACGCCGAATCCGCAGCCGTCACCTTTGACAACGACCAGAACGTCACGCTCGACGTCGGTGCAGGCAACACCTGGACCATCGCCAACAACAAGTATTTCATCATCGGCGACGGCGCCACTTCGTCCGAAGCCGACACCTCCGTTTCCATCGTGAGCGGATGCGTGACGGGCGCGTACAAGATTCTCACCGCCCATCGCCTGGTGAAGGCCGTACACCTCACCGTCGCAAACCCCGGGACGGTCTTCTCCTCGAACCGGGACGACCTGAACATCGGCTGGAACGGCCCGAACACGACCGTGGTCGTCACGAATGGCGCGACGCTTCGCGGCGGCCGCAGCACCCTGATGGGCCAATCGGCGGCCGCCAGCAACAACTGCGTGCTGGTCACGGGCGAAGGCTCGTGGTTCGGCAATGGCTCGACGAGCGGCAACTCCGGCCTGATGGTTGGCTGGCGGTCGCAAGGGAACAGGCTGGTCGCGGAAAAGGGCGCGTTTGTCCATTGCGAGCAAAACAATCTTGTCGTCGGACATGAGGCTGGCGCAAACGGCAACACGATGATCGTCCGGGACGGATCGTATCTGGATGTCCCCAACAGCCAGTTGTTTGTCGGAGGTTCCGGAAGCGGGAACAGGGTGGAAATCTCGAATGGCTCGACCGGTGTGGTTGCCGGGCAGACCCTCGTTGGCAACGCTTCATGCGGCAACACGCTTGAAATCACCGGTGGTTCGCTCTACATGCCCGGCACCCATCTCTATTTGGGCCAAGGCTCGGCCGCATCCAGCAACGCCGTGCGCATCGCCGGCGCCGGCACGGTCGTCACCAACAAGAACTACGACTTCAACTGCGGCAACAACGGTTCGTTCAATACATGGATTGTCGAGGACGGTGCGTATGTCCGGCCCGTCCGCAGTTTCATCACGGGCACGGCAGGCCAATCCTCCCACAACCTGACGCGCATTTCCGGCGAGGGGACGCTCGTCGAGACCATCCAAGCCGATCTTGTCGCGGGGCAGGTTGGAACGAGCAACACGGTGGTTGTCACGGACAACGCACGCGCCAACATTGGCAGCTCGCTCATTGTCGGCAAAAATGCCGGCGCCTGCTCGAACCTGCTCGTGATCGCCGATGGCGCAGTCGTGACGAACAACAGCAGCGTCTTGGTCGGCGGCAACGTTGCTGCCGTCGGCAACGCGCTCGTGATCAGCAACGCCGCGGTCCACAGCAAGAGCGTCGTGAACATCGGCAACCCCGGCCATCATTGCCGCCTTGAAGTGCTCGACGGCGCAACGTTCTCTACCGGCCACCACTTCTACTTCGGTGGCCCGGTCGGAGCATCGAATACCGTCGTCCTCGTCTCCGGCGAAGGCACACGGCTCGACAACCGCTACGATATCGACGTCGGCATGAATGCCCGCGACTGCCGCATGGATATTCTCGACGGCGCCGTTGTTGTGGACAACCGCCACTGCTATGTCGGACGCAACTCGTCCTCGTCGAACAACGTCCTGCATGTCGAGAACGCGACGCTTACCGTCACCACCGACAACAACTGCTCATTGATCGTGAACTACGGCTCCCGCCTCGAGATCGCCGGCTCGAACACGACGGTTCGCGCCTCGCAGCTCCAGTTCCATGGCCAATCCACGCTTGCCTTCGAGATTCCGGGCGAAGGTTTCGCGACTCCCGTCTACACCCGCAGGCCGACCTACGGAGAAGGCACGAAGCTCGAGATCGACGCCACCGCGTTCGCCAAGGCCGGCGGCGGTTGGATCACGCTCATGGAGTATCTTGACAAGACGGGCACCATCACCGGGAACATGACGCTGAAGCCGGAAGGCATCCTCGTCGAGGAGACCGGCACCGAACTCTGCATCAAGGTGCCGAATTACGAAGGCACCCTCCTTCTGCTCCGATAATCCGGGCTTTCGTTTTCGAGCGGGCGGCGGGGCGGATGCATCCATCTCCACCGCCGGCGAAACCGGGTCGTCCGGAAAACCGGCGAACCGCAGTGGCATGAGGTAGCGCAATGAAGGTTGCACGCGCGGCGATTTTCCTGGTGGTCATTGGCCTGGGATGGAAGTTCCCGCTTCTTTCGTATTGCATGCTCCTGGATGTCGCGCTTGGAATTTATGGCGCGTTGAAGCATGGCGGGCGGTATGGCTGCGGGAACTACTGTCCTCGCGGGGCTTTCTACTCGTTCATGCCGGATACGGGACGGAAGCTGCCCGCCGCTTTTCTGAAAGGGAATCTGTCGCTGGTGTTTCTCCCGGCATTGCTGGCCGTCCTGATCCTCTGGCAGAGGCCGGGATCCATCTCCGGATTCGGCAGGACCTTGTACTGGCTTATCGCGATCACAAGCACGGTCGGAATTGCCGGGGCGCTTGTGTTCAATCGCGGATTCTGGTGCGCGGTCTGTCCGATGGGGAAGATGCTGCGGCGGATCCGTCCTGCCGGGACCGCGATCCGTGTGGATCCAAGCTGTGTCCAGTGCGGCCTCTGCGCCAAGGCCTGCCCGTTCCAGTTCAACCCTCCCGCCCAGGCGGAAGGCGGCGATTTCCGCGATCGCGACTGCCTTCGTTGCGGCCTCTGCGTCCGGGCTTGCCGCAAGGGGGCGTTGTCGATACAGAGGCAGTGAAACCATAGCGGCGCGCCGTTTTTTCTTCGGGCTCCGACGGAAGCGCCTGCCCCGGTCGCCAACCGGACGCTCGACCATGGTGTGCGTCGACGTCAGGCGCAAATACAGACATTCATCGCGACACGCCCACTCTCGCGGACCAGCACGTCGAGCCGTTGATGGTGGTTTTTCATGGGGGATGCCTTGGTGTTGGGGGTTGGGTGGGCGGAAGAAGCTGAGAAACTTGGTTGACGACGCCCACCCCGAGCCCTACACTGGAAGCAGTTCATTATGCAACTGGCTTTCTATGCGTTACCCGCACGGGGTGACGCCGGGCTGCAGGAGGACCTGGGCCGGTTTCTCCGCTCGCACCGCGTGCTGACGGTGCATCGGGAGTTCGTCGCGCAGGGCGAGAACTCCTTCTGGGCGCTTTCGGTCGAATATCTGGAGTCCGGGCGCGGCGCCAGGACGCCCAGGTTGATCGAGGGGCCGGAAAACGCGGCGCGCCGCGCCAGGCCGGCCAGTTCGCCAGCGGAAATCAAGATGATCGAGGGCGTCGGCGAGGACAAGTCCGGCAAGTCGGGCGAAGGGTCCCCAAAACCGACATGGCACGATCCGCAAACCCAACCACCAAAGGAATCCCAATGAAAAGAATCGCAAGTTTCATGACGATGGTCCTGCTGTCGGCAGGCACCGCCTCGGCGGCGACGGACTACTGGGATGGAACGTCCGGAAGCTGGAACGCGGCCTCGGGCTGGTCGACCAGCGCCTCGGCGGCCACGCCCGATCCCGCCACCGCGCCCGGTTCCGGCGATGTCGCCGTCTTCAACATCGACACGCTCTCCTCGGCGCAGGCCGTTTCGCTCGACGCCGACCAGGCCGTTTCCAAGCTGAAGGTCGTCGGCACCGCGACCGGCGGAACGACGCTCACGGGCGGCGGGGTCGACCGCACGCTGGAACTCGGTTCCGGCGGCATCGAAATCGAGGCGGACGCCGGGCCCGTCGCGATCGGCTCGCGGACGCCCGGGCAGGGCGTTCTGGTCGCCCTGGCGGCGGCGCAGACCTGGACCAACGGCTGCAGCAACCCGCTGACCGTGGAAAACACGATCGGCGGATCGGGATCGCTGACGCTCCGAGGCCCCGGCGGCTTCCGGCTGAACGGCTCCAACACGCTCTCCGGCGGGATCACGACCGCAGGGCCCGCCCCGGTCGTCTGCTTCGGGAACGACGACGCACTGGGGACCGGCACGTTCACCAGCGGCGGCGGGACGTTCGTCGTCGGGGATTTCCCCGTCGTCCTGTCCAACAAGATCAAGATCAACCACGCAACGACGTACTGGTCGGGCGACGCCCGTCTCACGCTTGCCGGTTCGGACGACGCCCCGGCGCTGGCGATCTCGCCGTGGGCGAACCCGCCGTTCAACGTCCTGGGGCCTGCGCCGTTCGTCGTCTCCGGGAATTGGTCGCTCAGGGACAGCGACGGCGGGTTGAACAACAGCGGCGTCGGGCCTTGGCTCCACACCGGCGCCAACGTCCTCATCACCGGCGACATTCGCGAGAACAACGCGGGAAACGCCAGCGGCACAAGCAACTGCGGATTCAACTTCTGGTACCGCGGCGCCGGCGCCGACCTGGCGATCTACGGCAACAACCTCTTCGGCGCCGGGGCGGCGAACGGCGCCAAAGTCACTGTCGACGCAACGGCCGGCTACAATTCGCTTTCCATCGGCGGCCCCGGAGGCGAGGGCGCGGTGGTCACGCCGCTGGGTGTCGCGGCGCTTTTCACGAACAGCGGGCGCGGTTTCTTCCTCAAGGCGCTGGTCAACGGGCAGTGCATCACGAACGACATCGTCCTGGCCCAATCCACAAACAACGACGGCGCCATGCCCGTCGGCTTCGACGGCGGGAACGCGCTTACGCTGGGCGGCATGATCCGGCCTCAACGAACCGTCAATTTCCCCAACATGGCGCATGCCCCGCTGACCCTTTCCGGCGGCGTGAACGCCGGTGGCCAGACGGTGACCTTCCTGGGCCCGGGAACGACGGTCTTTCCGCCGGCGAGCCTGATTGACGGAACAACCGGCGGCATCGGCAAATCCGGCCCCGGCACCCTCGTCCTCTCCGGGACGAACACCTCCGCGAAGCTCGTCCTCCATGGCGGAACGACCGTGCTCGACTACACCTCGCACAACTCGAACCGCCTCGGCGTCTCGACGAACAACGCCGCCGCGCTGACGCTCGGCGGCGTCGATCTCCAGCTCAAGGGCGGCAGCTACGCGCAAGCGCTTGGCGCCGGCAGCGGCACGACGCTGAACGCCGGGCAGAGCCGCATCCGCCGCACCGACGGCGGCGCCTCGACGATCGCGCTCGGCCCCATCGCCCGCGCATTCAACAGCGGCGCGGCGATCGACTTCGAATCCGGAGCGGCCTCGACGACAACCGCCAACGGCAACGGCATTCTCGGCGGCATCGGCTACGCCACGGTCGACAAGGCCGACTGGGCGGTCGGCGACGGCCCCATCGCCGCGCTGGACGCGTACGACTCCTTTACGACGCCGGGAACGGACAAGAACATCCTCGTCACGGCGTCCGAGAGCGTGACGGGAATGTCGATCGGCACGCTGAAGATCGCGCCCGCCGCGCCGGGACAGACGCTGACGATTGCAGACGGCTCCCTGTTGCTGTACCGCTCCGGGCTTCTCTTCACCGGACCGCACGACTTCACCATCGCCGGCGGCCCGATCAAGTGCAGAAACAGCTACATGTACGACCTGATCGTCCACCAGCACGGAAGCGGGGTCCTGACCCTCGCCTCCCAATACGCGAACGGCAACGGTTCCGCGCTCGTCAAGGTCGGCGACGGGACGCTGGTGCTGGCGAACACCAACAACACGCATTCCGGCATCAACTATCTTCTGGGCGGCGTCGTGTCCGTTTCCGCTCCGGGGAACTTGGGAACCGGCACGATGACGATGCATGGCGGCACGCTTCGTGCGACGGAGGGTTTCACCTACGCCAGGAACATCACATTGTCCCACGACGGCGGAACCTTCGACGTCGTCGCCGGCACGCTCGAGCTCGGCGGCGCCATCTCCGGCACCTACGGCGCCTTGAACAAGATCGGCGCGGGGACGCTCCTGCTTTCGGGCGTCAACTCCTACAACGGCCCCACGACGATTTCCGAAGGCACGTTGAAGCTCGGCAGCGACCGGGCTCTCGGGGTCGCCTCCACGAATTCGAACCGCGCCCTCTCGCCCGTCTGCGTCCGGAACGGGGCGACGCTCGACCTCGCGGGCCGTAGCGCCTTCGTCGGCAACTTCACGCTCGTCGACGGCACGGTCGCCGACAGCGTCGGCGGCGGCGCGCTGGGCGCCTACGGCTTCACGGCGGAAAACGGCACGATCAACGCCACGCTGGCGGATGTCAAGGTGCCCAACGCCGGCAATCTCTCCGACAGCGTCAACTTCTTCAAGCGCACCGCCGGCACCGTCACGCTGGGCGCCGACAACACCTACAGCGGCATGACGTTCATCAAGGAAGGCGCGCTCCGCGTCAACGGATCGCTGGCCGGCGGCGTCATCGTCGAAACCGATGGAACCCTCTGCGGCTCCGGGACGCTGAACCGCACGGTCGACGTGGAGGGCGGCACTCTCGCGCCGGGCGCCGGCGGCAACGGCTCGGGCTCGATCACGCTGGGGCGCTTCCTGCGCATCGCCGATAACGGCTCGCTGAAGATCGGCGTCGGCGCCTCCGCGTCGGGACGCGTCGTGATGACGCATCCCGAGGCACGGGTTCTCCTGCAGGGCGCCGAACTCGATCTCGCGCTGCTCCCCGGCGGTTCCCCGGCGCTCGCGGCGGGCGTCACGATCATCGACAACCGGGGTTCCGCGCCTGTCGAAGGCGCGTTCGCCGGCCTGCCCGAAGGCGCCGAGTTCGAATTCGCCCCCGACCGCTTCGCCGTCATCACGTATGCCGGCGGCGACGGCAACGACGTCGTCGTCACCCTGCGGAACCACGCCACGGTTCTGCTCCTCCGTTGATCCGTCCATCCGCACAAGGTTTGCCATCCATGCCATTCGCAATCCAACGCGGCACCAACATCTCCCACTGGCTCAGCCAAAGCGACGCGCGCGGCGACGAACGACGTCGGCGCTTCACGCGCGAGGATGTCGATCGCCTGGCCGCGCTCGGCCTCGACCACCTGCGCCTCCCCGTCGACGAGGAGCAGCTCTGGGACGACCGGGGCGCTCCGCACGAGGAGGCCTGGGACCTGCTTCAGCAGGGGCTCGACTGGATCCTCGGGGCCGGGCTGAACGCGGTGATCGATCTGCACATCCTGCGCACGCACCACTTCAACGAAGGCCCCAAGCCGCTGTTCACCGATCCGGCGGCGGCAGAGGCGTTCGCGGAATGCTGGCGGCAGATTTCGGCGCGCCTCCGCGACCGTCCGCTTGAACGGGTGGCCTACGAGCTGCTCAACGAGGCCGTCGCCGACGATCCGGCCGACTGGAACCGCGTTTTGCATCTGGCCTGTCGCGAAGTCCGCGCACGTGAACCGGACCGCTGCCTGGTCCTCGGCTCGAACCGCTGGAACAGCGCCAGCCAATACGAGTTTCTGGATGTTCCGGAGAACGACCGGAACCTCATCCTGACCTACCATTACTACCATCCGATGCCGGTGACCCACTACCGCGCCTCGTGGACGTGGAAGCTCAAGGACTACGACGGCCCCATCCAGTATCCCGGGCTGGCCGTGCCGCAGGAGGCCTTCAACGCCCTGCCGCCGGAACAGCAGCGCAAGGTCGGCAGCATGAACATCCTTGGCGGGATCGAGGCGATGGAAGCCGATTTGATGTGGCCGCTCGCCGTCGCCGCGCGCACGGGACTGCCGCTGTACTGCGGCGAGTTCGGCGTCATTTCCCTGGCGCCGGATGCGATCCGCGCCGCCTGGTACGCCGACATCCTCGCCGTCATGGAGCGCCACGGCATCGCCTGGGCGAACTGGGACTTCCGAGGCAACTTCGGACTGTTCACCGGCGACAATCAAAAGACCGTCGCCTGCACGTCGCTTTTCGGAGGATGAGGTTTGACGCTTGAAATCACTGCCAACTCGGCCACAATTCATACTGCAAAACAGGAGCACGGGTTTTCCAACCCGTGACGCGGACAGGAATGTCCGTGCCCCTTTCATACTGCAATACAGGGGCACGGGTTTTCCAACCCGTGACACGGACAGGAATGTCCGTGCCCCTTTCATACTGCAAAACAGGAGCACGGGTTTTCCAACCCGTGACGCGGACAGGAATGTCCGTGCCTCTTTCATACTGCAAAACAGGAGCACGGGTTTTCCAACCCGTGACACGGACAGGAATGTCCGTGCCCCTTTCATACTGCAAAACAGGAGCACGGGTTTTCCAACCCGTGACGCGGACAGGAATGTCCGTGCCCCTTTCATACTGCAAAACAGGGGCACGGGTTTTCCAACCCATGACACGGACAGGAATGTCCGTGCCCCTTTCATACTGCAAAACAGGGGCACGGGTTTTCCAACCCGTGACACGGACAGGAATGTCCGTGCCCCTTTCATACTGCAAAACAGGGGCATGGGTTTTCCAACCCGTGACGCGGACAGGAATGTCCGTGCCCCTTTCATACTGCAAAACAGGGGCACGGGTTTTCCAACCCGTGACACGGACAGGAATGTCCGTGCCCCTTTCCCAACTCCAAATTCCAGCTCCCAATGCCTAAATCCCCGCGCGCAGCGCTATTTGTGGCCGGGTTAGCAGCATCCGGCCGATCCCCGCCTTGCAGTCCCGCGATTCATGAACCCCACCCACCACCTATCACCCATCACCCATCACCCATCATTGCACCACCCATGACCATCCCTTCACGTTTCCCTCGCTGCGCCGCCGTCCTGGCATTGGCGGCAGTCACCGGTTTTTCGGCTCGTGCGCAGAACGCGCCGGCGGCAGCGCCGAAGTTCCTTTACAACGAGAATCCCGCGCATTCCGCCGGGAAGTTCGTCGATGTGCATGAAACGGTCGCGCCGACGCCCCGCGCGGGCGGGATCGACGTCGTCGTCGCCGGGAGCGACGCCGGCTATCCCGGCTTCGCCATCGCGCCGGCGGCGGGCGGCACGTGGGACCTCTCGCCGTGGGGCCACGTCGAGGCCAAGGTCACGAACATCGGCGACAGGAACGTCTCCGTGAGCCTGCGCGTCGACGACGACGGCGACTGGCGCAAGAGTCCGTGGAACACGGAGTCCGTCTATCTGAAGCCCGGCGAGACGAAGCTCCTCAAGGTCATCTTTGGCTATCAGTACGGCTTCAAGCCGGGCCACAAGCTCAACACCGCCGCCATTGCGAGGATTCTGTTCTTCGTGGGCAAGTCGGGCGAGGCGCGCTCGTTCCGCGTCGAGGACATCCAGGCGGGCGGGCCGGCCGGCGAGACGCCGCCGGTCGATCCCGCCCACGTGCGCGAGACGCCCCCGGGCGGCGTGATCGTCGGCGCCGGGCGGCAGCTCAAGCACGAGCCCAAGCTCGAAGGCAAAGGCGCCGCCGCCGTCGGCTGGAGCCCGCGCGGGACGGTGCAGGTTTCCGTGCCGGCCGGCAAGACGGGCTCGGCGACGGTGAAGCCGGGCATGGGGGCCTGGCATCTGGGCGCTTTCCACGAAGTCAAGGTGACGCTCCGCAATGCAGGGACGACGCCGGTCGCGCCCGGCATCCGTGTCGACAGCCCGCCGGGGCCGACGGACTCCGCCGCCGCCGCCAAGCCGATCGCCCCCGGCGGGCAGACGACGCTGACGGCCTCGTTCGTGCCGGCCAGGCCGTGGGTGGGCGTCTCGGATCCCAGCCAGGCGTACAGCGGCGGCAAGCCCGGCACGGGCGCCAAGTTCGAGAGCAACCGCGCCAGCGGCGTGACCGTGTCCGTCCCGGAAACGGCGGGCGACGTCAAGCTGGAGGTCGTTTCCGTCGTGGCCGCGGCCACCCCGGCCGTTCCGCCCGCCTGGGTCGGCAAGCGTCCGCCCGTCGAAGGCGATTGGAAGCTGACGCTCGCGGACGAGTTCGACGGCGATGCCATCAACCTCGAGCTCTGGAACATCTACACGAGCAACTTCTGGGACAAGCGCACGCATTTCACGAAGGACAACGCCATTGTCAAGGACGGCAAGCTGATCCTGCGCTACGAGCGGAAGACCGGGTTCCACAACGACGACCCCGCGGACGAAAGCCCCGTCGCGAAGACCGATTTCGCCTGCGGTTTCGCCGACAGCTACGGCAAGTGGACGCAGCGCTACGGCTATTTCGAGGCGCGCATGAAGCTCCCGACCTGCCCCGGCCTCTGGCCTGCATTCTGGATGATGCCCGACCGCGGCGGCGATCCCGACCACACGGTCAATCCGCAGTGGAAGCGCGCCAGCACGAGCGATGGCGGGATGGAGTTCGACATCATGGAGCACCTGACCGCCTGGGGGCCGTACCGCTTCAACTTCGCCTTCCATTGGGATGGCTACGGCAAGGAACACAAGGCGCTGGGCACGAGCAACGCCTATGTCCCGGCGGATTCGGAGGGCTTCATCACCGTCGGCTTGCTCTGGCTGCCCGGCGAGGCCGTCTACTACGGCAACGGCGTGGAGATCGGCCGCTGGGAGGACGATCGCATTTGCAGCGTCCAGTCGTATCCGATTTTCTACATGGTCTCCGGCGGCTGGGCGAACACCCCGCTTGACCCCTCGAAGCTTCCCGACGAGTTCGTGGTCGATTACATCCGCGTGTGGCAGCGTGCGGACCTTGCCTCGCCGGAAGACGGCCCCAAGCCGAACGACGGCGCGCCCCGAAGCCAGTTCTAAGGGCACATCGCAAGCCAGCCCTTTCCCTTTCTTCCCGACGATGGGACTACAGGCCTTCGATCGATGAAACTCCCGGTTCGTTGCACTGCGTTCATCCTCGCATGCGCATCGTCGTTTGCCGCGCAAACGGCGATGCTTGCGCCAGGCGAAAGACTGGAACAACCCTTCGCGGATGCCCCTGCGGTGTCGATGACGGACGATCCCGCGAATTCGGGCGGCCGGTTCATCGACGAATCCGGGGCATGGCGTTTCACGGATACGTCGGAAGGACGCGTCGCGAATGGCGCGCCACGCTTCGAAATCCGCTATGGCCCGGATTCCGCCGTTGTCGCCGCGATCAACGAAGTGCTTGCGCGTTCCGCCGATGCCGAACCCGAAGACTTCACCGCGCTCGGCACGGTCCAGCGCGTCCAGTCCAGCAGCCGCATCGCCAGCCTCGACATGACGATCGCGCTCGATGGCCGCGACCGCCCACGCTTCCCGATCCTCTGCCGTCCGACCTTCCTGGCCCACATGCCGTCGTACATGGCCGGCGACCGGATTTCCATCGGCGAATCCCTTCCGCACGCGCGCTTCCGCGTGTGGCCGACAGGCGGCGCGAACCACATCGAGTCGATCGCCTTCTCCGCATGGGTGCGCGTGGAAGCAAACGCGACGCCCGAAACCCTGGAGGTCCGCGATTTCGCCGTCGCGCGCATCGCAAAGGGCGAAGGCGTTTCCGATACGGCATCCGCGAACGTGGTGCTCTGCTTCGACGGCCTTCCACCGGCCCCGTTCATCGGCGCATGGCGCGAGCTCGGCCTCCACGCCCGCGTCGGGCTGGAGCCCGCCGAGGGCGAAGCGGTCGCTGCCGTCTACGCGAGCTCTTTCGCTCTTCCCGAAAGAGAAGCGCAACGCGTCGCCGACCACGCAAAAAGCGGCGTGCCGCTTTTCCTGGGCGCGAGCTTTGTCAACGGAGAGGTCGCGAAGCCGCTGCGCGAGTTGCTCCCCATCAACACATGGTCGCTTCTGCCGCGCCTGCGCCGCACCGCCTGCGAGATCGTCACGGAGGGCATCGACGGCGCGATCCCCTTTGGTTCGCGCTTTGACTTCCACCTCCCCGGCGCGCCGATCGAGAGCCCGCTTCTCGCGTACGAGCCCGAAAACTACCTCCGCGACCCCCGGCGCTTCCCGCGCACGTCCGTCCTCGCGCGTTGCGCGAACGAGTCGACGCTTCCCGCGCTGCTCGATGCCGATGTCGACCAGACGCGCATCGTGCTTTTCGCCGGCGACTTCGAGGATGCGCTGGCGCGCACTTCCCCGCGCTACGCGGAATGGGCGGCGGCCGTCGCGAGGATCCCGTTCGGACCCAAGGCCGCAGGCGACACGATGGACTACGTGGCGCCGGATGCGTGGGCGAAGGATGCGGCTCGCGAGCCCTTTTCCATCGCCATCGAGGAGGACGAGTCCACGCTCGACGAACTCGACCCCGCGCCCCGTCCGCGAGAGGATGTCGACGGCATCCTCTCGTACCGCTACGTGTACAGGCCGGATACGGCGCCGAAAGTGCGCCTGCGCCTGCGCAACCACTTCGCCAACATCGCGCCTCTCGCGACGGCGGCCGACCTTCTCTGGCCCGGGAACCCGACGGCATCCGGACTGAACGATGGTTCCGCGAGCATTGCGTCCGGGCGCGACAAGGTGCCGATCCACGCGATCTGGGCCGCGCGTTCCGCGGCCGAGCAGCGCGCCGTGCTTTCATGGGGGGAGCCCGTGCACATTGCCGGGGTGCGTCTCACCGGCGGCGGCACATACCGCTTCTGGTCCCGCAACAACCCGCGCGACTTCGAGATTCTCGGCAAGGCCGCGGCGGATGCGGGCGACGGGGCCGTCCTCGCTTCGGCCAGCGAAGCCGACTTCGCGGGCACCTGCGGATTGCGCGCGACGTGGGAGCGCGTCTTCGATGCGCCTTCCGCGCCCGTCCAAGCCCTCGAGCTGCATGTCACGGGCCTCGATCCGGCGGCGCGCCGCGAACCCAACCGCGGCTTCGATTCGAACTGCTCGCTCGTCGAATGGGAGGCCTGGGGATGGGCCGGCGCCCTCGCCGGCGCGAAACCCATCGCCCGTGCGACGCTTGAAATCGAAAGGCGCGACCTCGCGTCGGGCAAGGTAACGCGCCGCACCATCGATGCGGGGGAACTGCCCGTTTGCGCGGAGCGCGTGATCGGCCTCGACCTGGAACCGCTTGGACACTTCGGCCCCGTGCGCTACCACTTCTCGCTGCGCGAGGGCGGAACCGTTCTCGCGACGCGCGACTTCGATGTCTTCTTCATCCCCGAGGAAGGCACGAAGCTTGCGCCGACCCTTCCCGGCGGGTGGCCGCAGGCCGGCCTGCTGTGTTCGCCCGGATGGCGCTCTTCCGACAGCTTCGGGCTCGGCATGGGCAAGTGGACGCAGGGATGGGGCGGCGCGCACGACAAGCTTTGGGCCTACTCGCTCGACCTGATGGAAATCGGCACGAGGAACAGGGAAAATCCCGCGCGCCTGTTCGCGAGCAGCACCGCCGCCTCGCACTACACCAACCCGTGGCGCCGCTTCCCGAACGGCGAATTCACGTGGGAGTGGGTCGCGAAAGCGTACCTCGGGCGCATGATGGCGGGCGACGTGCGCTTCCCGCGCGACTCGAAGGGGATCCTCTTCTCGCTCGAGGACCGCTGGAACGGCGTGAACACGGGGACGTGCTTCTCGTGGGATGTCTTCGTCGACTTCGACCGCTGGCTCCGCGGGCAAGGCAGGCCGGGGCTCGAAGGGCGCTCCCGCGATGCGATCGTCGAGGAGATCCGCACAAGGCATGGCGATGGCTGGCAGATCTTCAACCTGCGCCGCTACGCCGACGAAATCCTGCTCACGCAGGGCATCTTCGAGGAGCACGGATACGGGATGTTCGTCCGCACGCACGGCAGCTTCCCGCTGGTCGGAGGGCAGCTTGGCGCGGACCTCGCGAAGACGCACATCGGTGTCGGCACCGACCTCTTCTGGGAACTCTTCAACCAGGACCTCTGGTGGTCGCTGGGCTCGCGCATGGGCGTCATCGCCGCGAACCCCAATCTCCAAAGCGGCGCATACGACGAATGGGGATGGGTGAATTCCGAGCAGAACCGCTGGTGGTTCGGATCGAACGGCGACAGCGACGTGGCGCGTCGCCAGTGGTACGCCACCTACTTCCTCGGCCGCGTGGATCTCGACGGCAGGTTTTGGCCCTATCACACGTCGGGCTTCACCGGACAGGGATACCATGGGATGCGCTACACCGCGCGCGACCATGAAATCCGCTGCCGCGTGCACAATCTCGTGACGCAGCTTCGTCCCGAAGAGGCGGCGGGCTTCGGCATCGTCGTTTCGTGGCGAGGACAGGAACGCCGCATGGGCAAGCCGATGGGGCGGCTCTCCTTCGGCATCCACACGGCGGACGGCGAGACCGATGTCGTCGACTTCTGCCGGGACGTCTACACGGGGCTCGCCAAGCAGGGCCTGCCGATTTCGTTCGTGACATCGACGGACGCGCTGAAGGAATGGAAAGGCGGCACGCCGCTGCTTCTCGCCGACCCCTGGAACTGGGAGGACTGGGAGCTCGATGCCGCCCTCGCGGCGCAAGGCCGCGGCGCCACGCTTGTCGCGATCGGCGATTCCCATCCCACCCTTGCGAATCCAAGGGCGGAAGAACTCTTCGCGGAAGATCGAACCGCAAAACGGGATGCCGGCGGACTGGTCGTGTACCACAAGGCGCCCTCGACGCTCACGGCGCTCGCCGCGGCGGAACTCAAGTCCCGCATCGACGCCGTCACGGGCGATCCGCTCCTTGTCGATCCCGGGATCGCGGTGTATCCGTTCGTCTCTCAAGACACGCTCTTCCTTTCCGTCTGCCGCGAAGGCGATGAAGGCGGCACGGCCGGCATCGCGATCAAGCCGGGGTTCTTCCACGGGGGATCCTCCGCGGCAAGCCGCGCGATCTCCCTCGACGACGGCGCCGTGCTGGAAACCCGCCGCGACGGCGACGGCACGCTCCATGTCGCCCTTCCCATCCCCGCGACCTCCGGCCGCATCGTGATGATTTGCCGGGGCCCGTAGAATTTGGACGAACCATCATGAGACACCCATCCGGGATCACGGCTCTTTCCGCCCTCGCCGCGGCCGCGCTCTTTGCGCAGGACGACATTCCGCAGAGGCAAATCTGGCTGTACGCCGCCAGCGACGCGCCAGCCGAAGTGCGCCTTGCGCGCGATTCGCTCGCAACGGACGGCGCGCCGTTTTTGTCGGCGCTCGCCGCGACGCAGGGGACGACCGGGACCATCCTCGCCGACGATTTCCACGCGAACCCTCCGAAGCCCGGCCGCGACACGACCTGGCTCCGGCAGGCATTCAACCACATCGTGCTCGTCGGTCTTCCCGGCGATCCCGTCATGGCGCGCACGAAGGGCTTCGTGTTCGGCATCGACGAACGGAAGCGCGAAGTCTACAGCCTGGGCTTCGGACGCTTCCAGGGCGACATCGGCGTCGTCGAAGTCTCCTTCAATCCGTACCTCTACCATGACCATGTCTTCGACAACCCCTTTTCGACGCTTATGGTGCGCCTGTCCGGCACGACGCCGGAGGGCGTGTCGCTCGCGCTTGACGCCTTCCGCAACGGGCTCATCCATGGCATCGTGCCTGGCCCCGGCGCCAGGCGCATCGAGACCTCCATCCTCGATCGCGACCCCGACATCGCGCCGCCGCCGGCCGTGCCGCCGTGTCTTGCCGATGCCCATGGCGAAGAGTACGTGATGGCGGGGTGGATGCAGTGCCCCGAAAGCGAATACCGCGCCTTCCTGGACTGGGGCGCGAAGCGGCAGCCGACGCGCCTGTCGCGGATCAAGTACTTTGCGCGCGACTCCCTTGGGCGCGCCGATGCCAAGGCGTGGGTCGACGGCCCCTTCGAGAAGTCGTGGGGCAACGCCGTGACCATCGTGGACTTCGCGGACGAGGCCGATGCCGCGGCCGTCTTCGGGCGCGTGCGCAAGGAAGTCCGCGAGGCGCAGGACGCGACGGTTGGCGAGCATCCCGCATTTGCCCTGCCCTTCCCGAAAGACGAGGCGCAGGACGTCCCCGGGCGTACCGTCTTCATCCTCGGTGGCGCGCGTCTCGTCCTCGCGTCATTGCCGGACGACGTGCTTGCGGACATCGCCGCAGCGCTTTTCCAGTGATACGGTTCACGGGCTTGGGCAGTGCGGGTGCCCCGCCCAAGCCTACCGCAACAGGAAGAGCGTCCCCGGACGGTAGGCGAGGGGGTATATGAAGTCGCGGCGTGCCGTTTTTTGGGGGGATCAGCGCAGGAGGACCAGCGTGCCGACGGGGGCGGCCTCGTAGCAGCCCATGTCGACGCGGCCGCCCAGGATCCGCGGCTGGCGGGCGAAATCCAGGGCGGAGGCCATCCACGCCTGGTTCGCGCCGGCGCCGGCGGTCGGGCTGGCGGAAAGGATGCGGTAGTCGCCATTCTCCGCATCGCGGAAGAGCGGCGCGACGTCGATGTTCCCGTTCCCGGCCCCGGCGAGTTCGGGGGCGCAGTTGTGCTCGCATGCCGGCGTTCCAGAGGCGACATAATCGCTCGCATTACCGCCGACCTCGTTGCGCACGACGATGCAGTTGCGCACGGTTCCGCCCTGCTGGAAGACGCCGCCGCCATATCCGGGATCGGTCTGCTTCTCGACGTTGTTGTCCACGACCGTGCAGTTTTCAAAGGTTCCCCCGTAGATGCGCGCGCCGCCGCCATTGTGGTAGATGCTGGTGTTGTGACGGACAAGGCTGTTGCGGACGGTGCCGCCGGACATCCTGACGCCTGCTCCGCCGTCGCCGGAGTGGTGCTGCATGGAGTTGCGGTTCCACGCGATTTCGCAGCGGTCGACCGTCCCGCCGACGACCCACACTGCGGCGGCGTTGTATTCGTAGCGGTTGCTGATCACGAGCGTGTCGACAGCGAGGCCGGAGTTCGCGACGTAGAGCGAGCCGTAGAGGCAGCCCCTCGCGTGTCCGCCGCCGTTGCACCCGGTGATGACGCAGTTTGTGATGACGCCCTGCTCCACTCTCGCGCCTGCTCCGTAACGGTCGTTCAAGAGGAAGCCGTTGCGAAGCGTGACGCCGGAGAGCATCGCGCCCGGATCGTCCAGGAATACGAGACGGGAGTCGCCTGCGGTCTGCACGATCTCCGTCACCTCCGGTCCATCCACGCCCACCATGCGGATGGGACGCGTGAAGGCGAGCTGTGCGCCGATCGCGTACGAGCCCTCGGAGATTTCGACCGTCATCGCCGTTGCGCCCGCATCGACTGCCGCGATTGCGGCGGCGAAGCCGTCGGTGACATCGGCGGCGGCGGTTGCGGGCGTCGCATACGGACAGGACGGAATCGAATTCGTCGCGATGTAGACCGTCGAGCCATAGACGGTGATGTAGCCGGGACGGAAGAAGGTGACCGGCTCGTCGTCCGCGTTCTCGACCGTGAGGGTCACGTCGTACTGGCCGATCGACGTGTACGAGTGGTCCACGGAAAGCAGGTTCGCCCCGACCGCGGCGGGCGAGCCGTCGCCGAAGTCCCAGGTGCAGCTCACGCTCGAAGTTTGGGCGGGGCTTCCGTAGAGGACGGCCGCGAACGATACATCCAGCGAGCCGATGCCGGCCGTCGCATTGGTCGCGACGAACGAGCAGCCGAAGACGTCGGCGGGGCGGAAGTACTCGTAGCAGCCCATGTCGGGCGTTGCGACCCCATCGCCGTCGCCATCGACGACGCGGGCGTTCCCGTCGAGGTCGAGCGTGGCGGTGGTGGCGGCGGCGAGATCGATGCACGGCGAAACCGCGGAGATGTGGAAGTCGCCGTTCGCGGCGTCGACGAAGCGTGGGTCGGCGGCGATGTTGCCGGTGCCGGACGTGAGTTCCGGCGCGCAGGAGTGGGTCGCGGACGAGCCGACGAAATTGTTCGCAAGGCCGCTGCCGTTGACATTGCCGTAGACGATGCAGGAGCGTACGGTGCCGCCGTGGCGGCGGCGGACGCCGGCGCCCGTCGCCGTGCCGCCGGACCGGACCTCGTTGCCGGAGACGGTGCAGTTGACGAGTTCGCCTCCATCCATCAACACGCCGCCGCCGTCGTAGTTGCGGACCTCGTTGCCGGTGAAAAGGCACCCCTCGGCGAGGCCGCCGGACATGTAGAGGCCGCCGCCGCCATCCATGCCCTTCTGCCAGGTTGAACTGTAGCCGGCGGAGTTTTGGCTGACCACGCAGCGGCGGAGGATGCCGCCCACCATGAAGACGCCGCCGCCGGCCTGGAAGTTCGAGTTGGTGCCGTTGCCGCTGATGAGGCTGTCGACGAGTTCGCCGCCGGCAAGGTAGACGCCGGCGCCGCGAACGTAGTTGCCACCATGGAGCGTGCTGCCGCTGTTGTCGCGGATGACACAGTTCGTGACGATGCCCTGCTCGATGCAGAGGCCGGCGCCGAACGTGTATTGGTCGGTATTGGGCGGCTGTTTCATCGCGCCATTGCAGAGCGTCACGCCTGCGAGCACGGCGTTGGTGTCGGTGAGATGCGCCACGCGCACGAGGTCCGGCGCCGTCGCGGCGCGGCGGACAAGGGTCTCTTCGCGCGTTCCGGTGCCCATGACCGTGATGGGCTCGTCGAGCAGCAGTTCGGCATCGAGGTCGTACGTTCCCGGGGCGACCTCGACGATGACGCCCGGGAGGCCGGTCGCGGCGATTTCGCGCGCGGCGGAGACAACGGCCTGCAAGTCGGAGGAAGCCGTTCCGGGCGTCGCGTAGGGATAGGAGCCCGTCCCGGATTCGGCATCGGCGTACAGGCGGGCGCCGTACACGGTGATGTAGCCCGTACGCACCGCGTTCGCCGTGTTTCCGAGCAGGTTGCTGACCGAAAGCCGGACCGTGTAGGAGCCTGGCTCCGTAAAGTCGTGGCCAACCGTTGTGAGGCCCTCGCCTTCCACCAGGGGCGAGCCGTCGCCGAAGTTCCAGGCATAGAAGACGGTCGCGGTCGCGGCCGCGGAACCGTATGCGATGCCGTTGAAGGCGGCCTCGAGCGAATGGGCGCCGGAGGTCGCGCCCTCGGCCTCGAACGTGCACCAGAACGCCGGCGCGATTTGCGCGGTAGTGGTCGCGGTGATGCCGGCGTTGTTCTGCACATGGAGCGTGACGGTGCCCGGAGCGGTGATGGATGCCGGCGTGACCCACATGGAATGGATGCCCGAGGCGGAGTCGTACGAACCCTCGTCGATCGCGGAAGCCGGCACCGGCGTGCCGTTCACGGGGTCGATTTCGAGGGAGGCGTCATGCGCCAGGGCGACAGGCGGGACGGTGCAATACTCGATGGTGTACGACATCGAGACGATCGAATCCACGGGGTCTTCGGACGAACGCACCCACGCACGGAAGGTGATGGGTCCATCGACCATCGGCGGCGTGAAGGCGATCGCGGGGAGGTCTCCGACTGCGGCGGGCATCTCCAGCCAACCCGCGGGATCGGCGGAAGACCCGGCTCCGAATGTGATCTGGTACTCGTCGAACGAAGGCGAGATCGGGAAATCGACGATGTGCGCGGGCGAGGCGCCGATAAAGTCCGTGTTGCCGTTCACGGAGTTGGAAACGAGGAATGACGAATAGGCGCCGGGAAGGGCGTACTTGCGCTGGAGATAGCTTCCGACGAGACCGCGCTCGCTCGTCGAAAGCGCACGGGAGTAGACGATGATTTCGGCGATGTCGCCGTTGTAGAACTCGCTGCCCTGGAAGTAGCGGCCGATGTAGAGGTCCGGACCGCCGTTCGGGTTGTTGCGCCAGACACTGGTCGCGACGGGCGCGCCGTTCGTGAAGGTCGAGGCCGTCTGCGTATCCGCGGTATCGATGACAGCCTCGCCGATGTTCCATCGATTCTGGGCGAGACCGGTGCGCAGCCCTGCCTCGGGGCCTTCGGCTGTGCCGCCGTTCGAGCTGGAGATCAAGAGGTTGTTCCAATGGTACACGAAAAAGCCGCCTGACGCGCCCTGCCAGCGGAGAAGCGACTGGTAGCTGGAGGCCTTGACGACCGTGAAGATCGTCATGTTGGTGGTCGAGGCGAAACCGCTGACGCGCATCGAGTCGCCCTGTCCATCGAAGCGGAGCACGGGCTTTCCGTTCAGCTGGTTCTCCTTGAACACGGGGGAATCGCCGGCGGAAATCGATACGGCATCGTGGCCTATGCCGGAAAGGTCCGTCCATGTGGCGATCGATTCGCCATCGGCCGTGTTTTCGATATGGTCGGCCGCGAGCCACATTGCAAGCCCGCTCTTCACGGGCACCTCCTCGGCCAGTGCGGCGCATGGAAAGGCGAGCGCCAGCAAACCCATTGAGACGATGATCGAACTGCGTGACACGTGACTCATGGCCGTCTCCTTGTGACAAAACGGAGGTTTTCAATAAATCCCATTCAGATTCACTAGCATCCCATAGGCGGCACAATTTACCCTTACCCATGCGGAATTGCTTGGGTTTTTGAGGTCTCTTTTGGGGTTTCGGGTTGGAGGTTTTCCCGGCGGGGCCGGCCGTTTCGCGATTTCCTTGGGATTTACGGGCTTGCTGTCCCATAGTCGAACCGCCAGAAGTCGAAAAACGCCTGTAAAGGCGGGGGTTTCGCGGCTGGCTCACCCCGCTTGGGCCGGGGTGCTGTCCCATAGGTTTTGAGGATCGCGGTTAGGTCGCGCTTGACCCAGACCGCCGCGCGCACGACGCCCGCGAGCCGCGAGAAGCTCAGTTCCCAGCCCGCGACGTGGCGCATGAAGCGCAGCAGCAGGTGGACGAGCAGCCCCGTCCAGACCTGCCACCTGACCGCGTTCTCGTTGTACCCAACGAAGTCGTGGATCAGGCAGGTCTGCTTGAGTTCCTTGAAGAACAGCTCGATGGACCACCGGGCCTTGTAGAGTTCCGCGACGGTCCGCGCGCTCCAGTCGAGATTGTCCGTCAGGAAGACCATCTCCCTCAGCTTCCCGTCCACCACGACGCGCGCGGTCACGCGGCGCAGCGGGAAGGGATAGAGACCCTTCGATCGGGCGAGGGCGGGCTCGACGAGTTCGTCAGAGACGACGCACGCGTCACCGCCTTTCGGAAGCGTCTTCACGCTCTTGAAGCGCATGTTCTTCTTCTGCCTGACGACGAAGAAGACCCCGCGCGACCGCAGGCCTTCGAGAAAGCCGAAGTCCGTATAGGCGCGGTCGGCGACGCACACGTCCCCCGCCTTCAGGCCGGCGCAGAGAGCCTCCGCTCGCACGGAGTCGTGGTGCGCCGCGTCCTCCACGACGGCGAAGGCGGGCAGGCGGCTGCCGACGTCGAGCCGCAGGTGCAGCTTGGCGGCCGCCTTCCTCCTGCGGTGCCGCGCCCAGTCGATGCAGTTCAGGCTCAGCTTGATGGTGCTGGAGTCGATGGCGAAGATCCCGCGTTTCAGGCGGGCCAGGAAGCCCTTGTGCCTCCGGTACTCCCCGAAGCCGGGGCAGGCCCCGGCCAGGTGGTCGAAGACCTCCCAGTAGAGCCGCTCGGCCATGTCCGCGTCCCTGTGCCGGTTCGCGTTGGAGAACGTGTTGCGCTTCGGCGGCTCCGCGCCCCGGATGTTGCGCCACTCGCCCTCGTGGACGCGGGCCGCGTCCACGATCCCGTTGAGGCTGTCGCAGCCCGCGAGCTGCCCGTACATCAGCGCGACCACATGGCTCACCGCGGACCACTTGCGGATGTCGAGCTTGTGCTCGTCCGCCAGCCGCTGGATCATCCCGGAGGGAATCCATTGGACGAGCTGCCGCAGCACGGTGTATTCTGTCTTCGTCGGCTTCGGGGGCGTGCCCCCGAGCAATTGGGGAATCAACTTTTTCATGCGCCTGTAGGCTACAGGCGAACGGCTCCGAAGCCGACATATTTTTTTGCGGAATTACGGGGTTGACTGTTTTCACCCCCCCCCCGCATAATAGGTGCCAATCATGGGAACCGGAATGTTTCCGGCTTAGCCTATGGGATGCTAGTGCTGAAGATCAAGCATGTCGGCCCCCACGCGCCAACCGCCGTTCAAACCATCGGGGCAGCGGCGGAAGGGAATGAGACCGCCGAGGGATCGAGCTTTGTTGTGGGCACCGGCGGCAATGGGCTGGACTTCTGGGTCCTCTCGCGAATCGGATACTTCCATGACGGCGGCAGGAAGCTCTACATGTACGTGCGGAAGCTGACCGTCGATGAAACCGGCCATGTCCGGGCAATCAGCGGCGAAACCAGGGTCGAAGTGGACGCCTGCGTGGTGGAGACCGTGTAATGGCACACCTGACCTACAACCCGACAAACGGACACTTGGCCTGGCATTCCGCCAGCGGCCATCTCTGCTTCAAATATGAAGTCCTGGAACTCGCCAACAGCGCCAAGTACAGCAGGTTCATTGCGTCAAGCCTGTACAACGCGACAGCCTACAGCGAGCTCTCACCCGTTTCCTTGCTCATCCCCGGGAAACAGTCGGCAACGTTCAATGACTGGCGCAGCGGCGTCATCGCCTCATCCTGGAACGCGGGCTCGTGGTACACGGGCCGATACACCACCAAGTACTCGGCAACCGGGTATCCGTGGCGAAACTGGTTCGTGTTTGCCGTGGGCGCGATGACCTACGATATCTCCTCGGTGGCCAATCGGGAACTGATCGGACTCAGGCTGGCCTCGTCATTCTACCTGTATAACTACCTCTGGTTCAGCTGCGCCAGCAACTGCTTCCACCAGTCCTTTGAAATCGCTGTGGCGAACTTCAGCGGGAACATCGCCGACTACTCGATACAGAATGCGTTGGACACGGGAACCGTCGTCGGGCGCGTCGTGAACTACAACGTTGCGGGTGGGGTCTTCCCCTTCAACATCACGTCGGTCAATACGGACAGCTTCGGCGACCACATCATCGTCTTCATGCGCCTGACCAATTACCTGGATGACAACCAGTGCTACCTCGACCATGACGAGTGCGCCTACGGCTATCCGGCAATCGGGGGCAATTACAATTACGCGGGCAGCGCGATATACCTTCAACACAGGGCGGGACCATGAACGTTGAGATCGTCATACCGACATACGCCGCCGATCAGAAAGGCGTGGCCGAGTGCGTGGAGAACGTGAGGCGCACGACGGGCATCGCGCCCATTGTGGAATGCCGCCCCGACCTGAACGTGGCCGAGGCGCGGGGGCTGGCCCAGAAGAGGTCTGCGGCCGAGTTCGTCTGCTTCCTGGACGTCGACGCGTTCCCCCAGACTCCCGGCTGGCTTGACCGCATGGTCGCCTTCGCTGTCGAGAAGAGCTGCGGCATCGTGAGCCCGAACGAGGTGTGGGTCTGCGACAACGGCAGGGAGTATCCGTTCCATGATGCCACGGCTGCACCCAAGGAACTCTCCAAGCAGATGAACGTGGCCGGGATGTGTCTGCTCACGCGCCAGGACGTCGGCAGGTGGGACAGGTACGTGGGGCTAAAGCACGGGTTCCTGGGCGGCTGCGTCGAGGACACGGATTTCGCGCATTCCGTCCAGATCGAGTTCGGCCGCAGCCATTGGTGTCTCCCGGACGTGATCGTTCACCATGTGGACAGGTCGGTTCAGGACATCGATGCGTTCATGCTGACGGATGAGAGCATGGGGTTCCAGATCACGACACATCTGATCGCGTTGAAATGGCTCGGCGTGTCGCCGGACAAGAGGGACGGGTTCTTCAAGAAGCTCAAGTATCTGCCCTGCGGAAAGAACCAGCGGTCGCTGGCCGATGGGCATGACATTCTGGACGCCTACCGTGACATCATCGCGGAATGGCATCTGGAGAGCGAACCCGAAATGCAGCGGTGGCTCTCCGGCGTGAACAGGCCAAAGCCCCTCGTGCTCCGGGAGGATCTGCGAATCCCGCATGACCAGTTGCCGAAGTACCCGGCGAACGAGCGCCCGGACCCGCGTCCGGTTCGCCAGACGGGATACCGCACCGACATCGAACGCATGGACGTGAGTTCCAGGGACACGGGCTTCCTGAAAGGAATGCTGGAGGCTGAGAAGAACAACTCGGGTGGGTAGAAAGAGCCGGAGAACAGAGCCATGGGGTGTTGCGGTCAGAACGGAACTCACTTGCGAAGCCAGTATGACCGCTTCAGGAGGGGGGAACCGGTGATGCGGGAGTCGTGTAGGGAATGCGCCTGCAAGCACATAGCGCAGGCGCGGGTGTTGTTGCTGGAGAAGGCCAAGGGCTACCCGGCGCATTACTGGTTCGCCATGGGACACCTCGCGGAAGCCGAGGATGAACTCGTGAAGGATTTCCCGGAAGAGACGGCGTTGGTGAGAGCCGAACGCATGAAGCTACAGAAGAACCGGGACTACGAGATGCCCTTCGCGGTCCTGATCAACGCGATCTGCAATGAGAGAGGATGACAGGC
Source organism: Kiritimatiellia bacterium (assembly GCA_050950285.1). Taxonomy (GTDB): domain Bacteria; phylum Verrucomicrobiota; class Kiritimatiellia; order RFP12; family JBMNHG01; genus JBMNHG01. The sequence goes on along the minus strand of JBMNHG010000002.1, from coordinate 951,966 downwards.
CTAGAAATGGCCGGAGTAGACCACGCCGCAATCCGCGACGCCTGGACCCGCTGCTAGGCGGCGGGGGAGATGCCGGACTGGAAGGCGCTGGAAGCACTGCTTCGCGCCCCCCTGAACGCTGATCCATCCGGCGGGCGCAGGCTGAATTGGCGCATGAGGCTCTTCTGCCCACCATCCGTCATTCCTCTCCCACGGCCGGAAAACCGTCACAAAAAGGGCTTGCATTTTTCACCGATGTGGTTCTAACTGTGCCATGTCGGTTGGAGAGCCATAGAGTTTCCTGCTGTCGAGGAGAAAGCCACACGAAGATCTGATCGAATGACATAGATTTTCTGCGTTAACGCGCAGATCGCTTCTTCTGAAAACCAGCAATTTTCCGCTTCGAAGCGAGACACGCGGAGACGCGCCCCCCTCTGGGGCGCGACTCCCTGTTTCGTGTTTCGAAGCGGGGCTTGCTGGTCCCTCAGAAGAGGCATGAGCTTGGAGCTCGCGCCTCTTTTTTTGGGCAGACCAGTCGGGGAGTTGAGTGAGCGTAGGAGAACGACTATGAAGGCAATTCTTCGTTTCAAAGGCGTCTGGCTGGCAACGCTGGCCGTTGCCTCCTTGGGAGCCGGTATCATCCTGGCTGCGGTCTTCGATGAGAACACCGACTGGGAAGCGGTGTTCGACAAGGACCTCTACGCGCACTATATGGCCCGCGAGGTCGAGAGTCTCGACGAGATCGTCGTCGACTTCGAGTCCGAGCAGGCCATGTACCTGCCCATCGCCGTCCCGGACCCGGAATTCATTCACTTTCAGAGCGGCGGCATCCTCCCCTTCGATCCCAAGAACTTCCCGGCGGCCTTCTGCGAGGGACTGGTCCCCGTCGAGGAGGGGGCCATCGTCATGTATCCGATCACGGTCTATGAAGACCCCAAGACCCGCGAGCGGACTTTTCTGAACGCCAAAGACGAGATCATCGCCACGGTTCCCGCTCCCAAGGGCTACGATCCCCAGTGGTATGTAAAGGCACAGTACCCGGCGCTCGTCGTCATGGGCGGCGGCTACGCCGACTGGCTCGTCGCCATGTACGACCCGAGCCGGATCGTAATCACCTACAAGCTCATTCTGGAAGACGACCTCATCAATCTGGTCTGGAAGCAGTCCATCGAAACGGCGATGCGCGCCGAAGAGGATGGCGGCGGCATGCGGACGATGGGCTGGGAGGGCGGCACCGTCAGCAATCTCCAGTTCGTGGCCATCGAGGCCATGACCAACGGCGCGATCAAGCTGACCATCGCATGGCCCCATGACGGGCTTGCCACCAACATGGTGGACTTCTTCGCCTGCACGAACCTCATGGAACAGGACTGGGTGATCGCGCTTACGACCAACGTGGACCTGAGCACGAACTCCTTCTCGTGGGTGGACGAGGATGCCACGAATTACACGGTCCGCTTCTACGACTGCTGGACGCTCGACGACACCGACGGGGACGGCATCAGCGACGGCAGGGAGAAACGCCTATATGGCACGAATCCGAACGCCTGGGATTCGGACGGTGACGGGGTGTCGGACTACGACGAGCTATTCGTGTACGGAACGGACCCGATCAACACCCACAACAGCCCGTTGCCGTATACCACCGGATTCGAGAGTGCGAATGGCTACAGCATCGGCGCGCTGAACGGTCAGAACGGTTGGGAAGGGAGTTCTGGCGCAACCGTGCAGTCGGGCATGGCGCACGCCGGAAGCCAGTTCGTCGAGCTTGAAGCCCTCGAAGCGACCATGACCATGCACTTCGCCGCAACGAACAATTCCGTTGCGACGACGCTGTTTGTCAATCTCGGTCCCCAGTTCTCCGTGCCGACCGACCTGCCCGCCACGGCGAGCAGTCTGGTAAGTTTCGAAGCCGGAACCGGCCTACGCGCATTTGACGGCAACGGTTCCGGCGGAGGCTCCTGGTCCACCGCCTCCGGTACGGCCAACCTTCTCAATCAATGGGTCGAACTCAAGATCGTGCAGAACTACTCCGCGAAGACGTGGAGCCTGTACGTGGATGGCACGCTCAAGCTGTCCGGCCTCGGGTTCAAGAACGACAGCATAACGCGGCTCGGTGCCATGCGTATCCGCAGCGGCGTCGGCGGCTCGGTGCTCTGCGACGATCTCAACGTCGAGTAGTTCCACGGGAGGGAAACCGGATATGAAAAGACGGCTTGTGACGATCAATCGGGCTCCTATGCGCTTCGCTTGCGTTGCTCTGGCGACGTTGGCTCTCTTCACACCCCTCGCGCGTGCGGACTGGCGCGCCAACGCCCGTCGTCTGGATTCACAGAGTCCCGGCGCGGGTGGGGAGAAGGGCGGCGGCATGGTCTTGCTTACCGAAGCGAGCGGAACCACCACATGTACGAACGAGACCACCCTTACCCCCGAGATCGAAACGGCCGTTAGCGCCCTGCGGAACGACCCGCTGAGGATTTACGAGTTCGTCCGCAACCATATCCGTTACGATGCCCCGACCTATGGCGTCAAGCTGGGCGCTCACGGCTGCCTGGTTGCCGGTCAGGGAAACGACTGGGATCAGGCCGCACTACTCTCCGCCATGCTACGCGCGGCCGGATACGCGACGCGCTATGCCACCGCAATCGTCTACTACGACACCCCTCGGCTCTCGCGCTGGTGCGGCTTCGGCGGGAATGGCGACTACAACGATCTCGGGGGCTACGTGTTCTACAACGGCGGCTGGCCGGACGGCTTCGGCACGGGCACGGCCGACGGTTGGCATGCGGTTTATGCGCCGGGGGGACAGGAGATATGGACGGGCATCCGCCGCGTGTGGGTCGAAGCCGATATCGGCGGGCAGTGGTACACGCTCGATCCCGCCTTTGCCGAGTGCTCCGTCACGCAAGCGACCAACCTGGCGTCCGTCCTGTCTTACGACCGGACGAACCTGCTGGCCGCCGCCATGCAAGGCGCAACGACCAACGCCGCCTGGGTCCGGGATGTCAACGCCGCCAACCTGTCCGTCGAGCTGACGCGACTCGCCACCAATCTGCTCGGCACGCTTCGCGCGGAATACGACACCAAGGGAATCGACGCTCTCGTCGGCGGCCGAGTCTTTTCTCCTGAAGCCGTCACGAATCTGCCTTCGGCTTTGCCGTATGCCGAGGACGTCGCTTCCGCAAGTCGCACCACGTTCGATCATGTGCCCGCCGCGCGAATCTTGAGCGTAACAGTCACCTACCAGAACATCGCCAGGACCTTTTCCGGGTACGAGTTGGGAGGCCGCCCTCTCATGATCACGCACGACGCGTCCGCAAGCTACGCGCCCAAGCTGTGGCTGGACGGGGAAGCGGTGGCCGTTGGCGCTCCCACCACCCCCGGCGCAACCAACACCCTGACCTGGACCATCGACCAACCCTATGCGAGCGCGGGATGGGCGGACGACTCGATTGAACAGACCTTGAAGAGCACCAACAGCTACGTGCTTGTCTACGACTTCGGGTCCGCCTCGCGACGCCAATCCATGCAGGCGGCTCGCGAGTTCGAATCGCTCCTGGCCGCTGGCCACTCTCCATCCAGCGAGATGGCTCGTCTCTACGCCATGCACGCCTCCGCAGTCGGCGGCCTCGAACAGTGGAAGCTCTCCAGCGCCATGCTCGGGCACATCGCGGACGCGATCTGCTACAGTCACCACTTCCTGGGCGTCATGGGGCAGGAAGAAGGGTACTATCTGGACCTTCCCGGCCTGCGGTCGCAAACCCTGCCCTTCTCCGGCGAGGCATCGGACTGGGAAACGCTCATGAAGGCCGACAGCTTCTTCGCCAGCGCGCTTGAACACGGCGTTCTCGAACAGACGCAGGGCACGAACCGGCCTGCGGCATCCACCATCAAGATCGCGTTCGAGAACAACGCCGCCGGACACCGCACCTTCCTTGCCGACAGCGCGAACTGGTCAACCGTCCGCGCGGCGCTGACCAACTACTCGGCGCAAACGCTTTCGGAACTCGATGCCCGGATGGACGCGGATTCCGTGATCCTCCTTCCCGAAAACGGCTCGATTTCCGTGCGGCAATGGTCTGGCTACGGTTTCGCTCACTTCTGGAGTCAGTCGTCGGGGCAGACGTGGTCGGCCGCCATGGGAATGATCATCGGGGGCGGCTACAGCGGCGGGTACGGCGGGGAGCCCGTTCCGTACAGCGTCCCGGCCACGCAGAACCTGTACGTCAATGCCATCTCCCCCGCGCCGCAAACCCAGATCGCCGCCACGACGGCGCGCGATCCCGTGGACCTGCGCACCGGTCATTTGCTGCATCAGAAACCGGCCCTTGCCCTCGGGAGCGCCCCGCAGCCGCGCGGACAGCAGCTCGTTTTGTCCTACAGCAGCGGCGAGGCCGCGCGCCCACGTCAGCTTGGCTACGGATGGCGACACAACCTTGATGTCCAGGCTGCGGAGGCAAGCGACGGAGCGGCCGCGTTCGGTCTGCGCCAGGCGTCGGACGCCGCCGCGCTTGTCGCCGCCGCCTATGTGGTCGCCGACCTGCTTGACGAGAACGCGGGGGTGCGGGAGTGGACCACCGCCGCGTTGGCCACGAAGTGGGCGCTCGACCAGATGTGCCAGAACACGATTGTCGTCCGCATGGGCGATCACGGCCTGAGCTATATGCGCATGCCCGACGGGTCGTACAACCCGCCGCCCGCCGTCACGACCGGCCTCGTCAAGATCAACGGCCTGTTCCGGCTCGTGGAGCGTTTCGGCACGGAATACCGGTTCGATGCCAATGGCCTTCTCTCCTCCATCGTGGACGCCGACGGCAACACGATGAGTCTCGCGTACAACGCGCAAACGAATCTCTCGACCGTCACCGACTCCTACAGCCGCGCGCTCACCTTCAGCTATACCGGCGGCGCGCTCACGCAGGTATCGGACGGGACCGGACACACCGTGAGCTTCGGCTACACCGGCGACGATCTGACCAGCTTCACCGATCCCGACGGCGGCGTTTGGGAATACGCCTACGACACGGACCACCGGATGACCGCCCTGATCGATCCGCTGGATCAGGTGACCGCGAGCAACATCTATAACGAGGTCGGCCAGGTCGTCACGCAGTTCAACGGCTATGGCGAAGCATGGGCCTTCTTCTGTAGTGGTTACGAGGGGACCGAAGTCGATCCCCAGGGTGGCGCAACGACACACCGCTTCGATGCCGACGGGCGCAATCTCGGCACGACGGACGCCCTCGGTAACCGCACCTACAGCTACTACGATGGACAGGGCCGCCTGGCGAGCAACGTCAACGCGCGCGGGTTTGTCACCGTCTTTCAATACGACGCGAACCACAACCTGACCAATCGCCTGGACGCGCTCGGAAACGCCTGGCGCTTCGAATACGACGCGACCCACCATCTCGTCGCCGCTACGGACCCGCTCGGAAATACGACCCGTTACGGCTACGACGCCAGCCATCACCTCACCAACACGGTGGATGCCCTGACCAACTCCACCGTGCTGACCTACTACACCGGTGGCGCGCACAAGGGCCTTGCGCACACCGTCACCGACCCCAACGGCAACATCACCACGTACACCTATGACGACTACGGCAACCCGCAAACCATTGCCCGCACGGACGGAGGGACGGTCACCAACACCTGGAGCGCGCGGGGCGATCTGCTTGTGGCGCGGGACGCCGACGGCAACGCCACGACCATGACCTATAACAAGCGCCGCTTGGTCACGTCCGTGGCGGACGCGCTCGGCAACACCGTCAGCAACGTCTACAACGCCGCAGGGCTCAGGACCGCCGTCGTCGATCCGCTTGATCGCCAGACCGTGACGGCCTGGACCCCCACCTACAAGGTGGCGTCGATCATGCACCCTGACAGCAGCGTCGTCACCAACATCTATGACAGCCGCGACCTGCTCGTCGCCACCGTGGACCCGCGCGGCGGCGTCCATAGCAACCTGTTTGACAGTGCCGGACGCAGGATCGCCGTTACCGACCGCCTCGGCAACACGACCCGCTTTGTCCTCGACGCGAATGGCTATGTAATCGCGCAGACCAATGCGCTGGGCAAGGCGACCGCCTTCGCTTACGACGCGCTCAACCGCCTGATCCGAACCGTCGATCCCCTGGGGCACAGCGTCAGCAACACGTTCGACGCCGCCGGAAGACTCGTCGCCGTAACCGACGAGACGGGCTACACCACGCAGTTCGAGCATGACGCATTAGGGCGCAGAACCGCCGAGATCAAGCCGGACGGGGTGACGGAACGGTACACCCTGGACCCGCTCGGGAACCTGCTCGCCTTCCAGAATGGACTGGGCAAGGTCCGCACCTTCGCCTTCGACGGCATGAATCGCATGACGAATGAAACCGATGCCGTGGGCAACTCCCGGAGCTTCATCTTCGATGCGGCGGGCAATCTGCTCGAACGCAACGATGCCGACGGCGCGGTGATCGCATACGCCTATGACGAACTCAACCGTCTGACGCAGATAGCCTATCCCGACACGAACACGGTCCGCTACGCCTACAACGAAGTCGGACTGCGAACCTACCAGAGCAACGCCGTGGCCGAAGTCTGGTACGGGTTCGATCAGATGGACCGGCTATCCGTGGTGACCCAATCCGTGGGTTCCGTGCAATCCGTGGTTGGCTATTCTCACGACCGGAACGGAAACCGAACGAACATCCTGTATCCAGGCAGCGTTGCCGTGGGCTACACCTTCGACGCCGCCGACCGGTTGACGCAGGTTGCCGACTGGGGGAACCGCACAACGGCCTACACGTATGACGATCTGCACCGCAAGACCGGCGTGGATTATCCCACGGCGGCCACCGGCACATGGACCTGGGACGACGCATCGCGCCTGACGCGCATTCAGTATCACAACGGAACCTCCAACTTCGTTGATCGCGTGTATTCCCTCGATGCCCATGGCAACACCACGGCGATGGAGATCAATGCCGGGCTGCTGCCTACAGTTAGCCCGATGGTTAAGCGGCTCACCCAGAATGCGGCCGACGAGTTAACCGCCATCCAGACCAAGACGAATCCCGGCGTGCAGAGCTGGACCGAGAAGACGCCGGTACACGATGGCGAAGGCAACCTGACGACCGATGGCGACAACACGTATGGCTACGATTACGAGAACCGGCTCGTTTCAGCTTCGGCGGCTTCGGAATCGGCGTTCTATTACTACGCGGGCGACGGATCCCGCGTCGCCGCCGTCACCGTTGAATCCGGCAGCACGAACACCACTATCTTCGTGTTGGACTACGCCGATCCGTTGCGCCGACCCTTGGCCGAACTCGACGGCAACGGCGCGCTCATCCGCCGTTTCGTGTGGGGCCGCGGCGCGGTCGCGCAGATCGAGGCTGACGGGACGGTCCGCTACTTCCATCACGACGGCCAGGGCTCGACGCTGGCGCTTAGCGACACAAACAACGTGCCGACCGATCAATGGTTCTACTCGCCCTACGGCGAGGTCATGGCGAGGACGGGGGCGACGGATACGCCGTACCAGTGGTGCGGCGGCGTGGGCCTGCGGCCCGCCGCCGGGAACCTGTATTTCGCGCGGCACCGCTACTATCACGCAAGGCTACAGCGCTGGACCGCACGTGACCCGATTGGGATGGCAGGCGGTGCCAACCTGTATGCCTATGCCAACGCGAACCCGCTCCGTTTCTCTGATCCTGCAGGTCTTTGGGCGGGTGTTGACGACGCCATTTTCATTGGCGGAGGCGCAATTATTGGCTTGGCAGGCCAGGGTATTGCCGACTTGATTGGGGGGCAAGTCAGCCCATCTCAGAATTATATCGGTGCCGCCACCGCCGGAGCAACGAGCGGCGCAATCTTGCTCTACACAGCAAATCCCATTCTCGCGGGCGCAGGCGGGGCTGCCATGGGAAATATTGTGAAACAGGTAGGCGATAATTCGAGTAGTTATGTCGAAACAGGTCAGTTGCAGGGATTTGATGCAGGGGACTTTGCTCGCGACGTGACGGTGGGCACTGCCGTCAGCTTCATTCCGGGTCCAAAAATCCAAGGAATCACAGCAGGCCGGGGCAGCGCCATCGCCGTAAGCAAGCAGATCACAACAAAATTTGCAAATGAACAGATACAAAACGTAACGGCACAAACCGCTACGAAGATGTTTGCCGGACAGGCCACGATGAACATACTGCCGAGCACAATGAGTGCGGCGGTCCTTTACGGCGGATCTCAACGGGGGTCTTCAATGTTGGATGGGGGGGGTAACGGCACATTGCAGCAGTACACCACGACACCGAGGCCCGGCAAATGACCGCCAAAACCGCAAGGCGAGTAGGATGGATTCTCTTAGTGAGCGTTTACCCCGGCCTCATAATGCTCGGGCCACATGCTTGGATTCTACGCTTGGTCGCGTCCCTGGTTCTTCTGGCGGCTGCGGTCGTGTGTCTTGCCGTGCTTGGGATAAGTCCAAGTTATGCTGTGATCAGGGGCGGTAAATTGGCGTCCCCACAACGGATGCGCGAACGAGCACTCGTGGAACGGATATCCAGGGCTTTTTTCCTATTATGCGCATTTGGCCTGACATGGCATCTTCTTTTTCCCGTAACGCGCGGAACCATTGCTTTCATCAGCGGGAGGAGACTGGATGTAGTAGACGGGGAAGTCGTTGCCCGTTCAACTTATATGGGGACATGGTTCCTCAGTCAGGGGATAAGGATTAGGGGAAGGCGCGAGGCCATTCAGTACTTTGTCTCGGCGGAACGCCCCGTGAGGGTAGGTGAGCGTTATCGTGCGACGCTACTACCTAATACGAACTTTGCACTCGACGTTTCTCCGCTCGAAGAAGGACATGCCCGAGAAGGCAAATGAACGATGCCCACAATAACCGGAGGTAACGACAATGAAGAACATGACCTTGATCCTTGGCATTCTACTTATGGTGGCGACAGCGCACGCCGGAACAACCATCACCTACACCTACGACAAACAGCACCGGCTCACGTCGGCTGATTACTCGGCGGCGCAGACGGATGCCCATGTTGCGTACCAGTACGACGCGGCGAACAACCTGGACGTGGAAGCTTCCATCACCGACGGCCAGTATCTCAAGTCGTTCCTGTACTGGTTATCGGCCGTCTGGCCGGACCGGTTGGAACCCGAATGGTTGAGGAACGTGCAAGCATGACACGATTCCGGCATTTCGCGATAGTCGCATTGGCGTTGATGGCCTGTCCCGTCAGCGCCTTCGCGCATATTCCGCGAGATGTTCTTGAGCCGACTGTCTCCCTGTCTGATATTTGTGTTCATCCGTCTGCCTGTGCCAGCACCACGGCAGACAGGCGTCCATTCGTGGTTCTATCTCCCAACGCATCGCGCCTGACCCGCATCCAGTACCACAACGGCATATCCAACTTCGTTGATCGCGTCTACACCCTCGATGCGCACGGCAACACCATGGCGATGGAGGTCAATGCCGGGCTTTTGCCGCAGGTCACACCGCAAGTTATGCGCTTGAAGCAGAATGGGGCCGACGAGCTTACCACGATTCAGACGAAAGCAAATCCCGGCGTACAGGGCTGGACCGACAAGACACCGGTTCACGATGCCGAAGGCAATCTGACCAGCGATGGCGATTCGACGTTCGGCTACGATTATGAGAACCGGCTTGCGACGGTCGTCTCGGGGGCCGACTCGACGACATACTACTATGTCGGTGACGGCTCGCGCGTTGCCGCCGTGACCGTGGAATCGGGGAGCACGAACACAACGGTGTTCGTTCTGGATCACGCCGACCCGCTACGCCGCCCGCTTGCCGAGCTGGACGCCAACGGCGCTCTCATCCGCCGTTTTGTGTGGGGGCGCGGCGTGGTCGCGCAGATCGAAGCCAATGGGACGGTGCATTACTTCCATCATGACGGCCAGGGGTCGACGTTGGCGCTCAGCGATACGAACAACGTGCCCACAGACCAGTGGTTCTACTCGCCATACGGCGAGATCATGTCGCGCGCTGGAACCACTGAAACACCGTACCAATGGTGTGGCGGCATGGGTCTGCGGCCCGCAGTCGGCAACCTGTATTTCGCTCGCCACCGCTACTACCACGCCGGGCTCCGCCGGTGGACTGCGCGAGACCCGGCGGGCATCGCCGGAGGTGCAAACCTCTATGCGTATGCGTTCAATGCCCCTTGGCTCTATTATGATCCGTGGGGGCTCTGCCCTGAGAACTACTGGGAGACAGGGAGTTATTGGGGCGATGTAGGGCAGGTCTTCATGGGCTACGGCGATACGGTCGCGGGGATGGCCCAGGGACTTTATCAGATTGCCCGCCATCCGGTTCAGACAGCTCGCGGCATAGGCTACGCCGCAACAAATCCCGGGCAGACATGGGATGCAATAAGTTCGGACTATGTCGAACGTGCCGGTTCACTGCGAGGCCAAGGATCAATAGTCGGCGAAGTTCTCGTCACTGCCGGAACCCTGGGTGCAGGAGCAGCCACCAGCGGAGGGGGCAAGGTCGGGCAGACGGCAAAGATCATAAACACGATTGACGCTGTGGTGCCGGAGGAAATCGCTCCGTATGTGGATGACATGGCTACGGTGTCACGGTGGGGTGGCGAGGGACTCCGATCCGGGCAGTGGGTAATGAAAGGCAAGAGTTCCTTCAGCAACTACTTGCGTTCCGGCAAATGGGATCCATTTCCTTGGAATGATTTCGCACCTCCATCAAGCGGTCAAACATTTCTCGTTCCAAAGTCTTCAGTGAAGTTGCCTCAGACGGAGGGTGTTCTCGGGAAGGTGAAGGCTGTTACGCTCGGGCAACGCCAGTATATACCATGACAATGCAAGTTACAGCACATGTTCTCGTTGTTGTTGGAGGAATCATCATATGCATGAACTGGTTTCTCCCATTTCGTTACTATGTCCTTCGTCACCGAGAGCGGCCCCATTCCTGTGTTCCTCTGCTGGGTGGAGCTATGGCTGCGGTAGGTGTTGCCATGTTGTTGCCAGTTGGGTTCCGCTGGTTATCGCTCTTGCTGTTGCTCATTGATATAGGCGGTGTCCCAATGATTGTCTTCGCCTTGATAACATTGGCCCGCAAGAAGCGAGAGCGACCATGAAACCAATGTGCATCTTGCTCCTTTGCTTCTGTTTCGTGTGTTTGCAGGCATTTGCGGGACCTTCCTTCTATTGGCATGAATTCACGCCGGAAGCTGGGCAGACCTGGCAACTGGACGAAGAGGGGCAGTTGGACTTCTTCGTCGACTTTGGAGAGTCGTTCGTGAGCGTCGAGCAAGTAGTCGTTCACCTTGTGTTTGAAGAAGATCTATTTGATGTTGGCGATACGGTGGGTGCGTATTTCCCTGTCGAGTACGGCTACATGGGGTTGATTCAGAGCCGTGCGCCGGATGGCCAACCCGGCAATCACTCGCCATATGAAGTGTCGTTCTATTCCAGACCGCAATCATGGGGCCATCCATGTGAGGCACTGGTTGATGGGCAAAGCGATTTTCATTTGAGAGGGGAGTCTGGTTCGGTTGGCATATCCAGCGTGGATATCGGAATGTGGGCCACGGTCCCCGAGCCGGGCACGGTTGCTCTGTTTGGCTTGGGGCTGGCAACACTGCTGTTCAAGAATCGAAGGAGACTGGCGGAAGGTCTCCCAAATCGGAGGTAAGCAAAATGAAGATAGCGACATTGATCCTTGGGCTGGTACTGCTGGTGACGAGCGTCCATGCCGGAACGACGATCACCTACAGCTACGACAAGCAGCATCGGCTCACATCCGCCGACTACTCGGCGGCGCAGACGGATGCCCATGTTGCGTACCAGTACGACGCGGCGAACAACCTGGACGTGGAAGCTTCCATCACCGACGGCCAGTATCTCAAGTCGTTCCTGTACTGGTTATCGGCCGTCTGGCCGGACCGGTTGGAACCCGAATGGTTGAGGAACGTGCAAGCATGACACGATTCCGGCATTTCGCGATAGTCGCATTGGCGTTGATGGCCTGTCCCGTCAGCGCCTTCGCGCATATTCCGCGAGATGTTCTTGAGCCGACTGTCTCCCTGTCTGATATTTGTGTTCATCCGTCTGCCTGTGCCAGCACCACGGCAGACAGGCGTCCATTCGTGGTTCTATCTCCCAACGCATCGCGCCTGACCCGCATTCAGTACCACAACGGCGCGTCCAACTTCGTGGACCGCGTCTATACCCTCGATGCGCACGGCAACACCACGGCGATGGAGATCAATGCCGGGCTGCTGCCAACGGTCACCCCGGCGATCAAGCGGCTCAGCCAGAATGCGGCCGACGAGTTGACTGGCATCCAGACCAAGACCAATCCCGGCGTGCAGGACTGGACCGAAAAGACGCCCGCCCATGACGATGAAGGCAACCTGACGACCGATGGGGAGAACACATACGGATACGACTACGAAAACCGGCTGGTCTCAGTCGTGGCGGCGTCCGGCTCTGCGGCGTACTACTACGCGGGCGACGGCTCCCGCGTTGCCGCCGTGACCGTCGAATCCGGCAGCACGAACACCACGGTCTTCGTGCTGGACTACGCCGATCCGTTGCGCCGACCGCTGGCCGAACTGGACGGAAACGGCACGCTCGTTCGCCGTTTCGTGTGGGGGCGCGGCGTGGTCGCGCAGATCGAGGCTGACGGGACGGCCCGCTACTTCCATCACGACGGCCAGGGCTCGACGCTGGCGCTTAGCGACACAAACAACGTGCCGACCGATCAATGGTTCTACTCGCCCTACGGCGAGGTCATGGCGAGGACGGGGGCGACGGATACGCCGTACCAGTGGTGCGGCGGCGTGGGCTTGCGGCCCGCTGCCGGGAATTTGTATTTTGCGCGACACCGCTATTATCACGCCGGGCTTCAGCGCTGGATTGCGCGGGATCCCCTCGGGATAAGCGGCGGTCCGAATCTCTACACCTATGCGATGAATGCGCCGTTCCTCTACTATGACCCTCTCGGTCTTAGTGCATGGGTGAGCGCCATGGGAGCATTGCGTGCACTTGGCGGCGGACTTGAAGCGGCGGCAGGATACAGTCTTGCAGTGGCATCAGGTACTGCGGCAGTTGGAACAAGCCCAACCGTTCTGGGTGCTGTCGGGTTCGGGGCTCTTGCTGTCGGAGGCGCGGCCGTTGGAGCGCATGGAGTAGACACCTTCCAAGCTGGTATTCGACAGATGTGGACAGGTGAACCAGTTGATTCGTTTACATCTCTTGATCTTCAAGCCGCTGGCATGTCCCAACGCGCCGCGAATCTCACAGATGCTGGCATTAGCGTTGTAGGGTCTCTTGGCGCAGGACTCGCGACCGCGCCCATACGTGCCACAACGATTGCGGCAACTGATCCTCTCGCACAGGGCTTGAGTAGATCGCAGCTGCTCAGCCGATGGGAAACCGGTTCGGCGGCTCTAAACAACGCTGATTTCCAAGCCTTGGGTGGGGCGGGTACTTCACCTTTGTTCAAAGCGCCATACGTTGCTCAGTGGGTTGACCAAGCTGGAACGCCGCTCACCACTACAACATTAGAGGGCGTCGGGAAGTCGATTCAGCTTTTGTATACTGGCCTCACGCCAAATGCCGCTCTTGGGGCTGGCATCATCGGATCGGGAATTGGCGCGGCCAACGGCGCAGCAAATTGGGCGGGTGGGACTACTTCTAAAGGGATTAAGTGACACCTATGATAAACCTAAAATCACTCTTTGTATTGCTGGCCATCGGTTCAATTCTTCTTGCGGCAGTAGGTCTTGTGCGGCTTGCCGTTGACCTATGGGTTTTTCTTCGCGTATCTGGGGCCGCTCAATCGGACATCCATTTGAATCTTCGGGGCCTTGGTGGGCTACTTGGTGGGGTAGCGTTGCTGGGTGTATTTGCAATTCTTTATGTATTTACATCCCCCCGCAGGAAAGAAGGACCGAGTGATAATTGATCTTCAATATAACAGTGGATATTCCGGTGCCGCCTATGGTTCCCTCGGCGGACCCCACAAGGCGAATCCCGGCGTTCAGGACTGGACCGAGAAGACGCCCGCCCATGACGATGAAGGCAATCTGACGACCGATGGGGAGAACACATACGGATACGACTACGAAAACCGGCTGGTCTCCGTCGTGTCGGCGTCCGGCTTTGCGGCGTACTACTACGCGGGCGACGGATCCCGCGTCGCCGCCGTCACCGTTGAATCCGGCAGCACGAACACCACCGTCTTCGTGCTGGACTACGCCGATCCGTTGCGCAGACCGTTGGCCGAACTGGACGGAAACGGCGCGCTCATCCGCCGGTTCGTGTGGGGGCGTGGCGTGGTCGCGCAGGTTGAGGCCGACGGAACAATCCGCTACTTCCATCACGACGGCCAGGGCTCGACGCTGGCGCTTAGCGACACAAACAACGTGCCGACCGATCAATGGTTCTACTCGCCCTACGGCGAGGTCATGGCGAGGACGGGGGCGACGGATACGCCGTACCAGTGGTGCGGCGGCGTGGGCCTGCGGCCCGCCGCCGGGAACCTGTATTTCGCGCGGCACCGCTACTATCACGCAAGGCTACAGCGCTGGACCGCACGTGACCCCCTCGGGATGGCAGGCGGCCCGAACCTCTACGCCTACGCCATGAACGCGCCGTTCCTCTACTATGATCCCCTCGGTCTGTGGAGTTGGAATCAGACGTTTGGAGTGATGCGAGCCGTTGGCGGGGGTTTAGAAGCGGCAGCAGGATACAGCTTAGCCACCGCAAGCGCCGCTTTTGGGGCAGCTTCTAGCTGGACTGGTGTGGGTCTGGTCGCGGGAGCGGCAGGAACTGCTGGCGGTATCGCAGTCGGTGCTCATGGCATTGATCAGTTCCAGGCCGGTGTTCGGCAGGCGTTCACAGACGAGCAGGTGGATTCACTAACGTCTGTGGCCCTGCAAGAGACGACGGGTATGTCGCAGAACACCGCAAACCTTGTCGATGCGGGCATCAGCGTCGTCGGCTCTATTGGTGCTGGCGTCGGAACTACCGCGATTCGTGCTCAGTCTGCCCTCTCATCCCAAGCCGCGAACGCACCTCTCTGGAAACAAGTTCTTTACCACGAAATTGGTCAGAAGACGCTTTCTGACGATGCGAACGCTTTTTACTCGGCCTTGTACGCCAACCCTGTTGACCGAGGAGCCGCAATTGTGGCTGACCAAGGATTGCGACAAGCGTTGAGGCCGGAGGCGTCCGGTTGGTGGTTGGGTATCGGACAGACCTTCTCGACGGGACCGACGCCATTGGGTATGGGTGGCGCTGCCGCGACTTTCACTGGCGTTTCAGCAGCGGGCCAGTATCGCGCTGATGCAGGACCAGGGAGGAACAAGTAACCATGTTCGGGTTGCTGCCATTGTCTGTTCTCATCGGCGTTACTGTTCTGTCAGCATATCTGTTGACGGAACGGACGGGAATGGACGGAGTTGCCGCTTGGGTGCTTGCCGCCGTGTTGGGAGTTGCGTCTTTGCATCTGTACTGGCTCGGCCTGAAACTCCTAGGCGCATGGCTAGATCGTCGAGAAGATCGCCACAAAAAACCAAAATGACATGAAGAGTCACCGTGCGCCACGATTCGAGAATCGAAGGAGACTCTTTGAGAGTCTCCGCAATCGGGGGACGGACGGGGTCAGGCACTGAGAATGGAGCTTGCGTGATGGGGTATTGACGAGAGGAGTATGGCGAAATGAAACGAACACACTAGCATCCCATAGGCGGCACAATTTACCCTTACCCATGCGGAATTGCTTGGGTTTTTGAGGTCTCTTTTGGGGTTTCGGGTTGGAGGTTTTCCCGGCGGGGCCGGCCGTTTCGCGATTTCCTTGGGATTTACGGGCTTGCTGTCCCATAGTCGAACCGCCAGAAGTCGAAAAACGCCTGTAAAGGCGGGGGTTTCGCGGCTGGCTCACCCCGCTTGGGCCGGGGTGCTGTCCCATAGGTTTTGAGGATCGCGGTTAGGTCGCGCTTGACCCAGACCGCCGCGCGCACGACGCCCGCGAGCCGCGAGAAGCTCAGTTCCCAGCCCGCGACGTGGCGCATGAAGCGCAGCAGCAGGTGGACGAGCAGCCCCGTCCAGACCTGCCACCTGACCGCGTTCTCGTTGTACCCAACGAAGTCGTGGATCAGGCAGGTCTGCTTGAGTTCCTTGAAGAACAGCTCGATGGACCACCGGGCCTTGTAGAGTTCCGCGACGGTCCGCGCGCTCCAGTCGAGATTGTCCGTCAGGAAGACCATCTCCCTCAGCTTCCCGTCCACCACGACGCGCGCGGTCACGCGGCGCAGCGGGAAGGGATAGAGACCCTTCGATCGGGCGAGGGCGGGCTCGACGAGTTCGTCAGAGACGACGCACGCGTCACCGCCTTTCGGAAGCGTCTTCACGCTCTTGAAGCGCATGTTCTTCTTCTGCCTGACGACGAAGAAGACCCCGCGCGACCGCAGGCCTTCGAGAAAGCCGAAGTCCGTATAGGCGCGGTCGGCGACGCACACGTCCCCCGCCTTCAGGCCGGCGCAGAGAGCCTCCGCTCGCACGGAGTCGTGGTGCGCCGCGTCCTCCACGACGGCGAAGGCGGGCAGGCGGCTGCCGACGTCGAGCCGCAGGTGCAGCTTGGCGGCCGCCTTCCTCCTGCGGTGCCGCGCCCAGTCGATGCAGTTCAGGCTCAGCTTGATGGTGCTGGAGTCGATGGCGAAGATCCCGCGTTTCAGGCGGGCCAGGAAGCCCTTGTGCCTCCGGTACTCCCCGAAGCCGGGGCAGGCCCCGGCCAGGTGGTCGAAGACCTCCCAGTAGAGCCGCTCGGCCATGTCCGCGTCCCTGTGCCGGTTCGCGTTGGAGAACGTGTTGCGCTTCGGCGGCTCCGCGCCCCGGATGTTGCGCCACTCGCCCTCGTGGACGCGGGCCGCGTCCACGATCCCGTTGAGGCTGTCGCAGCCCGCGAGCTGCCCGTACATCAGCGCGACCACATGGCTCACCGCGGACCACTTGCGGATGTCGAGCTTGTGCTCGTCCGCCAGCCGCTGGATCATCCCGGAGGGAATCCATTGGACGAGCTGCCGCAGCACGGTGTATTCTGTCTTCGTCGGCTTCGGGGGCGTGCCCCCGAGCAATTGGGGAATCAACTTTTTCATGCGCCTGTAGGCTACAGGCGAACGGCTCCGAAGCCGACATATTTTTTTGCGGAATTACGGGGTTGACTGTTTTCACCCCCCCCCCGCATAATAGGTGCCAATCATGGGAACCGGAATGTTTCCGGCTTAGCCTATGGGATGCTAGTGAGGTATTATGCATTATTACAAGTTCCTGGTTGGCTCGATTGCACTGGCGTCATCTGTGGCGTTTTCGGCAAACATCACTTGGGATGGGAATGGTGGTGGTAATTGGTCCGAGGGTACGAATTGGGTCGGTGGGATAGCCCCCGTTACCGCCGACAAGGCCATCCTGCCCGATGTGTCCGCCGGTATTCGCGAAGTCACCGTCGACCAAGACTCCGAGGCGTCCGGCCTCACCATCACCCAGACAACGGATGGCGGCGCCACCGCAGTCACGCTCGACGCCGACCTCACGCTCTACTCCACCCAGTGGGACGGCTCGCCTACCACCATCACCCCCACCGCCGGCGATGCGGCAATCTCGTTCGACTTGAACGGCCATGCCTTTACCGCACGCGACAACTACGGCCGCCGGATGGCGCTCCAGATCGACGGCACCTGGAACATCGGCCCGGGCTCGATGCTCGCCATGATTCAAACCGGCAACCAGTCCGGACTGAAGTTCACCAGCAACGGCATCCTCAGCCAGCATGACGGCGGCGTGATCCGCTATCGCTATGAGATCCCGACTGGGAACTCGGGCGGTACCCGCGCGTACGTCAACAACGGCATATGGACGATGTCGAACGGATCCCTCTTTGAATTCTCGCACAATCTGGGCCATTCGCCCGGCGGATTCGGCTATCTCACCGGGTGCGAGAACAACGGATCGCTCTCCATCCTGAGCGGTTCCACCAACCATTTCGGATCCCTCTCCAACAACGGAACGATGGTCATCGGCGACAATGCGCGCCTCGGGCACGCCAAAGCCAGCCCCACCTTCTCGACCGGCGCGGATGGCGTCACCTCCGTCATCGGCTCGAACGCGGCGCTCTGGTCGGAGAGCGGATCCGGAGTTTCCACCCTCGACAACAACGGCGTCTTCACGATCGGGGACGGCGTCGCCACGAACGACTTCACGGTTGTCTCCGGCAGCGCCACGGTGAACAACCAAGCCGACGGCGAGATGACGATCCTCACGAATTCCACGCTTGTCCTCAAGTACACCGGGGTCCAGGGCCACGTGAACCTGAACAACGCCGGAAACCTGCATGTGAATGGCGGCCTGCTGAAGACCGACTGGGCCGCGACGGCCAACAACAACGGCACCCGCAACTTCGCGAACAGCGGCCACTGGCGCATCGACAACGGCGGCGCCTTCCGGCTGACCTCCTCCACAGGACGTAGCATCTGGGGCTTCTATTCGCCAAGCAACACCGGCACACTCGAGCTCGACAACGGATCGCTCCAGTTCATCTACCTCTACAACCAAGGCGGACGGATCGTGCTCGAAGACAACGCCGATTTTGGCGGCCCCCGCCTCTCCAGCACCTACACCTTCCACAACCAGGGCGGTCTCTTCGAGGTTGCCGGCATCGGCAACGTCGTGGGCACCCTCACGCAGAATCACGGCGGCGGATGTAATCTGGCCTTCACCAGTTCCGATGCCGTGGACCATTACGAGTACGTCACGAACATCGTGGAGGGCGTGGAAGTCGTCACCACGAACACCTTCTACAAGTCCGCCACGGTTCGCATTGGAACGAACGACATGGTCGCCGCCGACGTGACCCTCGCGGCGTGGGGGAACGCGGTCTACACGGCGAACGGTGGCACCACCACGGACGTCGCCCGTGCTGCCTCGCTCGTGTTGTCCTCGGGGAATACACGCCGCGACTCGCGTGGCGACGCCTACCTTGCGAACTACGGCTTCGGACGCCAGGGCGGCTACATCGGCTTCCGGCCGAACTTCAACGGCACCTGCGGCCTGCGCAACTACGGCGTCTGGAACATCGACTCCGGGGCCGACGGCGTGGCCGTGATCGAGCATCTTCCTGCGCCCGGTGGGCAGAACCCCTCTTGCAGTTTCGAGAATTACGGCGGTTCCAGCTTTGGCGGAAGCGGCACGCTGGCGTACATCAACTCCTCGTACAACGGCTACAACAACGTCCTCACGATTTCCAACTCAGGCGCGATCCGTCCTTCCGGCGGGCTGCTGGCGATCTCGAACGCGGTCGTCACCTGCTCCTCCGGTTCCTCGCTCGTGATCGACGCGGCGACACCTGAGACCTGCGGCCGCCTTGCGCTCGTTGGCGATGGCGCGACCTTCTCGCTTCCCGGCAGCGGCGCGACGCTCGACGTGCAACTTCCCGCGAAGGCCGACATCTGGGGCGGATCGCGCACGATCCGCATCGTCGAGGCGGCCGGCGTGAGCGGCCAGTTCGAGTCGATGACGGTGAACGGCGCCGATCCTTCCGAATCCAGGGCCATTTGCACGCTCGAGTACGGAGCAACCTACATCGACCTCACGGTTTCAGTTCCGAGCGGCACGCTGCTCCTGTTGCGCTAGTGCATTGTCGCGCTTGTAACACAGCGGATACGCTGCACCCATGTACTACTAACTCGGCCACAATTCATACTGCAAAACAGGAGCACGGGTTTTCCAACCCGTGACACGGACAGGAATGTCCGTGCCCCTTTCCCAACTCCAAATTCCAGCTCCCAATGCCTGAATCCCCGCGCGCAGCGCTATTTGTGGCCGGGTTAGTAGAATGGATCCCGCGGATCCAGGGGATCGATCCGCACATCCCACGTCGCGCCCGGCCAGCGCCAGGTCAGGTTCCAGGCCAGCAGCTCGTTCTCCCGCGGCTGCGAGGGGAGGTCGGTGCACGGTTCGAAGACTGGCTCCTCGACCACCTCGCCATCGACGGAGACCCCCCAAAGGGTCACCATGGCCAGCGTGTCTCCAAGCGCCGGCTGTTCGAGATCGAGGCTCCAATCCGCAAGGTGCGCGGGTTCCCGCCGTTCGGCGAGGACGGGAGCCGGCGTCGTCGCATCGAACCGGCCGGTCAAGGGCACGCACTGGACCGCCACCGTCCGTTTCGCGAGCCGGACCAGCATTTGCCCCCAGCCTGCGGACGGGGGGCGCGTCTCGATGCGCATCGCCGGCTCGACCAACCGCAGCCGGTCCGTCACGCGCGCCCAGGCGCCGACCATGGCGGGCATGATCCGAAGCACGAGGAGGTTGCCGTCCTTCATCAGGCAGAAGGTCAGCCCGGTGATCGGCAGGCGAATCTGGCTGGTCAGGGCATTGGCCAGGTAGGCGGACCGCATGGCTGCGGCCGGATGGGAGCGGACGACCGAGTTTTCGTCCGTCTCCCACTGCCAAAACCCCCACAGCCCTTCGGGGCTCCAGAACGCGGCGGGCATGGACTGCCACGAGAGCCCCCAGGTCGAACGATCCGCGCCGGCCATGAGCGGATAGCGGCTCATGCCCCCCACGCGAATGTCGGGAGCCAGCCAGGCTTCGGCGCAGGAGCCGCCGAAGCAGGGGACGCGAAGCGACCCGGACCGCGGGCCGGCCGGCGGCGGCGGAGCCAGCCGCTCCCATCCGCGGCCGTGGAAGAGCGGCCCCAGCACCGGCTGGTTCTGCACCTTCGCCAGCGCGAAAGGCGCCTGGATCGGACGGATCCGGCTCCGGTACGGAAGGCGGGCCGGCCGATCGAGGAAATCATACGTCCGGATCGCCGGCACGCGCGGGCCTTCCCCATAGGCGTCGTCGATCGCCAGCAGTTCGCGGAACAGCCCCGTGTATAGCGTCCGGAGGCCGTCCGGCAGGGAACGGGAGAACAGCAGGAGCAACGACAGCTCGTCGAGGCAGACACAGCTGTAAACGTCGCTCATGTGTTCGCCCCATCCCCAGCCGTGCTCGTGCCAATCGCGCGCCGCATCCGCCATGATGCCGACGAGGGAGGGCGCCGGGGCGCCGCAGATCTCGCCGAGCAGCCACGCGCAGACCACGTCGCCCAGAAACTTGTTCGGATAGTAGAACATGCGTTTCCCGGCTTCCCGATCGAACCACGCGCGAAGATCGTCCAGGATCGCGTCCAGCGTCTCACGAGACCGTGCGTCCAGGTCCCCGCCGTGGCACAGCCGCAAGGGGATCAGGCCGAGGGCGACGAAGAAGGCGGCGTTCGTATCGACGGGGCCGGGCTCTTCCAGATACCACTTCAGGCATCCGCGCCGCTCGCCGTCCTGCTCCTGCATGTCCCGAAGCGCCTGGAGAATGGTTCCGGCCTTGACGGCTTCAAGTTGATGGAGGTGCGCGGCCAGCAACAGCCGCGAACTGGCGGTCGGCGCGGGATGAACGCAAGCCAGCCGGCTCACCGGAGCCGTATGCCCCGCTCCCTCCTGTCGCCAAAGCCCCGCCTCCTCGTCCCATCCTTCCGTCCAATCCAATTTCAATTCCAACATGGCAATGCTCCTTCGATCGGTTGTACAGGATTTCTCCGGTGGCGGCCTTTCACTCGTCCACGTGCAGGGTGGCAATGGACACCTGCGAAATCCGGATGCGTCCGCAGCAGTCCAGCACCTTCACAAAATCCGCGTGGCGGGCCTGTCGGTCGCACCGGATCACCACGGAGAGGCGGGGGTCGTCCTCCTTCCCCTCGCGCAGCATCGTCTCGAGCTCCCCGAGGGAGACCATGCGCTGGTTCACCACGAGGATTCCGGCCTCGCTGATGTTCACGATGATCTGCCTGGGGAGCGTGGACCGGCCCTCGCCCGCGGTGGCTTCGGCCAGGCGGATCGACATGTCCTTCTCAATCTCGTAGAAGGTGGTCGCCACGAGGAAGAAGATAAGGAGCAGGAACACGACGTCCAACAGCGGCGCGATGCGTACGCCGGCGAAACCATCGTCGTCGACGAGCGCCTTCATTCCGCGGCCTCGCGTTCGCGCACGCTGCGGATGAGTTCGAGGCAGGCGTCTTCCATTTCGCGGGCGAGGCTGTCGGCGCGCGACCGGAAGTAATGGTAGGAGAGGATGGACGGGACGGCCACGAGAAGGCCGAATGCGGTGGTGAGGAGGGCCTCGCTGATGCCGGCGGCGAGCAGTTCCGTGCGGCCGAGGGCGCCGGCCTTGGCGACGACGTCGAAGGCTTTGATCATGCCGGTGACGGTCCCCATCAGCCCGAGGAGCGGCGCGATGTCGCCGACGATCGCGAGCGGCCGCGCGCCTCGGCGCAGATCCCCCAGCACGCGGGCGCCGCCTTCCTCGAGGCCGGCATTCATTTCAAACCCGCCGGCGTCGGCGCGCTCGAGGCAGGCACGCGCCATCACGGCATAGGGGGCGGTTTCGCCTTCGCAGGCGCGGAGGGCGGCGGCGGCACCCCCCTCGCGCACCGCGGCCAGCAGTTTGGCCCGGAGCGCGGACGGGAAGACGGCGGCGCGCCGCATCGCGACGAGGCGTTCGAGGAAGAAGGTTCCGAAGGCAAGCGAGCAGGCCAGAATCGGCCACATCAGCGGCCCGCCGCTCAGGAAGAGGGTCATGATCGAGTTCATGGATGTTGCGCGGGATCCCAAGGTTGAAGATGGAAGCCAGGGTCCTATCGTACAGGACGCCTTCCGGGAGGGCAAGCGGCGGAATCAACGGGAAGAACGCTTTTTGTGCCGCCCCGGAAGGGCGCCCGCATCCACTGTCCAAAGGTTTCGGCGCGCGCTCCGCATCCTTCCGCGCCCAGGCGGGCCCGTCGCGCAATACGGAAGGATTGACGGGGGGACGACGGTTTGCTATCATCCTGCCGCAAACCTCCTCGATGGCGTTGTGGAATCGGATTCCCCTTCTGCCGGCGGGGTTGATGAGATTGAACCTGATCCTGCCTTGTGCGCGAATGGGCGGCATCCTCTGACCTACGTGATTTTTAGGGAACTTGAATGCGGCGCGGATGGCATCCCTCTGCGGGATACCTGAAACGACGACTAGGGAGCCCACCTCTCGATGTGGGTCGCAGAGGTTCCAGGGCCCCTACGGCAAGGCGGGATTTTTTTTTACTCGCCCATGAACATCCCCCGCGAACAGTCCGCATGCGCATCCGACGCGCTTCGCGCCGAGGCCTCCGCCCTTGGCCTGGAGGTCGTGGAATCCGCCGAAGGGCTCGCCCTCGCCCCGGAGCTCGCGGCCCGCATTCCGTCGGACTGGGCGCATCCCCGTCTCCTGGTGCCCGTATTGCGGGAGGGTGCGGCCTGCCTCCTTTCCGCGCATCCCCGCGCCATCGAAGACCAGCTCCAGGCTTCGCAGCTGGCCGGCGTCCCCCTGCCCGTGGTCGTTGCGCCCGAAGCGCTTGTCCTCGACCTCCTCGGCCGGACCTACGCCGCGGGCGCCTCCGTCGCCGCATCCTCGCTGCTGGACGAGATCACATCGGAAGGGGCGTCCGACGGGCCGCGCGCGGGCGCCGGTCCGCAGGGCGGCGATTTGCTGGAGGCCGCCTCCGCCGCGCCGGTCACGCGCCTTGTGAACCTCCTTCTCCTCGAGGCCGTGCGCCAGGGGGCTTCGGACATCCACTTCGAGCCTTTCGAGGACCGCCTCTGCGTGCGGTATCGCGTGGACGGCGTGCTCCGCCGTGCCGCCACTCCGCCCAAGCACCTCGAACTCGCGCTGGTTTCACGCCTCAAGGTGATGGCGGGAATGGACATCGCCGAACGCCGCCTCCCCCAGGACGGCGTGGCGCAGGCCCGGGTGGGCGGGCGTCCGCTGGACATCCGCGTCTCCGTCGTGCCGGTCGCGGACGGCGAGCGCGTGGTGCTGCGCCTGCTGAACCGCGCCGACGCCTGCCTCCCGCTTCGTTCGCTCGGCATGGACGAGGCTACGCTCGAATCCTTCCAGCGCCTCCTCCGCGCACCCAACGGGATGGTCGTGGTCTCCGGCCCCACCGGCTCCGGGAAGACGACGACCCTCTATTCCGCGCTGGGCGGCCTCGACGCCGCCCGTCGCAACATCCTGACCATCGAGGACCCGGTGGAATACCGCCTGCCCGACATCGGCCAGATCCAGGTGAAGCCCAAG
This sequence comes from Kiritimatiellia bacterium, assembly GCA_050950285.1. GTDB lineage: Bacteria > Verrucomicrobiota > Kiritimatiellia > RFP12 > JBMNHG01 > JBMNHG01. The sequence continues at coordinate 927,819 of JBMNHG010000002.1, read as the reverse complement.
ATCGGCCTCACCTTCGCCAACGGACTCCGCCACATCCTGCGACAGGACCCCGACGTGGTGCTCGTGGGCGAGACGCGTGACGCCGAAACCGCCGGAATCGCCGTCCGCGCCGCCCTCACCGGCCACCTCGTCTTCACCACCCTCCACACCAACGACGCCCCCTCCGCCGTGATGCGCCTCGTCGACATGGGCGTCCAGCCCTACCTGGTGGCCTCCTGCCTGCGCGGCGTGCTCGGCCAGCGCCTCGTCCGCCGCCTGTGCGCGCAATGCCGCGAGGCATGCGCATGGGCGGACATCGCCGCCGCCTGCGCCTCGCCGGACCTCGCCCGGATCCTCGAGGCGCGGCAGGCCGCGGATCCCTCGCCGGCAACGCTGTTCCGCGCCGGCGCGGGTTGCGCAACGTGCCGCGAAGGGTATTCGGGCCGTACGGGCGTATACGAACTCATGGCCTTCTCCCCCGCCCTCCGCGAGGCGATCCGCCCCGGCAACGTCGCCGCCGACGCCCTCCGCCGCGTCGCCCTCTCCGAAGGGATGCGCACGATGGCGGACGACGCGGCCGGAAAGATCCTCGCCGGCGTCACGGACGTCGCCGAGGCCTCCAGCGCCCTTGCAGGATGACCCGCACCTATGGCCCGCCGCATTGTCCATCGCCCACGGTACGTCGTCATCGACGCAGGGAACACCTCCACGGTGACGGGGTGCTTCTCCTCCGGCAAGGTCTCGTGCGCCGAGTGCATCGCAGGGGGCGTCGCCGCCGACGCTGCGGCCTGCGAAGCCGCCCTCCTCCGCGCCGCCGGCCTCCAGGGCGCCGAGGCCGCGATCCTGGCGTCGGTCGTGCCCGCCCATGTCGCGCCCTGGGAACGTCTCGTCCGCAAGACGCTCGGCCTGGACCTCGCCGTGCTCGACCATACGTTCGACCTGCCTGTGACGCTCGACTATCCCGCCCCGGAAACCACGGGCGCGGATCGCCTGGCGAACGTGTGCGGCGCGGTCTCGCGTGTCCCGCAAGGTACGCCGGTGATGGTGGTGGACATTGGAACGGCGGTCACCTACGACCTCGTCTCCGCCGACCGCCGCTTCTTCACCGGCGTCATCGGTCCCGGCCCCCGCATGATCGCGCAGGCGTTGCACGAGAAGACGGCGCTGTTGCCGCTGGTGGAACCCACCGGACGCTATCCCCGCATGGCCCGCGACACCGCGGGCGCGATGCGCGTCGGCATCGAGGTGGGCTTCCGCGGCATGCTGCGCGAAACGATCGCAACGCTTCTCCCGCTGCTGGGCCCGGGCGCCCGCTTCTTCGCGACGGGAGGCCTCGCCCGCCGCTACATCCCGCCGCTTGGCATGGGCTTCCGCATCGACCCCCACCTGACCCTCTTCGGTCTCGGCGCGATTCTTGCTCGCCGCCTTGGCAAGGAGATTCCCGCATGACACCCGCCACCGCCGTGATCCTCGCCGGCGGCCGCGGCGAGCGCTTCTGGCCGCTCTCCACCGCCGCCCGCCCCAAGCAGCTCGTGCCTCTCTTCGGCGGCACGCCGCTCCTTTCCCAGGCCATCGGGCGCCTCGACGGCCTGATCCCGCCCGAACGCATCTGGATCATCACCTCGCGCGACCTCGAAGAGGCCGTCGCCGCCGCCGCGCCCTCCATCCCGAGACCCCAGATCCTCGGCGAGCCTTGCGGGCGCGACACCGCCGCCGCGAACGCCCTCGCCTGCGCCCTCGTGCGCTCGCGCGACCCGCAGGCCGTGGCCTGCATCCTCACCTCCGACCAGATCTCCGCCGACGCCCCCCGCTTCCGCCAGACCCTCTCCGACGCCATCGCGCTCGCCTCCCGGGGCGAGGACATCGTGACCATCGGCATCCCGCCCACGTACCCCGCCACCGGCTTCGGCTACATCGAGATCGAGGCTCCGATGGACCTCGGGCTGGCCACGCCCATCGATCGCGCCCGCCGCTTCGTCGAAAAGCCGGACGCCGCCACCGCCGCCAAGTACGTCGCCGGGCGCCGCCATTTCTGGAACTCCGGGATGTTCCTCTGGCGGACGGACGTCATGCGCGCCGCCATGGAACTCCACGCGCCGGACATGCTCGACCTCTCCGATCGCTTCGAGGCGGCCATCCGCGAGGACCGCCTCGCCGCGGCCCTCGACGAACTCTACCCCTCCGCCCGCAAGCTCTCCATCGACTACGCCGTGATGGAGCACGCCACCAACATCGCCGTGGTCCATGGCGACTTCGGCTGGGACGACGTCGGCTCCTGGACCTCCGTGGCGGCGCACTTCCCGGCGGACGACGCCGGGAACGTGGCGGTCGGCCCCTGCGAGACGCTCGAATCGGCCGGCAACATCGTCGTTTCCGAGGATGGCCGTTTCACCGCGCTCGTGGGCGTGAACGACCTCGTGGTGGTCCATTCGGGGAAGTCCACGCTCGTCTGCCCCAAGTCCCGGGCCCAGGAACTCAAGGCGCTCCTCGCGAAAATCGCCGCCCGTCCCGACGCCTCGACCTACCTGTGACCCCCCGCCTTCCGCCGGGAACGTCCCGCGCCTTCCCCGGGCCGGCCGGCCGGGCGCGGCGGACTTTCGTTGACGCTTCGCCCCTTGCGGATTATCCTTCCTTCTTCCCCTCTCTTTCTCCCCTCCCGCCTTGCACGGCAGGGAATCTCTCGCGGACAAGGAATCGTCACTCATGCCCGATCTCGCATTGGTCACCGGAGGCAGCGGCTTCCTCGGCATCAACATGGTGCGCCATCTCCTCGCGCGCGGCGCGGCGGTGCGCGCCCTCGACATCGCCCCCTTCGACTATCCGGAGAAAGACCGCGTGGACTTCCTCCAGGGCGACGTTCGCAACGCCGGCGACGTCGCCCGCGCCATGGAGGGGGTGCGCTGGGTCGTCCACACCGCCGCCGCCCTCCCGCTCTATTCGAAGAAAGACATCTTCTCCACCGAGGTCGACGGCACGAGGAACGTCCTCGCCGCCGCGAAAACGGCCGGCGTCGAACGCGTTGTCCACATCTCCTCCACCGCCGTCTACGGCATTCCCGACCACCACCCGCTCTTCGAAGACGACAAGCTGGACGGCGTGGGGCCCTACGGGAAGGCGAAGATCCTCGCCGAAGAAGCCGCCTTCGAAGCCCGGAAGGACGGCCTGTGCGTGCCCGTGCTCCGCCCCAAGTCCTTCATCGGGCCCGAACGCCTCGGCGTGTTCGTGCTGCTCTACGACTGGGCGCACGACGGCCGCAACTTCCCCATGATCGGCAGCGGGAAGAACCGCTACCAGCTGCTGGATGTCGAGGACCTCTGCGACGCCATCGGCCTTTGCCTGACCCTCCCCGCCGAGACGGTGAACGACACCTTCAACATCGGCGCCAAGGAGTTCACCACCATGCGCGAGGACTACCAGGCGGTGCTCGACCGGGCGGGCTTCGGCAAGCGCATCATCGGCTTCCCCGCCGCCCCCGCCATCTGGGGGCTGCGCATCCTCGAGTTCCTCCGCCTCTCGCCCCTCTACAAATGGGTCTACGAGACCGCCTGCGAGGATTCGTTCGTGAGCATCGAAAAAGCCGAGACGAAGCTCGGCTATGCGCCGAAATACTCGAACAAGGACGCGCTCCTCCGCAACTACGACTGGTACGTGGCGAACCTCGACTCCTTCCGGAACGCCAGCGGCGTCTCCCATCGCGTCCCCTGGAAACAGGGCATCCTCGGCTTGATCAAGAAGTTCTTCTGATGAATACCCCCGCCCCCCCTCAAAATCCGGATCGCTCCGCCTGGATCTCCCGCGCCCGGGAGGTGATGGACATCGAAATCGAGGGCCTCCAAAGCGCCCGGGACGCCCTTGGCGAATCCTTCCTCGACGCCATCGGGCTCTTCCTCGAAAAAAACCTCGCCGGCGGGAAAATCGTCGTCTCCGGCGTCGGCAAATCCCTCCACGTCGCCGAGAAGATCGCCGCCACCCTCGCTTCCACCGGCTCGCCGTCCGTGCACCTCAACCCCATGCAGGCCATGCATGGCGACCTCGGCATGGTCGGCCCCAACGACGTGCTCCTCGCCATCAGCTTCTCCGGCGAGTCCGAGGAGCTCCTCAAGGTGGTTCCCGCCGTGCGGCGCCTGGGCGTCCCCATCGTCTCGCTGGCCGGCAATCCCGGCAGCACGCTCGCCACCTGCAGCGACGTGGCCGTGACCGTGTCCGTCGCCCGCGAGGCCTGCCCCTTCAACCTCGCCCCCACCACCAGCACCACCGCGACCCTGGCCGTGGGAGACGCCTTCGCCATGGTGCTCATGCTCGCGCGCGGCTTCCGGCGCGAGGACTACGCCCGCTTCCATCCCGCCGGCGCCATCGGCCGCGCCTTGCTCACCCGCGCCGGCGACATCATGCGCACCGGCGACCACCTCGCCTGCGTCGAACCCTCCGCTTCCGTCGAGCAGGCCCTCTTCGCCATGACCCACGCGAAGGCCGGCTCCGCCTGCGTGGCGGACGCCTCCGGCGCCCTGCGAGGCATCTTCACGGATGGCGACCTCCGCCGCGGCCTCGCCAAGTCCGGCGTCGGCGTGCTGAAGCGTCCCGTCTCCGATTTCATGAGCGCCGACCCCATCCGCGTGCTCGATTCCCAGATGGCCGTGGACGTCCTGCGCATCCTCGAATCCCACCAGATCGACGACGTCCCGGTGGTCGACGCCTCCGGGAAGCTCGTCGGATGCATCGACATCCAAGACCTTCCCCGCTTCAAGATCCTCTGACCCACCCTTCGGCGTCTGCATCGTGGAGGACCGGCCCCGGCCCCCCAATCCGGGGCCTGCCCCGTTTGTTCCGGATGTCGCGCGGCTTGCGCTTTCCGCCTTGCGGGCGTATGCTACGGCTATGATGAAACGGTTGATTGGCATGGCGGGGGCGATCGCGCTTTCGCTTGGGACGGTTGCCTGGGCAGGACATCGCATCACCCCCGGCGCGCTGTCGCCCTATACCGGGACGCAGCAGTCTTCGCAGCTCTACACGCCCAAGGACCCGCAGGCCACCGGCGGCCTCCGCGGGAAGATTGCCCAGGGGGAGGTGCTGGGCGTCTTCGCCATTCCACAGGACAAGTGGCGGTCGGTCTACCTCGCCTGGCTCGGGGACGATGGAACGTTCGCCTTCCAGGGCCTCCCGGCCGGGAAATACGACCTCGCCGTGCTCTTCGAAAACCGCTTCGTGGAAGGTCTCGCGCTTCTCCGCCGGGAGAGCACGCTGACCGCGAAGGACCGGAAGTCCATCCAAGCCAAGATCGAGGCCTCGAACGCCTTCTTCAACGAGAAGCGGGTGGAGCGGTGCGAGGGCATCACGGGGCATGCCGGACAGGCCCGCGCCCTCCTCCAGGAACTCCGCTCGCGCCCGGTCACGCTGCAAAGTGCGGAGGTGCGCGCGGACATCCAGATCCGGAGCATCAAGATCGTCCTCGCGGAGGATGTGAACCTCGGCTGGACCATCCAGAACACCCGCGAAATCGTCCGCCAGGAGATCGGCCCGGGCGACACGATGGGGATGCTCCCCGTCCGCCACGCCGATTCCCTTCGCGGCATCCGCGTGCTCGACACCGTGAAAGACCTCGGCGAGCTCGACCTTCCCTAGCCGCTTCAGATTCCGGAACATCCATGCGAGCCTGCCTTCTCCCGCCGTCCCTCCTCCTCTGTGTCGCGGTCTTCTCCTGCCCGGACGTTTCGCGGGCGGAGGCGCCCGTCGCCTTCGGCGCGCCCTTCACCCGGCACGCCGTGTTGCAGCGGGACTGTCCGCTGCCCGTCTGGGGCACCGCCGGACCCGGCGCGAAAATCGCGGTGTCGCTCGATGGCGCGACGCTCGAAACCCTCGCGGACGCGGACGGCACGTGGCGCGTGACCTTCCCGCCCCAGACCCGGCCCGGACTGGGCCACAGCCTCTCGCTTGCGACGAACGGCGCCGCCGCCATCACGCTCCGCGACATCGCGATCGGCGACATCTGGCTTTGCGGCGGGCAGTCGAACATGGAGATGAGCCATGGCTGGGGCCTGACGCGCGGCAAGGGCGAAATCGAACGGACCTCCGACAAGGCGATGCGATTCTTCGTCGTCCTCCATGCGACGTCCTACACTCCGCTCGCGACGCTTCAACGTCCTTGCGAATGGGCGGTGTGCGGACCGGACGCGAACAAGACCTTCCCGGCATGCGGCTTCTTCTTCGGCAGGGCCCTGCGCGAGGCGCTTCCCGGCGTGCCCGTCGGGCTCGTCGGCGCCTGCTGGAGCGGCTCGCCGGTCCGCACCTGGCTTTCGGAGGAGGCCTACGGGGCCGTGGATCCGGCCGCCGCGAACGAGGTCGGGAAAATGCGCGTCCGGCGCGACGCCTACGAGGCCGCCGGCGGCCGTGCCGGCCAGCGCAGGCGCATGGCGGAGTGGAAGGCAGGCTGCAAGGCCGCCGGCGACATCGGCGCGGAACGCGAGGACTTCGACGACGCGGCCTGGAAGACCGTCGAACTCCCGCAGACCTTCGAAAAGCAGTTCCATGCAGGCTTCGACGGATGCGCCTGGTATCGTCGCACGGTGACGCTCTCCGCCGGGCAGGCCGCGGCCTCCGGCGTGAAACTGCGCCTGGGAACCTTGGACGACTCCGACCGGACGTATGTGAACGGCGAGCTCGTCGGCAGCACGGCGGTGTGGGGCCTGGAGCGGGTCTACACGCTTCGCGACGGCCTCCTGCGCGAGGGCGCGAACGTCGTCGCCGTCCGCATCGACGACCAGGGCGGGAACGGCGGCTTCACGTCGGCCAAGCCGGATGCGCTGCGGATGACCTTCCCGGGGCTCGATTCGATCCCGCTTGCGGGCGAGTGGCGTGGATCGAAGGGGATCCCCTATCCGGCCAAACCGGCGGACGGCGGCCCCGGCTCCTGGACGGTTTCCGCCTGTTACAACGCCATGCTGCACCCGCTCTTCCCGATGGCGATGAAGGGCGTGATCTGGTATCAGGGCTGCTCGGATGTCGACCGCGTCCCGCTGTACGCCAAAGCGCTCCCCGCGCTCGTCGCGGATTGGCGCGCGAACTTCACCTCGCCCGACGGGCTCCCCTTCTACATCGCGCAGCTTGCCCCCTACCTCAAGACGCACCCCGAGCCGGTCGAGAGCAACTGGGCCGCCATGCGCTGGCTGCAGATGCAGCTGGGCGAAACGCTCGGGCAAAGCGGCACGGCCGTACTGCTCGACGTGGGGGACCACGACGACATCCACCCCAAAGACAAAAAGACCGTCGGCGAGCGCCTGGCGCGTCTGGCGCGTGTTCGCGCCTACGGCGGGGAGGGGCTTGCCGATGCGGGTCCGATCCCGCTTTCCGCAAGCGTCGCGGACGGAAAGGTCGCGGTCGGGTTCAAGGGCAAGCCCGCGCTCGCGACCGCCGATGGCGCGGCCCCGGCCGGCTTCCAGCTCGCGGGCGAGGACGGGCGTTTCGCCTGGGCGACCGGCGCGATCGACGGCGCGCGCGTGCTGCTCGACATCCCCGAAGGCATGGAGCCCGCGCGCGTCCGCTACGCCTGGGACGACTACCCCGCCTGCAACCTCGTCGGAGCCGAAAATCTCCCCTGCGGTCCCTTCGAGCTCGCGGTGGAACGATAGATCCGAAAAAGAGCCGTTGAACCTTCAACTCGCTTCGGAGGCGCTTGCAAAACCCGGCCGGACGGACCTCGACGGACATCGACTGGCCTCGACGGACATCGACTGGCTTCGACTGGCGGGGTCGGCGTCAGTCGATGGGCGTCGATGGGCGTCGATCTCCCGCGTGCCTTTGCACGCGGGGTACCCGGTGCAGCCCCAGAAGGGTTGCCCGGCATGAGGGCCGCTTTTGGCCGTGCGCCGGCGCATCGGCTTGCCGCCGGTCGCGGCCAACAGCCATTGAGGAAATCGCGAACTCGCCCGGGCCCCTCTCCGGCTTGCGGGTGGCGAAAAAAACGGCGCGCCGTTTTTTGTGCGGCGCGCCGTTTTTCGAAGCTCCGTCCGGGGGCTACTTCATGGCCTTGAGGGCGGCCTTGATTTCGGCGAGTTTGGCCTTGAGGACCACGGGGATGCGGCGTGCCGCCGGGAGCTCCACCGCGGAGCCCTTCGAGGGCTTCCGTTCGTACTCGGCATACTCGGCCTCGACGCTTTCGATCTCCTGGATCCAGCCGGCCTTGTCGACCTTGAGGATTTCGGCGAGGAGCTTCGGGTTTACCTTGTCCTTGCCCGTGTTGTTCGAGAGGTCGATGTCCTTGGGGTAGGGGAGGAGGCCGATGGGGGTGTTCCTGGCCTTGACCGTGCCCTCGATGCGCTCGCAGATCCACTTCAGGACGCGGGAGTTGTCGCCGAAGCCGGGCCACATGAACTCGTCCTTGTCCGTCTTGCGGAACCAGTTCACGAAGAAAACCTTCGGGAGCTTGGAGGCATCGACGGAGGTGCGTTCCATTTCGAGCCAGTGCTGGAAGTAGTCGCACACGTTGTAGCCGAAGAAGGGGAGCATGGCCATGGGGTCGCGGCGGACCTGGCCGATCTTGTCGGAGATGACGGCGGCGGTGATTTCGGAGCCGGCGGAGGAGCCCATGAAGACGCCGTGGGTCCAGTCCTTGGCCTGGTTCACGAGCGGGATGGTGGTGGGCCGGCGGCCTCCGAAGAGAATGGCGTCGATGGGGACGCCGGTCTTCTTGCCTTCATAGATGCCGTTGAAGCCGTCCTTGTCCAGCACGGGGCAGTTGAGGGCGGGGGCGGTGAAGCGGGCGTTCTTGTGGGCGGCGACCCACTTGGCGTCCTTGTACTTGCCGGCGTAGGGGGCGCCCTTTTCGGGGACCATCTTGTCGGCTCGGTCGGAGGCGCGCCAGCAGTCGTTGCCCTGCCAGTCGACGGCGTGCTCGGGGGCGTCGATGCCCATGTCTTCCCACCAGATGTCGCCATCGTCGGTGAGGACGACGTTGGTGAAGATGGTTCCCTTCTTGCAGGATTCGAGGGCGTTGGGGTTCGAGTCCTTCGAGGTTCCGGGGGCCACGCCGAAGAAGCCGTTCTCGGGGTTGATGGCGTAGAGGCGGCCGTCGTCTCCGGGCTTGAGCCATGCGATGTCGTCGCCGATGGTTTCGAGCTTCCAGTCCTCGAGTTTGGGAAGCATCATGGCGAGGTTTGTCTTGCCGCAGGCGGAGGGGAAGGCGGCGGTGATGTGGTAGGTCTTCTTCTGGGGGCTGGTATAGGAGAGGATGAGCATGTGCTCGGCCATCCAACCTTCGTCGTGGGCGAGGGCGGAGGCGATGCGGAGGGCGAAGCACTTCTTGCCGAGGAGGGCGTTTCCGCCGTAGCCGGAGCCGAAGGAGATGATCTTGTAGTCGGGATCTTCGGGCAGCTGGCAGATGTACTTCTTGTCCATCGGGGCGCAGGGCCAGGCGACGTCCTTCTGGCCCTTCTTGAGCGGGGCGCCCACGGAGTGCAGGCACGGGACGTACTCGGCGCCCTTGTCGATCTCCTTGAGCACGGCGGTGCCGACGCGCGTCATGATCTCCATGTTCACGACGACGTACGGGGAGTCGGTGATTTCAATGCCGTATTTGGTGATGGGGTTGCCGAGGGGGCCCATGGCGAAGGGGATGACGTACAGGGTACGGCCCTTCATGCAGCCGCGGAAGAGGCCCTTCTTGCCGAGGAGGATTTCCTTCACCTTCGAGGGGGCGATCCAGTTGTTGGTCGGGCCGGCGTCGATTTCCTTCCCGGTGCAGACGAAGGTGCGGTCTTCGACGCGCGCGACGTCGGAGGCGTCGGAGCGGGCGAGGTAGCAGTCGGGGCGCAGTTTGGGGTTCAGCCGGATGAACTGGCCGTTGGCGACCATCCTCTCGCAGATGTCCTTCCACTCCTTCTTCGTGCCGTTGCACCAGTAGATGTCGTCGGGCTGGCAGATGTCGGCGACGTTCTCGACCCAAGCGAGGAGCTTGGCGTTCCGGGTGGGAGCGGTGCACTTGCAGGCGCTGGGGGCAGTCTTTTTACAGGCCTTCGTGGTGGACATGGGGATCATTCTCCTGGTGCTTCGAGGATCGGGGATCCATACAGGGGCCCCGAAAGAAAACATGGATAAACACCATAGGGATTTCCGGCGGGAAAGCAAGAACGGAATCGCGGACCCGTCCATTCGGGGGGCGATCCGTCGTTCCCCGCGAATCGGCTTTTCCCCCTTGACGGCATGGAGCTTCCGGGTTAACTTCTGTTTCAAGTAACTGGCAAACGGGCGGCATGCCTTGCCTGTCGGCAACGGGCCGTCCTTCGCCCATCGCAGGAGCAAAGACCATGAAGATCCGTCCCTTCCTCGCCACCTTGTCCGCATGCGCTCTCATTGCAGGTCCGGCCGCCGCCGCGCCTGTCGCCTCCGGGCTGAAAGTCTGGGTGGCCGCCGACCAGATTCCCGGCGCGCAGGAAGGGGCGGCCGTCTCCACCTGGCCGGATCTTTCCGGGAACGGATCGGACTTCACCGTGCAGGATGGCACGGCTCCGACCTATTCCTCCACCGGCCTGAACGGGCGTCCCACCGTCCGCTTCACCGGCGACCTCCTCCGCTGCGCCACTTCGGTGGAGGCGCCCTATACGATTTTCGTGGTGGCGCGCATGCACGGGACGATGAACGGGCGCCTCATCTCCTCTTCGCGCAACTGGCTCCTCGGCTATCATGGCGGCGGCTGGCGCGGGATGTACGCGGAAGGCTGGGTGAAGAATTCCGAGGGCAACATCCCGACCACGCCCGACATCTGGACCGCCCATGGCGATTTCACCTACACGGCCTTCTACGACAACGGCACCCTGCTCGCCCGCAATGCCAACGGGGTCTACGGCCCCGCGCAGCTCGCCCTGGGCGGCTGGTGGAACCTCACCGAACTCTCCGACGGCGACGTTTCCGAAGTCCTCCTCTACGACCGCGTCCTCACCGACGTCGAGCAGGCCAAGGTGGGCTCCTACCTCCAGCGCAAGTACGGCATTGCCGGCGCCTACTCCACCTTCGAGGTCGCCAACCCCGTGAACGGCAACGCCTGCTTCACCGCGACCAACGCGGTCGTCGTCTCCGATTTCCCGGTCGTCTCCGGCGCCACCGAATACCAGATCACCGTCGGCGAGCATTCCGCCCCGGCCGAAGACGCGTGGGCGGCCTACGTCTCTTCCACGATCCCGGACGGCCTCATCGACTTCGAGGCGGAGAACGGCGACACGGTGACCTTCGTGGCCTGGTTCCGTTCGACGGGCGCCGGCGCGGAAACGAACGACTTCCCGTACTCCATCGCCTACGTCACCACCCCGCCTGCGGCGGTCGCGCGCGACATCTCCGTCATGGCCGGCGCCGACGGCACCCGCACGATTGTCGCGGATGAAGTGGACGGAGGCTCCTCCGACGCGACCGGGATCGCCTCGAAGTCTGTCGCCCCCTCCACGCTCGGCATCGGCACCACGCAGGTCACGCTCGCCATCGTGAACAACGCGGGCGCCACCGCCACCGCCACCGCGGACGTGACCGTGACCCCGTACGTCGCGCCCGGGGAATCCGGCCCCGCCTCCGTCTCCTTCCCGCTCCCGCAGGGCTATCTCACCCACTTGCTCCACCTCGGCGCGGACTTCCACAACGACTACATCAACACAAGCGTCGGGGGCGTCGGCGACATCGGCGCCGACCAGCTCGCCGCATTCGGCGGGCAGACCGCCCAGCGTCCCGTCGGCGGCCTGGTCTATGAGGACGTTCCCGGCGCCACCACCGCAAACGGCGACCTCGTCTGGACCGAAATGGAATGCCCGCGCGCCGACGGCCTCTGGACCCCCGAGCCCGACCGATCGAACTACATCAAATACTGGCACGTCTACATCTTCGTTCCGGGCACCGAGGATCGCCCCGTGGTCTTCCGCCACTACAACGACGACGGCTTCCGCCTCTGGAACAACGGGACCCTCATGGCGAGCCATGGCGGCGCGGGCGGCGAGTACGCCGCTGCCGGAACCCTCTACGCCGGCCTGAACTCCATCACCCTGAAACTCCAGGAAGGCGGTGGCGGCGACTACATGAGGCTTCGCATCACCGACCCCTCCGGCGCCTACTACGACGACCTCGCCTACCAGCTCGTCTCCTACCTCTTCCAGGTGGCCGACCCCGTCACCGGCAACACCGACTACACCGGCTCCACCCTTCTCGACGTGGTCTCCTTCCCGGACTTCCCCCGAGGCACCGACTACCAGGTGACGCTCTCCACGAACGCCTCCTCGCTCTCCTCCGCCTGGACCTTCCTCGACGTCGACAACCCGCCCCGCTCGCTCGCGGCGCCCTTCACCGCCGAAGGCCCGCAGTCCGTGGTCCTCTGGACGCGCTCCTTCGCCCAAGGCGGCGGCTACGAGACCAATTCCATCTCCTACGACATCCACTACACCCGCACGGCCCCCGTCGCCCTCGCGAAGGACGCCACGCTCGACATCAACGCCACGGACGGCACCGCGATCGACCCCGCATGGATCGACAACGGCTCCTACGACGACGTCTCGGGCATCCTCTCCCTCACGGTCGATCCGCCCGTGGTCCACGGCGCCTGCACGGTCGAACTCGTGGTGTCCAACAACGTGGGCCTCGTCGACCGCGCTACCGCGGCCATTACCGTCAACAGCTGGCTCGACGCCCATGTCGCGCCGGATGGCGACGACACGACCGGCACGGGCCGTCCGGACGCCCCCTGGCGCACCTTCACCCACGCGCTCTCGCAGACCGCGCAAGGCGGAACCGTCTACGCCGCGCCCGGCCTCTACGATCCTGCGGCCGGCGAAGTCTTCCCGCTCGACGCGAACGGCTACACCATCCGCTGCACCCAGGCGGGCACGGACTACGCGGTGCTCGACGCCACCAACGGCGCGGACAACCTCTTCCTGTTCGCCAACGGCGGCTCGGCCCATTTTGCCGGGCTCTGGCTCCGCGAAACCACCGGTGCCGTCTTCCGCGTCGAAGGCACGGCCTATGGCTCCGAGGCGGACATCCGCGCCGAGGACTGCCTCTTCACCCAGAGCCGCGAAGACTATTTCTGGACCTTCGACAACCAGCCGGACGGCCGTGCCTTCTGCGTCTCCGCCCTCGGCGTGTTCGACGCGTTCTCGCCCGCCATCGGCACCTTCGACCGCTGCGTCTTCACGAACATCAACCGCTACGCCCTCTTCCAGCCGACGGTGGGACGCTCCATCTTCACGCTGAACGACTGCGTGGTGGTGAGCAACCGCGTCCTGCGCGGCGTCTTCTCCTCCTACGGCGCCGGCAACATCTGCAGCCAGCAGCTCTACTTCAACCGCACCGATTTCATCGGGAACCGCTGCCTCTTCCTGGACACCTGGTACTCGAACGGCTACGTCCACGACTGCGCCGAAGCCTCCGTCGCCTACCTCGCCGGGAACGCCCAGTCCGGCGATCCCCGATACACCTCCACGATGGTCGCCGACCGCACCCGCTTCCTCGGCAACCAAGGTGGCAACCTGATCGGCTTCGACTACTGCGCGCCGAACGTTCCGAAGTTCACCAGCTGCCTCTTCGCGGACAACTACGCCCACCAGGCCATGTTCCAAGGCCACGCCGCCTATCCGGACTTCGCCAACTGCACCTTCACCCGCAACTCGGGCGGCTATGCGGCAGGCCCGGCGAACGATCTCGTCACGACCTTCTACAACTGCATCTTCCACAGCGACGGCGCGATGAGCTTCACCCGCAACATCGCCAGCTTCCCCAACAAGATCATCCTCCACGACTGCATCCTCTGGAACACCCCGGACGGCGACGGCTGGGGCGTGGCCGCCAGCTCCAACGTGATGCAAGAGGATCCCATCCTCGAGAACGTCGCGGTCGCGTACGACGACCCTGCCTTCAATCCGCGCCCGAGGCCCTACTCGCCCGCCCTCGATGCCGGCGTGAACGCCTCCCTCGACGTCGAGGCCCGTCCCCTCGACCTCGACAGCAACGCGCGCCTCGCCGACAACGACGGCGACGGCGTCGCCACGCTCGATCTTGGTTGCTACGAGTCGCTCTTCGGCGCCACCGTCGTGCCGACCTTCCAGGTGCCCGCGCCCGGCGCGATCTACGCCATCCGCGGAACGGCGATGACCGTCCCCGTCTCCATCTCGCCCGCCGCGCCGGGCCCCGTCACCGCCTCTATCGCCTATCCCGACTGCGTGACCGGCCCCGCGACCCTCGCCTTCCAGGACGGCGCCGGCCCCGTGGATCTCACCGTCACGATCCTCCCCGACAGCACGAACGACTGGGCGCGCGCCGTCCTTGCCGACTCCGCGGACCCCGCAGGCGTCACCCCCTACAGCCTTGATTTCATCCTCTCCGACCCGGTCGTCAACGCCGGCCACGCCCAGACGGTCTACCTCCGCACGGGCGACGTGTTCTCCATCCCCGTCTCGATCGATTGCGAAGGCGTGGTCGCCCCGGCCGACATCGCGGTCGGGCTCGATTCCACCTCCGGGACCGGCTCGAACCAGATGGCCTGGCAAGGCCCCGACACCATCGCCGAGGGCGAGGCCGTATCCGGCGGCTCGCTCGTCATCACCGCCGGATCCGGCGTGAACGTCGCGACGCTCTCCGTGGGCGACGGCTACGTCTTCGCCGAAACCGGCGGGGATACCGTGGACATCACGCTGGTGGGCTACCCCGACTGGATGGCGGTCGATCCCGCGAACGGCGACGACTCCCGCTACATCGGGACCATGGACGCGCCCTTCCGCACCGTCACGCGCGCCCTCTCCGTGATGCGGGACAGCGGCGAAGTCCGTCTCTTCCCCGGCGACTACACGCCCGCGCAGGAGACCTTCCCCTGGACGCCCGGCAACATCGCGCTTGTCGGCTATACCGCCGCTGGCGCTGTCGATGCCGGCTTCGCGGGCCGCACCGTGACCGGCAGCGACGCCGTGACCACCCTTGTGAAATACGACGGCGTCCGCAACGCCGTCACCAACGCCGCCATCGCGAACCTCGCCTTCCGCGACACCTCCAACGCCTCCGTCTGGATCGACGGCGGTTCGCTCGCACTGCGCCACTGCGACTTCACGCAGACCACCGCCAACCACAACGCGGGCGGCGGTATCGTCCTCCGCGACAACGCGCAGGTCTCCGCCGAAGATTGCAGCTTCCACGACATGACGCGCCTCGCGGCCGTCCTGGAGTCGGCCAACGCTCTGAACAACAACAGCGTCTTCACGGGAACCCGCTGCTCGTTCGTCCGCAACAACAGCGCATACGGCGCCTTGGCCGCAGACAACGCCATGAACTCCGGACGCGCGGCCCTGTACGACTGCGAGTTCGCCGGGAATGGCGTCGCGAACGGAGATCGCATCTCCGAGCTGTTCCGTTCCCCCGCCATCTACCTGCGCATGGGCTCCCTGCGGATCGAGCGCTGCCGCTTCCTCGGCAACACCGGCGGCCAGCTCATCGGCGCCACCTACTACACGGCGTACGTACGCGATTCGCTCTTCGCAGGGAACTCGAACACCAACGGCATCTTCCGCGGCTACGGCCAGAACATGGACGTGCGGAACTGCACCTTCGTGGGGAACCTCGGCGGGTACAACACCATGAACTGCAACACGACCTTCTACAACTGCATCCTGCGCGACGGCACCCTCAGCATGATGCCCAGCGACGATTGGATGGATTATTGCCCCATCCGGATCAACAACTCCATCCTGTGGGACATGGACGAAGGACTACCGTTCCGCTACTGGACCGGAAGCGAACATATATGGCTCGACGTCGACGACTACGCCTCGAACCTGATGCGTGTGGATCCGCAGCTGAAGAGGGTGGACGTGGCCTGGGACGACCCCTCGTTCAACGCCCACCCCGGCGGCACCAGCCCCGCGCGCGACGCCGGCAACAACGCGGCGGTCGACACCCTCTTCGACCTCGACGGCGCGCCGCGCATCGCGTACGGCACCGTGGCCAACCAGAGCGCCGGAGGCGACGCGATCGTGGACCTCGGCTGCTACGAGAGCGACCCCGTCCCGTCCGGAACCATCCTGCTGATCCGATAGGCCCCTCGGCCGGCGGCACGCCGCCCCGGCCTCCCGTTTTCGATTCGACGGGAAGCCGGGGCGGAGGATTACAGAGAAGCCCCCGCCGAGAGCGGGATGGCGACGGCCCGGACGTCGCCCCAGCCGCACGGGAGGGCGAATGTCACGGAGCCGTCCGCCCCTTTCTTGTCGCCGAGCATCGCCTCGCGCAGCGAAGGAAGCGACAGCCCCTCCGGCAGCGTCGTCGGCAATCCGGCGGCGCGGAAGCGCGCCGCGAGCTCGTCGGGCCACGCCTCCGGCGCCAGGCCCCTGCGGACGGCGATCCGGGCCTCTTCGACGCATCCGATGGCCACGGCCTCGCCGTGCGGGACGGCGAAGTCCGTCTCCCGTTCGACGGCATGCGCGACCGTATGGCCGCAGTTGAGCAGGATGCGCCGCCCCGTCCGCTCGAAGGGATCTTCCCGGACGATTCCCACTTTGACCCGGAGGTTCGCGGCGATTTCCTGCGCGGTCGGGATTCCGACGGGCGCGGCGTCGTGCGGAAGGCCTCCGATGATCTCGTGCTTGATCATCTCGGCGCGGCCTGCCGCCAGAACGCCCGGCGGGAGGGTCTGCAGGAAATCGACGTCGATGACGACCAGTCTCGGCGGATGGAAGGCGCCGGCCAGGTTCTTGCCTTCGGGCAGGTCGCAGCCGGTCTTTCCGCCTGTCGAGGCGTCCACCATCGCGAGGAGGGTCGTGGGCACGTTGATCCAGTCGATACCCCGCATCCAGGTGGCCGCCGCGAAGCCCGTGAGGTCGCCCGTCACGCCGCCGCCCACGGCCGTCACGCGGTCGCGCCGTCCGATCCTGCGGCGCGCGAAGGCGCTCCAGAGCCGCCGCACCGTCTCCGGCGTCTTGTGCTCTTCGCCCGGCGGGACGAGCGCCACGGGCGGCGGGAAGTCCGCGCCATGCAGCTCCGCGACGCGTCCGTCGAGCACGGGCATCTCGCCCGACACGATGGCCGGGGCGATTCCCCGGCCGATGACGACCAGCGAGTTCCCGGCCTCGAACGAGGCGGAGATCCGCCGGGGGAACGATGCGTAGTGCTCCGCCCGTTCGGCCGCCCGGTCTCCCAGGGGGCGGCTTCCCGCCGCCGCGCCCAGGCGTCGCGCGAGTTCGTCCGCGCCGGGCGTCTCGAGGCAGAGGATGGCGCCGGAGCTTTCGCAGAGAGCCCGGTTTCCCGCGCACAGGAGCGTCCCTCCGCCCAGGGCGACGATGGAGCCGTCCGGCAGCGCGCGCACGGATTCCGCCAGCCGTTCGCTTTCGCGGCGGCGGAATCCGGCCTCGCCCTCTGCGGCGAAGATGTCGGGGATGGAGCATCCGGCCTCCTCGGCGATGGCCTGGTCGAGGTCGCATCCCTGCCGATGGAGGCATCCGGCGAGTTTCCGCCCCAGCGTCGTCTTGCCCGACGCGGGCGCACCCGTCAGGAAAACCAGGCTCATGCGTCTTCCTCCTCCCAGATCATCCGCTGGCGGCGCGCCTGCGCCAGCAGCATCGAAAAGCCGTTCTCCGTCCGGCAGCCCGCCGCGGCGGCGCGCGCCAGGAGCGGCGGCACCTCGGGCACGTAGAGCATGTCGTAGACGAGTTCCCCGCCCGTGAAGCGATAGTCGGGGATGGGATCGACCGGCGTCGCGTTGACGAAGAGATCGAAGCCCGGGCCGGGGGTGCGCCGATGGAAGACTTCGACGGTCGCGCCGAGGCGTTCCAGCGCGGCGACCGCCGCCTTCGCGGCCCCTCCGGCCCCGAGCATGGCCGTGCGCAGCCCCGCGAGGGGCCGCCCGACGAAGGCCGAGATGGCCTCCGCAAATCCGTCGTCGTCCGTGTTGTGGCCGACGAGGCGCCCGCGGCGTTGCAGGACGGTGTTGACCGCGCCCAGCCGGGCGGCTTCGGGCGCGATTTCGTCGAGTTCGGCGAGGATGGCCTCCTTGTGCGGCATGGTGACCGCCAGCCCCCGCATCCCCATCGCCCGCATGAAGGCGACGGCTTCGGCGGCCGTCTCCGCGGGGAAGGGCACCATGATGGCGTCGCGGTCGGCGGCGGCATGGGCCGCGTTGTGGATCTCGGGGCTGCGCGTCGCGGCCAGCGGCCATCCCGTTACGCCGGTCAGTTCGGCTTCGGGCGTGATGCTCCGGATGCGATAGGTCCGGACAAGCTCCTGCGGCGTCACGTGGCCGAGTCCGTCGAGTCCTCCCACGGAGGCGTAGGTGAGGAGCGAGTGGGTGCGGACGGCCAGGACCCGGGAGGCGAGCCCCCTCGGGCCCATGGCGCAGAGGATGTGGGGCATCCCGGTGAAATCGCGCGCTTGCTCGAAGAGGCGCGCGACGTCGGCCATCGAGCGGGGCAGGAAGGCGATCTTCGGGATGTCGCCGGTCGCGCCGCGCAGTTGGCGGCAGGTTTCGACGATGTCCTCGACGGGGCCCGTGAAGTCGTGGAGGGAGCGGATGATCCGCGTTCCGGCGTCCCGGGCGGCGGCGGCGAGCCCGTCCGGGCGGAAGTCGGATTCGAAATCGACGTAGGCGAAGGGCGTCGAGGCCTCCCGGAGGACCGTCCGGAAGAACGTCTCGCGCGTCGCTTCGTCCCCGTCGTAGGCGCCGCCGTCGGCCTTCCTTCGGAACGTCAGGACAACGGGGACGGGAATGCGCGCGGGGAAGGCGGCGACGGCGGAGGCGTCGCGGTCGGCGAGGAGGTCGACGCGCAGTTCGACCATGTCGGTGAAATAGCGCTGGGCGCGGTACTGGGCGAGATCCTCTTCCAGGGTCGGGCCGACGAGCGTGAGGCAGATGCGGGGCGACGCGGCCTCGGCCGCCAGGATCGCATCGGCGAGGACAAGCGCCGTCACGGCCTCGACGACGGGAACGGCCCGCCGGACGATGCACGGGTCGTGCCGTCCGCCCATCGTGCAGGTCGCGGGCGTCATGGTCGCGAGATCGACGGACGGCTGGGGCCTGGGGAGCGTCGGCGTCGGGCGCAACACGATGCGGAATTCGACGGGCATGCCGCTGGTGCGGCCTCCGAGAAGGCCTCCCTGGCGGTTCGTCGTGGTGGAGACGACTCCGTCCTCCACCGTGAAGGCGTCGTTGTTTTCCGAGCCTCGCAAGGCCGCGCAAGCGAAGCCGTTCCCGAATTCGACCCCCTTGACGCCGGGGATGGCGAACAGGGCGCCGGCCAGGCTGGTCTCGATGCCGTCGAACAGCGCGCCGCCGATTCCAGGGGGCATTCCCGTCGCCGAGCAGGCGACGAGCCCGCCGACGGAGTCGCGGTCGTCCTTCGCGGCGCGGATTTCCGCCTCCGGATCGGCGGCGTTCCCGTGCACGCTTTCGATGCGCGCGGCGATGCGGATTCCCCGGGATTCGAGGAACTGGAGGCAGAGGCCGCCCGCGGCGCAGAGCGCTGCGGTCAGGCGTCCCGAGTTCGTGCCGCCCCCCGTCGGGATGCGCCCCGCTTCGACCCATTGCGGGAAATCCGCGTGGCCGGGCCGCGGGATGGTCCGTTCCACGCCGTAATCGGCGGGCCGCGCGTCGGTGTTCCGGATGCGGCCTTCGATGAGGCCGCCTGTCGTGAGGCCGTCGGCCACGCCGCGACGGAACTCGATCTCGTCCGGTTCGCGGCGGGAGGTCGAGAGGTCGTCCCGCCCCGGCGCGCGCCGTTCCATGAAGGCCTTCAGCGCTACGCCGTCCACGGCGAACCCGGCCGGGAAGTTCTCCAGGGTGAAGCGGATGCACGGCGCGTGGGAGGCGCCGCGAATCGCGAGCCGGAGGTGGTGTCCGAATGGGGGACGTAGATGCATCGGCGGTTCCTTCGCTTGTGCGCCCCCGGCGACGGGCGGGACTTCCGGCTGGAAATCAAACGGCCTCGCCGGGGGAAAGCGAGGCCGCAGGCGCGCCGGAAGACTCGCCGGCGGATCGGCGGGCATGCGTTTGCCAAAAGGCACTTCATAGCAGAAGCGCCCTTCAAAATCCATCGTAAAAACGCAGCCGCCCGAGAAGGCCTGCCATGTCGGGGGGAGGAGGCGCTTCGAAGGAAAGCGGCGCGCCGCTCGAAGGATGGGCGAACGACAGCAGCGCCGCATGGAGCATCTGGCGGCGGGGGCAGTCGGGAAGGCGACGGTCCTTGCGGGAGTCGCCATAGACGGGGTCGCCGGCGATCGGGAGGCCGATGCTCGAGAGGTGTACGCGGATCTGGTGCGTCCGCCCCGTCTGGATGCGGACCGCCAGAAGCGTCGCGAGGGCGCCGAAGCGCTCGATGGCCCGGAAGCGCGACAGCGCGGGCTTCCCCCCGGAGGCCGGCGCCTTCATGCGCTTCCGGTCGCGCGGGTCCCGCCCGATGGCCTTCGCGATCTCGCCCTCCGCCGGCGCGCTGCCATGGACGAGCGCGAGATATCCCTTCGTGACGCTTCCCGCCTGGAACTGGCGTTGGAGGTTCGCCAGGGCGGCGTCATGCTTGGCGACCACCATCAGCCCCGAGGTGTCGCGATCGAGACGGTGCACGATGCCGGGGCGTTCCACCCCGCCGATTCCGGCCAGGTCGCGGCAGTGGAAGAGCAGCGCGTTCACGAGCGTTCCGGAGGAGTGGCCCGGCGCCGGATGCACCACGAGGCCCGCGGGCTTGTCCAGCACCAGCAGGTCGGAATCCTCGTGGAGGATGGACAACGGGATCTCCTCGGGCTGGGGTTCGGCGGGTTCGGGCGGCGGCAGGACCACGACAATCCGGTCTCCGTCGCGGACCTTCGCGGAAGGTTTGGCGGGGGCCCCGTTGCGGGTGATGTTCCCGGCGTCGATCAAGGCGCCGATGCGGGCGCGGGACAAGTCGTCCATGCGCGCGGCGAGCCAGGCGTCGAGGCGGCCCGCCCCTTCGCCGGACGCGACGTCGAACACCCGGCGGCCGACGCAGCCGTCGTCCGGTCCACAGGCATCTTCGTCGAAATGTGACGGGGTCTCCATGGTGGAAGTCTTCGGGGCGGGTTCACCCTTGGCGCGGAGCGTCGCGGGGGAAGGCCCAGGGCCATTCCGCGTTGACGCGCGCGATGTCGGCTTCGTCCACGATGGCGTTGCGGGCCCGCAGCGCGCCCTGGAGGGCCGGGATGGAGACGTCGCGCGGCGAGACGCCGGATTGGATGGAAAGCGCCGCCGCGGTTCCGGCGGCCTCGCCCATCACGCCGCACTGCGCCATGACGCGGAGAGAGCCCAGGGCGATGTGGTCGACGGAGGCGCAGCGCCCGGCGACGAGCAGCCCGTCGATCTCCCGCGGGAGGAGGATCCGGTAGGGGATCGTGTAGCGGAAGCCGGTCGGAGGGTGCCAGGTGTTGCGGTCCATGCCTGGGCCTTCGAGGTTGTGGATGTCGATGAAGAAGGCGCCGTATCCGATGGAATCGGGCCAGATGCGCCCGGAGACCACGTCCTGCGCGGACAGCGTGAGGTCGCCCGTGATCCGGCGCGTCTCGCGGACGCCCACGGAGGCGGCGGTGGAGACCAGATGGCAGTCCTCCATGCCCTTCACGTACTTCCGGAAGACTCCGACTGCCTGGAAGGCCTGGCGGCGCGCCTCGATCGTGGCGGCGGTGAGGTCGGCCGCGCGCGTCCCGTCCCTGCCGGTCACATGGGTGAAGTTCACGCACACCTGGTCGGGGCGGGTGGGCGTCCACCAGAAGCCCATCACCTTCGACTGGAAGGGCTCCATGTCTCCGTTCTTCCGGGCGAGCTCCCAGATGGATCGCATCTCGTAGTCCGGGCGGTGGCGCACCACGGCGGGCCAGTCGACGCCTCCGACGGTGAACATGAGCGTCATCGGCTGGCAGCGGCCGTCTTCGGGGCGCCCGAGTTCGAACTCCGCGCCGGCGCTCGCGGCCACGTCGCCATCGCCCGTGCAATCCACGACCCGCTTCGCCCGGATCCATCCGCGTCCGTCCTTGTTCTGGATCACGGCGCCCAGGACGGTTCCTCCGTCCATCACCGTCTCGCAGAAGAAGGTGTGGTAGAGCAGGCGGATGCCGTTCCCGACGATCATCTTTTCCAGGAGGAACTTCAGCTTCTCCACCTCGAACCAGATGCCGATGGGCTCCATGCGGCCGGCTTTTTCATCGCGATAGAGACGCTCGATGATCTCGTAGGGGATGCCGCCGACCACCCGGGTGTCCGTCCCGTTCGCGCAGAAGATGGAGATATGCCCATGTCCCCCCGATCCCGCGACCCCGCCCAGCGCATTGCTTTGCTCCACGAGAAAGGTCGAAGCGCCGGAACGCGCCGCGGCCAGCGCCGCGCAAACCCCCGCCGCCCCTCCTCCGACCACCAGCACGTCCACATCCGCTGCCAACTTCATGCGAACTCTCCCTTACTCCGTGCGGCGGCTGGCGCCGGAGGCACGCACCTTCTTGCCGTTCAATGGACCGTCCCTTTCACGCGTTCCGGCCCGATGCGGGAGGCGTGGGGGTGGAAGGGCGACGGAGGCGGCGGTTGCGGCAGAGGAACTCCCGCAGGGTCGAGCGGCGGCCGACCGGCGTGAAGGAGGAGGCCGGGAGGAAGAGAAGATTCCGGAGGCCGTCGGCCGGGGAGGCCGGATCCAGGCTTCCCATGAGAAGGGTGGCGTAGGAGCCGGCACGGAGTTCTTCGTCCGGATGGGGGAGGGGGTCCGACCCATGGAGCACGCGGAAGCCGCGCTTGATCGCCGCCGACATCGGGCGGGGTGTCTTCCAGAACCTCGGACGGAGGGCCGAATCCCCCAGGAACAGGGTGTCGGGATCGTACGATGCCAGGATGCGTTCCACGATCTTCCGCCGCTTGAAGAGCCACTTCCCGATTCCCCAGGGCAACACGGGAATCCCGCCTGCCTCCCGGATCCGCTCCAGCGTCCCGGCGAGCGGAAGTCCGTCGGGGATCGGCGTGGACAGGAACAGGCCCAATGCCTCGATCCGCTCTTTCGCCGCGATCTGCCGCGCCGCGAAGACCGCGAGCTCGCTGTCCCCGTCGCCCAGCACAACCGTCCAGTCGTCCGGCGCCGTGAGCGGACGCCACCGTGTCGCACCCGCCATCGGCCGCCCCTCTTTCGCGGCGGCCACCCAGTCGGAAAAGGTGTGCTGGCCCGTGCGCTCGGCCAGGAACATCGCCGGAATCGCCTCTTTGCCCGCTCTTGCTACCATCGCGTCGCAGAGACGGTCGACGTTGTAGCCGTCATAGACATGAACGTGCGTATCGAGATGTATCATGATCGGCGGGCATGGCTTGGCCGTGCCCTTAGGATCCTTTCGCATGGGACGTACTACGAAGGAACACCCAGCATAGCATGCCATGCGACACGGCCGCAACGTCGAATCTCCCGGAGTCGCAACGCGCGGTCCGGGATTTTCCTCTTCTAGAAGAGGGAGGGGAGTGGTATCTTCTCCGGCCATGAATTCCAAACGGTATCTGGTGACGACCGTCCTTGCGGACCGTGTCGGCATCATCAGGGACGTCTCGGGCGCCCTGTTCGCGCTGGGGGCGAATCTCACGGATGTGCGGCAGGCCGTGATCGGCGGGATGTTCGTCCTGAACGCCATCGCGGAGTTCGAGGCCCCGCGCGACGCCGGGGAGATCCGCGCCAAGGTCTCGGAAGCGCTGGCGGGCGCCTCGCCCGCCGCCGGGATCTCCGTCCTCCCCTGCGGCCCCGCCGTGGCGCAGTCCGGCGCGCGGACCGTTGATGGCGACCGGTATGTGGCCTCGTTCTCCGGCCCCGACCGTCCCGGGCGCATCCACGCGATCGCCGAGATCTTCGCCCGGCATGGCGCGAACGTCGAGGATTGGCGCCACGACCTCTCCGATCCCGCGCGCACGCTTACCATCGGGGTGGTGACCCTCGCCGCGGGTTCCGATCCCCTGGCGCTCCAGGACGAGCTCCGCGACGCGTTCGCCCCTCTGGGGCTGGCCACGAGCCTCCTCCACGAAAACATCTTCCGCGCCACCAACGAGGTCGGACCCATCGTCCAGCTTTTCGGCGGCCGTTCGAACGGAGTGTCCCGCAATGCTTGAAACCACCGACCTCTCCGCCACCCTCCGCATGATCGGCGAGGAAAACCTCGACGTCCGCACGGTGACCCTCGGCGTGAACCTGAACGGATGCGCCCGGGAGGACGTCTCGCGCATGGTGCAGGCCGTGTACGACCGGCTTTGCCATGCCGCCGAACGTGTCGTGCCCGTCGCGGACGCGATCGGCGCACGGTACGGCGTGCGGATCGTGAACAAGCGGCTCGCCGTTTCCCCCGCCTCCATCCTCCTGGAGGGGCACGCGGGGGACCGGGCGGCCGCCGTGGCCCTCTGCCAGGCGATGGATCGCGCCTGCGACACCGTCGGGATCGATTTGCTCGGCGGATTTTCCGCGCTCGTCCACAAGGGGATGACCCCCGGCGAACGGACGCTGGTCGATTCGCTTCCGGAGGCCATTTCCACGACTCGCCACGTGTGCTCCTCCATCAACATCGGAACCACCAGGGCCGGCATCAACGCGGGCGCCGTGGCGATGGTGGCGAAGCAGATTCTCGCGGTGGCGGAGGCCACGCGGGAGGAACGCGGGTTCGGCGCCGCGAAAATCGTGGTTTTCGCGAACCAGCCCGAGGACAACCCCTTCATGGCGGGCGCCAAGCTGGGCGCCGGCGAGCCCGACCGGGTGGTGAACATCGGCGTTTCCGGGCCGGGCGTCGTGAAGCGTGCCCTGGACCGTCTTTTCGCCATCCGCTCCGATCGCACCCTCGATGAAATCGCCGAAGAGGTCAAGCACACCGCATATCGCGTGACCCGCGTGGGCGAGTTGATCGGCCATGAGATCGCGGGCGAATTGGGCGTTCCCTTTGGCATCCTCGACCTTGCGCTCGCACCCACGCCGCGCGTGGGCGATTCGGTGGGCGAAATTTACCAGGCGATGGGCATCGAGAAGCTGGGCGCCCCCGGCACGACCGCCGCCGTGATGCTGCTCAACGACGCCGTGAAAAAAGGCGGCGCCTTCGCCTCGTCCGCCGTGGGCGGGCTCTCGGGCGCCTTCATCCCCGTGATGGAGGACCATGTCATCGGCGAGGCCTGCACGGCGGGCACGCTCACGCTCGAAAAGCTCGAGGCGATGACCGCGGTCTGCTCCGTGGGCCTCGACATGTTCCTGGTGCCGGGCGACATCTCCTCCGAGGCCATCGCCGGCATCATCCTCGACGAGGCCGCCATCGGCGTGATGAACCGGAAGACAACCAGCGTCCGCGTGATTCCCGTCCCCGGCGCGAAGGTGGGCGAAGCCGTGAACTTCGGCGGGCTCTTCGGCGCCGGCACCGTGATGAGCCCCGCCTGCCCCGAGGGCGGCGGCGCCTTCGTGCGCCACGGCGGCCACATCCCCGCGCCCATCCACAGCCTGTCGAACTAGCGCACCCCGCAAAAGCGGCATGCCGCTGTCCTCACACGCCGGAGTAGCAGACGAAGCCTCCGTCGACGGGGAGGACCACGCCGGTGACGAAGCTGGCGTCTTCGGAGAGGAGATAGCGCGCGGCGCCGAAGAGGTCGCTTGGCTGCCCGAACTTCCGCATGGGGGTCTTCGCGATGACCTTGTTGCCTCGCGCGGTGGGGGTTTTGCCGTCTTTCTCCAGCATCAGGAAGCGGTTCTGGTCGGTGATGAAGAAGCCGGGGGCAAGCGCGTTCACGCGGATGCCCATCGGCGCCAGGTGCGTCGCGAGCCACGCGGTGAAGTTCATGACGGAAGCCTTTGCGGCTCCGTAGGCCGCCACCTTCGTGAGGGGCTGGTAGGCGGCCATCGAACAGAAGTTCAGCACGCTGCCGCCACCCTGGTCGCACATCGTCTTGCAGAAGACCTGGCAGGGCAGGAGCGTCCCGATGAAGTTCAGCTTGTTCACGAACTCGAAGCCCGCCATGTCGAGGCCGAAGAAGGTGTCGTCCCAGGGGGTGCCGGGGGTCATCTGTTCCGCCGGCGTCGTGCCGCGCGGATGGTTCCCTCCGGCGCCGTTGACCAGGATGTCGATGCGCCCCCACTTCGCGAGCACGGCGTCGCGGGCGGCCTCGAGGGTCGGCTTGTCCAGCACGTCCGCTTCGATGGGGAGGGTTTCGGCGAGACCCTTTGCGGCGAGCGATTCGCAGAACGCTTTCGCGACGTCCCCGCGAAGGTCGAGCGCCGCCACCTTCGCGCCGTGTACGAGCAGGTCTTCGGCCAGCGCCGAACAAAGCACGCCGGCAGCGCCGGTACACACCACGACCTTCCCGTCGATGTCGCTTCCGTGGCGGATGCCGTGTTCCAGCCCGCGCAATTCCGCGAGCCCCACGAGACGGCCTCCGTAGGCGTACCCGCTATAGCAGTCGCGCCCCTTGTCGATCTCCATGGAGCGGCCATGGTCGGGGCGGACCACGATGGCTTCCCCGCGGCGGGTTTCCTCTTTCACGAGCAACCGCATCAGGCGCGCCATGTCCACCTTGCCGGAAAGGTGGCATTCGCTCTCGCGGAAGGTCCGTCCCTCGGCATAGACGACGTTGCGGAAGTGGATGAAGTGGATGCGAGGGGCGAATTCCGCGAACATCGCGACCTCGTCCGACTCCGGGTTGCCGCCGAGGGAGCCGGTGCAGAAGGTGAACCCGATGGCGTCGGAAGGGATGCGTTCGCACAGTTCGCGGAAGTCGGCGGCGGTGGACATCACGCGGGGCAGGCCGAAAATCGGCCGCGGCGGATCGTCGGGATGGATGGCCATGCGGATGCCGAGCTTGTCGCAAAGCGGGCGGATTTCGTCCAGGAACGCATACAGGTTTTCGCGGAGGGCGCGGTCGTCAATCCCCTTGTAGGTCTCGAGCAAATCGCGGAACTGCGGAATCGTGAGGTTGTCCACGGTTCCCGGGAGCCCCAGCAAAATCGATTCGGCCACCTGCTTGCGGCGGGTTTCGGACATCGTCCCGAAGAGGGCCTTCGCCTTTTCGCGGACCTCTTTCCCGTAGTCTTTCGCGGCGCCTGGGCGGCGCAGCATGAAGAGGTCGAAGGCCGCGACTTCGACGTCGTCGTATTGGAGGACCGTCGAGCCGTCGGGAAGCTCTTTCGCGAGGTTCGAGCGCGTCCAGTCGAGCACGGGCATGAAGTTGTAGCACACAACCTTGATGCCGCACGCCGCGAGGTTTTGGAGGGATTTCTTGTAGTTGGCGATGTACTTCCGGAAATCGCCCGTCCGGGTCTTGATCGATTCATGGACGGGCAGGGACTCGACAACCGTCCACGCCATGCCGGCCTTCGCGACATCCAGCTGGCGGGCCTGGATTTCCTTCACCGGCCACACCTCGCCGCATTTGCGCTCGTAGAGGGCCGCGACGATGTCCGTCACGCCCGCCTGGCGGATTTCTTTGAGGGAGATGGGGTCGCTTGTCCCGTACCAGCGCCAGCCTTGTTTCATGTGGAATCCTTCTTTCGTCGTTGCGATGTGGGGTATCGTGCCCATCGCGATGGGCATGAGACGAGTATACGTGGACAAGCGTCAATAGGGAAGCGAACGTTCGTCGGCAGGGTTGCGCGTCCGGATGTGCCATGCCGCCAGGACAAGGAGGAAATACCATGCTCCCACCATCCATTCGGGCGGTTTGGGCACTTTGCACACGAGCCAGGAGATGGACGACGACGCGTGGGCCACTTGCGCCATGAGTTCCGCCGCCAAGGCCGGAATCCGGTTGACAACCATGGCGAGCGGGGTCGCGATGCTCGCGGCAACCAGGCTCGAGCACCCTCCCACCACCACCACCATGGCAAGGGGGACGATCGCGAGGTTCGCGAGGATGGCCACGGGCGTGAGGCGCTGGAAGTACCAGGCTGTAAGCGGTGCGGACGTAACCCACGCCACGATGGAGACCGCGAGCAAATTGGCGACGTAGTCGTAGCTGCCGTGGAGCAGTCTTGCCCGCCAGCGCGCGAAAGCGGGGACGTCTCCCCCTTGCCTCCAGAGAAGGCGGTCGTTTTCGGCGAGCCGTTCGGCGAAGGGGAGGCGACGGAAGAGGCGTGTCAGGGGCGTGGCCAGGGCAATCAGGCCCGCGACGACCGTGAAGGACAGCAGGAAGCCGGCGTTGGAGATTTGGCCGGGATTCCAGGCAAGCAGCACCAGCGCGGCGATGGACAGGGCGCTGGCGCCGTCGGGGCGACGTCCGAACAAGGGCGCGATCAAATACAGGCAGGTCATCAGGCACGCCCGCAAGGCGCTGGGTTGCGCCCCCGTGATCGCGGTGTAGACCACAAGCGCAGGGCACACCACGAGGAACCAGCGGGTGCGCGGAAGGCCGATCCATCCCAGCAGGGTTGTCAGGAAACCGGCCACGATCATCACGTGCATCCCGGAAATCGCGAAGACGTGCATCGTTCCGGAATCACGGAAGACCTGGTTCAAGCGATACGGGATGTCGTGGCGATAGCCAAGCAGGATGGCCTGGATCATCGCGGAGGCATCGCGCCATTTCCGCCCCTCCATCCCCAGGGAGAGGCGTCGCGAGCTCTCCGCCCGCATCGCCGCGACCACCGACCGCCAATTCCCGTGGGCCGCCCGTGCCAAGAGGCGCGAATCCTCTCTTCGGGAGGTGAGTTTGATGGTCTGGCGCGCAGGGATCTTGCCCACAAGGTTGATTTTCCCGCGGAATTGCCAGCGATCCCCCGCTTGCGGGATGGGGCGCACCTCCGTCTTGCCGGGTCGATGGCCGAACCAGACCACGCGAAGGGAAGGGGCGCCACGACGCGCGAGGTTGCGGATGGGGGCCGCCTCGTTCTCGGCAAGTCCGTCCGCCGGCCGGATCTCGGACAGCAGGAAGGAACACCGAAGCCCGCCGTTTTTCAGCGGCTGGAACTCGATGTCGGAACCCACGACGCCTGTCAGCTCGATCCGTGTGGCGTGCGGCCCATCCTGCGGGAAGAGGCCCTCCATCGCCACGTTCCGCCGGATCGAGAAAAGGTGTCCCCACAGGAAATAGGCCAGGAACACCCCGGCCATCCACGAGAGATGCAGGCCAAGCCTTCGATCGGATCGGTTCCGTCGCATCCCGATCCAGACCATGGCGATGAAAAGGACCAGGCCCGCCAGGACCAGGCAAGGGGACACGGACGCTTGGGCCATGGCACATCCCGCGGCACATGCGACAACCGAGCCAAGGGCAGGCCGCTTGGAAAGGATGGTGGAAAGCTTCTTCCTCATGAGGGATGATCGTTGCAACGCGCAGGCCGCCCGATTTCAAGCGGAGCTGTCGCATGCATGCGAAGATTGCGCGAAAACCACACCGTGTCAAATACGAATTGTCGGACCCTGCCGGCCCCAGGGGGAACCGCCGCACGACGAGCGGGAAACGACGCAATGTATCCGGTTGGCAAAAGGTGCTATGATGCGGGCGACGTTTCTGCGCAAGAAATCGAAGAGGAGAACGACATGAGACTAGGTGGACCGATCTTCGCCAGGACCTCTGCCCCGGAAGAGTGGGCGGCAGCCGTCGTCGGCGCAGGGTATCGGGCGGCGTACTGTCCGCTGGAGCCGGATGCGGACGTCAACGCCATCCGGGCCTACGCGGCGGCCGCGCGCGCGGCCGACATCGTCATCGCGGAGGTGGGCGCCTGGAGCAACCCGCTCTGCGCCGATGCGGCAACGGCCGCGGAAGCGCTGGCGAAGTGCAAGGCGTCGCTGGAACTGGCCGACAGGATCGGCGCCCGCTGCTGCGTGAACATCGCGGGTTCGCGCGGCCTGAAATGGGACGGACCCCATGCCGCCGACCTCACCGACGAGACGTTCGACCGGATCGTTGCCTCCGTCCGCGACATCATCGACTCGGTGAAGCCCACGCGCTCTTTCTACACGCTGGAGACCATGCCGTGGATGTATCCGGACTCGCCGGACGCCTACCTCCGCCTGATCAAGGCCATCGACCGCAAGGCCTTCGCCGTCCACCTCGACCCGGTCAACCTGGTGTGCAGCCCCCAACGCTATTTTGCCAACGGACGCCTGATCGAGGAGTGCTTTGCCAAACTGGGCGAGCATATCCGGTCCTGCCATGCCAAGGACATCGTGCTCCGCGACAACCTGACGGTGCACCTCGACGAAGTTCCGCCGGGACAAGGGGGTTTTGACTTCCCGGTCTTCTTGAGATGCCTGGCCCGGCTCGATGCCGAGGTGCCGCTGATGCTCGAGCACCTTCCGAACGAGACCGAGTACCGTGCGGCGGCAGCCCATATCCGGAATGTTGCCCGGCAGGAGGGTGTTTCCATATGACTAGCGCCGGATGGCAAAAATCCGAGAGCAATCCCGTCCTGGGCGGGAGTCTGGGCACGTGCTTCGATGTCTGCGTGCTGGAGGAGGGCGGTCTGTTTAAGATGTGGTTCTCATGGCGTCCCCGGAAGAGCATCGCCCTGAGCGAGAGCCGCGACGGCGTGCGCTGGAGCGAACCGCGGATCGCTCTGGAGCCGGACAGCCGGAGTGGCTGGCGGGATGACGTCAATCGCCCCTGTGTGCTGAAGGATGATACGGGCTATCACATGTGGTTCACGGGGCAGACACGCGATCGGTCGTATATCGGTTATGCGTTCAGCCCTGACGGATTGACGTGGAAGCCTGTCGTGGAGGAACCCGTTCTCTCCCCGGAACTCCCGTGGGAAAAGGCGGCGGTAATGTGTCCCCACGTGCTGTGGGACGAGCGGGAGAAGCAGTACAGGATGTGGTATTCCGGTGGTGAACAGTATGAGCCGGACGCCATCGGCTACGCCACAAGCCCGGATGGGATCCGCTGGACCCAATGGCCGGCCAACCCCATATTCACGGGTGATCCTGCCTGCGGCTGGGAGAAATACAAGGTCACGGCGTGCCAGGTCATCCAACAGGACGACCGGCACATCATGTTCTACATCGGATTCCGCGATGTCCACCATGCCCGGATCGGGCTGGCGCGTTCCCGCGACGGAATACATGACTGGGAACGCCATCCGGACAACCCGGTTATCTCCCCGGGCCGGGACGGCTGGGATGCCGACGCGTGCTACAAGCCATACGCGATCTACGATAGGGAACAATCCCTGTGGCGCCTGTGGTACAATGGCCGACGGGGGCATAGCGAGCAGATCGGCTTGGCCATGCACGCAGGCGAAGCGTTATGGCCGACATGATATGGTTCGGGGAAGAAAGGTTGTCTGCCGGATGATAGGCCGGGCCTTCAGCCCTTGTTTCCCTTTGTCGTTGGTTTCCTAGGGCTTCACCTAGGCTGGGATGGGGCGCGCCGTTGGCGCTGGTGTGTTCGGTCTGACGAGTCCGACGAGTCCGACAGGTCTGACTTGTCCGACCCTCCAACAAACCCTCTGGAACCGCTGGCGCCCAGCCGGTTCGGCAGCCTAGCCCGAACCGCTTATGTGCGCCATCGGGTGCTGCCGCACCTATTTAACCTTCTTGCCCTTGTCAGTGCCCCTGCGCACGTCCTCGACCTTCTTGTCGAACGCCGCTCTGTCAATCTCAACGCCTTTCTCTTTCAGATAAGCCACGACCATGTCGGTTGGCGACAAGGGGTTGTCGTACTTTCAGGGGCGTTTGTCCACCCCAAAAGATTTTGTCTGTAGATTATTGCAGATTGTTGCAGCGCAACGTATTGCGAGACTCTTGGCAAAATGCCCCGTATGCAGCATTCTCGCATGTCTTCGTCGGCAATGGATGTCCGCAACCGATGCACGAGGCACGGATAATACCCCGCAGCTTGCCGGTCACGCCAGCCGCGATGCTGCCGAACGGGTGCCCCGCAGGGGCAAGGGGCTGTGCCAGCACCTTGCCCGGAATCGTAGTGCCGTGGCTGAGACTGTCTCGTGCGGCCTTTCACTTTCCTGCGGCTCCCGGTGTCTCCCGCTTCACCACCACATCGATCACGCCCTGGGCGTAGGCGGCGATCTCGTAGGGATTGTAGACGAAATGCCAGCCGTCCGCAGCCCGATAGAAATTCTCACGGGGCTGGACGTCATAGAGGATGTTCTCCTCGCCGATCGCCTCGGCAACGAGTTGATGAAGCTGTCGCGTCAACGCCGCACGTTCCGCAACGGGGAAAACATCATCAAGCGTCAGCAGCTTGCCGGTCTTCCGGCAAATCGTGCCGACGGTAATCTCAGTCAGGCCATGCGCTCCGCCCGTATAGGATGCCTCCGTTGCGTAGAAGCTCAGGTAGTCCGCATCGCCGTAGATAATCTTGAACGTCTTTGTAAACTCCTGGAATGCTCCACCTGACTGCTGCTCCCACATGGGCGAAACATCCTTTTCATCGGACTCCAGCGCCATCGAGCGGCAAAATTCGATGTACGAACTCAATTCATCTGAATAGCGGGCTTCCGGTTCTTCCTGCCTGCCCGAGTTGCACCCCACTGCCACCGCGGCAAGCGCCATGGACACCATTAAAATGGGGCGAATACGCATTGTTGTTCTGTGCATGTTGTTCATTGTCTCCTCTGTCTTATTCCTGTTACTAACTCGGCCACGATTCATGCTGCAAAACAGGGGCACGGGTTTTCCAACCCGTGACACGGACAGGAATGTCCGTGCCCCTTTCCCAACTCTAAATTCCAGCTCCCAATGCCTGAATCTCCGTGCGCAGCGCTATTTGTGGCCGGGTTCGTAATCCTGTTTCTTCGGCCAGAAATCCTTGAACTCACGTGGGAACTGCCAATTTCGCTTCATGGTCGCCGCCGATTCAGCGTCCTTTCCGGGCAAGGTCAGCTTTCGGGAATGCCTAGAATTCCACGCATAGTTCATGTAAATATAGATATGCCGCATCTGGACACCGAGTCCTTCCTCGTCCATTGGCGGA
This sequence comes from Kiritimatiellia bacterium, assembly GCA_050950285.1. Taxonomy (GTDB): domain Bacteria; phylum Verrucomicrobiota; class Kiritimatiellia; order RFP12; family JBMNHG01; genus JBMNHG01. The sequence continues at coordinate 895,001 of JBMNHG010000002.1, read as the reverse complement.
CGCCCTCTACGGATCTTCCCAGGACCGGTACGCGCCTCGGCGCACTCGGGGAATGTGGCGTCCATATCGTTGATCACGTCGTCGAGCGTCATGGAGACCTCGTCCAGCGGTATGCGCATTGTGGGGTAGCACACCTTGCCGTCCCCCACCTTTCCCGGCATCCCTGTGTATCTGCCCGCGGACGGCCAGAGTTCAGGCCAGTCCCTCGGGAATATCTGCCATTCCACATAATCCCGTCTTGCACACGCAATGACCCGCTTTTCGGGAAACCTGCGACAGTTCCAGCCGAAGTTGAGATGATGATAGGCGTGTTCCATTTTGCCAAAGAGGAGGCTGTGCTCTGTCGTTTTCCGCCATTGCCTCTCAAGCCACGCCCCGTATTCCGGGGGGTCGGGAAGCTCTCCCGTCTCGCAATAACGGAGACGTCGGCGGAGATCATTAAGCTCACCCCATGCTTCCACAAGGTTTGAACGGATCATGTTCCAGCAACAGTCCATCGTTGTCTCCATACTAATCAACTTCGTCGTCCGGTGTGTAATCACGGCGGTAGTAGCCGTATTCGATTTCGCCCTCGTCTTTGCGGATGATCACCGCCGCATCGCCGTAGTGCGGCCACGTCTCCTCGTCGAAGGCGGCGACAACGCCGCGTCCGGCGAGGAATGCCGCCACGTTGATGTCGTGGGTGATGGCGACCACGACCTCCTTGTGCCGCCCCTCCAGCCTCTCCAGGGCGCGCTCCATCGCATCCGTTGCGGCCGCCAGCGGACGGTAGCCCTGCTGGATCCCCGTGCCAAAGTAGTCGTTCAGCCGCTCCAGGTACCGTCCCCCGGCAATCAGCGCCATCCGCTCGTCGCGCTCCCCGAAGAACGGCGAATCACTGCCGAGTTCCGGAACAAGCCCGATGTCGCGCGCCCTCGTCCCGGAACCGTCCTCAAGGGCGTCCCTGATCACCTCGGCGGTCTGGATCGCGCGTAGCGTGTTCCCAGCGAATATCCGAACCCCCGCGGGAGAAACCCGGCCCGACAGGAACGCGCCGAAGTCCCGCGCCTGCCCGATGCCGTCCATCGTAAGCGGCAACCGTTCGCCGGACGTCGTGTCCCCCGGCCCGAGAGGCGGACGCTCGGCATGGCGCATGAGGAGCGTCACGCGGCATCCGCTATCGAGAGCGTTGGAGATGTGATAGAGCTCCACCATCTCACTTGCGACCGAGCGCCGTGGTTCAGGACGCACTTCCTTTCCGTCGAGATAGATCCACTCGGAACGATAATGGCATTGCAGATACCCCAGTTCATACGCCAGGCGGGCGGCAGCCACGACATGGCCCTTAATGAATGCGCGCCACCCATTCTGCTCGATGTCGTTCCAGAGGGCCTCGGCAACGCCGGTCGCCTGTTCCTCGTCGGCACATTCGCCAATGCGGAAAGCCGGATTGTTCATGCACCCGGAAACGAACTTCTGCGCGAACTGCTCCATTGTCTCGCGCTTCCGCTTCCCGATGGCACGCTGGCACTGGTAGGCCTCGCCCCGCGTGAAACCGGCGAGCCGGCGCAGGATGAGCAGTATCTGCTCGACATAAACGACCAGGCCACACGTCTCATCGAGGATGCCGTCCAGCAGCGGATGCACGACAGGCGCCTTGGCCCGGCCGAGGCGGCGGGCGATGTAGGCGTCGCGCTGCTCGCAAAGCCACGAAAAGGAAAGGGTGCCGAGATTCACCAGCTCGCCGAACGTCATGTCCGGAAGCGAGGAGAGGGACTTCTGGATGGCCGGATGATCGTAACGTGGAATCCCGACAAGCTCGCCACGCCGGAAAGCCTCGAGTGTTGCTCTGTCGTCCAGGGGAAGACGATCGGTGTCAACGACCTCCCCCGTGGTCTCGCGGATGAGTTCTAACATGTCCGAGAGACGGTTCACGCCTGGATTGAGCGTGACACAGATTTCCCATCCGTTCACGCTGAGAAACTGCGGTGCGCCTTTGTCAAGCGGCAGTTCCTCGTAACCACCATACGCATCGGTGAGGAATGCGCGTGCCGCCACGTTCCCCCTGGCGTCCGTGTCGATAAGCACAGGCCGCTGCCTTTCGCGCTCGGGCAACATGAAGTGCTCAAAAGGGAGATCGTACTTCGTAGGATCGACATTGGTGATGCCGAGCGCATAGAGCACCGCCGAGGCTGCGCAAGCGCCGCGTCCGGGGCTGATGCGTCCGCCGCCCGCCCGGATGGCGGCTGCAAGCCGTGCGGCCATGAGGATGTAGTCCACCTGTCCGCACTCCGCCACAGTTCCGAGCTCATAGTCCAGCCGCGTCCGGATGTCCTCGGTCAGCCAGCCCCAGCGTGACCTGGCTCCGGCGAGGACCATCTCGCGCAGTTCGTCTTGCGCTGCCGCCATCCTACAGCTCCTCCCCGCCAGTGCCGCCATCGGAACCGAACGCGATCGCGGTTCGCATCCTCATCCGCATCCCGTCGCGGAGGTCCGCCTTGCGTCCCGCGCACGGCTCCATGACCGCCCCGGCATTCGCCACGGGAACCGCCGCGAGCTGGTGCTTCGGATTGTCGAGCCCGAGGGGCTCCGCCCATTCACTGTTCATACACCAGTATTTAGCAGAAGGCGTGCCACGGGTATGGGAACCGCGAATGGACGCCAATGCACGCGAATGCTTTAGATGGTGCTGCGGGAAAGGGGAACCGCGAAATACGCGAAAAGCGCGAAAATTGGAGTAAGCGGGTGGTTTAAGTGTGCCGTTTACGAGTGGGTTTAAGCGGGTGGTTTAAGTGGGTGCTTCGCACTTACACCTTCACCCGATCCGGCATTTTCCAGCGCTTGCTGTTCAGAAGTCTACCACCTGCTCAAATTCCGACCATCACCCATCACGGTCGAGGCGTTTTGCAGGAGTTTCCGTTGGGCAGCGGGTTCAATTGCATTTCCCGTGCTGTTCGGTTTCAAGGGATTTAGGCGGTTCAAGCGCGGCTTGATAGCTCTTCGTGGATACGTCTCCTAATTTCCTCTGCATTCCACTCCGTCGATTTGTATAGAACATATTGTTTGCCGTCAATATCCAAAAACACTTGGCTGCCGTCTGCGGTAACCTTTCTTTGAGTCGAACGATCAGTCAACTTCACGCCATCGTATCGAACCCCAACCCAAATCAATTGCGGAGCGCCACCTTCCAAGGACACATAACTATATCTTCCAATCCAGCCCGACGAGGAAAATTCATCGCCAGGCACAGAGCCGGAGCTGAACACAATAGGTAGATCATCCTTGTTCACCAGCACATTCTGATCAAGGAACAGCATGATTCGCCTTGCGTCCATAAATTCGTCAGGCGACTCCCACTTTGCCTTATTGACCGGTTCCGATTTCCGGCACTTCGCAAGCATCCTTGACAAGGACGCACGAATCCGCTCCTGCATCACCTCTATGGTGTCATCCAGTTCAAGAGGTTCGCAATAATCAAGTACGGACTTCTTCGACTTAAGATGGTCGAAAACCGGCGCCCCCCACCATTGAGCATTCTCAAACTCAAGAGTCAGCCCCGACGTTGCATCGTCTTCGCTGATATCATCTTTGCTGAAATACACGCCAAGCCAGCCCCAGACTGGGTCCTCATATAGCCCTGAAGCTTTAAAATAGCGTCCGATGTAACGAAGCGAATGCTCATAATCACGCTTGCCGTAATAACCTTTCAACTGAACACTCTTGTCCAGCCCGCTGACAGCGACATTGACTTCCTGCTTTACGACCCAATCCAAGGCCTTGGCAAATGCCTGAATACGTTTGATGCGGTTGATATCAAGCGTAAATTCCGTTACGGCGTCATAATTGGGGCATGTGGCCCGGGCAAACCAATAGAGCCCCGCCACATCGCTTCCTGCCGCCCAGGGATACGACTCCGGACTATCCATGCAACGCTTCAATTCCTCCTGAAACTGGCCCCATGTTTTAACCGGGCAAGCCCACTTGTCTCCATTCCGTGCAACGTTCCTGTCCCCGTTTGCAAGACTGGACGGATCAAGCACATACTGCGTAATATAGCCGAGCCGTCGGATATCATGGCCGTCCTTTTCCAATTCCTTCAAGTATTGCTTGAAGTGATGATTACGATCCCATTTCTTGATCTCGATAAAATACCGGTTCTTCTTATCATCCGTTCCCGTGATCACAAAATCAGGCCTGCCGCCGGCCAGCGACACCTCGCGGTCAACGCGATATTCGGATGCCTTCAGTTTCCCGCCCTGCTCATCCCGAAAGAAGAAATCGAGAACGAACTGCTTGAATCCCTCGTTTGCCTGGCACAATGCCCACACGAAATCCGACAAGTCGTTCTCATCGCTCAACCGAGACGCGAGATTGACAAAGAAACTCTTGATTGGACGATCACTTTCCATGCTCTTCACCCTCTTTAGCAGGCACTCGGTTGACATTACAACTCACCGCGCCGGGGAGTGGCGCCCGCCGCGAACCGGGTTCTTGGGGCAGAAGTTCGCGACCATGTTCCTGATGTCGCGATAGGTGCGGCCGCAGTACTTGCACGTGAAATCGCCCGCGACATCCCCGTCGTACGGCTCGTGGTAGCGGCCGTCCGGGTTCCTGGTGCACGAGTTCGAGACAAGCGACCGCAGATCGCCGTACTTCTGTCCGCAGTGGACGCAGTAGAACGGGCCTTCCGTGTCGCCCTCGAACAGGGCGTGCCTGCCACGCCCATCCGGATGTCGGCTGCACGAGTTGCCCAGCAGCGTTCTCGCGTCATTGTATTTCTGTCCACAGTACTTGCAAAGCGCACTCATCACTCATTCCTTTCCAGAAGCGTTGACGGCGGATTCATCCTTTCATTAAGGGCATTATTCGTGCCATGCTTCCTTATAGATACTTCCTCACCGTGTTCCGCGACACCTTGAGCGCGGCGGCGGTCTTGGAGGTGTTCTGGCCGAACTTGTCGAACACGCGCCGGACGTGGAGGCGGATCGCCGCATCGAGCTCGTCGGGCGCGGACGCGAGTTCGCTGGAGGCGTTGTCCGCGAGTCCGGCGTTCATCTCCCTGTGCTCGTTCACGAGCGCGGTGAAATCGGTTTCGCCGAGAACGGTGGCGCGCTCGAGCAGGTTCAGCAGCTCGCGCACGTTGCCGGGATAGTCGTATTCCATCAGCGCGGCAATCTGCTCCTCGGCAAGGTGCCGCTTGTGATGCTGGAGCCACCAGCCGTCGGCAATGTCCCAGATGTCGTCCTTGTGCTCGCGCAGCGGGGGAATGCGGATCTGGACGACGTTGAGCCGCATGAAGAGATCCCCGCGGAACCGGCCCTCGCGGACACGCTGCGGAAGATTGCGGTTCGTGGCCGTGACGAGCCGGACATCGACGGCGATCTCCTCGCTCCCGCCCATGCGCAGGAAACGCCCGCCATCGAGGACGCGCAGCAGAAGGCCCTGCGCCTCCAGCGGAAGCTCGCCGATTTCGTCCAGGAACAGCGTGCCGCCGTTCGCCAGCTCGAAAAGCCCCGCTTTCCGCTTGTCCGCTCCCGTGAACGCGCCGCGCTCGTGTCCGAAGAACCGGCTCTCCAGCAGTTCGGGCGTCACGCTGGCGCAGTTGAAGGCATAGAACGGCTCGTTTTGCCGCGCGGACTTGTTGTGGATCTGCAGTGCGACCGTCTCCTTGCCGGTTCCGCTCTCGCCGAGGATCAGCACCCGCGCATCAGGGAATGTGGCAATGCGGTTGATCCGTTCCTGTAGTGTCCGCATCGCCGCGCTCTTCCCGACCAGCTCGCGTCCGCCGTAGCGGCGGTAGTGCGCAACCACGCGCTTCGCGTCGTCATCCCATGCCTTCTCGGCGACGCCCGCGGCGAGATAGCGGATGGCCTTCGGGTAGGATTCCTCGTCCTGGTAGTTGCGATAGGCGTACATGGCGGCATCAACCAGCTCGTGCCATGCGCGGACATCCGGTGTGGTTCGCTTGCCCTCTTCGGCATAGGGGGCGTACACCGCCGCGTCAACGCCGCAGAAACGCCCCGCGGCTTCGAGCAGCGATCCGTCAAGGCAAAGGAACGCTTCCAGATGCGGTGCTATGGTGTCCGCCTGTGCGGGTGTGAAATCAATGGCGCTGATCCACGTCACCCCGACGCCACGCTTCCCGAGCGCCTTGAGCGCCTGCGCGAGGCGCGGCTCATCGCCGCTCAGGCTGATGCCAACCAGCACGATCCGCCTCGCCCTGCCCCCGTATGATTCGAGAAACTCGGGGAGCCTACGCCGGCTCATACCCATGACCTCGGCAATGCCGCCCATGCCCTTGAGAACAACGGCGGCCGCCACGGGGTATTCCTTCCAGCCCCAGCCCGTCAGTATAAGCGCTTCCATGATACAAACTCCTCAACTTTGCCGCCGCATGTTGTATCCTATTTGAGCATGCTGGTCAATACTTGCGCAATTCCCGGAATTTATGGCGGAGGGAGCGGGATTCGAATGGGGCTTCGATGGAATCGATAGAATCGAGTGATTCGACAGATTCGATCATCTCGATTAATTCGAGGACGAGGACGATTCGACCGACACGGCCTGCCGCTGTCGCTGGCCGGTTGCTTGCAACGCGTGTCCTTGCATAGTAGAATGGTTGCCAGGTGACAACATGCCGGGTGGTTCCGGCATCGCTTATGGAGTGCCAGTGAAATGAAGCGGCTTGTAGTGCCAGTTATCGTGGGGCTGGTTGCCGGTGGAGTGTGGGCCGTGATCGGCCCGTCGCTCGCGGTCGGCGTGATGCCGTATGGTGAAATGGCCCTGTATGGGGCGCGGTATCTTTCGGGGCCGCTTCTCCTCGTCGCGGCAGTGTCGCTCGCGGTCTCTTGCGGGAGATGGCGCCTGTTGCCCGGTATCTGTACGGGTGTCAGCCTGTTTCTTCTGGCCAGTCTGCTCGGGGTGTCGCGGGCAGGCCATTTGAAGCGCGAGCAGAACCGCATGGCCAGGGAGTTTTGCGAGGCGCTCATTCCCAAGCTCGACGCCTACAAGAGGGAACACGGCGACTATCCGGACGGGATTGAATCCATGCTTCCGGAAGATCGCCGCTCGCTGTCCGTTTACCTCAGGGATGGCTCTTTCTACGTCAAGCGGACGAATGGCTACGCGTTTGGCTGGTGCGATTCCCCGCGCTTTCCTCTCTGCAGTGGCGTATCGAGCTATCACAGCGGGAGCGGGGAATGGGATGGTTGTGCCGATTGGTGAGTAACCATGATGAACGGCAGTTTGGTGGAGACGAATGGCCTCGTTACAGAAACCGCGGGTGTTGGGATCAACGAGCCGGATGATCAGGAAATGGAGCGAAGGCGAATCCAGAAGATGACGCTGGTGGATGACCTGGGCGGGAAGGATGGGGTACCGGCTCCGTAACCCGGTAGGCTGCGGACTGCTTTGGCGCCGGTCACGCCGGGGCCGGAGTCCGGCGGCGGATGGAGAACTTGTCCGCCTGCCGCTCTGCATGAGCCCGGGATACGCTGACGGCCAGGTTGTCGGCATGGTCGCTGATGCGTTCCAGGATTCGCAGGGCTTCGGTGAAGATCACGTCCGCCTGCGCCTGGCAACCGCCGGCTTCCAGACGGCGGATGTGGGCCTGCCGGGTGCGTTCGTAGAGCCGGTCGAACTCGCTCTCGAGCTGGCAGACGTGCTGGGCCTTTTCGGCGTCGGACTCCGCGAAGCACTCGATGGCCAGCACATAGGTCTCGTGCGCATGCCGGCACAACATCTGTAGGTCCGCGACGGCCGCCGGCGTGAAGGGGACGTTGTTGTCGATCCGCTCCTGGGCGAAGCCCGCGATATCCTCGGCCATGTCGCCGATGCGTTCGATGTCGACCAGCAGGCTCTTGATCTGGAAGCAGCGCTGCTGCTGCGCACGGGCCAGATCGCGGTTCATCAGCTGGTTGATGAATCGCGTCAGTTCCTTGTCGATCCGGTCGACCTGTTCCTCCTCGCGCGAGATGACGTGCCGGATCCGCTCCGGATCCAGGTCGATCAGCGCACGGCCCGCGTCCAAGACCATCTCGGCCGTGATGTGTCCTACCCGGACCAGCTCGCGCGCGGCTTCGCGGAGGGCCACCGAGGGCACGCTGAACTGGTTTTCGTCGATGTAGATCGCGGCCTTGGGCTTCTCTTCCTTGCGCGACTTGGGCGTCAGCCACTCCGAGACGATGGCAATCTGGCGTATGAAGGGCATCAGCACGAGGCTGACCGCCACGTTGAAGATGGTGTGCGCATTGGCGATCTGGCGCGGGAGGTTGTCTGCGGTCGCGGCGACCAGGTTGCTGTACTGTCCGATGAAGGGCATGAAGAGGAGCACGCCGAAGACGTTGATCAGGATCTGCGCGATCGAGGCCTGGCGGGCCGTGTCGGACTGGCCGAAGGAGGCGACCAGGCCGGTGATGCACGAGCCGATGTTGGCGCCGAGGATGATGCCGATCGCGCCTTGCAGCGTGATGGCGTCGTTCATGCCCATCGCCACGGCCATGCTGGTGACCGCGGTGCTGCTCTGGGTTACGGCGGTGACGACGATGCCGGCCAGGATTCCGATCAGCGGGCGCTGTCCCATCGTGACGAGCAGCTCCTTGAAATACGGAATCTTCAGGAGGTCGTCCAGGGAGTTCTTCATGTAGGTCATGCCTACGAAGATCAGGCCCAGGCCCATCATGATCTCGCCGTACTTTTTCCAGTCGCGGTTGTCGAAGTACTCCAGGAAGGCAAAGCCGAAAATCACCAGCAGCAGGCGGAAGGCGCCGATGTCGAAGACCACGATCTGCGCCGTGACGGTGGTTCCGATCTCCTGCCCCAGCATGATGCCGATGGACTGCTGCACCGTCATCAGGTTGGCGTTGATCAGGCCGATCATCGTCACCATCAGCAGGCCGCTGCTCTGCAGGAAGGCGGTGGCCACGGTGCCGAAGACGGCGCTCCGAAAGCGGCCATCGACGACCTTGCCCAGCCAGCGCTGGATGTTTTCGCCTGCCAGTTTCTCCATGCCGGAGCTGAGCAGCCGGATGCCAAACATGAAGAGGGCCAACCCGCCGGCAATCTGTAAGAGTCCAGTCATTCGTGCGCCAATGTACCATTCCGTCCGCGTGGGCACAAGGCTCCGCTTGGGTGGATTGCCGTCGGATTTCCCGCATTCGCGTCCACCCCGCCGCCCCGGCGGTCTCCCCTACTTCAGCATGAGGATCGTGGCATTGGACGGTGGCGGCGGGATGGGCTCGAAATGAGCCGTCGCGAGCTTGTCCGCGTCCATCAGCACCGTGGTCGTCGCCGCGTTGGTGTCGGCGATGCCGCTGCCGCTCCAGTAGCGGAAGAGCCATCCCTCCGCCGGCGCAGCCGCGAGGGGCGCGCGGGTGCCTTCGAGATAGATCCCGCTGCCGCTCGCCGTGCCGCCTTCGGACGGCGAAGCCTCGACGCCCAGCGCCCAGTAGACGGGCGGCGGGGCCACCACGGTGACACTCGCATGGCCTTGCAGGCCCAGCGCGGAGGCCGTCACCGTGTAGGGACCGCCGGTCGCCGTGTTGGCCGTGAAGAGCCCGTTGGTGTCAATCGAACCCCCGCCCTCCACGCTCCATGCGAACGCAGGCTGCGGCACGAGGAGCCCGCCGAACTGGTCGCGGGCCTCGGCCGCGAACAACTGCTGCCGATCGCTTTCCACCTCGGCCGCGGCGGGTGCCACCCCGATCGAGGACGGCGTCGGCTGTACGGTCACGGCCACGCCGCTGGTGGCGGCGAGCCCTTCGGCGTCCATCACGGTCACCAGGAACGGATAGCTGCCGGGGGCGGAGAAGGTCGCGGTGGTCTGGCGGGCGGTGTTGGTGCCGTTGGCCGCGAAGGCGACCGGATGCTCCGGCGGCGCGTCGGCCGACCAGGTGTAGGCCAGTGCCGCGCTGCCGCCATCGTCGATGGCCGATACGCTCAGCGATGTGGCGGTACCGGTCACGTTCGTCGGATCGGCCGCAGCCTGCGCGACGATGATCGGCGCGGCATTGGCCGTGTCGTAGCCGGCGATCCGCACGCTGTCGACATGCCAGCCTGGGCTGGCCGTGCTGTTGTCCGTGCTCAACCGCCAGCGCGCGCGCAGCGTGGCTCCGCCGTAGACCGCCGTGTCCAGCGCCACGACGACCTCCGCGAACTGGCTGCCGCCGCTGCCGGTCCAGGCCGGTTTGCCGTAGAGTTCGGCGTATCGGTTGGATGTGAAAAACCGTCGCGCGATCGTGGTGGTGTAGCCGCCCTGCACAAAGGAGGCGCCGGAGCCTGCGGCTCCGATTTCGTACCAGGTGGCACCGTCGTCCGGCGAGACCTCGAGCAGGCCGCCGTCGCACGTCTCCATGTCGTAGGTGTGCCAGAAATGCAGGCGCAGCCGCTGGGCCGTGGCGGAGAGGGCGAAGGGTTCGGAAATGAGGTTGTCCGTCACTCTTTGCGCCGGCCCCGGGCAGAAGTAGGCGTTCGACGGCGAGTGGCTTTGGGCCGTCGTCAGGATCCATCCGGGAGAACCGGTGCCGGTGGTGCGCGTGGCGCTCCATCCCGGTGCGCCGGCGTCGAAGGATTGGCCGTGCAGCGTGGCGACCACGGCCAAGGCGCCCGCGAGCGTGCCGGTCTTGCCGTCGGGATTGGTCACGCGCAGGCTCCAGGCTCCCGGCACCATCGCCGTGGTGTCGAGCGTGCAGGCGATGGCGGTGGGCGTGACGTTGGAAACCGTCGCCGCCACCTCCGGCTGGCCGTCGCGGTAGAAGACGGCCGTGGCGCCTTCGGCGAAATCTTCGCCGGTGATGGCCAGCTCGCTCTGGCCGCCGGTCTCGGCGCAGTCGGGCGAGAGCGTTTGCGGATCCGGCGGACTCCTCGTGGCGCCGGAAACCAGCAGCGAGTAGTGCTGCGGGCTGTTGGACAGCAGGCCGCTGAAGGATACGACCGCCTGATATTCCCCGGGCACGGGCGGGTCGGCGATGTACACCTGCTCGACATTGTCGGTGTCGTTGGTGCCGGTCGTGGCGGGTTCCGACATCGACTCCGGGGTCCACGTGCCGACGAAGGGCATGACCCAGGGGAGGTGTACCGAGCCCGACGGCCCGGTGACGCGCAGGTCGAGGTTGTTCACCAGCCGCGGGGTGCGGGAGTCGGCCGCCGTTGTCGCGACGCCTGCGGGATCGGTCCAGCAGAGCGTGACGCGGATGGGCGAGACGCCGTCCCAGGTGAAGGGGTGCGAGCGCGTCGTGACGAGGGTGGTGAGCTGCTGCTCGATCATCCGCGGCACGGCGGGGTCGGCCTGCATGGCGGCCAGCAGGTCGGCGGCGGCCAGGCCGTTGATCAATCCCCAGCCGTTGCCGTAGTCCGGCCCCGGCGTGCCGAGGTCGTCGGCGGTGTGGATCAGCAGCCCCTTGAGCGTGCTGGCCCGCAGGTACTGCCCCGGGAAGAGCCTGCCGTGGAGATCCAGCAGCAGGAGGGCGGTGCCGGTGGCGTTGGGCGTGGCCATGCTGGTGCCGCTCATGGTGGCGTAGGCGGCGTCGCCCGACGAGGTGCTGGAATAGAGCGAGTAGCCGTTGGCGACCAGGTCCGGCTTGATGCGCCCGTCGTCCGTCGGCCCCCAGCACGAGAAGGTGGTCATGGCGGCCTTGGCGGGGTCGCGCGCGCCGCCGGTGACGGCGTCCTTGACCGCGCCGATGGACACGACGTTCTTGCCCAGCGCTTCGAAGGCGATGTTCTCGTAGCCGCCGCGGTAGGCGCCGTCGCCGCCGGGATGCTGCGCCGGATCATAGGCGACGACCGTGTAGGGGTCGTTGGGGTCGAGCGCCACTTTGGCGCCGGCGGAGGGATTGTCGGAGCGGTCGTTTCCTGCCGCCCAGAAGATCAGGTAATAGGGCAGGCTGTAGGCGCGCGAGTCGATGTTGCGGACATAGGAATTGTACTTCCCGAACTCCTCTTCGAAGCCCGCCGCCGTGGTGCCCGAGCCATACCAGATCCAGGCCGGCGAGGGGGAGCCGGTGCGATCCCAGCCCGAAATATAGCCATAGCTGTGGTTCGAGAGCGCGATTTTCCCCGGTTCGCCGCCATACGACGCTCCGCGGGAGGACATCTCGCTGCTGTCGTCGTTCCAGTCGTAGCTGTCGATGTGCGCGGCGATGGCCATGCCGCGTGCGGTGGCGGTCACGCCGGTGGCGGCGATGGTCCCGCCGACGTGCGTGGCGTGATAGTCCGGGGATGCGCCGTCCATGGAAGTGACGCGGCCCGTCAATTCGCGATGGGTGGTGCGGACGCTGCCGCCATCCCAGATGCCGACCGTCCAGCCCGCGCCGTCGGCCAGGTAGGGTTCCGCCCGCAGGAGGTTGGCGCCGGTGCTGATGGCGGCGTTGGCATTGAGGGTGGTATAGTAGAGCGGGCGTCTGCCCTCCCACCCTATGATCTCGCGCACCCGTCCATCGGGCAGCTCCTCGCGGAGGGGCAGCTTCAGCAGGCGCGCCCGTGCGGCGGCCCGCCTGCGGTGGGCCCGTCCTGCCTCCCGCAACTCCCGGACCACCGCTCCGCGCCTTTCCTGCCCGCGGACATCTCCGGCCCGCCGCCAGAGCGCCGCCTCGTCCGACGGTGCCGCCCGGCTCCCGGCGGCCGGCAACAACAGGGCGGCACAGCCCGCCAGCAGCGCGCCGTGAAACAGGGACCGTAATCTGTAGAATCGGATAATCATGGGTGTTGAACCGGGTTGAAAGCGCAAAGTATACACGTGGCAAACTTTGCCTGCGAGCAAAAATCAATCCCGAAAAATCCGCTCGATCCCGGTTGCTTTGGGGCGACTTCGCAAAGGGAATGCCCCTGGGCGCCATCCTGGCCCGTTTGGGAGCCTTGTCCTTGACAGGTGCGCCGATTCTCGCATGCCACCCGTCATCCCCGCAGCGCCTCGACCTGATTGCAGGGCATGCGGAACGTCACGCCTCAGCCGCGGTCTTTCGGCTTTCGCCTGCAGGAGTTTGTTTTTGCGCTTGTCTCGATTCCCGCATCCTTCTTGATGGCCTCGATATCCAATGCCTCGATCCAGTCGGGAAGGTTGTCCCAAATCGCATGGAAGCCAAAGCCGCCGTCGATCATTTCGCGAATGGCTTCCTCTTTTGTCCAGCCCTGGACCGCGATGCGGTACAAGGCGCACATCGCCCCGGTGCGATCCGCACCGTGCTGACAGTGGACGAGGACGGGAGTTCTCTTTTCATTGGTGACGATCTGGAGGAATCGGACAGCCTCCTTCCGTTCCGGATGCCAGGCTTTCATGTAGATATGCTCGTATCCGAGTCCGGTGCTGCCAATCTCGTCCCTGTCGGAATGAAAGGAGCGGAGATTCATGATCGTTTCGATTCCGTTCGCCTTGAGATTTTTCATGCCGAGGGCGGAGGGCTGGGCACTGCGGTACAGGCTTGGATTGACTTGGTGCAGATTGGGGACACCTGCCATTTTGACGGGCTGGGCCCACGCGGCCGGACGGCCGGTAGCGGCGTCGCCTGCGAATGCATGGGTGGAACACGCCGATGGCATGGGTTCTGTTTTCATTCCTGGCGCCTTCGTTCACACCTCGCAGTCAAAAAAGAGAATCTCGTGGCGGTTGATCTCGATCGTGAACAGGATATGTCCATCCTCGAAAAATCCGTCCGGGTAGCAGTAGTTGCCCGGGAAGTCGGTCACCACCCGCTTGTCCGTGAAGGAGGCAAGACCGTCGTCGCTGATCCAGAGCGAAAGCGGGTGGCGGTTCGTGAAGCCGGGGGTGGCATTCGGCGTGTGGATCAGCGCGATACGCCCGTCCGGCATCGGGATCAGCTTCGGCTTGTTGCCGGGATTGGGGATGTCCGTCTTCACGGCCTCGGTCCAGGTCCGGCCGAGATCCGGCGACTCGCTGCGCCACAGGCGGCCGCTTCCGTCCACGCGCAAGAGCATGGCCAGCCTTCCGTCCGCCAGCGGCGCGAGGGTCGGTTCGGTCCAGGCCCAGCCTCGTCCGGTCGTGCCTTTGATGGGAATCCTTGGCCCGGCGAAGCGCTCGAAGGTCTTGCCGCGGTCGGCGCTGATGATCACGTCGTTGCCAACGTGATCGACGGCGGCGTCCCAGACGCCCTTCTGGTGAACGGGGTTCGCGATATTGTGGCTGGCGATCACCAGCCGGGCGTTCTCCTCCTGCGAAACGGGAAAGTACTGGCACGCGAGGAGGATCTCGCCGTTGCCCAACGGCAGCATGCCGCGCATGAAGCAGAAGGTCGGGAAGTGCGGCGGCGCGCCGGCATCCGTCCAGGTCAGGCCGCCGTCCCGGCTCTGCATGACGACACACCGCATGTTGAGGAAACGGCCGCTGTGGACCTGCAGGAAGGCGCTGGCCACGCCATCGAGCACCATCACCTCGGTAGCATAGACCGCCTCGCCCGTCTCGGGGTACACGGAGCCGACGCGATGCCAGCTCTCCCCCTGATCCTCGCTCCGGAAGGCATAAACGCGGTTTCCGGGGGCCGGTTCGTAGAGGTCGCCACATTGGCTGACGCACAGCAAGTGGCCGTCCGGCGTCCTCCGCAAGATCGGTTCGCAGCTTAGCGTGTCGCAGTGGACCAGCCTGATTCGGGTATTCATCCTTCGTCCAGTCTCCTCGTCGGGCAGCAGATGGGTCGCCAGACGCAATCCGCCGTCTGTTCCCACGAACCATCTGCGGAAAGAGTAGCCGGACGGGCGGAGAAATGTCAAATTCCCTTCGCGGGGAATCGGCTGGCGGCAGGTGTGTGGGGAAGTCGTGTATTTCTGGTGAAGGTGGAGATGGCGAAACAGAAGAGTCCACGCTTCCGGTTGCGGACGCACAAGGCACGCACTCGACGCCCATAACCCCGCTTGGCCGGTTGAGCAAGAATGCCTGCTTTGCCTTGTACCGAACCGCCGGGGGTTGCGCCACCGCTTCGCTCCGGCCCTTACTCCCTGTAGCCGATGGTGGCGCGGAAGAAGGCATCGAGTTCTTCGACATCCCTGGTGCCCGCCTTTGTGAGCTGCCGGGTGCTCTGCGTCAGGCGTAAAAGCTGCGAACCGAGAAATTCGTTGAAGACCGGGATCGGGGGGCCGTCGGCCACTTCACGGTCGTTCCGCTTGCGTTCCACCAGCTCGTTGATCGTGTCCCGCAGCTCACCCTCAGGCACAAGCGTATCCACCAGTGTTTGGAAGAGGGTCGGCACGGGGCCGCGTCCCTGCTCGAGCCAGAGGCAGGCGAGGACGGGGCGTAGCACGTAGAAGTATTTCTTGGTTCTCACGCGCTCGCCCTTGAGAAATTCGCGGCAGTTTCCGCGCGCCATCTGCAGGTAGTGGTGCATGCAGGCGCGGGGATCATAGTGCGTGACCATCAGCTCCCGCATCCGCTCGACGAAACCCGGCGCGCGCATGTAGACGATGGGAGACTGGAGCCACTCCAATAGCGGCGGGTTGGAACGGCGGAAGAGATTGAGCGCCTTGCGGATGTCCCAGCCGCTGATGTCGAGATCATCGTTAATCGGGCGCTCGATCACGTCGCGGCCGGTCTCGAGCGACAGATACCACTCGGTCGGATGGGCGTAGATGAAACGCACGTCGTAGTCGCTGTCGGCGGAGGGGAAGCCCCACGCGCGGCTGCCCGATTCGCATGCGTAGAGGATACGAACGCCCTCGGTGCGCCCGATCTCACGAAGTCGCCTCTTGATTTCTTCCTGCTTTGCGTCTGCAATGGCACTCATGATTCGGCATCTTTCTCAAACCACGTTGTTTCTTACACGAAGGGCGCGAAGGTTTTTGGGGGCATGGCACGGGGGCTTTTGTGGCATGGGCGCACCCATGAAACACGGGCAAGCAGACGCTTGCGCACCTGCAAGCAACGGTGCCCTTTCGTGTTCCTCCGCAACTTTCTAGGCCTTGTCGGGAACCCACTGTTTCAATGCCGCTTCGGAAGCTTCGTAATCGCCAAGATGGGCTCGCATCAAGCTTTTCCAGAGTTTGCCGTGATTGGGTACCGAGAAGTGCAGGAGTTCATGCACGATCACATAGTCGCCAAGCGCCGTGTCCATCCCAACCAAATCAGCATTGAAGCTTAACGTGCCGGTCGTGGAACAGGACGCCCATTTGCGCCGCATCGGTCGGATGTAGACCGCATGCGCCTTGACGCCCAGCTTGTCCGCCCACGCCAAGACCCGTGCCTTGAAACGTTCCCTTTCGCCGCCTCCGCTCACGACCGGCCCTCCCTGCAAAGAAGCGAAAACAGAGCTTCAACGATGGCTGTCACTTTTCCAAAATCGTCCTCGACCGCGACTAGAGCAAAAGTAACGTGGTTACGCAGTTCACGCAACTCCGCCTCGCTGTCGCGCCAATTCGGGTATTGGATAAAGGCGGCAGCCACCTGACGGCTCACCTCCTCGGCGCTCGGGATGCCGTTCTCTTCTAACTTGCAGAACACGAAGTGGGTCAGGCTGTCCATTCCGCGCTTCGCCTGCTCGCGCTTGCGCCTCTCCTCCTTTTCGATCTCGCGCTGTAGCTCCTCCAGTGCTTCCTCGGTTGTGAGTTGGCGGTCCTCGAACTTCTCCAACACTGCTTGAGCCCGCACACTCAGAGCAATCAAAAATGGGTCGTCGCTCTCTTTCGCCGCCTGCTTCTCAATCGCCTTGATCAGGTTGATGACCTTGGTGGCCTTCCCCGCGTTCGTGTGCCGGATCGCTTCGAGCATCTCCAGGCCCACTTTGACCGACTCCGCCCCGACCTCCATCGTCGCGCCAATATGCTGCTGCACCAGTTCGTTGGTCTTGCCCAGGAAATTGCGGTCCACAAACACCCGACGCACATAGGTGTTGCGCACCACCTCGTAGATGTTTGAAAGCGTCGCGTAATCGTCCATGAACGGTCGCAGGAAGGCATCCGGCGAAATGATTTCGTAGAGCGTCTCAATCTCTTTGTACTCCCGGAAGAAGGTCTTGCGTCGCTCTTTGTCACGGAAATGTTCAATCAGATTGTCGACGTCCTTGTCGTCAAAGTACCGCTCGATCAGCGCCAGATAAGCCGGAGCAACAGACTCCATCTTGGCTTTGAAGAGCTGCTTCAACAGCCGGATGTCTTTGACAATGGCGTCGACCTCCTTGCTGTCGAAGGCCAGTGCCCGGGAGAGCTTGTCGAAGATCCCCACGAAGTCCAACACGAAGCCATGCGGCTTGACCTTCTCCATCGCCTCATTTTCGTAGGGACGGTTCACTCGTGCGATTGCCTGCAAAAGCGTGTGATCGCGCATAGGCTTGTCCAGATACATCGCGTAGAGGATCGGCGCATCGAACCCGGTCAGCAGCTTTTCGGTGACAATCAGGATTTTGGGTGTCTGGTCCGGCTTTTTGAAGTCATTGCGGATATGCTTCTCGCGCTGGGGATCAAGATGCCAGCGCTTAAGATGCGGCGGATCATTGTTGTTGCCTGTGAAGACGATCTCCGAATACTCCGGTGGCAGCAGTGTGTCCAGCGCCTCCTTGTAGAAGACGCACGCCTCGCGGTCTACCGCCACCAGAAAGGCCTTATAGCCCATGGGCTCAACATTCGTCCGGTAGTGCTCGGCCACATAGGCCGCCACCTGCGCCACACGCTCCTTGCCTTTAAGGAAGTTCTTGAGATTCACCGCCCGGTCGAGAATCCGGTTCAGTTCCTCGACATCCGACACCCCTTCGGTCTCGGCCAAAGCGAGAAACTCCTCCTCCATCACCTCGTGCGGCACCAGCATCTCGTTCGGCGCCATGCCATAGTAGAGCGGCAAGGTCGTGCCGTCCGCGATACTCTCCGCAATGGAGTACTTGTGCAAATATCCCTTGTCATCCTCACAGCCGAAGGTCTTGAACGTGCCGCGACCGTAGGCGGTTTTGTCTATCGGCGTTCCGGTAAAGCCGATGAACGTCGCGTTGGGCAGCCCCGCCATCAAAAAGGTGCCGAGGTCGCCGCCGGTGGTGCGGTGCGCTTCGTCGATGAGCACGTAGATGTTCGGACGCGTGTTGAGGTTCGCCGGCATGTCGCGGAACTTGTGGATCATCGTCACGATGATCCCCCGGTAGTCCGAGCGCAGCAGACGAACCAGCGCCGCCATTGAGTCCGCGTGCGCCACGTTGCCCAGACCCACCGACGCCAAATTCTTGAGCATCTGGTCTTCCAATTCGTTGCGGTCGATCAGCAGCAGCACCGTTGGCTTCTCCGCCTCAGGGGCTCTGAAGAGCAACTCCGCCGCCTTGATCATGGTGAAGGTCTTGCCGCTGCCCTGCGTGTGCCAGACCAACCCGCGCGTGCGAATCGGGTCTAAACACCGCGCCACGGCCCGATCCACGGCTGCCGCCTGATGTTGGCGCAGGATGATTTTCTGCAGCTCCTCATCCTTCTCCGCGAACACGATGAAATCCCGCAGCAGCCGTAGCACATGCGGCACCGCACAGAACGCCTTCACTTTCGCTTCGAGGTTGCCGGCTTTCTCGCTTTTCCAGTTGAAGATATTGCGCCGCACCGTATTCCACGTCACGCCGTACGCAAAACCGATCGCCTCGGTTGCCGTGAAGAGCATCTGCGGCACCATGCTTTCCGGCGTCTCGGTGTGGTAACGCCGGATCTGATCCACGCCCAAGGCGACAGCTTCGCTTTTGGTCGCGTTCTTGCACTCCACGAAAAGCACGGGGATGCCATTGATGAGAAAGACCACGTCCTCGCGTGTGGTAAAGCGACTGTTGCTGACCACGAACTCCTCGGTCACCTCATACACGTTGCGCCGCGCGTCATGCGGTCGGTCGAGGTCACCGTAGTCGATCACGGTCAGATCCAACTCACGCCGCTCCTCCTCGCAGAAAAAGGTGCGCCGGTTGCGCAGCACCTCCAAAAAATTCCGATTGCCGTAGATATCGCTGTGCAACCGCTGGAACTCACCGACCAGCGCCCCCTCGGTCTCGCGATACTGCGGATTGAACGCGCACACCTGCGCATGCAGGCGTTCGCCGAAGAAAAGCGATGCCGACCGCGCCCGCTCCTCTTGTGTCGCACCGCCGGGATCGAACCTGCGCCGCGCCTCCGCCTCAGCCCTCGGCACATACGTCCACCCGATCTCCTGCGCGTATGCCAGAAGCCGAGATTGCACGGTCTTATGTTCGGTGGGTTTGGGCATGGGGGCGTCCTTTCGCAAGATGTTTTATGCTGGGGCACGGACATTCCTGGGGGCACGGACATTCCTGGGGGCACGGACATTCCTGTCCGTGGTTTCACTTTCAGACGCATGGACGCTCTTGTTCATGGCGCTTTCACCTCCACGGGTTGGAAAACCCGTGCCCCTTTGCCTTGTGCCCCGTTGCTTTTCGGATTTTGGCGGATGTATTCCGCCACCTTGAAGAAGTGTCGTTCACTGCGAACCAGCCGATCCCAATACTCATCTTGCCAAAGAGTCCCCGTCTTCCCCATCCTCTTGTTGATTTCCCGCGCCGTGAAGCCTTTCCACGATTTCAGGATTTCCGGCAGCCGATGGTCTCCAAGCGGGCGGAACAGCACATGCACATGGTTGGGCATCACGACGAACGAGGCGATTTCGTATCGTTCGCCATTGAAATGCGTCAATGCGTCGGCCACGATTTTCGCGTTGGCCGGATCTCGCAGCACGCACGAGCCGATGCCTTGATCCAGCCATTCATCGATCAGGCGGGAGAATGTTTCGTGATAGGCGGCTTCGGTTTCGTCGTCCCAAGGCTTGGGGTTTTGTGTGAGCCATGCGTTGCGATTTGCATTCCATTGATCCAACTTCGCCTTTGGCAAAGAATCGGCGAGACGCCACGTCACAAAGCACCACACATGTCCTTGTTGCCAATGGGGCAGGTTCCTTCGGTGCGCATCCGTCTGCGCAAGGCTGTTGTAGAAAACGGCGTCTTCATGGAAATGCAGAGGCTCTTGGGGGCTTGGGGGCTCTTGGAAAGGTACAGGAGCACAGGCGTTCCTGGGGGCACGGACATTCTTGGGGGCACGGACATTCTTGTCCGTGGTTTCACTTTCAGACGCATGGACGCTTTTGTTCATGGTGCTTTCACCTCCACGGGTTGGAAAACCCGTGCCCCTTTTCCTTTTGCCCCTTTGCCTTGTGCCCCTTTGTCTTGTGCCCCTTTCTCTTTTTGCACTGGTAACGGGGCACGGACATTCCTGGGGGCATGGACATTCCTGGGGGCACGGACATTCTTGTCCGTGATTGCGTCCACGGGTTGGGAAACCCGTGCCCCTGTCTCTTGTGCCCCTGTCTCTTGCGCCCCTTTGTCTTTTTGCACTGGTAACGGGGCACGGACATTCCTGGGGGCATGGACATTCCTGGGGGCACGGACATTCCTGTCCGTGATTGCGTCCACGGGTTGGAAAACCCGTGCCCCTTTTCCTTTTGCCCCTTTGCCTTGTGCCCCTTTGTCTTTTTGCAATGGTAACGGGGCACGGACATTCTTGGGGGCATGGACATTCCTGGGGGCACGGACATTCTTGTCCGTGATTGCGTCCACGGGTTGGAAAACCCGTGCCCCTGTCTCTTGTGCTTCTTTGCCTTGCGCCCCTTCCCTGTGGGCTTCCTTGGGCGTAAACTCCAGTTCATGAACGCGAATCTTCGCGGTCATCAGTTCGTGAAGGAGGGTGCGGAAAAGGTCTTGGAGAGCGGCTTGTTTCTGCCGGGCGGAATGCAGTTTTCGGTCACACGAGGCGAGGATGTCCGCAATTTCCTTCTGATCCGCCTTTGACGGACAGGGCAATTGAATGCTACCAAGTTGCAAGCGATTGATTTTTGGAATTCCCGTTCTGTCTTGGAACGAGACGGCTTCTTTTTGAAACCATCAGAAAGTAGGTAATAGAACAAAAACTCTCGTGTAAAATGGAAGTTTGACCGTAGTGGATACATGTCCGCGCTACACGTCCCCTCAAAATTCGGTAACGCCACTTTGTTTAAGTAAGGTCGAATCTTTGAATATAGAACGTCTTCAGGCGTGAAGTGGTAATTGCCACTAGATATCTTGAGATCTGCATTTGTTTGTAAGTTTATCAGCCTCCCAGAGTCGCTTTCGATATTCTCAGAACCGACGTGTAGCAAGTTAGAGAACGGAGGCCGCGTTGGGTCAACTTGGCCGCTTTTGATACTTACGGCATCCTCGAAGCGGCACACCTCCCAGCTTTCAGGCACGGGGCCGATTTCCGTTTGCTTTTGGGGTTCGTTGCGGAGGCCTTCGGTGAAGAGCTTGTGCATGAGAGCCTTTTTCAGCTCGGTGGTGGTCTGGATGATCCGCTCCTGCTCCTCGATCGCCCGCTGCACCGTCGAAAGAATGTGCGCAATCTTCTTCTGCTCGGGAAGTGGGATGCCTGCTTTGTTGATGGGTAGCGTGGCTAGCTGTGATTTGTTGATTGCCTTGAAAATTGCGCCAGAGCCAAGACTGTCGATGTAGTCCTCAATCTCCTTGAGATAGAAATAGAGGAAGTCGCGGTCGATGCCCTTCGCCCGAATCGCGGCGATGCCCCGACCGATGCAGGATTGCCTGTCGCAGAGGTTCGTTGCACCCACTGGGGCACGAACGGACATCAGAATGTCCCCGGATTCCGCCAGTTTTTTTGGCTCGCGGCAATAAATGCGTGGTGTCGGGTAAGTCGCTCCGAAATCCGTTTTCCCTTGGTAGAAGGGAAGCCCTTCTCCGACGTCGTTATAACTGGTGGATGGGGGCGATTGCCCCATCACAATTTTGGCAACGTCGGCAAGCTTTGCTGTTGCGCTCACGTCTTAACCCCCAGTTGCTTGCGGTTTGCCCGAATCTCGCGAATGCGGGCGAGCAGTTCGTCGAAGTAGTCCCATCCGCCGGGGTTCTTGAGGCGTTCGTCGTCCATGACGAAGCCTTTGACGATCAATTCTTGAAGCTGGGTGTTGGCCCAGCGACGGAATTGTGTGAAACGGGGCGATTTAACTCTGAAGCCAACAGCCAGAATGGCCTTCAGATTGTAGTGAAGCACGCCGTAAATTTTGCCGTCAGCCGCAGTTGTCCGGAAATCCCGGACAACTGGATTTTGACCAAGTTCGCCTTTTTCGACGCGGTTTTGGCGGAGAGCGCTGTTCGCTTTCTCATTCCGCGCATTCTCGGCTTGAACTGTCAAGGAATCCTTGACGGTTGCTTGGGGGCTGAATTTCATGCGCCAACCCCCAGTTGCTTGAGGATGGCCCGAAGCGCGTGGTCAGTCTCTCGCGCTTCGGCTTCGATGGCGTCGAGTTCCGCGACGATCTCCGGGATGGGGCGGTAGGTCGCTTCGTCGCCGGTGTGGATGTAGCGGCTGGGGGAGATGTTGTAGTCGTTCCGCTTCAGTTCGGCATGATCGACGACGCGGCTGAGCTTCTCCGCTTCCTGCCAGCCGACGAGCGTCTCGACGATGCGGTCGATGCCGTCGGCGGGGATGACGTTCTTGGGGTCGCCTTTCTCGAAGATCTGGGAGGCGTTGACGAGGAAGACCCTGCCACGGCGTTTCGGGGGCTTGGCCTTGTTGAGGAACAGGACGATGCCGGGGGCGGAGGTGTTGTAGAAGAGGTTTTCCGGCAGGTAGAGCACGCTTTCGACGAGATCCCGGTCCACGAACCACTGGCGGACGTTCTTCTCTTTGTTGGTGCCGGCGTTGCCCGAGCCGCGGGAGGCGGCTCCGGTGTCGAGGACGATGGCCGCGCGTCCGCGTTCGTTCAGGCTGGCGTGGATGTGCTGGACCCAGCCCCAGTCGGCGGAGGACTTGCCGGGGAAGCCCGCCCCGGCGGGGAAGCGGTCGAACTCGTCGGCATCGTAGTCGGCCTCGGTGAACCAATCTTGGTTCCACATGGGATTGGCGACGACGCGGTCAAAGGTCTGGAGCCGATTGCCCTTTCGGAACTTAGGGTTCCGGAAGGTATCGCCGATCTCGATCTGGCCCTCCATGTCGTGGATGATCATGTTCATGTTGGCCATGGCCCAGGTCTCGGGCGTGTATTCCTGCCCGTAGAGCTTGAGCGGGGCGGGCTTTTCGTCCCGGGCCGCCTCCATGGCGGCGATCTCGCATTTCACGAGCAGGCCGCCGGAGCCGCAGGTGGGGTCGTAGATTTCCATGCCGGGCTCGGGCTGGAGGACGCGGGACATGATGGTGCCGACCTCGGGCGGGGTGTAGAACTCTCCGGCGCTCTGCCCGCCGCCCTCGGCGAACTTGCGGATCAGGTACTCGTAACTGCGCCCGATGATGTCCGGCTCCACGTCATTAAGCCCGAGGCGCTTCTCGCTAATGCGTTCAATGAGGTTGGAGAGGCGGGTGTCGTCAAGGTCTCGCACGCCATGCGTGGTAGCGTTGAAATCCACGCGGTCGATAATGCCCTTGAGCAACGCATTCTCATCCGCAATGGCCCGCAGGTGCGAAGTCAGCCGCTCGCCGATCTTGTCCGAGAGCTTGCGGATCACGGACCAAACCTCGTCGTTCGGATCCTCTGGCTGCAGCGGCACAAAGAAGCGTACCAGCTTTTTATCGTGGCGCACGAGTTTAAAGGCCTTCGCGCGCGAGCCAACCTTTTGGGCGATGCGATTCAGTTCATCGTCGTAGACATCACACAGCCGTTTGGTAAAAATCAGAGGCAGGATGAAATCCTTGAACTTGGCGGCCTCTTTGGCACCGCGGATGGAGCAGGCGGCATCCCATATCCATTTTTCCAAAGATTTTCCGTTGCCGTTTTGCCTTGCCATCGGTCATTTATCCTTCATGTCTAACGCGTCGCACAACATCCCTTTTCCTGTTGCACCGTCATTGTAAAACAATGGAGAATCGGGGGCAAGCCTGCTTGAAAGACGGCGTGTAACGGCGTTTGCAGTTCCCGTGTCGCAGGCACCCCGGCCACGTTCGGGGGCAATCCGTCTTGATCCCTTTCTCGCTCATTTCGGAACTCCGAGTCGTATCGTTATGGATAGGGATGATGGTACAGAGACGCTTTTGAATCAAGCGGGTAATCGGCTGGTGACAGGGTACGGAAGGGGCTGGGATGGCGGGCCGGGATACCCACGCAACGATGCTGTTTGTCCCGTGCTCTGTTTTCAGGTAAAAACGGAAAGTATAGGACGCATCGTTGCGCTTTGTGTTATGATCCCCGTATCGCGGGTTTCACCCAAAGCCGATGGATACGGGCATTGCCCGGTTCCCGCCCGCACAACTGCCGTTTATAGGTGAACATGGGCACAACACGCCATTTCCTGGGCTGGGACCGGCCGCTCTGCGAGACCGTTCCGGCCTACCTTCTGGACGGCACCCCCGCGGCGCGTGCCGACATGCGCGACACCCTGCTGGTGGTGCCGACGCGCCAGTCAAGCTGGCGGTTGCGGAACGCACTGCCGGTGGCCGCCCATAAATGCGGACGGGCACTGCTCGGCCCGGAGATCATCACGCCCCCCGTGCTGCTCGAGCCGGAAGCCGCCCCCGGTACCGCCACGGCACTGCAATCCCTGCTGGCCTGGGTGGCGGTACTGACCGCCATCGAGCCCGGCGCATGCCCCGCGCTGCTCGGCACGCGGCGCGACCGTCCCTCCGATTGCAACTGGGCCCTGCCGGTGGCGCGCCGCTTCCAGGAGCTGCGCCGCGAACTGGCCGATGGCAACCTGTCGCTCGGACAGGTCGCCGCCAGGGGCGCGGAGCTCGAGGAGCAGGAGCGCTGGAACGAGCTGGCCGAACTCGAGGACCGCTACATGCGCCAGCTCGCCGCATGGAAACTGAACGATCCGCTGGCCGTCAAGCTGGCCCAGGCCACCGGCGCGCCGGTGCCGGCGGAGGTCAGGCGCGTCATCCTGGCGGCGCTGCCCGATCCGCCCGAGCTGCTCCTGACGCTCCTGACGCGCTGGAGCGCGGCCGGCGTCGCCGTCGAGGTGCTCGTGGCCGCGCCCCCGGATGAGGCCGCGCTCTTCGATGCCTGGGGACGCCCCTTGCCGGAGAAGTGGGCCGCCCGGCAGATCGACGTGGGCAACGCCGTCCTCAGGCTCGAAGCTACCCCCGAGGAACAGGCCGCGCGCATCGCCCGCACAGTGGCCGAGGCCTTGCAGGCCGCGCCGCCCGCTGCGGCGGATGGAGAGACGCCGCAGATCGCCATCGGCGTGCCCGATCAGGAGGCGGTCGGGCCGCTGCAGCGCGAACTGGCGACCCTCGGGCTGCCCGCCTTCGATCCGCGCAACCGCCCCTTCAGCGATTCGCCCCTCTACCGCCTCGTGCAGGCATTGCTCGATCTGCGCGCGCGCGACAGCTACGACGCGGTCGCCACCCTGCTGCGCCATCCCGACGTCCTGGCGGCACTCGGCAACGCCACCGGCCTTCTGCGGGATCTGGACGCCTTCCAGACGGAACACCTGCCCGTCACGCTGGCCGACATGTACCAGCGCGACGGCGAACAGGCCTGCCGTCCACCTGCCGGGGCGCTCGACCGGATACGGCACTGGCGGCGGCACCTGAACGAGGGCGGACTGGCCGGAGGCCTGCGCGATGTGCTGCAGGAGATCTACAAATCGCGCCTCCTGCACGACGACAACCCCGCCGATGCCGCCTTCCAGCAGGATGTCACCGCCTTCGACGGTGTCCTGCGCGAGCTGGAGAGCGCCGGAGCCGCCGCTCCGGCGGACGACACGGCCGCTGCCGTGCTCCTGGCGCGTCTGCGCGAGGGACAGATACGCCCCGAACGCAACCAGGAACCGCTCGAGCTCGAGGGCTGGCTCGAGCTGGCCTGGAACCCCGCCCCGCTGCTCTTCGTCGCGGGGATGAACGAGGGCTATGTGCCCGACGGCAAGGTGGGCGACCTCTTCCTGCCCGACACGCTGCGCAACAGGCTCGGACTGCGCGACGACGCCATGCGCGTGGCGCGCGACGCCTACGTGCTGACGGCCCTGCTGGCCCAGCGCCGCACCGCCGGACGCATAGTCCTGCTGGTGGGCAAGACCTCGGCGGCCGGCGATCCGCTGCGCCCCTCGCGGCTCCTCTTCCGCTGCCCCGACGAGCAACTGGTCGCCCGCGCCGAGCTGCTCTTCAGCGAACCGACAGCGGCGCGCAGTGCCTCGGCCTACCAGATCAGCTTCAAGCTCGATCCCGCCCTGCTGCCACCCGCGGTCATCAGCGACAAGCGCACACACCGCCTCTCGCCCTCGTCCATCAAGACCTACCTCGCCAGCCCGCTGCGCTTCTACCTCGCCGAGGTGCTCGGCATGGAGGTACTCGACGACCGCGCCCGCGAGCCCGATGCACGGGCCTTCGGCACCCTCGTGCATGACACGCTCGAGGCCATGGCCGACGCGGGGAAGGCCGTCTGGGGCTGCGGCGATGCCGCGAGGCTGGGCGATTGGCTGGAGCGGCATCTGCGGGAGAACTGCCGCCGGCGCTACGGCGCCAGCCCCTGGCTGGGGGTCGAGCTAGCCCTCGATAGCGCCGTGCGCCGCCTGCGCGCCTTCGCCGCCAGACAGGTGGAGTGGCACGCGGCGGGATGGGAGATCGTGAAGAATGAGCAGGCGCTATCCTGCATCATCGGTGGCGTGACCATCAACGGACGAATCGACCGCATAGATCGCCACAGGGAGACTGGCGTCTGCGTCATCCTCGACTACAAGACCAGCGACAAGGCCAGGAGTCCCGTCGAGACCCATTTTGCCCCCGCCCGCGAGGACGAGCCAATCCCCGAGGCGGAGCTCTCCGCGCTGCTCATCAACCCGGATGGCAAAGATATTAAGAGACGCTGGACCGACCTGCAACTGCCGCTCTACCGCGAGTTCGTGCGCGGTGAGCTGGGCCCCGATGTCCAGACGGGCTACATCGCGCTGCCGAGTGCGCTGGGCGATACCGGCTTCCTGCTCTGGGATGGTTACACCGATGCCCTGCAGGATTCGGCCATGGCCTGCGCGCGGGCGGTGGTCGCCAACATCCGGGATGGGAAATTCTGGCCGCCGGGCAGTCTCAGGAGCGGCTACGAGGACGACTTTGCCGGGCTCCTGCTCGACGATCCGGCCAATACGATTGAACCGCCGTCCGTTCCGTGGAGGGTCACGCCATGAACCAGCTTCAGAACCGCGCGATCTCCGCCTCGGCCGGCACGGGCAAGACCTTCCGGCTGGCGCACCGCTACCTCGGCCTGATGGCCGCGGGCATTCCGCCCGACCGCATCTGCGCGCTGACCTTCACCCGCAAGGCGGCCGGCGAGATCTTCGACAAGATCGTCGCCCGCCTGGCCGCTGCCGCCACCGACGGCAGGACACGCGCCGAAACCCGCGACACGATCGCCCGCGAGGGACTGCCGGCTCCCGAAGACTCCCCCGAGGCCTATATCACGCTGCTGCGCCAGTTACTCGACCAGAGCCACCGCCTGCGCATCGGCACCCTGGACAGCTTCATCCTCGGCATCGTCAACGCCTTCCCGCTGGAACTCGGCATCTCGCCCGACACACGCCCCATGGACGGCGACAGCGGCGAGGCCCAAGCCCTGCGGCAGGCCATTTTCACCCGCCTCTTCGACCCCGCCCAGGGCGCCGGCAAGGAGGGTGGCGCGCTGCTCTCCGAACTCCGCCTGGCCCGCGCGGGGCAGGAGGACAAGCAGCTCGGCATAACGCTCGACAGGCTGATCACCGACGGCTACGACTTCTACCGCAATCATAAGGACCACCACTGGGGCGACACCCTTCGCATCTGGCCCGGCAACGGGCGCTGGTGGGAACATCCCCCGACCGGCAACGGCTATACCGCCGACGCGCTGGCGGCAGCGCTGGAGACCGTTTTCGGCGCGAGTGGACGCCCCAGGAGCCTGGGCGAAACATGCGCCAGGCTGGCGCGCGCGGGCATGGAGCACGCGCTCGACAAGCCCTGCCCGGACTTGAGTACCCGGGTCGCGCAGCAATTGATGGCCGCGGCCGAACACGATGCGCCGCCAACCCTGACCTACTACAGACAGGACTATCCGGTGCCCGCCGCGCTCTGGCCCGACCTGCGCCGCGCGATCATCAACCTGATTGCCGTCGAGATTGACCGCGCCGCCTCGAAGACACATGGCCTGCGCCAGGTGCTGGAGCGTTACGATGCGTACTATAACGAGTCGCTGGCAAGCGGCGGCCCCTTCACCTTCGAGGATCTGTCGCGGCTGCTGGGTACCGGTGCGGCCGTGCCGAGCCTCAACCGCGGCTCCCCCAACCCCAACCGTCTCTACATAGACTACCGCCTCGACAGCCAGCTCGACCACTGGATGCTCGACGAGTTCCAGGATACCAGCGACAACCAGTGGCAGGCGCTGGAAAACCTGATTGACGAGGTCATGCAGGACGAGGAACGCTCCTTCTTCTACGTGGGCGACGTCAAGCAGTCGATCTATGGCTGGCGCGGCGGCAACCACCGTCTTTTCCACAAAGTGCTCGACAAGTATGGCCGCCTCGGCCGGCGGGCCATCGCCCTCGAGTCGATCACCAGATGCTACCGGTCGCTGCCGGCGGTTATTGATGCGGTCAACGCCGTCTTCGACGATCTTGCCGGCTGGGAGCCCAGCGTGAAGGATGGCGGACCGCGCCCGGACGTCGTCGAGGCCTTTGGCCGTTTCTGGGAAAGGCATGAAAGCGCCCGCAAGGGCGAGGGCGAGGGCTATGCCGCGCTGGTGGAGTACGAATCCTCCACTGGCAAACGAAGATCTGCGGAGAATGAGGACGAGGAGGAGGAAACCCTCGAGCCCGCCGCCTATAAGGCCGTTGCCGCGGTACTCCAGGAGGCTGGCCCGTCGCTGGCGCACCTCTCGGTGGCGGTTCTTGTCCGCGACAACAACTCGGGACGCGCCTGCGTCGACACCCTGCGGCGCCTGCTGCCCGGCGTGCCGGTGGTACACGAGGGCAAGGGCGGCATCGTTGACCATCCCGTGGTGACGCTGCTGCTGGCGCTGGTGCGCTACGCCGCCCATCCCGGCGACACCGTCGCCCTGCGCCATCTGCAGATGAGCCCGCTGGCAAGGCTGGATCGCCTGGGCTCCATCGAAGAACTCCCCGCCCGCGTGCTGGGAGAGCTGCAGACGCATGGTTTTGCCGCCACCCTGCGCCAGTGGGGCGCCGCGCTTGGCGACCTCGATGCCTTCGGACAGCAGCGCCTGCTCGAGCTGCTGACGGCGGCGGAGGCCTTCGACGCCCAAGGCCTCTGCGATGCCGACGCCTTTGCCGACCATGTCGCCGCCTACCAGGTCAGGAGCAGCGCCGAGGCGGGTGCCGTGCGCGTGATGACGATCCACCAGGCCAAGGGACTGGGCTTCGACCTCGTGGTGGTGCCCTTCAGCGCCAACGCCAAGAGCTTCGGCAAGCCGGGGCGGCCAACATTCCTGACGGGCGATGACTGGGTGCTCGACCCGCTGAAGAACGATTTGCTGGAGGCCGTCGGCGGTGCGCCGCTGCAGGCACAGGAGCGCGAATATGCCGAGGCCAACTTCGCCCAGCTCTGCACGCTCTACGTGGCGCTGACCCGCGCCAAGCAGGCGCTGGTCATGGTCATACCGACCCGCGCAAAGAGCGCGAAGGTCATCCGCGAGGCCGACCTGCTGCGCGAGCGCCTCGTGACAGAGACGCTCGACGAGCAACTGCCTAACGGCGCCGCACGCATACTCTACCAGACCGGCGACCGCCTCTGGCACCAGCGGGTCAAGGTACCGGATCCGGCACCGGCGGACAGCAAGGCAGCGGAGCCGCTACCGCTGACCTATGCCGTCGAGCTGACGCGGCACGAGCCCTCGAAACTGCAGGAGGCCGGACGGGCCTTCCCGGCCCACTGGCTCTTCAACGCCGAGGCCGGCGACGTGCGCGCCTTCGGTTCCGCCATCCACCGCCTCTTCGAGCGGATCGAGTGGCTGGAGACGGCGGATATCGAGGCGATCATTGCCGAGTGGCGCCGTACCGCGGCCGAGTCCGCCATCCTGCTGAACGACGTCGAGCGCCAGTTCCGCAACTGCCTGAAGAACGACGATATCCGGCGCGCCTTGTCACGTCCGGCCGACGCTCCAAGTGCCGAGGTCTGGCGCGAGGCCCCCTTCGAGCTGGTGCTCGAGGGGCCCGAGGGGCCGCAACTGGCCGGTGGCCGCTTCGACCGCGTCGTCATCGAGCGGGATGCTGAAGGGCGCGCAGTGCGCGCGACGGTCTTCGACTACAAGAGCAACCGCATCGAGACCGAGGGCGACATGCGCGAATCGGCCGAGGGCTACGCCTTCCAGATGCGGCTCTACGCCCGCGCCGCAGCCCACCTGCTCAACCTCGACCCCTCACGCGTCACCGCCCTGCTCCTCTTCACACGCAAGGGCTGGATACTGCCCATGTCCTGTTGATGGCCTTCGTGACGCGAAGTCCAAGCCCGTTTCCGATGCGTTCGATACGTGCTTTGGATTGACAGGCGAGCCGTTTTTTAGGATACTGTTGCATATGAAGGAAGTTCCTTCAGGGCGGATTCACGCCGCGTGGCGTGATCGGTCGGGTATGTTTTCATTATTCCGTTGAAAGGTAACATCATGATGGAAGAGTCAAAAAACAGCATGCCGTTGTTGGGCGATAAGTTTCCGGAGTTGTCGGTTGCGACCACGCACGGTCCGATGAACATTCCGGGCGATTTGAAGGGGAGCTGGTTTGTGCTGTTCAGCCATCCGGCGGACTTCACCCCGGTCTGCACAACCGAATTTGTCGCGTTCCAAAAGCGCTACGACCAGTTCAAGGCTTTGAACTGCAAGCTGGTTGGAATGTCGATCGACCAGGTTTTCTCGCACATCAAATGGATCGAGTGGATCAAGAGCGAACTGAAGGTCGACATCGAGTTCCCGGTTATCGCCGCCAATGACGCCATCGCGCTGAAGCTGGGGATGCTGCATCCCGGCAAGGGCACCAACACGGTGCGCGCGGTCTTCGTGGGCGATCCCGAGGGCATCATCCGCCTGATCCTGTATTATCCCCAGGAGATTGGCCGCAATATCGACGAGGTCGTCCGTGCGGTCAAGGCCCTGCAGGTCTCCGACTCCAAGAAGGTTGCCATGCCGGCAGGCTGGCCGAACAATGAATTGATCGGGGACAAGGTCATTGTCCCGCCGCCATCCAGCGTCGCCGCCATCGAGAAGCGCCGCGAAGAGGGGTATGAAGCGTTCGACTGGTGGTTCAGCTACAAGAAACTGGATTAGTGCCTTACGGGTCAACAAGCACGATAGAAAACAAGTTGTTTCACCCTCTCGCCCTCTCTCACCCTCTCCCGCCGGGAGAGGGCCGGGATGAGGGTTGTGGGCTTCGCCCGCGCCAGGAGGAAAGGGCATGTTGTTTCAGCAATTCAAGGTGGATGGTCTGGGGTGCTTCTCCTACCTGATCGGCTGTCCGGCGGCCGGAACGGCCTGCGTGGTCGATCCCGAGCGGCATGTCGAGCGATACCTGCAGGCGGCTCAGCAGCACGGCGTCCGGATCACGCACATTTTCGACACGCACCTGCACGCCGACCACATCACCGGCAGCAACGAGCTGGCGGCGCGGACCGGCGCGAAGATTTACGTGCACCCCGGCGTCGCGGCGGAATATCCGCACGAGGACTTGCGCGACGGCGACCGCTTCCGCTTCGGAGCCGCGGAGCTGGAGGTGATCGAAACCTTCGGACACACGCCGAACTCGGTGAGTTTCGCCGTGACGGATCACGGCCGGTCGGAAGACGTTTTCGCGCTGCTGACGGGCGACCTTCTGTTCATCGGCGACATCGGTCGCCCCGACCTGGCCGGGGCGGATTTGCTGGAGGAGCAGGTCAAAAACCTGTACGACAGCCTGTACGTGAAGCTGGCCCGCTTCCCCGACTGGGTGGAGGTCTACCCCGCCCACGGCGAGGGCTCGCTGTGCGGTCGCGGCATGAGCCCCAAGCCGGTGTCCACGCTGGGGTTCGAGCGCCGCAACAACCCGCTGCTGGACAACATGCCCTTCGAGCGGTTCCACGAGATCATGACCACGGGCTTCCAGGTCCGGCCGGACAACTTCGCGGTGATGGTCGACAAGAACCGGCGCGGTCCCGCTCCGTTGGCCGAGGCCGTACCCTTCAATCTGCTGGATGTGCAGCAGGTCGAGGAGGCGCTGGCCCGGGGGGCGAAAATTGTCGATACGCGGGCGCCGAGCGCGTTCGGCGCAGCGTATATCCGGGGTTCCGTGAACATCGGCCTGGTGCCATCTTCGGTGAACTGGCTGGGGATGGTGGTGTCGGCGGACACCGATCTCATCGTCGTCGCGGACACGCCCGCCAAGGCGGCGGAGGCCGCGTACCTCTACCGCCGGGCCGGTTATGACCGCCTGATCGGCTATCTCGGCGACGGCGTCAGCGGCTGGGCGGCGCAGGCCAAGCCCTTGGATCATCTGCCCCAGCTCACCCCCGAGAGCCTGAAGGAGGTGATGGACAAATATCCCGACCATCTGGTGGTGGATGTGCGTTCCGACATCGAATGGGCGTCCGGTCATATCGAGCGGGCGGTACACATTCCGATCGGCAACATCATCGCGGGGGATTTCGACCTGGACAAGGCCCGTCACATCACCACCGTCTGCGGTTCCGGCTATCGCGGCAACATCGCCGGCAGCATCCTGAAGTCGATGGGCTATCCGAAGGTCTTCACCCTGATCGGCGGCATGATCGCCTGGCGGGCCTCGCAGAAAAACCGCTGAGGAACCTCGCCGTGACCTGGTTGCGGAGCTACAGCCG
This sequence comes from Kiritimatiellia bacterium, assembly GCA_050950285.1. Taxonomy (GTDB): domain Bacteria; phylum Verrucomicrobiota; class Kiritimatiellia; order RFP12; family JBMNHG01; genus JBMNHG01. Next base: position 862,316 of record JBMNHG010000002.1, on the reverse strand, counting down.
ACAGGACTTGCGGAAGGACTGCATTGCCGGGCTGGTTGTCGCGGTGATGCTGGTGCCGCAGGCGATGGCCTACGCGATGCTGGCCGGGTTGCCGCCTGTGGTCGGGCTGTATGCCTCGACCGTGCCCTTGCTGGCCTATGCGCTCCTGGGCACGTCGCGGCAGCTCGCGGTCGGCCCCGTGGCGATCGTGTCGCTGCTGGTGGCCGACGCCTGCGCCGGACCGGCCGGCGCCGCCGCCGATTTGACAACGATAGCCAGCCGGGCGGCCGCGCTGGCGCTGCTGGTCGGGGCGATTCAAATCGCACTCGGGCTGTGCCGCGCGGGCTTCCTGCTCAACTTCGTCTCGCATGCCGTGGTCAGCGGCTTTACCTCCGCAGGCGCGATTCTGATCGGCCTCAGCCAGTTCGGGCATCTGCTGGGGGTCAAGCTCTCGGGCGGAAACTCCGTGCTGGCGCTGGCCCTGGACGTGCTGCGCAAGCTCCCCGACACGCATCTGCCGACGCTCGCGATCGGTTTGGGCGCCGTCGCGATTCTGCTTCTGGCCCGCCTCAAGGGCTGGCGCTTCCCCGTCACCCTGCCGGTTATCGTCGTAGCCACCCTGTTGGTCTGGGCGTTCCACCTGGAGGAGTACGGCGTGCGCGCGGTTGGGGAGGTCTCCGGCGGCCTGCCGTCCTGGCGCTTGCCCGACATCTCCTGGAATGGCATACGACACCTGCTGCCGTCGGCATGGATGATCGTCTTTGTCGGCACGATGGAGTCCATCGCGGTGGCGAAGTGGATCGCCACCCGCGAGAAGTACCGCATCGACGCCAATCGTGAAATGCTCGGGCTGGGATTGGCCAATGTGGCGGGCGGACTGTTTTCCGGATACCCGGTCGCAGGCGGGTTTTCCCGCACTGCGGTGAACTACCAGGCCGGCGCGCGCACGCCGCTGGCGTCGGTCGTCACGGCCGCATTGGTGCTGCTGACGCTGTTGTTCCTGACCCCGCTGTTCACCCACCTGCCCAATGCGGTGCTGGCGGCGATCATCCTGGTGGCGGTCATCGGCCTGATCGATTTCAAGGAAGCGCGGTACCTCTTCAAAGTCAAGCAGGCCGACGGCTGGATCTTCCTGGCGACCTTCCTGGTGACACTGGGCTTCGGGATGGACAAAGGGCTGCTGGCCGGTATCGCCTTCTCGTTGGCGCTGTTCGTCCTGCGTAGCGCCCGCCCGGGGATGTCGATTCTGGGACGGGTCGGGGAGCAGGAGTTCCGCGACCTCCGTCGTTATCCGGATGCGGCCACGTTGCCGTGGCTGCTGATCCTGCGTTTCGAAGCCAGCCTCTATTTCGCCAATGCCGGGTTTGTGGAAGAGCGGATCCGGGCGCTGCTGGCGCAACGTCCCGAGGTGCGCTGGGTGCTGCTGGACATGTCCGGCGTCAACGACATCGACGGCGTGGCCGTGTCGATGTTGACGGAGCTGATGCGCGACTGCGCCGCCGCCGGCGTGCAATTCGCGTGCGCCGGCATGAAGGCGGGCGTCAGGGATATCGTCCGAAGAGCCGGCTGGGACGAGCTGCCGGGCGACCGGATGTTCTATCCGAACCTGCAGCAGGCCATGGCCGCGCTTCCGCCGCCTTCCTGATGGCGTTTTGCGGGCATCGATTACGATGACCGGCCGGCCCTACGCACAAGCCCCGCTGCGATCCAACCGGCACATCCCCGCTACTCCGGCAGGGCGTAGCGGCGCAGCGCGTGCAGCGGGTAGCGCGGCATGCGGCGTTCCGGAATCTGCTGCCGCGCCTCGTCGATCAGCGGCAGGAGGGGGTTGTCGGGGCTGTTGCCGCGGATCAGGGGAAGGTAGGCGGCGCTGGCCGCAAGCCGCACGCGGACCGGGCGGGCGACCTCGCTTCCATCCTCCGCACTGACGCGCCAGCCGGTCTCGCGGAGCAGGGCGGCGTAGGAGAGCAGAAAGGCATCGGTGTGCACCTTCGCGTGGGCGACGGCGTCGATCTGGAAGAAGGTCTGGTAGGTCTGCGCCAGCTCGTGGCAGAGCTGGCGGGCCGCGGGGCTGTCGTTGGTCGTGGCCAGCAGGCGCACGGTGTCGGCGCGGATCCGCTCCTGCAACGAGGTGCCCTCTACCGCCAGCAGCGGCGAGGGCTCGGGGGGCGCGAAGAGTATCCAGGCGCGGAGCAGCGCGGCGAGGAGAATGGCGACGACAAAGTGCGGCGCGTAGGCCACGGCGAAGTGGCGCAGGTAGGTCCGGCTGTGGCGGCGGTGGCGGCGCAGGTCGCGTACCGCGAGCGCCAGCCCAAGCCCCGCGACGATAAGCAGGATCAGGCCGACGAGGCGGGTCGCGGGATGCACGCCCCACCAGACAAGACCGCCGGCCACCGTCAATGTGGCCAGCGCAACCAGAAAGCGCCTTCGGAAGGGTTCGTTCATGTGGACCGCCGCTTCTCCTCCATGTCCATCTGCCACAGCTTGCGCGCCGTCCGGTAGACCGTGATGAAGAGCCCGAAGAACGAGCCGGTGACGACATACGGCAGCGCTGCCGCCAGATGGGTCTTGCCGAAGATGATCAGCAGCACGTTGATCGCGATGAAGAGCAACCGCACCTCGGTCGGGCCGACCCCCAGATAGGAGATGGTGAAGCGGTTGGTGCAGGCGAACTCCAGAAAGGCATGCACCATGAAGCCGACGAACATGACCAGGGCAAAGAGGATCATCTTGTGGTAGACGGCCGGCAGCAGGACGGCATAGCCGAAGAAGATCGAACCGAGGAAGATGTAGTCGAGGAAGTGGTCGACATAGTAGCCCCACCGCTTGAGGCCCGTATTGCGCGCGCGGCCGACGGCGCCATCGAGGAGGTCGGTGATATACTGGCCGACAATGCAGACGTTGACCCCCCAGAGCCAGTGGATCGAGCCGCGCGCCAGATAGCAGAAGCAGGGAATCAGCGCCGACCACAGCACGGTCGTGAGGGTCAGGTGATAGGTCTCGACCCGGCGCGGCACACGCGGCAGCAGGAAGGCTTTGAGCCGTTCCTCAGCGCCGTGCAGAATGGATTTGCCGAACTTGAGATGACCTTGAAATGCCATAAGCGTCCCTCTAGGAGAGTAGCGCCATTAAGCACCAGGCGAGTGGCAAAGTCAAGCCGCCACAGCGGTGCGCCGGCGGGCGTCGGCGAAGACGCAAGGCGGGCGCGGCGGTATTTCGACCTTGTTGACTTGACTGACCTTATTGACGTTTGCTGCGACCGAGTCGCATCCCGTCCAAAAGACGTCATCCTAGTCGAACGTCAGGGTGGTGCCCGCGCCGGCCACCTGCCCGCGCCCCGGCAGCGCCTTCCACAGCGTGGCGGCCGCCGCAAAGCCGGTGCAGTGCATGGGATAGAGCCGGGCGATGTTAAACCGCTGCAACTCGCGCACGGTCCACTCGAGCCGCTCGGGAGTTGCATTACGCAGGTGCATGCCGCCGACAACCGCCCGGATCGGGGCTCCATTCGTCAGCTCTCGCACGTGATCCAACGTGTTGACCAATCCTGCGTGGGCACATCCCAGCAAAACCACGACACCCGACCCGGTCCCCACGATCAATGCCTGGTCGTCGGCAATGGGATCAACCACCTGACCTGCGGCATCGAGGCAGAAATGCTCGTCCGAAATCTCCTCGGGATGGATGCGCGGAATCTCGCCGCTGGTGCGGATTCCCTCGGCAATGGTTGATCCCGTCGTCGAAAGGATGAGCTGCGCCTGCGTCTCCAGCGCCTGACGGCATGCCGCGGGCATGCCGATTTCGCGGACACCGCTACCGGCGGCATGGTACTTGGCCTCCAGCGCAGCGGGATGCGCGTAGACCGGCAGTTCCCGGTTCACCGCCGCCAGCACTTGCGCCACTCCGCCCGTGTGGTCGTAGTGTCCGTGGCTGAGCACAAGGGCATCCGCGGCGGCAAGCTCCACATCCAGGCGTTTGGCATTGTCGGCGAGGACAAGTCCCTGGCCCGTGTCGAAGAGGATGCGCTGTCCATCGCGCTCGATCCAGAAGGCCAGCCCGTGCTCCCCACGGATTCCCCTGCCCTCTGCGGTGTTTTCGGCCAGTAGCGTGACATTGAGCGAAGCATTCATGCGGCCGCACTCCTCCTTACAGACGTCGCCGGCTTGACGACCATGGCGCCTACCGGTGCCCCGATGGCCTTGCCCACTGCCGGACACTTGACGGTCAGCAGATAGTAGATCGGCGCATCGACCTCCGAGAGCGTCTCGAAGTTGCCCTGCCCCTTGGCGATGATCAGGTCGGCCTCGCGGAATCGCTGCCGGAAGGCGGGCGAGGTCTCGTCAAGGATCGTTCCCGGCGCATCCGAGCCGTTGTCGATCACCTCGGCCACCTCGTGCAGCCCCGCCACGACGGCATCCTCATGCGTGACGTCGTTGAGCACCGGCACGCCGCGCACAACCAGAGTCACGCGGCCCCGCGGCAGCGCCTCGACCAGCAGCTTGTCGAAGACGATCTCGCCGGCGTTGTCCGCCAGATAGAGGATCCGCTGCGCCGACTCCGCCGCGCGGAAGAGCGCCGCCACGTCGCCCACAAGCGGCAGTTCCCAGATACGGGCGAGGTGCTCAGCCAGCTCCTCGGGCATCAGACGCTCCCTCGAACCGGCGTCGAGCAGGTTGCCCGCGATCGCCAGCCGTACCGCCGCCTCGTGCGGATCGGGTCGCTCCGCTGCGGCGGAGGCCAGCGCCGGCAACAGCTCGAGGGCCGCGTCGTTCATGCGTGTCTTGAGTTCCCGGTAGGGATCGGGCTTGCCGCTGAATTCGCGCACGCGACGCTGCATCAACTGAGAAATCCGCACCGGCGAGACCTTCCAATCCGTATCGGCAATCTCACGCAGCAGCAACCGCACCAGTTCCTCGCGCCGCGCCGGATCGGCCACGCTCATCTCGGCCGCTTCGGCCGCCTGCCGTGCCAGACAGGGGATGCATGCAAAAGTTGTAATCATGACGTGGTTCTTAACAATGGGGCTCTTGCAAACCCCCTCGCGGCATGGGCGTTCCGCCCATGAAACACGGGCAGGATGCCCGTGCCACGTGCAAGCAATGGGTTTTGCAAAGGCTCTATTCCGTCAAAAAACAGCAGCGGGGCAGTCCGGGAAAATCCTGAAAATCTTGTCTCTGACCTGTTCTAACTGGCACCCTTCGGTCTCCGGTGGCCCAACTGAACCCTGAACCCTGGCAGCTTGAGGCCGCCTCCGGCGGTCTCAAGCCCACGGCAGGAAGCAGATCTTGAGCGCCTGCTGTTGCTCGAGCAGCCTGATGCCCTCGGCATAGCGCTCGAGCGGCAGGCGGTGGGTGACCAGCGGTGCGAGGTCGAGCTGCCCCCTGCGGATCAAATCCACCGCATATTCGGCCGACTCGCGGCAATGTCCCTTGTAGCCACACAGGCGCAGGCGGTTGTGGCGCGGACGGTAGGTATAATCCTCGCGCTGCACGCCGAACAGCCCCACGGCATCATTCGTCCGGTCCATCAGGAACTCGACGCTGGCCTTGGCACCCACGCAGTCCACGGAGGTCTCGAAGCGCGGAGACGCCGCATCTTCCGCGACTTCGCGCGGATCATAGCACGCCTTGGCGCCAAGCCGGCACGCCACCGCGCGCCGCCCGGGATTCAGATCAAACCCGATAACCTCGCTGGCACCCTCGGCCCTGGCCATCTGGAGCGCCACCAGACCCGCAGGCCCGAGGCCGCTGACCCCGAAGCTGCGTCCGCGTATCGCATCCATCGACTTCAGCATGCGGAACACGGTACCCACGCACATCGCCAGCTCGACCGGTGCCAGCGCCTCGTCGGATAGACCGTCGGGAACCCGGATGACGTTCTCCGCGCGGTGTACCACATACTGCGCATAGCATCCCGGCAGGTTGTGCCCCGGATCGCGCCAGGCGCTCACGCGGTCGCCGGGTGCCAGCCCTGCAACCCCCTCGCCGACCGCCTCGATCACCCCGGTGGCCTCATGCCCCGGCTGGCCGGGCGTATAGGGAAACTCGAGGGTGCCACCCGCAAACATCGGCTCGTTGTGCCACAGGTGCAAGTCCCACTGGGGACAGGTGGTCACGGCATTCACGCGCATGAGCACCTCGCCGGCACCCGGCTGCGGGATATCCACCTCGCGCACCACGGTCTCCTGCGGTGCCATGATCTGCAAAATCTTCATCATGCAATTCCTTTCAACAGGTCAACGAACTTGCGTCCGGAGACGCCCGAACAGGGTCTGCAACTGCTCCATCCGGGCGGCATCCAGATAGGGCGGCTCCACTGCCCGCAGGTTCTGCCGCACCCGCTCCGGGGCGCGTGCGCCGACGCAGCAGGTGCCGATTTCCTGTGCAAGGACATAGCGCAGGGCCGCCTCGGGGATGCTGTAGGGTTGCAGGAAATCGAATAGACCGGGGTTGGTGTAGGGAGGCTCGTCCGGCAGATAGCCCGCCGCGATGCCGCGCCGCACACTCTCCAGCGCCGCCGGCACCGAGACCAGCCCCGACTCCCTCGACGCCTGGTTCAGCGGCATCATCACCACGGTACCCACGTCGTGCTTGCGGCAGAGCGGCAGCACCTCCTCAGCCGCCGTCTGGAGAAAAATGTTGATCGTGAGCATGACCACATCGAACGCGCCGGTAGGCACGGCATGGCGCAGAATCTCGTGCGTACCGTCGCCCTCCGAGAGCTCGCTGATGCCGATGAAGCGCACCTTGCCCTGGTCGCGCAGGCGCACCATGGCATCCCAACAGCCATCGGACATGAAGCGGTCGAGCGACTCCAGCGTCCGGATACCATGCCCCAGCAGGATATCCACATGATCGCGCCGCAGACGCCGCAGACTGCGCTCCACGGAGGCCACCAGCGCGTCGGGCGATCCGGTATAGTTGGCTGCGGGTGCCCACCCATCATAAGGACGGTACTTGGTCTCGACGATCACGTCGTCATGCCCGCGCAGCGCCTCCCCGAGCGCCTCCTCGCTGGCGCCATCCTCATAGTCGGCGGCGGTATCCACAAAGTTGATACCGGCATCGATGGCGCTCTTGACGGTAGTGATGAACTGCTGCCGGTCTTCCACCGCGCCGCGGGCCGCGCCGTAGCCGAGTTCCGACACCCGCAGGTTGGTGCGCCCCAGCCGCCGGTAGAGCATGGCAGGCAGCTTGTCGCCCCCTGCGGCGGCAAATGCTTCAGGATCATTCATCATAGCCTCGTTTTTCATGTTAAGCCTCTTGTTTTCATTACACTGGCATCCCATAGGCTTGCCGAAATCACTCCTGCCTTCCCCCGTTGGAAGTCAGCGCACGCGCTCAAGACGAGAGTGCCGACCCGGATTGGGGAAAAAGGCTGACCTCCCAACCGTCTGCCTGTAGCCTACAGGCATCATGAAAAAAAATCGACCAAGGCGCGTAAACGCGCAACCGAGAGGCCAGCAAGAACATCGTACACCACCCTGCGCCAGATCGTCCAGTGGATTTGTCGTCCAGTGGATTCCCGCGGGATTGCCGGACAGGATCGCGCGCGACGCCGGGGCGGACATCCGCAGATTCTCCTGCGCCAGCCATGTGCTGGCGCTGCTCTACTGGGAGGTGTTCGAGCACCTCCGGACCGGCGCATACTCAAGGACCAGACCATGCGCCTGCGGGGCAGGCTGACGGCGGGAAGTACCCCGGGCCCCTGCGCCGCGTCGTCGCCGTCGTCGAGGTGGACGGGCAGGAGCGGGAAATGACGTTCATCACCAACCATTTCGCGTGGAGCTCCCGCACCGTCTCCGACCTCTACCGCGCCCGGTGGGTCATCGAGTCGTTCTTCAAGGCACTCAAGCAGACGCTCCAGCTCGCGGATTTCGTCGGGTACAACGAGAACGCGGTCAAGTGGCAGGTCTGGATCGGGCTGCTGGCGCATCTGCTGCTGCGATTCCTCAAGCACGTCTCGAAATGGGGACTGAGCTTTTCCCGGCTCGCCGGGGTCGTCAGGTCCGCCGTCTGGATGAGGATCGACCTGCTCGACGCCCTGCGGAAGTATGGGACGGCAGGCGGCCCAAAGCGCCCTGTAATTGTCGGGAAACAGCTCTATTTCCAAGGATTCGAGCCATTCGCGAGCCGGCCCGTGGGATAGCACATGCCCAAAAAACCCTGCAAATCAATGGGGAAAGGGGGCAATATGCCCGCCGCTTTCAGCCGCCTATGGGATGCTACTAACCCGGCCACAAATAGCGCTACGCGCGGGGATTTAGGCATTGGGAGCTGGAATTTGGAGTTGGGAAAGGGGCATGGACATTCCTGTCCGTGTCACGGGTTGGAAAACCCGTGCCCCTGTTTTGCAGTATGAATTGTGGCCGAGTTAGTAGTGGTTTTCATTATGGTAAACGCCTCGCTCCAAGCCAACCTTGTCAACACTTCTCGAGTGTCGCCTGAATCTGCCGCCAGATCTCCCGGATGGCCTGCGACGCCTTGCCATTCCCGAATTCGATCACCGTCTTGCCGGCCATCAGCGCGTCGTTGACCTCCTTGTCGAAGGGAATGCGGCCAATCACACGCGAGCCGGCCTGGCTGGCGATCGTCTCGATTCGCTGAGCCTGCCCGGCGTTCAAATCCGCCTTGTTGATTACGATCACGGCCGGCACGCCGAAGTGCCTCGTCAGTTTCAGCACCCGCTCCATGTCGTGAACCCCGGAGACCGTAGGCTCCGTGACGATCACGACCAGGTCGGTTCCCGTGACGGAGGCGATGACCGGACAGCCGGTGCCCGGGGGGCCATCGCCGAGGATCAACGGCAGGTGCAGCTCGTCGGCGAGTTCCGCCGCCCGCTCGCGGACGCGCGCCACCAGACGCCCGGAGTTCTCCTCCGCGATGCCCAGGCGGGCATGCGTCATCGCCCCCCATGGCGTCCACGAGACAAACCACTGGCCCGTGATGTTGCGTTCGCTATGGATGGCGCCTGCGGGGCAGACGCGCGGGCAGAGTCCGCATCCCTCGCAACGCATCTCGTCGATACGGTAGACGGTGCCCTCCTTGTGGATGGCATCGAAATGGCAGATGGCGGCACACACTCCGCATCCCAGGCACTTGCCGGGATCGATCGTGGCCTTCGTGCCGCCGGCAAAGTCATGCTTCTCAAGCACGACGGGGGTCAGCAACAGGTGGAGATCGGCGGCATCGACATCGTTGTCCGCCAGCACCTTCTCCTGCGCCAGCTGTGCCAGCGAGGCCACCAGCGTGGTCTTGCCGGTGCCGCCCTTGCCGCTGATGACCGTGATTTCCCGGAACCACTTCGCGGTTCCCTTCTCAAACGGCGGCCTGGCCGCCTCGGACACGGCGAAGGCCTCGATCTCCGGCACGGGCGGTTTCGCCGTCTGCAGGTTGTCGTAGATTTGCAGCAGGTTGCTCCGGAATTCCGGGAACCGATCCACCAGGATTCCGCCGCCGGAGTAGGCCTCGGCATATTCCCGTTTGAAGGGGATGCGCCCGGCAATCGGAATGCCGTGGGCGCGGGCGTAATCGGCGATCAGCTTGTCTTCGCCGTCGGAACGGTTCACGACGATGCCCGTCGGCACGCCCAGTTCCAGCGTCAGCCCGACCGCGAGCTTCAGATCGTTTAAGCCGAAGGGCGTCGGCTCCGTCACCAACAGCACGGCGTCGGCGCCCTGTACCGCCGCGACAACCGAGCACGCCGTGCCCGGCGCGGCATCGATGATGTTGATGGCGTCGGGCTCCACGTGGGTCTTGACCGCGCGCACGATGTTCGGTCCCAGCGCCTCGCCGATGTCGAGCATGCCGTGCGCGAAGAAGAAGCCTGCCGCACCATCGTCCGGCTTGCGGCCGGGAGGGGCTTCCGCCACCTGCACCTTGCCGATGACGGCAGGCTCTTCCGACAACGCCCTTTCCGGGCATACGAAGGAGCAGACACCGCACGAGTGGCACAGTTCGTTGAAGATCAGAACCTTCCCCTTGACCACGGCAATGGCGTTGTAGTTGCACGCTTCGGCGCACTGGCCGCAGCCCGTGCAGGCGCCGGCATCGCATACCGGCTTGAGAACGGTCACCTCTTCTTCGCCGGTGAAAGCCGGCTTGACGAAGAGGAAGTCGTTCGGCTCCTCGACATCGCAGTCCAGCAGCCGCACCTTGTCGCCGCGTTGTGCGAGCGCATACGCCAGGTTCACGGCGAAGGTGGTCTTGCCCGTCCCCCCCTTGCCGCTGGCAATGGTCAGTGTCGCCATCGTGTGCGCCTCGATCTTTCGATTACGCCCCGGCGGCGCGCGTCATCTTGGTTCCGCAGTCGGGACAGGCGACCCGTGTGCAGGGCACGCCGACCTGATGGGGCACGGTCTTGCCGCACTTGGGGCAAACGCAGTTGCCGCCAGCACCCAATCCCATGCCGCCCATGCGCCTGCCGCCGCCCTTTCGGCCGCCGCCTGCGCCGCGTCCACCCAGACCACATCCGCCCAAACCACGTCCGCTTCCCGGACCGCCGCCCAACGGGCCTGTTCCATCTCTTCCAGGCATCTTGCACCTCTTCCTTTCTTGTTCTTGCGTGAGACTCTCCTCGCCCCCCGCTTCGTTTCGGAGGACGGGGAACTGCGACATCCTACTCGGTCTTCGTTTCCAGCTCATGGATCCGTTGCCGGATTCCATCGAGCTGCTTCTCGGCAAACTCGGCCTGGCTCTTCAGCGCAGCCAGTTGCTGCTCGGCGGACAGTTCCGCCGGAGCAAAACCGCCTGCGGCCCGCTGCCATCCGGTCAGGCCGGTGGCATGAAACTGGTTGCGCCAGCCGCGGCCGCCGCAGCCGAAGCCGCGACCTGCGCCCAACCCGCGCCCCATACCCATACCGCCGCGACCGCCAACCGGGTTCTGGCATCCCGGAACCCCGTATCCCGCGCAGAAACCGGCTGCGCGCCCCGTCATCGGACCCATTCCCATGGGTCCTGTTCCATCGCCTCTTGGCATGTTGTACCTCTCAACTGTGGCCGATGTGACAGGTTTCCGGCCGACCACTACTAGGCTCGGAAACCTTTTGTAATCAGTTGTGCTCTTCCGTGCTCTTCCGGCACCTCGCGGCTTGAAGCTGGCCGCGGGCTTCGTCGGCACCCGGCTCGTCGCCAGTCTGTGATGCCGACCCCGTATAGCCGCGCCGCCCCCGGCGGCGCGCCTCCACGGGATCGACCTCGTCCTGCCAACCATTGCGGATAGTCTCGATCCGGTCGAACGTTGCCGTGTAGGGCTTGATATCGAGAAGCGGAGTGCCATCCAGCATGTCCGCCCCTTGAAAATACAGCACGTTTCCTTCGCGCCGTACCAGACGCACGATGCTTAGCCCTATAGCATTCGGACGACGCGGCGCGCGCGTGGCAAAGACGCCCCGCACGACATCCTGCATGAAGGGCTTCAGCAACAGCCGCGATTCGTCAGCCCGGTCAAAGACGTAGAGAAGGTAAAGATGCGAGAAACCCTCGACATCCTTCAATCCGTCCGCAAACTCCGGCAGCACCTCGGCCCGTCCGCTGCAATCATCCGCAAAGACGGGCTGGATCGGCGTCCTTGCCGCCTCCGTGTGCCCGGTACGGACGATGCCGATCGGACGGAAGGTATAGCCCGTCGTGCTCACGCCCAGTGGCCTCCCACGTTGGCGCCATCAACGGCCTTCAGCTCGCCCTTCCTGAAGCGTTCCAGCGCTTCTTCCACGCTGGCCTCGCCGCAGAGATAGACGGCGATGCCCGCCGCATCGAGCACGCGGAAGGCCTTGGGGCCGACATTGCCGGTCACCACCGCTTCCGCGCCCATGTCGACGACGCTCTGCGCCGCCTGGATTCCCGCGCCCTGCGCGGCCTGGAGGTTCTGCCGATTGCTCATGGGCCTTCGAATGCCCCGGTCTCCGTGTCCACGGCGATAAAATACCTGGCGCGGCCAAAACGCGGATCAAGCGTGCACGTCAGCGTATCCCCCGTGGAAGTCATCACCAGCTTCATCTTGTCTGTCCTTTCCTTCGGGCTCTGCAATTCCGGATTGCCGCAAGCATCGTGCCGGCGCCGCCGCGTCCCGCGCCGCCATGCCGCCCCTGGCGGCCACGTCCCCGGCCTTGGCACCAGCCCATCCGGCGACCGCGGCATCCGGGCATCAGGATGGCCGCCTCGTCAAGGTGTCCCTGAAGCCACGCCTCGATGATCTCGTCGACCGCGCCGGTCCTGAAGGGAACCAGCTGGATCTCATCCGCCATGAGCAGAGAGGCCAGGGGGCGCGAGACCGCGCCGCAAACCAGCACCTGCGGCTTCAAGGCCCGCAGGGCTTCCGCCTGGCCCTCGGGATCTTTGCCCGGCAGCTTCACGGTCGTCCGCGATGCGATGCCTTCCGCATCGGCCGTCACAAGCTCCGCCTGACGCGCCACATCCAATACCGGCGAGATCCGGCCGTTCCAGGTTGTCAGTAAAAGTGTCTTCATGGCGATTGTCATCCTAAACGTTCACCTATGGAGTATCAGAAAGCGTGCCAACATGGCCAAACGGGCGGATATACGCGCTAGAATGCTGCACCACAGCATTTTAACGAGATGGCAACGGCAAGTGGCGCGTATGGATTGTGTCGCATGAATGCGACACCACGCATTGCGTTGGTTGCAATAGTGCAACGGTACTGCAAGGAATGAAGCCGCCAGGGGACGCAAAGTAGCGCGAAGGAAGGGCGAGCCGCAGGCAAATGGTTCTGCTTCGATTCTTTCGACCATCCCGTTATTCAAGGCCCGCATGCCACTGCCCACTGCTCCTACCCACCTACTCTCTCGCGCGGGAGCGTCCATCCTGCGCCGGCAGTTCGAGGCCCAGTGCGCGGATCTTGCGGTAGAGGGTGCTTGCGTGCAGGCCGAGCGCACGCGCCGCGCGCCGGCGGTTGTACCCGCAGGCGGCCAGCGCATCTTGAATGGCCTCGGCTTCGGCCGAACGACGGCTCTTCGCCAGGTTGTCCACCACGGTGGAGGCAGAGGCCGGACGCTCCGCTCCGGTCAGTTCGGCGGGCAGATGGGCGGTGTCGATGCGTCCCGTGCCGCAGAAGACGAAGGCACGCTCGATGATGTTCTCGAGCTCGCGGACATTGCCCGGGAAGTCGTGTGCCATGAGCAGCCCCAGCGCATCGGCGGTGATGCCGGGCACGCGCCGCCCCTGCCTCCGGTTGAAGCGCGCCACGAATTCGTCGACCAGCAGCGGGATATCCTCCTTGCGGTGACGCAGCGGCGGCAGATCGATCCGCACCACGTTGAGCCGATAGAAGAGATCCTCGCGGAAGGCCCCTGTGCGGATCCGCTCCGTCAAATCGCGGTGGGTCGCGGCGATGATGCGCACATCGGCCTTCCGCGGCACGACGCTCCCGAGCGGCTCGTATACCTGCTCCTGCAGGACGCGCAGCAGACGCACCTGCATGGCCAGGCTGATGTCGCCGATCTCGTCGAGGAAGAGCGTGCCGCCTTCGGCCGCGGCGAAACGCCCCGGCTTGTTGCGGTCGGCGCCCGTGAAGGCGCCCTTCACATAGCCGAAGAGCTCCGATTCGAGCAACGTGTCGGGCAGCGCGCCGCAGTTGACCGCCACAAAGGGCTTGTTCCGGCGCGGGCTGTGGCTATGCACGGCACGGGCCAGCAGCTCCTTGCCGGTGCCGGTCTCGCCCTGGATCAGCACGGTCGCCTCGCTCTCCGCCAGCCGCGGCAGCAGATCCTTGATGCGCCGCATGGCGGGGCTGCGGCTGACGAGGTCGCCGACCCGGAAGGTGCCGGAGAGTTCCTTGCGCAGCTCCTCTACCAGACTGAGATCGCGGAACGTCTCCGCCCCGCCGACCATCCGCCCCCCGGCATCGCGCAGGATCGCGGTCGAGACCGAGACGGGGATGCGCCGTCCGTCGGCGCTGACGATGAAGGCGGCGCGGTTGACGACCGGCTTGCCGCTCTTGAGGGTCTGGCGCAGGGCGCAGTTGGTTTCGCACATGCTGGCCCGGAAGACCTCCGCGCAACTCCGTCCCAGCGCCTCGTCGCGCCGGATGCCGGTGATACGCTCCGCCGCCGCATTGAAGTAGGTGATGCGCCAGTCGGCATCCACGGTAAAGACCCCGTCGGAGATGCTTTCGAGGATGCTTGTGGCGCCGGCGGGCGGCAGCCGGCCTGTGTCTTTGCTCTTTCCAGCCATGGTGCCCGGCTATTTTACGACAGGATGCCGATGATTTACGACCAAAATCGAAAACATCCGCTTGCACCAGCTCTCAAGAAGCATTATTCTATACTAAAAGAATGGACGGTACGAGATACAGCCAAGAATACAAGCGTTTCTGCACTCAGCGGCGGTTGGAGGCCAATCTCTGGCCTCCTCCCCTGTGAGCGTAACGCCATTCTCGGCTTGGCGTCTGGAAGGATCGATGGAATCGCACGTCATCTCTAAAAAGCGGGTAGCGGACTACGGCGAGGTGCTGACCGGCAAGCGCGAGGTCAACGCCATGCTGGATCTTGTAAAACAGGAGGCCGAGCGCATTGACTCCCGCTTCCTTGAGCCGGCCTGCGGCAACGGCAACTTCCTGGCCGTGATTCTGGAGCGCAAGCTGACGGTCGTTGAAAAACGCTACGGCCAGTCGCAACTTGAGTTCGAGCGCAACGCGGTCCTGGCCGTCTCCTCGATCTACGGCATCGACATTCTGGAGGACAATGTCCGGCAGTGCCGCGACCGACTCTACGACATCTTCGACCGCGATTTTTATGCCCGCCTCTATAGAAGTCGCGCAAAGGAGAAGTGCCGCGAGGCGGTACGTTTCATCCTCGGGCGCAACATAGTCCGGGGCGATGCCCTGACCCTCAAGACCGTGGGAGCAAACCCCGAACACATCGTTTTTTCCGAATGGTCGCCGGTCAACGGGAGCCTGATCAAGCGGCGGGACTTCACCTTCCATGACCTTTTGTCACACGAGGGCGTGAAGGAGTTGCCGCTCTTCTCCGATCTTGGCGAGGACGTGTTCATCCCTACACCGGTCAGGGAGTATCCACCGGTTCACTTCATGGAGCTCGCCCATGCCCAGCAGTAGCTACAACCCCGACGTTCTCTCCTGCCTGGCCAATCTAAGCAGCGACGAGGTCTTCACTCCGCCGGAGCTGGTCAACCGCATGCTCGACCTCCTTCCTCCGGCACTCTGGACCGACAGGAAGGCGACGTTCCTCGACCCCGGCTGCAAGTCGGGCGTCTTCCTGCGCGAGATCGCCAAGCGGCTGGACACGGGACTGGAGCCGCAAATCCCCGATCGCCAGAAGCGGATGAACCACATCTTCAAGAACCAGCTTTACGGGCTCGCCATCACGGAGTTGACCGCCCTGCTGTCGCGCCGGTCCGTTTACTGTTCCAAGACCGCCAACGGAAAGTACTCCGTCTGCGAAACCTTCAACACCCCCGACGGCAACATCCGCTACGGACGGGTGGAACACACATGGGAAAAGGGACACTGTGTGTTCTGCGGAGCAAGCAAGGACGCATACGACCGCGGCCCTGAGCTGGAAACCCATGCGTATCACTTTCTTCATGCCGAGAAGCCGGAGGAGATATTCAACATGAAGTTTGATGTCATTGTCAGCAATCCACCCTATCAAATGGGTTCAGATGGCGGAACCCGCGACATCCCCATTTACAATAAATTCGTGGATCAAGCCAAGAAACTGAAACCGCGGTTCCTTTCCATGATACTTCCATCTCGCTGGATGGCGGGGGGCCTGGGCTTATCGGACTTTCGCAAATCAATGTTGTCAGACCGCCGAATCCGGAAACTGGTGGACTATGAACGCATGGATGCCGTCTTCCCTGGCGTGGATTTCGAAGGTGGGGTCTGCTATTTCCTGTGGGACCGCGATAACGAAGGCGATTGCGAGGTCACTTCCATCAGCGCGGACGAGACGATTGGCCCCGTGGCTCGCGATCTAAACGAATTCGACGTGTTCGTGCGAGACATTCGCGCACTGAAGATTCTCCGTAAAGTCCTCAAGGCAGGCGAGCCGTCTATCACCGAAATACTTTCTGTGGACAAGGAGTTTGGATGGACATCTAACTTTGACGGTTTCCACAAAGAAAAGCAGAATCCGAACGATGTAGCATTGCACTACAACCGCAAGGGCAAACGCCTGATCGGGTGGATCAACCGCAAGGACATCGGCAAGAGCGCCCATCTGATCGACACGTGGAAGGTCATGGTTCCCCAAGCCTACGGCGAGCGAGGGACACGACCCGCAACGGTTCTCGGCCCAAGTTTCGTCGCAGAATCTCCATCCGTCTGTACACAGACGTATTTGTTTTTCTACGTCTCGTCAGAAAGGCAGGCGAAAAGTCTCAACAGCTACCTGCGCACACGGTTCTTCCGATTCCTTGTATCGCTACGAAAAATTAGCCAACACGCCACTCGCTCGACTTATACATGGGTGCCTCGGCAACCCTGGAACCGTACTTGGACCGACGAGGTGCTGTACGAGAAATACAGGCTTACCCAGGACGAGATCGCCTTCATCGAGTCCATGATCCGTCCGATGGAGGCGAACGGTGAGCAATGATTTCTTTCCTCCGCGTCCGGCATCGCGACCAACGATCTACGCCTACGAGGACACGAACCCGCAGTATGCGGGTATGCTTAAGGTGGGATACACAACCGTGGGCGCTAGAGAACGCGTTGCCCGGCAGTATCCTACGCTGCGCCCCGGCAAACTGCCGTACCGCATAGTCATGGAAGAGTCCGCCATGCGGAATGACGGCAGTGTATTCACCGACCACGACGTCCACAAGATGCTGCGGAACAACGGCATAAGGAATCCGGAGGGCGAATGGTTCCGCTGCACGGTTGACGACGTGAAAGCGGCGGTTATCGCGGTACGGACCGGGCAACTGGACGAGGAGAACCGCTCGCTGGATTTCAGGATGCGCCCGGAACAGGAGGCGGCCGTCGCGAAGACAGCGGCCTACTTCACCAGGTGGCGCAAGGACAAGTCCAATCACAACAAGCCCCCGCATTTTCTGTGGAATGCCAAGATGCGCTTCGGAAAGACCTTTGCCGCCTACCAGCTCGCAAAGAGGATGAAATGGCGCAAAGTGCTCGTGCTGACATTCAAGCCGGCCGTGCAGAGCGCCTGGGAAGAGGACTTGAAGCGGCATGTGGACTTCGAGGGCTGGCAGTTCATCAAGCCCGGCGGTCTCACATACGAGGAGGCCGACAAGAGGCGCCCGATCGTCTGTTTCGGCTCTTTTCTGGACTATCTGGGACGCAATCCAAGCACGGGCGGCATCAAAACCAAGAACGAGTGGGTACACACGATCAACTGGGATTGCGTGATCCTTGACGAATACCACTATGGCGCATGGCGCGAGAAAGCAAAGGATCTGTTTGAAGCCGAAGATGAAAAGGAGATCGCCTTCGGCAAGGGCGAAGGCATCGACATCTTCGACCAGGACACCATGCCCATCACCTCGGACGCCTATCTCTACCTCTCCGGCACACCCTTCCGGGCCATAGCATCCGGCGAGTTCATCGAGGAGCAGATCTATAGCTGGACCTATTCGGACGAGCAGCGGGCAAAGCAGGAGTGGAAGGGACCAGACAACCCCTACGCCGCCCTCCCCCGCATGGTGCTGCTAACTTACCAGCTCCCGGATGCGATTCGGGAAATCGCCATGCAGGGCGAGTTCAACGAGTTCGACCTGAATGTTTTTTTCTCCGCTGAGGGTGTCGGTAATCAGGCGCATTTCAAATACGAGGACGAGGTCCAGAAGTGGCTGGACCTGATTCGCGGTGCCTTCATGCCGACCAGCGTTGACAACCTGAAACTCGGCGCGCAGAAGCCGCCGATGCCGTTCTCAGATGTGCGGCTCTTGGGCGTACTTTCTCACACGTTCTGGTTCCTGCCGAGCGTGGCGGCGTGTCATGCTATGAGCAACCTGTTAAAGAAGCGGCAGAACCGTTTCTACCACGACTACGATGTCATCGTGGCCGCCGGGAGTGCCGCCGGCATTGGTGCGGCGGCGTTGCCCCCGGTGCTGGAGGCGATGGATGATCCCCTCAAGACCAAGACCATTACACTCTCCTGCGGCAAGCTGACCACGGGCGTCACGGTGAAGCCGTGGACTGGCATTCTCATGCTCCGCAACTCATCCAGCCCGGAAACCTACTTCCAGGCCGCATTCCGGGTGCAATCCCCCTGGACGGTACGCAATCCGGATGGCGAGTCGCCGAATGAAGAGCAAATCATCAAGGAGGAGTGCTACGTCTTCGACTTTGCACCGGACCGGGCGCTGCGACAGATTGCCGACTACAGTTGCCGTCTGAACGTCAACGAGGCCAACCCGGAAAAGAAGGTGGAGGAGTTCATACGCTTCCTGCCGGTACTGGCCTACGACGGAAGTTCCATGAAGCAGATTGACGCCGCCGGGATTCTCGACATCGCGATGAGCGGCACATCGGCCACCCTGCTGGCGCGACGCTGGCAGAGCGCCCTGCTGGTGAACGTCGACAACGATACCTTGAGCCGTCTCATGGCGAACGAAAAGGCGATCGACGCCCTCATGGGCATCGAGGGCTTCCGCAACCTGAATCAGGACATCGAGACGATTATAAACAAGTCGGAAGCCGTGAAGAAGGCCCGCAAGGAGGCGAACGCCGAGGAGTTGTCCAAAAAGGAGAGGCAGGAGCTTTCCGCAGAGGAGAAGGAGTACAGGAGCCTGCGCAAGCGCATCCAGGAGAACCTCATCAAGCTTGCCACACGGATCCCCATCTTCATGTATCTTACCGACTACCGGGAACGGACACTCAAGGACGTGATAACACAACTGGAGCCGGGCCTGTTCAAGAAGGTCACGGGGCTGTCGGTGAAGGACTTCGACCTGCTGGTAAGTCTGGGAGTATTCAACAGTGCCTTGATGAATGACGCGGTCTACAAGTTCAAGCGCTACGAGGACGCGAGCCTGTGCTACACGGGGATCAACAGACACGAGGGCGAGGACATCGGCCTTTACGACACGGTAATCACACGCAGAGACGCGCTTAGGGTGTTCGAGAACATGCCAGCGGGCGCGTGACAGGAGCTGCCATGACAGCGGAAACAGCTGCCCGTTCATGCGGCCCGCTGTTTCCAGGCCGCAGGCGCGCTCCTCATCCGCGCTGCCGCTCCTCGATGCGGCCGATCAGGCGCAGCAGTCCGTCGAGGATCGTCAGCGGATGGGGCGGACAGCCCGGCACATAGAGATCCACCGGCACGACCGAGGCGGCGCCGTTGCCCGACTCGGGCATGTCGATGAAGGGACCGCCCGAGATGGCGCAGGAACCGACGGCGATGACGATACGCGGATCGGAGACGGCGTCGTAGGTCTTGCGGAGCGCCAGCGCCATGTTGCGCGTGACGGGGCCCGTGATCAGCAGGCCGTCGGCATGGCGCGGCGAGGCGACGAACTGGATGCCGAAGCGGCTCAGATCCCAGCCGACCGTGGTCAGGACGTTGCTGTCGGCCTCGCAGGCGTTGCAGCCGCCGGCGCTGACCTGGCGCAGCTTGAGGGAGCGTCCGAAGAGCCTGCGCAGCCGCGCATCCAGCGCGGCGGCGGCGGCCTCGACCTTCTCGCCGCGCGGCACGGAGAGCGCCTCGCGCTCGCGCGCCGCCAGTTGGTGGCTGCCGTCGAAGGTGATGGCGTCATGCGGGCAGGCGGCGGCGCAGGCGCCGCAGAAGAGGCAGCGTCCCAGATCGATACCGTCGGGATCGTAGCGTCCGATGGCGCCGGTGGGGCAGGCGGCCTCGCAGGGGTGGTCGCAACCGGCACACGCCGCGGTGTTGAAAAGCGGGCGGCCGCGGAAGCGGTCGGGCAGCGGCGGTGGCGGTCCATCCGGATAGCGGATCGTCCGGTAGCGCTGCTGGAGACGTGCGAGGGTGGCTTTGATCATGGGCGCATCCTTACAGATCGTGTCCGCAGTAGGACAGATTGAAGCTCTTGTTGCATATCGGGAAGTCGGAGATGGCCTGGTTGCGCAGGGCCTGCGCCAGACCGGGCCAGTTGTGGAAGGATGGATCGACCACCTTGTAGCGCGCCAGCCGCCCCTCGCCGTCGGTGATGACCGCATGGCAGACCTCGCCGCGCCAGCTCTCGGTCATGGCCACGGCGAAGGAGTCGGGCGCCAGCGGGCCGGTCGCCACGTGCAGCGGGCCCTCTTCCGGCATAAGGCTGATCTGGGTGCGGATGAAGGTGAGCGAGTGCTGGATCTCGAGCCAGCGCACGTAGGCGCGCGCCTGGACATCGCCGGTGGGGCAGGTGACGCATCTGGGGCGTTCCTTGCGGAAGATGCCGGCAGGCTGGTCGTGGCGGATGTCGCGCGCCAGTCCCGAGGCGCGTGCCGCCGGCCCGACGAGTCCCAGCTCGATGGCCACGGCGGCGGAGACCGCGCCGACCTCCTCGAAACGCGCCAGCACCGACTGGGTTTCCCAGAGCAGCCTGATGGCGGTGGTGGCGTCCTTCTCGCCAGCCGCGAGCGCGTGCCGGAGCTTGTCGGCGCGGGCGGATTCGAGATCGAAGGCCACCCCGCCGGGTCTGACCAGCCCGCGTCCGAAGCGGTTGCCGCAGAGCAGCGCCGTCATGTTGAGGAAGTCGCCGCGGATGCGGCCGCAGAAGCTGGCCGTCGGCAGGTAGCCGATGTCGCCCGCGAGTGCGCCGAGGTCGCCGATGTGGCAGGCGAGGCGCTCGAGTTCGAGCGCGATACCGCGGATAGCCTGGGCGCGCGGGGGTGCCTCGACACCCGCGAGCGCCTCGACCAGCATGCCATAGGCCGTGGTGTGGGCCACCGTGGCGTCGCCGGCGATGGTCTCGATGAGGGAGCGCGTGCGGGTGTTGGGGCCGCCGATGAGCGCCTCCTCGATACCGCGGTGCTGGTAGCCCAGCGCGATATCGAGATGGTAAACCTGCTCGCCGCCGCACTGGAAGCGGAAGTGGCCCGGCTCGATGACGCCGGCATGCACGGGGCCTACCGCCACCTCATGCACCTCCTCGCCCTCGACGCGGTAGAAGTCGCCGACGGCGGGGGGCAGTTCCTGATCGCCGGGGCGGTCCCAGGCGTCGCGTCCGTTCCAGGAGCGGCAGTAGCGTACCGGCTTGAACCACGGATGGCCTACCGCGCGCAGTCCGAACTGCTCGGCAAGCTCGCGCTCGAACATGTGGACCTGCGGGCAGGCGGGCGTCAGCGAGGGGTAGGAGCCGCCCTCGATATCGGTGGTGCCGGCCAAGAGCCGGTGCTGCGCATCGTCCGCCAGCACGAGATAGACGCGGATGGCCTCGGTACCGGGCCGCATGGTGCCGAAGAGGGCGCTCACGCGCTGGCCGGCCGTGACGCCGTCCCGCAGGGCGGCGGCGAAATCGCGGTTGGAGAGGTGCGGCAGTTCGGCCAGCGGAACGGCCTCTCCGTTATGCAACGGCTTCAGTTTGGGGCTAGACGTCATGGCCGCACCTCCAGGAAGGCTGCCGCGTCGCGGATCAGGCTGGCGACCGGCGAGGGTATGGCGAGTCCGAGCAGCAGCACGCATATCATCAGCAGTGCTGCCGGCACGACCGCGAGGCGGGGCTCGTGGCATGGCACCTCATCGGGAGCACCGCCCTGCAGCATCTTGAGCACGGTGGCGCCCATGCCGACAAAGACGAGCATCAGCAGCGCCAGGAAGCCCCAGGCCACCGCCATGCGTCCGGTCGCGACCGCGCCGTCGAGGATGCCGAGGATGCTGACGAAGGGGCCGAAGGGCGGCGCTCCGGTAATCGCGAAGAAGCCGATCATGAAGAGCCAGGCCGAGTGCGGCACGCGCCGCAGCGCGCCGGTGACCTGCTTCGTGTTCTTGGAACCGAAGGCGCGGTGGATGTTGCCGGCCGTGAGGAACAGCACGCCCTTGGTCAGTCCATTGGTCATCACGTGCAACAGCGTGCCGCGGAGCGCCGGTGCGCCGATGCCCAGCCCCAGCGCGAGGATGCCCATGTGCTCGACGCTGGAGTAGGCCAGCATGCGCTTGAAGTCGCGCTGGCCGATCATGAAGATGGCGGCCGCGGCCATCGAGAAGAGGCCGATGGCAATCAGCAGGCGCGAGACAAAGACCCCCTCGCCAGCCGCCAGGCAGATCCGGGTCGAGCGCATCAGGGCCAGGAAGGCGCAACTGGTGACACCGCCCGAGAGGATCGCGCCGACCACGCCCGGCGTCTCGCCGTAGGCGTCGGGCTTCCAGGTGTGCATCGGCGCCAGGCCCATCTTGGTGCCGTAGCCTACCAGCAGCATGACAAAGGCCGCCCGTACCCAGGAGCGCGAGAGGTGCGGCGCAAGTTTGGCCAGATCAGCCTGGTTCAGCGAGGCCGGCAGGCCGGCATGGACGGCGGCATAGGCCAGGAAGAAGGTGCCCAGCAGCGCGATGGCGATGCCCACCGAACTGATCAGCAGGTACTTCCAGGAGGCCTCGATGCTGCGCTGGGTGCGGTTGAAGTAGACCAGTGGCGCGGTGACCAGGGTCGTGCCTTCGATCGCCACCCACACCAGGCCCAGGTGCTGCGACCAGGCCACCAGCCCCGCAAGGCCGGAAAAGGCCAGCATGCAAACGCAGAAGACGCGGTTCGAGCGCTCAGGCAGCTTGTGCAGGAAATCCACGGCATAGAAGGAGCAGGCGAGATAGAGCGTGCTGACCACCAGCAGCACCAGCCGTCCCGGCGGGTCGAGCGCCAACCACGCGCCGGTCGTCCACCAGGCCGGATGCGCCAGCGTGAGGCAGGTCATGATGAAGTGGCACACGCCGTTTGCCGGCAGAAGCCAGGGGCGCAGGCGGTTCGAGGGCGTGAGCGCCGCGAGGACGGCCATCGACAGTGGCAGAAAGAGGAAGAGATAGGCCATCCGTTCGTTACTCCTTCAGCGTGGCCAGGTGGCGGGTGTCGAGCGAGGCAAAGGCCTTGCTGATGCGGTTGACGATGATGAGAATGACGAAGATACCCGCGAGAAGGTCGAGCAGCACGCCCATCTCGACGACCAGCGGCAGGCCCTCGACCAGCAGCACGCCGAAACAGAAGATGCCGTTCTCGAGTACGAGGTAGCCCATCACCTGGCTCAGCGCCTTGTAGCGCGTGATCAGCAGCAGGAAGCCCGTCAGCATCGTCGACAATGATGCCGGGACGATCAGCAGGTGGGCATGCTCCGCGGCGAGAGGAAGCCGGTTGGAGAAGAGCAGGGCAACACCCGTGCCAATGGCTCCGAGGATGACCGACGTCTGCAGGCCGATGAACGGTTCCACCTCGTGCCGGATCTGGATGCGGCCCATGGCACGGAACATCATGAAGGGGATGAGCAGGCCCTTGATGGCGACCGTCATCAGCACGGACAGCACGACGGGGGGCGTCAGGTGCGAGTGCATCAGCAGCGGCAGCAGGCCCAGCAGCGCGCCCTGGAGGGCGACCGAGCGGATCACCGAGGCGATGCGCCCGGTGCCGAGGATGAAGAAGTTGAGTACGACAACGATGACGAGAAGAGTGTTGAGCAGCGTAGTCATGGCATCACCGGATCATCAGGATGAACCCCAGGCCGCAGAAGAGCACCGCGCCGACCAGCAGGACGGGGACCTTGTGCATCGGCAGGCGCGCCATGATCGACTCGACGATGCCGATGACGACCGCGAGGCCGAGCATGCCCGCCAGGAAGACGAGCCAGTCGAGGGCGTTCCCGAAGTAGGCGGGCACCACCACATGATAGAGGAGCGCCCCCAGCACGAGCAGCTTGACCGCCGACCCGTAGAGGATGGCGCCGAAAAGCGGACCGCTGTGGTCGAGCACCATGGCCTCGTGGATCATCGTCAGCTCCAGGTGCGTGGTGGGATCGTCCACCGGGATGCGGCAGGTCTCCGCCAGCAGCACGATGAAGAGCCCGATGGCGACGAGCACCAGCGGCGCGACGATCTCGGCGGGAACGCCGCCGGTCGTGGCATGCAGCATCGTGCCGAGCGACAGCGAGCCGGAGAGGCGCGCCAGCACCATCAGCGCCAGGAAGAGGGCCGGTTCGGCGAGGCAGGCGAAGGTCACTTCGCGCGCCGAGCCCATCCCCTCGAAGGCCGAGCCCGTATCAAGCGCCGCGGCGGTCGTGAAGAAACGCCCCAGGGCGAAGAGGTAGGCGAAGAGGATCAGGTCGCCGGAAAAGCGGATGGGTGCCGAGGTGCCTCCGAAGGGGACCAGCAGTCCCGCCAGCAGCGCCGCCGCCAGCGTGACGATCGGCCCCAGGCGGAAGACCCACGTGGTGGTGGTGCTGAAGACCATGCCGCGGCGCCAGAGACGGAGCAGGTCGTAGTAGGGCTGGAAGACCGACGGGCCGCGGCGGCCGGCGAACCACGCCTTGGTCTTGGTGATCACCCCCAGCAGCAGCGGCGGCAGCAACAGCAGGATCAACAGATGTATCACGTGGTCCATCATCCCTTCACCCCCAGCAGGCTCCAGACAAGCAGTACGATCATCGCGACCAGGATGTAGAGCAGGTAGTGCTGGATCTGGCCGCGGTGGAAGCGGTGGAACCAGGAGAAACCCCGCTCGATGCGCTGCGCCGCCGGCACGATCACCCGATCCAGCACGGCGTCGTCGACGTGGCTCTGCGCGCGGGTCGGCTCCGGGAAGAGCCCGACGACCTCCGGCGGCTTCTCGTGCGGCCGCAGCACGCTGCCGGAGATGCGGATGATCGTACGCACGAAAGAGGCCGCCGTGTATTGCATCCGCGGTGTCGGTGCGGCATAGCCGCAGTCCCAGGTGGGGCCGGTGCGGGCACCGATGGCCCGGCGCCGCGCCAGCAGCGCCATTCCCGCGCCAAGCGCGACGAGCACGAGCGCCAGCAGTCCGACGATATTCAGCGACACACGCTCCGCCAGCCGCAGGGGTTCCGTCTCCATGCCGGCCAGCCAGCCGGCCGAAGCGGCATCGAGCGCCGGCGCCACCAGCAGCGGTGCCAAGCCGATCAGGATGCAGCCCCCGGCCAACACCGTCATCGTGATGCGCATGGGCGCGGGCGCCTCGGCGGCGTGCCGCGCCTCTTCGGTCCGGGGCTCGCCAAGAAAGACCATGCCGACCACCTTCACGAAGCAGGCCACCGCCAGCGCCCCGATCACCGCCAGCAACGGCACGCCGATGGCGACCAGGGCGCCGCCTCCGGAGGCGAAGATGCCGCGCAGCATGCCGAGGTAGATCAGCCACTCGCTGACGAAGCCGTTGAGCGGCGGCAGGCCGCAGATGGCCAGCGCACCCACGATGCAGCAGGCCGCCGTCCAGGGCATGCTCTTGGCGAGGCCGCCCAGGCGGTCGATCTGGCGCGTGTGCGTCTCATGGATCACGGAGCCGGCGCAGAGGAAGAGCAGCGGCTTGAAGAGGCTGTGGTTCCAGACGTGCAGCAGACCGCCCGCCAGCCCCAGCGCCACCCACTCGATGCGTCCGGTTGCGCGCCCGATCAGCGCCATGCCGAGACCCAGCAGGATGATGCCGATGTTCTCGACGCTCGAGTAGGCCAGCAGGCGCTTGAGGTCGTGCTGCCCGATGGCGAAGAGAATCCCGAGGAGCGCGCTGACCGCGCCCAGCGTGAAGATCACGATGCCCCAGGAGACCGGCGGCACCGGCAGCAGGCCGAGCCAGCGCACCAGGCCGTAGATGCCCATCTTGAGCACCACGCCCGACATGATGGCCGAGACGTGGCTCGGCGCATTGGCATGCGCGCCCGGCAGCCAGAAGTGGAGCGGCATGAGACCGGCCTTGATGCCGAAGCCGATCAGGATCATGACAAAGAGGTAGTTGAGCTGCCTGGCGGTGAGCAGCTCCAGCGCGTTCGGATCCATGAGGTACGAGCCGGTGGCCCGCCGCCACACCACGCTGAGCGCCAGCAGCGTGAGCGTGCTGACGTGCGTGGCGATCAGATAGACCCAGCCGGCCTGGCGGCTCTCCGCCTGGTGCTCCTCGGCCACGATCAGGAAGAAGGCGGCCAGCGCCATGATCTCCCATCCCAGCAGGAAGACCAGCGCATGGCGGCTGATGACCAGCAGCCCCATGCCGGCCACCAGCGCGCCCCAGCAGAGGCGCAACCGAATGCCAGTAACGGGTTTCTGCTGATGCGACCAGTATCCGAGGCCGTAGAACGAACCCAGTCCGCCGATCAGGAAGACCGGCACGAGGAAGAAGGCGCTTAGCGGGTCGAGCCCCACCAACCCATGCTCCGCGACCGGCCAGGGGAAGACGCCCACGGCATCCACCGTACTGCACAGTCCGCCGATGGCGCCCGCCAGGCCGAGAAGGGCGGCGCAGCCCATCAATACGGCGGCGATACGCTCGCCACCCGCCAGATGGCGGCGCAGTCCGAGCCCCGGCACACCGCTGAGAGCGGCGAGCAGCAGGGCCAGACAGACAAGTTCCAGCGACCACATGGCAAAATCCTTTCAAAAGTGGGGGAGGCAGGCCCGGCGATGTCCCCCCGGACAATGAAAAGACCGCCCTTGCCTGCGGTCCCGGCCGGAATGCTTGCGGGGTGGAGTTGCCCGGCAATCCGGACCGAGGCGCGACGCTTCCGGGAACCGCCGCCTCCACCTAAAAAAATTGCAAATAATATACCGATTCGTCTGGGAAAACGCAAGCCTTTTCACCCCGCCCCCGCAGCCGTGGGAGGGGTGGGGCGGCGGAAGAACGCCAAGGGGGCGCAAGCGCCACTGCAGCGCGTCGTCTTCTCGTCGCGCTGGAATGGGCGAAGAGGTGCCGGGGGGAAGCCTACGCTTCCAGCACGGCGTCGATTTCGGCGAGTTCGGAGGGATCGAACGAGAGGCACTGGAGTGCGGCGACGTTTTCCTCGATTTGGCAGACGCGGCTGGCGCCGATGAGAACGGAGGTGGAGCGCGGGTCGCGGAGATTCCAGGCGAGGGCCATTTGGGCGAGGGTCTGGCCGCGGCGCCGGGCGATTTCGTCCAGCTTGCGCGCCTTGGCGAGGTAGGCGTCGTCGACGCTGTTGCGCGAGAGGGCGGTCCCCTCTCGTCCGGCGCGGGAGTCGTCCGGGATATTGCCATCGAGGTAGCGGCCGGTGAGCAGGCCTTGGGCGAGCGGGCAGAAGGAGATCATGCCGATGCCTTCTTCGCCGAGCACGTCGAGCAGGCCGTCTTCGACCCAGCGGTTGAAGAGGTTGTAGCAGGGCTGGTGGATCAGGCAGGGCACGCCTGCTTCGCGGAGCAAGGCGGAGGCGGCGCGGGTTTGGTCGGGGTTGTACGAGGAGATGCCCACATAGAGGGCTTTGCCCTGGCGGACGGCCTGGACGAGGGCGCCGACGGTTTCCTCGATGGGGGTTTCGGGGTCGGGGCGGTGCGAGTAGAAGATGTCCACATAGTCGATCCCCATGCGCCGGAGGCTCTGGTCGAGGCTGGCGAGCAGGTACTTGCGGCTTCCCCAGTCCCCGTAGGGTCCGGGCCACATGCGGTAGCCGGCTTTGGTGGAGAGGATGAGTTCATCGCGATAGGCGCCGAGGCCGGAAGCGAGGATACGGCCGAAGTTCTCCTCGGCAGAGCCGGGGATCGGGCCGTAGTTGTTGGCGAGGTCGAAGTGGGTGATGCCGAGGTCGAAGGCGCGCCAGAGCATGGCGCGCATGGTTTCGAGGCGGTCGACGCTTCCGAAGTTGTGCCAGAGTCCGAGGGAGACGGCGGGAAGCTTGAGGCCGCTGCGTCCGCAGCGGTTGTAGACCATCGAGTCGTAGCGGGTGGGGCTGGGTGTGTTCATAGGGTTGGGCTTTCGGAGCGGCGTGGGTGTCAGCGGAGGGGGTCGCCAGGGGATCCGGGGAGCCCCGTGGCGTTCGGCGCATGGGGCCGTGGTTTCATTGTCGAACGGGCGTTGACGAAGGCCATGTAGGCTTCGCGGATGACGGGATCCTTCTGGAGCAAATCGGTAGCGGCGGCCTCGCCGCCTTCCCGCACGGCGCGGCTGAAGGCCTCTCCGGCGCGGTCGATGTCGTTTCGGGCCATATAGAAGGCGCCGAGGTAGAACCAGGCCTCCCATCGGGAGGGATCGGTTTTGAGCAGGCGCGCGAGGGGGGGGGCCATCTTCGCGTGTTGTCCGGAGGCTCCATAGGCTTTGGCGGCGAGCAGCACGAGTTCGGCGTCGGGGGAATCTCCGGCCAGGCGGAGCGCGGCGTCTGCCGCCTTCGCGGCCACGGGGAAGCTGGAGGACGCCGTGGCGAGGAAGAGGGCGTTCGTGGCTTGCGCGTAGGAAAGGGCCGGATCCGACATGGCGGAGTCGATGCAGCGGGCGGCCATGGGGTCGCTGCCGAGTTCGGCGTAGCATCCGGCCATTTCGAGCAGCTGCGAGGAGGAGGGGGGCTTGCCGGGCTCGACTTGTGCGGCGATTTCCTGGATGCGGTTTTCGTTCTTCTGGATTTTCAGGAGATAGCGATAGAACTCGGCGGCGCGTTCGTTGTTCGGGTCGATCTTGAGGAATTCGGCGAACATGTCGATGGCGTCTTCGTTCCGGCGGGAGCGGAGGTAGACGTCCTGCACCATGCGGAAGGTGGCCTCGGGGCTCACGCAGTAGAGCATGCGTGCTTCGGTGAAGGCCTGCTCCGCCTCGTGGATCTTGTTGCGGAAGGTATAGCATCCGGCGATGGCGCTGCGGAGTTTCGAGAAGGACTTCTGGGCCACGACGTCGCGGCGGAAGTTCTTCGAGTAGATCAGGCGGCGGGTGTACCAGTCCCAGAAATCGAGGTCGTCGCGCTGGTGCCGGCTGGTGAATTCGCACGGCTCGGGGTTGAGCTTGAGGATGAGGCCATGGGGCGTGAAGTAGGGGTACATCCATGGGATCACGTAGGATTCCTCCACGTAGAAGTCGTGCAGCGCCTTGTTGCGTTCGAACATCATTTCGCAGAGGATGCCGTTGATTTCCATGACGCCGAGGGCGCCGGAGACCTGGACGCGGCCGTGGTCGATGATGAGATCGGCGTTGCGCGGGCGCTTCCCGGACTCGACCTCGTCGACATAGATTTGGAAGGCCCTTGCGGAATCCTCGGGGGTGGGGATCCACATGTCGTCGCCGTACAGGTCGCGTTCGACGCTCATGTAGGTGTTGTCGGCGAGGGCGTTCTGGGTGATGATGAAGACGTCGGGGCGGACGAGTGCCGAATAGATCATGTAGGTGGGCACGAAGCGTCCGGGGTCGGTGCCGCCGAAGAAGACGGCGTTGGTGGTCATCGCAGGCGGATAGTAGGGGTTGGGCAGGGGCTCTTCGTCGCGTTCCAGTTCTTCGAGGATGGCCTCGGCGCCGCGGAGCTGGAAGTTGCCGAACTGCCAGCCGTAGTCGTGGCCGTTCTGCTCGGCGCCACCGAGTTCGAAGACCAGGCGCTCGTTGAAGTAGTTCTGGTGGATGGGGATCAGCGGGAGGAGGCATGCCGCGCCGATGGCCAGGGCGTGGAGGAAGCGCGCGGCAGGGTGGGGGGTGTCGCGGGGCGCAGTGTCGAGGAGGGTGTCCGCCTCGCGGCGGCGGAAGAGGCGTTCGAGGAAGGTGCCGAGGAATGCCAGCGCGAGGATGGCGCCGTAGCCGATCCAGATGGCGAAGAGGCCGTGGGACGAGATGAACTTCACCTTTTGGATGAAGGCGTCCTGCAGGTCGCCCTTGGGGTTGGCGAGCACGGTGAGGAGGATGGACATCATGAGGAAGGCGGCGACGGTGGCGATCAGCCACTGCTGGGCGACGTCGCCCATCGCGAAGTCGAGCCCATGGCGGTCGCGGGCGCGGCGGCGCAGGATGGGCAGGCCCACCAGCAGGGCGGCGACGACCGCCACGGAGAGAAGCATGGCGCCTGCCTGGAGCTGCGGGAGGTTCTGCCTGGCCCGCGCCAGGAGGTCGTCCGCCTCGAAGACGGCATAGAATCCCTTCGTGCAGAAGAGGGCGAGCGCGCCGGCGATGCCGAGCAGGGAGACGCCCAGCGTGAGCGTTTCGGTGAGGTCGCGGCGCCGGTAGACGCGCTCCAGCAGGTCGCCATACTGCGAGAGGGCGATGATCACGCCGCCGGCCGCGGCGAGAAGCAGCATGCCGCCCACGACCCACTTGTCGAGGCGCAGGCGGTCGAAGACAACCTCGACGTCGGGGATGACCGCGAGGATGACGAACAGGCACGAGACTGCGAAGAGGGCGATGGCCACGGGCAGGGCGTGAACGCGTCCCCGCTTCTTCGTCCGGAAGTGCCACACGGCGAAGGGGAGGAAGCCGAGCGGCGCCACGAGCATCGTGAACTGCGTGCGGAGGTCGGTGAAGTACGCGCCCACTTGTTTCACGAAGCGCGACGAGAAGATGTCGGTGGGCGCGAGTTTCTCGTACTGGCCGCGGGTGATGGCGTGCTTGAAGCCCTCCCACGTGCGGGGGTAGCCCCAGTTCATCGGGGGGTTGCGCAGGTCGGAGACGATGGGCATGTAGGCGTAGAAGGCCACGCCGGCCTCGGCCGCGAGCACGGTGAGGGAGACGGTGCGGCCGTGGGGCAGGAAGAGCCACGCGAGCGCCAGGTAGACGAAGTTCAGGCAGACGGGCGTCCAGAACCACCAGGTGGCGGGGTGGGTGAGGCCCAGCAATGCGCCCCGCTTCAGCAGCAGGAGCAGCGCAAGGTTCGCGAGCGTCGTGCCGAGGGCGTAGTAGAGCCCTGCGGGGGTGGTGCAGGACAGGGCGAAGAGGACCGCTATGGCGGCGAGGAAGCCGAGGATCACCACGCCCCAGTTGAAGGGGTCGCCTACGAGTTCTCCGGGGTGCTTCAGGTGGTAGGGCGGGGGTTCCCGGACGCCGGCCGCGGTAAGGAGGAGCCACAGCCCGAAGGCGGCGAAGAGCGCCATCGGGAGCCATGCCGCAGGGTCGGACCGGGGACGCCCGCGACGAAGCAGTCCGCCCGCCACGAGCGCGCCCAGCGCGCCCACGAGCGCGGTCGCCGCGTCCATGTAGATGCGCGGATCCACCAGTGCCGCGAAGGCCTCGAAGTCTCGCGCGGGGGAAACTTCCACCGTGGAGAAGCGGGCGGCGAACATCGTGACCAGCCCCAGCCCCAGGGCGCCCGTGGCGCCCCATGCGGCGTAGCCGGCCGCATCGTCACGGCGGGCGCGCCGCAGTCCGTCCGCGACGAGCGCCGCGAGCAAGCCTATTCCCGCGATGGCCAGCCCGCCGTAGAAGAGCCCCGGGGAGTACATGAGGCTCTTGCCCTGGATGGGCTCGTGTTTCGGGAAGCCTTCCATGGGCAGGAGCGAACCCAGTTTCAGCACCCACAGCGTGAGCAGCATGGGAATGGCCACGAGCAGGAAGTCGCGGAACAGCTTCAAGTCGCGCAGGAAGATCACGATGATCAACGGCACGATCGCCAGCAGGAGCACCTGGTAGTTGGTGAGGCCCAGGCCGAAGACGAAGGCGGTCCCCCACAGCAGCCCGCGCGTGGGGCGTCGCATCCAGCGGTACGTCATGAGCATCACCGCCATCAGGAAGAAGGCGTTCAGCGCGTACACCTCGCAGATGGTCGCCTGCGACCACATGACGGGGCTGAAGGCGAAGAGAAGGCTGCCCGCGACGCCGCCCGCCCAGCAGATGACATCGTCGCGCCGGCCGTCCGCCGCGGCGCCTCCGCCGCCCAGCGCGCCTTCGGGATCCTTGCGGAGCGCGGCGAGCATGTCCGAGCCGGAGCGCGTGATGAGCATCGCGGTGAGGCCGGCGGCGATCGCGCCGAAGACCGCCGATCCGCCCAGCGCGATCGACCAGGCGGGCGTGGGCTGGCCCCGGTAGGTCACCCAGGAGAAGATGCGCGCGAAGCACCACGAAATCATCGTCCAGATCGGGTATCCCGGAGGATGCGGCACGCCCAGGTGGTCGCCGGCCACGGCCAGTTCCCCCGAATCCTCGAGCGTCACCGTCGGGGCCAGGGTGAAGAAGTAGACAAGGAACGAGAGGATGGTGGCGGTCCAGAAGGCCGACCAATCCAGTCGCCGGAAGAAGGGGGTCTTCTCCCGTTCGATGTCGAAAAGCGAAGAAGACAGGCTGTCTTCCGCCGCCGTGTTTTGGGCAAAGGAGCTCATGGCAAATCCATGGTAAAGTCAAAGCCTCCAGGCGGCAAGCGGAATTCCAGGGGCGGCGCGTGCCGTGCCGCCCTCCCGCCTCCGCTGCTTCCGCGAAAAAGGGGCGGCCCGCCGCCGGGGAGGGCGGCGGAACCCGCGGAGACGGGGGAGGGGAGGGCGCGGGTTATTCCCCTGCCCATTCTCCGGTGGCGGGGGTGGCTTCGAAGGGGTCGGCTTTCATCACGTTCAGGGAGGGCCGGGCGTCCCGGGCGGCGTGGGCCGAGACGTCGTCCAGCGTGCGGCGGCTGACGGCTCCGGCTTCGCCGGGCGTGCTGATGACGTGCGGTTTCACCATGACGATGAGTTCGGTGCGGCGCTTCACCGTCTCCGTGCCGCGGAAGAGCCAGCCGAGGAGCGGGAGCCTTCCGAGGAGCGGGATGCGCCGGACCTGTTCGGCCTCGGTCTCCTTGATCAGGCCGCCCACGGCGATGGACATCCGGTCCTTCGCCACGAAGGTGCCGGTGACGCTTCGCGAGGAGACGACGTCGATGGGCACGTTCTGCACGATCCCGCCGCTCCCCAGGCTGTAGATGGGGATGGTCGCGGCGTTCGGCTGGATTTCGGAATTCTCCTGCAGGAGCCGGAGGGTCACCGTGCGGTCCGCGTTGATGTTGGGCGTGATGAGCAGCAGCGTGCCCACGGCCTGGAACTCGATTTCCGTTTGGGGGACGGTGATGGTGGTGTCGCCGCTCGCGATGGTCTGGCTGGTGATGTTCTTCACCATCGGGCGTTCCTCGCCGATGAAAAGGCGGGAGACTTCGTTGTTCGCGGTGAGCAGCAGGGGCGTCGCGAGCGTGCGGGCCTTCCCGTCTTTCTCCAGCAGCTGGATGCGCGCCTGGAGGTGCCGGCTCAGGAGACGGAAGGAGAAGGCGTCGCCCATGGGCTCGTTGAGGAGCGGATTGAAGCCGGGGAAGCCCGCGGCGACATCGTCCCAGTCGCGTCTGCCGCCCGATGTCCGGTAGCGGGGGTTCCCGCCGGCGTCGGTGAAGGCGAAGCGGTCGGCGACGGGCGTCGTGCCGTCGGCGTCCTCGTACGCGGCGAATTCGAAGGTGGACGTGAAGTCGTCGTCGAGTTGCAGTTCGAGCACCTTGACCTCGAGAAGCACCATGGGCGTAGGCACGTCGAGGCGTTTCACGAGCGCGCGGATGTCGTCCATCGCACGGGTGTCGCTGGAGCGGACCATCAGCATGCTGTTCTTGCGGCTGACGGTCACGAAGATGTTCGCGGCCCGGGACTGGATCGTGTCCAGCGTGTTGCCGAGGGCGTTGGTGTCCGCAAGGCGTTCGGCGGCGGCCAGGCGCCGGGCGTCCTCGAGGGTGACGGTCTGGTGGACGGGGCCGACCATCGTGACGCGGCCGTCGTTGAAGGACAGGGTGCCGCCGCCGGAGCCGCCGGAGGAGGACGTCCTGCCCGGATCCATCTCCAGGAAGGACGACCCGCCGCTTTCGGCGATGGTGTTGAAGCGTTCGAAGCGCCGGGAAATGTCGTTCTGCTCGTCATCGAGGAGTTCCTCCTCGCCCAGCGAGAGCATCACGCGCTCGGGGTAGAGCCCGTAGATGACCGAGGCTACTTCGATTACGTTCGGATAGAGCAGCGTGAAGGTCTCGGTCTGCTCCTCGCGGAAGGAGGAGAGCGACTCGCTGTATTCGTCCATCGTGGTGACGCGCACGACGCCGGACCCGCTTTCCTTGCGGAACCAGAGTCCGGTCGCGAGGCAGGCCTCCTCCACGGCGACGTCGGCTTCGACGTTGCGGAGCGAGAGTGTCACGGGCGTCTTCCCCGCCTTGCCGGAGGTGGAGATGTTCAGGCCGGTCTGGCCGGAGATCATGCGCATCAGCATTTCCATCGGCACGTCGCGGCATTCGGCGTGGCGCAGGATGGTCTCGGAGGCCGCTTCGTCGGGGGCGGGCGCCGCCTGCAGCGTCGCGGGGAGGAGAAGCGGCGTCTCGCGCGCCGGGGAGACGAAGGAAACGCCCTCGGGGGTGACCGCCTCCACCTCGAGCGGGACGCGCACTCCCGCGATGGTCTGCGGGACGACGGCGCCCGCGCCCACGACGAGGGCCTCGTCCCCCGGCGTGGAAAGAAGGGCCGCGCCGTCACCCGAAGCCCCCACCACGAGGGCGCGGAGCGACATGCCGTCGAGATTCCCGGCGGCGCCGCGCAGGACGTCGGCCATGTGCCGGGTGGGGCGCATGGGGTCGTCGCGCGGCGCGGGGGCGGGAGCCGTTTCCTGAGCCGTCGCGCAGGCGGCCAGGAGGAGGAGGAGGAAGGCGGCGGAAAGGCGGTTCATGGGGGATTCCTTTCGGGCTAGACGGCGTTGGCCATCGAGAAAAGGGCGAGGAAGAAGGAGACGTACACGAACCCCACGATGGATCCGGTGACGAGGATGGTGACCGGCTCGAGCGTGGCGGAAAGGCGTTTGACGGTGATGGCGAGGAGGGTCTCGTGGAAGCGCGCCACCTCGTGGAAGGATTCGCCCAGCGATCCGGTGGTCTCGGCCACGGCGGTCATGCGGGCGAGCATCGGCAGGAATTCGGGGGCTCGCGCGAGCACGGCCGAAAGCGGCTCGCCGCGCATCACCTCCTCGCGGGCGTCCGCGATGCGGCGGGCGAGGCGCCGGTTGCCGAGCACGTTCCCGACGACGCGCAGCGAGTCCAGGAGGGTGACGCCGCTTTCCAGCAGCATGGCCATCACGCGGGCGAAGACCGCCGTTCCGGAGATGCGCAGGATCTTCCCGGAAACGGGGAGTCGCAGGAGCAAGGCATCCTCGGATTCGCGGCCTTTGGGGAAAAGCCGCACCACCGTCCAGAGCACGGCGAAGAGGACGATGCCCGCCAGGACGTACGCGCCGTTCCCGCGAATCCAGTCCGAGAGGTCCATCAGCGACTGCGTCAGCGGCGGGAGCGTGGTGTTGCCGGTTTTCAGGAAGGCCGCGATTTTGGGAATCACGCTCGCCACGAGGAAAACCGACACGCCAATCGCCATCAGGATGGTGAGGCAGGGATACAGCAGCGCATTGAGCACCAGCGCCCGCACTTCGCGGCGCGCCGCGAGTTGGTCGGCGGCCCGCCCGAAGACCGCATCCAGTTCGCCGGAATGCTCGCCCACGCGCACGAGCTGGACGATTTCGTCCGCGAAGACGCGCGGCTGCTCCGCCATCGCCCCGGAGAGGCTTTCGCCCGAACGAACCCGCTCGAGCAGCGAGAGCCAGGCCCGCATGGCGCGGGGGCGGCGCGCCTGGGCGGCGACCGTTTGCAGCGCCAGCGTAAGCGGCACGCCGCTTTTCAGCATCGAGGAGGCTTGCCGCATGCCCAGCTCGAGGTCGAGCGACGCCACCGGCAGCAACCAGGCGGGATTCCAGCGGGGCGGAAGCCCCGCATCCGTTTCCGGGGAGGATTCCTCCTCGACGGCCAGCACCAGCCACCCCTCGCCGCGCAGGTGGCGCGACAATGCCGCCGCATCGGACGCCTCCAGGCGCCCGCCCCGTGGACGCCCTGCGGCATCCCGCGCTTTGTAACGGAAGAACGGCATTCTCATGGTGTAAACGGAAACGGACGAGGGGCGGTTCAATGGCGCGGCCGCAAACCGGAGGCCGTCCGGCCGGCTAAGCCGCCGGCACCGCGGTTGCGCCCCCGTCCGGCCAGGGCGGATGAAATGTCCCCGCGAAATCTTCCCCTGCCGACACTTTTGGCTTGAATCCGGGCCGTTTCCCGGCTACCCTGCACGCCACATGCCGAACCCTGTTTCCTGCGGGCGTAATTCAATGGCAGAATAGGAGCTTCCCAAGCTTCTTACGTGGGTTCGATTCCCATCGCCCGCTCCATTTCACCCCCCCGTCAATCCATGGCCAATCGACTGGCCCCGGACTGGCGGGGGTTTTTGGAGGCATGCGGAGTAAGTCTGGAAGGACGTTTGGAAGGCGGAGGCACCCAGGGCGGCCTTCGACGGGCAACGTCAAAATCATGTTTTATTGACATTTCCATCATCCTTTCCTATCCTGTTGATTCAATCGTAATGATGAAATGGGAAAAACACAGGGGAATTTGCCCGTGTTTCCCCTTTCCCATGCGATGTCACATCCCAACCGATGCGTTTCAGAACAGTCGATTCCAACACTCTACGACTCATCGAACGAACAAACCAGGAGTTGTCCTATGCCACCTCTGTACAAAAATGCGAAACAACGATTGATCCACCTGTTGCGTGCAGGCAAGTATCCCGTCGGCGAATTTCTTCCCGAGATCCACGAACTGGCGAAGGTGCTGGACTGCAAGGTCGACACGCTTCGCCGTTCACTGGGCGAACTCGGCCGGGAGGGCGTGCTTCGCGGCGTCCCCCGCGTGGGCACCAAGGTGATCCGGCGTCCGGCGCGTGCCCGGGTGGCCGTGATGCTCCCTTCGGACAAGCGGCTCGACGCCGCGGCGTTCCATCACATCTGCGCCTCGTTGATCCAAAAAGAATTCGATTTGGAGATCATCGCCTGGAATCCGGATCCGGATGTGCTCTTTGATTGGAGCCAGCGGGTGGTGAAGGGGCTCCGTGCGCCGGATACGCTGGTGTTGCTGGAGCAAGCCGCCTACGTCGAGCCCCGGACACTGGGCCTCTTCAAGCACATCGTCTATGCCAACGTGGGCGTGGCGGCCAAGAATCCCCAATGGTTCGAGGTGGTGTCTCCCGCCCGCGAAGAGGCCCACGTGCTCGCCTCCTGTCTTCTGGAAAACGGGTTCCGCAATGCGGCGATTCGGATGGACGACCGCGTCGTCTCGGAGGATGGCAAGACCGACGATCCCATGGGGACCGCATTCTGCGCCGCCATGGCGCACGGAGGCGGCACCGCGATTCCGATTTCGGCGCAAGACGATCCGGACTCCTTTGTGGGCCTGGCCGGCCAGAAGCGCATCGACGTCTTCGTCGAGCTTACCGCCGCCGTGGCGTTGCAATCGCTCCAGAAGCTGATGTACAACGGCATCCGCGTGCCGGACGACCTTTCCATCGTCGGCCGGTACGACTCCAAGTACTCCGGTCTGGGCGTCCCGCCGATCGCCAGCCTCTCGTACGACCTGGACGCGATCGCCGGCGCCATTGGCGAAGCGGTCGAAGACGCCGTCGACGGGAAAGCTCCCAGGCGCCGCATCGTGAAGCCCGGCGTCTCCCCGCGCGGATCGCTCCGCGTCGCATGTTCCTAGCGGACTCCGCGCCCGCCCGCCTTCGCCGGACGGAGGCGGGCGGGGCTCGACGTGAAAGCCGCCCTCCCTGCACGGGGGCGGCTTTTTCGCATCCACGCTTCGCTTCCGGGCGGGGAACTTGAGGCTAGCCCGGGGGGACGTCTGCGAGGAGTTCCTGCACGTCGCGCCAGGAGAGGGCCTTGAGCATCGCGTCGTCGGAGGTGCCGACGGTTGCGCGGATGAGGGCCTGCTTGCGCTGCTGGAGGGCGAGCACCTTCTCCTCGATGGTCTGCTGGGCGATGAGCTTGATGCTGTACACCGTGCGTTTCTGCCCGATGCGGTGGGCGCGGTCGGTGGCCTGATCCTCCACGGCGGGATTCCACCAGGGGTCGAAGTGCACCACCATGTCCGCGCCGGTGAGGTTCAGGCCCACGCCGCCGGCCTTGAGGGAGATGAGGAAGGCGGGGATGGAGGGGTCGCGGTTGTAGCGCTGGACCTCGTCGAGGCGGTTCGTCGTGGAGCCGTCGAGGTAGCAGAAGGGTTGCCCGCGCTCCTCGAGGGTGCGGCGAAGGATGGCGAGCATCGAGGTGAACTGGCTGAAGACGAGCAGGCGATGGCCGCCGGCGACGGCCTCGTCGAAGAGTTCCAGGAACTGGTCGAGCTTCGCGGAGCGCTCGACGGCGTCCTTCGGGCGCATCGCCTCGGGCAGCAGATCGAGGTGGCAGCAGACCTGCCGCAGGCGCAGGAGGACCGCGAGGATCTCCATGCGGCAGCGGTCGAATCCCTTGGCGGCAACAAGGCTCCCCAGGCGCGAGCGGGCGTTCTGCAGCACCTGGTTGTAGACGCGTTGCTGATCCTCCGTGAGGGTGCAGAAGGAGGTGTTGACGATCTTTTCGGGGAGATCCTTGGCGACGTCGCGCTTGACGCGGCGGAGAAGGAAGGGATGGAGCTTGCGGCGGAGGCGGTCCTGGGCGGCGTCGGCTGCGCTGCCGCCCGCGATGATGGGCACCTCGAAGCGATCGCGGAAGCTCAGGTAGTCCTGGAGGTAGCCGGGCATGAGGAAGTCCATGATCGACCAGAGGTCGGCCACGCTGTTCTCGATGGGGGTGCCGGTGAGGACGAGTTTCGCGGAGGCGCGGAGGCGTTTCACGGCCGCGGCGCTTTGTGTCTCGCGGTTCTTGATGTTGTGGGCTTCGTCGAGCACGGCCGCGGCGAAGGGGATGGAGTCGCAGAGGTCGATGTCGCGGCGGACGAGGCCGTAGGAGACGAGCACGAGGTCGTAGTCGCCCGCCGAGGCCCAGAGCTTCTCGCGGTTGGGGCCGTCGATGACGAGCACGCGTTGGTCGGGGGTGAACTTTTTCGCCTCGCGCGCCCAGTTCTCCACGAGGCTGGTGGGGCAGACGACGATGGAAGGCAGGCCGCGGGCATCGGGGTCTTCGCGTTCGAGGCGGAGCCAGGCGAGGGTTTGGAGCGTTTTGCCGAGGCCCATTTCGTCGGCGAGGATGCCGCCGAAGCCGCCGCGTTCGAGGAAGCGGAGCCAGGAGACGCCCTCCTTCTGGTAGGGGCGCAGGACCTTCTCGAGGCCGCCTTCGAGGGGGACGGGTTCGAGGCGGGCGTCGCGGTTCTGGCGTTCGGCGCGGAGGCGCCAGTCGGGCGGCTCCTCGATGTCGACGCCGTCGAGGGCGCCGAGGGCGGAGCGCACGAACGGGGCGTGGATGGACGAGACGAGGAAGTGTCCGGGGAGGGGGCTCTCCCTCGTGTCGCAATCGTCGAAGACGGAGCGCGCGGCCTCGATGACGGCGCGATCGAAGAGCAGGATGGAGCCGTCGGCGTTCTCGATGTGCGAGTGGCGCATCTGGAGGGCATGCTGCACCACGGGGGCGGGCAGCTTGCCGCCGGCGCCGTCCTCGAAGGTGATGGAGGCGTCGAAAAAGCCCCGCCGCCCGGCCTCGCGGATGGAGACCACGGGGGTGACGATGCGGGCCGTTTCGACGAACGGCGCGATGGTGCCCTCGAACTCGACCTGCCAGCCATGGCGGCGGAGGGTGGGCATCCCGTTGGCGAGGAATCCGAGCACGGCCTCGCAGCCGACGATGTGGGCGAGGTCGTCGCCGCGGCGGCCGGGGAAGCCGCACCGGCACACGAGCTCCACGGCGGCGGCTTCGGCGGCTTCGTTCCGCGTGAAGAAGCGCAGGATGTCGTCGGGGTCGGGGCGGACGATCTCGCCGGGGATCACGGGCGAGCCGGCGGGGAAGACGCGGTCGCCGTAGACGGCGTCGAGCGAAGCCGCGAGCGAGGCCTGGCTGCCGCGCACGCGCAGGCGGAAGAGCGGTTTTCCGGGGATGCAGGTGAAGAGGTCTTCGCCGACTTCGCACGCGACGGGCAGGCTGGCCTCGAGCGTGGGGAGTTCCAGGCGGAAGAAGGACAGCACGGACAGGCGCGGCAGGGCGACGGGCTCGCGGTAGATGGAGTGGTAGGGAAGCGGCAGCGTGTGCCGGAGGGGCCAGAGGTGGCCCGACCCGAGCGCGTAGGCGCGCCGTCCGGCCACGAAGTACTCGGGGAACTCGCCGGCGGGGAGGGAGGGGAGGTCGGTGTGGAGGAAGACCAGCAGCTCGCCGTTCTCGCGGTCGAGGTCCACCTGGAGGTGCGAGGGGACCGTCTCGTCGTGGATTTCCAGCGGCGCGCCGTTTTCCACGGGGATGCACCGGCCGCGCCGCACGTCGAGGAGGTTCAGGAAGTCGTCGGGGCCGACCAGCAGTCGCGGCGGGACGAATCCTTCGGCGATGTCCTCGATGACGCAGCAGAGGTTTTCGTCGGCGGCGTCGAACCGGGCGGCGAAGCGCGGAGGGGGCGGATTCGTGGCGACGATGTTCCCGCCCGTGGAGCGGAGGAGGACGTCGACGCAAACGCGGCCTGCCGCGAACTGCGTCTTCCAGTCTCCGGGAAGGCGCAGGTCCAGGCGGCAGGGGGTTCCCCGCTCCGAACGGAGGAGCCCCTGTTGCGCGGCCTGCCGTTCGATGCGCCGGGCGCGGCGCTGCTCCTCGAGTTGCCGGCGGTCGCGCTCGGGGTCGGCGAAGCGCTGGAAGAGGGCGATGGCGAGCGCCGTGACGTGGCAGCAGACCAGCC
Organism: Kiritimatiellia bacterium; assembly: GCA_050950285.1. GTDB lineage: Bacteria > Verrucomicrobiota > Kiritimatiellia > RFP12 > JBMNHG01 > JBMNHG01. The sequence goes on along the minus strand of JBMNHG010000002.1, from coordinate 821,924 downwards.
CTTGCTCGCGGTTCGCGTAACAGGGGCAATGGCTTTCGATGGTGCCGTCGTCGAGGAGCGTGAAGCCCGTCCGGATGGGACCGGCCGGGCGCGCGATGGAGCCGGTGACCTCCGGATGCGAGTAGTCGACGCGCAGCACGCCGCCGCGTTTGGCGAGTGCGTCGGCCTCCTGGAAAACGGCCATGCCGCCCCAGGAGGCGATTTGTTTCCGGGTGAAGGGGAGGGACATGGTGCGGAAGGGGGCGGGGGTCAGCGCCTCCCATGGAGAAGGGCGCCGATCAATCCGGGGAGGCACTGTCGGATGGCGTCCCGGCAGGCGCGATAGGTTTCGAGGGGGCCGCCGATGGGATCGGGGAGGTCGGCGTCGCGGGGGGGTCCGGGGAGGAAGGAGGAGAGAAGGGAAGACGGGATGGGAAGGGACGGGGCAAGAGCGGCGAGCTCCTCGCGGTGCGAGCGGGTCATCGGAACCACGAGGTCCATCGCATGGAGGAGCGCGGGGGTGGCGATGCGGCTTCGGTGGGGGGAGAGGTCGATCCCCTCTTCCGAGAGGACGGCGATGGCGAAGGGGTTGGCGGGTTCGCCGGGGACGGCCATCGTCCCGGCGGACTCCACGATCCAGCCGCAATCGGCGGGGAGCGCGGCGCGCAGGAGGTGTTCCGCCATGGGGCTTCGGCAGGTGTTCCCGCTGCAGACGAAGAGAAGGCGCCGCTTATCCATGGAGATCGTCCTCCGGGATGGCGCCGGCGCGGAGAAGGTCGAGCGAGCCGTCGGCGTTCACGCGCACGACCGAGCTGGCGACGCCGCCCGCGCAGGGTCCGCCATCGATGGCGATGTCCGGCACGAGCTTCGCGCCTTCGAGTGCGCCGGGGGCGTCCACGGCGGGCGGCTCGCCGCTGCGGTTCGCGCTGGTCACGCGCAGGAGCCCTCCGCAGGCTTCGAGCAGGTCGAGGACGAAGGGATGGCCGGGAACGCGGAATCCCTCCTCCACGCCGTCCGCGCAACGCACCACCAGCGTGAGGGCGCCGGGCCAGAAGCGGGCCGCGAGGGCGCGGGCTGCGGGCGGGAGGGGTGCGCCCGTCCGCGCCTCCACGGCGGCGATGCCGCTGGCGAGCAGGGCGATCGGCTTCCCCGGATCGCGCCGCTTCATGCCGGCGAGGCGGGCGACGGCGTCGGGGTGGTCCGGATGGGCCGCGAGCCCGTAGACCGTGTCCGTGGGAACCAGCGCGACGCCGCCGGAGAGCAGGACGTCCGCCGCCGCATCGCGGGAGGGGCCTGGATTCGCTACGCAATCGAAACGGGACGCCATGGTGCGCGGATCCTTCACGGGATCAGCCGTTCTCGTCATCGAAGGAGTTCTCGAAGACGGGCTTCCACTTGGGGCGCTGCCCGAACAGGCAGGTGCCGAGCCGCACCCAGGTGGCGCCTTCTTCCACGGCGACTTCGAAATCGTTGCTCATGCCCATCGAGAGACGGGGAAGACCGATCCCGAAATCGCGCTCCAGACGATCGCGCAACTCGCGCAACCCCGCGAAAACGGGACGCGTCTTTTCCGGGTCGGGCTGGAAAGGCGCCATCGTCATCAGCCCGGCCACGGTCACTTCGGGGGTTCCGAGCGCCTTCTCCAGAAGCGGGTCCACGGCCTCGGGGCGGAGGCCGAACTTGCTCGCTTCGCCGGAGATGTTCACCTCGAAGAGGATTTCGGGGCGGTTCCCGGAGAGTTTGGCGGCATGGACAATGGCGTCGAGGAGGCGTTCGGAATCGACCGCTTCGATCACGGGGAACAGGGCCAGCGCATGCGGGACCTTGTTGCGCTGGAGATGGCCGACGAAGTGCCATTCGGGGCCGGGGGGGGCCTCGGGAATCTTCCAGGCCGCCTCTTGCACGCGATTCTCGCCGAAGCGGCGAAGCCCGGCGTTCCAGGCGTCGCGCACCACGTCGGGGCCGTGGGTCTTGGTGATGGCGACAATCTCGACCTCGTCCGGCGAGCGGCGTGCCTTGGCGCAGGCGGAGCCGATGCGCGCCCGGGCCTCCGCCACCTTGCGGAGGATGTCGTCGCCGTTCTGGAAATCGTCCGCGTCAGACATGGGATTCCTCGGTCTTGGAAGGATTCGGTTTCTTCGGGCTCTTGGGGGTTTCGTCCGCTTCGGCGGGCGGGGTGCGCCAGCGCCTGTGGGCCCAGAGGTACTGTTCGGGGTTGGCGCGGATGATCTCCTCCAGCTTCCGGGAGAGGATGCGGGTGATGGCTTCGGTGTCCGCCGCGCGGTCTTTCGTGCGTTCGAAGACCATGGGTTCCGAGAGCGTGTACGCATAGTGGAGGGGGCGGGGCGTGTTCAAGCAGACGCACATCACGATCGGCGCCCGGGTGAGCAGATGGAGTACGGCGGGGGTCACGTACGTCGACGCCGGCCGCCCGAAGAAGTCGATCCAGATGTTGCCGCTGGTGGCGTGCTGGTCCGGAAGGATGGCGAGGACGCCGCCGGAACGGAGGACGGTCACCAGGCGGTGGGGGTTCGCCACGTGTTTGTCCATGGTCGCGAAGGCGCTGCGCAGCCGCTTGCTTACGAGGAGACGCTGGATGTACGGGTTGTTCATCGGGCGCTGGATGACGGTGAGCGGCTTGAAAAACGAGGTGACGATGGCTGCGGCCTCCCAGTTGCCGATGTGCCCGCTGACGAGGATGACGCCGCGCTTCCCGTCGCGGAAAAGCTCCTGTGTGGCGGGCGGGATTTCGATGTCGAAGTGCTCTTTGAGGCTCTTGTGCTTGATCCCGGCGAGCAGGAACGTCCCCACGATCGTGTGGGCGAAGTTGCGGAACGAGGCCCGGGCGATCCTGCGGGCCTCGCGCGGGGAGTCCGCGATGCCGGCGGAGAGGATGTTCCCCACGGCCAGGGCGCGGCGGCGGGAGAGCACCCGGAAGGCCAGGTTCCCGGCTCCCCCCGCAATGCGGCTCGCCACGGCGACGGGAAGGACGCGGAACACGGCCAGGGCCGACGCGCACAGCACATACTCGGCGCCATAGAGGACCTTGCGCCCGAATGGAATGGGTTTCTTGGTGTCGGCCATGGAATCGTCCAGTCTATGTTTCGCCCGCCCTCGGCATTGGCATCGCACCTTCGCCGGCGACAACCGTCCGGGGCGCTTCCCCGTCCCGCCGGAAGATTCCGGAACGAAAAGGTTTCTTGTTCATCCACGCCGGCACGATCGATGGGGTGTGAAAAGGCAGGTCAAGGGCAGTACATGGAAAACAGCCGATCCACCATATCATCCGCTCCCCCGGCTTCGCAAGCAAAAGCCATGGGCCTCCTGTGGGCGCACTCTCCCGCCGCCTTTCTTCGCGAGACACGGGGTTTCCTTCACGGCGCGCGACACGGCGTCCGCCGCAGCGGTTTTCGCGAGGAGGTCGTTTCGTCCGCTTCGCCATCCGGGCTCTCCTGCGCAAACTTGGGGTTTGAGCCGGCCACGACGATGGTGACTTCCCCCTTCACGGGGCGGCCCTCGAACTGCGGGAGGAGCTCGCCCAGGAAGCCGCGGTGGATGCGCTCGAACTTCTTGGTGAGTTCGATGCACACTGCGGCCTGTCGGTCGCCCAGGGCCTCGAGGGCCGCACGGAGGGAGTGTCCCACGCGGAAGGGGGATTCGAAGAAGACGAGCGTATGCGGCGCTTCCGCCTCGTCGGCGAAGAAGCGGCGGAGCGCGCCGGGCTTGCGCGGGGGGAAGCCCTTGAAGGTGTAGCTGGACGTGGGCAGCCCCGAGTAGAGGAGCGCCAGCTCGGGCGCCGAGGCGCCTGGGAGGATGTCGAAGGGGAGCCCTTCGTCCACGGCCTGGCGGACCATCCGGTATCCGGGGTCGCTGATGCCGGGATAGCCGCCGTCGGTGCAGAAGGCCACCTCGCGCCCGGCGCGCACGGCATCCGCGATGATGCGTCCGGCGCGCTCTTCGTTGCCCTGCCGGTAGGAAATCATCTCGGGGCGGCGGATCCCGCACGACGAGAGCAGCGCCCACGTCCGGCGCGTGTCTTCGCAGGCGAGCAGGTCCGCGCGCTCCAGCGCCTCGCGGGCGCGGGGCGTCAAGTCGGAGAGGTTGCCGATCGGCGTCGCGACGAAATGAAGCATTGCGGGGGAGGGGAAATCGATGGAGGCCGGAAAAAACGGCGCGCCGTTTTTCAGGCGTAGTTGCCGAAGTTGCGATAGGTGTCGAGCATGAGGTCGTACCGCGAAAGCGCCATGCCGGTGTAGATGCAGTTGCTGGTGCAGAAGACGTATCCGCCGCCGGGCATTCCGTCGCGCAGCGCGCGTTTCGTGTCTTCGACGACCTGCTCGTCGGTGCCGGTCTGGAGCAGGCCGCAGTTCACGTTGCCGCAGAGGCAGACCCGGTCGCCGTAGCGGCGTTTCACGTCGGCCAGGTCGACTCCGGCCTGCGGGTCGATGGAGTGCAGGGCGTGGGGGTTGGCCTGGACCAGCTGGTCGAGGATGGGGAGGATGTTGCCGTCGGTGTGCTTGATGGTGTAGAAGCCCATGTCGCGATAGGCCCGGATGAGGCGCGCGAGGTAGGGGGTGACGAGCTCGGAGAACTGCGAGGGGCTCAGGAAGGGCCCGGTGTTCAGGCAGTAGTCGGAGCAGAGGGCGAAGCCGTCGAGCCCCGTGCGCTCGCGGAGGCGCCCGGCGGTCTCGATGGCGTGATCCACGCTGCGGGCGGCGTCGCGCTTGAGGCCTTCGAGATCGTCCGCGATGCGGCAGGCGAAGGCTTCCATCGATGTGCCGTCCGGAATGCCGAAGGTGGCGTCGCCGTGCATCATCAGGAAGTAGCGGTCGCCCGAGCGCTCGCGGACGAGGTCGACGAGACGGCAGGTCTCCTCGAAATCGCCGGGGTTCGGATGGAGGAAGATGGCATGGTGGCCGTACCGCCTGGCGGTCTGGATGTAGAGATCCGCCTGGTCGGCGCGGTGGAGCCGGCGCTCCTTTTCCTCCATCTGATCCCACTGGCCATAGATGCGCTGGCTGGGATGGAGGCGCCCGAAGGCCTCCATGGTGAGGAAGAAGACGAGTTCGAAGTGCGGGACGGGGCCGGGGAACGGCGTGCGCCGTTCGAGGGCGTTGATGAACCGCTCGCGCGGCGTCGGGTTGGCTGTGGCGTTGGTCGCCATTGCGAATGTCCGGGCGCGGATGGCCGCGGAAGGTCCGCCTACAGCGTGCCCTGGCCGCCGTAGGAGGCCGGGTCGCCGAGGACCCATCCGAGTCCGGCGGGCTCGCCGAAGGGACGGAAGGGCACCATGGCATAGATTTCGTCGAGGCGCTTCAGGATGTCCGCCGGGAGCGGGCCGGCGTTGGCTGCGGCCACGTTCTGCTCGACTTCGCCCGGCGCCTTTGCGCCCATGAGCGTGCAATGGACCGCGGGGTTGCTGAGCACGAAGCGGATGCCCATCTCGGGGAGCGGGATGCCCGTCTCGTCGCACAGCGCGTAGAGCGCCTTGAACTGCTCCTTGCGAACCTTCGAAACCCAGAAGCACGCCGGATCGTCGAGTTGCCTGTCGAAGCGGCGCGCGAGGGCGCCCTGCTGCAGCGGCGAGCCGACGATGATGCCCATGCCCGCGGCCACGGCGGCGGGGATGACTTCCAGTTCGGCCTCGCGGTAGAGCAGGCTGTAGTTGAAGGCGGTGAGGACGACGTCGAACTTGCCGGTGGAGCAGATGTGGGCCATCTCGGCGGTGGTCGTCCCGCCGATGCCGGTGTATCGCACGAGCCCTTCGGCTTTGACCTCCTCGAGGAACTCGAGCACCGGCCCTTCCACCGCGAGACGGTCGGTCCACCAGTCGTATTGGCCGGGACGGTCGGGCTCGTGGATCATGAGCAGGTCCACATGGTCCTTGCCCATCAGCCGCAGGCTCTCCTCGAGACTGGTGCGCAGGCACGCCTTGTCTTGCGGACGGAAGGGTTCGGGGCGGCCGCCCAGCTTGGTGGAAAGGGTGAACGGACGCTTCTCCGTGGCGAAGATCCTGCCGAGCACCTCCTCGCTGTTGCCGTAGGTGGGCGCGGTGTCGATGTGGGTCACGCCCAGGTCGAGGGCGCGGGAAACCGCGTTGCGCGCGTCTTCGAACTGCGAGGCGAACGAGGCGACGAAAAGACCGCCGAGCGCGATTTGGCTGATCTCGATGTCGGTACGGCCGAGCCGATTCATTTTCACGGGCGATTCTCCTTGGGGGAAGACGGATGGGAAGGAAGCTGGAAAGGGGGACGGGCACGAAGACCGCACCGTCGCCCCGCGACGGACCCGGTTGTTTCCATGGGAACACATTGTCTCCATCCACGCGGGAAAAGCAAGGATATCCGTTGGGACGGGAGGTGCACGAATGCCGATCGCAACCGCATGGCAAAGCTCATGGCGGTTGCTTCGCTCATTGAACCTTCGTGGCCGGCAAGGCCATGCGTACCGCCCGCGTGTCCTGATCCAAGAACTGACCGCTCTTCACCTCGCTATAGGCCTGCCATGCCCGCGCATCCAAGTTGTGGTCTTTGGGGTTCCTATCTTTTCGCTGATCCCATGCTTGTTCAAAGGCGGCGGCACCAGGCTGCATATCATCATACATGCTACTGACCTTGATGCCCATCCTGGCATATGCGGCTCTTTCCTCGTCCCGCTTACGAAGTTGCTCTTCGGTGAATTCAATCTTTTCAGGAAAACAACCAATTACTGTGCGGAACTTCAGGAGTGCCAGAGCCTTGTTTACATTTTGCAACTCCAATCCGTTGACGATCCGCTCGTATCGTCTGGCATCCCACGAGTTGACAAGCGTCAGGGGTTCCGTCCCCGGCTCGTCGCGCTCGAAGAAGTCGAGATTGGCCTTGAGCGCCGGAGTCTCGACAAAGCCACGTCCCGGCGCCTGCCCTTCGGGCCGGGTTCTGCCGGATCGCTTCTCCCGCATCAGGAAACCGCCGGAGCCCCATGTCTTCTCCAGGTCCGCTTGCGTGCCGCCGACCGCGAAAAGGTTCGTTCCCGCCTCGCCGTTCAACGTCAGCGCCCTTGCCTCGACGCCCATCCACGCCGGGGTCATGCGTGCGGCCAGCTTCCCGCACCCGGCAAGCGGGAAGTCCAGGGACGCGGCAAGCCGCGCCAGACCGACGGCGGCGAGATCAAGGCAGCGCTGGGCGAGGAAAAGGTTGCCGTATCCCGGAGTCGAGGCGCACCAGTCGGACAAGTCGCAAAGCAGGAGCGCCTGCCGGTGCAGTTCATCGCCTGGCGGCAGCTGTTGAAGCAAGGTGGCAACGGCTTCCAGTTGCACGGCCATTTCCCGCCCGAACTCCCTGGCGGCAAGATCAACCCTTGTCTGTTCGTCCGTTCCCGGACGATGCCCGACACTCCACTTCGAAGGCATGCGCGGCGCCTGCCACCGGTGTTCGCGCGCGGCAACCAGCAGGCCGGAAAGCCCGTCCTTTTGCAGGGCGGCATCCAATCCGCGAACGCAGTCCATCCCGGACGGTTCTTGTGCATGGGCCAAAGAACAGAAACAGGTAAGAAGGGTAATGCTGACAATAAGCCTGTTCATGGCAACTCCGTGTAAAGCTTGTTAAACTCGATGCGATCTATGAAGATTTTGCCGCGATTGCGCGAAGGCGGTTTGTGCTGGCACAGACATAGCCTCCCTCATCCTCCTCCAGCGGATCATCGTCATCGTCGTCTATGATGCCGTCATGGTTGGCGTCAATGTCGAGATCTACTCCTACGACATACAGCGTGGCCTCGTCCGCGAGGTCGGGGAAGGTGTTGGATTGAAGCGTCAGGGAGTGCGCGCCGGCGGCGAGGTTGCTGACGGACACCGGCCAGGGCGGCTGGCCGTCGGCGATGGGAGTGCCGTCGAGGCTGAGCGTGTAGCCTTCGGGGTCGTGGCTGGAGGGCGCGAGGTTGACGGTGATCCCGGCGGTGCTCCCGCAGGCGGTGTAGTAGGCGTTCGTCGCCAGTCTGGCGACGATGGCCTCCGCTTCATGGAAACACATATGGCTATTTGTCGTAAAAATCAATTGATTGTTCAATGAGTACACGTAAATTGATGTTCTCGATCAAGGCTGCTGCCGTTCTAGCGTCATCGAATTGCCGTTTGCCGCATAATCCCTGAACAATCATGCAACGCAAACCATCATGATAAGAGTAGTTCTGGCCGCTTGAGCGCAGATATGTCAACAATGCATTATCTGATTGCACCATTACGTTAGTAGAAAACAAATGAACGGCATTACTTGCAACAATGATTTGCTGCTCCTAGTTCTTGGCACACCCATGCGCATGAGAAAGCCCGAAATGACCTAGCGCTCGCTGCCACTCTTGGGTGGCTTGTTGTGTTATCGCCATGCATAAATCAATCGCCTGATATAAATCATTGGTTTTGCTGGATTCCGTCAGGATCGTCGCAAGGAGAAGGCGACTCTCGGCCAGATTGTCGACATTGGTACACACAGCAGTATAGTTGCTGAGTTCGGTACGCAAAGGAATATAACTGTTTTCTGTCAAATGAACACAGTTTGACGCCAGCAATAAACGCCGTTCGGAGAATTGTGCATCATCCCCGAACGCGAAACTAGCGCCTACAAAAACGAACAAACACGCAGCAGTGTGAATACGGCTCATTGTGACTCTTTTTGGACGGTGCTAATTGCCTAGCAGTCCGTCGTCTTCGATAGCTTTCAGAAAACGCCTGTAGGTCATGGGCTTGTTGGTTATGCTCGCCTTTGCCCTGTCTTCCGCGAGACAATTGGTCGAGTAGCTTGCGAGAAAAACCAGCAAGTCTGATGCTTCAAGCTGGAGAAGTGGATATAATTGGACAAAGTTGGTTGTTGTAATATTACTTCCGACTGCAACTGCCTTTGCCAATGTATTGGTAAGATTAAAATCGCAGAGCGCAAGCTCGTATTCCATCTTTAACACCAAACCTGCAATATCGTTTGAAGCGACAGCCAGACGGTTGGTTGCTATGCAGTACACTTCCTGCTTCTGTCCGTTCAGCCACATGCGCGTGACGTGGTCATAGAAGTTGGTCTGCGCTCGCAGCGGCGGCGCGAAATGCATCCATGCCAGAAGGCAAAAGGTGGAAAGCATGGCGGTGTGGGTGTGAGTTCTCATGTCTTGCTCCTTTCAGGGAATGGGCATGTAAAGAAAAGTGGGCGAGGTGAAGCGCTCGTCCTGTTCGCCAAAGAAGAACTGCGGGGCGACATAGTTGTCGAACGGGGCATGGTTGGGCCATAGCTTCTGGTTCTTGTCGTCGTTCTTGTGCTCGTCCCATATGTCCACCACGAGATTGGAGACGGTGGTTCCATAAGCGGCACCACCGCCGACAGCCCAGCCAGCGTCCCAGCTCCATTCTCTCATTTTTTCCGTGATCGCAATACTGCATAAAACAAAACAAACACAAGAGGTATCCCTATTAAAACCGCGAAGGGTATCGCAATGGCGAGGATACCGAAACCCAAAGCTGGTGCTCCGCCAGAAGAATTGGCCATGTATTTTGCAATGACCAGAAACGCATAAAGGAGAACCACGAACGACAAGATCGAAAACACAATAACCCCTAACCAGCGCATTTTTACTCCACCGTTGAAATTTCCTGCAGAACATCAAGGAAGGGAACTTCTGCGCCAAGTTCATTGAAGATTGCGGCATGGCTGCTTGTATTCCACGATGGCTGGGAGTTTGACGCTTCACCTGTATCATCTGCAAGCGCCTCGAAACATCCTTTGACGTTACCGATCAGGCGGACTATGCGCGCTTTCCCTGATGTTGAATATAAAGGGCTGGTCTCTGTTGCACTAATAGCCTGGCCAAGATAATTCGTTGCTCCACGTCCCCACTCCTGGAGAGCCGCAGCGACAATGCCGCGGGCGCATAATGTCTCTACATTCCGATTGCTGTTAACCTGATTTTCCATGAAAACCAGAATGTTCGAAGCGTCTTTGCTTTGCCATCGCACATTAAAAGCCGCCACAAAATTCGTGTCGCCCGCATATGCGACAGACGCACCCAAAAGCCAGCATATTGAAACAAACAAATAACGATGCATCGCGAATTCTCCTTGTTAATCTGGCTTGTCCTTGCGACGCCATGACTCAGTTGCGGCTTCTACGGAAGAAGTCGGCCCAATGCGGTAGGCCGTCTTGTTCGGCTGCGGCGAGCCACCAATGACACGTCCACGTTTGGCCCAGTCATAGACATTGCTTGAAACAAGATTTCCCTGAGCATCCCATCCCATCGCATCTCTAATGATACCGTCCCTTTGATGCGTCTTGCATAGTCAACAGAGAAAGGACCGTTAGTATAAACAAATAAAACCTCACGGGAATCAGCCCAACAGAAGTCGCGCAGTTCTCCGCTGTTCGGATAGAAACTCATCCGGAAACTGCGCGAAGGGTCTTTCAGCGTGAGTGTAGCGTCCTGATAAGCTGTCGCCTCAACGGAGCCTACCACGTTGTTCGTCCTGTATGGAAAGATGGTCCAAACGATTAATCGCTCCCTGTCCTCGGACGTCAGCCAGACAGAGCGGCCGAACTCGTTCACCTGATAATCCCCCGCCTTCAGGATCCGGTCTGTTGAGAGGACGGCATTGCTCACGGCATCGACGAGCGGAAGCAACACTGGCCTTTCAACGCCTAATGCGCCGGCAGTGAATGTGATTCCGGTGGGCAGCGCCGCCGCCTTCCACTGGGTCTTTCGCACCGTGGAAACGCCCTGAGTATGAGTAGTGGATCCTAAAGAATCGTTCTCCGTAGAGGTTTTGCCGGTGATTTCCGGCGCGACAGCCGGGACGCCCTCGACCGCTGCCCGTTCATGCGGAGCAGCCGGAAGACGCGCAGTCTGTTTTCTATGCGTACTCCACATAAGAAAGGCCGCCAGCAGTAGCCCCGCCAGAAACCAGACGACCGCGGATGATTTCAATTTGCCTCTCATCAAAAAACCCCTTAATGTGTGTTCAGACAGACAGGCAGAAAACGCTGTTCCTCTGCCACTCAAGGCGACTCCCTGTCCCCTGCTTGGCCTTTCCAGACATCCGACCGTTATTCATTCTTGCGACGCCATGACTCAGTTGCGGCTTCCACGGAAGAAGTCGGCCCAATGCGGTAGGCCGTCTTGTTCGACTGCGGCGAGCCACCAATGACACGTCCACGTTTGGCCCAGTCATAGACATTGCTTGAAACAAGATTTCCCTGGGCATCCCATCGCATAACAAGGCGTTTCTTATCTTTCAGATGTCTAGCGTAGTTTACTGCCCAGTTGTTTGTCCGAACAATCAATACTTCATGCTTATCTGCCCATGAAAAACTGAGCAATGCTCCTGTCTCAGGATGGAAACTCATCCGGAAACTGCGCGAAGGGTCTTTCAGCGTAAGTGTAGCGTCCTGATAAGCTGTCGCCTCAACGGAGCCTACCACGTTGTTCGTCCTGTACGGAAAGATGGTCCAAACGATTAATCGCTCCTTGTCCTCGGACGTCAGCCAGACAGAGCGGCCGAACTCGTTCACCTGATAATCCCCCGCCTTCAGGATCCGGTCTGTTGAGAGGACGGCATTGCTCACGGCATCGACGAGCGGAAGCAACACTGGCCTTTCAACGCCTAATGCGCCGGCAGTGAATGTGATTCCGGTGGGCAGTGCCGCCTTCCACTGGGTCTTTCGCACCGTGGAAACGCCCTGAGTATGAGTAGTGAATCCTAAAGAATCGTTCTCCGTAGAGGTTATGCCGGTAACTTCCGGCGCGACAGCCGGGACGCCCTCGACCGCCGCCCGTTCATGCGGAGCAGCCGGAAGACGTGCAGTCTGTTTTCTATGCGTACTCCACATAAGAAAGGCCGCCAGCAGAAGCCCCGCCAGGAGCCAGACGACTGCGGATGATTTCAATTTGCCTCTCATCAAAAACCTCAATGCGCATTCAACCAGCCCGAGAAGGCCCAGGGAGTGCTCAAGCCGGAAGCGTCCATCGTGTAGATGTTGACGGCCTCGCCAATGCCAATGGCGTAGTCCGTGCAGTTATAGTTGAAAAGGTTGTACCAAGGCGGAGCGTCATCGCTGGCTTTCACCTGTGGCAAGGCAAGCAACAGGGGAATTAAGCTGATAGGATATTCCTTCCAGCCTGTCGGCAAATGTGCCCCTACCGCATCACCCCCCAAGCGAACGTCTCCTGCACAGTCTGCATTTCCCGCTATGGAAGGCCAGAAGCCTATCTCTTGAAAATAGTCCCAGTAATCGGAGTCAATTAGATCCGTACATGTGTCGTCATCTATGCTGTAGCGCCCCCAGCTATGTCCAACCTCAAGATTCTGCAAGTCCCCCTCGTCAGCGAAAAGAGCCACCCTTGCATCATAGACATAGACGGTTGTCTTAAATCCCGAGTCTGTGCCGCCGCACGAAAAAGTGAATTCTGTTTTGGAAGCTCCCGTTGAAACGTACCGCCAAATAATTCTGGTCAGTTTTCCAGAGCCTGTGCCACCCTCAATAGTCCAGCCGGCGGGAAGCTGGCTCTCGGAAATGGTCGGCACCAGGTTTGCCCGCACCGTAACAGGAGTTGAGGGAAACTCCAAGGCCTGTTCCACAGGAACGACAAAAACACGCGTCCTGGAATTGCCGTCACCGTCATCGATCTCCTGAAGATTTGCCATGGAGTCCGGCTCAACAGAATCAACTCTCACGACATACAGCGTGGCCTCGTCCGCGAGGTCGGGGAAGGTGTTGGATTGAAGCGTCAGGGAGTGCGCGCCGGCGGCGAGGTTGCTGACGGACACCGGCCAGGGCGGCTGGCCGTCGGCGATGGGAGTGCCGTCGAGCCTGAGCGTGTAGCCTTCGGGGTCGTGGCTGGAGGGCGCGAGGTTGACGGTGATCCCGGCGGTGCTCCCGCAGGCGGTGTAGTAGGCGTTCGTCGCCAGTCTGGCGACGATGGCCTCGACGAGGAGGTTGGTCGAGAGGCGGACCCTTTGCGCGGGATCGAGCAGCTTGTAGCCCAGCTCGTAATCACCGCCAACCTGGGCGCTTAGCCAGAAGTCGCGGCTGGCCGCGACCGAGGCGGGGGGCGTGTTCGTGAGGGCCGACCGTGCGGCGGCCCAGGGCGCGCCCTCGACAACGCTGAAGCGCAACCCCGCGGAGGCGGCGAGCCGCAGGCTTCCCTCCGCCAGCGCCGACTCGGTGAGGACCGCCACGCGCGAGACGCAGCCGGTGCCGCCGCGGATGCGGCAGTGCCCGCCGGCAGTGCCCGCCGCGTCGAGGCCGATGGCGGCCACCGTCCAGGACGAGGTGGCCGTGTGCGACGGATGCAGCTCGTGGCTGGCGACGACTTGGGCGTCGCCGAACGCCGTGCTGGGAACCAGCCCCCCGGCCGTCAGCGGGGCCGGGCCGGCGAAGCGGTCGCCGGCCGCGACCGGGGCGCCGTCGCGCCGCACATCGAGGCGCGCCGAGATCCGACGGACCACGTTGGTCTTCTTCTCCGCCCACCAGCCGCCCAGCGCCATGTGCCCGGGACAGGCGCAGCAGCGCGCGTGGTGGATGTGGCGCATGCAACCGTCATTTTCGGAGCCAAGCATGAAGCCGGCTTCGCCACCCGGCGCCAGCATCCCGCCGCCGCCCAGCGTCAGGCAGGCGCAGACGCATTTCCACTCGCCGTGAAGCGAACACCACTCCTCCGGACTTCCGCCCGTGCAGATGCCGCACTCGCGCGCCGGCCGGCCATGGTCGCAATAGAAGCGGTGGCACTGCTCGACCATCGCGGACGTCCCGCACCCGACCCCGTTCCCGTCGTCGGGCAGGAACCGCACCGTGAGCCGGCCGGGCAGGATCCACGATGGCGATATCACGGGGCTTCTGCCGCCATAGATGGCGCCGTTGATCCACTCCCAGTTGTAGGTTCCCGGAAGGCCGTCCGTGACGCTGGCCACGATCGGCTGATGCGCATCGTGCAGGCAGACGATCCCGCCGGAACCGACGGTGACGGCCGGCAACACCAGGGTCGCCGCGCCCGCGCCCTTCCCGCCGGGCGCCAGGCCGCCGGTGCGGCCGGCCAGGACGATGCAGCCGGTCGAGGCGGCCGACACCGAGACGCCGGGGGCGTTGCCGAGCGCGAGGGGGATGGACGAGCCGTCGGGCAGGTCGAGGCTGAACTCTTCCCGTCCCTCCAGCAGGAGGGGACGGCCGCCAAGCGCCAGCACCGTGCCGGGGCCGGGCGTGCCGGCGACGGTGAAGACGACGGTGCGGAAGCCGTCGGCCAGGAGTCGTGCCACGTCGCCGGGGACCGCGTCGCTGGTCCCATGGAGCAGTTCCTGCCAGAGGGGGCAGCCGTCGCCGTCGGCGTCGGCGTCGGGATCGTTCCAGGCAAACGGCTCCGGGTCGATGCCGTCCGGCAGCCCGTCGCCGTCGGCGTCGGGATTGCGCGGGCCGGTTCCGAGGGCCAGTTCGTCCGGGTCCGCGAGGCCGTCGAGGTCGGTGTCGGGCAGGCGGGGGTCGGTGCCGTGGACCATCACCTCGTCGCAGGTGGAGAGTCCGTCGCCGTCGTGGTCGGCGATGTCCGGGTCGAGCATGCCGAAGGCGCGCCAGTGGAGTTCGAGGCCGTGGACGAGGACGCCCGTGCCGCCGAAGGCGAAGGTCTCGCCGCCGCCGCCGTGCTGGGCGCCGACGACCCAGTTGGCGGCCGGCAGCGCGTTGGTGGCGGACAGCCGTGACAGGTCGTAGCGGTAGACGAAGTCGCCGGAGGGGAAGAGTTCGGCCTGGAAGGTGACGGGGAGGCCGGCGTCGCGGCCGGCGAAGACGTCCTGCCAGGCGAGGAGCAGGCTGTTGGAGGCGGTCGGGGCGTGCCAGAAGCGTCCGGCCGGCGGGACGATGCCGAGGGAGGTCTGCAGGGGGGCGAGGAAGTCGAGGCCCGAGCCGTCGGGCATCCGGCGGGCACGGGGCGAGCCCTTGGGCCAACCGAAGGAGAGCGTGCCGCTGCTGGAGACGTGCAGCCCCCCGACGCGGTTGGTGCCGAGGGTGAAGGACCAGTTGGTGGCGGGGAGCCAGAAGGTGTCCTCGGCCACCCCGTAGCGGGTCCAGGGGGCGTGGACGACGGCGTTCGACGGGACGGAGGCCAGGGCGGGAGACGGATTGGTGGCGACGCGCGCGAGCGCGAAGCCGGCCCGGTACTGGCCGGCGGTCAGGCGGGGGCCGGAGGAGGGGCCGCGCGCGGGCCGCGCCGGGAGGCCGCCGGAGACCATGCCCGCCGGGGGAGGGCCGGAAGACGGGGCGTTGCTTCCGGGCGGCACCTTCGGGACGCCGTGCAGGGTGGCGACCGCCAGGAGGGCGGAGAGCGCCGCCCTGACGGAGGGCGAAAGCGAGCGGAACCGGTCGCCGAGAGCGCGGAAGAGGCGGCGCAGGCCGGGCGACGTCCCGGCCCAGGCGCCGAGGCAGAAGAGCAGCGGCACGCCGGCCAGCAGGCAGGCGCCCGCGAACATCCAATGGCGTATCGACTGCAGGAGTCCCATGGCTCTACCTCGGAAGGATCACGGCGCCGCGACAAGACAGGCGGCGACGGCCCGGAGAAAAACGGCGCGCCGCCGGAACTGCGGCCCAAGGGAGGAAATGCAACTTGCATCCATGGTGGGGAACGTAGCACGGGGCAACGGCGGCGGCAAGCCTTGTTTGATCCACCCCTGTAGCGCAAGATTCATGACGCCGGAGCAGAAGCGGTTCCGGATGGAGGGGCGTTTGCGGGGACCATCAAGGGTCGGCAGGCGGCGTGCGCTTGCGCTTGCGCCAGGAGAGGCCCAGCGTGGCGAGGAACGTCACGCAAAGGGCGGGGTGGCCACCGTGCAGAAGGCCCGTATACACGGTTCCCGCAGATCGCCACCCACATTGCCAACACTTACAAACATGAACAAACACGCAGCAGTGTGAATACGGCTCATTGTGACTCTTTTTGGACGGTGCTAATTGCCTAGCAGTCCGTCGTCTTCGATAGCTTTCAGAAAACGCCTGTAGGTCATGGGCTTGTTGGTTATGCTCGCCTTTCTGTACCCATTGCGCCACATCATTCGTTGTCACGGCAGGCAAAAATTTACGCATGTTCACCTCATGGCACATTGGTGGCAGGTGCGTAATAGAGAATATTAATTTCAGGCAAAAGCTCGGTGCCCCATAAACTGCGAACAGTTTGTGGGGACGCATTGGATTCCAAGGCCTGGGGCGATGTGCCCATTCTGGCATGGAGATCAATTTCCCTCTTCGTTTCGGATTGCAATTCTCCAAGAAGATCTCGAAACTCGACCGTAAAACTCTGCGGGTTATTAGTAACACATCCCCTGACACGGGCTAGCTTGTCGAAGGCCTGAGACAGTTTACCCAAATAGACACCGTCATGAAAACTTGCCGCCAAGATGGCGGGCACGTAGTTAGAACATGTGTTGTAGAGATTAGACACGTATGTGCTCATCCCGCTGAAGTCTTGCGCCATCCACAGGTTGGAGACGCTATTGGCAACTTCTATTGGTTCCGGCGGCTTCTGGGCCATGGCGTTTGCCAAGGCAAACAGCAGCGCAAATGACAATGCTGATACGATTCGCTTCATGATGTTCTCCCTACCTTGCTATGGCGTTGTTGACAGCGTTGGTCGATTAAAAAATGAATTTCCGGCTTCTGCAGGATATGGTGATGGCCAGAGCCTTTCTTCGATCAGTGACGATGGGTCTTGCAGTGATCGAAGGCTTGTATGCGTCAATATGTTCGTGATGTTGGCTGCAGGATTGTTGTGGATGTCAGAACCCAGGCCAATGGAATTCTGTGATGTTGCACCGTCAATTCTCAGGTTTCGTCCAAGTTGGTTCAAATGCGCGCCCATGCGGAGACTAGTTTCGCTGTATCCCCAATATCTACCAAAAAGCGCCCACATCATATTGTTGAGTTTGCTGCCGTGAACAACAACGCCGTTGACAGTGACATAACCATATGAGCCCGCCGGTGGTTGGAAACGCCTACATGGTGCTTGTCGCTGAGCATCAACAGGATCAAATGTGTAGTCGAAGTCCGAACTGGATATCAAACACCATGTTCGATAAACATTGTATTTGGTAACACCAGGAATCGCACTGTAGTTGGCCATCTCTGTTAAAGCACGGTGCATGGTTGCCCAAGTACCAACAGCCTTGGTCTCTGTGTCAAGCCATGTGGTCATATCAGCACCTGCAAGCGGCAAGTCCACATTCGCTCCACTCTTGGCGCAACCAGTCAACCCTAGATCAAATTCAAACTGATACAACCCACCCACTTTCGGGTTCTGGAATTTGACCTCGAAGGTGTCTGTCCGGTTCAGGTTACCAGAAGATGGACCTTCTACCTTGGCCCAGCTTTCATTAAGTTGGTTGGCCGTTAGACTTGTTGGCAGGACATTTGCTTTGAGTGTGATATCGAAGTCTTGAACATTATAGCTAGCGTCGATAACGGCGTCATAGAATATGATGAGCGCTTGGCCAGGTGAAACAGCGGAACACGGATTACCAAAGTTGGTCTTGTGACCATCAAAAAGCTGCGGCGAATTGGTGGCAACCGGAGATGAGGCTTCAATGGTGTCTACTCTCACGACATACAGCGTGGCCTCGTCCGCGAGGTCGGGGAAGGTGGCGGACTGCACCGTCAGGGAGTGCGCGCCGACGGCGAGGTTGCCGACGGACACCGGCCAGGGCGGCTGGCCGTCGGCGATGGGAGTGCCGTCGAGGCTGAGCGTGTAGCCTTCGGGGTCGTGGCTGGAGGGCGCGAGGTTGACGGTGATCCCGGCGGTGCTCCCGCAGGCGGTGTAGTAGGCGTTCGTCGCCAGTCTGGCGACGATGGCCTCGACGAGGAGGTTGGTCGAGAGGCGGACCCTTTGCGCGGGATCGAGCAGCTTGTAGCCCAGCTCGTAATCACCGCCAACCTGGGCGCTTAGCCAGAAGTCGCGGCTGGCCGCGACCGAGGCGGGGGGCGTGTTCGTGAGGGCCGACCGTGCGGCGGCCCAGGGCGCGCCCTCGACAACGCTGAAGCGCAACCCCGCGGAGGCGGCGAGCCGCAGGCTTCCCTCCGCCAGCGCCGACTCGGTGAGGACCGCCACGCGCGAGACGCAGCCGGTGCCGCCGCGGATGCGGCAGTGCCCGCCGGCAGTGCCCGCCGCGTCGAGGCCGATGGCGGCCACCGTCCAGGACGAGGTGGCCGTGTGCGACGGATGCAGCTCGTGGCTGGCGACGACTTGGGCGTCGCCGAACGCCGTGCTGGGAACCAGCCCCCCGGCCGTCAGCGGGGCCGGGCCGGCGAAGCGGTCGCCGGCCGCGACCGGGACGCCGTCGCGCCGCACATCGAGGCGCGCCGAGATCCGGCGGACCACGTTGGTCTTCTTCTCCGCCCACCAGCCGCCCAGCGCCATGTGCCCGGGACAGGCGCAGCAGCGCGCGTGGTGGATGTGGCGCATGCAACCGTCATTTTCGGAGCCAAGCATGAAGCCGGCTTCGCCACCCGGCGCCAGCATCCCGCCGCCGCCCAGCGTCAGGCAGGCGCAGACGCATTTCCACTCGCCGTGAAGCGAACACCACTCCTCCGGACTTCCGCCCGTGCAGATGCCGCACTCGCGCGCCGGCCGGCCATGGTCGCAATAGAAGCGGTGGCACTGCTCGACCATCGCGGACGTCCCGCACCCGACCCCGTTCCCGTCGTCGGGCAGGAACCGCACCGTGAGCCGGCCGGGCAGGATCCACGATGGCGATATCACGGGGCTTCTGCCGCCATAGATGGCGCCGTTGATCCACTCCCAGTTGTAGGTTCCCGGAAGGCCGTCCGTGACGCTGGCCACGATCGGCTGATGCGCATCGTGCAGGCAGACGATCCCGCCGGAACCGACGGTGACGGCCGGCAACACCAGGGTCGCCGCGCCCGCGCCCTTCCCGCCGGGCGCCAGGCCGCCGGTGCGGCCGGCCAGGACGATGCAGCCGGTCGAGGCGGCCGACACCGAGACGCCGGGGGCGTTGCCGAGCGCGAGGGGGATGGACGAGCCGTCGGGCAGGTCGAGGCTGAACTCTTCCCGTCCCTCCAGCAGGAGGGGACGGCCGCCAAGCGCCAGCACCGTGCCGGGGCCGGGCGTGCCGGCGACGGTGAAGACGACGGTGCGGAAGCCGTCGGCCAGGAGTCGTGCCACGTCGCCGGGGACCGCGTCGCTGGTCCCATGGAGCAGTTCCTGCCAGAGGGGGCAGCCGTCGCCGTCGGCGTCGGCGTCGGGATCGTTCCAGGCAAACGGCTCCGGGTCGATGCCGTCCGGCAGCCCGTCGCCGTCGGCGTCGGGATTGCGCGGGCCGGTTCCGAGGGCCAGTTCGTCCGGGTCCGCGAGGCCGTCGAGGTCGATGTCGGGCAGGCGGGGGTCGGTGCCGTGGACCATCACCTCGTCGCAGGTGGAGAGTCCGTCGCCGTCGTGGTCGGCGATGTCCGGATCGAGCATGCCGAAGGCGCGCCAGTGGAGTTCGAGGCCGTGGACGAGGACGCCCGTGCCGCCGAAGGCGAAGGTCTCGCCGCCGCCGCCGTGCTGGGCGCCGACGACCCAGTTGGTGGCGGGCGGCGCGTTGGTGGCGGACAGCCGGGACAGGTCGTAGCGGTAGACGAAGTCGCCGGAGGGGAAGAGTTCGGCCTGGAAGGTGACGGGGAGGCCGGCGTCGCGGCCGGCGAAGACGTCCTGCCAGGCGAGCAGCAGGCTGTTGGAGGCGGTCGGGGCGTGCCAGAAGCGTCCGGCCGGCGGGACGATGCCGAGGGAGGTCTGCAAGGGGGCGAGGAAGTCGAGGCCCGAGCCGTCGGGCATCCGGCGGGCGCGGGGCGAGCCCTTGGGCCAACCGAAGGAGAGCGTGCCGCTGCTGGAGACGTGCAGCCCCCCGACGCGGTTGGTGCCGAGGGTGAAGGACCAGTTGGTGGCGGGAAGCCAGAAGGTGTCCTCGGCCACCCCGTAGCGGGCCCAGGGGGCGTGGACGACGGCGTTCGACGGGACGGAGGCCAGGGCGGGAGACGGATTGGTGGCGACGCGCGCGAGCGCGAAGCCGGCCCGGTACTGGCCGGCGGTCAGGCGGGGGCCGGAGGAGGGGCCGCGCGCGGGCCGCGCCGGGAGGCCGCCGGAAACCATGCCCGCCGGGGGAGGGCCGGAAGACGGGGCGTTGCTTCCGGGCGGCACCTTCGGGACGCCGTGCAGGGTGGCGACCGCCAGGAGGGCGGAGAGCGCCGCCCTGACGGAGGGCGCAAGCGAGCGGAACCGGTCGCCGAGAGCGCGGAAGAGGCGGCGCAGGCCGGGCGACGTCCCGGCCCAGGCGCCGATGCAGAAGAGCAGCGGCACGCCGGCCAGCAGGCAGGCGCCCGCGAACATCCAATGGCGTATCGACTGCAGGAGTCCCATGGCTCTACCGCAGAAGGATCACGGCGCCGTCGGCGGCACAGGCGGCAATGCCCCGGAGAAAAACGGCGCGCCGCCGGAACTGCGGCCCAAGGGAGGAAATGCAACTTGTATCCATGGTGGGGAACGTAGCACGGGCCAACGGCGGCGGCAAGCCTTGTTTGATCCACCCCTGTAGCGCAAGATTCATGACACCGGAGCAGAAGCGGTTCCGGATGGAGGGGCGTTTGCGGGGACCATCAAGGGCCGGCAGGCGGCGTGCGCTTGCGCTTGCGCCAGGAGAGGCCCAGCGTGGCGAGGAACGTCACGCAAAGGGCGGGGTGGCCACCGTGCAGAAGGCCCGTATACACGGTTCCCGCAGATCGCCACCCACATTGCCAACACGAAGGCGTAGTGTTCCGGCGAGACGTAAACGCTGCCGTCCTTGCGCTTGCGGCGGTTCCGGCTCAAGTGGGATCGCAAAGGCACGAGGGGTCAGGGCCCGGTCTCCTTGAAGACGACGATCGCCTTCTTCCCGGGCACGTACGCAACCGCCCACGCCCCCTCATGGGCGATGGCCGTCGCCTCCAAGCCGCCGATGGTTCCGCCACACGTGCGGTTCGTGACGACGACGTCGGACCGGCACATCCGTTTGGCGCGACGCGCGTAGTCGTCGTCGCCGTATGTCGGGTCGAACCGCCAGGTCTCGTCCTTCACCGCGTCATGCAGATAGAACACGCCGTCGATGACGTCGATGCCGTCCACATGCGTTTTCCAACTCGCGCCGACGAACCAGTTCCACTCGGTCCGGCCGCCTTTGACCTGCTCGTCGGCCCGGTCGTCGAGGTCGAACATCATGATGCGGCACCCGAACACGGCGACGACGCGTCCGCGCGAAAGCGCCAGCGCCGTCGGCTGGGCGAGCCCGCCGATGCGGCGAAGATAAAGTCCGCCCTCGTCATCCGGATAATAGTGCGCCCCCTGCGAGGTCGCCAGCCACCAGCCGTCGTTGCCCCGGGCGACGCCGTACACGCTCGAATCGTAGCCGCCGCCGATCGTCGCGCCTTCCCCAAGACGGAGCCGCTCCGAGAGGCGCACGGCACGGCCCGCAAGCGCCCAGAGATCCCCGTCCGCGACGCAGAACCGCTCGGCATACGTCTTGCGCGGCCAGAATCCATCCCGGATCTCCCGGCCCTCCGGCGTCACGCGGTGGATTTTCGAATCGGGATGCTTCGTCGAGAAGACGTAGTCCCCGCTGTTCGGCAGCGTCCCTGTCGCCAGGACGTTGCCCCCCCAGTCGAACGCCGACACGTCCGGCGGGGTGCCGACAAGCGCGGGCGGCGGGGAGCGCGTCGTCTCCGACCGGACCGCCCGGGTCGTCCCGGCCGGGATCATCCAGCCGTCCGGCAGATACACGTTCCCGTTGCCGTCGTCGGCGATCCAGGCGCAGGAACACCAGGCGATCGGCTCGTTGGTGAGGCCCTGGCTCTGCCCCAGGACCCCGCAAACCGAAAGCGCCGCCTGCAAAATCAGTCCGCACATAGCGTGACGGCTCCAAAATTCTTCGGCATGGCCTGCTTGAGGTCGAAGATGTCGATCGAGCAGGACTTCAGTTCCGTCGCCAGGGTGTCGGCGTCCTGGTCGTTGACCATCGCCGCGAACCAGACGACGTCGCCGGCTTTTGCCGCATTCATGTTCAGGAACTTCCAGGGGATTGCCACGCGGTAGTGCGTCAGAACGCCAACGTCCGTCTTTTCGTTGACGATTTCCAAAGGACACTCGGAAGCGTCGATCCGGCCGTTTTTGCCGCAGGGCAGCGTTTCATCGTCGAAGGTCATGGTCCGCCAGGCCGTCGGCCCCTCGGGCGTCAGGGCCAGGGTCGTCTCCGTGAGGGCCCGGTTGAGGTCGTCCGCATAGGAGTTCGGCGTGGGCTTGACGAAGGGATCCTTCGCAAGGCCGACCTGGATGGCATCGCCCTGCCAGGACATGGCGCCGGTGCTGGTGTTTGAGAACTCGTCGTCCGTCACCGTGAAGCCCAGGAAGAACCAGCGTTCGTTCCATCCCAGCCCCAAGGCCACCGAGCAGTCGTTGTCGTCGGCGATCGTGTAGCCGTTGCGCCCTTTCGTCGCCGGCGCCTTCTCGAGGACCAGCTCGTCCCACGTCTCCATTTTCCGGGCCGGCAGGAAGTTCAGGCGGACGGCCTTCCGCGCGGACTTGGCCTTTTCCGGGGCGACGGTCGTCTCGACGTCGTAGGAGGCGAACGGATCCGGCGTGAAATCCGGCATCGCCAGGCGGACGGTTGCGGCGCCACCCGCCTCGACATCGAAGCGAACGGCCTGCCGCGCCTCGGGAATGCCGCGGATGCGCACTTCGAGCTCGCCTTCGATGCGGGCGTCGGCCCCGTTCTCCAGCGCGACGGAGACGCCGGGCTCGCCGCGTTCGAACGAAGGCAGCACGCGCGCGATCTGCACGGGCGCATCGGCGTCGGCCCTCTTGAACTTGCGATCGCTCCACTTGAGTTCCGCCTGCGCCGCCTTGCCCCAGATAGAGGGATCGACGCCGAGGACGTACACGGGCTCGGCGCCGAGCGCCAGCTTGAGCTGGCCGTCGTTCGCCTGGACGGTGCGGCGGTTGCCCATCATGTCCGCGAGCTCGACCGGGCCGCCGCCGATCGGAATCTCCACCTCGCTCGTGCCGCCGAAGTCCCAGAGCGCCAGCCTGCAATCGCCGGCTCCGTTCTGGTAGGCATAGCCCAGGACGGTCTCGCCGAGCCACTCGATCGTGCAGGTGGGGCGATACCCGTCCAACAGATGGCTGGCGGCGGAAAGCGCCGCAAGCGCCGGGCGCGGGGACACGCGATGGGGGCCCCAGACGGTTTTTCCGGGCGTGTTCTCGAGATTGTACGTCAATCCGTAATCGCCCTGGCAGGTGGCATGGTGGTCGTACCCGTAGAACGGGCAGTTGAACCAGAAGCCCTCGCCCAGCAGGATGAGCTGGACGCGGACGTGGCCCGTCATTTGCAGGTATTCCTCGTCTTGCGTGGCGACGGCCAGATAGCCGTTTTCCGTCCCGACGAGCGGAATGTCCTTTCCAAGGTATTCGCGAAGAAGGGCCTTCGTGCGGCGGATGTTGTCCACGAAGGCGTTGGCTTCGGGCGGAAAGGCGTTGTAGCAGTGGACCGACAGGGCTTCCATGCAGTCCCCGAGCCCCGCCTCGAGGCACTCGCGCAAGAGCTTGTGCGACCTGGCGTTCGAGAACGACGGCGCCGCGACGATCGCCTGCGGATCCACGGCGTGGATCGCCGCATGGACGACCTTGGCCGCGCGCACCAGCTGCCCGGGCGACGCCATCGTCAGATCCGGCTCCCAGAAGATCTCGTAGACGCGCCGGGGCATGTTCGGCGGCCAGTTCTCCTTGGCGAGCTCCGCATAGTTTCGCATCGCCCGGTCCAGGGCCTCGGCCCCGCCCTCCATGTCCACGAGAGGCACCGTCCACGTGATCTTCTTCGCCTGGAGGACGTCTTTCTGGAAGGCGGGCTCGAAACAGGCGAACAGCGGTTGCCAGGGCTCGAGCCGCGAACAGACGAGATAGCCGTAGCGCGGCCAGGCCGCGTCGGACGGCGGCTTCCGCGGGTCGATTCCGCCCATCTGCTGCCGGGCGCCCAGCCAGGGCGCCAGGTCGGCCGCGCCCGAGGCGTTGCCGTGCAGGCCGAAGAACGCCTCTTCCTGCGAGAGGACCGGACGCGACGCCGGATCGGCGAGGACCGCGTAGGTGATGCAGTTCGCGGGACGCGAACCGACCTTGGGGAACTCGAGCCCGCCCGCGTCGTCGACGCGGACGCGGTAGAACCCGTACCGTTCGGACGGCAAGGAAAAGCCGCCCGTCCAGGCACCTTCCGCGTCCGCGACGATGTCGCCCTTCACCTCGCCAACCCGCCGATCCTTGTGGTCGTAGACCCCCAGCACGAACGGACGCCGGCTTTCCGCGGGAAGCCCCGACGCCTTCAGCGTCATGACGACGGGCGTCCCGCGCGCAAAGCAGTTGTTGGCGGGATTGGACGTCTCGCCCGTCAGCGCGGGCGCGGCGAACAGGGGCAGAGCGCCCGACCATGTCCAGGCAAGGGCGAGGGCAAGCTTTCTCACGGATTCCCTCCCTAGCGGACGATGACAGCCGTTCCGTCCTGCGGCACCGCGCACTGGTAGCAGCCGATGGCGACCGTCCCGTCCTCGACGCGCGGGTTCCCCGCGAGATCAAGCGCGGCGGCGTCCATCCAGTCGAGGACCGCCCCGTTCCGGCGCAGCACGGACGAGCGGCGGGGCATGTACTTCGGCACGCCGTGGCGCGCGATCTGCTCGGGCGGGACGAAGCCGGGATCCGTCCCCACGATGTTTCCGCGCGTTCCGTTCGCGATCGAGCTGGCGCCGGTCTGGAACCAGCAGTTGGCGGCATGCGTGTTGATCATCGGCGGCACCTGGCTGCCGGGGGTTCCGCCCGCGCCGGCGTTCCCGTAGAAGACGTTGTTCTTGTAGGAACAACCATTGTCGGTCGTACACCAGCCGTCCGTCCAGACGGCGTAGGGCGCCGTTGCGGCGACATTGTCGACGAGCGTGTTGTTCTCGAATTTGACGCGCGACGCCACCTGCCACTCGAGGCCGACAACGCCTCCGTCCGCGTGGGTTCCCTGGTTTTCCGCGAACAGGCAGTTCCGGATGATGTAGACCTGACTGCCGACCAAATCGAGGACGCGTGCGCCGCTGTTGCCCGTGAACCGGCAGCGCTCGAAGCGGCCGGGCAGACCGCTACAGGAATAGACGGTGACGGTGTTGTCGCGGAACGCCGTTCCGGCGAAGACGGGGCCGTCCTGCGTATAGCCGCCGGGAACGCCACTGAAATTCTCGTTCGCCTTCGCGAACATCGACGCTCCGCCGTTCCCGGCCACATCGCAGTCGACCAGCCTGAAGTTGTAGTCGAAGATGTCCCTGCCGTAGTAGAGGGTGCCGTTCGCGGAGGCGGTGTTCGAGGCGATCGTGCACCGGTCCAGACGGAAGCGCTTCGTCCATGTCGTTTCGAAGACCGCCCCGTTGCCCGCCGTGTTCCGCTCGAACCGGCAGTCCTCGAACGTGTTCGTCAGCGTGTAATGGCCCGAATACGTCCCCGACGCATACCCGTTGAACGAGTAGACGCCGCCGTTCGCGGCATGGTTCCCGTGGAACACGCAGTTCGTCGCGGACTTCACCAGGCCGCCGAACACGCCGCCATCGGCCGTCGCCGTGTTGTTCGAGAACACGCAGTCCGCCATCACGAAACCGCAGGTGCTGATCTCTTTTTCCGCATACCCCGCGGACATCACGCCGAAGGAACCGTTCGTCGCGGCGTTGTTGACGAACGCGCACCGGCTGAGGACCGTGTCCTCGAATGTGCTCCCAAGCCCGAAGACGCCGTTCCCCTTCGCCTGGTTCCGTTCGAACCGGCAGCCCTCCGCCCGAAGCCATTCACGATGGCCGGTATCCTCCGGCTGCAGAATGCCTCCCGAGGAATCGGACCCGTTCGCGATGAATTCGCAATCGGTGAATCGGAAGCGTTTCGGATAGGCGTGGCTGAACACGCCGCCTTTGCCGACGGCATGGTTCCCGGCGAACGTGCAGTCGACGAAGGTGTTCGTGAGCGCGTAGTCGCCGGCGAGCCCGCTCGCATAGCCGCTGTAGTACCAGACGCCGCCGTGCGTCCCCGCCCGGTTCGCGACGAAGGACGTGTCCGTGGCGTTTTCGACGAGTCCCACGAAGGCGCCGCCGGTCGTCGTCGCCGTGTTGTTCGTGAAGAGGCAGCCGTCCAGACGCGCGCCGAACGTCACGGTTTCGTTGCCGTTGTGCCCGAACGAGACCGCGCCGGCCGCGCCGTTCGTCGCGGCGTTGGAGTCGAACGTGCAGCGCACGAACGAAACCGCGGACGTGCAGCTCGAAAGATCGACCGCGCCGACCGCCTTCGCCTTGCAGTTCCGGAACGTGCAGTCCATGAACGTCGGCGAACCGCCGGAAAACCAGATGGCTCCGCCGGAAAGCGTGGAGGAACAGCTTTCGAAAACGCAGTTCGAGACCAACGTCGCGGTTCCGGTATACGATCCATCCTGTCCGTTCAGGGCGCCACCGCGGCAACCATCGCCCCAACCGTCGCGGAAGGTGATGTTCCGGAAGGAGAAGTCCTTTAGGCGAACCATCCGGCAGCAGGTGTTCGTGCCGCCGCCGGTGAGGACGACCTCGCCCGGATCGGCCGGCGAGCCGTCCGCCTTGATGCCGACGAACGTGATTTTGAGCAGGTAATCACCGTGAAACCCCCAGTCGATCCGGTCGTGCGTACCGGGCAGGAGGTAGATCGTGTCGCCGGATCTGAAGCGGTAGAGCCCCAACCAGGCATTGACCGACCGCCGCGGCGCGGACAGCACATTCCCATAGTTTCCATCGTCGCCATCCGGACTGAAATACCAGTTTCCAGCCCCGGCGTTGCCGATCAGGGCCATCATCAGCCCCAGGCAGAGCAGTTTTTTCATTGCTGGCTCCTTTCTCCCCGGCAGGGGACGTGGCTTTGCAGGGTTGTTTTTCGTTTTGTTTTCTGCGCGGCGACGCACCGCGCCAGAAGTGAAAAGTCAATCGTTTTCCATGGGAAGAGTGGTTGGAATGACATGAAGCGCCATCTTGGAATGGAACGCGGAATGGAAAACAAAACAACACAATAGCGACGTAGCCAAGGATACAGGATGTCGATGCAAAAAAACAATGCCAAAACTTTGTCGGGCGCATCCTTGCGCCCTGGGCAAGCGACTCCTCTTCGATGGCATAGCAGGGGAAGTCGGTGCCGGTCTCGGCGGGGCGAAGGGTCTTGAAGCCGTCGCGGACGAGGTGGCACGACCCGGTGCGGACGGAATCGATCGCGGCGGGCGGGTTGGCGGAATCGGTCGGATCGGACGGATCGGCGAATTGCCCGGGAACCTCCGGGCCGTCAAGGGTCGGCAGGCGGCGTGCGCTTGCGCCAGGAGAGGCCCAGCGTGGCGAGAAGCGTCACGCAAAGGGCGGGGAGTCCGCAGGTCCAGTCGCCGAAGCGCGTGTAGGGGGTGGCGGGGCACGTGGACGGCGGCGGCACGGCGCGGGTCACGAGGAAGCCGCTGAATCCCGAGTCGCGGCCATCCGAGGCGAGCAGGGTGGTTCGTCCCACGGGATCGATCAGGCCCGACACGCCGCCGTTCGCGGAACGGACGAGCGGCACGCCGTTTTCGATGGCGCGGAAGACCGACTGGGCGAGGTGCTGGCAGGGCTCGCTGGAGCCGTCGAACCAGGCGTCGTTCGTCTGGTTCACGAGAAGGCGGGCGCCTCCGGCCACGGCGCGCCGTGCGAGGTAGGGGAAGATGTCCTCGAAGCAGATGAGGGGCGAGAAGAGGAGCCCGTCGACCTCCATCGGCACGCAGGGTTCTCCGGGGAGGCAGCTTTCGCCTATGGGGAGGAGCTGTTTCAGCGACGGGAAGAGGGTTTCGAAGGGGATGTACTCGCCGAAGGGCACGAGGTGCTGTTTGCGATAGATGGCGCGGGCGGCGCCGTCGGCGCCGTAGAGGACCGACGAGTTGTAGCAGCGCGCCCCTTCGCGCGGGTCCGGTCCGGGGCCGGGGTGGTATTCCACGGCGCCCACGAGCGCGGGGGCGTTCGCGGCGGCGGCGATGTTGCTGGCCACGGCGTCTGCGGCGGGGTCGTACGGGAGCGTTCCGGGGAGGGAGGATTCCGGCCAGACCACGAGATGGGGGCGCGCGATGCCCGCGCAGGCGGTGTGGCCGAGGGCTTCGGCGATGGAGGCGTCCAGCGCGGCGGCGTCGATTTCGAAGATGGACGGCGTGTAGGGTTGCACGATGGCGACCGTCCAGGCGGGCAGGTCCGGTTCGGCGGCGCGCCATGCCCGGATCCGCTTCGCGCCCCAGAGGCTGGCGGCGCAAAGGACGATGACGGCCACGAGGAGTTCGGCGGCGCGAAAGCGCACCTTCGGGCCCGTCTGCCGGCGGGTTGTCGCGCGGAAGACCTCGGCCATGCGCTGGATCAGGGAGGCGATCGCGCCATTCGTCATGGCGAGCAGCAGCGAAAGGAGCGGCAGGCCGCCGAGCGCGGCGGCCTGGGCGAGGGGAAGGTTCCGGTACTGGCTCACGCCGAGCGAATTCCACGGGAAGCCCGTGAAGAACCAGCCGCGGGCGAACTCGCAGCCGACCCACAGCAGGGGCTCCATGAGCAGGGCGGCGAGGGCGCGCGTCCAGCCATTCCGGCCAAGCGGGAGGGCGCGCCACGACCAGGCCACCAGCGCGCCGTACCAGGCGAGATAGAGCGCGCAATAGGCGGAAAGCGCGAGAAGGCCCACCGCGATGAGCCAGGTGGGCCCCCCGTTCGAGCCGAGCGCGATCAGCCACGAGAGGTTGCCTGTCCAGAAGGCGAAGCCGGTGATGGCGCCGAGCAGCGCGCCGCGCCGCGGGGAGGCGCCGCGCAGGGCGAGCAGCAGGGGGACGAGCGCGATCCAGGCGGCATCCGCTTTTCCGGCGGGGGGGAAGGCGAGGAACAGCAGTCCGCCCGAGAGAAGGGCGAGGAGAAGGGCGGGGAGTCGTTTCATGCGGTGTACCCGGCCTGGCGGCGGGCCTTTTCGCGCTGTGCGCTGAAGAACCAGCTGCAGACGGCCTCCGAGAGGTAGGTGCAGAGGAGGAGGATCAGGAGGAGGTGGAAGAGTTCGACGCCGCGCGGGGCGGTGTCCGCCGGATCGTCGAGGGCCAGCGCCCGGGCATCCGGGCCGAAGAGGGATCGGAGGGTTTCCTCCCCCAGCGCCTCCGTGCGGCTTTCGCGCGGGTCGGGGTTCACCACGATGCCGCGATGGTAGCCCCAGGCGGCGGTGGAATCGCCGGCCGTCGAGGCCTTGCGCAGGCGGTAGGCGCCCACTTCGAGCGGATCGGGCGAGGCGTCCACCATCACGGTGCGGGAGGGGGAAATCTCCATCACGCGCCGCACGGTGGAGGTGGCGGCGGTGTCCACGAGTTCGAGGGTGGTTTCGAAGGCGAAGGGGGGTTCCCCGGCGTCGAGCACGGCGGGGCGCCCCACGGGCAGGACGTCCGGCGGCTTGGGGCGCAGGCGTCCCGCGAGGTCGTCGGCGATGCGCCACATCAACACGGGGAAGGTGCGCGAGCGGGCCATGGTGCCGCGCTCCAGTTCGAGGCCGAAGGCGGCGACCATCACGCGGCCGAAGCCGAAGGGACCCTCCACGAGAAGGGGCGATCCGGACTCGTCGGAAAGCACGACGACGGCCCCCTCGCGCGGCGCGAGGTCGCGCAAGGCCAGGAAGCGGAAGTCGCCGAGGTCGCCGCGGCCGCGATCGGAGAAGACGGACACGGCGGGATGGGAGAGCTTCGCGGTGTCCACGCCCACGGGGGACTGGAGGGGGCGCTCGTTGCCGAGGTCGGCAGGGAGCATGGCCGAAAAGTTTCGATTGAAGCGCACGGGATTGCACTGCGCGGAGGCGAAGCAAAGGAGCGCCTTCCCCTGTTCCACGAACCCTTCGAGGTCCCGGATGGCGGATTCGGGGAGGGTGTCGACGTCGTACAGTACCACGAAATCGAACCTGCCGAGGGGCTGGGTCTGGAAGGCGTCCGGGGTGACCATGGTGGTGTCGATGCCGGTGGAGGCGGTGCCGCCGCTTTCGCGGGCGGGATTGAGCACGAAGCGCAGGATGCGGGCGCCGTCGATGCGGGAATCCTCCTCGCCCCCCTGGAGGGTGCCTGGGGCGGCGGAGCCGAGTTTGTCGAAGGCGGAGGTCTCCGGCGGGGCGGAGTCATGGACGATGAGCACGCGCGTGGGGTCGGTCACCTGGAAGGGGAGCAGGGCGCGGTCGTCGGCGGGATAGGCGTCGTCCGTGCGGAGGGCGACCTCCGCGAAGCCGCTGGCGGCGCGATTCACGGGCGTTGCGAGATCGATCACGGCCTCGCCGCCCGGGGCGAGGGGCACGGGCGGGAGCGCGGGGGCTTCGCGGCCGAGCACGGTGAGGCGGAGTTGCGCTTGGACGGCGTTCGTGCCGTGGTTCCGGACACGGGCGAGCACGTGGGCATCGCCGCCCATGCGCACGGCGCCCTTGCGCAAGGCGGCATCGGAAACGGACACATTGTCCGGACCGGCGCCGGAGACGTCGAGCAGGCGGATTTCGAGACGGCTTCCCATCGCCTCGCGGGCGGCGTCGATGGCGGCGAGGTCGTCGGCGGCGCGTGCCTCGAAGGCGGTGGCGCGGCCATCTCCCACCACGATCACCTGCGAATGGGCCTCGTGGCGCCCGCGCAGGAGGGCGCAGGCTTCGGCGACGGCATGCACGAGCCCCACGCCGGCTCCGCCGGCGGGCCGGAGCGAAGCGAGGAAGGCGCGCAGGGCTTCGGGGTCGTCCTCCACGTGGCGGAGCACGCGGAGGTCGTCGCCCGCCACCAGGAGCGTGGCTTGGCCGGGGGGAGGCACGTCGCGCAGGAGCGCGGCGGCCTCGCGCACGGCCACGTCGAAGACGGTTGCGTCGTCGGGGTGTGCGCCGGAGGGGGCCTTGCGCGTCATGCTGGCCGACGCATCGAGCACCACCGCGACGTTGCGCGGCGCGGGGCGCGCGCCCAGGCCGGGCAGGAAGATTCGCGCCATGGCGAAGACGGCGAGGGCGAGCACGGCGAGGCGCAGGACGAGCTGGAGCGGATCCACCAGCCTCCAGGCGAAGACGTTGTTGCGGCGCTCTTCGCGGATCAGGCGGATCGAGGGGAAGTCGCGCACGGGGAAGCGGTGGCGCGCAATCAAGTGGAGCGCCACCGGAATCGACAGCCCGGCCAATCCGGCCAACATCGCGGGAAAGAGGAAATCCATGCCGTGGGAACCATGCAGATTTTATGCCACGCAGCGCTCAAGAAGGAGGCGGACGCCTCTTCCGCCGCCGCAGCATCCCGGCAGCATCGCGCAGCAGCGAAGGGCAGAGCAGGTACAACAGCAGGGAGTAGAGCGCCACGGCGGCACCAATGGCTGCCGCCACGGCGATGGCCTCGAGAAGTTTTCCCGGGGCCGCCGGGAGCAGGGCCGCCACCGCCCGCCCGATCCAGCCGTATCCTTTCCAGGTGCACACCCCCATCCCCGCAGAGGCGGCGAGGGACGACAGGAAGGGGCGCATGAACGGCTTCCAGCGGAAGAGGCGGATGGAGCCGTACTCGCGGCGCGACAGCAGATGCAGCAGCACGACGCACTGGACGAAACTGCTGATGGAGGTCGCGAAAGCGATGCCGATCGGCTTCCATTCGAACGGCAGGATCCAAAGGAAGAAGAGGTTCAGGAAGAGGTTCAGGCCCACGCAGCCGAGGCCGATGTTCACAGGCGTCTTCGTCTCTTTCAGCGCATAGAAGGCCTGCGGGGCGATCTTCGCGCCTCCTGCGGCGACCAGTCCGACGGCGTAGGCCAGGAGGGCGCGGGCGGTGCGGGTGGTGGAGAGCGCATCGAAGGCGCCCATCTCGTAGATGAGCGAGACCAGCGGTACCGCCAACGCCATCAACCCCGCAGTGGAGGGAAGGAGGATCGCGCACATTGTCGCCATCGAACGCTGGAGGTCCCCGTGGAAGCTCTGGAAGTCCCCCGCCGCCGCGGAGGAGGAGAAGGTGGGCAGGAGCACGGTCGCGAAGGCGGTTCCGAAGATGGCCAGGGGGAAGTAGATCAGCCGGTCGGCGAAGCCGAGCACGGAGGGGCCCCATTCGCCCGCAACCATCGCGAGGAAGCTGTCGAGGCAGACGTTCACTTGCACGACGCCGGCGGCGATCGCCATCGGGAACATGAGCCGGAAGACGCGCCGCACCTTCGGGTGGCGCGTCATCCCGAAGAGGAGGCGCCGCGGCACGCCGTGTTTTGCGAGAACGGGCAATTGCACCGCCACCTGCACCACTCCGGACAGGAGAATCGCCCAGGCCACCGCCTGGATCCGGGAGTTCCCTTCCGCGGGAAGGAAGGGGCACACGAACACCAGGGCAAGAATCCAGCAAAGGTTCAGGAAGGCGGGGGCAAGCGCGGGGATGGCGAAGGATTTGAGCGAATTCAGGACGCCCATGATCAGCGCCGCAAGGCAAATCAGCGGCGCATAGGGGAAGAGGATGCGCAGGAGCGTCAGGATCTGCTCCCAGCGATCGTCCAGCGGGAAGTGCCTGGCCAGGGCGGGCCAGTTCTGGAGAAGGCCCGATTTCAGGAGACGGGCCAGCGGATAGGTGAGGGCGATGCCCGCCACCGTCACAAGCGACAGGAAGCCCACCATCGTGCCCGCGACGCCGGCGGCGAGGCGGTCCGCCTCGGCCTTCCCGTCGTTCCGGAGGGTTTCGGTGTAGACCGGGATCAGCGCCGCCGAAAGGGCGCCTTCGCCGAAGAGGCGCCGGAAGAGGTTGGGGATGCGGAAGGCCACGTCCAGCGCGGACTTCTCCATGCCCGTGCCGAAGAAATAGCCCATCAATTGCTCGCGGATCAGCCCTCCCACGCGGCTCACGAGCGTCATGGCGGCCACGATGAAGGCGGTCCGCCCCACCGATCGGCCGGAGGCCGGAGGACTCTTCTCCCCGTTCACGGGCGGATCACCTCCAGCAACGCGGAGGCGACGCGCTCCGGCGCGATCGACGCAAGGACGGCGGAGGCCTCCGCCGAGCGGCGCGCGATGGCGGAATCATGCCGCACATCGTTGCGCTGGACGACGCGGCTCGTCGGGCCGAGCGGTCCGGTCCGGACGGCGTCGGTAAGGCCGAAGACCGCCGCCAAGGGCGTTCCCACCGCCGCCGCGAGATGCATCCCGCCGCTGTCGTTGCAGCAGACGCCGCCGCAGGCCGCGAGCACGGCCGCCAGTCCACGCAAATCCGTTTTGCCTGCAAGGTTGACGGTGCGCCCGGCGGGAAGGCCCGCCGCGACCTCGCCGCAGGCGTCGGCTTCGTTCTTCGCGCCGCAGACCACGAAGCGCAGCCCCGGGATCCGCCCGGCGACGAGAAGCGCCGCGGAGACGAAATGGGCGGCCGGCCAACGCTTGGACGAGCCGCGGGCGGCCCCTGGGATGAGCGCCAGGAGCGGCGCGCCGTCTTTGGCTCCGGCACGGATTCGGGCCGAAGCGGTTTCTTCTTCCGGCATGCGCAAGAGCGGCGAGGGAAGCTTCGCCGGGGAATCGGGACGCGGCAGGCCGAAGAGGACGAAGTTCGCGCAGGCTTGATGCCCGCCCGCCAGCGCGGAGCAAGGGATGCGGTCCGTGAGCAACAGGCTGCGGGCGTGCATGGCCGAACCGCGGCGCCGCGGAATGCGCGCAAGCCACGGGAGCAGCGCGGAACGGAAGGAGTTCGGCATCGACAGCGAGGCGTCGTGGCGGCGGGCGCGCGCGGCGCGGGCGGCACGGCAGGTGCCCGGCGTGCCCGCTTCCAGCGCAACCACCTCGTCCGCCGCCGCAGGGCAGAGCCCCCACAGCGGAACGAGGCCGGGCCGGGTGAGAAGCGTCACCTCCGCCTCCGGGTTTGCCTCCCGCCACGCCAGCAGGGAGGGCAGCGCCATCACCGCGTCCCCAAGCCAATTGGGGGCGTACAGCAGCAGGTTGCTCGCATGGAAGGGGGCGGACGTCATGACAGGCCGGAAGGATACCGGATTCGGGCGGGGATGTCCACCATCGCCCGGGGTCCCTTCGGAGCGTGGGCGGCTGTTTCCGGGACAAGGCGAAAATCGTGGAACGAAAGGCGTTTTTTGGTATCCTTGAACTGCCATGCACATTTTCTTCCGACTTTCGGTCGTCCTGCTCTTTGGCGCGATCGCCGCGGGGTGCGCTTCCGGGCGCGGCCCGCGATTCGCCGTCGACGAGTCGCAGCTGAACTGGCTTGAAATCGCCTATCGTCCGTCCGACCCGGCGATGGAACCCTGCCAGCTGAAGCTCCTCGGGACCGGCTCCATCTCCCTTCGCAAAGGGATCAGCCCGCAGCTTGCCGACAGCTTTTCGACGGACGTCGCCCATCCGGGCTGGAACGATGTCTCGACCTTCGTGGCATCGATTCCTCCCTCCGAGATGCGGCAGGTCTTCCAGTCCTTCCTCGACGCCGGCGCGCTGGATTCGCCCCGGTCGGACAGGAAGGAGGGCGTGCTTCCCGGGCGGGCCTTCGTCGTCCTGACCTCCAAGTTCAAGGCCGGGCGGTCCTACCGCCGCGCCACCGCCGACGCCAAACTGGTCGGCATGGTCGAGCGGCTCGTCCGCTGGGTCGAGATGCAGGAGATGGAATGACGCACGGATTGTCCTCGCCCCGTCCGGGCCGCCTGCGGATGGTCCCGGCGCTTTCCGTCCTCCTGGCGCTTTCGCTTCCCGGCGTCCTTTCCGCCCAGGCCGGCGCGGACGCCATCGCCGGCGCGGACGCCGTCGCAGGAGAAAGGAGGCTCCGCCTTCTGGCCGCGGTGGAACTCGACGATCTCGGCTTCTTCCGGACGCGCGCCTCGGCCTTTCTCCAGGCCACGGGGTTCATCGACTCCATCCCCCGTGTCCGGTCCGCGCTGCAGGCGCACTGCTGTTCGTCGACCCAGCAGGGCATGGACCCCAAACGTCCTCTCCGCGTCTTCTACCTTGCCGACGGGAACGGGAGCCTCCAGACCACCAGGGTCTCGATGATTCCCGTGGTGGGGAGGGGGAAGCCCTTTCTGGACGCCATCCGCTTCGACTACCAGGAGGTGCAGACGAGCGGCGCGGTGACCACGGCGGAATATCCGAAGCACGAGGCCCTTCCGCCCATCGTCTTCTTCGCGGCGACGGGGCCGAACATCATCGCCTCGCAGGACTACGACGCCGTCCGCTGGGTGGCCGGGCGCATCCGCAACCGCGACCTCCCCGTCGTCGCGCCCTCCTCCCTTCCCCTCCGCATCTCCATCGTGCCGGAGACCCTTGCCGACGCCCTGGAGGCGCTCCGGGATTCGCCGGCGCTGGAGAAGAAACTTCGCACGGGCGCCATGGAGGCCCTGCGCGGCCATCTTGGCTCGACTGCGGGAATCGTCCGCCCGCTGCGGTCCATCGATCTCGCCCTTTCCGCCGGGGCCGCCGGGCTGGACATCGAGGCTGCGGTCCTGGGCACGCCCGGCTCGCCGTTCTCGCGGGCCGTCCACTCTCTCCCCCCGCCCGCCCCGGGCCTCGACACCTCCCTCCCCGGAAAGGTCTTCCTCCTCCGGCACGATTCGTTCCCGAACTTCCTTCAAATGGCGGGCGACGAATACCTGGACTGGGCGGACCTGTTGGCCGACTCGTGGGGCATCCTCGGCTTCCGCATCGGCCCGCTGCAACGGAAGTGGATGGACGGCATCCTCCCGAAGCTCGCGGGCGACCGGCTGGAGGCGCTGGTGTCCCCGCCCGGCCTCGAGGGCATCGTCCATCTCCAGTCCTTCCCGGTAAAAGACCCGGAAGCCATGGCCGAGATGCTCTCGGAACGGGTCGCCTCCTTCCGCGCGGCAGCGGATTTCCCCGGAACCGTCTGCGACGATTTCGATGCGTGCGGGCACACGGCCCACCGCATCCTCCTCGCCCGCGCCGGGACGGGTTCCGGGGACCCGCCGGCCGACGGGCGCTTCGATCTCGACGCCGTGATCGACCACCTGTCGAAGAAGACCCATCTCGAAATGGCCGTCGCGGGCAACCTGCTCGTGCTGGTCCAGGGTCCGGAGGGGAGCCTGGAGGCGCTCCTCCCCGCGCTGGTGGCCCGGAAACGTTCCGGCGACACCGCCCGCCGTGCCAAGTCCATCCTGGTTTCGTCGGCCTCGGATGCCGCCTTCGAGCCCGGCGGGGCTTCGGTCTACGCGCCCTCCGCCTACATCCGCGCCCTCGCCGCGCTGGCCCCCGACATGGCCGAAAGGCAGATCGCCATCCTCCAGGTTGGCGGCGACGGCTACGCGGTTTCCCAGACCACCTCGCCCGGACGCATCCGCTGGAACGCGCGCCTTACGACGCTGGAGGCCTCCACCCTCCACCGCATCTTCTCCACCCAGAGCAAGCTCTTGCAGGACATCGTCCTCCAGGTCGTCCTCGAACCGCTCAAGGCGCGCCAGCGCGACGCCCCTTCGTCCGACGACATCCTCTCCACCCTGCCGGAGTAGCGGACAGGGCCTGCCGCCGGCCCCCCTGGAAAAGCGGCGCGCCGCGAAATTCCTCCGAATTCGCGGCGCGCCGTTTTCCGGGGTCGTGCAGACGCTACCTCACGATGAGGATGGTGCCGGCGTAGACGGGCGGGCACTCGTAGCAGCCGAGGTCGACGACCGGGTCGCCGGCGGCCTTCGCGTTGGCCGGCGTCCCGTAGGCGACACGGGCGTCCCCGCAGAGGTCGGTCCGCTGCACGGGCTGGACGAGGTCGTTCCGCCCGGCGTCGCGCGCGGGGCTGTCCCCCTTCAGGCGGGCGTCGAAGGCCGGATGGTTCCACGGCACCGAGACGTTCCGGAACTTCGGATCGTCGAACCACACGTTCGAGCTTTCGTTGGTGTTGAAGCCGGTGACGCCTTCGGCCATGTCGTAGGCGATGACGTTGTAGAGGCGGATGGGCCTCTTGTCCATCCAGCCCCCGTAGGGCATGACGCTGAACGGGCCGTCGTCCGCGAGGATCGAGTTGTAGAAGTAGGGCTCGCAGTTGCAGCCGTTGTAGCCGCCGGAGTTGCCGGCGAGCGTGCAGTTGAAGAACTGCATGTAGGCGCCGTAGCCGTGGAAGATGCCGGTGACGGCCGGAACGCCTTCGACGATTCCCAGCGTGGCGTCGTTGCCGGCGAAGAGCGAGTCGTAGACGTGCGCCCAGAAGTAGGTGGTGCAGAAGACGGGGCCACCGCTGTTGCCGAGGAATCGGCAGCGTTCGACATCGAGGGTTCCCTGGCGGATCACGGCGACGGGGGAGCGGAAGACTTCGCTGCCCTGGTAGCGCTGGCAGTCGTTCGGGAGGACGGTGTTCCCGAGGAAGTCGCAGTCGTAGAGCCAGGCCTTCCCGCGGGAGTAGCCGGCGATGGCCGCCAGTCCGCTTGCGTTGTCGGCGAAGACGCACTGGCGCGCGGTGAAGGCGAAGTCGTCCTCGATCAGGTGCTGGGCCATCGCCACGACGGCGTGGCGGCGGATGCCGGTGAAGGAGCAGCGTTCGGCGGTGGCGCGGGCGTTGTCGCGCATGAGGATCGCGCCGTACGCGTCGGCGTTTTCGGCGGCCTGCGTGAAGGCGCAGTTGCGGATGGAGACGGTGTTCCAGTCCACTTGAACCGCCGCGGAGGCGGTGTCGCGCAGGGTGAGGTTCTCGAGGATGGCGTTGGTGGCCGATCCGTCGAGGTTGCCGATGCAGACCAGCGTCGCGACGGTGCCTCCGCCGTCGATCACGACGTCGGCCGGATCGGCCGGGCCGTTGGCGTCGTAGCCCACGAGCGCGACGTTTCCGGGATTCCACGGGAAGGTCTGCGTGGCGGCGGTGTAGGTGCCGGGGAGCAGGCGGACGGTGTCGCCGTCGCGGAGCACCTCGAGAGCGCGGGTGACGGTGCGGAAGGGCGAGGCCATGGAACCGACGTACTGGTCGTCGTCGCCGGTCGAGGGGTCGACAGCCATCCATCCGGGATAGCCCACCACGGTGATGGTGAAGGTGTCGGACTCGGTCTCGGCGAAGGAGTATCCTGCGCCGGCCCTCAGGGTGGCGGTGTTGACGCCCGCGTGGCCGGCGAGGACGAGTCCGCCGACGGTGGAGGCGGCGCCCTTTGCGATGCCCGCCCCGCCGTTCCACGAGAGGGTGTTCGAGCCGGCGCCGGCCGTCGAAACGAGTTCCACGGGGATGGCCGCGGGGGCGACGACGCCGTCGAGGTCGAGCCGCACGGGGAGGGTGATGGTTTCGCCTTCGCGGACATACACCAGGCTGTTGTGGCCGGCGTTCACGAGGAAGCCGGAGAGGTAGGCGTCCACGTTCAGCGGGAGGACGCCGGCGGGGTCGGCGGCATCGGAGACGACCACGCGCGTCCAGCTGCCGGTGCCTTCGACGGGGAAGGTGACCGGCAGGATGACGGGGCCCGTGCCGTCCGCGAACACGAGGGTGGCGGGGCCGGTCGCGTCGTCGGGATAGGCGACGGACGCGGTGACCGGTCCTTCGGCGGCGGGCGAGATCGTGATGGGGATATCGACCGTTGTCCCGCGGATGGCGTTCGTCACGCCCGGGAAGGGCATGAGGAAGGCGGGCGTGTCGGAATCGCCGTAGGGCGACTCGTAGGCGCCGAGGTCGATGACGGGGGTCCCGTCGCCGTCGTTGTCGGCGATGCGCGGGTTGCCTGCGAGGTCCCCGGTCGAGTCGATGCGGCCGTTGACGCCGGCGTCGATGGCGGGCGAGTACGGGCGGGGCGAGGCGTCGAAGGCGGGGTCGCTCCATGCCGCGCCTGCGTTTTCGAGGATGGGGTCGGCTTCGACGAGGGTGCTTCCCACGCGGTTCCAGCCTGTCCCATCGGGCGTGTTCCAGAGAAGGCAGTTCTCCAGCCTCGTGGCTCCGGCGTTGCTTCGGTCGCCATAGTTCGGCATCCAGAAGCCCATGGGCCCGCCGTCGGAGATCACGCAGTCGTAGAGCGTATGGGGCATGTTGAAGGCGGAGTAGTTGCCGGAGTTCCGGATGAAGGTCGAGTTGTAGGTCCGCATCTCGGCGTCATGGCCCTGGAACATCGCCTGGTGGGCGTAGTTGTCCACGAAGAGCGAGTTGCGGATGGTGGAGAGGTTGGGGGAGCAGTAGTCGAGGCCGACGAGGTTGCCGCCGCGGTTCGCGAGGAAGCGGCATGCGTCGATGGCGATCATGCTTCGGATCTCGGCCGGGCCGTTCGCGCTGTTGCCGCAGACGTAGGCGATCGAACAGTTCGCGCAGTCGTGGCGGTAGCCGTAGTCGCCGACGTTCTCGATGAAGTCCGTCCGGTTGAAGAAGAGGCGCATCGCGGCGACGTTGCCCCAGCAGGCGGAGGAGAAGACGCCGTTGATGACGTTGTTGCTTGCGACGAGCGAGTCGTTCAGCGTGACGGTCATGCAGTGGTAGAGCGATTCGAAGATGGAGAAGCGTTTCATGCCGACGAAATCGCAGCGGTCGAAGGTGGCGTCGGTCGTGATGCGCGACTCGAGGACGCCCACGCCGACGTCCGCGAGGGTGATGCCGTCTTCGGAGGTGTTGGAGTTGAGGTAGTTTTCGAAGCTCTGCGTGAAGCGGCAGTCTGCGACGTCCAGCGTGGCGTTGCGGGTCCAGAAGATGGCGTTGGTGGTTTCGCGCAGCCAGAGGTTCGAGAGGGCGAAGGAGCCGTTCGTCACGGTGAAGAGGTTCTCGGAGGCGTTTCCGCCGTCGAGGATGGCGTATTCGCCGATGTCGCCGGAGCCGAGGATGGCGTAGCCGGTGGCATCGAGCGGGAACCGTTCGCCGGCTTCGACGTCGTAGGTGCCGGGCGCGACATGGATGGTGGCGCCGGCCGCGGTGCACGCGAAGGCGCGCGTGACGGTACGGAAGGGGTTCGCCTGGGTTCCGTTGCCGGTGGTGTCGTTTCCGGTTTCGGCGACATAGGCGCCGAGGGCCTCGGCGGTGCTGAAGGTGCCTTCCAGGACGATGCCGTTGCCGATGTTGTTGGTGACGCCCACGACGTAGGCGTAGGGGATGCCGGGGGTGAGTCCGGAGTAGGAGACGGTAAAGGATTCGTTCTCCGTCCAGCCGGTCTTCACGACGGTTCCTGCGGGGAGCTGCTGCCCGACGGGCGCGTAGGACAGGGTGGCTTCCGCGGTGTCGGCGCCGTCGCCGGGGATTGCGAGGAGTCCGGTGAAGGAGACGCTTCCCGGAGAGGACACCAAGGGTGTCACGCTGGCGATGGGATGGGTTCCGGAGAGGAGGGAGAAGGCGAGGATGACGGTGCCGTTTCCGCCTCGGCCGCCGGGGCAGCCGCCGCCATAGGCGCCGCCTCCGCCTCCGCCGCCGAGGCCGTCGGCGCCGTCTTGGCCGGTCCTGTTGCTGTCCTTGTCGTATCCGCGGCCGCCGCCGCCGAGGCCGCCCGGTGCGCCGTAGAGGCAGGAGTTGCCGCCTGCGCCGCCGCCTCCGCCGGCGTAGTAGGCGGGGGTGCCGGTGATGTCGGAGAGGATGCCGTCGCCGCCCTTGCCGGCGGTGTCGGCGACGGTGTTGCCGTCCTGGCCGTTGCCGCCCGCGCCGCCGCCGCCGCCCGGCTTGTCGCCGTTGTTGATGCCGCCGTTGCCGCCCTGCGAGCCTGCGGCGCGGGCGTTCCCGTTGTTGGCGGAGCCGCCGCCGCAGCCGCCGTCGCCGCCCTGGTTGCGTTCGCTCCAGCTTCCGCCGCCGCCGCCGCCGATCGCGGCGAGGGAGACGTTGCCGAACGCGAGGGTCGAGTTGCCGCCGTTGCGTCCGTAGGTCCATCCGTAGGCGGGCATGTTGTCGCCGCCTGCGCCCACGGAAAGGGAGATGGGTTCGTTCGCCGCGAGGAGCAGCTCCTCGGCGGGGGTGAAGGAGACGACGCCTCCGCCTCCGCCTCCGCCGCCGATGGTCCAGCCGCCTGCGCCGCCGCCGCCCACGAGGAGGGCGCGGTCGAACGAGACCGCCGCCGCCGGCGTGAAGGTGACGCTTCCGGCGGAGGGGTTGTCGAAGACGTAGACGATGCGGTCGCCGTCGATGATGACGGTCGCGCCGGGGTCGGTCGAGACGCCGAGGGCGGGACGGGCCGAGCCCGTGAAGGTGGACGCTTCGCCGAGGTCGTTCACGAGGGTCGCTTGGAAGTAGACGGGCTTGCCGGGCGGGAGGTTGAAGAGGTTGGTGGACCACGAGGTTCCGGCGGTCCAGCCGGAGCGCACGAGGGTTGCGGCGGGAAGGTTGTTCGTGTTCGGGCCGCAGGTGAAATAGAGGTCGGCGGAGAGGGCGCCGGTGCCGGGGGAGGCGAGGGTGCCGGTCACGGAGACGGAGGAGGTGGAGAGGGTTGCCGCCTCGAATGTGGCCGTGGGGGTGATGGAATCGGGATAGCGGAGGGCGAGGATGACGGTGCCGGATCCGCCGC
Organism: Kiritimatiellia bacterium; assembly: GCA_050950285.1. GTDB lineage: Bacteria > Verrucomicrobiota > Kiritimatiellia > RFP12 > JBMNHG01 > JBMNHG01. Next base: position 780,525 of record JBMNHG010000002.1, on the reverse strand, counting down.
GGCCGCCGCAGTTGGCGCTGGCGTGCGAGCCGCCCGCGCCGCCGCCGCCGAGGCCGTCGGTGCCGGCGCCGGCGGGAACGGGGGAGTTGGCGTCGCGGCCGTCGCCGCCGCCTCCGAGGCCGCCCTGGCCGCCGTAGTGGCAGGAGTTGCCGCCACCGCCGCCGCCGCCGCCCGCGTAGTAGGCGGGGGTTCCGGTGATGTCGGAGAGATAGCCGATGCCGCCCTGGCCGGCCGTCTGCGCGGCGTTCTGTCCGGGCTGGCCGTTGCCGCCCGCGCCGCCGCCGCCGCCGGGGCATTCGCCGACGGATGGGCCGCCGTTGCCGCCCTGGCCGCCTTCGGCTTCGGTGGCGTTGCGGTTGGAGGATCCGCCGCCGCAGCCGCCGGCGAGACCGGCCGAGGAATTCCAGGAGCCGCCGCCGCCGCCGCCCAGCGCGACGAGGTTGGTGGAGAGCAGGTCGAGGGACGAGTCGCCGCCGTTGAGCCCGTTGGGCCAGTTGCCGACATTCGCCTGGTTGCTTCCGCCGGCGCCGACGACGATGGAGTAGGTCTGGTTGGCGAGGAGGCGAAGCCCGGATTCGGGGGCGAAGTCGATCACGCCGCCGCCGCCGCCGCCGCCGCCGATGGTCCAGCCGCCGCCGCCGCCGCCGCCCACGACGAGGGCCTGTTCGAGCACGAGGTCGGTGAGGGGCGTGAAGGTGAGGGTGCCTGCGGTGTTCGTGAAGACGTAGGTTGCCCCCTGGGAGGTTTCCAGGCGGCGCACGGAGGCGTCCGACGTGGAGAACGCGGACTCGGCCACGGGGACGACCCAGGTGCGGAAGGTGCCGGCGACGTTTTCATCGGCCGCGACGCCGAGGTCGTTCGTGGCCGTCACTTCGAAGCGGTAGAGGACGTCGGCGATCAGATTGGTGAGGTTCTGGCTCCAGGTGGAGCCGGTCGCGACGCCGGTCGCGCCCTTCGCGAACGCGGGGGCGGCCTGGCCGTCGATCCAGACGCGGTAGGAGAAGTCGACCGTCGACGCGTCGAGGCCCGCGAAGACGGGCGAAGCGGAGAGCGTGGCGGTGGAAAGGCCCGTGGCGGCGGCGGAGGCCGAGAGCACGGGAGCGTCGGTCGCGGGGGTCACGGCGAGGATGACGACGCCGCTGCCGCCTGCGCCGCCATGGGTCGGTCCGTTGTACGAGCCGCCTCCGCCGCCTCCGCCGAGGCCGTCCGCGCCGGGCGTGCCGGGGAGGTTCGAGTTGATTGCGGAGCCGTCTCCGCCGCCGCCGAGGCCGCCGCTGCCTGCCGTGTTGCAGTCGTTTCCGGCGCCGCCGCCGCCGCCGCCCGCATAGTAGGTCGCGACGCCCGTGATGTCGCAGAGGTAGCCGATGCCGCCGTTGCCGGCATGGCCGCTTTGGCCGTCCGCGCCGTTGCCGCCGCCGCCTCCGCCGCCGCCGGGGCAGCTGTCCGTGCCGCCCGCCGCGAGCGAGGCGCCTCCGCTTCCGCCTTGCAGGCCCACCGCCTGGTATTCGGCCGCCGTGCCGCGTTCGCGGCGGTTGCAGGAACCGCCGCCGCATCCGCCATCGTGGCCGGCGCTTGTGCCGCTCACTCCGTGCCAGCCGGCGCCTCCTCCGCCGCCGAAGGCCACGAGGTTCGTCGTGCCGAGGTCGAGGGTGGAGTTCTCGCCGTCGCCGCCGTCGGGCCACTCCGTCTGGGGCGAAGACTGGTCGTAGCCGCCCGCGCCGACCGAAAGGGTGTAGTCCGTGCCGGGAAGGAGCGGGACGTTTGCGCCGGCCGCGGGCGTGAAGTCGATCACGCCGCCGCCGCCACCGCCGCCGCCGATGGTCCATCCGCCGGCGCCGCCGCCGCCGACCACCAGCGCGCGCACCACGTTGAGGGGGATGGCCGGCGCGAGGGTGACGGTCGCCGCCGTGTTCGTGAAGACGTAGACGGACGTGCTGCCGATATCGATACGCTGGACAGACGCGTCCAAGGAAACGAACTGGGTGCCCGCCAGCGCGGGAATCACGCTTGCGGCGAACCATGCGGCGAGGAGGTGGCGTTTCATGTGCATGGGAACCATCCGGGTTTGGGGGTGGGGGAGGAGGAGAGACGGAGATCGGGTTGGACCGTCTTGACCATTCGCGGAAAGTATCCCACGAATCGAATCCTGGGTCAACCTTCAAGAACGGTGACCGCCTTCCGCTTCTCCCATGGGAAGAAGAAGAAGTAGACCAGCGAGGGGATTCCCGTGCCGTAGCAGGCCACGGCGAAGCCCAGGATGTAGCCTTGGAGGCCCAGCCCCACGACGTCGCCCAGGAACCAGCTGCAGCCGATGCGGAGGACGACGCCGTCGAACAGTCCGAAGAGCAGCGAGAGGCGGGTGTGCCCGATCCCGTTGATGAATCCGTTGGTGCCGCGCATGATCACCAGCCCCGGGAACTGCCAGACGATGGTGCGCGCGAAGAGCGGCGCGAGGGCCAGCACCTCCTCGCGCAGGCCGGGGAACTCCGGGTTGTCCTTCAGGAAGAAGCCGAACATCGTTTCGGGATAGCGCAGCAGGAAGAAGGTGTAGACGGCGTAGAAGCCGAAGCTGAGGATCCAGGCGTAGACCACGGCGCGCCGGATGCGGCCGAACTGGTGCGCGCCGTAGTTCTGGCCGACCACGACGGTGGTGGCCTGCATGATGCCCATGGTGATCTTGGTGACGATGTCGTCCAGCTTCACGCCCGTTCCGAAGAGGGCGGAGGCGGCGATCCCGACGCCGTTCACGAGGGAGAGGACGTACATCATCGAGATGTTGATGGCGGAAAAGCGGATGGCAATCGGGATCCCCACCCGGAGGAGGGCGCGGAGGATGGCGCGATCCATCCGGAAGCTGCGGGGGCGGAAGTCGAAGCCGAACGCATCGCGCCTGCGATAGAGGTGGGCGAGGGCGAAGAGGAACGAGAGGGCCTGCGCGAGGACCGTGGCGAGGGCGGCGCCGAAGACGCCCATGCCCAGGTACTTCACGAATGCGATGTCCAGTACCAGGTTCGCGATCGAGGCGATGGCCACGAAAAGGAAGGGGCGTTTCGAATCCCCCATGCCGCGCAACACGGAGGAGACCATGTTGTAGCCGTAGGAGAAGAGAAGGCCGGAGGAACAGCAGGTGAGATAGGAGAGCGCGTCGCGTTCCGTGCCGGCGGGGACGCGGATCCAGCGGATCAGGGTGCGCGCGCTGGCCACGCCCAGCACGCTCATGACGGCGCCCATGGCGAGGAGGAAGGTGAAGAGCGTCCCGATGGTGCGGTTCAGTTCCTGGCGGCGTCCTTGGCCGATCAGCTGCGCGATGTAGATCTGCCCGCTCATCGACAGGCCGATGCAGAGCACGATGAAGAAGTCCACGAGGCGCCCCGCGTTCGTTACGGCGGAAAGGCCGTTCACGCCCACGCAGTTTCCCACCACGAACATGTCCACCGTGGTGTAGAGCACCTGCAGCGCGTTCGAGAGCATGAACGGCAGCGAAAATCGCACAAGAGGACCGAAAAGCGGTCCTTTCGTGTAATCGCGGATGATGCCGTTCTTCATGGTGCGGGGCAGGGGGCCGGGCCGGGCCGGGTAGGGTAGGGGGCGGGCGGGAAAAAAAAATCCAGTATAGCGCGTTGGCGGGATTCCACCAGCGGTATCCCCGCGCGAAAGCCCGCGCGAAAGCCCGCGAACCAGGCCGCGGGAAGCCCGCCGGAAGCGCGCCTCCGGATTGGGCTTGCTCTTTTGAAAACGTTCGCGATATGGTGATTCCCATGATTTCAAAAGCCGTCATCCCCGCCGCCGGTTTCGGCACGCGCTTCCTTCCGGCCACCAAGTCGCAGCCGAAGGAGATGCTTCCGATTGTCGACCAGCCCGTCATCCAGTACGTGGTCGAGGAGGCTGTCGCTTCGGGCATCACGGACATCCTCATGGTGATCGGACGCGGCAAGCGGGCGATCGAGGAGCACTTCGATCGCAGTTTCGAATTGGAGATCGAGCTCGAGGCGAAGAAGAAGCTTGCCGAGCTTGAGGTGGTGCGCCGGATTTCGGACCTCGCGAACATCCACTTCATCTGGCAGAAGCAGATGCTGGGCCTGGGCGACGCGATCCGCTGCGCCCGCCAGCACGTGGGCGGCGAACCCTTCGCCGTGCTGCTGGGGGATACGCTCATGCAGGGCGAGAAGCCCGCCACCGCGCAGCTGCTGGACGTGTACGAACGCTACGGCGAATCCGTGGTGGCGCTGGAGGAGGTGCCGATGGAGCGCGTGAGCCGCTACGGCGTGGTGTCGGCACGCCCCGTATGCGACCGGACGTACCGGGTGGACGACCTGGTCGAGAAGCCTGCTCCCGAAGAGGCGCCGTCGAACCTCGTGGTGGCGAGCCGCTACGTCCTCACGCCGGAGATCTTCGCGCACCTCGACGCGATTCCGCCGGGCAAGGGCGGCGAGATCCAGTTGACGGACGCGCTCCGCCGCCAGGTGCGCAACCGTGCCATCTACGGGTGCCGCGTGGATTCCGTGCGGCATGACGCCGGCAACAAGCTCGGCTTCCTCACCACGAACGTGCTCTATGCCCTCGAACGCGAGGATTTGCGGGAGCCCTTCGGCGACTTCCTGCTGGAACAGGCCGAACGCATCCGCCGCGCCCGTGCCGACGCCAAGCGCACCTCCTAGGCCCGCCCGCCCGCCGACCGCGCCGGCCGCATCGCCGCTTCCCATCGGATCCTCGCGGCACGCAGGCCGGGTCCTCGCGCAATTCCGGTGTCATGGATTGTGAGGCAACGCGCCCTTCCCTTCCAGGGGAAGGTCTGCTACACTTCCCCTTCTCCCTTATAACGCTTGATGAAGCCCTCTTTCCCAAGGAACCCCATGAGCCTTCGACCCGTTGTTTTGATTATTCGTGATGGATGGGGGATCAACCCCCGCGACGACGGCAACGCCGTCTTTGCCGCGCAGACGCCGGTCATCGACCGCCTGAAGGCGCGCTATCCGTGGTCTCGCCTGGCGTGCAGCGGCGAGGCGGTGGGGCTGCCCGACGGCTATCAGGGCTCGAGCGAAGTCGGCCACCTCAACATGGGCGCGGGACGCGTGGTGGTGCAGGAGTTGAAGCGAATCGACGACGGCCTGAGCACCGGCGAGCTGTTCGCCTCGCCGAAGTGGGAGGGGCTGATCGCGAACTGGAAGCGGAACGACAGCACGCTGCACTTCATGGGGCTGTTGCAGGACGAGGGCGTCCACGCCCATCAGGAGCACCTCTTCAAGCTGATGCGTCGGGCCCGCCAGGAGAACCCCTCCGGCGCGATCGTGATCCATCCCTTCCTCGACGGCCGCGACACGCCGCCGCGCTCCACGCTCGAATACCTCGCGCGGCTCGACCGCGAGATGGCGGATACGGGGAACTGCCGCATCGGCACCGTCATGGGCCGCTACTACGGCATGGATCGCTCGAAGAACTACGCCCTCACCGACGAAGCCTTCCACTGCCTCGTGCTCGCCGAAGGCCGCCCCGCCGCCTCCGCCGAGGACGCCGTCAAGGCCTCCTACGCGAACGATCTCACCCCGGACGGCGCGGAGATGACCGACGAGTACATCCCCTGCCACGTGATCGCCGGCTACGAAGGCATCCGCGACGGGGACGTCGTGATGCACTTCAACTACCGGCAGGACCGCGCCATCCAGCTTACGCAGGCCTTCGTCTGCGACGCGTACCCCGGACACCGCAAGGCGCGCCCCAAGGTCGGCTACCTCGGCTTCACCCGCTACTGGGACGAGTTCGACAACTACCTCCTTGGCGCGATGGGCGCGGGGGGCGGCATGGACAACCTGCTGGGCGAAGTCGTGAGCCGCGCCGGCTTGCGCCAGCTGCGCATCGCCGAGACGCAGAAGTTCCGCCATGTGACCAGCTTCTTCAACGGCAAGTCCACCCAGCCCTTCGCAGGCGAGGAACAGGTGGACATCCCCAGCCGCTTCGACCCCGCCACCTTCGCGAGCCACCCCGAGATGGAGGCCGGGAACGTCACCGACGCCCTGCTGGAGCGCCTGGAGGACAACCCCTACGCCTTCATCGTCGTGAACTACGCGAACGGCGACATGGTGGGCCATACCGGCGTCTTCGATGCCGCCCGCAGGGCCGTCGAGATCGTCGATGCGCAGATCGGTCGGCTGCTGGAGCGCCTCGGGGAGCTCGACGCCCACGCGCTCATCACGGCCGACCACGGCAACTCGGAGCAGATGGTGGATTACGCCTCCGGCCTGGTGAAGACCAGCCACACGCTGAACGATGTCGAATGCATCTACGTCGCGCGCGACTCCGTGGGCGTGAAAATGGCGCCGACCGGCAGACTTTGCGACATCGCCCCCACGATCCTCCACCTTCTCGGCCTGCCCATCCCCGACGAAATGACCGGGCGGAACCTCATCGAAGGCGGTCCGGACTGGATCACGGAGTCCAAGCCCTGATGCGATTTGCCGCACCCATCCTCCGGGCGCGATGCGCCGCCCTTGCGATCGCGCTGTCCGCCGTCGCGCAGTTCGCGTCGGCCTCGGTTGCCGTCTCCGACGCCTACTACAGTCCGCGCAACAAGGAGCGCCCCATCCGGAAGTCCACGCGGTTCATCATCCTCCACACCACCGAGGGCTCGTGGCGCGGCGCCGCCGAAAAGCTGAAGCAGCGCGGCGAGGCGAACTATCTCGTGGCGGAAAACGGGAAGATCTACCGCATCATCGACGACCGCCGCGTGGCCTACCACTGCGGGCGCAGCATGTGGAACAACCAGCGCGGACTCGACGATGTCTCCGTCGGCGTCGAAATCGCCGGCTACCACAACAAGGACATCACGGCGGCGCAGTATGCGTCCGTGAGAGCGCTGCTCGCGACCCTCAAGGCCAAATACAAGGTGCCCGACTCGCGCATCCTCCCCCATTCGATGGTGGCCTACGGCGCGCCGAACCGCTGGCAGCGAAGGAGCCACCGCGGCCGCAAGCGGTGCGGGATGCGCTTCGCCATCTCGTCCGTCCGGGCGAAACTCGGCCTCGGACCGGCGCCGGCCTCCGATCCCGACGTTGCGGCGAAGCGCCTCGTCGTGGGCGACCCCTACCTCGCCAGGGTGCTCTACGCCCGCTCCGCCAAGGAGCAGGAACAGGCCGCCGCCACCTATTCGCAGGTCGCCGGACAGAACGTGATTTCCGCCACCCGCTCGGCATGGGACATCGCCCGCGAACGGTACAACAAGCCCACCACCCTCTACATCTACCCCGACGGGACGCGCCATCCCGGCGACACCATCACCAACTGGAAGGGACTGAAGGCCGGGACGACGGTGCTTCTCGGCGCTTCCCCCGCCGATTCGGGCAGCGGGCCCGAGACCCCCCAGGTCATCGGCGAGGGCGGGCTGGCCGCCTCCGATGCCGCCGGCGAGGCCGCCCTCGCCGAAACCACCATCTACCTCCTTCCCAACGGACAATACCTGCGGGGCAGCGCACTGGACGCCACGCGGCTCGCCGCCCTCCCGAAAGGCACGCGCGTTTTCTCCGGCTACGTCGTGGGAGGCCCGGTCACCGCGCGATGCGCCGCCTACGACATCTGCGGCGCCAGCTGGCGCGCACCCGACACCTACTTCCTCTTCCCGGACAAGTCGCTTCATGCCGGCGACCGCATCAACCCCACGAAGATCCCGGTCAACACGGTCATCTTCTACAAGAACTAGCCTTTTGCCTGGCGGTTCAAGGCCCGTGCCATGTCAGGATACGTTGGCAGACTCGCCCCCAGCCCCACCGGGGCCCTCCACCTCGGCAATGCACGGTCGTTCCTCGTCGCCTGGCTTCGCGCCCGTGCCTCCGGCGGACGCTTGATCCTGCGCATCGAGGATCTCGACCACCCGAAGGTCAAGCCCGGCTCCGCCGCGCAGATTCTCGACGACCTCCGCTGGATGGGCCTGGACTGGGATGAAGGGCCCGACATCGGAGGCGGCCATGGCCCCTACGTCCAAACGCGGCGCCTCGACCTCTACGCCTCCGCGCTGGAACGCCTCCGCGCCGCCGGCCTCGTCTATCCCTGCATCTGCGCCCGCCGCGACGTCGAAGCCGGCCAGTCCGCGCCCCACGCCTCCGAGGACGGCCTCTTCTATCCCGGAACCTGCCGGGGACGTTTCGCCTCCTATGCGGAAGCCCGGTCCGCCCTTCCCCCGGACCGCCTCCCCGCCTGGCGCTTCCGTGCGCCCGACAACGCGGCAGGCCGTTTCATCGACCTCCTTTGCGGCCCGCAGCGCCAGTGCGTCGCCCGCGAAACCGGCGACTTCGTCCTGGCCCGCCACCCCGCCGGCGCAGGATACATGCTCGCCGTGGTCGTGGACGACGCCGCCATGGGCGTGACGGAGGTCGTCCGCGGCGGCGACCTCCTTCCCGCGACGCACCGGCAGCTCCTCCTGCACGCGGCGCTGGGGCTTCCCTCTCCCGCGTACCTGCACGTCCCGCTCGTGGTCGGACCCGACGGACGCCGGCTGGCCAAACGCCACGGCGACACCCGTCTCTCCGCCTTCCGACAGGCCGGCGTCCCCGCCGCCCGAATCGTCGGCTTCCTCGCCCGAAGCCTTGGATGGGCCGCCCCCGGCGAAGAACTCCTCCCCGCCGACCTCGTGCCGCGCTTCACCCTCGAAACCATCCCCGAATCCCCCTTGGTCGTCTCGCCCGACGACGTCGCCCGGCTGATGGGATGATCGGACTGCGCGCGGCACCCTCTTCTTCGCCGAGGATGGGCCGGGGTTGCAGGCGAATGGCCCTTTGCGGAGGTTCCGAATGCGTTGCGCCGGTAAACCAAGACACACCGTACGGGAGGGGCGGGCGCCGGCTTGCCCGGAAGGACGCCCAGGCGCCCCCGCCCCGCATGCGGGGCCGCGAGGCGCAGGGGCAAGCGCGTTCCAGATGCGTGTCTATGACGCGCTCCGCGAGGTGCCGCGCGGGTACGTCACCACCTACGGTCTTCTGGCACGGCGGATCGGGTGCGGTTCGGCGCAGGCGGTTGGCGGCGCCCTGCGGAACAATCCCTTCGCGCCCGGGGTGCCCTGCCATCGCGTGATCGCCTCCGACCGGACGATCGGGGGCTTCCAGGGACAGCGCACGGGGCCGGCCATCCAGCGGAAGCTGGAGCTGCTGCGCAACGAGGGCGTGCCGTTCGACGCCGCCGGCCGCCTGGCCGATCCCGCGCGCCTCTATCGTTTCGGATCCGCACCCGCGCAGCCAGGAAATCCGTTTCGATGACGGCCGGGCCCGGCGTTCCTTTTCGTTTGCCCGTCTCGCCAGGGAATGGTACGATATAGCCGGCTTGAATCCGTTGCGGCCGGCGAAAGGCCGGGCGATGGCGGAGGCAGGCTCCTGCGTTCCGAATTCCCCAGAAAGGTTCCAGTCATGGCGAAAAACTCCTCTTCAACACTCCTTCCGCTCGACAAACTCCCCCGCGGCGACACCTCCTGGTTCACCCGCGACCGCTTCGGCATGTTCATCCATTGGGGCCTTTACGCGCAGGGCGCCCGCCATGAGTGGCTCATGCACAACGAGTCGATCCCCGTCGAGGAATACGAGCGCCGCTACTTCAAGCGTTTCGACCCCGACCTCTACGACCCCGAGCTTTGGGCGCAAGAGGCCGCCAACGCCGGCATGAAGTATTTCGTGGTCACCACCAAGCACCACGAGGGCTTCTGCCTGTGGGACACGAAGGAGACCGACTACAAGGCGCCGAACACCGCCGCCAGGCGCGACCTGATCCGCCCCATGGTGGAGGCCTTCCGCGCCCGGGGGCTTCGCGCCGGCTTCTACTACTCGCTCATCGACTGGCACCACCCGCAATTCGTGATCGACAACCGGATCGGCCCCTATCGCGGCCTCTCCGACGAAGAGCGCGCCAGGCTGAACGCGGGCCGCGACCCCGCGAAGTACGCCGCCTACATGCGCCGCCAGGTGAAGGAACTCCTTACCGGCTACGGCGACGTGGACATCCTGTGGTTCGATTTCTCGTATCCGGACAAGGAACATCCGGGCGACGCACGCTTCGGGAAGGACCACCTCGTGTACGAGTCGGAGAAGCTCTACCGCCTGGTGCGCGAACTCCGCCCCACCGCGATCGTGGACGACCGTCTCGACCTGGCCGGCGCCTGGGACGTGAAGACCCCCGAGCAGTGGCAGCCCCGCGAATGGGTCACCGTGGACGGCAAGCGCGTCACCTGGGAGGCCTGCCAGACCTTCAGCGGTTCCTGGGGCTACCACCGCGACGAGCGGAGCTGGCGCAGCACGGATGAGCTGGTCCGCACGCTGATCGACTGCGTGAGCAAGGGCGGGAACCTTCTCCTCAACGTCGGTCCCACCGGGCGCGGCGAGTTCGACGAACGCGCCCTCGAGCGGCTTCGCGGCATCGGCGAATGGATGCGTCGGCACTCCCGTTCGATTTACGGTTGCACCGAGGCCCCCGCCGGCATCCCGACGCCCGGGAACTGCCGTCTCACCTACAATCCGGAGACGAACCGCCTCTACGTGCACCTCTTCGCGTGGCCCTACGGCGCCATCCACCTGGACGGCCTCGGCGAGCGCGTGGAATACGCGCAACTGCTCGACGACGCCTCGGAACTCCAGTTCGGCCTCGAGGAATGGCAGGCATCGAAGGAAATGCTGGGAGCGAAGACCTGCACCATCCGCCTTCCCGCGATCCGGCCGAACGTCGCGGTGCCCGTGATCGAGGTCTTCCTCAAGAAGTAGTCCATCCGCCCCGGAATCGCCCGTGTCCGAAACCAAGCCCACATCCTCCGAGAACATGGCCACGTCGAATCATCCCCCCCTCTCGCCGACTCCCCTGATCGGCGCCGGCGCGGACCGCGTCGCGGCGATCGACCGCGACATCGCGCGCCGCCGCCGCCGCCGCCGCCGTTCGGTGGGGTTCGGGCTCCTGCTGGCGCTGGCCGCGGCGATTGCCCTGCTGCCGCGAATCCTTTCGCTGCCCGCTGCGCGGGCGTCGATCCTCGCCCGTGCGAACCGTTCGCTCGAGGGGCAGGGCGTCGTGCTTTCCGCCGACTCCTGGCGCCTCCGCTGGGCGGGGCCCCAGGAACTGCACGGCATGCGCGCCGACATCGCGACGCCCTCCCTCCGCGGCTTCGTCGCGGTGCCGGAGGCGACGGTGGAGGCGTCCCTCTGGGGGCTGCTTCCCTTCTCCCGCCTCCGCGCCGGCAAGGTGACCGTGTCGCGGCCCGCCGCGGAATTCCTGCGCCTGGAATCCGTCGTGGTCCCTGCGCCCGCTGCGCCCGCGCCTGCGGCTCCCTCCCCGGCGGAGCCCCCGCCCGGATCGCCGTCTTCGCCCGCCGCCGACGGCCCGGTTTCACTGCCCATGGCCGATCTCTCCGGCACGCTCGTGGTGGAGCAGGGGAGCCTCCATGTGTCGGATGCCGCCTCCGCGACCGCCGTGCGGCTCACGGGCATCGCGTGCGAGGTCGCCCTGCCTTCGCTCCGGTCGCCCGCCACCGCGAAACTTTCGGCCGCCCTCCTGCGGGACGACGCTCCGTCCGGGCGCTTTTCGGCGGACGCCCGCATCCCCGATCCCCTCGCCTGGATCCTGGAAGACAGCCGGGCGGGCTCCGGATCGGCGCTCGTCGAGTCGTTGGACCTCGCCGCGCTTTCGATGCTGCTCCCCGCGGAAAACGGCGCGCCGCGAATCGATTCGGGCATCCTGTCCGGGCGATGCGAATTCCAGGCCGACTCCGCGGAAGCGGTTTCCGCCGACGTCGCCATCGACGTTTCGGATCTCCACGTCGCCGGAAGCCCCGCCCCTGCGGCCGACGCCCGGTGTTCCGTTTCCTTCGCCTGGAGAGACGGGCGCCTCGCGATCTCCGACGGCGCGCTGGCCTCCCCCTGGGTCTCCGCCTCCGTGGCGGGAGACCTGTCCCCCTCGGCCGCCGGCGCCTTGCCGACGGGACATCTCCAGGCCAACATCAACGCGAGCCTCCCGGGCCTTGCCCGCGATTTCGGCGCGTGGGCCGGATTGCGCGAAGGCGTGGAGATCCGCCAGGGGCTGCTGGGCGCGGGCCTGGACCTTTCCTCCGACGGCGAGACCACGCTGTTCCAGGGGAAGGCGTCCGTGTCGGGGCCGCTGGTGCTCGCGTTCGAGGGCGATCCCTTCGAGCTGTCCGCCCCTTCGGTGGAGTTCGCCCTGCGAGAGGAGGGTGCGGATGCGCCGATCGCGATCGACCGCCTGAGCCTCGTCACCTCGTTCGGCCGCCTCGACGGCGCGGGGGACGCGGCCGGGGCGCGTTTCCTCGGCTCTCTCGATCTCGCCGCCTTCCGGCGCGACTGCGGGCGCGTCTTCCAAGGCCTGCCCGAGATGGCGGGCTCCGTCGGCTTCGATGGCTCCCTGGCCTTTCGCGCCGCCGGCGACATCTCCGCCGCCCTTTCCGCGAAGGCCGAAGGGCTTTCGGTCGCGGTCTCCAATGCCCCCGCCTTCCGCCTGGATGCCGGCGAACTCCACGTTTCCGGGACGATGCCGGAAACGCACGACGCGCTCGCGGACCTCGCCCTTCGGATCCATGTTCCGGCGGGTGTCGTCTCGGGCCGGTTCGAACGCGTCTCCTGGCCGACGGGAGGGGAGGCGTTCTCGCCGGCGTCGCTGGGCGTGAAGGGAGGGGTGGTCCAGGGCGATCTCGACCTTGCGGGCCTGCTGTCCCTGGCTTCACCCTGGGTCCGGATGCCGGAGACGACCCGTCTCCAGGGGCGCCTCCTTCCTGGAATCTCCGTTCTCGCGCAATCCGGGAAGGTGCTTGTCGGCGTCGATGCGGCGATCCGTTCGTTCCGCTTCGAGGCGTCCGGATTGAAGACCCCCTTCACGGAGCCTTCCGCCCGGCTCGCGGCGAATTTCGGCTGGACGCCCGCAGAGGGGGCGCTGGAGGTTTCCCGGGGGACGCTGAAGAGTTCGTGGGGCGACGGCGACGCGCTGCAGGCCGTGCTGTCCGGAACGGGGCGGGAGCGCATGCTCTCGGCCTCGGGCAATGTCGCGATCGACTGGGGGCGTGTCTCGAAGTACCTTGCGGACGGGGGGCTCGGGAAGGTCTCCTTCGCGGGCCGCTCGGCGCGCCCCTTCCGCGTGTCGGGCCCGCTCGGCGACGGGACCGCCGGTTTCCTGGCCCGCGCGGAAGGCGAATGCGCCACGCATCTCTCGTCGCTGGATGCCTATGGGCTCCAAGCGGCGGCAGCCGACGTGGAGGCGACCTTCGGGGAGGGCGTCGCGCACGTTCGCTACGCGCCCGCCGTGAACGGCGGGAAGGCGGACGTCGCGTGCGACGTCGTCTTCGCCGAAACCCCCCGCCGCGTCCGCTCCTCCCGCCGGCTTTTCCTGCTGGACGAGGTGGGCATCACCCAGGCGATGCTTCGCGACCTGCTGGGCTATGTGAATCCGCTGCTGACGCAATGCAGGATCCAGAGCGGCACGATGAGCCTTTCGCTGATGCCCTTCGACATCCCGTTGGACAAGGAACTCATCAAGCAGGCATCCTTCCAGGCGCATCTGGAGGGGAAGAACCTGGAGCTTGCGCCGGCGGGGGAGCTCGGCACCGTGCTGGAAATCGCGAAACTTTCCGGCCGAACCCTCGTGCTCGATCGGCAGGAAGTGGACGTCGTCTGCGAGAAGGGGCGCGTCTCCACGGGGACGCACGAATTCCGCGTGTGGCGATTCCCGATCCGGTTCGGCGGCGCGGTGACGCTGGGGGGCGACGTCGACTACGCGATCGAGGTCCCGGTGTCCGAGGCGGTGGGCAAGGACTATGCGAAATACGTCGAGGGGAAGGTCGTCCGCGTCGGGGTTGTCGGGACGGTGGGCCATCCTCGCATCGATACGCATTCCCTTCGCGCCGGCATCTCGAAGCTCGTCTCGGACGTCCTCCGTTCCACCGCCGTCCAGGAGGGTCAAGAGGTGCTGGACAACCTTCTCCGCACCCTCCAGGAGAAGCATGGCGGCGGCCGCTGACGGAGCGCGACGGCCGGCATCGGCATCCATGACATCCTCCGCCGCTCCCTTCGGTTGTTTCGGCGATCACGCGGATCTCCGTCTTCGGGAGAACGATTCCGACGCGGGACGCCGCGCCTTGCCCGACGAACTGGAGGCGAGCCTGCGCCTCGTGCGCCCCGCTCGGGCGCAAATCGATTCGAAGGCCCCCCTATCGTATCCTGCGGCGCCCGTAGACGGGCTGGACGAGGGACGAAGGGATTTCGGTGACGAAGCGCGAGGGCTTGCAGTAGAAGGTCCCGCCGTTGCGCAACTCGCGCCATTCGGGGGCGAGCACGAGGAGGTGGTCCTTCGCCCGGGTCACGGTCACGTAGAAGAGGCGGCGCTCCTCCGAATCGTCGTCGGACTCTTCGGTGGCCTTCCCGGAGGGGAACATGCCTTCGCAGGCCCAGAGGAGGATCACGATGGGCCATTCGAGACCCTTGGCCTGGTGTATGGTGGAGAGCCGGAGGGCCGGGCGGCGTTCTTCGCCGTGCCGGGCATATTCGGCCTCGACGTTCGACCAGAGCGCCACCTCGTCCAGGAAGTCGCGGACGGAAGGTGCGCGGTCGATTTGCATGCCGAGTTCGTGGACGTCCTCCAGGCGGATTTGCGGATTGTCGAAGGTGCGCTCGAGGTAGGCGCCGTAGAAGACGTTGGTGAAACGGCCGATGGCTTCGGCGCCGTTGTGCGACCAGCCCAGGGCGTGGTATTCGCCGAGGAGCGCATCGAGAGCGGCCCACTGGGAGCGCACGGAGGGCTTGAGCGCCGCGAGCAGGCGCTCGCGGGATGCGGGGTCGCGGCTGTCGAAGGCGCCGCCCGTCTTCTCCCAGGCAACGGAGATGCCGCGCGGCCCGAGGCCATGGAGAAGGCCGAGCAGCCGCTCGAAGGAGAGGCGGTCGGCCGGGCCTTCCGCCACGCGCAGGAAGGCGAGCACGTCCTTGGAATGGGCCTGTTCGAAGACGCCCGTGCCGGAGACGACCTGGTAGGGGACGCCGGCGCGGGAGAGCGCCATCTGGAGCTCGATGGAGTGGAAGTGGGCGCGGTAGAGCACGGCGATGTCGCCGAGCGAGTAGCCCTCGGAAAGTGCGTCCCGGACGACGTCCACCACGAGGTCGGCTTGCTCCTCGCCGTCCCGCAGGTAGCAGATTCGCGGCTTGCCGCTGGCGGGCCGGGTGGGGCGGAGGGTCTTTTGGAACTGGTCGGGGTTCCCGGCGATGCAGGCGTTGGCCACCTCGAGCACCTCGGGGGTCGAGCGGTAGTTGCGTTCGAGCTTGACGATGCGGGCGTCCGGATAGCGCTTCGGGAAGTCCATGATGTTGCGGAAGTTCGCGCCGCGCCAGGAGTAGATGCACTGGAAATCGTCGCCCACGACCATCACGTTGCGGTGGCGGGCGCCGATGAGGTCCACGAAACGGGCCTGGAGGAGATTGGTGTCCTGGTATTCGTCCACGAGCACGTGCTGGAACTGGCCCTGGTAGCGCTCGCGCACGTCGGGGACCTCCTCGAGGAGGCGGAGCCCGTTCACGAGGAGATCGTCGAAATCCATGTACCCGCCCTTGAGCTTGGCCTCCTCGTAGGCGCGGCAGACGCGCACGATGTCCGCGGGGTCGACGGAGAGGCTGTCGAGGCGGCCGGCAACGACCTCTTCCACGGGGAGCTGGCGGTTGACGGCGAGCCCGATGATGGAGGCGATGACGTCGCGCTTGGGGAAGTCCTTGCCCTGGAGGTTGAGCTGCTTCATGCAGGTACCGACGAGACAGCGGGAGTCTTCGCGGTCGAGGATGGAGAAGTTGTCCGGATAGCCCAGGTACGAGGCGTGGCGGCGCAGGAGGCGGTGGCAGACATGGTGGAAGGTGCCGCCCCAGACGTTCCGGGCCATCGGCCCGGCAACCTGTTCCGCGCGGTCGAGCATCTCGCGCGCGGCGCGGTTGGTGAAGGTGAGGAGCAGGAGGTTCCACGGGGAAACGCCCTTCTCGAGGAGGTAGGCGACACGGAAGACGAGCGTGCGCGTCTTGCCGGTGCCTGCGGCGGCGAGCACGAGAAGAGGCCCGTCGCCGGAAGTGGCGGCGTCGAACTGCTCGGGATTGAGAAGGCGCTCGAAGTCGGTCATGGACGGGGAGGGAGGCTAGGGGTCTGCGCGCGGCGCTTCAAGCAGATCCGCGAGGGTGGCGGAGAGGTGGGCGTCCGCGTCGGAGAGGAATTGCTGGATCCACTTCTCCACGCCGGGGGCGAGGGAATGGAGGCCGACCTTTTCGTGGGAGATCCCCTGGTCGATCACGGCGGAAAGCACCTCCTGGACGGTCACCCGTTCCGGCGAGCGCAGGAGCACGTGGCGCCGTTGGCGCCCCCCGGCGAGTTCGGCCGCGATGCCGGCGCGGACGAGGGCGTCCACCACTTCGTTCAGGTAGCGGATGGAAATCCGGCGGCGCGCGGCGAACTCTTCGGGATCGAAGGGCAGCACGCCGCCGGAGAAGGCGTGCGCCATCGCGGTGGCGATTTCCAGCGCGAGGGCGGCGCGAGCCCTGGCGCTGGCGTGGCGTCCGCCGTCCTCCAGCCCATAGGTCCGCACGTTCTGCACGGCGAACGCCACCTCCTCGCCGAGGAGGACGATCTCCCAGCTCACGTAGATCCAGGCCAGGAGGATCGGGGCGGCGGCGAAGCCCCCGTAGAGCCTTCCGTATTTCGCGACGCCGATTTGCAGCGCGGCGCAGAGGTGCAGCCACGCCATCAGGACGATCGCGGTGACAAGCCCCCCCGTGATTCCCGGAATCAACCGCACGCGCGTGTTCGGCATGAAGATGAGGATGAAGGTGAAGAGGACCGTGAGCATCAGGATCGATACCACCGTGCCCAGCTCCGGGAGGTGGATGGAGAAGTTGAAGGCGGTCAGGCTCCAGGCCGACGCAAAGAAGGGGCTGGTGGAGATCCATTCCACCATCGGCAGGGTGGTCGCCGCCAAAAGGAGGAACGGCACAATCAGCATCACGGTGAGATAATCCGCGAAGCGCCGCCAGAGCGTGCGTCCGGAGACGCCCCAGATGTGGTTGAAGCTCGCCTCCACGCGGGCCATCATCTCGACGGCCGACCACAGCAACAACACGAGGCCGATGCCGCCCAGCGTGCCGAACCGAATCTCCCCGATGCGGACGAAGATGGTGTCGAGGATCGTTTTGATTCGCTCCACGAGCGAGAGGAAGGCCGCCGTGGATTCGGGGGAGGTCGCCGTGGTGGTGGACTGCGCCGCCCAGAGGTCGATCTGCCGGAGGATGGCGTCGCGGGCGATGCTCTCGCCGCCGAAGAGCCGTGCGAGCGCCAGCGCGATCACGAGCACGGGCACCAGGGAAATCATCGTGTAGTAGGCCAGTCCGGAAGCGCGCACCGCGCACTCGTCCTGGAGGAAGCCGTTGATCACCAGGCAGACGATCCGCGCGAGTTTCACGAGCTGCCGCAACCACCAGGGCAGCTCGTCGCACTCGATCGCCCAAAGCCGGTCGCGCAGCCGCTCGATCAACGGAGGTTTCGATTCGCGGGTTGCGGGATGTCCCTGTGACGGAACCCCGTCGTTCCCCTTGTTCGTGTCCTGGTTCTGCATGGGCCGATTGTGACAGGAACCCCTTGTTTCCGCAAGCTTGGAGCAGGTGTTGGAGGGACATCGTCGATGCTGCCCACTGCTCACTGCCTACTGCCACCGCCATCCTTTTTGCAGATACGGTTTCAAGCAAAACCGTCTTTGCGGGAAAGACGCCTTGTTCTCGATGGGATAGACCGGGCTCTACGCCCTCGCCGATTTCGCTACGGGTTCCCTGGCCCGGCGCAGACGCGGCGCGCCGCGTTTCCCGGAATCGGAAATGGACTACTAACTCGGCCACAATTCATACTGCAAAACAGGGGCATGGGTTTTCCAACCCGTGACACGGACAGGAATGTCCATGCCCCTTTCCCAACTCCAAATTCCAGCTCCCAATGCCTGAATCTCCGCGAGAAACGCTATTTGTGGCCGGGTTAGAAGCGTCCACGCATGCGGCGGGGACGCCTTCGCCGTGCCAAACGAAGACGGTTCCCGGGTTTTCACGCGAAACGAAAAACCCGCACCATGCGGCATGGGGCGGGTCGTCCGTGGTTTCCTGTCCCCTGATGGTGGAGGTAAGGGGGGTCGAACCCCTGACCTCTTGAATGCCATTCAAGCGCTCTACCAACTGAGCTATACCCCCAAGGGAGGAATCAGGAACGGCGGTTGTCTTGTCCGCCGAAAGTCAGGGAAACGTAGCAAAATCCTTTGGGGGTGTCAAGCATCCCCGGCTTGGCCCGGTAATTTTTCCGGCAATTTTTTTCCACATGCCGTGAAACAAGGGGCGTGCTGATGATGCGGAAGGATGCCGGGACGGCGAATGGTGAAAATGCCGCCCTGTCGTCATTCGGCGGACAACCCTTCTTCCCGGGACTTATGTCATGTCGTCCCTCCTGTCTCAAAACAGGAGTTGTAAACTCCAAAAAGCGATGCATAATGGAGTTATGTTCTCCAGAAACTACACTTTCAGTCCGGGTGTTTCATGCTTCCTGCTAGGGCCAAGGGGCACCGGAAAGACCTACTGGCTGCACAAGCTCTATCCGCAGGCGGTGTATGTCGACCTGCTGGAGGCGCGTACCTTCAATGCATTGGCGGCCGACCACGGGACTGGAGGTTGATTTTGTCGTCTATGCCAGGGACTCCTTCACGGCGATCGAGGTCAAGCGGAAGCGCTCGCCGGGCTCCCGCGATTTCAACGGCCTCAAGGCCTTCGCCACGGAATACCCCGAAGCCCGGAGGATCATGCTGTATGGGGGAGAGCACGAGGAGATGGAGGACGGGATCCGCCTGGTGCCCATCCGCCACGGCCTTGCCAATCTGGAACGCCTCCTGTTCCCCGCCCCGTGACCGACCGCCCGTCCGCTTGGGTCGGGCTCCGCACCGTTCGCGACGTTTGCGCTTAACCCCAAAAGAGCCGTTGAACCTTCACCTCTCTTGGGTTTCATGAATCCTTTGCGAATGTCGCTATGCCTTCGCCATCCAGGGGGGGACAACCGGGTACAGGAACACGGGGCCGATTCGTGCGGCCTGGGAATGGAATACGTGTTATTCGCTGTGTTACAAGCGCAACAACGTACTAGCAGACCGCGATGGCCTGGTCGGGGGCGAAGTGGAGGGACACGCTGGCGCCGGTGCGTTCGGAGGAGCCGGCCACGGGCGCGAGTTCGCACACCTTGAGCTCCAGCGGCGCGCCGCCGGGGACATCCACGGCCACGACGTGCTGGGCGATTTCGCCTTGGTACACCGATTGGACGATGCGTCCTTTGAGCACGTTGCCCTGCTGGCCCGTGTCGGCGGGAAGCAGGGTCAGGCCCTCGGGGCGCACGCACACGGCGGCGGGGGAACCGGATTCCACGGAGGTGGCGGGGGGGCGCGTCTCGAAAACGCCCATGGGGGTCTCGACCGCGGCGCGGTCGCCGGAGAGGGAGCGAAGATGCCCTTCGAGGAAGTTCGCCTCGCCGATGAAGCCGGCGACGAAACGGTTGCGCGGCGTGCGATAGACCTCCGCGGGGCCCCCGACCTGCTCGATGACGCCGTCGCGCATCACCGCGAGCCGGTCCGCGATGGCGAGGGCCTCCTTCTGGTCGTGCGTGACATAGAGCGCGGTGAGACCGGCCTCCTTGCAGATGCGGCGGATTTCGATGCGCATCTCCAGGCGGAGCTTGGCGTCGAGGTTCGAGAGGGGCTCGTCGAGGAGCAGGCATTTCGGCTCGATCACGAGGGCGCGGGCGAGGGCCACGCGCTGCTGTTGTCCGCCGGAGAGCTGGTTGGGCTTGGAGTTCGCGCGATCGGCGATGCGCACATGCTCGAGGACGGTCTTCACGCGGCGGCGGATCTCGTCGCGTGGCACTTTGCGCATTTCGAGGCCGAAGGCCACGTTCTGGGCGATGGTCATGTGGGGCCACAGCGCGTAGCTTTGGAAGACCATGCCCGTGTCGCGCTGGTGGGGCGGCGTCTGGGTGATGTCGCGCCCGTCGAAGGCGATGGTGCCGCCGTCGGGCGCGTGGAAGCCGGCGACGCAACGGAGGAGCGTCGTCTTCCCGCAGCCGCTAGGGCCGAGCAGGAAGAAGATTTCGCCCGGCCGGATGTCCAGGCAGACGTCGTTCACGGCGCGGAAGTCGCCGAAGTCTTTGATGAGATGGTTGATGCTGACAGAGACCGCCATGGGGACTCCACGGGGAAGGATGGACTAGAGGATGTTGGCGAGGAAGAGCGTGCCGACGTCTTCGCCGGCGACGGCCTTTTGCAGGATGCCCGGCGTGCGGCCGTTTGCGATGAGGACGCTGCAACCGGCGCGGGAGGCGATCTTGGCGGCCTGGAGCTTGGAGTCCATGCCGCCTTTCGAGATGCCGCCGGAGGAGGGGTTCACGAGCTTGAGGATCTCCGGGGTCAGCGACTCGATGTACGGGATGCGGCGATGGCGGTTGCCGGCGGCGGGGGCGAGCACGCCGTCCACGGTGGTGAGCATCACGAGCAGGTCGGCGCGGACCATCTTCACGACGAGCGCGGCGAGGTGGTCGTTGTCGCCCAGCGAGAGCGAGGCTTTGACCTCCTCGTCCGCGACGACGTCGTTCTCGTTCACGATGGGCAGCACGCCGTGGCGGAGGAGGTTCTCGAGGGTGCGGCGCGCGTTGGCGAACCGGATGCGGTGCTTGAAGTCCGCATGGGTGAGCAACACCTGGCCGACCTTGATGTGGTGGGCCTTGAAGAGCTGCTCGTAGGTGGCCATGAGCCGCGCCTGGCCCACGGCGGCGCACATCTGCAGGTCGGGCACGTCGGTGGGGCGTTTCGCGATGCCGAGCGAATCCATGCCTGCGCCGATGGCGCCGGAGGTTACCAGCACCACTTCGTAGCCTTTCCGGCGGAGGTCGGCAATCTGGCGGGCGAGGCCATCCATCAGGCGGGTGACGGGGCGTCCGGACGGTTGCGCGATGACGCGCGTCCCGACTTTGACGACGATCCGCCGCGACTCCGGCAGGAACTGGCGATACTTGCGTTCTTCGAGGTGCATGATGGGGCTCGTGTGTGACGGGTGTCCCTTGCGGGTGGGGTCAGGCGCGGGCGCGGACGGCGTCGGCAAGCCGGGTGAAGGCGCGTTCCGGACCGATGTCGAGGAGGCTTTCGAAGAGTTCTTCGGTGACGGGTGGCAGGGCGCCCACGGCGGCGAAGAAGTCGTTGCGGTCCTTCACGGACGGGAAGGCGTCGGCGGCCTTTCCTCCGAGGTACGGCATCGCCGCGACCCGTGAGAGGAGGGTATGGCCGACGAGGATGTCGGCGCCGCGCAGGAAGCTTTCGCGATACTTCGAGAGCACGGGGCCGTCGAGGTCGTCCACGATGGGGAGGCCGAGCTTGTTCATTTCGGTGCCGATGACGATGGGGAGGCCGCGGGCGTCGGCGGCCTTCACCATGGCGTCGAGGTTGGCGGCCATCTTCCCGGCCTTGGCGGGATCGGAGAAGTTCCAGTTGCGGTCGGGGATGATGTTCACGCCGGCGCAGCCCTTGGCGGTCATCAAATCGAGCAGGGCGTCGGCGGAGGCTTCGCCGGGGCGGGTGCCGTCGAGCCAGGTCACCAGCGGGATGGCGTCGCAGGCGCGGACCCACGCGATGAAGTCGTCGACGGGCGGGAAGGTGGACGAGGTGGGCGGGACGTAGCCGATGCCGCCGCGCTTGGAGAGGGCGGCACGGGCCCATTCCTCGAAGGTGGGACGGTCCGAGGCTTCGGTCGCCATGGCTTCGGCGGAGTCCTTCTTCACGAGCGGCTCCCAGAAGGCGGTGCGGAAGGCGGGGTCCGGGAAGACGGCGACGGCCTTGTCCACATAGGCGGCGACGATGTGGCGTTCGGTGGCGACGCCCTTGGGGGTGCGCGGGAGAATGTCCTTTTCGTAGTCGAGGGCGATTTGCGGGAGGGCCGTGTTGATGCGGGAGATCAGCGCCTCGTTCCGGTCGCGCGCGCCCTGCCGGAGGCTTTCCAGGAAGGTGGCCTGGGCGGAGCCGGGCTCGGGGAGCGAGGTGAAGCCGCCGCCCATGATGTAGGTGACGCCGGGTTCGCCGGGGGAGTTGATGTCGTCCGCGGCCTGCTCGGCCACGTAGGCGCGCGTTTCGAGGTGGACGCACGTGCGGAGCCCCAGCACATGGCCGGCGGCGAGGAATTCGTCCATGCCGTCCAGCACGTCGAAGTCGCAGAGGCCGCAGGCGCGGAAGCCGCGTTTGCGGGCTTCCCAGGCCAGGCGGCTGGGGGACCATCCGAAGGCGTTGTACGAGAAGAAGGAGTGGCAATGGAGGTTGACGTTGCCGCCGGGCGCCGGCAGGGCCGACTCGTTGAAGGCGGCCAGGGCGGCGAGGGCGTCGCGCCGGGTGGCGGAATCGAAGGAGTTGAGGCGGCGCTCGAGCCGCTCCTTGTCCGGAAGGGTCATCATTTCGTCTCTCCCTGCGCGGTCGCGGCGGCGCAGTCGGTCTCGATCATGTTCGCGACCAGATAGTTCCAGTTCATGAATCCAAGGTTCATCACGCCGACGCCGGTTTCGGGCACGTAGTATTCGTGCATGCCGCCGTTGGCCTCGATGTCGCGGCCGAGGAGCAGCACGACCTTCTCGCGGAAGGCGGCGGCTTCGGCGCCGAAGCCGTAGTCGACGAGTCCCTGGAAGACCATGTAGTTGGGGATCATCCAAACGGGGCCGAGCCAGTTGGAGGGGTTGCTCGTCGCTTCCACGTTGTACATGGGTTCGTTGGCGGCGAGGGTCCGGATGCCGTAGTCGCAGCCGAGGGCGTCGCGGTCGTCGAGGTGCAGGCGCACGAGGTCGCCGGCCTGTTCCGGGGTGGCGATGCCGGCCCACATGGGCATGAACCCGGTCCAGAGGCGGATGCGCATGGGCAGGCAAGGCCAGAAGACGCCGAGGCCGGTGTTGAGCCAGGGGATGTCGCGTTCGGTTTCGCACAGGAGGTCGGCGCTGTAGAAGAAGCGGTCGCGGCGGTCCCAGCAATGGCGGCGCACGGCCTCGTCGAGGGCGGCGCGCTTGGCGAGGTAGCGGCCCGCCGCGGCGGAATCGCCCGTGCGCTCCATCACGCGGGCCATGGCGGAAAATTCCTTCGCCATGAGGCAGTTCAAATAGACGCTCGCGGAGGAGCACTTGGGACGGCCGAAGGTGCAGGGGTCGTTGTCCACCCCGATGACCGCGCCGCTGCGCCAGAAGTAGAGCCCGGTGGCCGGGTGGAAGTAGCGATCGTCGTAGTGCGCGTGGAGGCGGGCGATGTCGGGCAGCCGATCGCGGATCCAGGCGTAGTCGCCGTCGGTCTGCTCGGAGACGAGTTCCACGAACTGCGCGAGGACGGGCTTGTGGACGTTCGGCTCCCACTTCTCCACGGCCTCTTCGTAGAAGCCGTCGGAGCCGGGATAGAACGAGGGGGGAATCGCGCCGGAGGGAAGCTGGAGGTCGAGGAAGTTCAGGATGTTGCCGCGCATGGCCTCGACCATCGCGTCCCGCGTGGCGGCGGGGGCGTTGGTCTGCCGCATCAGGCAGAAGAGGGAGACGGAGGCGAAGAAGCTGTCCCAGTCCCACAGGCAGTGTTCGTATCCCCCGCCGGCCACGATGAATGGACGCCGGAACACACCCCCCGCCGCCTCGTGGCGCATGGTGGGGTAGAATCGGGCGAGGTGGTCGAGGATGATGCCGCAATAACGGGAATAGTCGGCGGGATTCATGGTTGGACAGTGTAGGCGAAATCCCAAGGCCGTTCAATACGATTCCAAATCCGGCCGGTTCGTCGTGGCCCTGCGGAGAGACGGGCATGGTTCATGCTTGCCGAAGGAAGGCCTCTTGCCCTACATTGACCGGGTCGGCATACCGTCTTCCATGAACCATCCTTTCTTCCTGAAACTGTTTCCACTGCTTGGCGTTTCCGCCCTTCTCGCGCTTCCCGCCCACGCCCGATGGGCGGAACGGGCCACCCGCGCGAACCGGCGCGAAATTTCCGCCGAAGAGGCGCGCAGCTCCTCCGCGGCGGCGGAGGTCGACCGCCGGAACAAGCTCTGCATGCGCCGCATCCGTCCCGCCATGAAGGGACCGGACTGGGACGCCGACCCCACGGCCATCCCCTACGCGATGTACCAGGTGAACAAGCGGACCGAACTGCCCGTCCACATCGACAACGAAGGGCTGGATGTCGCCTCCGACGACCTGTTCGAGGAGACCGTCATCTACCTCACCGCCCACACGCGCTGGGCCTTCAACGCCGCCGAGATGGAGAACCTCGCACGCTGGCTCCAGCGCGGCGGGACGCTGCTCCTGGACGACTGCTACCTGCGCGGCAGCGGCTTCACGGAATCGAAGAACACCGAGGTCGCGAAGATCCTTCCCGGCATCGAGGGACCCATCTTCGCCTACGCGGACGATCCGGTCGGCCGCGACATGTTCGGCCTGCTCTACGCCGACGCCCCCCGTCCCGAGACGATCCGCGAGCGCCACGTCTGGGAGTATTTCCTCTTCGACGGCCGCCCCATGGTCTTCTTCACGATGAACGACGACGGTTGCGCCTGGGAGGTCTCCACCCCGCCCACGGCCTCGAACCCCATTGGCGAGGGCATCGGCCACGGCGGCGACAACGCCTTCCGCGAACTCAGCTACCAGTGGCTTTCCAGCTGGTTCCTCTACGCCATGACCCATTGACCCGCCCCCGCGCTTCGGCCTCCATCGTTCCTCCCTTTCCTTGAACCCATCCCCGAAAATCCGCCATGAACGACAAGGTACACTGCGTGGACCATCCGCTGGTCCAGCACAAAATCTCCATCCTTCGACAGGTTGAGACCAATCACAAGGACTTCCGCGACCTCGTAAGCGAGATTTCGCTGCTGATCGGCTACGAGGCCACCCGCGACCTCGGGCTGGAGTCGCACAAAATCTCGACCCCGCTCGTGAAGACCACCGGGAAATTCCTCGCCCGCCAGGTGTGTCTCGTGCCCATCCTCCGCGCCGGGCTCGGCATGGTGGACGCCATGCTCGAACTCGTCCCGGCCGCCCGCGTGGGCCACGTGGGCATCTATCGCAACGAAACGACCCTCCAGCCGGTCGAGTACTACTGCAAACTCCCGCCGGACGTCTCGGAACGCATCGCCATCGTGCTGGATCCGATGCTCGCCACCGGCGGCAGCTCCGTCGCGGCCATCGGCCTTCTCAAGAAGCGCGGCGTGCAGCGCATCAAGATGATCAACATCATCGGCGCCCCCGAAGGCGTCGACGTCGTCCTCGAGGCCCATCCGGACGTGGACATCTACCTCGGCCACCTCGACGAATGCCTCAACGGGCGCGGCTACATCGTGCCCGGCCTCGGCGACGCCGGCGACCGCCTCTTCGGAACCCTCTAGCGCCCCCATCCCCGTTGCCATCCCCCAAGTAAGGAGAGACCCATGAAGAAGACCCTCCGGATGCTTCTGGCCGCAATCGTGGCCTCCACGTGCGCCCTGCGCGTCCACGCCCAGCAACTCGTGCTCCAGGACAACCTCGAACGACTGGACTGCGAAGCGCCCGACATGCGCTTCCGCTTCCTTTCGTCCGGCGCCCCGGGGCAGCTCTTCTTCCCGGGCGAGTCGCCCACCCTCCAGCTCGATTTCGAGCGGGCGGCCTTCACCGGCGGCAACGCCGCCCCGCTCTCCATCGAAATCCGCGAGATCGACACCCGCCGCCCCGGCGAGCGCGTGAAGGACATGGCCGGCCTCACCGACACCTCCGGCATGGCCCCTTGCGTGACCGTGGGCCCCGTCCTCGACACCGTCGCCATCGCGCCGCCGGAGGGCGGCGGCGAACGCGTGGCCTTCGCGGTGAAGGACTTCCCGCTGCCCGATCGCTTCGGCACCTACGCCCTCGTCCTCGTGCGCGGCGACGCCGAGCGCCGCTTCCTCGCCACGATGGCCCGCGTGCCGCGGCCCAATCCGAAAGGCACCGTGGACAACACGTACATCTTCGGCGAAGCCGTGATGATCGGCCCGCTGGGCGAACGCGCCGACATCTACGCCCGCATGGGCGTGCGGGGCTTCCGGTGCGAGACCGGCTGGAACGAACAGGAAGACGGCACCATCGACTGGTCGCGCTACGACACCTATTTCGCCGCCATGAAAGAGGCCGGATGCCAGGTGATGGTCACCCTCGGCGGACACCCCATGTGGACCCGACCCTTCCACGAGCCCACGCCCGCCGCGCGCTGGACTCCGCAGACCGGCGGATACGGCGGCACCGGCGACTGGCTCTGCGCCCCCGCCAACGACGAACGCTACGGCAAGTGGATCGAACAGTTCGCCGCCCGCTACTGGGAAGACGGCAAGGGCGGGCTCTGGGGCCTCGAGAACTACAACGAACCCTGGGAAGGCGGCGGCATCTCCGGCTGGGCCTCCGACTGCCTGCGCTACCGCGACCTCCAGAAATTGATCGCCACCTCCGCCCGCAAGACCGCCCCGGGCATCCGGATCCTCGCCGCCTCCTCGATCATGAACACCGAGGACAAGCTCTTCTCCGACGGATCCCCCGAGTTCGAGTCGTACGTCGACATCTTCACCGACCACTACGTCGTGCCCGCCATGTGCTACGGCCCCATGGTCGCACGCTCCCGCGGCAAGGGGAGCATCGAAACCGAAACCTGGTTCGTCGGCACCGAGTACCAGCTCGCCCAAGGCGTGGTCCAATTCCTCGCCGCCGGACAGAACCGCATCTCCCCCTGGCATCCGCGCGTGCTGTTCGACACCCTCCCCGGACACGACTCCGCCTACGTGATCCCGACGCCCGTCGTCGCCGCCACCGCCGCCTTCAACGCGATGACCTCCGGCAAGCCCTTCCGGGGGATGGTCTTCACGGAGCATCTTCCGTTCGCCTTCCAGTTCGGCGAGGATGACGACCCCGAGGGCGTCGTCGTGGTCTTCGGGAAACTCGTCCCGATCGGCGGCACCAGCTACCGCATGCTCCCCTGGGCCCAGGTGAACGGCAGCGACGGCGGAACGCTCGCCCTCGACAACTCCGACGGGCTCCTTTCGTTCTACGACATGGAGGGCAATCCCGGGCACGTCGGCGAAACGGAGGTCGTCGTGCCCATGGACATCGCCCCGCTGTACGTGGGCAGCGCGAAGGGCCCCGCCGCCATCAACGAACGCCTGCGCGCCGCCCGCATCGCCGGCAAGCGCGGCATCGAAATCATCCCGCGCGACTTCTCCTCCCGCGTCGATGCCGAAGGCGCCCGCCTCGTGGTGGAACTCCGCAACCGCCTGAACGCCCCGCTCGCCGGCAACCTCGCCATCGCCGAACCCGATGGAATCCGCCTCGCCTCGTCGGCCGCCCCGGTCGAACTCGCCCCCGGCGAATCGCGCCGGCTCGAATTCCCCGTCGCCGAGGCCACCCCGTCCCCGGCGAACGCCTACCTCTTCCGCTTCTCCTTCCAGGCCTCCACCGGCGAAACCGCCGCCTACGCGGAAGTCCTCTCGGCCGCCATCGCGCCACGCCGCACCATCGCCGTGGACGGCGACCTGGCCGACTGGGCGGACGTCCCGGGCGTCACCGCGCTGTACCGCGACGCCGACCAGTCCGGCGACTTCACCGAACAAATGCGCCGCCCCTGGCTCGACCTCCGCCGCGACCACCCCGAAGCCACCTCCGGCGAACTCAAGCTCGCCTGGGATGACGACTTCGTATACGTCTGCGCCCAGGTGAACGACCCCACCCCCGAACCCAACGCCTACCGTTGGTCCGAACGCGACGAGGACTCCTTCTTCCACTCCGCCGCCGACGACGGGATCTCGCCCTACAAGGAGTTCATCGAGGCCTTCCGCGCGAAGACCGGCGACCCCGCCCGCTCGTTCGGCGAAGTGCCGCACGTCTACCGAAAGTACCCCGAAATCGGCATGCCCATCCGCCGCGACCGCCTGCACATCGCCTTCGACACCACGCCCGGCTTCCACGACCTCGAGCCGATCGAAAACCTCCCCGAAGGCTTCACCGCCACGCCGGACACCGACTACGAGTACGCCATCTACTGGGTGGACGACGGCCGCAATGGCAACGGCGAAACCTGGCGCTACCTCGCGCCCGGCGTGCCGCGCATCCACGACTTCCCCCGCCAGAAGCGCGGCGAACGCACCACGGGCGTCGTGCCCGGCGCAACGCAGGTCGTGATCCGCACCGACACCGGCTACCTCTACGAGGCGGCCATCCCCCGCACGGAAATCCCCGACCTCCCGAAGACCGTCGGCGAGGACTTCGGCTTCACCTTCCTCATCGGGAACCAGACCGGACGCCACGCCGCCTACGGCGCCGACAAGGCCGGGTCGAAGTTCAACGGCCTCACCCTCCACCCCTACTGGGAGAGCAGCCCCGGCATCTGCACGCGCTGGACGCTCGTCGAATAGGCGGACGCGCTTCGCTTCGACGACAAAAAGCAAAGGCCCGGGAACGCATCCCCGGGCCTTTGCCTTTGGAACGCCGGAACGAGAATCAGCTGTAGAAGCACGGCTCGGGATCGCCGCGCAAGAGCGCGCTCACGACCGGGTCCTTGATGCGGATCTCTTCGTCGGAGAGGCCCTCCAGCTCGTGCGGGAAGACGATCCAGTTGTTCAAGGCGTTCACGTAGAAGTCGGGCTGGATGTCGGTGAGGTTCTCGTCCGGCTTCCAGAAGACCGTGGCGATGCGCACGTCCGCGGGAATGGCGCGGAGTCGCATGGAACAGGCCTTCATCGTGCGCCCGGAATCGAAGACGTCGTCCACCAGCAAGACGCGGGTGTCCGGGGCGATGCTGTCCAGAATCTCCTCGCAATACTCGAAGTTCACGGGGGAGTCGAGGCGCGACATCCCGGCGTAGGAGGAGCACTTCATCGCGATGTGGTGCAGCTTGAGGCCCTTCACGCGCAGGAACTCGTGCACGGCCACGGCAATCGGCGTTCCGCCACGCCAGATGCCGATCAGAAGATCCGGCTTCCAGCCGGAATCGTAGACCATGCGGGCCAGCCGGAAGCTGTCGCGCGTGAGCCGGTTCGCGGAAACGTAGATCTTGGATGTAGCCATGGAATCCTCCAGCCAAAGGGGAAGCCGCCGCTCCTAGCGGAAGAGGTTGTACCGGAGAATGCACCAGAGGGCGCGGAAGCCGTCGCGCCAGCCGATCTTCTTGCCGTCTGCGTAGGTGCGGCCGTAGTAGGACACCGGCACCTCGTAGATGCGCCACTTCTTGCCCTTGGCGATCTTGGCGGTGAACTCCGGCTCGAACCCGAAGCGCTTCTCGTTCAGGGTGATGCCATCCAGCACTTTCCGGTAGAAGACCTTGTAGCACACCTCCATGTCCGTGAGGTTCAAGTCCGTGAACATGTTCGAGAGGAGGGTGAGGAAGCGGTTCCCGATGGAGTGCCAGAAGTAGACCACGCGGTGGGTGCCGCCGCCGATGAAGCGCGACCCGAAGACCACGTCGGCGTGGCCGTCGAGAATCGGCTGGAGCAAGGTGGGGTAGTCGGCGGGATCGTATTCGAGGTCGGCATCCTGGATGAGGAGGATGTCTCCCGTGGCGGCGGCGAAGCCGGTGTGAAGCGCCGCGCCCTTGCCTTGATTCGTCTCGTGGTGGCGGAGGATCCAGTTGGGCTGGCCCGCAGCCAGCTTCTCCAGCAACGGCCCCGTGCCGTCGGTGGAGCAGTCGTTCACCAGCACGATCTCGCGATCGTCGATGGGACACGGCGCCGCGAGCACGCGGTCCAGCAGGGTCTCGACAGTGTCGACTTCGTTGTAGACGGGGATGACGATGGAGAGTTTCATGATGGTACGTCCCGGGAAGCGCGACCGCCGGCGAGTTGCCGGTTGATGGAGGCGGCGCATTTGCGGCCTTCGCCCATGGCGAGAATCACGGTGGCGGCGCCGAGGACGATGTCGCCCCCGGCGTAGACGCGGTCGATGGAGGTCATCCCGTTTTCGTCGACGAGGATGCGTCCGTGACGATCCGTGGCGAGTCCTTCGGTGGTTTGGCCGATGAGGGGGTTGGAGCCGTTTCCGATGGCGACGACGACGGTGTCGACCTCGAGAAGGAATTCGCTTCCGGGACGCTCCACGGGACTGCGGCGGCCGGAGGCGTCGGGTTCGCCCAAATCGTAGCGGAGGCACTCCATCGCGGTCACGCGCCCCTGCTCGTCGCCCAGGATGCGCTTCGCATTGCTGAGCAGCAGGAACTCGACGCCCTCTTCCCTGGCATGCTCGATCTCCTCGGCGCGGGCCGGCATCTCGTCGGCGGAGCGGCGGTACACGAGGTACACCGTCTCGGCGCCGAGACGCAGGGCGGTTCGCGCGGCGTCCATCGCCACGTTGCCGCCGCCGAGCACCGCCAGCTTCTTCGAGACGTAGGCGGGCGTGTGGGCGCGCTCGGTATCGTAGGCATACAGCAGATTCGAGCGGGTCAGGTATTCGTTCGCCGAGACGACGCCGACCAAATTCTCGCCCTCGATGCCCATGAACTTGGGAAGGCCGGCGCCGGTGCCCACGAACACGGCATCGAAGCCGTCGCGGTCCAGGAGGTCCCGGAGACGGCGCGTTCGGCCGACCACGAAGTTCGGCTCGAGCGTCACGCCCATCGCGACGAGGGCGTCGATCTCGTTCTGGACGATCGCCTTTGGCAGGCGGAACTCCGGAATGCCGTAAACCAGCACGCCGCCGGGTTTGTGCAGGGCCTCGAAAAGCGTCACCTCGTGCCCGGCGCGCCGCACGTCCGCGGCAACGGTGATGCTGGACGGACCCGTGCCGACCACCGCCACGCGCTTCCCGGTTGGGGGGGCGATGTCCGGCATCGATATCGCGCCCGACTCGCGCTCGCGGTCCGCCGCGAAACGCTCCAGGCGCCCGATGGCGACGGCCTTGGCCGGATCCTTCAGCGCTTTCCCGAGGGTGCAGACGGCCTGGCACTGGCGCTCCTGCGGACACACGCGCCCGCACACCGCCGGAAGCAGGCTGTTCTCGCGAATCACGCCAATGGCGCCCGCGAAGTCCCGGTTCGCGATGGCTCCCACGAACTCGGGGATGCGGATCTTCACCGGACACCCCTGCACGCATGGGGCGTTTTTGCACTGGAGGCAGCGCTTCGCCTCGACCACCGCCTGCGCTTCCGAATACCCGAGGGCGACCTCCCGCATGTTGTGCCGGCGCTCCTGGGGGTCCTGCGCCGGCATTTCCTGCGGCGGAATCGCCATCCGGTCGCGCGGCGCCAGCGGCTTGCCGTCGTGTGCCTCCAGCCACGCCGCAGCGTCAAGGTCCAATGCATTCTTGCTTTTCACGGAAAATCCAAACGGGCAAAGGGAACCATGGAAAAAGGGAAGAATACGCAAAACACCCCGCATCCACAAGACGATTTCGCGCAACCGCGATCGCCGCACTTGGCAACTTTCGCATTTTCCCGAAAGGGGGGGTGTGGTATATTCCAGTCATCCTGCGTGGCACGCGGCATGCCGCCACGCGGCTCCGGAAGGAATACGGCCTCCATGTGGAACTATACTGAAAAGGTCCTCGACCATTTCCGCAATCCCCGAAACGTCGGAAAACTCGAAAATCCCGACGGCGTCGGCACCGTGGGCTCGCTCGCCTGCGGCGACTCGCTCACTCTCCAGTTCAAGCTCGATGCCGACGGCCGCATCGCCGACGTGAAATTCCAGACCTTCGGCTGCGCGAGCGCCATCGCGTCGTCTTCCGCCCTCACCGAGCTCATCAAGGGGAAGACCCTCGAAGAGGCCGAAGCGATCACGAACCAGGAGATTGCCGAATACCTCGGGGGGCTCCCCGCCCAGAAGATGCATTGCTCCGTGCTGGGCCGCAAGGCGCTCGAGGCCGCGATCCACAACTACCGCACCGGCGAGACCGTCGTGCGCGACCTCCGGCACGAAGCGCCTGTCTGCACGTGTTGCAACGTCTCCGAAGACGAGATCCGCCGCGTGGCCACCGAAAACGGCCTCACCGCCGTGGACGAGGTCACCTGCGCCTGCAAGGCCGGCGGCGCGTGCGGGAAGTGCGTCCACGACATCCGGAAGATCCTCGATGCGCTCGCCGCCGAACGGGCGTCCGCCGCCGGGAGCCACTAGCGCCATGGGCATGCCGCTCGTCTATCTCGACAGCAACGCCACCACCCGGGTCGCCCCGGAGGTGGTCGAGGCGATGTTGCCCTACTTCACCGACAAGTGGGGCAATCCTTCGAGCATGCATCTTTTCGGCGGCAGCGTGATGGGGGCCGTGGACGCCGCCCGCGAACGCGTCGCCGCCTTCCTCCACGCCGACCCCTCGGAGATCCTCTTCACCAGCTGCGGGTCGGAATCGGACAATGCCGCGCTCTATGGCGCCGTCGAGGCCCTCGGCCCCGGGACGACCCTCATCACCTCCAAGGTCGAGCACCCCGCAATCCTCGAACCCTGCCGCCACCTCCGCGACACCCGCGACCACGCACTGGTGGAAATCGGCGTCGATCGCGACGGCCGCCTCCTCCTCGACGAGCTCGACGCCGCGCTGGCGCGCCCCGGACCGAAGGTCGTGGCGATCATGTGGGCGAACAACGAGACCGGCGTGCTCTTCGACATGCCGGAGATCGCGCGCCGCGCCAAAGCCGCCGGCGCCTTCCTCCATACGGACGCCGTCCAGGCCGTCGGCAAAATCCCGGTGGACGTGTCGCGGGTCCCCGTGGACACCCTGGCCTTCTCCGGGCACAAGATTCATGCGCCGAAGGGCGTCGGCGTGCTCTACGTGCGCCGGGGGACCCGCTTGCGCCCCTTCCTCAGGGGCGGGCACCAGGAAAACGGCCGCCGCGCCGGCACCGAGAACGTGCCCTACATCGTGGGCCTCGCCAAAGCCTGCGACCTCGAGACGGAGCACCTCCCGGACGCCGGCGGCATCGCGCGCATGCGCGACCGCCTGGAAAAGGGGCTCCTCGCCTCCTGCCCCGACTCGAGCGTGAACGGCGGACGCGCCCCCCGCGTGCCGAACACCACGAACCTCTCTTTCTCCTTCATCGAGGGCGAGGCCATCCTCTATCATTTGAGCGACCTCGGCATCTGCGCCTCCTCGGGCTCCGCCTGCTCCTCGGGCTCCCTCGATCCCTCCCACGTGATCCTCGCCATGGGCGTCCCGTTCACCGCCGCCCACGGCTCGATCCGCTTCAGCCTGAGCCGCTACACCACCGACGCCGAAATCGACTACGTGCTCGGGAAGATGCCCGGTGTCGTGGAGAAGCTGCGGGCTCTCTCGCCGTTTGTGACCTAAGGGGACCCCGGATGGACACGATGAAACTCGACACGGACGTTCTGGTGGCCGGCGCAGGCGCGTCGGGCATCCCCGCCGCAATCCAGGCGGCACGACAAGGCGCGCGGGTCGTCCTCCTCGAGGAGGACGCCATGCCGGGCGGCGCGCCGGTGGACAACTTCGTCTCGTTCCTCTGCGGAGGCCCCCGCAACGGCGTCTATCGCGAGACGGTGGAGCGATTGAACGCGGACGACGACGTCCACGGCATCCGCGTGGAAAACTTCGACGCCGGCATCCGCGGCGAATACTGGTACATGCCCTCCGCCTACATCGGAGTCTCGTTGCGGATGCTCGCGGAACATCCCAACATCCGCCTCGTGTGCGGCGTAACCGCGGACGAAGTGCTGCTCGATGACGCGCCGGCGCGCCATCGCGTGCTGGGCGTGGCGGGGCGTTCGTCGTCGGGACGCCGCTTCGAGGTGCGCGCGAAGACCACCATCGACGCCACGGGCGTGGGACGCCTCTCCGAACTCGCCGGTTGCGAGACCCGCTACGGACGCGACGCACGCGCCGAGTTCGGCGAATCGAACGCGCCCGAAACCGCCGACGGGAAGACGATGCCCTGCACGTGGATGTACATCAGCCAGCGCGTGCGCCCCGGCCCGCCGCCGCCCACCGCCCTGCCCACCCGCGCCGGCTATGTCGACACCGGCCTCGGCTGGGCGAACGAACACCCCGGGCCATGCCGGCAACGCGACAGCGGCATCTACCTCCACTGGGGTTCCACGGTCGATTGCGCCGACACCCGCGACTCCTTCGCGCTCGCCGAGGCGCAGCGCGCCGCCTGGGAAAAGGTCCAGCCCGATGTGGAGGAACTGCGCTCGAGAGGCTTTGAACTGCACTTCGCGCCGCGCATCGGCGTGCGCGAGTGCCGCCGCGTGATGGGCGAACACGTCATCACCCAGCACGACCTCGTGGAAGGCCGCTTCCCGGACGATTCCATCGCCACCTGCGACTACTTCCTCGACCTCTGGGGCGAAGCCCTCATCTCGCGGCATGTCCGCGTCCTCGCGGGCATCCCCTACCGGGCACTGGTCCCGCGCGGAGTCGAAGGGCTCCTCGTCGCGGGCAAGTGCATCAGCGGCACCCACGTGGCCCTGAGTGCCTATCGCGTCCAGCCCATCGTCGCCGCCGTCGGCCAGGCCGCCGGTGCCGCAGCCGCCCTCGCCGCCGAGCTCTCGACCGGCGTGCGCGACCTCCCCGTCCCGCAAGTGCAAGCCCATTGCGGATTCCAGTTCCCCTAACGTCCCCACCCCCACCCCCCCATCATGAAACTCCAAGGCACCTACACCGCGATCGTCACCCCCTTCAACCAGGACGGTTCCATCGACTACGGACGATTCCGCGCCCTCATCGACGAACAGGCCGCCGCCGGAATCGAAGGCATCGTCCCTGTCGGCTCCACCGGAGAGTCCCCCACCCTCACCTATGCGGAACACATCGACGTCATCCGCGCATGCGCCGAGCACGTCGCCGGCCGCATGCAGGTGATCGGCGGAACGGGCGCGAACTCCACCGCCGAGGCCATTTCCCTCACGAAGCACATCCTGGATGCCGGCGTCGACGCCACGCTTCAAGTCGCCCCCTACTACAACAAGCCGAACGCCGAAGGCATGTACCGGCACTTCGCCGCAGTGGCCGACCTCGGCCTGCCGGTGGTGCTCTACAACGTGCCCGGCCGCTGCGGGAGGGAAATCGCCCTCGAAACCGTGGTGCGCCTCTCGAAGCATCCGAACGTCGTCGCCATCAAGGAAGCCGCCGGCAGCGTGGATCGCGCGAGCGCCATCCGCGACGCCTGCGACCTCGCCGTCCTGTCCGGAGACGACTCGCTCGCCGTGCCGATGCTCTCCGTGGGCGCCTCGGGCCTCATCAGCGTCGCCTCGAACGTCATCCCGAAGGATGTGGGCGACATGGTGCGCGCCGCGCTCGAAGGCGACTTCGCGAAGGCCTCCGCCCTCCACGCGCGCTGCTACCCGCTCTTCCGCGACCTCTTCATCGACACGAACCCCGTGCCCGTGAAGACGCTCCTCGCGATGATGGGCCGCATCGGCGAAACCTTCCGCCTCCCGCTCTGCGAGCCCTCCGCCGCCGTCCGGGACCGCATCCGCGCCACCGCCACGCAACTCGGCCTGCTGAAGTAGCGCCCCCGCTCTCTCGAAGGAGGATATCCCCATGCTTTCCCTCTCCATCCTGGGCGCCGCCGGGCGCATGGGACAGAAGCTCGTCGCGTGTTCGCGCGACTTCCCGGAACTCCGCATCGCCGCAGCGATCGAACGGGACGGCCACCCCGCCCTTGGACGCGACGCCGGCCTGCTCGCCGGGATCGACGCCATCGGCGTCCCCCTCTCCACCGCCGCGCAGGCGGCCCCTGCGGACGTGACCATCGACTTCACCTTCCACGCCGCCACCCCCGGCAACCTCGCCGCCGCGCTGGCCTCCGGCGCGAAAGGCTACGTGCTCGGCACCACCGCCCTCTCGCCCGGGGAGAAGGCCGCCGTGGAAAAGGCCGCGGAGACGATCCCCGTCGTCTGGGCGCCGAACTTCTCGCTCGGCGTCAACCTCCTGCTTTCGCTCGCGCGCCAGGCCGGGGCGTTGCTCGACGGCTCCTACGACGTCGAAATCGTCGAGATGCACCACCGCCACAAGAAAGACGCGCCCAGCGGCACCGCGCTGGGCCTGGCCGAAGCCGTCGCCGCAGGGCGCGGCATCGCCCTGGATGAGGCCGCCTGCTACGGTCGCCAGGGGGTCGTCGGCGAACGCCCCGCCGGACAGATCGCCATCCACGCGCTGCGCGGCGGCGACGTGGTGGGCGACCACACGGTGATCTTCGCGGCCGAAGGCGAACGAATCGAAATCACCCACAAGGCAAGCGACCGCGCCGCCTTCGCCCGCGGCGCGCTGCGCGCCGCCGCCTGGGTGGCCAACCGTCCCCCGCGCATCTACGCGATGGCCGAAGTGCTCCGGCTTCCGTGACGCGCGCAACCTCCCATCCCCCAACCCCAAAGGTTCCCCCCATGACCACACTCCTCCGCGTCCTCATGATCGGCAACAGCTTTTCCATCTGCGTCGGAAAGGACCTGCCCCCCCTCGTCGCCTCCATCCCCGGATACGACATCGCCCTCACCAGCGCCTACATCGGCGGATGCTCGCTCGAGACCCACTGGGCGAACGTCCAAGAGTCCGAAGCCGAGCCCGAAGCCCGCCAGTACGACGCGACAACCTGGATGGTCACGCCTACGCGCGACATCGCGGTCTCCAGGCGCAAGGCCAGCTTGAACGAACTGATCCAAAAGGGCGACTGGGACATCATCACCATCCAGCAGGCCAGCCACTTCAGCTGGAAGCCCGAAACCTACCAGCCCTACGCGGACAATCTCGTCGCCTACATCCGCGAACATGCGCCGTCGGCAGCCGTCTGGATCCAACAGACCTGGGCCTACCGCGCCGACGACGGACGCCTGCGCGGCGAAGGCGACTGGGCGATCGACCAGGCCGAAATGCACAAGCGCCTCACCGCCGCCTACGCCGACCTCGCGGCCCGCTTCGACGCCCCCGTCATCCCCACCGGACGCGCCGTGCAGCTCACCCGCGAACGAGACCCCCGCCCCTTCGCCGTCCCCACTCCGGAAGAGCTCGCCCTCCTCCGTCCGCCGGACCTCCCGTCGCAGGCGGGCGACGTCGTGGGCCGATACAACGGATGGACGCAGGACCACGCAACGCGCGAGCTGATCCTCTCGATGGACACCATCCACCTCAACCGCCGCGGCGAATACCTCCAGGCCTGCGTCTGGTTCCTCGCCCTCTTCGGCCTCGACGACATCCCCGAGTCCGCCTACATCCCCTCCGACATCGGCCGGCAAGACGCGCTCTTCCTGCGCTCCTGCGCCCGCGACGCCGTCAAGCTGGGGCCGTAGCACCCCCTTCTCCATGCGCCGCCCGTAAATAGCCGTGGCCTCGGGCCCCACCGCCCCCCTGCGCTCCTCGAAAGAAACATAACGACATTTGCAAATTATTTACCCCCATATCTGTCAACACGCAATTCTTGAGGGTGGTACTCTAAAATATAAAAAGGAGTTCATATGCACATCGTCGCGTTGTTTTTTGTCGCAGCCATCGCATGGGGGATCACTGCAAGAGCCCGCGGCAAGACGGCAGGCGCCGTCGTGGGCTTTGCGGTTCTGGGTGGGGTATTGGCCGTCTTCCTGGGCTTCGGCCTGTACCGTTGGCTTTCATCCGGCTCCATGATCGACTTCGAGAGAGACATGTTGCGGAAGATGCCCGACATCCAATACATCATCACGTTCGAAGTCCTCCCCGCCCTGGTCGGATCCGTGATTGTCGGCGTATTGGCCATACCCAGGAGAAAGAACAAGACAGAGCCGCCGTCCAATTCACGGTGAACCAAGACGCCACCCCGTGTTGGCCTCTGATCGATCTTCGCCGTTCGTTTCATAGTCGGGAGGAGATGAAAAAGCGGATCCTGCTGTTCAAGGCGTCGTTCACGTATCCGACCAGCCTGTCCCGCGACGGGGTGGCGCAGCATGCCCGGGAGGCGGGATGGAACGTGCAGGTGGTCGAATACGGGATGGCGCGCGAAAAACGGCGTCCGAACAATGGAGCGGAGCCGGTCGATGTCGCCTGGGTCGTCGATTTCTGGCGCCCCGACGGCGCCATCGTCGAGTGCGCCGGACGCGCCCCGACGCTCGATCTCGAGGCGTTCGGAACGCTTCCCGTCGTGCTGCTCGACTGCGATCCGGAACTGGGGGGGGGGGGGGGATTGGTGTACAGCGATGCGGCGTCCATCGCCCGGGCTGCGGCCCGCGAGCTGATGGCGTCCGGGATCGACGATTTCGCGTTCATCCCGTATCCCGAAGACGCGCGCTGGAACCAGCGCCGCGGCGAGGAGTTCGCCCGGATCGTGCGCCAAAACGGCAAGCGGTTCCATCTTCTGGAGAACGTGCCGTGGACGAAGCTGGTCCAGTCCTTGGCGGAGCAATTGAAGCGGCTGCCCCGGCCCTGCGGCGTCCTGGCGGTCAACGACGATGTCGCGCGGGAGGCTCTCGTCGCCTGCGAGGCGGCCGGGATCGACGTGCCGGGCGACATCGCCGTGGTCGGCGTGGACAACGACGTCGAGATCTGCGAAAACACGTCGGTCACGCTGTCCAGCGTCGCGATCGACTACCTGGCCTCCGGACGCCTGGCGGCGCAGCTCCTGGCCGACCGGATGGCGCATCCGGCGTCCAAGCCATCGTCCAGGACCTTTGGCGTCTGGACGCTCGTGCGCCGCGCCTCGACCCGGCGCTGCCACGACCGGCGGATTTCCGCCGCGCTGGAAAAAATCCGCCGCGAAGCCTGTTCGAAGGTCACGTCGGCGCAAGTCGCCCAGGCCATGGGCGTGAGCCGGCGCCACGCGGACCTCCTCTTCACGGCAACGGTGGGTCACCCGATATTCGAGGAAATCCGCGCCGTGCGCATCGCGCGCGTGAAGGAGATGCTCGCCAATCCCCGGCAGGAGCTTGCGGCGCTCCCCGATTTCTGCGGGTATGGCTCCCTGGCCGAACTCTGCCGCGACTTCCGCCGCGCCACGGGCATGACCATGAGCGACTGGCGAAAGCATAGCGACATTCGCAAATGATTCATCTCCACATCTCCAAACGCGCGGTTTCGAAAGATAATAAAATGAGCACCGCTTTGCAACGTGTGAAGCAGTCGGACAGGCATCAAACAACGCAGCAATTCGCAGGAAGGAAGCAAACAAACATGAAAGAGTTTCGTTCTTTCGTGGCACAAATGACGATGTCGATTGCGCTTGTCGTTTTCACGACATCATGCGCGTCAATCATAAACGGCGGCAGCCAGATGGTTTCGCTTCGATCGATGCCCGATGGGGCCAAGGTCACGGTATTGGACTGGCGCGGCCAGGCCGTCGGGGGCGGGAGCACGCCCACCACCATGATGCTCAAGAGAGGCGCGGGGTTCTTCACGTCCGCGAAGTACCGTGTGCGCTTCGAGAAGGACGGCTACGTGATGCGGGAAGTCCCGATCACCGGCAAAATCAGCGGATGGTACGTCGGGAACTTCGTGTTCGGCGGCCTGATCGGCTGGCTCATCGTCGACCCCGCGACCGGCGGAATGTGGACGCTGGCCCCCGAAGATGTGCATGCCGAGCTTGCTCCGCAACAGGGTTCGGTCTGGCATGACAACTCCGGGTTTACCGTTGTGCTGCGGGAACAGGTTCCCGTTGAGTACGTGAACCGTATGAAACCCGTGGCTTTGGACTAGAGAGGAAACGCCCCGCCCATGCCGCGCGCAGTGCGGGGCATGGGCGGAAAGGAAACAGTAATGAACATGAACATGAAGCTGAAGTTGGTAGTTGGCGTTATGGTGGCCGGCGCCCTGTGCGCAGGCACGTCGGGGGCCGCCGAGGATTCGTCCGGGCTCGAGCTAAGGCTGACCTATATCCCGGCAGTGCAGGACATCGGAGACTGGTACGAGGATTATCTGGAGCGGGACCGTGGCGGCTGGGTCAAGGTCGAGGCGGATGTTTCCGTGTTTCCAGTAGGGCTCTCCATGGCCTACCGGTGGGATATGGCGAGCGTGATCGATGGCGGCTTCATATATGCCGATCTGGGCCCTGCCGCCGTGATGTTTGGCGACGCCTCGTTCTGGATGATTCCGATAGGTGGCGGCGTAGGCTACGAGGTGGCGCGGGAGTCCGCCCAATCGTTCTACGGCAAGCTGGGTCTCAGATACCCGCTCGCGGGGGGAGACGCCGTTGACGGTTCGTCGCCCGGGCTTTTGCTCGCCGGCGGGATGGAGTTCGCCAAGTCCGACAGCAGGCTCTGGTTCGTCGAAGCGGCCTTCGACACCTCCACCATAAACTTCGATGATGACGACAAGAGCAAGGATATTGACCTCGGGCTCATGATTAGCGTCGGTCTTAAGTTCTAGTGGCGGCGCTACCCAGAACCAGTCAGCCGGCGGACGGCGCAACGCTGGCAGCCTGCCCAAGAAGGGTAATGACATGACCCCAAGACCTCTGCTTGCACTCCTTGCCGCCGCGCTGCTGGCCGGCTGCGCATCAACGTACCAGTATGTGCCGCTGCCCGACCAGGGCAAGACGGTGGAGGATCCGGCCAAGGCCCGCATCTACATTGTGCGCCCCTCGGCTCTTGCCTCCGCGATGCCGCTGTGGGTGACGGATGGGACGCAGTTGATCGGAATGACCGGCACGTGCGGGTATCTGTGCTGGGAAAGACCGCCCGGCGATGCGACCATCAAGAGCGAGGTCGATGATCGCACGGCGACGCTTCCGCTGAAAACGGAGGCGGGCGGCGTGTACTACGTGTTGCAGCACAACCTCATAACGCACTTCAAGCTGTCGTTGCTGACAGAGCAAGAGGGGAAACAGGCGCTCACAAAGTGCAAGCCCCCGCAAATTGCAAAGTGAGAGCCCTGCCCGGCAACATCTCCGCCCCGCCTCACGCCGCGCCCGCGCGGCGTGAGGCGGGGGGCGGGGCGTTGGAAAGTCCGATAGAACAACCGGAAGGAGTACCGTGATGAAAAAGTGGATATGGTTTGCGGCAACGAAGGAATACCGGAGTCTAATATGCACCCTGCTTGTTGCGCCACTGCTAGCAGCGTCACCCGGGCGTGCAGAGAGTGTGAATGAACTTTTGGCTAAAGCCGAAAAAGGAGATTCCGCTGCACAGTTTGCTTTGGCGGAATGTTATGCGAAAGGCAATGGAGGAGTGGAGAAGAGCAACGCCGTGGCAATCGAGTGGTTGCGAAAAGCCGCTGATCAGGGCCATGCTGAAGCGCAAGCGGAACTCGGCTCCTGCTATCATCGCGGGGAGGGCGTTGCACAAGACATGGCCACGGCCATAGATTGGTACAGGAAGTCGGCCGCCCAAGGCTGCGCCGTCGGGCAGTGTAATCTCGGGGTGTGTTACGCGGAAGGACAAGGCGTCAAGGTGGATTACGCCGAGGCGGCCAAGCTTTACCAGGCAGCCGCGGAACAAGGGCATGCGGAGGCACAATACAACCTCAGCGTGTGCTACGCCAAGGGTCAAGGTGTTCCTCAAGACGCTGAGCAGTCTTTCGTTTGGAAGTTGAAGGCTGCCGAGCAAGGCATGGCACAAGCGCAGTTCAATGTTGGCGTGTGCCTGCTCAAGGGACGCGGAACGCTGAAAAACGAGAAGAAAGGAGTCGAATGGCTTCGCAAGGCTGCCAGCCAGGGCTATGCGGATGCCCAGTACAATCTTGCAGTTTGCTACAACATCGGCGCTGGTGTGGCACGTAGTGAAGCCACGGCTCTTCGCGAGATGCAGAAAGCCGCCGACATGGGCCACGCGCAGGCGCGTAAAATAATGCGTGAGTACAATGAGTGGGAGGCAGGCCAGTAAATGACAGATTGGCTCAGAACAACCGAGCTAGAGCTGCCGGGCCTTGCAATCACGAACAGGACTACGATTTGAGGAAATCTCAATAGAGAGGAAGGAAGCATCATGGGTGCAGTTGTCGGTCTGATATCCGGAGTCATCGCGGCGCTCATAGCGCGCGCCAAGGGATTCAAGCCATTGCGATGGATCCTTGCGCTGGGAATCATCGGTTTCATCACGGTGCTTTGCCTGCCCAGCGCGGAGGCCGCAGGTATACCGGAGATGGAATCCAAAAGAAGGGCGGACAATGCCAACACCGTTGGCGCCGTCATGACCTGGATCAACATTGGACTCGGGCTTGTCGTCCTGCTGCTCCTCGCGGCCATTTCCTAGAAAGCCAAACCAGAGCGTGGATCATTACGCTTCTTCCGCCGTGGCCAGGGGGAGAAACGAGGGTCAAGCTGGACGTTGACGAACCGAAAGGAGCAATGCGATGAGCGAGACAGGTCAGGCGAACACGAACGGGGTTGCAGCGGCAGGCGGGCAGCCTGTAGATACAACCAACCCCTTGTACGGCGTCAGGGGGTGGCTGATGTTCTTCGTGGTGGTCCACATGTACATTTCGCCCGTGGTGTCGGTAATACAACTGACTTTGGCAATCATAGGCTTCGGCATGCTGGCCGAGGATTACCCGGGAATTGTCGGCGTTGGTTTGATCGAGATCGTGGTTGACCTTTTCTTCGTCGTGAAATGGATCCTGATCGCCAGGGAACTGCGCGACATCGTCCCCGGCGCGGTCCAAAAGACAAAGAAGTGGCTGCTCATCTCCCTGGCGTGGAACGTGCTCAGCTCCTTGCTTGCTTTCATGGCGGGCATCGATGCGGAGGAGATAATGCCGGATGTCATCCAGGGGCTCGTCAAAGGCGTGATCGGCTTCGCCATCTGGTACTCCTACTTCAACGTGTCCAAGCGGGTGAAGGCCACGTACCCGGACTGGAACCAGTGAGCATCCTGTCCCGCAACGGTTTCGGCCCCTGCGCGACTTCCGCCGCGCCACGGGCATGACCATGAGCGACTGGCGAAGGCGTAGCGACATTCGCAAACGATTTGTCTCGAAAACCAAACAGGGAGAAACAAATGAGGAAAATCATCGCAATCTGCGCCTTGTCGCTGGGTCTTGCCATCGCTGGAAACGCCCAGGAGTCGGCCGGAAAGACGTCGGCCGTTTCAAGCTTCAAGGCGGGGAGGACGCCGATCGCCATTCCTCCGCCCACAGCGGAAATGACCGAGATCGGGCACGACAACCGCGAGTTCATGGAGGTTGCCGTCCCGTCAGAAAACAGGCTCATCGCCGCTTTCGTGCCGACGAACGACCTGGCGAAACTGACAAGCAGGTCGGAAGACTCGGCACTATCCCGATATGCCGTGGTTCAAGTCCAAAGGCAGCTCGAATACATGGACTGCGAAGCAAGCGACTTCAAAGAGGTGGTCGACGGGATGGCAGAGGAATTCGGAAGCGCCATGGACGCCACGACCGCTTTCACGGACTCCTGCATACAAGAGGCCGAGGAGGAATTCAACAGGCGAATGAAGTCGCTTGAGCTGGAGGAGGCTACGGTGAACCTCGGCAAGCCGGTTTCGCTCGGTTCCTTCTTTTCGAAGCAGGATGCGTACGGCTTTGGCATGGTCATGCCGGTGTCCATGGGAAACGTGAACGTGAAGATGGGCATGGGCGGGGTGCTTCTGCGCGTCAGGAAAAGGCTTCTCTTCGTGTATCTCTTCTCCGAGTACAAGGATGAAGACACGGTCAAGTGGATCAGGAAGACCTCCGAGGCTTGGGCGGATGCGATCCTGAAAGCGAACAAGTAGCCGACCCATTGCGCAATCTGGACACGCAGGGAAAGGAGGGGCTCCAATGGATGACAGCCTGATTTTTACAATGGTGGTCATGGGGGTGTTCTACTTCATCATCGCGCCGTTATGGGGCGCCCTCAAAGCGCGCAACAAGGAGAAGAAAGAACGGAAAAACGCGCCGCCGACGCCCGACAATTGCAGGTTCTCGGCACTCGAAGACGCTGGCAACCCGGATTCCGACATCCGGAAATGGTGGGCGTCGAACCATTCCGCGTTTGTCACGGTCGAGGGGCAAAATGGAATTGCCCACTTCTACCGCATGGACAACGTGGTGCCGGAGATTCGCGCCGCCATTCTCGCGGGCAATCACACGCCCGATTCCCGGGCATGCGTCCACAGCAAAGGGGAAAACGGGAAGTGGTCGGAAACCGCCAAGGAACCGCTTTCAAAACTCATCGACTCGACCTTCAAGCTGCGTGTCCTTTATCGCCCCGTATGGGCGCACGCCATGGCCGGGCTCAAATGGGGGGTTCTTGTCGGCATCGGGCTTAAACTGGCCGACACGGCTCTGATGCTGGCATCCGTGGAACCAGGAGCCGCGCTGTGCTTTGCCATCGCCGTTGCCGCTGTCTTCATTCCTCGAATCGG
Organism: Kiritimatiellia bacterium; assembly: GCA_050950285.1. GTDB lineage: Bacteria > Verrucomicrobiota > Kiritimatiellia > RFP12 > JBMNHG01 > JBMNHG01. The sequence continues at coordinate 736,306 of JBMNHG010000002.1, read as the reverse complement.
GATCATCGGCGTCCTCGTCCTTGCCTTTGTCCTCGGCCAGTTCTACGAAGCCAATTTCTTTTTGATAGGTCTGTCCTCCGCGCTTACGGGCGCAATCCTGGGCAGCCTTCCCGGCATGGCGCTCGGAGGTTTCATCGGACTTGGGCGGCACAAGGCGATCGAACGGGCGCCGGGTGCGTCCCCCGAGGATTCGACGATCGCTTTCAAGGCCGCCGTCCTTCCGTTGCTTGGAAGCGTGGTGGTGACCTTGCTGTATTTTTTCGTGGTCAATCCATGGCTGCTGTCCGCGGTCGAAGAGTAGATGATGAACGACAACCGACGACCCGCAGCGGGCTACTGCAGAACAGGGGTGCCACTCTGTTCTATTTGACGCGCCCGAAAGTGTTGAAGTGTTTCAAGTGATCGGAACTGCCCGTCGCGGCTTGCGGGTTGCACCCGCGAACTCTCGACCCAGAGGCCGGATGCCATAACGAAAAGGATGGAGAAGGACGGATGAACACGCGGTGGACTTTTGCATGGACAGTCCTCGGCATAGCGGCTGCGATATGGTACACGATCATGATGTACGTCTATCGAAATGGGCCATACGTGTCCACAGGAACGGCGGTTCTTCATAATTGGCCAATCCTCGCCGCCTGCGCCATCGGACTCCTGAAAAGTTGCATCCTCATGGTGAATCATGAAAGAAACTGGAGAATGAGCAAGAAACCTGTTGGCGTACTGATCCTTGGGTGGTTGTTCCTTGCGCTTGCCGCCTTGAAGCTGATCGGCCTGCTGATGGTTCTGGGCAACGACAATGCTTATGACCTTAAACCTATTGTGTTCATCGTCCAGATCGTGTCAATACCTCTCTATTTTGCAATCGGGATGGGGTTGTTGCTAGGCAAAAACTGGAGCAGAAATCTTTACCTTGGGGTTGGTATCGCCTCCTTTGGCTTCGGTATCGTCCTGGGCGGGCTCAATGCCTTGGTGGCGGCGAGGGCGTTGGTCTTCGGCATCATCGTGTTCTACCTGTTCCGCCCTCGGGTGACCTCCTTCTTCATGCGCGACAAGAGCCCCGCCCGTAAATAGCCGTGGCAGACTTGCTCGCCGACTCGGGACATGCCTGGGCGGCGATGTCGGCATCGGGCTTAAACTGGCCGGCTCCTTGTTTCCCCCTGCGCCTTCGATCTTTGCGTGAAACCTTCCATCCCGCCGCGTACGCGGGAAACGGAGAACGGGGGATCGTGTTGAACGGGGACGCGAACGGGGACGAAACGTCAACAAGGTCACGGTTTGAGGCAGCTCACAGGGCAGACGATCACGCCGTCGGGTCGTTGATAGGTACTTTCCCACCGCCACCCAAACCATCTTAAAAAGAGGCGACTCGTTTTCGGTACTGCTGTGTCATTTGACGGAATATGTGGCAGATGCGTTGGCGGCCGTCAATCGCAATTCAGCGATTTGACGCGATTGGTCATGGCTTCCGCAGCACGCAGGCGGCGCCGGGCTCCAGAAGCGTGCGGACGCGGCGGGCGCCCGTCGCCAGATCCGCGGCTTCGGCATGGTCTATCGCAAGCGGCGCCGAACCGAAGTTCGCCAGCAGCAGGTAGGCTTTCCCGTCGAAACCGGCGAAGACCGCGCGCCGAAGGCCGTCGGACGTCGCCTCGAACGCGCCGCCGGGGCTGGCCGCCGTCGCCTCCGCATCCACGTCCGCCGCCGTGGCGTAGGCTTCGTCGAAAAGCACCTCCCCCGCCAGCCGCCGCCGCGATTCGCGTGAGGCCGTCAGGCAGAAACGATCCGCGTACAGCGATCCGGGGATCGGGAAGCCACGGCGGAGCCGGATGTTCTGGTCGCGCTGCCGGACGATCTTGAGCGTCGCCTCCGGCGTCAGCGAAAACAGCGACAGGCATCCGTCGATGTTGAGCCGGTCCGCGTCCGTGTCGACGATTTCGTCCTTGCGGCGCGCGCCGGAAAGGCCGAACGCCTTCGACGGCGTCCAGATCGCGCGGCGGAAACGGTTGAAGACATCGTTGGGCACGAGGGCGTTCAGGCTGTAGACGCAGTTGAGCGTGGCGTCCTTGATCATGCGGCCGCGTTGGATGACGAGCAGGGACTTGCCGTCGGGCAGCGCGGCCGCCGCGGTCTGCACCCGTATGATCGGATATTCCCCCTCGCCTTCGCCGATCTGCCCGGTCTCGACGAACTCCGATTCCCCGGCGTAGAGGAAGCCGCCGTCGAACGACGCAACCGAAGCCCGGGACGCCCCGGCGCTCGACAGATTGCCCTCGGCGAATCCGCTCAGGTTGCCCTGCCACTCCGCCATGTCGCTGCGGTGCAGCGGCACGCAAAGCCCCGTGGGCCCTTGCCCGCCTGCGCGAACCCACGAGCGAACCGTGCGCCCGGTTCGCACGCAGACCGCGCCGTGGAAGTCGTCCTGCCAGGCGAACGGCGCCGCCTCGGCGTCGCGAACGGCAGACGGGAGCTTGAACTTGCGGCGCCAGCAGGCGCCGTAGGAAAGCGAAAGGATGTGGTCGGATTCCAGGCGGAGCGCATAGTAGGGGCTCATCCGCATCAGCGGCGCCAACCGCCTGGAGAAGCAGGAGCCGTCGCGGCTGTAGGCCATCTCCGTCTCCACCTGTTCGAGCCATCGCCTTTCAAAGGCGGGGGCGTCCGCGTCGCCAAGCACGTCCGCCGCGAAGATGAACGTCGGCACGGCGTAGCACTGGCAATAGGTGTATCGCGAGCGCGTGTCGCCGCCGATGCGCAGCAGCCGTCCGTCCGGGAAGATGAAATTGCGCAGCACCCGCCACAAGTCCGCGGCATGGTGGAGCAGCTCCGGCGGCGGCGTCTGGCCACGCTCCCGGAAGTTGTACCAGGCCATCGCGAGGTTCGAGAGGCAGATCACGGAGTAGCCCACGTTCATGTAGCCGTGGTGGTCGAGCGAATAGTTCTCCGTGAAGTTCGCCCCGACGTAGAGATCCTTCACCTTGCGACCGCCGCAGACGACCTCGCTCCGCTCGTCCGAAGGCACGCAGATCCCGGCGATCATGAAGCGCGCCGCCTTCTCGAGCATCGCCTCGCGGTTCGGCGCATCCGGAATGTCGAACGCCGTGCGGTAGAGGAAGGCGCCGCTCCAGATGTTGGACTCGGGGTGGTTGCGCCCGGTGTGGCTCATGCCGGCCACGGGCTCGTACTCCTCGAGGATGTACTTCGCCTCGGAGAGCCGCACGTTGCGAAGCATTGCCCGGTCGTCGTCCGTCAGCCACGGTTCCAGCGCGTTGATGCCGTGCGCCGCGCGTTCGAGCCCCAGGACCGCGATCCAGTGGTTGCCCCAGTGCCGGCCGTCCGTGGCCAAGACGCGCCCGTTGCTCTTGTGGGTCGCCAGCGCGTACCGGAGGAAGTCGAACGCGCACGCCCGGATCGCCTCGCGCGTCATCGCCGGGCGGAACGCCTCCAGATCCGGCGCGTCCGCGAGCACGGCCAGCGCCGCGGCCACGTTCAGGTTGCTCTGGACCGGCCAGTGCGCGCTCTCGCCCGTGCCGTAGAAGCGATAGCCCGGATCGAACGGCGACGTCCGGGCGTATCCGGGGAGTGCCGCCAGCCAGGGCGTCATGAGACGCAGATAATCGGACGATGCGATCGTTTCAAACTTTCGATAGGTTGGACAACTCATAGACGGCAAAATCGCATTTCACCTCATTGAGGTCAAGCAGAAGAACGTCCCCATGAGCTTGGCGTCGACCGATCCGAAAAATCCGACAACACGCGACAACGTTACCGGGGGCGTCGCCAATGTTTCCCCCTTTCTGCTTTCAGGGAATCAGGAAAACCCGGTAGCCGAAGGGCTGGAGCTCCAACGCCAGGCCGGATTGTTCCTCCGTCAACGCATCGACGAGCGTCGTCGCGCCCTCGAAGTCGGGGCCGCAAAGCCGTCCGCGGCCTGCGCCGCCTTTGTTGAGGACGAAGACGAACCGGCGCCCGGTCGTCTTCTGCCGCCGCACGACGACCTCGACGATCGGTCGCCCCTCGCCGGCGAGGAGGCGCTCCTCGCCGTCCTGATGCGGCGTCTCGTTCTCCCACCAGGCATGGCGCGGAATCTCCAGATCCGCCAGCAGCTTCGCAATGTACTGGTCGTAGGCGGCGGTGTTGTACGGCTTGGTGTCGTACTTGCCGACGAAGTCCTTGACGACGCGGACGTCGCCCTTCCACCCCTCGGCGCCGGGATTCGCCTTCGGTTCCAGGTTGACGTCCCACGCGTTGAAGTCGTTGAAGACGACGAGGCGTCCGCCTCGTTCCGCATAGCGCTTGAGCCGCGCTTCCGCCGAGTCGGAAAGCACCTTCTCGCCCGCCGCGAACAGCACCGGGAAGCGCTCGGGATCGACTTCCGCGAGCGTCGCGTCGTCGAAGTACTCGATGCGCGAGCCGGCGTACCGCAGCGCCCCGGCGATGGCCATGCGGTCTTGCGAGAGCTGGCTGTCGTAGGGCTTGTCGAACGTCTCGAACATGATGTAGGTGGAGGAGTCGGTCGAAAAGTAAAGCGCCACGTCGCCGCGGATGCGCTCGAGCGAGAGCCCGTCGTACTTCCGGTGGAACGCGGCGATTTCGTCCGTCGACCGCGCGTTGGGGGCGTAGCCGGGTACTTTGGAGCCGTCGACGTCGAGGATGAACCACATGGGCGGCGCATCGTCGAGCAGCCACGATTTCGGCCCCGTCTTGAAAACCTCGCGGTTGCGGTCCGCGTACGGACGCCATGCAAAGGTCATCGGCACGGACATCCCGTGGGCGATCATCGCCCAGTTCTGCAACGCCGCCATCTCGCCGGGGTAGTTCGGCTGGAAGTAGATTTCGCGGCCCCAGATCGGGCGCTCCCCGCGGGAGATCGACTCCGCCTGCTCCAGGATGTCGATCATCTCCTCGTTCGTGCCCAGCGTCCGCGGGAATCCGCACGCGTACTGCTGGTCGAGCATGATCACGTCGTGCGTGCGCCATTGCGGCCAGATGATGTGCGTGAAGTAGTTGGGCCACGGGTAGTTGTTGCCGTAGAGCGTCTTCCGGTCCACGGTCTTCGCGGCGGCGATGAAGTCGGCGTAGAGCGTGATCACGGAGTCGGCGCGCCAGCGGAACCAGTCCATCGAGAACGCGGGCGTCGCGGCGAGCCGCGCCTGCGCCTCCGGCGTCATCTTGCCCAGCGAGGCCATCCAGTCGAGCGCCGCGCCGCCGGTCTTCTCGATCGTTCCCTCCTTGATGCCCGAGATGGGCTGCACGACCTCGTCCCACGTCGCGAACGCCGTCTTCCAAACGGCGTTCAGCCGCGCGAGGTCGCCGTCGTACCGCTGTTTCGCCCACGTGCGGAAATCGAGGTCGCCCCAGGCGTCGGGGCAGAAATTGCCGCGGTTCACGAAGAAGCCTTCGTTCTCCAGCTTCGCGCCCGCGACGGAGGGGTCGTCCGCCACGCGCCTGCCGAACGCGATCGCCCGTTCCCGCAGGACCTTGCGCCCGTTCGGCGAATAGGCGTTGATCATATTCGGCGCCGTGGGGTTCCACGACTCGGGGAACGCCCTGTCCTCGGGCCTGACGATGTTGAGGCGCGGCTCCTCGATGTTCGGCGCGCCGACGACCGCCGCCTTGAACGGATCGGCCTCGCCCAGGAGGACGGGATGCACGGACTTGCCGAGCACGGCGTTCTCCATCGAGTTCCCGCCCCACCAGCCGCCGTGGCCGATCATCCCGTTCCCGACGCCGAAGAGATCCTTCGGCTCGGTCGCCGCGAACACGCAGAAGCGCAGGCCGTTGCGCTTCAAGAGCTGGCTGCGCCCGACGGCGCCCCATCCCGTGTTCGCCGGCTCGTAGACGCCCTTCTCGCTGAAATACGGCTCGAACGAAGCCAGGATCACGTAGCCGTCCGGCGCGAGCGCGCCGACGTCGACCGGAAACGCCTCCGTCGCGTCCGCCTCCCAATCGACGACCCGCTTCGTGGCGATCGGCGTCGTGCCCGCCTTGTCCCACGGATCCAGGAAGACCTTGAGCTCGCCGGTCAGCCGCTTCCCCGACGTGTTCCGGACGAGGAGCGTCTTGACGGCATCGCGCCCGAGTTTGTATTTCGGCAGGTCGGTCGCCGGGACGCCCTCCATTTCGAGCGAAAGATACTGCGACTGGCGTTCGGTGAAGCCGGTGGCCTCGCGGCCGTATTCGAGCTGCACGTCGTCGAAGAGGCACGTGCCGTCCGTCACGGCGAGGCGAACCGCCATCGCCGCTTTTTCGCGGCGGCGCGCCGCCGCCGGAATCTCGAAGGTCAGCGTGCCGCGCCCCCACGTCCCGGCGTCCGCCTCGCCGTCGATCGCCTGCCCGGCCACGCGCGGCTCCTGCGAAAGGGGCGCCGCCCCTTCGTGGAGCGCGACCTCGGCGCGCAGCGCCGCCGCGCCGCCCACGCCCTTCGCCCGCCAGGAGAGCGTCACCGCGTCGGCTCCGTCTTCCGGCCAGTCGTCGAGATACACGAGCCACGTGGTGATGGCGCCGGGCGCCGTCACGGCAAGCGAGCGCCGCCCCGAGCAGGCGTCCGGCGACGCCGCGTAGAGCGCGCCGTTCGTCGGCCCTTCGCCCCACCACTGGTCGAACCCCGTCTCGCACCAGCGCTGCTTCTGCCTTGCGCCCCATTGGAACGCGAGATGGTCGCCCGGGTTGAGAATCGTCTTCATGCCGTTGTGGCGGTTGGCGAATTCAAACGACCCGTTCCGCAGCAAGTTGCGATCCTGTTCCACACGCACAAACACCTCCACCGGCTCCGACACGGCGGCCTGGAGCGGTGGAGCCAGGCAGGCCGCGACCCCGAAAACCACCGCCGTGACGAACGCCGCAGCCCTTGCAAAACCCGTCTTGCCCGTCTTCCCCATGTTCAATTCATCTTTCCGTTTTCGGCTCTCACTCCGCCTCCACGATCACGCGCCAGCCGATCAGCGGCTGGCTCCAGAAATATCCGTTTCCGTCCGTTTGGGCGAGACGCTGGGCGTACCGCCACCAGAGCCTGTTGTAGTTGCCGCCTCGGAAAACGCCGTAGTAGGCGTGGTAAATGCCGGCCGCCGTCTGCACGTTCGGATCGACGATCGGTTCGGGCGTCCCGCTGTAGTAGCTCGCGAGGTTGTGTTGCGGCTCTTCGCTGCACCACTCGCTGATGTTTCCGAGCATATTGAAGAGGCCGTAGGCGTTCGGACGCCCGAGGCCCACCTTGTAGGTGGCTTTCGTGGAGTTGCGATTCGTATCGCCCCGCGTGGCGCTGTAGCCTTCCAGCTCGGCGAACGCCTCGGACGAATACGTCTTGCCGTTCGGGAGCCCCGGACCGTCGTAGCCCGCCTTCGCGGCGTATTCCCACTGCGCCTCGGTCGGAACCTTGAAGCCGTAGTCGTGCGCCGCGTTCACGGCCTCGACGAACTGCTGGTGCGTCTTGTCCACGTACTCGACCGGAAGCGTCGCCCGGTGCGCGACGTTGGTGAAGTAGGAGGGCCACTCGCCCGTCAGGTGGAAGTACTGCTGCTGCGTCAGCTCGAAGACGCCCATGTAGTAGTCCTTCGTCAGCTTCACCTGCATGCGCGTCTCGCCCATGATCGGATGGCTCCAATAGCCGGCGGGCTTCGCCTCCGCGTCGTCCGCGCTCGGGCCGAAGGGCCACACCGCGTCCTTCGCCCGGATGAGCTTCAGGGCGAGCTTGTCCGTCTTGTAGACGTCGTTCGAGTTCACGCCCGTCCAGACGAACGTCTCGCCCGGGTCGAGGAAGGAGTGGAAGCCCGGGCCGACCGAGGCGTAGTTCGTGGTGAACGCGCCGTAGGTCGCCGGGTTGTTGTAGAAGTCGCGCCGCCTGAGATCCGCGAACGTGCCGTTCACGAGGTCGAGGACGCGATACTCAATCCGATCGATGAGGGGGTCGGACGCCGCGCCGGGCTCCACGCGCACCGTGAACGCCACCTTCGCCTTATCCGTGCCGAACAGGAGCTGCGGATCGAACGCGAAGCCGTTGAGGCCCGCCGCGATGCCGTAGAGCTCGCCCTCCGTCATCGCCGCGAGCACCTGTGCCGTGTCGTACGTGGCGTCGCCCGCCGTCACCGTCACCGCCATGTCGTGCAGGGCGGTCGTCCCCGAAAGCTCGTACTCGACCTTGACGGTCCGATCCCACGGCCACATCTGGCGCACGAGGACCCGATCCACCGCCGGCTCCGCGAATGCCGCCGCCGCGCCGAGCGCGACCCATGCGAAAACAGTCTTCTTCATGTTCATGTCATCTTTCCTTCCCCGGTTCTCACTCCGCCTCCACGATCACGCGCCAGCCGACCAGCGGCTGGCTGTAGAACCATCCTTTTTCGATGTCCCCGTCCAAAATGGCGAAACGCTGGGCGTACCGCCACCAGAGCCTGTTGTAGTTGCCGCCGCGGAACATGCCGTAGTGGGTGCCGTACTGGCCGGCCGCCGTCTGCACGTTCGGATCGACGATCGGCTCGGGCGTCCCGCCGTAGTAGCTCGCGAGGTTGTGTTGCGGCTCCTCGCTGCACCACTCGCTGATGTTCCCGAGCATGTTGAAGAGGCCGTAGGCGTTCGGACGCCCGACGCCCACTTTGTAGGTGGCGGTCACGGCGTTGCGATCGCTATGGCCCCTCGTGGCGCTGTAGCCTTCCAGCTCGGCGAACGCCTCGGACGAATACGTCTTGCCGTTCGGGAGCCCCGGACCGTCGCAGCCCGCCTTCGCGGCGTATTCCCACTGCGCCTCGGTCGGAACCTTGAAGCCGTAGTCGTGCGCCGCGTTCACGGCCTCGACGAACTGCTGGTGCGTCTTGTCCACCCATTCGACCGGAAGCGTCGCCCGGTGCGCGACGTTGGTGAAGTAGGAGGGCCATTCGCCCGTCAGGTGGAAGTACTGCTGCTGCGTCAGCTCGAAGACGCCCATGTAGTAGTCCTTCGTCAGCTTCACCTGCATGCGCGTCTCGCCCATGACCGGATAGCTCCAATAGCCGGCGGGCTTCGCTTCCGTGTCGTCCGCGCTCGGGCCGAAAGGCCACACCTCGTCCTTCGCCGGGACGAGCTTCAGGACGAGCTTGTCCGTCTTGTAGACGTCGTTCGAGTTGACGCCCGTCCAGACGAAGACGTCCTCCGGCGGGAGGAAGGACTGGAAGCCCGGACCGACCGCCGAGTAGTCGCGCGTGTAGGCGCCGTAGGTTTGGGGGTTTTCATAGAAGTCGCGGCGCCGCACGTCCGCGACCTCGTGCGTCAGCAGATCGATGATCTTGTACTCCACGCGGTCGACGAGCGGGTCGCCCTCGCCGAGCACGTCCATCTCCACCTGGAACGCGCCCAGGCCCGAAGCGCCCGTGCCGGGAAGCGCGGCCGGATCGATGACGACCGTGTTCGCGCCGTTCTTCGACGCGAAGAGCGAACCCGACCGGAACGACGTCAGCGGACCGAGATTCTCCGTGCCATTGAATGCGACGAGGGAGACGTCGACGCCGTTTTCGGTGGCGCCCGAAACCACGTAGTCGACGACGATTCCGTTCGACCAAGGCCAGTCCTGGCGCACCGAGACCGAGTCGATCGCGGGTTGCGCCAAAGCGGCGGCGGCGAACAAGGGGAGGAAGGCCAGAAGTTTTTTCATGTCGGAATCCTTTCGATCAGCGAATGAGGATGATCAGGCTGTCAAGGGCAAGCAAATCCGCCGTGTAGACGTGCGGCGGCGCGGTCAGGACGAGCGCGCCGGAACGTCCGCCCCGGAAGGCGTGCCACCCCGCGTCGCCCCCGAGCCCGGTTTCGACCGGCTCCCCGTCCAGCGTCAGGGAAGTGGTTCCGTGGGGAATGGGGACGACGAGCGGCGAGCGGACGCGCAACCAGTCGTCCGACGTTTCCTTGATCGCCTCGGTCGACGCCTGCTGCCCGCCTTGCGAGACCACCGCGCCGAGGGTCGTGCGCTTCACGACGCCGTTGTCGAAGGCCAGCGTGAGCGCATAGACCCGCTCGTCTTTCGCCGAAGCCGGCGCGGGCAAGGTCAATTCAAGCGCGCCGTCCGTCAACCCGTTGTACGTCTGGGAGTACCCTTCGGCCGCCACCTGCAGCGTCGCGCTCGTGGCGCCTGCGGGCGTCGCCCAGCGCAACGTGAACGCACCTGCGGGCGCCGTGCGCCAAAGCAGGTGCCGTCCGGGATCCCGGGTCACGACAATGGGCTGCGAAAGGACGCCCGCCCGGAGCGGCAGCGCCGCGCACAGCATGCCTAAAACTAAAACGCCTGCGCACGCCCGCTGAAGTCTTCCCAACGAATTCGATCCAGTTTGCATGGTTCCTGTCCTCTCTTTTTTTCCAAGCGCTTGCAGGATATTGGATGAAAAAACGGATGAAAACAGTTTTCACCCATTCTTTTAATACAACATCAAAATACCAGAACCGTTTACCCGAGTCAACGCCTCCATGTGAACGATGATGGAAAAATCTTTGCGAATGAAAAGGTTGCGGGATCGGCGGGTTTCTGCGAGAATCCATTGATCGAAAGCACTTTGCGCCCTGCTTCCATGAAACCCAAAGTCTATAAAGTGCTCTTGAACCTCCACTTGGCGGGCTCGTCGTGTCGGCGCCATGCCAATGGCGTCCTGCGCGTCAGCCTCAACCGCCTCTGGGACTTGCACATCGCCCAGTCCCAAGACATCCTCACCCGGGAAATCCTGGCCGACGCCATCGCCTCGAAGATCGATGGGCTGATCACCACCCTGCCCTTCGCCCCGGACGCCTGCGACCTCCTGTCGACGGTCTCCTTCCCGATCGTGGTGGCCGGCGCCTCCCTTCCGCCGTTCGTCCAGGAGGCGAACCTCGTCTCCCACGTTCGCACGGACAACAAGAACATCGGCGTCACGGGCGCTCGCCACCTCCTGTCCCTGGGCGCCGTCCGATCGTTCGGCTACGTCCCCTCGCCTTTGGGCGAGTGCTGGTCGATCGAACGCGAAGCGGCGTTCTGCACCGAGATCTCCCGACACAACCGGGCCGCCGCCGTTTTCCGCAACGGCTCCGCCTCGCGGCCGGACGACCGGCGGGCGCTGATCGACTGGCTGCGTTCGCTGGCGAAACCGGCCGCGCTGCTCTGCGCAAACGACGCCCGCGCCGACCAGGTGCTTGACGCCTGCTCCGCCGCGAAAATCCAGGTGCCGTCCACCATCGCCGTCCTCGGCGTCGACAACGACGAGTTCCTGGGCAATTTCTCGAAGCCGCCCCTTTCCAGCATCATGCCCGATTTCGACCGGCAGGGCTTCTGCGCCGCCCAGGAGCTCGTCCGTCTCATGACCAGTCGAAAGAAGCCGGTTCCACGCATGATCGTCTGCCCCTCCATGACAGTCGTCGTGCGCGGCTCGACGCGCCCCTTCGCCCCGAACGAAAGCCTCGTCCGCCGCGCGCAGGATCTCATGGAACGGCAGGCGCTGGAAGGGATTTCCGCCGACGGCGTCGCCGAGACGCTCGGCGTCTCGCGCCGCTTGCTCGACCTCCGGTTCAAGGAATACAAGCAAACCACGGTCAGCGCGTATCTCGAGGGCATCCGGCTCAAGGCCGTCCAGAACCTCCTCCGCGCCAGCTCCGCCAACATCCAGACCATCGCGCGGCAATGCGGATTCAAGAACTCCGATTCGCTCCGCAACCTCTTCCGAAACCGGTTCGGCATCTCCGTTCGCGACTACCGCAGGAAGTTTTCGGGGGCAGGCTCGAAAAACAGCGGCTAGTGCATTGTTGCGCTTGTAAACCGACAAAATAAATGGCATGCTATTCTCCGGGCGCGTGCCCTGTCCTTAAACACCGAACGCAACTGGAGACGCCATGCCGAAGATCAGGTACCGTGTTGTATTGAGCGAAGATGAACGTGCCGGGCTCAGCCACCTGGCCTCGACAACGAAAGGGGCGCCGCAGAAGATCAAGAACGCGCTGATTCTGCTGGCGGTTGACCAGAGCGAGTTCAACCCCGAGCGCAAGACGGACGAATGCATCGCCCAAGTCCTTGATATCGACCGGTCGCGCATATACCGGGTCAAGCGGGACTGCGTGGAGCATTCGATAGAGGAGGCGTTGACGGGGCGCATTGAGGAGCGCGGGCACCGCCCCTGCGCCTTGGACGGCGCGCAGGAGGCGCAGCTTATGGCCATGGCCTGCGGCGAGCCGCCCGAGGGCAGGGTCAGATGGACTGTCCGTCTTCTGGCGGAACGCATGGTGGAGCTGGGGATTGTCGATGGGATATCGTACTCCACTGTTTCACGCGTGTTAAAAAAAAGGAGATTAAGCCTTGGCTGAAGAAGGAATGGGTCATCCCGCCGGGGCAAAGCGGGGCTTTCGTCGCCGCGATGGAGAATGTCATTGATGTCTACACGCGTCCGGCAGACCCCGCGCATCCGGTGGTCTGCATGGACGAGATGCCCAAGCAGTTGATCGGCGAATGCCGCGAGGCATACACGGATGGGCACGGGGTCAGGCATTTTGACACGGAATACGTCCGGAACGGCACCACGAACATATTCATGGCGGTGGATCCGCTGGCCGGGAAGCGCATGGCCAAGGTGTCCGGGCGCAAGACGAAGCAGGACTTCGCGTATTTTGTAGAGGACATTGCCGGCATGTATCCGGATGCGGAGCGCATCACGCTTGTCTGCGACAATCTCAACACCCATGACTTCGGCTCCCTGTATGAGACTTTTGCCCCCGACAAGGCTCATGCGTTGATGCAGCGCTTCGAATTGGTGCATACGCCGAAACACGGATCATGGCTGAACATTGCGGAAATCGAACTCAGCGTCCTGGGCAAGCAGTGCCTGAACAGAAGGATAGCCACAGAGGAGGAAATGAAGAGGCATGTACTCGCGTGGGAAACGGATAGAAATGAGAGGCGCGAAAAGGTTGTCTGGCGGTTTCAAACGGCGGACGCGAGGATAAAGCTCAAGCACCTGTACCCGGAGTTTGCATAGCTGTTGGTTGGTTTTTAATCGCAACAATGCACTAGTGCATTGTTGCGCTTGTAACACAGCGAACAACACGTATTCCATTCTCGGCCGCGCGAATCGGCCCCGTGTTCCTGTACCCGGTATCCGAGTGGCTGATGGCGGGTTTATAACTGCAACAATGTACTACTAACCCGGCCACAAATAGCGCTGCGCACGGAGATTCAGGCAGGGGGAGCTGGAATTTGGAGTTGGGAAAGGGGCACGGACATTCCTGTCCGTGTCACGGGTTGGAAAACCCGTTCCCCTGTTTTGCAGTATGAATTGTGGCCGAGTTCGTAGCCCCCCGGCGCAACCGCGGGATGCGCGGCGTCAGCGGCCGGACCGCACGGCCAGCTGCCGGAAGCATTCGTAGGCGGCGATGGCGACGGCATTCGCCAGGTTGATGCTGCGGGCGTGTTCGCCCGGCATGGGGATGCGGAGGAGGCTGTCCGAATAGCGGTCCAGGAAGTCCGGGGGCAGGCCCGAGCTTTCGCGGCCGAAGACCAGTGCGTCGCCCGGCGCGAAGGCGAAGTCGTAGAGGGACGCGGCGCCGTGCGTCGACAGGAAGCACAGCCGGGCCGGGCGGACCCTCTCGAGGTAGCCGGGCCAGTCGTCGTGCACCCGGACGTCGAGATGGCGCCAATAGTCCAGCCCCGCGCGGGCGATCGCCTTTTCCGAAAGGCGGAAGCCGAGCGGCCGCACCAGATGCAAGGGAATGCCAAGACCCACGCACAGCCGCCCGATGGCGCCCGTGTTGTGCGGGATCTCCGGATGGAGGAGGACGATCGAGAAGTCGGCGGGCATCTCCGGTTCATCCCCGCTTCCGCGTCGCTTCGGCCTGCGGGTTCGACCCCGCGTAGAAGGCGCGGACGAAGTCCGTCTGGGCGTCGTCGTGGTACGAACTGCGCACCAGCGGCGCGGACGCCACGACATCGAAGCCGATGTCCATCGCGGCATGCCGCAATTCGTCGAACTCCCCGGGCGGAAGGTAGCGCACCACGGGGCAATGCCGCTTCGAAGGCTGCAGGTACTGCCCCAGGAAAAGGATGCGGGCGCCGGCGTCGCGGGCGCGGCGGAAGGTCTCGAGAAGCTCCTCGCGCGTTTCGCCCAGCCCAAGCATCAGGCTGGTCTTCGCGAGCAGCCCCGCCTTCGCGGCCTGCCGCAACACCGCGAGCGAACGATCGAAATCCGCCTCGGGACGGAAGGCGGGATACAGCCGGCCCGGCATCTCCAGGTTGTGGCCGAAGACCTCCGGACGGGTGTCCGCCACCGTGGCGATGTCCTCCGGACGCCCCTTGAAGTCCGGCACGAGCACCTCGATCCGCACGGACGGCGCGGCGGCCCGGACGGCACGGACGGTCTTCGCCCATATCGCGGCGCCGCCGTCGGGGAGGTCGTCGCGGGTGACCGACGTAATCACGATCTCCTCGAGCGTCCCGGCGTCGAGCACGGCCTTCGCCACGCGTTCCGGCTCGTCCGGCGCGGGCGGCAGCACGGGGCGTCGGTCCACATTGCAAAAGCGGCATCCGCGCGTGCATCGGTCGCCGAGGATCATCACCGTGGCGTGGCCGCGGCTCCAGCAATGGCCCAGGTTCGGGCAGGCGGCGGCTTCGCAGACGGTGTTCAGGCCAAGGGCGCTCAAACGGGCGCGAAGTCCGTCGAGTCCGGCATCCGGCCGTGTGCGCACGCGGATCCAATCGGGCCGGGCGGGGGAGGGAGGAGGCATAGCCATGGGCGCATTATCCCCTTCCAATCCCTCCGTAGGAAGCGTAAACTGCCCCTGTTCCCACGATTCCTGCAAACCAAGCGCCAACGGAAAGCCCCGACGTCCGGCACGCCGGGACGTCATCGGTCGGACCGTCGGCGGCGACAACCCCATGAACCCCTCCGAACAGTCCTGCGGCCCCCTCGCGATTCTTCGCGGGAAACCTCGAAACGGCGGAACGCGAACGGCGCCTCCATCCTCCCTCTTCCTTCTCCCGACCCTCCTGTTTTTCACACCAACCCCTCACGCAAGGAGCGATGCCATGCAATCCGGCAGCTGGTACGGCGACGACAAATATTTCGGTCTTCACTACGATTTCCACGCGGGCCCGAACGACTTCGACATCGGCTCGCGCTGTGGCATGGACGAACTCGTCCCCATGCTCAAGCTCATGGGCCCCGAGTTCGTCCAGACGGACTGCAAGGGCCATGGGGGGTACACCAGCTGGTTCAGCCGGATTCCCGAGGCGACCGTTCCTCCGCACCTGGAGCACGATGCGCTCGCCCAATGGCGCGCCGCCACCTCCGCCCTCGGGCTCCCGCTCCACTGCCACTATTCCGGCATCTGGGACAAGGCCGCCGGCGCGCGCCACCCCGAGTGGTGCGTGGTCCCCGCCTCCCGCGGCGCGGATCCCGCGAAGGGGCAGGACAGCGGCACGCCCGCGCACGAGAAGATGTGCCCGCGAAGCCCGTACCTCGAAAAGCTGATGATCCCGCAGATGCTCGAGCTGATCGACCGCTACAACGTGGACGGCTTCTGGGTGGATGGCGACCTTTGGGCCGTCGAGCCCTGCTACTGCCCCGCCTGCCGCAAGGCCTGGACCGAGGAAACCGGCCTCGCCGAGGCGCCCGTCGATCCCTCCGACCCACGCTGGCCCCGCTGGTGGAAGTTCACGCGGGACAGCTTCTACACCTTCGTCCGCCGCTACTGCGACGCCGTCCACGCCCACAAGCCCGGCGTGCTCGTCTGCTCCAACTGGCTCCAGACCTTCAAGAACCCCGGCGACCCCACGCGCATCCCGACCGACTGGATCTCCGGCGACAACACGTGGGTGTGGGGGCTCGACGGCTCCCGCTGCGAAGCCCGCTTCCTCTCCACCCGCCAGAAGCCCTGGGACATCATGCTCTGGGCCTTCTACGCCTCGCACGGCCTCGGGAATCCCCTCTCGCCCAGGGAATTCAAGCCGCCGCAGATGCTCATGCAGGAGGCCGCCGTCCTCCTCTCCTTCGGCGGAAACGTGCAAATCTACGAACACTCGCCCGTGCGCGACGGCCGCCTCGTCCCGTGGCGCATGCGGCGCCTCCGCGAAGTGGGCGAATTCGTCAAGGCGCGCCGCGAACTCTGCCAGCACACCGAAACCATCCCGCAAATCGTCGTCCTCCACTCCGAGAAGCACCTCGAAAGCACCGCAAGCGGCCCGAACCTGATGTGGAACGTGGACGTGTCGCCCGTGCAGGGCGCGCTCTACGCGCTCCTCGAATCGAGCTATGGCGTGGACGTGATGGACGAGTGGGCCCTGCTGCCGCGCCTCGCCGACTTCCCCCTGGTGGTCGCCCCCGAGCAGGGCAAGATGTCCGACGGGATGGTCGCCGCGCTCAAGGCATACGTTGAAAACGGGGGAAGCCTGCTCGTGACCGGCGCGGAGGCCCACGCCCGCTTCGGCGAGGCCTTCCTCGGCTTCCGCGCCCTGGGGCTCCGCCCCCAGGCCACCTTCTCCTATCCGGCCGGCGACGGCGACGGCTTGCTCTACAGCGACCCGTGGCTGCTCGGCGAGGCCACCGGGCCCGACGTGGAGGTCTACGGGCGCATCGGCCACAACTGCCAGCTCGAAGACAGGCTCCTCCCCAACCCCGCCGCCGTCCTCCACCGCGTCGGCAAAGGCAAGGTCGCGTACGTCCCCGCGCGCCTCGGCCACGACTTCGAGTTCAGCCGCTTCCCGCAGGCCCGCAAGTTCTTCGCGGCCCTCGCGGAGGCGCTCCTCCCCGATCCGGACATCCGCGCGAAGGCCCCCGCGTGCATCGACGTGGCCCTCCGCCGGCGCGGCACCTCGAAGCGCATCCACTTCGTGAACCGCATCAGCGGCATCCCGAACCAGCCCAACAACGGCGTGGTCGATGAAATCCCCCGCATCGGCCCGCTTTCCGTGCGCATGAAGATGGCGAAGGAGCCGTCTTCGGTGACCTGGCATCTCGACGAAGGCGAAGCCGCGTGGACGTGGAAGGACGGCGTGCTCGAAGCCACCGTCCCGAGCGTCTGGATCCACGGCATCCTCGTCGTGGAGGAGTAGCCCCCGCCGCACGTCCGTTCCCCCTGGACCCATCAACCCCTTCGACAACCCTTCCCCGAGACCTTCCCCCCATGGGGTGGAGAAACCGCCATGCCGACCATCCGAGCCGCCTATGTAAAGGCACCCTTCCAGATTGAATTCCGGGACGTCGAACTGCCCGCCCCCGCCGAAGGGCAGGCCGTGATCGACGTGCTTGCCACCGGAATCTGCGGGCACGACATGGAGATCGCCCGCGAACTCGCCCGCGACTTCCAGCCCTTCGGCCACGAAATCTGCGGCCGCGTGCGCGAGGTCGGGCCGGGCGTCGCGAACATCCGCCCCGGCGACCAGGTGGTGCTCGAATCCTCGACCTTCTGCGGCGTCTGCGCCGACTGCCGGAACAGCCGCCCGGACCTCTGCCGGCAGCTCTTCGGTCCCGCCATCGGCCCGGCGCAGGGCTTCGCGCAGCGCATGCTCGTCCACGCCCGCTCCGCCGTCCCCGCCGGAGGGCTCGATCCCGCCGTCGCCGCGATGGCCGAGCCCGTGGGCGTGGCGTACGACATGGTCCGCGTGGCCGAAATCGGCCTCGACCACAACGTCCTCGTGGTGGGTTGCGGCGCGATCGGGCTGATGGCCCTCGCCATCGCCCGCCGGCGCACCACGGGCGCCATCGTGGCCATGAACCCCTCGAAGGGCAAGCTCGCCGCCGCCCTCCGGATCGGCGCGGACGCCGCCTGCTCCACGAACGAAATCTCGTTCGCCGACGTCGTCGCCAGGCACGGGAAGTTCCACCGGGCGCTCGTCACCGCGCCCCCCTCCGCCATCCCGGGAGCCATGTCCACCCTCGCCTACGAGGGCATCTGCTCGTACATCGGCTTCAACTGGGGCGACGGCAACATCACGCTGGACACCACCGCCATGCATCTGGGCAAGCAGCAGCTGCGCGCCTCGTTCGCATCGCCCGCGTGCTGGCTCCCCATCGCCGTGGACCTGCTCCGCAACGGCGTCGTCCCCGCCGACATCGTCTCGCACCGCTTCCCGCTGGAGAAGCTCCCCGAAGCCCTGGAGTTGCTCCGCACCGACCGTGAAACCACCCGCAAGATCGCCATCCTCCCCTGACCGGACCCCTGCCGCCATGCACCGCATCCTCTCCCGCCAGCAACTCTCCGAAACCGTCTTCCGCCTCGAGGTCGAGGCCCCGCTGATCGCCCGCGAACACCGCGCCGGACAGTTCGTGATCGTCCAGGTGGACGCCGAATGGGGCGAGCGCATCCCGCTCACCATCGCGGACGCCGATCCCGGGCGCGGCGCCATCGTGCTCGTCTTCCAGGCCGTCGGCCGCACCACCCTGCTGCTGGCGGAAAAGCGCGTGGGCGACCTTCTCCCCGCCGTGGTCGGCCCGCTCGGCAACCCCACGGACGTCAGGCGTTTCGGGTGGGTGGCATGCGTCGGGGGCGGCATCGGCGTGGCGCCGCTCTATCCCATCGTGAAGGCGATGAAGGCCGCGGGAAACCGCGTGACCGTGATCATGGGCGCCCGGAACCGCTCGCTCCTCATCCTGGAGGACGAGATGGAGGCGCTCGCGGACGAACGGATCGTGGTCACCGACGACGGCTCCGCCGGACGGAAGGCGCTCGTCACCGGGCCGCTGGAGGAACTCTGCCGGCAAGACCCGAAGCCGGACCGGGTGATCGCCATCGGGCCGCCCGTCATGATGAAGTTCTGCGCCGAGACCACGCGCCCCTTCGGCGTGCCCACGATCGTCTCGCTCAACACCATCATGCTCGATGGCACCGGCATGTGCGGCGGCTGCCGCGTGACGGTGGGCGGGGAAACGCGGTTCGTCTGCGTGGACGGTCCGGAGTTCGATGGCCACCTGGTGGACTTCGACAACATGATGCAGCGCCTCCGCACCTTCAAGGATCGCGAGGACGCCGACCGCGCCGCGCACGTCTGCCGCCTCCAAGACGCCCTTTCCCGGCAAGCCAAGCCGTGAACGGCGCGCCGCGCCCGTCCGGCGCCTTCAGGGCCGGGGCGGAGTTTCCGCGGCGCGCCGCGCTTTGAAGAAGTCCTGCAGCAGGGCGAGGCATTCGCCGGCGAGGACGCCCCCCGTCACCTCCGCACGGTGGATGAGGCCGGGGTGGTCGAGAATCCGGAAGACGGACACGCCGCCGCGCTTCGGGTCGGACACGCCGAAGACGACCGCGGGAATGCGCGCGAGGACGATGGCTCCCGCGCACATGGCGCACGGCTCCTTGGTCACGTAGAGGATGGTGCCGGTGAGCCGGAAGTCGCCGCGCGCCGCGCACGCCTGGGTGATGGCGAGCATTTCCGCGTGGGCGGTGGGGTCTTTCAGCTGCTCGGCCTGGTTGTGGGCGCGCCCCAGGATGCGGGGGAGGAGAAGCCTGTCGCCCGCGAGGACATCGTCGCCGGGGCGATCCACGATGACGCATCCGGCGGGCACCTCCTCCTCCTCCGCGGCAA
Source organism: Kiritimatiellia bacterium (assembly GCA_050950285.1). Classification (GTDB taxonomy): domain Bacteria; phylum Verrucomicrobiota; class Kiritimatiellia; order RFP12; family JBMNHG01; genus JBMNHG01. Next base: position 716,835 of record JBMNHG010000002.1, on the reverse strand, counting down.
GCGCGGCCTCGCGCAAGGCGATGCGCATGCAACGCTCGTGGAAGGCGGCGAGGCGGGATTCCGCCGTGGAGGCGGACGCGGGATGGGGCGGATTCATGGGGAGGCTCCTACTGCGCCGGGGCGAGCGTCTGGCCGTCGCGCGTGTCGCGCACCGTCCATCCGAGGCCGGCGATGGCGGCGCGGAGGCGGTCGGACTCGGCCCAGTTCTTCGCGGCGCGCGCGGCGGCGCGTTCGTCGGCGAGCTTCCGCACGTCGTCGGGGATGCGGGCTTCGGCGTCGCGACGCCCGAAGGCGGTCACGCCGAGGCCGAGTTCGAAGGGGCCGTCCAGCAACGCCAGCACGGCGGCCGCGGCCGCGGGTTCGAGTTCGTCCTTGTCGAGGGCGGCGTTTGCGTCGCGCACCATCGTGAAGAGCGCGGCAAGGGCCTCGGGCACGTTCAGGTCGTCGGCCAGCGCATTCCGAAGCGCGGTCTCGGCGTTCGCCGCCCATCCGGGGGGCGTGGCGGCGGGCGCGGCTCCCGCGGCGCGCGCGGCGAGCCGCCCGGCGGCGGCGTCCACCCGCGCCAGGGCGGCGCGGGCCGCGTCGAGCGAGTCGAAGGTGAAGTTCAGCGCCTGCCGGTAGTGGCAGTTGAGCAGCACATAGCGGATCTCGCGGCCGCCCCATCCCTTTTCGAGGAGGTCGCGGAGGGTGAAGAAGTTCCCCGCGGACTTCGACATCTTCTCGCCGTTCACGCGCAGGTGGGCGCAGTGGAGCCAGTAGCGGGCGAAGGGCTTCCCGGTGGCGCCCTCGGACTGCGCGGTCTCGTTCGCGTGGTGCGGGAAGAGGTTGTCGATGCCGCCGGTGTGCAGATCGAAGGTCGGCCCGAGGTACTTCATCGCCATCGCGGAGCACTCGATGTGCCATCCGGGGCGGCCCCGGCCCCACGGGGAATCCCACGCCACATCGCCGTCTTCCTCGCTCCAGGCCTTCCAGAGGGCGAAGTCGCCGACGCTCTCCTTGGCGTATTCGTCCTGCGCCACGCGGGCGCCGTCGCGCATCCCGGAGAGATCGACGTGGGCGGGGCGGCCATAGCCGGGGAATGCCGCCACCGGGAAGTAGACCGACCCGTCGTCCGACAAATAGGCGAGGCCGCGATCGAAGAGCGCCTGGATCAGCCCGATCATCTCGGGGACGTGGTCGGTTGCCGCGGGGTAGGCCTCCGCGCGCTGGATGTTGAGCGTTTGGATGTCGGAGAAGAAGGCGTCGATGTAGGGCTTCGTGTAGTCGTTCAACGCCATGCCGGCCGCGCGCGAGCCGCGGATGGTCTTGTCGTCCACGTCCGTGAGGTTCATCACCTGGTACACCTGCCAGCCGTGGAGCTGGATGGCGCGGCGGAGCACGTCCTCGAAGACGTAGGCGCGGAAATTCCCGATGTGGGCGAAGTTGTAGACGGTGGGGCCGCAGGTGTACAGGCGCGCGCACCGGCCATCCATCGGGGCGAAATCGATTTTTTTCCGGGTGGCGGTATCGAAGAGTTTCATTCGGCGGAATCTTTCCGGGAAGCGATCGTGGCGATGGCCATGGCGGAAATGCCTTCGCGGCGGCCGATGGCGCCCATGCCTTCGACGGTGGTCGCCTTGACGGAGACCGCGTCGACAGGCACGCCCATGGCTTCGGCGAGGCGTTGCCGCATGGCGGGGATGTACGGGGCGAGTTTGGGCGCTTCGGCCATGACGGTGGCGTCGGCGTTGACGATGGCATGGCCCTTCGCGGCGAGGCGGGCGACGACGGCCCGCAGGAGCGCGATGCTGTCGGCGCCCTTCCACCGGGGGTCGCGATCCGGGAAGTGCCGGCCGATGTCGCCCTCCGCGGCGGCGCCGAGCAGGGCGTCCATCAGCGCGTGCGTGAGCACGTCGGCGTCCGAGTGGCCGAGCAGCCCGGCGGGGTGGGGGATGTCCACGCCGCCCAGGACGAGCGGCCTTCCCGCAACGAGGCGGTGCGCGTCGTAACCCAGTCCGGTGCGAATGCTTCGGGTGTCCATCCTTTGCGTCCGTGCGTCGGGTCATGCCGGGGCGTCGTAGCGCTTCCGGAGCGCGCGGCGGGACGGAACGGTCTCCGTGACCGTCGTCTTTCGGCCGTCGGGCCAGGAGAGCTCCACGTCCGTGGCGATCGTGTCGGGGGTCGGGTTCCAATAGTGGACGGTGCGGACCCGGGCCTCGACGGGGTCGAGGTGCGCCGCGCCGGGCACGAGCGCCGCCACGCGGGGGTCGAGGGCGCGGGCGAGGCCGTTGCCGTACACGAATTCGCCCACGAGGCAGTCGGTGCCCTGATAGGCGGCGGGCATGTCCTGGTCGTGGGGGTTCTCGTAGGCCAGGTAGGGGTGGATGTCGTAGAAGTCGCGTTCGCTGGCGATCGAGGAGCGCGGAACGTAGCGCGGGACCATGTCCGTGCCGATCACGCGCTTCACGGTGCGCGCGGCGGGGAACTGAGCGAGGCCCGTGCGGCCGATGTACCAGAGCACGTCGTAGAAGCCGTCCTCGAGTTCGCGGAAGGGCAGGAGCGAGGCGATGCAGAGCAGTCCGTTCTGCGTCTCCCACGGCGGGAATTCGGCAATCTGGTCGCGCCCCGCGTTGGAGCCGTTGCACCAGCCGCGCCAGTCGAAGTCGGGCGCGGCGGAGCCGTTGTGGGTGGCATAGCTCACGGCGAGCAGGTAGCGGGCGAAGCGGTGGGCGTCGCGCAGGTGGTGTTCGTCCCCGGTGAGACGGTGCGCCACGAGGTTCGCCATGACGGCGTGGCCATGGCCCAGCGAACGGATCTGTCCGCCGTGCATCATGCATCCGGTCGGGCCGAGGTTGAACTCCCAGAAATTGCCGTCGAGCTTGCGCGCCATCTCCTCGAGCAGCAGCAGCCCTTGGTCGCGCATCGCCTTCGATCCGTACAGTCCGGACCCCAGCAGAAGCACCTCGGCGATGGTGGCCTGGGCCCCCGAATCCATCGCGCGGGTCCTGCCGTTCTCGGCGACGGATTTCGCGAGGGTGTCCTGGAGGAGCGTGGCGAGCCCGCGCGCCAGCACGCTGTCTTTCCGGCCGTTGTTGACGAGCCAGTGGAAGGCCGGCGTGAGCGTGGCGCCCACGGCGATGGAGCCGTGGTATTTGTCGTCCTGCACCCAGTCGGCGAAGAGGGCGTCCTTCTCCAGGCAGGCGGCTTCGAGCTCCCGGTCGCCGGTCATCCGCGCCCGGTAGTGGAGCAGTCCCGTCCACTGCGGCCACCAGTACCACGATCCATGCCGGTCGAACTTGGGCCGTCCGCCCGGCGCGTAGGTCTTGATGCCCACGCCCGGTTCGAGAAGGCCGGGCGCGGGGATGATCTCGCACATCACGTCGCGCAGCCACTTCGTGGCGGCGGCCCAGCTTGCGCCGGCCTTCGTGGCCTCTTCGTAGGCGGCGATCCGGCCGTCGGGCTCGCGTTCGAGGCGCTCGGCGTCCTCCCACGCCTTGCAGAGCAGGGCGTCGAGGGAGCCGCCCGGGCACTCCCCTGCGGCCACCTCCACCAGCAGGCGCTGGCGGTACTCGCGGCCCGCCTCGAAAAGCACGTTCGGATCTTTCGCGAATGCGCTGGACCAGTTGAGCGCACCCAGGATGTACTTGTAGCCATGAAGCCCGTCGATGACGCGGGTGGGCGTGATGAAGGCGTCTTTTACCTCGCAAACCGTCCAGTCCGCCACAAGCGTGACGTAGCGGTCGGGCTGGCCCTTGGCCGCGGTGATGGCATGGCAGAGGTACGGAGTGTTGCAGGCCGCCGTGCGGCGCGCCGACTTCTCGTTGCCGTAGACCCACGCGGGATTGGCCCAGATGGGAGGGGACACACGCTCGTCGCCCACCCAGCGCACCACGGGGTTCATGCCGATGACGCACGTCGAGGTCTCGCTGCCATCGTAGACGTACGGCGCCTCGAAGGAGGTCCACGCCTCGAGCAGCTCGATGGTTTCGGCGGGGACGAAGGTGGTCGCCACCTCGAAGCCTCCTCCGGCATCCGGGCGCACCAGCACGTTCCAGGGCACCTTCACCATGCCGTAGAGAGACTCCCCCCGGAACAGCAATCCGCCTTCCGCGCAATCCTCCACCGAGTCGGCGAACGCCGGATGGACATGGCCGATGGAAAGCCATTCGTGGTCTTTGAAGCGCGCCACGGGCGTCTCGCCGTCATAGAACCAGCCGGGCCGCCATCCCTTGCCTTCGACGAATTCGAACGTGGCGCGGCGCGCCCCATGGATGATGTCTCGCGTCATACCCAATCCTCTCGTGTGATGGCCGAAGGATACCCAATCCACTCGCGCCTGCGCAAGCGGGAAGCACTTCGGGCGGTCCGTTTCCCCGACGCCGACCGCACGGCCGCGAAAGCGTCCTTGACGCCCCTGCGCCGGATTGCTACCATCCCGTTTCGTTTTGCCTCCCCTTTTCTTGTCGGGGCGTAGCGCAGCCTGGTAGCGCGTTTGCTTGGGGTGCAAAAGGTCTCGGGTTCAAATCCCGACGCCCCGACCATCTTTCCAAAAAGGCCGTTCGGGATTCAGCCGGACGGCCTTTTCCGTTGCCGTCACGCGATGCTCGAGAGTTGCGCATGCGCGGTGAGCAGGGTCGTCTGGGTGCCGTCGGTCGTGAGGATCGCGTCGTCGGTCTTGAACTCGACCCAGATGCCATCATGCTGGATCCGCACCACCCCTGCCGGGCAGGCCGCCACCATCGGGGCGTGGCGCGCCATCACTCCGAGCGATCCGAACTGCGTGCGCACTTGCACCTGGGAGACGTCGCCGCCCACGATCGTGCCGCCGGGCGTCAGGATGCGAAACGGAAACGTTGTCATGTCGCCTTCAGGGTTTCGGCCTTCGCGTACACATCCTCGATCGTGCCGACCATGTAGAAGGCCTGCTCCGGCACGTCGTCGCATTTGCCGTCCAGCACCGCCGCGAACGAGCGAACCGTATCCTCGAGCTTCACGTAGGCACCTTTCATGCCGGTGAAGGTCTCGGCCACATGGAGCGGCTGCGAAAGCAGGCGCTGGACCTTGCGGGCGCGCGCGACGGCCAGCTTGTCGGCAGACGACAATTCGTCCATGCCGAGAATCGCGATGATGTCGCGCAGCTCCTTGTACCGCTGCAGCACCTCCTGCACGCCGCGCGCGACGCGCACGTGCTCTTCGCCCACCACCTCCGGCGCGAGCATGGATGAAGTCGACGTGAGCGGATCGACCGCCGGATAGATCCCCTGCTCGACGATCGCGCGCGACAGTTCCGTCGTGGCGTCGAGGTGCGCGAAGGTGGTGGATGCGCTGGGGTCGGTGTAGTCGTCGGCCGGCACGTACACGGCCTGCACCGAGGTGATCGAGCCCTCGCGGGTGGAGGTGATGCGTTCCTGCAATTCGCCCATTTCGGTGCCGAGCGAAGGCTGGTACCCGGCGGCGGAGGGGATGCGCCCGAGCAGCGCCGAGACCTCGGAGCCGGCCTGCGTGAAGCGGAAGATGTTGTCCACGAAGAGCAGCACGTCCTGGTGCATCGCGTCGCGGAAGTGTTCCGCCACCGTCAAGGCCGAGAGGGCCACGCGCGAACGCGCGCCCGGCGGCTCGTTCATCTGGCCGAAGACCATCGCGGTCTTGTCCAGCACGCCGGCGCTGCCCATCTCCTGGTACAGGGCCGTTCCCTCGCGCGTCCGTTCGCCGACGCCCGCGAACACCGAGTAGCCGCCGTGTTCCTGCGCGACGTTGTGGATCAGCTCCTGGATCAGGACGGTCTTGCCCACGCCCGCGCCGCCGAAGAGGCCGATCTTGCCACCCTTGCGGTAGGGGGTCAGCAGGTCGATCACCTTGATGCCGGTCACCAGGATCTGCGATCTCGGGGTTCTGGTCGGTAAAGGCGGGGGGCTGGCGGTGGATCGGCAGATAGCGCTCCGCATGGACCGCGCCCTGGCCGTCGAGCGGCTCGCCCAGCAGGTTCATCACGCGGCCGAGCGTTCCGGTGCCGACCGGCATGGTGATCGGCTCGCCCGTGTCGCGGACGGGCGCACCGCGCACGAGCCCGATGGTCGAGTCCATGGCGATCGTGCGCACCCGGCTGTCGCCGAGGTGCTGGGCCACCTCCAGCACCAGGTTGCCGGGGCGGTCGTCCAGCATGGGGTTCGTCGCCTTCAGCGCATGCAGCATGCGCGGCCGGTAGCCGTCCGGGAACTCGACGTCGACCACGGCGCCCAGCACCTGGATCACCCGGCCCTGGTCCGCCTGTTCTTTCTTTGCCTCGCTCATATTCCGTCTCACTTATCCCAGCGACTCCGCGCCGCTGACGATCTCGGTCAACTCATTGGTGATCGCCGCCTGCCGGGCGCGGTTGCGCAACAGGGTCAATTCCTTCTCCATCCGGCTCAGGTTGATGGTGGCGTTCTCCATCGCCATGACGCGCGCGGCCTGTTCGCCGGCGGCGCCGTGGAGCAGGCAGGTGTACAATTCCAGATGCAGCCACTGCCGCGCCAGCGCGGTGATCAGGCGGCCGTCGGCCGGCTCCAGGATCATCTTCTGCGGCTTGCCCGCTTGGAACACCCTGTCTTTCTCAAGCGGCAGCAGCCGTTTGATCGTTGTCTCCTGCACCAGCGTGCTCACAAACCGGTTGCCCGCGACCCACACCTCGTCATACCGGCCGGCCATGAAAGCATCCATCGTGAAATTCGTGAGCGCGACGGTTTCCTGGGACGACGGATGCGCGGAGAGCGTGGGCGGCGTCATGCAGGGGGCGAGTTCCGCCTTGAGCGCGGCATGCCCCTTTTGCCCGGCGTAGAGCGCCTCCAGTTGCGCGCCGCGCTTTCCGGCCTGCTCGTGCGCCCACTGTCGTGCCTCCCGGATCACCGAGCTGTTGAACGCGCCGCAGAAGCCGCGATGGGACGTGATCACCACCAGCAGGATTCGACTTCCCTGCGCGGGCGGCGCGGCGCACACGCGGTGGCGGGCAACGTGCAGGTTGCGCATCACGGGCAGCAGGCCGCGCAAGACTTCGGCAAAAGGTTCGGGGTGGTGCAACTCGGTCTGCGCCCGAAGCAGGTGCGAGGCGGCCACCATCTTCATGGTCGCCGTCACGCGCCGTATGCTGCTCATGGAGGCGAGCCGCGCGCTGTATTCACGAAAGGTTGCCATGGTCCATCCATCCGTCCGCCGGATCCGCACCTACCCTTTCCGGAAGGGCTGCACCGCCTCTTCGATCACCGTCTCGAGCATCGTGGAAAGCTCCTCGTCCATCACGGGGCTTGTCGCGAAACGCCTGGCATAGGCGCGGCCCGCCGCACTCCTGTCGACAGCCTCGTACAGCGCCTGGATCGCATCCGGCAGCCGTTTCGCCGGCACCGCCACAAACGCCTTCCGCACGCCGGCGGCCAGCGCGGCCACCTGCTTCTCGACCGGCACCGGCTTGTTGGGCGGCTGGCGGAGCACCTGCATCAGCGAACGCCCCACCGCCAGTTGATCGACCGTGCTGGCGTCGAGATCCGACGAAAATCGCATGAAGGCCTCGAGTTCGCGATACTGCGCCAGCAACACGCGCACCGGGCCGGCCGTCTGCTTCATCGCCTTGACCTGCGCGTCGCCGCCGACGCGCGACACCGAGATGCCCGGATTGATCGCCGGGCGCTGCCCCTCGTTGAACAGGCCGGACTCCAGGAAGATCTGGCCGTCCGTGATCGAAATCACGTTGGTCGGGATGTAGGCCGAAATATCGTTGGCCTGCGTCTCGACGATCGGCAGCGCGGTCAGGCTGCCGCCGCCCCTGGCGTCCGAGAGTTTGGCCGCACGCTCCAGCAGCCGGCTGTGCAAATAGAAGACGTCGCCGGGGAAGGCCTCGCGTCCCGGCGGCCGCCGCAGCAGCAGCGAAATCTGCCGGTAGGCCTGCGCGTGTTTGGTGAGATCGTCGTAGACCACCAGCGCGTGCTCGCCGCGGTCGCGCCAGTACTCGGCCATCGCGCATCCGGCATAGGGCGCCAGATACTGCAGCGGCGCAGGCTCCGAGGCGTTGGCCAGGACGATCGTCGTGTAGGCCATCGCACCCTTTTCGATCAGCAGATTGTGCAGCGCGGCGACGGTCGAGAGCTTCTGGCCGATCGCCACATAGAAGCAGTGCACGCCGGCGCCGGCCTGGTTCAGGATCGTGTCGATCGCCAGCGTGGTCTTGCCGGTCTTGCGGTCGCCGATGATCAGTTCGCGCTGGCCGCGTCCGATCGGCGTCAGCGCGTCGATCGCCAGGATGCCGGTCTGCATCGGCTCGCACACGTTCTTGCGCTCGGTGATCGACGGCGCGAAGTTCTCGACCGGCAGCCGCTCGTCGGCGACGATCTCGCCGCGCCCGTCCAACGGCCGCCCCAGCGCATCCACCACGCGGCCGGTCAGCGCCGGGCCGGCCGGCACCGAGACCACGCGGCCGGTCCTGCGGAAAAGATCGCCTTCGCGCACCTGGGTGGCGTCGTCGAGAATCGCCACGCCGACCGACTCTTCCTCGAGGTTCAAGGCCAGTCCGGCCACGCCGCTCTCGGTTTCGACCAGCTCGTTGAACATGACCTTGGAGAGGCCGTCCACGCGCGCGATGCCGTCGCCGACGCTCAGCACCGTCCCCACCTCGGCGACATCCACCGGCTGGTCCAGCTTGCTGCATCTGGCGGCGCAGCAGGGCCGCGATTTCATCGGGTTTCAATTGGATCTTCATGCCTCGCTTCCACCCCTCGTTCTCTTCCGCCGCCACCGGCGCGGATTTGCGCAGACCCGCGCGCAGGCGCTCGAGGCGCCCGGCGAGCGACGCATCGACGCGCGTGTCGCCCACGAAGAGGCGCATGCCGGCGATCAGCTCCGGATCGACGAGCACCGTCACCTCCATCTCCGGGCCGCGCGTCGCCGCCACCCAGTCGCGGACGCGCGCGACCTGGTCTTCGGTCGGTTCGCACGCGAAGCGCATGTGCACCTGCGTGCATCCCCGCGCCCGCGCCGCCAACTTCCTGATACTGCGCACAGATGCCGGGCAGCAGCGCAAGCTGGTCGTGCTGCGCCACGGCCTCGATAAACCGCATGACGATCTCCGGCAGCGCGTCCGCAAAGAAGTTGCCGCACGCGCCGGACGCGCACGCGGGCGCCGCCCGGCATGACGGGTGCGGCAGAACCGGCGCCACTCCGGCGACATCTCCCAGAGCTGCTCCAGGGCGGCCACGTTCGCCGTCGCCTGCGCCTCTTCGCGCCGGGCCGCGGCCGCACCCTGCAGGGCGCGCGCGAAGGCCCGCGCGTAACGCTCGTCGCGGGTCATGTCGTCACCTCGCCCACCATGGTCTGCTGATAGGCGCGGCGCTGCTCTTCGGTCAGCTCCTGCCGCAGGAACTGCTCCAGCGAATCGCAGAGCTGCTCGGCCGCGGCGCTGCGGACCGCCTCGATCGCCTGGCGCTGTTCGGCGTCGATCGCCCGCTGGGCCTCCTCGATCCGGCGTTGCGCCATCGCCTTGGCTTCGTCTTCGGCGTGTGCCAGCGTATCGGCCGCCTCGCGCGCGGCGCGCTCGGCCACCTCTTGCGCCTCGGCGGCGGCGCGCGCCACCGACTCCCGGCTTCGCGTCTCGACCTCGGCCAGCTCGCGCCGCGCGCGCTCCGCGCCGTCCAGCGCCTCGTGGATCGAGCGCTCGCGCCCCTCGACCGCGCGCAGGATCGGCTTCCAGAGCACCTTGTGCAGCAGAAAGGCGGTGATGCCGAACGCCAGCCACGTCAGCAGGATCATCTTGTCGGAGAACTGCATGACATCGCTCGGCATCCGCTGCAACGGCTCCGGCACGCCGGGTACCGTTGTGGTCGCCGCGGTGTGTTCCACATCGCTCATGCTCGCACGTCCTTGTCCGGACCGCCGGCCCGGCGATGCGTCAGCCCTTCATCAGGCAGATCACGAGCGCGAACAGCGTCGCGCCTTCGATGAAGGCCGCGCCGATGATCATCGCGGTCTGCAGTTTGGGCTGTATTTCAGGCTGGCGCGCCATGCACCGCAGGCCTACCGCGCAGACCCCGCCGATGCCTGCCGCAGCGGCGATCATGATAATGCTGGCGCCGAGCACCGCATTGACTTGAGCCAGGGGAATCATCATTGTGTACCTCGTGTGTTCAGTGTTCAGGATGGACCATCATGCCCATGAAAATCGACGACAGCAGGGTAAAGACATACGCCTGCAGGAAAGCCACAAACAGCTCGAAGAGGTACATCCCCACCGTCACCACCATCATCGGCGCCGCCATCAGGCCGAACATCGCGATCACCCCCAGCAACGAGTAGATCACGATGTGCCCCGCCAGCATGTTGCAGAACAGGCGCATGGTCAGCGCGAAAGCGCGCGAAACAAAACTGACGACCTCCATGAACCCCATGACCGGCCTCAGCCAGACCGGGAGGCCGCCCGGCACAAACGCCGCCCTGAGCCCGCGCCAGCCGTTCTCGTGGACGATGGTGGCCAGGCTGGCCGCCATGAAGATCGTCGCCAGGCCGGCGGTCACGTTGATGTTGCCGGTCGCCGTGCTGAAAAGCGGGATCAGCCCCAGGATGTTCGCGAACAGGATAAAGACAAACAGCGAGCAGAAAAACGAGAGCGTGCCGTGGCTGGCGCGGTCGCCGAAGTTCGGGCGCACGATCTGGTCGCGGATAAAGACCACGTACGCTTCGGCCACCGCCGCGAGTCCCTTGGGGACCACCGTGCGGGAACGGCGGACGGCCCAGGCGGTGGCGACGAGCAGCGCCCCCGCCACGAAGACCATCACCGCGTCGTAGCGGAACCACTCCAGCGCATCGATGCGGTAGAACGGCAGATTCCACGCGTCGGGCGATCCCGCGTGATGCATCACGTGGTGATCGATGAACCGGCCGACAGCCTCTTGGCTTTCCATGCTCATGTGTAGTCGCTACCTGCCTGCCGGCACGAGACCGCAGGGATGCCGGAAGGCGGCAATCACTTCCGTCGTGTCGCGATCATGTCTTTTACAGGCAACGGCAAGGCGACGCACACAAAACCTGACGCCCCTCATGGCAATGGCGGATAAGTATACGGATGCCGCGTGGAATTGTCAACGAACGCGTAACCGCGCGCGGCTCATCCGTCGGCGGCGGGCGCGACGAGTTCCGGGGCGATCAGGTTGCCGCGCTCGCGCAGCAGCGTCTGCAAGGCCGCGGTCGGCACCTGGTGGACATCGCCCGCGTGATCCCGGCAGGCGATCGCGGCGGCGGTGCCGGCCGCCTCGCCGGTCACGGCGCAGGTCGGGATCACGCGCGTGCAGTCCCAGATCGTCGTGTCGGCCGACATGCACCGTCCGACGCCCAGCAGGTTCCGGTTGACGACACCCCGCAGCATGTCCGGCGTGATGGCGAAGACGGGGCCGCAGTAGCGCCAGTCGCCGGTCAGGCACACCGCGTCGTCGAACCAGGTGTGCATGTGCGATTCGCTCAGCGACCGGGCTCCCACCAGGCGGCGTGTCGCGCGGAAGCAGGGAATGGAAGGGAGGGCGAAGGGCTGGATGTCGCAGCCGGGCGCCTCCTCCGCCAGCCGCGCCGTCTCCCGGCGGATCAGGGCGCGGCTCTCCAGGAGCTGCGCGGTGACCGATGCCGCGTCGTCGCCGCGGTAGCCCCGGCAAGTCAGCTCCGCCGTGATGAGTTTCGACGACATCGGGTTCGTGCTCGGGCGCAGGTGCGCCACGCCATCCTTGAGATAGTAGAACCAGGCGGCGGCGACATTGCTGTCCAGCGATTCCGTCGTCTCGCCGGCCAGGAAGCAGACATCGGCGTCGCCCGAGGCGTCGACCACGGCGCGGCAGGCGATGGCCGAACGTCCGCTCTTGTTCTCGACGATCAGGTGGGTGATGCGGTCCACGCGCCGCTTGACGGCGCAGACCCGCGTATCGTACAGGAGGGAAACCCCGGCCTCCAGCACCCAGGATTCCAGGTCCAGCAGGTAGGCGGCCGGATTGAACTTTGTGATGAAACGGGTTGTCCGGCGTGCCGCGGGATCGCCGCCCGGTTCCCAGCAGGGCGGGACGCCGGCGAACCCGGCCTCCGGATTGGGCTGGCTCAGGCCGCGCACCGAGAGCCGCAGCAGCTCCTCGGCGATGCCGCCGATGACCTGACGGCCGCGCCCGTCGCAGAGCGGCAGCCAGACCGTCACATTGCCCAGCGTGGCGAGGCCGCCCAGGCCCAGTTCCTTTTCCAGCAGGCCGACCGATGCGCCGGTCCGCGCCGCCGCCACGGCCGCCGCCACCCCGGCGATGCCGCCGCCGGCGATCACGACATCGAACGCGCCCGAAACCGGGAGCTTGCGCGCAGGTTCATGCAGAGTCTTTTCCATTGCCTGTTTGCGTCCCAGTATGGCCGTTCGCAGGGCGAGAGGCAAGGGGTTTTTGCGTCTCACGTCTCTTGCCCTCCCCTTCTACGGCTGGATGAGGCTGGGCACAATCCTGTAGAAGCGGCGCGGGACGGTTGCCGTGTCGAGGGGTGTCGTGAAAGCGAGTTCGCTGCCGGTCGCGCGGAGGCTCCCGGCTTTATGCCAGTCGATTGCGCCGAGCGAGTCCGCCCAGTAGAGCGTGTACCAGAGGCCGCTTTCGGCGTTGACGATCGCGAGGGTGGCCGTGCCGTCGCCGATGGCGAATCCCGTTCCGTCCGTGGCGAAGACCGGCGTGGCGGGAAGGCCGGACGCGAGGTGGTACGTGGTGCCGATCGCCGGGTCGCCGGTGAAGGTGCCGCTCGTGTCGGCGAGCATGTTGAGGCTCCAATTCGTTGCCGCCACGGCGTCGCCCGGGATCTTCCACGCCATGCCGGGGCCGTCGGCGTTCAGCTTGATGCCGGAGCATTTGTAGAACATGCTGCCGTAGCAGTATTCGGCCAGATTCACGGCCGGCAGCTCCGGCAGGCGCTTCAGTCCCGTGCAGCTTTGGAACATGTAGTAGTAGCAGTAGGGCGCCAGCGTCGTGGCGGGCAGCGTTGGCGTGTTCGTCAGCCCCGTGCAGGAGGTGAACATGCCGTTGTAGCATCGTTCGGCCAGCGTGGCGGCCGGGAGCGCCGGTGCGCGGGTCAGTCCCGTGCATCGGTTGAACATGTTGGCGTAGCAGTAGTCGGCCAGATTCGTGGCCGGGAGCGCCGGGGCTTGCGTCAGCCCCGTGCAACCGCGGAACATGTACTCGTAGCACCTTTCGGCCAGCGTGGTGGCCGGCAGCGTTGGCGCGCTCGTCAGGCCGATGCAGTCGTAGAACATGCGGTTGTAGCAGTAGGGTGCCAGCGTGGTGGCGGGCAGTGCCGGCGCGCTCGTCAGCCCCGTGCAGCCGTAGAACATGCGGTGGTAGCAGTAGTCGGCCAGCGTGGTGGCGGGCAGTGCCGGCGCGCTCGTCAGGCCGGAGCATTTGTGGAACATGTAGCCGTAGCAGGATTCAGCCAGATTCGTGGCGCGCAATACCGGTGCCTGCGTCAGGCTCGTGCAGCCGTTGAACATGCCGTTGTAGCACCTTTCGGGCAGTATCGTGGCCGGCAGTTCCGGCGCGCTCGTCAGGCTCGTGCAGCCGTTGAACAGGTTGTAGTAGCAGTGGTTGGCCAGGGTCGTGGCCGGGAGCGACGGCGTGCTGGCGAGCGCCGCGCAGTCCCTGAAGAGGTACGCGAAGCAGCAGGACGCCATTGTCGGATGCTCGCCGGCCGCCACCGTCGCATGGTCGAGCAGGGTTTCGATGTTGCCGGAGCAGGCGACCGGGTTGCCGGCGGTGATGAGCCAGGGATATGACGTGGAACTGCCGGTGATGTACGTGTTTCCTGATCCGCAGAGGTGGAGCTTGTACTCCCCGGCGCCGTTGTCGGGTGCGGCGGTGGCGCCGCTGGCGGTGAAGACGGACCAGAACGTCGTGTCGGTGGACCAGTACAGCGTCCCGTTCCACGTCTTTTGCTGCGGATTGATCGTGAAGGCGTTTGCGCTGGAGAAGGTGAGGTACGCGCCTGCGGACGGCGGCGCCATCGCCGACAAAGCCGCCGTGGCGTTCGCATCGTCGATGGTTGCGGCGTAGCTTCCGCCGCCCGCCGTGAAGCTGTAGCCGCCATTGGGCAGCCAGAGGTGGAGCTTGCCGGCGCTGTCGGCCGCGAGGTCGTTCATGCCGTAGGGGGCGAGGCCGGTGACGACGATCGAGGCGTAGGGCGTGAGGTTCGTCACCGTCATGCGCCAGACGCGGTTCGCGCCGTCCGTGGGGGTGGTGGTGATGCTGTTGTTCGCCAGGTGGATGGCGCCGCCGGTGAAGGTGTTTGCGCCGGAGGTTGTGGCTCCGGAGCCCTTCCCGATATCGGCGCCGCCGCTTTTGCCTTGCGCGAAGAGCGTGCCGCCGGTGAGGCTCGTGTTGCCGCCTTTGCCTCCGTTGCCGCCGCCGACGCCCGCACCGTTGCTGCCGCCGGTGGCCGTGACCGTGCCGCCGTTGATGGTCAGTGCGCCGCCTTTGCCGTTGCCGCCGCCGCCGATGCCCGCGCCGTTGCCGCCGCCGGTGGCTTCGACTATGCTGCTGTTGACGATCACCGTGCCGCCGTCGCCGTTCTTGCCGCCGCCGATGCCCGCGCCGTTGTCGCCGCCCGTGGCGATCAGCCTGTCCACCGGGTCGGCCGATGAACGGGCGATCGAGAGCGACGCGCTCGCCGGGACTTCGATGCCGGCGCGATCCTTCCCCGAGGCCAGCGTGTTCGTGCCCTTGAGGATGAGCGAGACGGAGGCGTTCGCCTCCAGCGCGAAGATGCACTGGCCGTCGCCGGGCGTCTGGAGGTTCAGGTTCCAGATCCTGACCGTGTTCGTGACGCCGTTCGGGATGACGATGCGCGCCTTGCCCGCCGTGTTGGTGCCGGAGACCATGAAGCTGCCCGACCCGTGAAACCTGAGGACGCCGGTTAGCGAGTTGTACGTCCAGTTCGGGTCGTCGATCGAGGCGTCGTCGTTGAGATGGACGCTGTTCACCGTCACCCCGATGGGGACGGCGAAGGCGGTGGCCGCGAAGGCGAGGGACAACGCGGCGAGGATTCGGCTCCAGTTCTGTTTCTTCATGACGGGCTCCCTTGTCGGCGGGCATTGTAGGATGGAAGGGGGGAGCGGGAAAAGCATTTTCCGGGGGCGGAAACAGGCCCCGAACGGCGGCAAAAGACGCGAGACAAGAAGCCTCTCGCGTCGCTTGTCTCGCGTCTCGCGCCCTATGGCTGGCTTTTCGGGTCTGCAGAAGCGGCGAGGGTCCGGAGTTGCTCGCGGTCGTCGAAGGGGATGGTGCGGCTGGCGAATTCCTGATAGGTCTCGTGGCCCTTTCCGGCGACGAGCACGACGTCGCCCTCGCGGCTGATCTGGATGGCGCGACGGATGGCGGCGGCGCGGTCGGCTTCGATTTCGTAGGAGGCGCCGGGTGGGAAGCCCGCTTCGATTTCACGGATGATGGCGTCCGGATCTTCCGTGCGGGGGTTGTCCGACGTGACGATGGAGTGGTCGGCGAGCGTCCCGGCCGCGGCGCCCATCTTGGGGCGTTTCGCGCGGTCGCGGTCGCCGCCGCATCCGAAGACGCAGATCAGCCGGCCTCGCGTGATTTCCCGGAGCGCGGCGAGCACCTTCCCGAGGGCGTCGTCGGTGTGGGCGTAGTCCACGAAGAAAGTGGCGGGCAGGGGCGTGGGAACCACCTCGAGCCGCCCCCAGCGGGGCGTGGCGTCCTGCAGCACGCGCACGACGACGTCGATCGGCACGCCGCCCGCCGCCGCGGAAATGGCGGCGGCGCAGAGCATGTTCGCGATGTTGTGGCGGCCCAGCAGGCGCACGCGGATGGGGAGGCGTCCTTCGGGGGTGATCATGAGGAAGTCCGATCCCGTGGCGTCGGGCGCGACCTCCTCGGCGCGCCAGCGGTTACCGGGGCCGAACCCGAAGGTCTCCACGCGCAGGCCGGCGGCCGCCATCTCGTCGGCGAGGCGGCGTCCATAGGGGTCGTCGCCGTTCACGACGGCCACGCCATGGCCGGGGTTCGTGGCGGCGAGCTGTTCGAAGAGCCCGCGCTTGGCGCGGTAGTAGCTCTCGAAGTCGCGATGGTAGTCCAGGTGGTCGCGCGAGAGGTTCGTGAAGGCGGCGGAGGCGAGGCGCATGGCGCCGACGCGGTGCTGGAGGATGCCGTGGGAGGAGGCTTCGACCACGGCGGAATCGCAGCCGGCGTCGAGCATGGCCTTGAGGGTGGCCTGCATCTCGCAGGCGTCGGGCGTGGTGCGGGAGGAGGCGATTTCGCGGTCGGCGTAGGCGCACATCACGGTTGTCGACAGCCCTGGGGTGCGTCCGGCGGCGCGCAGCATGTCGCGGAGGAGCCAGCAGGTGGTCGTCTTGCCGTTCGTGCCGGTCACGGCGTGCACGGCGAGCGTGTCGGCCGGATGGCCCGCGGCGGCGGCGGCGAGTCGGGCGAGGGCGCTCCGGGCGTCTTCCACGCGGATCCAGCGGCCCGCCGCCACGGCGGGGGCCGAGGCGCCGGGCAGTTCGCTGACGATGGCGGCGGCGCCGCGCTCGAGGGCCTGCGGGAGGTAGTGGAGGCCGTCGTCCCGCTCGCCGCGCACGGCCACGAAGAGGTCGCCGGGGCGCACCTTCCGCGAATCGCACTGCACGGAGGCGATGTCGAGCGAATCCGGGGCCAGGCGCTCGAGCGTCTCGACGCCTTCGAGGAGGGTGGCAAGTTTCATTGGAAGGGCCTTTCCCTGGATGCCTCCGTATCGTCCGCCTCGGGCGGGGTTACGCCCAGGTATTGGAGGGATGCGGTGGCAATGCGGCTGAAAACGGGCGCGGCGACCACGCCGCCGGAATGGAGGGGCTTGGGGCGTTCCACGACCACGACGATGGCGACTTCGGGCCGCTCGGCGGGCGCGAATCCGACGAAGGTGGCCCAGTAGTCGGTCTGCGAATAGCCTCCGATGCCGGGAATCTGCGCGGTGCCGGTCTTCCCGGCCACGCGGAAGCCCTGCACCGCCGTGTGGCGGCCCGCCGTGCCGCCCGCCTCCGTGACGCTCACGAGCATGTCGCGCATCTTCGCGGCCGTGTCCGGACGGAAGGGGCGCCCCATGACCGTGGGGCGGTTCTCCTCGAGGACCGTCCCGTCCGCCGCGACCACGCGCTCCACGAGGAAGGGCTTCATCATCGTCCCGCCGTTGCCGAGGGTGGCGTAGAGGTTGGCCATTTGCAGGGCGGTGACCGCGATCCCCTGGCCGATGGCGATGCGGGTGGGGCGCACCTTGTCCCACGCCTGGTGCCGGTCGAGGCTGCCCGGCGATTCCGCAGGGAGCCCGATGCCCACCTTCGAGCCGAAGCCCAGGGCGCGCAGGTAGCCTTCGAGGCGCTCGTTGCCAAGGCGCAGCGCGATCATGGCCGTGCCCTTGTTGCTGGATTTCTTGATGATCGTGGAGACGGTGATCGGCCCGTCCGAATGGTCGCGCAGGTAGAAGCCCCCGTAATACCACGGGCCCTGGCCGACATCGATCACGGTGTCCGGCGTGACGATCCGTTCGTTCAGGGCGGCGGCGACGGTGAGGGTCTTCATCGTCGAGCCGGGCTCGTACATCGAGATGACGGACTTGTTGCGCCAGCAGTCGCGGTCGCAGTCGGCGTAGCGGTTCAGGTCGAAGTCCGGCATCGAGGCGATGGCGAGGAGTTCGCCGGTCGGGACGCGCTGCACGACCGCCCAGGCCCCCGTCGCGTGATGCTGCTCCATCGCGTTCCGGAGCTCGGTCTCCGCGGCGTACTGGATGCGCGAGTCGATGGTGAGGAAGACGTCGGCGCCCGGCTCGGGGGCGATCGCCGAACTGCGGAGGTGGCGGATCTCGTTTCCGAACGCGTCGCGGGTTCCGACGATGCGGCCCTCGGCGCCGCGAAGGTAGGCGTCGAGGGCGCGTTCGAGCCCCATGGCGCCGTTGCCGTCCTTGTCCACGTATCCGAGCGTCTGGCAAAGGCGCTCGTTCTGCGGGTAGTGGCGCACGTAGGTGCGGGTCGTGCTGACGTACCGGAAGAGCGGCCCCTTGGAACGGGCGAGCGTCTCGACCTCCGGGTTGAGCGTGCGGCCCAACGGCAGGCCGCGATTCCCCCTCGCACAGGCGCGCCGGAAGTAATCCAGCACCACGTCGGCATCCATGTCCATCGCGTCGGCCAGGATTCCGGCGATCTTGCCGCGCCCGGGCCCTTCGGGGGGGAGGTTCTTGTAGTCGATCGCCACGTCCCACGCCGCGAGGTTCCCCGCCAGCGGGAGCTCGTGGTTCACGCTGTCGTAGATCTGCCCGCGCGGCGCCGGGAGGATCGTCGTGAACCGGTAGGACCGCGTCTTCCCCTCCGACAGGTGGAGGTAGCAGACGCGCCACCCCATGGCGGCCATCCACAGGAAGAGGCCGGCGCCTATGATGTAGATCCAAGATTCGCCGGAGGAGTCCGCCATGGCGTGGAGTCCTATCCCTGGCACCTAGGGGGCCGGGCGGGGCGGAACGCGTGCGCGACGGGGCTCAATGCGCGTTCTCGGCACGGAAGACGGCCCACTCGTTGGGGAGGTATTCGATCGGCTTCGTCTCGTCTATCGCGAGGCGCGCCACCTGCTCGGAACGCGGGAGTTCCATCTCGATGCCGTGGCGGAGCATGGCGCTGTGGAGCTTGTCCGGCGAAATCATCGCGGCCCAGTTCAGGCGTTCGCGGCTGCATTCGATCTCCAGCTGGCGCTTCTGCGCCTCGAGCTCCGCGATCTGGCGCCCCAGGCTCTGGCTCTTGTTGTGCATCCGGCACAGGACCATCACCAGGGCGATTACCAGGATGCCGAGCACGGCCATGACCTTGGCCGGGCGATTGAGGACCACCGCGAACTGGCGGCGGTTCCGGCGGTTGCGGAGCTTCCGGCCGGAAGCGGGGGAGGAGGTGGGAAAATGGCTGCGTTGACGAATCATGGGGTGTCCTCCATCAGGGGGGAAGGGGAATCCAAACGGGTTGGAGCGGACGATGAAGAAAGAGCGTGGAAGGCGGTTTCGCCATCGGGGAGACGGCGGATCGCCCGGAGCTTCGCCGAGCGGGCGCGGGGGTTGGCCGCGAGTTCGGCTTCGGACGGGACAAGGGGGCGGCGAAGGACCCAGGCGGCGGCGGGAAGGGAGCCCTCCCAGCGGGAACCGCCCTGCGGGAGCGATTTCTCCGCGCCCACGTGGGCGGCGAAGAACCGCTTGACGATCCGGTCGCCCAAGCTTTCGAAGCTGATCACGGCAAGCCGCCCGCCCGGCTTGAGGATCGCGAGCGCCCCCTCCAGCGCGCGCTCGAGCGCGGGAAGTTCGGCGTTCACCGCCATGCGGAGCGCCTGGAAGGTGCGGGTGGCGGGATGCCGGCCCGTGCGGCGCCCCGTCAGCCGCTCGACCCGCTCCGCCAGCTGCGCCGTGGTCTCGAAGGGCCTGGTTTCGCCTTCGCGCTTGATCATGCGCGCGATGCGCCGGGCGTTCGGCTCTTCGCCGTAGCGACGGAGCAGGCCGGCCAGTTCGTCCTCGTCCAGCCGGGCCAGCAGCTCCGCCGCGGTCTCCCCGCAGGTGGGATCCATGCGCATGTCCAGCGGGCCGTCCTCGCGGAAGCTGAAGCCCCGCTCCGCCTGGTCGAGCTGGAAGGAGGAGACGCCCAGGTCCATCACGACGCCATCGACCGCGTCGAAGCCGTGCGACGCCGCAATCTCGCGCAACTCCGCGTGGTTGCCGCGGGCGGGCGTGAAACGCTCTCCAAAGGGGGCAAGCCGCTTTCCCGCCGCTGCCAGGGCGAAGGGGTCGCGGTCGATTCCGAGCAAGCGGGCGCCCTCGCCGGCGCGGCGGAGGATCTCTTCCGCATGGCCGCCGCCGCCCAGGGTCGCATCGACGTACGAACCGCCCGGCGATACCGCCAGACTGTCCACCGTCTCCCGCAACAACACTGTCACATGCTCGCCCATCGCCTCGCTTCCACCTGTCGCCTCGCACCCGCGCATGCGCGGGGAAACCAAAATCAAACCCAAAACCGAATGTCCGATGCCCTTTCGAATGGCTAGATGCCCAGGGCCTTCAATGCGGCGGCCAGTTCCGCCTGATCCACGCCTTCGGAGCCGGGGTAGTTCTCCGGCGCCCAGAGCTGGATCTTGAAGTTCATGCCCACGAGCACGACCTTGTCGTGCAATCCTGCCCAGTCCAAAAGGCCATCCCGGATGCGGATGCGTCCCTGCACGTCCAGCGGAAGATGTTCCGCATGCTTTGAAAGCGCCGCGAAGGCCGCATCGACACCGCTGTTGAAAAGCCCCACGTCCTTCGGTTTCGGGAGCATCTCGGACAACACGTTCACCGGAAGAAGGTTGAGACACCTCAAAACCGGGTCGGGCATCACGTAGACATAGCGCGGCCCGCCCATCACATCGCGCCACCCGGCAGGGATCGTGAGACGGCGCCTGGGATCCAGCGAATGCGTCACGCTGCTCATAAAAGCCGCGCCGGCAATCGGTTGCCCAACACTATCGCGTTCCATGTCCACGGTTTGACCTTTTGTGACATCATTCAACATTCTTTGACACCGAATGTCCAGCGGAATTTTCAAAAAAAAGAAGGACGGCCTGTTTGGGGGCAGCCATGCGCACGGGGTCGCGACGGGCGCATGCGCCATGCGGGTTCGTCCGGTCTCTTCTCCATGCCGGGCGGGCCGCGTCTCCGCGATCGGCGCCGTTGCGCCGCGTTCCCTTTTTTGCTACCGTGTCTTCATCCCGTCCATCCCCTTGGCAGTCCCTCCCTCCCCATCCGGTACCCGTCATGCCCGTGAAGATCGTCACCTGGTCCGCGAACCGCCCTTGTCGTATCGTGGAGGACTTCCTCCGCCGCCCCGCCTTCGATCCCAAGGCGGAGACCGCCGCCGCCGCCGTGCTCGAGAGGATCCGCGAGAAGGGCGAGCCCGCCTTGCTGGAGGCCATCGCCGCCTTCGACCGCGCCCCCCTCGCCGCACACGAGCTTCGCGTGGGCGAGGCGGAGGCCGCCTCCGCCGCCTCCGCCGTCCCCGCCTCGCTGCGGCGCGCCGTGCGCGAGGCCCACCGCCGCATCGTGCGCTTCGCCAGGGCGGGACTCCCCCGCGACTGGTCGATCAAAACCCCCTGCGGCGGCATGCTGGGCGAGCAGTTCTCCCCCCTCGACCGCGTGGGCGCCTACATCCCCGGCGGCGTGACGCCCCTCGTCTCGACCGCGCTGATGACCGTGACCCTCGCCAAGGTCGCCGGCGTGCGCGAGATCGTCGCCTGCACCCCGTGCGCCGCCGACAAGTCGGTGAACCCCGCGCTTCTCCATGCGCTCCAGGTGGCCGGAGCCACCGAAATCTACCGCGTGGGCGGCATCCAGGCGATCGGCATGATGGCCTACGGCGCGGGGGTGATCCGCCCCGTGCGCAAGATCGTCGGCCCGGGCGGCGCATACGTCACCGCCGCGAAACGGCAGGTGTACGGCTCCGTCGCGCTCGACCTCGTGGCCGGCCCCAGCGAAATCGCGGTGCTGGCCGATTCCTCCGCCCGCCCCGAATGGGTGGCGGCGGACCTCCTTTCGCAGATCGAGCACGGCACCGGCAACGAAAAGGCCCTCCTGGCGACCGATTCCGCCGAACTCGCCCAGGCCGTGTCCGAACAGCTCGACGAACAGTCGAAAACCCTTTCCCGCGCCTCGCGCGTGCGCCAGACGATGGACGAAGGCGGCGTCCTCCTCGTCGTGGTGCCGGACCTCGTCCAGGCGGTGGACCTCGTGAACGCGTTCGCCCCCGAACACCTCGAATTGTCCGTGGCGCGCCCGAAGGCGCTCGCTTCGCAGGTGACCTCCGCCGGAGCCATCTTCCTTGGCCACTGGACGCCCGAATCGGCCGGCGACTTCGTGGCCGGTCCCAGCCACGTGCTGCCCACCGGCGGCGCCGCGCACATGTTCTCCGGCCTCACCGTGGGCGACTTCATGCGCCGGACCAGCCTCATCGAGTTCACCCGGGCCGACCTGGAGGAAACCCTCCCCGTGATCGAGGCCTTCGGCGCCGTGGAATGTCTCGACGGCCACGCCCGCGCCGCCACCCTCCGATGCCCGCGCCCGTCGAAGACCGGCACCCGGAGCACCCGGGGTGCCCGGAAACCCGGCGGAAGCCCCCGGAAACCGGCCCGGTAAGACGCGGGAAACGGGGTGGCCGCAGGCCCTCTTCCCGCCGCCACCACCTCCTCCCGGACCGCCCGTCCGGGGCACCCCCCCTGCATGTTGCTTTCCCCCTGCATGTTGCAGGGACAATTCGGACTTGCGGAATATCGTGCGACGGAGTAGAATGCAACGGTGAAACAAGGGGATCGCCCCCTTGTCAGGGCAACCACCACAAGGCAACTCCAAAACAAAGGACATCCAAGATGGGTAAGTTCCAAGTGAAAAAGGCCGGGAAAGGCCAGCAATTCAACCTGCTGTCGACCAATGGACAGGTGATCGCCACCTCCCAGGTCTACGCTTCGCCGAAGTCATTGAAGGGCGGCATCGCGAGCGTTCAGGCGAACGCGCCCGTCGCGGAGATCGAGGACCAGACCGTCGCGGGCGCCGCGAAGATCGCGAATCCGAAGTTCGAGCTGTACACGGACAAGGCCGGGAAGACCCGCTTCCGCCTGAAGGCGAAGAATGGCCAGGTCATCGCCGCGAGCGAGGCCTACGCGACGAAGCGTTCCGCCCTCGCCGGCATCGCCTCCGTCAGGAAGAACGCCCCCGGCGCCAAGATCGTCGAGGCGTAGATGGATTGTCCGGAAGCCGTCGTGCTTCGATACGGGCAGAACATCGTGGGCGGCATCCCCGTCGCGGTCGAGCGGCGGCCGGTCCGATGGATCGGCATCCGCATCAAGCGCGACGGGGATGTCCGTCTTTCCCTGCCGAAGCGGCGGGGGACGCTCGCGGAGGCCGAGGCGTTCCTCGTTCCCCAATGGGGGTGGGTCGTCCGCACGAGGGAGCGGATCCTGGCTGCGGCCGCAGCGCCCCGGCCGCCGTTGGACGCGGATGGCCTGGCCGCGCTGGCCGGGCTTGTCGGCGAGCTGATGGCGGAGTGGACCGCCCGCCTGGGCGAGCCGGATGTGACCTGGACGTTCCGCAACATGAAGACCCGGTGGGGGTCGTGCAATTCCCGGCGCCGGCGGATCACCTTCAACACGGAACTCGCCCGGATGGATCGCGAGCGGATCGAGTACGTCGTCGTCCACGAATTGACGCACCTCGAAATCCACGGGCACGGGCCCGATTTCCGGGCGTTGATGGACCGGCGGCTGCCGGGATGGACGGCGCTTCGCCGGCGGCTGAACGGTTGAACCTGCCTGTTGTCGATTCCCCGGCGCATCAAGGCTGGCGTTTGGATACTAACCCGGCCACAATTCATGCTGCAAAACAGGGGCACGAGTTTTCCAACCCGTGACTGGAGTTTGGCCTTCTACTATGATTTTCCATGGGTTTTGATGCGGCGAAGCCATCAACGTGTTGAAACGCTCGCTTTTCCTGTTGCTTTTATCATAGTGGATCAACTATGATACGGGCATCACCCCCAATCAGGAGAGCGACATGGGATACAAGACCAAGGTTCAGCACATCGCCCGCAAGGGCAGCGAGCAGTTCTACGCGACGATACCCTCGGCTCTGGCGCATGCGCTGGAGATACGGAAAGGGGAGCATGTCGAGTGGATCGTGGCCGACAAGGCCAACATCATCCTCTCGCGCCCCGATGCGCCGCCCAACCCCGTGGACGTGGAAAAAAAAACGGGACGCCGCTGAAGAGCGCGTTCGAGGCGCTGCTCGGGGATTGCGGCGCCACTTCACGGCCGGCCGCCGCCGGAAGGCTCCGGTCGCACCTGATCTCGGCGCTGCTCCTGCCGGACCGGGCGACGCTCTCGAACCTCGTCTGCCTCGGCGGGCGGGCCGACTCGGACTGGACGGCGGAATACCGCCTCTACAGCCGTGACCGGGTCGATGCGGGAGCGTTGCTCGACAAGGCGCTGGAGGAGGTCGGCGCCGCCGTGCCCCCGGAGCGTCCGCTGGTCTTCGGCGTCGACGACACGACCGTGCGCAAGTCGGGGATGCGCATTCCTATCAGTATGATTGTCCAGAAATTCACCAAGGAGAATGAAAATCGACTTCAAAGGCATTCTTGGGATAATCCGGGTGGGCATCAAGCCATTTATCCAGAACCGCTTTACGTTCGTTTCGACTCTTCAACCAAGCATTTCTTAATGCCAGATGTTCGCTTTTCCCCATGTCGCAGTGGCTCAGAAACCACGCATTTGCCGATGCAGAAGACGCGTCGTCAATAACAGGGTGACATCCCGTCGTGTCTAAAAATTCTCGTACAAGAAAATATCGGGTGTTCCCTTCCTTCAGATATTCTCCAGATTCAAAATCCGAAGGGTCAATCAATCCATATCCCTGCCTAAAAGTAGCGAGGTAGAAATGATGGTATTTTGACAGGATGAGCGCAACAGCCAACCCGAACAACCCAGGATCTTCGCTTTTACATTGCAGTGCCATTGTGTACACCTCCTCCGACAACGTAATCACTTCGGGGAACTTATCCGATTCTAAATCTTCAACATGAAAGTCAATGGCATAACGTACAAACCCTGTCTGCATTTCAGGTTTTGACGAAGTCTGGGCACATCCCAAAGAACAAAAAACCATTCCGATCAAACTGATCCAACGCATAGTCACAACATCTCCTTTGCTACGGCTTTCCTGCTTGTTTTCAACTGAACGAGTTCCCACAACTCCTCATTTGCTGATCCTTATGGACAATGGGTGTCCCGAGGCTCCGTACTTCACATCTTTATTGCCCCCTGTCTTCCAAAAAGCGAAGAACAACCTCCCCGTCCGTGATTTCAAACATCAAATACCAATACACGCCAAAACCTCTTGGCATATGTTTTTTAACCTCGACATTCCGCCGATGAAAAACACCGTCTTCTGTTTGCCATTCGACTTGTGCAACCTTGGGTATGGGGACTTCTGGAGAATGGTGTACGGAAGCGCGACCTGCCCCAATTGTACCTCCAACCGACTGGAACCCATCGTATGACACACTGGCTTCATGTATCATCTTTTCGGTTCTGTTTCTTATTCCGACCGCATAGTCCCGTGTCATGCATCCCCCAAGCGCCGACATCATAATCGAAACCGTTGCTGATGGAAAAATACGGATTGGCTTTCTCTTCATGGCAATCTCCTCGTTTGCTGGTCCTTATGGGTAATCGATGTCCCGGGGCCCCGTGCCTCCGGTGTCGTGCATGACCGGATCGCTTGCGCCGATGTCTTCGGGATTGAGCGGCCCAAAGGGCACGCCCACTCGGATGGCCTCGTGATACATCCAGTTCAAGGCGAAATTCGATCGGTCTCCAACGTCATATCCTCCGCCGATATCAGAATGCGAGCCCCGGAAGGGACGTTCAACGATTCTTGGATCGACACCGGTCCCGTCCGGATCCAAAACGGGCGAGAGGGGGAACATGCCGCGATATTCATCTTGGGCAATCGCATGGCGAACCTGTTCCACGTTGCCGGGGATGGAGAGATCGTATCCGAGGTTTACGCCATTTCCGGGTATCCCAAAGGAGGCCACCGTGTCAAAAAGGCCCAGGAAGCGAATCGTCACGGGGCAAACAATTTCCTTGCCGTTTTTCGTCGTTCTGGGCACGCCGCCTTGCTCGTTGATGTAGTTCACGAAATCGCGCGCAAGCGCTGCGCCACGACTGAAGCCGATGACATCAATTTTTTGATTTTCGCCAGTTGAATCAGGTGTATTGTAAAATTTCACAAGCCTACGATACATAGCATGAACTCGGCTTTTACCACCAGCGCCCGTTATGCCGCCGATCACCCTTGTCAAGGAGGCTGTTCCAATTCCTTTCATGTATACTTTGCTTGGATTCTGGTAAGCTTCATATAGCTTGGCGACATTGGTCGGACGCTTCATTTTGTCCTTGTCATTCCAGGTTCCATCAAAGGCATACAAGGCAAGCCCCAGCAAATCCACGGCGTTCACTCCATCATTTCTGCAAAACGCATACAGATTCGCCCCTCCTTGTTCTTGGATCGGATCACGGTTGAGCCAGCGGTGGAGCGTTGGCGAGTAGAACCGGCGTCCGTAGTAGTAAAGCCCCGTTTCTACGTCGTAGTATTTTGTGCTGAAACGATGGCGGAAGGCATCTGCCATGCTTCCGGTTTGGGCAATGGCGCCTCCATAGGCGTCATAGACATACTCTGCCACGACAGAGCCAGTTTCTCCAACATAGGCGGTGATGTTGCCGTTGTTGTCAACGCAAGGCAGGTAGAACTGCCCGTTGATGGAAACGGCCAGCAAGCCGCCGACGCCGCCCGCGCCTTGGAGCGTGCCGGAGAGGTCGGGCCCCCAGAAGTACTGGATTTCCGAAACGTCGCCGTTGACTGCCGTCACGGTTTCGTGGATCAAGTTCCAGCCGTCGTAGACGAAGGCGTGAACCGCCTCGGGCGTGGCCTTCAGGACGCGGCGGGAAAGGTAGTCGTAGGCGTTGGAAACAACGCAAACGTTGTTTGAGGACGCCGTGGCAAGCCGATTCTCGCAGTCCCACGTGTAAGACCAAACGCCGTTGGTCAGCAAGTATCGCGGTAGGGACGCCCGTTGCCGGGCGCCCCCCGCACGGATCCCGGCGTGCGGAATTCCCGCACCGGGCTCTTCGGGACTGCTCGCTTTGCACTCGGTCTTCAACGCGCCCCCATGAAGGAAAACAGCATCTGCCCGCTCTCGGTGATCCGCGGTCCCGGCACCCCGTGGCGCTTGAGGATCGCATTGAGACGGACCCAGGTCAAGCCCCGCTTCTGGCTTCTGCGGTTGAGCCACTTGTAGAGCCCAGCCACCACCTGCCTCCAGAACTTGCACAGGCTGCGCCCGTTGCCCGTCACGCCGTAGTACTGCCAGTACCCCGCGAGCTTGCGCCCCAGCCGTTCCATGAGAACGGGCAGGCGTTCGCCCCGGTTGGCCTTGATCCACTCGGCGAAGCGTTCCACCGACCGCCGGAGACGGCTCGGAGCCGTCCGGCGCTGCACCTTCCAGCGTCCGTTTCGCGTACGCTCCCAGTGGTACTGGAACCCCAGGAAGTCGAAGCCGCCGTTGTCGCCCGACGGGTTGCCCCGCTCGAAGCGCACCAGCCGCGTCTTCTCCCCCGACAGCTCCAGGCCGAACTTGCCCAGTCGCCCGGGCAGTTCCCCAAGGAAGCGTTCCGCGTCCTCGCGCCGCTCGAAGGCGACCACGAAGTCGTCGGCGTAGCGCAGCATCACGCATCGGCCCGGCGTCGTCCTCCTGACCACGCGGTCGAACCAGAGATCCAGCGCGTAGTGCAGGTAGACGTTCGCCAGCACCGGCGAGACCACCCCGCCTTGGGGCGTCCCCTCCGTCGGATGCAGCACCCGTCCGTCCGTTTCGAGCACCCCCGCCTTGAGCCATTTGCGCACCAGCCGCAGAAACGGCTTGTCGTCGATGCGAAGCTCCAGCATCCTGAGCATCCAGTCGTGATCGACGTGCTCGAAGAAGCCCTTGATGTCCGCATCGACCACCCACGCATAGCTCCCCCCGCCGAGCCTCGCCGCCCATTCGCGGCTGGCCTCGCGGGCGTCGCCGCCGGGACGGTAGCCCCGGCTCGCCGGCAGGAAGTCCTCTTCGTAGATCGCCGTTAGCACCTTCGCCACGGCCATTTGCAGAAGTTTGTCCTCCAGCACAGGGATTCCGAGGGGACGCAGTTTCCCGCCCCCCTTTGGAATGTTCACCCTGCGCACCAGTCGGGCGTGGTACCGCTTGTGCTTGAGCCGCTCGACCAACGCCGCGAGGTTGGCGTCGAGGTCGCGTTCGTAGTCGTCGAACGTCACCCGGTCAATCCCCGGCGCGGCGTCCCTTCGCAACGCCCGAAAGCATTCGCGCAGGTTCGCCTCGTTGAGCAGCCTGTACACGTCGCGGAATCGCGCCTTCGGGTCGCGTCGCGCCCGATCCGCTATTCCCCGCAGTGAGGTTTGCAGTGTTTGACAGCCTGTCGTGTCCATCTTTCCTGTTTCCTTTGCGGGCTTCGCAGCCCCGCCGCCCCCTTCCCCGTGTGATCGGCTCGCCCGTCTCGGAGTACTATGGGGCGGTCTGACTCCCGCCGCCGCGTCGCGCCGCCTTCCCCTTCGGCTCGGCGGTCGCTACCGCGCCCTCGCGGACGCGGACGGCGACGGGTCTCCCAAGTTCCCGTTCGCTTCTCTCTCCACATGCCGCGCGCCGTAGACCCCGGCGCAGTCACCGGACGCAAGCCAGTTGCGCGTTCTTGTTGCTGGCTTCCATGTAGGCAAACATGTCGCCCTGCGCATGATCAATTAACGGGGCTGAACCGCTTCGGGAGGGTGCATCCTCCCTGCGGCCTGCGAAGTTCCCTGTGTACGCTTACACTACTTCATTCGGATTCGACTCCTCTTCCATAGTGCCAACACTCGGTACGAGTGGATGGCTGGTCCTTACTCGGCGGGGACTTCCACCCCGCAAGAAGCGCCGAGCTTCGCTTGGCGCACTGCCTATGTTGTCGAAGGCGTAGCGGTTGGTGTGGGCGGGCTGGATGATGGCGGAAGTGACCTCGGAGCGGGCGTTGTAATCAAAGGTGTCGGCGTTTCGTGACGTGACGCGGTTGAGGAGGTCGTAGGTGTAGGCCAGCGGTTTGTGCGGCACACCGCTGGCGCTGTTGGTGATGGCTTTTACCAGACTGCGTCGGTAGGGGTCGTGGATGACGGTACGGGAGAGGAGCATGCCGTTGGGCAGTGTGATGGTGTAGCCCTCATCACGGTTGTCGGACGTGTAGGCGTAGGTAAGCGCGATGGCGGGTGTGTCGCCGCCATAGGTGATGGCGGTGTCTTTATGTTGGCGATCAGTGATTATAAAGTGCATCTTCGCGCTCCAATGTATTAGATTGGTGTGCTTGTGATGTTACTTCAATCTGCAACATGGTTACAGCTAAACATGTGAGGCGGCAAACTCACATCATCTCCATCCCCGAACTCGTTTATCCCGTTATTTCCTGAAGACCAGACAACAAATATCGAGGGATACTGTGACAATCTCTTGGCATCACCATTCTCGGCTAGACTGTAACGCCATGCGACATTAAGCTGCCTTCCCCACCGGTCAGTTATTGTCCCGTTCTTTAAGGAAGGCGGAGCGAGACCTTCAGAAAGAGCTTGCCTAGTAATGCTTTCCAAGAATAATGCAGGGGTATTGGTTTCCGATTGTGCTGATAGAAGATCTTCCGAACTGAGTCCATTGGCAAATGCGACGTATTCGACAAGTGCGTATACTTGCCTAATAATGTTTTTAGTTTCTGTTTCTTTTGAGCGCGTTAAGGGGGATATGAAAATTCCGACCAGAAGCAATACAAGGCTAACAACGGCACATAGCCTGCAGCCACGAAAAACGAAATCACCCCCAAAAAAACCTTTAAACATGCGTGTTGTCATCAATATCCTTTCCTGTTCTTGCCCAAAGTTATGCGCCAACCAAGAACTTCAGTGAAAGTGTTTATCTCTCCGGCATATCCAACAAATTTACCCCGAACAGCAACGTTCCATTCCCACTCGTTATACTTATAAAATATCCCCTTTGAAGCAACAAGTCCTTTGTCTGCACTTCCACACGCATTTAATCGCAACAAATTTATGCCATATTTGGTATATCTCCCCGGCATTATACCTTCACTCTTGTATGAGTTAATTATACCATCCAGCGCTCCATGCCCGGTGAAAATATATTGATATAAATATGGATTGCCTAATGCTTCTGAAATAGCGTTATCCGCGACATTCTCCTGCCATATAACATGGAATTTGCTTTCACGATCAAGATCGGCTTGCTGAAGATTCTGATTGCGCCATATGTTAATTATATTGGAGAAAACATGATCGTGCAGCTTAAGCTGCCCATGTTGGTAATATATGGTGTTAGGTATTTTGTATTCCTTGCATTTTATTGCAGAGGAGTCGGAGGTATGAGCCCAGTCAGTGTAGTCCTTACTATCTAATCCCAGCAATTCCGCCAGATCGTCAAAATTGTCATTATCATGATTTGCTATTGCAATTGCATATGGTAGTTCTGCTTTTCTATTTACAACCCAGACATGACCATGTGAATCAAAATTATCCGAAGGATTGTTTCCACAGTATATGTATAGGCTGTCACCCCCGGCCTCTCCAATCGGATCCCGGTTCAGCCACCGCATCAACTCGGGGGCGTAGAACCGGTAGCCGTAGTAGTAGAGACCGGTTTCGGCATCGTAATATTTCGTGCTGAAACGGTGGCGGAAGGCGTCGGCTAGAGATCCGGTTGCCGCGATGGTGCGGCCGAAGGCATCGTAGGTATATTCCGCCACGATGGTGCCGTTCTCGTCAACATAGGCCGTGATGTATCGCGGTAGGGACGCCCGTTGCCGGGCGCCCCCCGCACGGATCCCGGCGTGCGGAATTCCCGCACCGGGCTCTTCGGGACTGCTCGCTTTGCACTCGGTCTTCAACGCGCCCCCATGAAGGAAAACAGCATCTGCCCGCTCTCGGTGATCCGCGGTCCCGGCACCCCGTGGCGCTTGAGGATCGCATTGAGACGGACCCAGGTCAAGCCCCGCTTCTGGCTTCTGCGGTTGAGCCACTTGTAGAGCCCAGCCACCACCTGCCTCCAGAACTTGCACAGGCTGCGCCCGTTGCCCGTCACGCCGTAGTACTGCCAGTACCCCGCGAGCTTGCGCCCCAGCCGTTCCATGAGAACGGGCAGGCGTCCGCCCCGGTTGGCCTTGATCCACTCGGCGAAGCGTTCCACCGACCGCCGGAGACGGCTCGGAGCCGTCCGGCGCTGCACCTTCCAGCGTCCGTTTCGCGTACGCTCCCAGTGGTACTGGAACCCCAGGAAGTCGAAGCCGCCGTTGTCGCCCGACGGGTTGCCCCGCTCGAAGCGCACCAGCCGCGTCTTCTCCCCCGACAGCTCCAGGCCGAACTTGCCCAGTCGCCCGGGCAGTTCCCCAAGGAAGCGTTCCGCGTCCTCGCGCCGCTCGAAGGCGACCACGAAGTCGTCGGCGTAGCGCAGCATCACGCATCGGCCCGGCGTCGTCCTCCTGACCACGCGGTCGAACCAGAGATCCAGCGCGTAGTGCAGGTAGACGTTCGCCAGCACCGGCGAGACCACCCCGCCTTGGGGCGTCCCTTCCGTCGGATGCAGCACCCGTCCGTCCGTTTCGAGCACTCCCGCCTTGAGCCATTTGCGCACCAGCCGCAGAAACGGCTTGTCGTCGATGCGAAGCTCCAGCATCCTGAGCATCCAGTCGTGATCGACATGCTCGAAGAAGCCCTTGATGTCCGCATCGACCACCCACGCGTAGCTCCCCCCGCCGAGCCTCGCCGCCCATTCGCGGCTCGTCTCGCGGGCGTCGCCGCCGGGACGGTAGCCCCGGCTCGCCGGCAGGAAGTCCTCTTCGTAGATCGCCGTGAGCACCTTCGCCACGGCCATTTGCAGCAGTTTGTCCTCCAGCACAGGGATTCCGAGGGGACGCAGTTTCCCGCCTCCCTTCGGGATGTACACCCTGCGCACCAGTCGGGCGCGGTACCGCTTGTGCTTGAGCCGCTCGACCAGTGCCGAGAGATTGGCCTCCAGGTCGCGCTCGTAATCATCGAACGTCACCCGGTCAACCCCCGG
Source organism: Kiritimatiellia bacterium (assembly GCA_050950285.1). Lineage (GTDB taxonomy): Bacteria > Verrucomicrobiota > Kiritimatiellia > RFP12 > JBMNHG01 > JBMNHG01. Next base: position 685,118 of record JBMNHG010000002.1, on the reverse strand, counting down.
CGCGGCGTCCCTGCGCAGCGCTCGGAAGCACTCGCGCAGGTTCGCCTCGTCGAGCAGCCTGTACACGTCGCGGAATCGCGCCTTCGGGTCGCGTCGCGCCCGATCCGCTATTCCCCGCAGTGAGGTTTGCAGTGTTTGACAGCCTCTCATATCCGTCCTTGCCTGTTCCCTTTGCGGGCTTCGCAGCCCCGCCGCCCCCTTCCCCGTGTGACCGGCTCGCCCGTCTCGGAGTACTATGGGGCGGTCTGACTCCCGCCGCCGCGTCGCGCCGCCTTCCCTTTCGGCTCGGCGGACGCTACCACGCCCCTCGCAGGGCGCGGACGGCGGCGGGTCTCCCAAGTTCCCGTTCGCTTCTCTCCCCGCATGCCGCGCGCCGTAGACCCCGGCGCAGTCACCGGACGCAAGCCCTTGCGCGTCCTTGTTGCTGGCTTCCATGACGGCAAGCATGTCGCCCTGCGCATGATCGCTTAACGAGGCTGAACCGCTTCGGGAGGGTGCATCCCCCCTGCGGCCTGCGGAGTTCCCTGTGTACGCTTACACTACTTCATTCGGATTCGACTCCTCTTCCATAGTGCCAACACTCGGTACGAGTGGGTGGCTGGTCCTTACTCGGCGGGGACTCGCACCCCGCAAGAAGCGCCGAGCTTCGCTTGGCGCACTTCCATTGTTGTCGTAAAGCGGGAAATGCCACGAATCATTTAGCCTAAAAAGAGCAGTTGGGTGTGCGGATTTTGAGCAAAGGCCTGTAAACACTGGCTTTCGTTGAGATTCGCGCCGCACCTATTTGGTGCAAAACGCAACGGTGCGCCCTATACTTCTGATTGAACCTAAAAAAAGGAGTATAGGATGAACGACACCGTTGCGTATGGGAATGATGGCACAGGGGCGCTTCTGGATCAAGCGGAGATCCGCAGGCTGCTGGTCCGCGGGGGCGGCGGATGCTTCGAAGTGGAGTGGGACGCCGACGCGAAAGTGACGCCGACGGGCTCCGTCGTGTTCTTCGCCCAGTACCTTAAGACCGGCGGCCTGCCGGATCGTTTCTGCGACTCCTCGCCGCTGGAGTACAAGAGCAACAATGCCCCCGCCGCGCGCGACGTGATGGGGACGCTGCTGCTTTCCGTCCTCAACGGGCAGACGCGTTACGCCCACATCAACGCGCTGCGTTCCGACCGCGTCGGGGCCGAGGTCCTGGGGCTTGGCAAGGTGGTGTCCGAAGACAGCGTCCGCAGGGCGCTGGGCCGCGGGACGGAAGAGGCCTGGGACACGTGGCTGGCGGGGCTGGAGCGGACGGTCGTCGAGCCGCTGCTCGCCGAGGCGTACGTCCTGGACATCGACAGCACGGTCAAGCCGCTCTACGGCCATCAGGAGGGCGCGGAGCTGGGTTACAACCCCAAGAAGCCGGGGCGGCCCAGCCACAACTGCCACACGTACTTCATCGGCGCGCTGCGCCTCGTGCTGGGCGTCGACGTGCAGCCCGGGAAGCAGCACTCGGGGGGTTGCGGCATGCCCGGCCTGTGGAAGCTCATCGACTCGCTTCCGCCCGGGTGCCGCCCGCGGCTGATACGCGGGGACGTGGGCTACGGCAGCGAGAAGGTCATGGCGCAGGCCGAGGCGCGCGGGCAGCCCTACCTGTTCAAGCTGAGGCGCTCGCCGAAGATCAAGTCGCGGCTCCGGGAGCTGGCGGCGCCCGGCCGGGCGTGGACCGACGCCGGCGAGGGCTGGCGGGCGTCCGAGAGCCGCCTGAAGCTGGCCGGCTGGACAGCCGAGCGACCGGTGCGTGTTCCTGCGCCGCCCCGCGCGCGCGGAGCCGCCCCGCCCCTCCGGGCCGGAGTTCGCCTTCGCCCCGGAGGTCACGGACGCGCGGACATGGGACTATGCCGTGCTGGTGACCAACGACGGAACCCTGGACGCCATGGCCCTGTCCCAGTTGTACAGGGACCGGGCGGACTGCGAGAACGTGTTCGACGAGATCAAGAACCAGTGGGGCTGGGGCGGCTTCGTGACCCGCGACCTGCGGCGCTGCCGCATCATCGCCCGCATCGTCGCCCTGGTCTACAACTGGTGGAACATCTTCACGCGCCTCGCCCGGCCGGACACCCACATGGAGGCGGTCACATCCCGGCCCCTGCTGCTCCACGCGGTCGGCCGGCTGGTCACCACCGGCCGCCGGAAGATCGTGCGCCTGACCTCGACGCACGCCCTGGGCGGACAGGTCCGCCTCGTCCTGGACAGGATCGGCAGGTTCATGAACAACCTCGCGGCAATTGCGGAGCAGTTGAGCGCCGGGCAGGTCTGGGCGATCATTTTGTCGGCGGCGTTCGTCAAATGGCTGCGCGGAAGGGTGCTCTACCCAGTCTCAGAAGGCGACCAAATGATGCTCCGGATGATAACTTGAAAGTTCAACTGCTCTTTTTAGGTTTAGTGAAACAGCAAGCAGTCCACCGACGCCGCCCGCGCCTTGCAGGGTGCCGGAGAGGTCTTTGCCCCATACATAGGCATTTGTGGCAACTTCCGAGGCGGTGGCAATAATCTCAAGGATTGGCAACCAACCGTCATAAACGAAGGTGGTTGTGTGGCACGGTGTCCACTTCAACACACGGCGGCTGGCATGGTCATAGGCGTTGGAAACGATACAGACAGTGTTGGAATACGCCGCAATCAGGCGATTCTCGGCATCATACGCATAGCTGAAACGCCCGTCCCATGTCATGTTCCCGTCGGCATCATAGCTTGGTGTGATGGTGTCAATAGTTGTGTACTGGTTCAGGCTGTTGGCTTCGTAAATCGTGGTCGCGGAATCAACGGATGAAGCCGTATGATTTCCTATGTGGTCGTAGGCGTAGGCGTAGTTTATGGCTCCCAGGGTTGCGTTGGTGACCTCGCTTCGGGCGTTGTAGCCGAAGGTGTCGGCGTTGCGGGCGGTGACGCGCCCCGCGTCGTCGTAGGCGTAGTTGAGCGTGTTCGTCCAGCCCGTGGAGGTCGCGTTGGTCACTCGGCGAACCAGTTCGTGCCGCCAACCGTTGCGAGCCAATGCCCGGTTCAACGAAACCCCGTTGGTCAACGCAAGCGAATAGCCCGCATCCAAACCCCGATAGGAGAATGCATAGGAAACGGCAAACACCTCGTTCGAGACGGCGGCGAGGCGTCCTTCGGTGTCGTAGCCATACGCCACCGAGTACGGTGCCGCGCCCCCGCCCTGCGACGCAGGCGAAAGGGACATGCCAGCCAAGCGGTGGCGGCCGTCGAGTCGGCGTGTCAACGTCCAGACGTCGCCGCCGAGCGTCGCCGTCTCGTTCGTGGCAACGCCGAGGGCGCTGTTTCCATAGGTGTAGGCGGCGACGCCATTCGAGGCGGAAGCAAGACGCTGGAAGGCGTCGTAATCGAGCGAAACGGCGGGTGTGGCGTCGGAGTACGACACGCCTGCCAAAAGGCCGTTGGCATTGTAGGCGTTTTCCCTCCAAGCCCCCCGCGCCCAGGTGGTGCGAAGCGGCTTGCCGTCCGGGGTGTAGGCGTAGGACACGACCGAATCGTCGGCATGGACCTTGCTGCCGACAAGGCCGGTGGCGCGGTCGTAAATCCAGGACGTGACGTCCCAGGCGTCGCCTTCGCGAGTGGTGCCGAGCGCATTCATGCGCCCCCTGGTATCATAGTCGAAGCCGACGGGATGGGCCGCCGAGCCGTATTGGCACAAAAGATTTCCAAGGGCGTCGTGGTCGTTGAGGACGGTTTCACCCATCTCGTTTTGCATCTCGGCGAGATTGCCGAAGGAATCGTATGCAAAGGACTTGACGAGGAAGGTCGCGCTGTCGTGCTCGCAGACAAGGGAGATGGCGAGATCGCCGCAGTCGTCGAAAACCCTCCCGTCCAGCGGGTAGGCCGTGCAAGGTTTTGTTGTCCCGGCGGCGCATGTATTCGCGACCGAACGGGTCGTGCTTCAGGTAGCAGGTTCCCGTGGCGTCGCTGATTTCAACGTCCCGTCCGTATCGCCTCTTTCGGATGACCGGCGTTTGTTCGTCGGTCGTCGAAACAACGGTGAGGATGCCGCTTTCCGGATCGAACGACGCGGTCGAGGCGGTCGTCGCGCCCGAGGCGTCCGTGACGATTTCATGGCGGCGCAGGGCGTTGGAAAGCCCCGTGCGCCGGGAGCGCGAAACGCCGAGGCGGTTGGTGGTGCCATCCGCGATTTGAAGGCTGCTGAAAACGCGCCACGTTTCGTTTGAAACCGTCTCGTAGGTTTCCTGCGAGAGCGTGGTGACTCCGGCGCTCGTCGCGCCGATGCGTTCGCCGAGGTCGTTGTAAAGGGGCGTGACGGCAGGCGACGCCGACGACAGGACGCGGACGATGCGCGAACTCGCCCCGTCGTAGAGGTTCGTGACGGATTCAAGCGGCGTGGTCTGGACGATGCCACGCTGGAGGAAGTCGAATTGCACGACCGAGTTTGTAACCGCTCCGTCGAAGTCGGAGCCCTCGGACACGGCGAAGTCGCTTCGCGTGCCGTCTTCCGCATATTGGGAGAAGCGCGTCTCGCGCGACCACCCTCCTGCCCAGTACCGCGTGGAAACGCTGCGCCCGTTTCGGAAGAAGGTGCTGGTTTCGATGATGGCGGGGTTCTCCTCCTCCGGCGAAACGAAGACGTACCGGGCCGAGGTCACGGCCTCGGACGAGGGGATGGAGAACGCCACGGTTTGCAATCCGCGCTTGTCGGTGTGGACGGAGTAGTCGGAAATGCCGAAGGGATAGGCCGTTGTCTCGGAAGACACCCAGCCGCGGTTGTGGACGGCGGCGGAATTGGTCAGCGCGCCTTCAATTCTGGCGCACCGCTCCACCGTGTTGGTCTCGCGCCCCAGCGCGTCGAAGAAATGCTGGGTTGCCGCCGCGACTTCGTTTTGGGAGTTGTAGCCGAAGGCGTCGGCGTTGCGAACGGCGAGGCGGTCGACGTAGACCATGTTGGCAACAAATCCGGCGGCAGGATTGCAAGTCCAGAGAATGATGCTCATCGCGGCGCTGTTGCACAAGATTTTGAGGCAAACTTTACAAGTCACGGTGAAAAGACCTTAAGATAACCCGCTAGCGGCAGTTAGGCACATATTTGTTTTTGCTTTTCATTGCGACCGCATCCATTGTAAGCCATCGTAGCAGGGTTGCCCGTAGAAGCCGCATGATTTCATTTAAAGACATGACTCATTTTCTCCAAACTATAGCCAGAACCTATGCCAAGCATTGCTAGTATTTAGATCGTTGGTGCGAGTCCTTGGGCTTTAGCAAAGCGATAATGTGCCCCTCGCGAATCTCTTCGCCTTTAGACTCTCTGACGACAACGATGTATTGGCATCCATTCTCAAGAAGAAGACCAACTCTTCCCATGGCATCAAACTTAAAACTCAGCACAGCCCCCGTAACGGTGTCAATGAAACGACCCTCAATGACGTGGGTGTCGCACCCATTCACTTCAACAATTTTATAGGTGAACTGAGCGGTCGCTGCCAGAACCTTGACACCATCTTCCGCATAAAGCATTTTACACTCCTCTCGGCTAATGCTGTCTTGCTCATGTTGCACTTCCATGGACTTCCCCGATTTCTCCACTTGCGCACCCCTGTGGCAACTCCAAAAAAAAGCGTAAGCCAAAGCCACTACTACAACTGCGTAAACAAAATGTCTTTTCATTTGTTATCACTCCATAACGAAAAAATGATGACAGAAGTTACTGAAACCAAGATCGAACGCCTCGGCCACCTCGGCATTTCCACCCAGAAACTTCGACCTCTGGACCTGCGGGAACAACATCGACCTCTTCAACTACGATGCCCGGCGGTGTTCCGTACATATTTTGGTAAATATCTCTGACGACATTTCCTATTTCCGTAGAGTTTGGAACAACGCGAGGGCCTGAACACCCGCCACCAGAAGTTGTTGTTCGAAAACCCGCGCGCTTCTCTGGCAACTTGCACTTGATTCGAACCTGCTCCTCCTGAACCCAAGTATTGACCTCGTGTTCGATCATTAGCCGTCGGTGTTCAGCCTTCAATTGATCACCTGTATTCCGTAGACCGTTGTTAGACTTTATCGTTCTCGCCCAATGCTAGCGCTTTTTGAACTGCTTGACAACGTTACACGCAATTCTTGCATGAATGAAGCCAGCCGTTCATCTGGGAAAACTGACGAATATTGCCATTGCATTTCTCTTATGTTTCCAGAAAACATAAGATGATTGGAAAAAGGAATAGCCTCAAGCCCCACCCATTCCCACGGCCTTTCTTTTTGAACCAATGCCACGACCTGCTGCCCTGCATAGGATTCAATTCCCACCATAAACTCGTCATAACACAGATCGCGATGCGAAATTGGACTAGGCTCCATCATGCCATCGACAAAAACAATTTTGACAGGGCGATACCTCTGGTCTTCATTCAGATTCTTGGTGCGAGCGCCGCCGACTGCTAAATTGATGTCGCCAAGGCCAATTAAAACAGGATTGGAAGCAACCGCGCTTTGAGGTTCTTGACCGTTTTCCATTGTCATTCCGCAACCTCCATGAATCACAAGGACAAAACCATATGAAACAACAGCAAGAATTTTCTCTAACCACTTCATAAAGCCTTCCTCCCTAAACGGGCATCCTATCATGACATTACTTATCTGGGTGAATTGACGCGCTTGTCCAAAAAATGAATGCCGATTAACAATACCAACATGATGGAAAAAATGAACATGCATTCAACAAGCAACCTGTCCCATGCCAGCACAAACCCGGGGGCACCATAATAGTTCGGGGATGATCCGATCCAACACCGCACGTATGATGGTTTGCCAGAAAGGACAACCGGGCGCAACCACGGAGGGAACAGAACGGCAAGCAACAATGCTGTCATGCTCGACGCAAGGATGGTTGTCTTGCCGAGAATCAGTCGTTTGTTGTTATGAGTATTCATTGTGGAATCCCTCCCGAAGCTCTGTCTGTATTATCAGAGGTAAAAATAAAACCGCCCCGATTTGGGTGTTGAAAAGTCGATCAACAAGCCCCAGGTGAGTTCCGACACAACATGTGCCGGCGCCCAATCGCGGACTTGTGTTTTGAATTGAAATCTACCAAAGCCACCCACGCCTCCGTAGTAGACCGGAAAATCCTTTTCTCTCAACCCTAGAAAACCTGGTCCATCTTCCCAAGTAGCCACCCTCCCTTCTCGGTTCCATTTACCACCACTAATCCCCCATCCTGTGGTTGGATGCCAGAACGGAGCAGTTGGCCATGATGGTCGATCCGCCTCCCACTCCTCAAATTTATCATGTGGTGATCCTTTAGTTTTTGTTTCTCCCAACATGTATTGTTCGATTACGCAATCTGCTTTGGTCGCTGGTGCTTTGAGTTTAAGCTTGAACTTGACAACGAGTTGTTTTGAATACACCCCGAGAAAATTAGGCCATGCCCCAGTCCATCCCTTAACAGTAAGCTCAAAGGATTCGACTGTGCATGGACATTTTTGCAGACCTAGGAGATCCACCTGATTTCCATCGTTCCCACAAAAAGCATACAAATTCAGTCCACCTTCTTCCTCGATGGAATCACGGTTAAGCCAGCGATGCATGATGGGATCATAGAAGCGATAGCCGTAATAGTAAAAGCATGTTTCAGAATCAAAGTGCTTCGTGCTGAAGCGGTAAGTGAAGACATCCGCCATGCTACCCGACTTTGCTACAGTCGCGCCAAAAGCGTCATAAACGTATTCAGCCACAACGGCACCACCCTCATCCACATAGGCCATGACATTTCCCTTGTTGTCATAGAATGGAAAATACCAAGAGCCGCTCAACTGAACCGCCAAAAGACCGCCCACTCCGCCCGAGTCTTGCATCGTGCCGGAGAGGTCTTTGCCCCAAACGTAATGGTTGGTTGTCGTGCCGGATGCGGTTGAAATCGTTTCCTGAACGAGATTCCAACCGTCATAGACGAAGGTGGTTGTGTGGCACGGTGTCCACTTCACCACGCGCCTGCTCATGTGGTCATAGGCATTGGAAACGATGCAGACGTTGTTTGAGTATGCTGCAATCAGGCGGTTCTCGGCATCATAGGCATACGACCACACGCCATTGGTCAGCAGATTGCCATCCAAGTCGTAGACGAGATTGTCCACAGAAGGCACAGAAAGCACAGAAATCTGAGAATACTGGTTCAGGGCATTTGCCGTGTAGGTTGTTGTATCGGAATTAACGGATGAAGTCACTAGCATCCCATAGGCGGCTGAAAACGGGCATATTGCCCCCTTTCCCCCATTGATTTGCAGGGATTTATCGCGATTTCAAAGGCGTTCCCGGAAAACGTGTTTGCCTGCGCGATCGGCCCGGATGCCCGAAAACAGGGGTTTTGGGGCATGTGCTATCCCACGGGCCGGCTCGCGAATGGCTCGAATCCTTGGAAATAGAGCTGTTTCCCGGAAATTACAGGGCGCTTTGGGCCGCCTGCTGTCCCATACTTCCGCAGGGCGTCGAGCAGGTCGATCTTCATCCAGACGGCGGACCTGACGACCCCGGCGAGCCGGGAAAAGCTCAGTCCCCATTCCGAGACGTGCTTGAGGAAGCGCAGCAGCAGATGCGCCAGCAGCCCGACCCAGACCTGCCACTTGACCGCGTTCTCGTTGTACCCGACGAAATCCTTGAGCTGGAGCGTCTGCTTGAGTTCCTTGAAGAACGACTCGATGACCCACCGGGCGCGGTAGAGCTCGGAGACGGTGCGGGGGCTCCACGCGAAATGGTTGGTGATGAACGTCATTTCCCGATCCTGCCCGTCCACCTCGACGACGGCGGCGACGCGGCGCAGGGGCCCGGGGTACTTTCCCGCCGTCAGCCTGCCCCGCAGGCGTATGGTCTGGTCCTTGAGTATGCGCCGGTCCGGATGCCCTCTCTCCTCCAGCACCTCGAAGTCCATGTTCTCCTTCTCCCGCAGGACGAAGAAGATGCCGCGCGCGGCGAGTCCGTGCAGGAAGAGGAAGTCGACGTAGGCGCGGTCCGCCAGCAGCACGTCGCCGTCCTTCAGCCCCGCGCACAGCGCGTCCGCCCGCGTCGAGTCGTGGTGCGCGGCGTCCTCCACGACCGCGAACGTCGGCAGCCTGCTGCCGACGTCGAGGGCCATGTGGGTTTTGGCGGCGGCCTTCTTCCGGCGGTGCCTGGCCCAGTCGATCGAGTCGAGCGTGAGCTTCAGCGTGGTCGAGTCGATGGCGAATATCCCGCGCTTCAGGCGGAAGATGAAGCCTTTGTGCTTCTTGTACTGCGTGAAGGACGGGCAGATGGTCCGGAGGTGCTCGAACACCTCCCAGTAGAGCCGCTCCGCGATCTCCGGGTCGCGCCTCCGGTTGGCGTTGGAGAAGGTGTTGCGCTTCGGGGCCGTCGCGCCCCGGATGCGGTTCAGCTCCGGCTCGTGCAGCCGGGCCGCGTCGCAGATCTCGTTCAGGCTGCCCGCGCGGGCGATATGGCCGTAGAGCAGCGCCAGCACATGGCTGGCGCAGGAGAATCCGCGGATGTCCGCCCCGATGTCGCGCGCGATCTTGTCCGGCAATCCCGCGGGAATCCACTGGACGATCTGGCGCAGGGTGGTGTACGATGTTCTCGCTGGCCTCTTGGTTGCGCGTTTACGCGCCTTGGTCGCTTTTTTTTTCATAATGCCTGTAGGCTACAGGCAGACGGCCGGGAGGTCAGCCCTTTTTTTCAATCCGGCCCGACGCTCCCGTCTTGAGCGCGTGCGCTGACTTCCAATGGGGGAAGGCAGGAGTGATTTCGGCAAGCCTATGGGATGCTAGTGGGATGAAGTAGTATGATTGCCGATGTGGTCGTAAGCGTAGGTGAAGGCATTTGACTGAACAGACGCCGCCGTGATTTCGCTTCTGGCGTTGTAGCCGAAGGTGTCGTCATTGCGACTGGTGACGCGATTGAGCCTATCGTAGCCGTAGGCCAGCGGGTTTATCGCCGTGCCGTCAACGCTGTTGGTGATCGCCGTTATCAAACTGCGGCGATAAGGGTCGCGAGTCAGTTCACGGGCAAGCACGACTCCATTGGTCAGCGTGATGCCATAGCCTGCATCCCAGCCGTCGGAAGTGTAGTTGTACCCTGTCACAAAGGCGGGAGTCGAGACCGTGGAAAGTCGGTTCTCGACATCGTAGCCGTATTGAACGGGTGGCGCATTTCCGACACGCAACGCCGCCAGACGGTGACGGTTGTCCATGCCTCGGGTCAGGGTCGAGACCGTGCCGCCAAGCGTCACCGTCTCGTTTGTGGCAGTGCCGAGGTTGTCATTGGCGAAGTTGTATTGAACAACGCCATTGGAGGCGGAAGCAAGACGCTGGAAGGCGTCGTATCTAAGCGTCACCGAATACGGTGCCGCACCCTCACCCTGACCCTCTCCCAGCGGGAGAGGGGAAAGACCGTCGGAGTACGACACGCCCGTCAACAGGCCGTCGGGGTTGTAGGCGTAGGCGGTGGCGAGGCCGCGCGCCCAAGTGCGGGAGGCGAGCTTGCCGTCCGGGGTGTGGGCGTAGGACACGGCGGAGCCATCGGCATAGACCTTGTTGGTGACAAGCCCCGTGGCAGGGTCGTAACCCCACGAAGTCACATCCCATATTATGCCGTCGCGGGTGGTGGACAAGGCGGTCGTGCGGTTGGCGGTGTCGTACTCGTTTCGGACGGGATAGGTCGCGCCGGAGGTGCCGACCGGACGCCCGAGGGCGTCGTAGGTCGTTGTCACGGTGTTGCCGAACGTGTCGGTGTGGGACGTTTCGCGGTTGAAGGCGTCGAAGGTTCTCGATCCGGTAATGGATACGTAGGGATAGTAATCGTAATACTCGATTCCATAATTGACTTCGTTGTCGGACTCGTCGAGTCCCGACCAGCGGAAATAGAAATAGCCGCCCGTTTCAGGGTCTCGCACTTCCGAATATTCTACACGCCCGAGCGGGTCGAAGTAGTTGTAAACGGTTTCCCGCAGCGATTCGCGTTCAATCGTGCGACCGAACTTCGAGACGGTGGCGGATGGCGTTGCCGAATCGGTTGCGCGAACCGTCGTCAGTTCGCAAGTCTGCGGGTTGTAGCTGCTCTGCACTGTCGTCGTCGAGCCGTTCGGGGCTATGCTCACCGTGCGGCTCCGCAGGGCGTTGGACAGCCCCGTCAACTGGCGGCGGGTCGTCGCGACGGCGTTGGTGACGCCCTCGCGCGACGTGCTGCGGACGTCCACCCGCCACCATGCCCCGGCAATGTTCTCGTAGCGGGTTTCCGACGCGGTCTCGACGCCGCTTTGGACGGTCGCCGCCATCTCGCCGCGTTCGTCGTAGAGGTAGGTCGTGGCGGGCTGTCCGGTCGTCTCGGAGCGAACCAGGCGCGAGGTCGCGCCGTCGTAGGCGTTCGAGGTGACGAGCCAGGCGCCTGCGGCGCCGGGCCTCAGCGTCGCCACCGTCCGCCCGAGGAAGTCGCTGTGGGTGATTTGGTTGGTGATGGCACCAACCGAATCGGACGCCTCGGCGACGGAGAAGGTGCGCCGCGTCCCGTCGGCGGCGTAGTCGCTCCACGAGGTTTCGCGCGTCCAGCCGCCGTCCCAGCTTCGGATGGCGATGGAACGCCCGTTCCGGTAGGCGATGTTCGTGCTCGCCACGACGCAAACGTCGGGGTTCGCCGGCGAGAACGTCAGGGTGACGCTCTCCTCGCGGTCGGCGTGCGACGTGCGCGTCGTGACCGTGCGAACCCCGCGCCGATCGACATGGACGACGTGGTCGCCGGTGCCGTCGGGGTACGTCGTCGTCTCGGACGCCGCGAAGCCAAGCGTCCCGCAACCGGGGGTGGCGGCGCTTCCGGGCTCGCCGACCGCCGTCACGACGGTGTTGGTCTCCCTGCCGAGGGCGTCCATGAAATGCGGGGTGGCCATCCGGTTGCGTTGCACACCAAATTCATGAACAACTAAAACGATGGACAACTGCGTCATTTCAACCTCCCACTTTCAACGGTCAATAATAGAAGTACACCCATGCCTGGCCTGTGAATTTCACGACGCCGTTAGTTCCATAGTTCTCTTCGACGAATCGGCGTTCGATCTCCAAAAGCTCCTCATAGCCCTTGACCGAAGTCGTCAGGGGCACGGTTCCGTCCCAAAGCAGTATTCCCCTGTCCCCGTTCAACAGATCGACCCATGTCAGCCGACTTCCCCAACGGAACTTGGGGCCGTTGCACCATGTAGCAGTTGTATAAAAAGGCCCGTGGACATGGTGGGCGCTGACTGGATTTCCATTCGTATCGATGCAATAGACATATCTGGCGCTTTTGCTTTCAAGCTCCTTCTTTACTTCTTGATTCACATTCGTCGGCATGGCAACTTCTGGAAAATCGGAGGGATCGGCCGACACGAACGCAAGCCCATTGACAAACTGCGGCTCAAAATTGTAACCCCACATCCAAGGCTCCGGAACGGTGGTATACAGTTTTTTCCCGACCAGTCTGACGCCGTTCGTGTCGATGAAATCACCGAAATAATAATCATAGTAATTTGTCTTATAAGAGTCTGATTCATCAGGAAGTCCTACCCAGGCATAACCCTCGGAGAATGTCACGCTGCACGCCGAATATTGAGGTTCCAACACAACTCTGCCCGAAATATCGGCGTAGCCGTATCGGCGCAAAGTCTCGTCAGCAAAACGGATCAAACCATTTGTTGACGCTCCGAGGCTTTCCAAATCCGAGGCTCCAAATTTGACAACTCGACTCTTGCGCATATCGTTGCCCTCTTTTTCCCGTGAACAGCCTGCAGAAAGGGAAAGGAGCATGCAAACCAATAGACTAGAAACCATATAAAGCTTTGTCATTGTTTTCATGGCAGTTTTTTATCCACTTCTTTCTCCAAACAAAATTTTGTCCACGTCAGTCTTTCGATTCGTTCGCCGTGTCGACCGTTAATTCATTCAAAAGTTGGGAGATTTTACTTCTTGTATTTGTCGGTGCCACTACAACCGTCCCGTTTGTAGACAACAACCCATACCCTCCACTTTTGACCCGAAACACCGCAACACCTTGATGGTTGAAAGCGTAACGTAAAACACCATAACAATAATCAACAAAAGGGCCATGTTCCTTGTGGACGTCCAAGGGAATGCCGTTTGTAGTTATGCAAAAAATGGTTCCATCAGGAAATTTCACAAACGCCAATCCTTGTTCGAAACGGGGCTCCCATCCGATGCCCCAAGGCTCGCCGACGAGAGCATGGATGTGCTTGTTAACCAGACGTTTGCCGCTTTTGTCAATGAAATCACCGGCATACCCCAATCCATCACACTCCAAGCACGTATTGAAATTCGTGCATTCCTCGACATCGACCCAGGCAAACCCGTCCGACCACGTTTCAGAAGCGTGGAAAAACCGTGGCTCGATGACGACTTGCCCTTTTGGGTTTGTGTATCCCCACAAATTGTACCCCCGCCGATTGGTTTCATTTGAAACAAACGGGATAAGCTCTTCGTTCTTTTCCTGTCCATGCAGTAGCCATGTGAAAAGCAACCCGCTCATTCCCAGGAACACAAGAAAACTAAACGATCTGTTGATTCTCATTTACTTATTCCTCTTGTGATTTTATTAAATAATATTTCACTCCCCGTCAGCCAGTAGCCAGCGTATGGTCAATGATAGAAGAACATCCATGCCTGGCCTGTGAATTTCACGACGCCGTTAGTTCCATAGTTCTCTTCGACGAATCGGCGTTCGATCTCCTGAAATTTTTCTGGGTCTTTAACCGAAGTCGTTAATGGCATGCTTCCATCCCAAAGTAGAAGTCCCCTGTCCCCGTTCAACAAATCAATCCATGTCCGCCGACATCCACCACGGAAACTTGGGCCATCAGAGCTCATGGCGGCTGTGTAAAACGGACCATGAACGTGGTGGGCGGCAATGGGGATCCCATTGGTGTCAATGCAATAGACATATCTAGCGCTTTTGCTTTCAAGGGCCTCTCTGATTTTGGGATGCACGTTTGTCGGCATGGCAACTTCTGGAAAGTCGGATGGATCGGCCGACACGAACGCAAGCCCATTGACAAACTGCGGCTCAAAATCGTAACCCCACATCCAAGGCTCCGGAACGGTGGTATACAGTTTTTTCCCGACCAGCCTGACGCCGTTCGTGTCGATGAAATCACCAAAACAAATATCATAATAATTTGTTTCGTGAGCATCTGATTCGTAAGGAAACTCCACCCAGGCATATCCTTCGGAGAATGTCACGCTACATACGGAATATTGAGGTTCCAACACAACTCTGCCCGAAATGTCGGCGTAGCCGCATCGTTGCAGTGTTTCGTCATAAAAACGGATCAAACCATTTGTTGACGCCCCGAGGCTTTCTAAATCCCAGTCCCCAAATCTGACAATTCTACTTTCATGTGTGCCGACACCTTCGTTTTCCCGTGAGCATCCTGCCGAAAAGGAAAAAATGATGCAGACTGATAAAGTTGAAGCTATAGAGAACTTTGTCATTTCAACCTCCATTTTCAACGGTGCAATTGACCAATCTTGTTTTGTATGATTTCAGCGAGAAGGGATGCCACGTGTCGATTTCCTGCATCGCTGAAATGAAAGCCGTCGTCGGTAAACGAAGGATTGTCAATGAACAGGTTTTGCAAGTCGAAGACGGTCGCCCCAAAAAACGACGCCTCGTTGCCGACATGCTGGTTGATGTATTTGATGGGAAGATTGACATTCGTAGGGATGAATTTCGGGTTTCTGCCTCTTGCCAAATCGGTAATGTAGGGAATTTTCCCCCAGAGAAACAGCGCGGGATCGTCCTGTCGAATAGACGTGGCAATGCCAGTCATGGCGCTTAAAGCGGGGTTGACATCCACTTTCTTTGCCCCATTTGCGAGTTCGACACCAAGATTGAGCGCATCGTTCATCCCAATCAACAAGATATAGATGTCGTCTTCCTTACAGACAATCTGGCCTTGTTGAATTCTTTCATAGATCTTCCCCGCTTTGTCTCCCGGATAGCCGTCGTGGCGGATGTTCCCGGGATCATCGGAAGCTGGATAATTCCCCGAGAACTCAAACCGATATGCCTTCCCCGAACTTGCGCGATCAAGCTTTTGCTTCAGGTATCCGCGCCAACCTTGGTTCTGTATGTTTTCCAGACGTTTCCTGTGGGCAAGATCCCAAGGGTCTTTGGGTGCCATCAGCGGATCCGTTTTTGTGCGCACACCATAGGTCATCGAGTCCCCAATGGCATGGATTCTATAAACCGTTACACCCTGCTTCCCCAGTAAATCAATGATGTTTATTCCATTGTTGCCGCAAAACGCATACAGATTCGCCCCGCCTTTTTCTTGGATCGGATCACGGTTGAGCCAGCGGTGGAGAACGGGATCGTAAAAACGACAGCCATAGTAGTAAAGCCCGGTTTCAGCATCATAGTACTTCGTGCTGAAGCGGTGGCGGAAGGTGTCGCTCATCGAGCCGGAAGCAGCTATGGTGCCGCCATAGGCGTCATAGACATACTCCGCTACGATAGAACCAGATTCACCAACATAGGCGGCGATGTTGCCGTTGTTGTCAACGCAGGGCAGGTAGAACTGCCCGTTGATGGAAACGGCCAGAAGACCGCCGACGCCGCCCGCGCCTTGCAGTGTGCCGGAGAGGCCAGGCCCCCAGAAGTACTGGATTTCAGACACGTCGCCGTTGCCCGCCGTCACGGTTTCGTGAATCAAGTTCCAGCCGTCGTAGACGAAGGCGTGAACCGCCTCGGGCGTGGCCTTCAGGACGCGGCGGGAAAGGTAGTCGTGGGCGTTGGATACAACGCAGACGTTGTTTGAGCATGCCGTGACAAGCCGATTCTCGCAGTCCCACGTGTAAGACCACACGCCATTGGTCAGCATGTTGCCGTCAGCATCATAGACAGGATTACAAGATTGAACAAGATTTGAGAAGGATGTGTATTGGTTCAGGGCGTTGGCTTCAAAGGTCGTCGTGGCAGAGTTGACTGAGGCGGTCGTGTGGTTGCCTATGTGGTCGTAGGCGTAGGCGTATTCGTTGGATGCGACGGTGGCGGACACCACTTCCGAACGGACGTTGTAGCCGAAAGTGTCGGCGTTGCGGGCGGAAAGACGGTCGAGCGCATCGAAGGTGTGCGTGTATCGGCTGATCTCCACGCCGTCGAACGCATGGACAATGGACGTGACGCGGTTCGGGCGGTAGGCGTCGCGCGCGAGCGTCCGCGTGAAGACCGCGCCGGAGGGCAGTTCGACCGAATGGCCGACAGGCCACCCGGCAAAGTTGGTGTAGGCGGCCACAAGCCCTCGCCCCTGGGCGTTGGTGGCGGCGACCTGCGCCAGCCTGCCCGAGTCCGCATAGGCATGCCACACCCCGCCTCGCGGTGCGTCGTTGATGCGCAAGGTCGTGGAGACCGGGCGGCTGTTGGCGTCGAGGATTCGGGCGATGGCGTTCGTGGCGGAGTCCGCGGCGGCGGTCTCGTTCGTCGGCGAGGCGGCGGGAACGCCGTAGGCGTAGCCGTGGCGGCGTCCGGCGGCGTCGGCCACGGCGACGAGCCGCCCGAAGGCGTCGTAGGACAATTCATGGCCCGGCGTGCCGGGGTCGGAGTACGAGACGGCGGCGGGAAGCCGCCGGTCGTTGTACGCGACATGACGCCATGCGCCCCGCGCCCAGGTGGTGCGCTCCGGCAGGCCGTCGGGCGTCCAGCCATGCGCAAGAACGGAGCCGTCGGCATAGACCTTGTTGGTGACCAGCCCCGTGGCGGGGTCGTAGTTCCACTGCGTGACGTCCCACGTTGCGCCGTTGCGCGTGGTGAAGAGGGACTTCAGGCGCCCCGTCGCGTCGTAGCCGTAGCCCACCGGATGGACGGCGCCGAAGCGCACGGCGAGGCGTCCGGCGGAGTCGAAGAGCGAATGCGTGACGTACCCCATTTCATTGGTGGAGGCGACGAGGTTGCCGCGCGAGTCGAAGCCGTTGAACCGGGCGACGTTGTTCCAGTGCGGGGTGCCGCCGATGAAACGCGCCGAGGCGTAGACGTCGCCGACATCGTTGCGCATGGCGAGGGTGCGCCAGTGGAAGCGTTCGCCCGTGAACTCCCGCGTGAGGTAGACGCGACCGTAGGGGTCGAAGTAGTTGTAGCGGGTGACGCCGTCGGCGTCCGTCGCCTCGATCTCCCGCCCGAACATGCGCTTGCGCGTCGTGGTCGCCATGCCGGTACGTTCGAGGGTGTCGGTGGACACCTTGGCGACCGGGTCGAACGACGTGGCGACGCGCGTGGTCGCGCCGTCGGCCTCGGTTTCGACGCAGGCGCGCAGGGCGTTGGAAAGCCCCGTCAGGCGCGTGCGGGACACGGAAAGCCCGTTGGTCCGGCCGTCGGCCGTCAGGAAGGAGGTCGCGACGCGCCACCAGGCGTTGGAGCGCAGTTCGTAGGTGGCGAGCGACATCGACGCCACGCCGTCGGCCACGCTGCCGATGACGTCGCCGAGTTCGTCGTAGAGGGGCGTCGTGACGCGACCGGAGCGGATTTCCGTTTCCGACGCGATGCGGCGCGAACTGCCGTGGTAGGCGTATTCCGTGCGGGAGAGCGGCGTGGCCGCTTCGGCGACGTGCCCGAGGAAGTCGTGGCGGGTCACGCTGTTCGTGACGGCGGGATGGTCGCTGGATTCGGACACCCGGATGTCGATCCGGCATCCGGTGGCGTCGTAGTCGTAGGTGTGCGTCGCGGTTGCGGTGATCTTCAGAACACGGCGGCTCAGGTGGTTGTAGGCACTATCGCGTAGCTGTTCCATAGCAGTCGCTATTCGTTGAGCCTGAGACCCTTATTGGCTGGAATAAGTGGAAAGCCAGCCGGTTGCCTAGCCTTCTGGAGAGCAAAATCCTTGCTGTTGGCGGACACGGCGTACATGCGTCCGTCGTTGGCAAGAAAAAGGTCGACGATGATTGATGAGCCGTAAAGATTTCGCGTAAAAATAGCGTAAGGAGTGCCTTTGAATTGCAGGGGCGAGAGGTTCTCGTAGAGCCATGACTCTCCGTCTGCTTGCATGACGGTTATGTTGCCAGCGGTGTGCGGTATAAGTTTGGTCGCACCGTTGCGAATACTGACTGTTTGTCCAGTGTGAGCGCTCATAATGGCAACATCCTGACCAGTTTCGTTCTTGATACGTAACTGTGTCGTGACTGAACAACCTGCCATACAAACAAAGGACAGAATTCCAAGAAGCACAAAGAAGACACGGTTCTTCATACGCTCACTTCGTCTCCTGATCCCCATGATGGATGTGTGAATTGACATGATAGCGAAACGGAATGATCGGATAGAGAGCTCCCGAATACCCATGCCATATACCGCCAGGTGCTCCAGAAAAAAGTGCTGGCTTGCCGCTGTTGCTATCGCAAGCATAGATGAGTCCGAGCGCCATCTTGTATGGCAAACTGACTCCTGACTTAGCCGTGCCATCTGCAAACGTGACATTGCGATAGTAGACTACGTCATCGCCACCTGACGTCGTGAGGCCATAGGACGGATATGGAGCCCAGCCGTGCCCCCAGTAATACAGGCCGTGCAATGCTCGACTGCTGGCGGCAACTTGCAGTATGTTTTGAAGCACGTAACTGCTGCCTGCTGTATGATTGTGCGCGATGGTGGCAAACCCCAAGTTCTTGAGGTGGATGATACTGGAATTCCAGTTGACCCACGTTTTTCCCGTCCAACCGACATCGCCCGCCCAGTAGGCATAAACGATATTGGGTATCCGGAATTTACGTTTTTTCATGACCTCAGTCGCGGAAGATGGGAGAGGGTGGCCGTCTGCCTGAGAGAGCCACTTCTGATAATCGGCAACCTCAAGGCCTATCCTTTTTGCGAGTTCCTCGACGTTATCGCACTTGCAGTCGGCATCAGCTTGTGAAAAGCCGTTCCGATTAACTGTCCATTCAAGACCAAGGGCGTCAATCTTGTTGCATGGATCGTTTACGACAAAGGCATATAGGTTCCAACCCCCATTCTCCCTAGTCGGATCCCTGTTGAACCATCTCATCAACTCGGGATCATAGAACCGGTAGCCGTAGTAGTAGAGGCCGGTTTCGGCATCGTAATATTTCGTGCTGAAGCGGTGGCGGAAGGCGTCGGCCATGGAGCCGGTAGCCTCAATGGTGCGCCCGAAGGCGTCGTAGGCGTACTCGGCGACGATGGTACCCTGTTCGTCGGCGTAGGCCATGATGTTGCCGTTGTTGTCATAGAAGGGGAAGTACCACGCACCGTTAAGTGAGACGGCCAGCAAACCGCCTACACCACCTGCGCCTTGAAGCGTGCCGGAAATATCCTTACCCCAAACGTAGTGGTTGGTGGTCACGCCCGAGGCGGTGGCGACGATTTCGAGAACCGGCAGCCAGCCGTCGTAGACAAATCCCCGTGTCTCCGCGCCTCCGCGTGAGATTTTCAACACGCGGCGGCTAAGATGATCGTAGGCGTTGAAGACTACGCACAGGCCGTTGGAATAGGCGGCGACAAGGCGGTTCTCGGCATCATACGTGTAGTTGAAACGCCCGTCCCACGTCATATTTCCGTCTAAATCGTATACGGGAGAAATTTGGACAGGATTGACATGATTGACATGATTGGAAATCAGGAAATACTGGTTCAGTTCGTTGGCGGTGTAGATGTTCGTGACGGAGTTAAGCGAGGCCCACAGCGCGTTGCCTATGTTGTCGAAGGCGTAGCGGTTGGTGTGGGCGGGCTGGATGATGGCGGATGTGACTTCGCTTCTGGCGTTGTAATCAAAGGTGTCGGCGTTTCGTGACGTGACGCGGTTAAGCAGGTCGTAGGTGTAGGCCAGCGGGCTGTGCGGCACGCCGCTGGCGCTGTTGGTGATGACCGTGACAAGGTGGCGGCGGTACCGGTCGCGGATGACGGTACGGGAGAGAACTATCCCGTTGGTCTGCGTGATGGTGTATCCGGCGTCCCAGGCGTCATCAGTATATGCGTAGCTTGCCGAAAAGGCATCATTCGAGACGGTGGAAAGACGGCTTTCGGAGTCGTAGCCGTAATGGACGGGGGCGGCATTGCCGCTGCGCAGTTCCGCCAGGCGGTGGCGGTGGTCCAGGGTGCGGGCCAGGGTCGCGGTGTCGCCGCCGACCGTGGCCGTCTCGTTGGTGGCGGTGCCGAGGTGGCTGTTCTGGTAGGCGTATCGCGCGACGGCGTTGGAGGCGGAAGCAGGGCGCTGGAAGGCATCGTACCCGAGCGAGGCGGCAGATGTGGCGTCGGAGTACGAGACGCCTGTCAACAGCCCGTCGGGGTTGTAGGCGTAGGTTGTGGCGAGTCCACGCGCCCAGGTGCGGGCGGCAAGCCTGCCGTCGGGGTTGTGCGTATAGGACACTGCTGATCCGTCGGCGTAGACCTTGTTGGTGGCAAGCCCCGTGGCGTGGTCGTAGTTCCAGGCGGTGAGATCGAGGGACGCAGGGGACGCAAGGGATGCGAGGGACGCGCCTCCGGCAAGCTGGACGGCGAGGGCGGCGAAGCCGGCGGCGTTGCCTCGGGCGGTGGCGAGGGCGGCCATGCGGCCGGCGGCGTCGTATCCGTAGGCCACGGGGTAGGTCGCGCCGGTGGCGGCAACCGGACGCCCGAGGGCGTCGTAGGTGTTGGTGACGGTGTTGCCGAGGGCGTCGGTGCGGGACGTTTCGCGGCCGAAGGCGTCGAAGGTTCTCGATCCTGTGACGTGCAGATCGTCGTCGTAATAATAAATGCCGTAGTGGGTCTCGTTGTCGGACTCGTCGAGTCCCGACCAGCGGAAATGGGAATAGACGCCCGTTTCAGGGTCGCGCATTTCCGAGTATGCAACGCGCCCGAGCGGATCGAAATAGTTGTAAACGGTTTCGCGCAACGTCTCGCGGCGAATTGAACGCCCGAACTTCGAGACGGTGACAAGCGGCGTCGCCGCATCGGTGGCGCGAACCGTCGTCACCTCGCAGGTCTGCGGGTTGTAGCTGCCCGATTCCGTCGTCGTCGAGCCGTTCGGGCCGGTGTTCACCGTGCGGCTCCGCAGGGCGTTGGACAGCCCCGTCAACTGGCGGCGGGTCGTCGCGACGGCGTTGGTGACGCCCCCGAGCGACGTGCTGCGGACGTCCACCCGCCACCATGCCCCGGCGATGTTCTCGTAGCGGGTTTCGGAAGCGGTCTTGACGCCGCTTTGGACGGTCGCCGCCATCTCGCCGCGTTCGTCGTAGAGGTAGGTCGTGGCGGGCTGTCCGGTCGTTTCCGAGCGAACCAGGCGCGAGGTCGCGCCGTCGTAGGCGTTCGAGGTGACGAGCCAGGCGCCCGCAGTGCCGGGCCTCAGCGTCGCGACCGTGCGCCCGAGGAAATCGCTGTGCGAAATTTGATTCGTGACCGCGTTCGGTGAATCGGACGCCTCGGTGACGGAGAAGGATCGCCGTGTTCCGTCGGCGGCGTAATCGCTCCACGAGGTTTCGCGCGTCCAGCCGCCGTCCCAGCTTCGGATGGCGATGGAACGCCCGTTCCGGTAGGCGATGTTCGTGCTCGCCACGACGCAAACGTCGGGGTTCGCCGGCGAGAACGTCAGGGTGACGCTCTCCTCGCGGTCGGCGAACGACCGGCTCGTCGAGACCGTGCGCACCCCGCGCCGATCGACATGGACGGCGTGGTCGCCGGTGCCGTCGGGGTATGCCGTCGTTTCGGAAGCCGTGAAGCCGAGCGTCCCGCAATCGGGGGTGGCGGCGCTTCCGGGTGTGGCGATTGCCGTCACGACGGTGTTGGTCTCCCTGCCGAGGGCGTCCATGAAATGCATCGTCGTGCGATGGCCGTAGCCGTATCCGGGCAACTGGGCAAGCGACACCTCTTCCATGGCGTAATAGAGGTGGTCTTTGCCGGTCTCGGCGGAGCGGAGGGTCTTGAAGCCGTCGCGATCCTGCGTCCAGAGCAGGCGGCAGCAGGAGTAGGCGTTGGTGGAGGTGGAGCCGTCGGAGTAAAGCGTGGAGCGGAGGCGGTTCTTGTCGTCGTAGAGGTGCGCCTGCCAGTCGAGCGTCTCACCGGTGGCGTGAAGGAGGGTGGCGGAGTAGAGCGTCGTGCCGTGCGCGGAATCTTGGATGGTCAGATCGGACGTATCGGACGGATTGGACCGATAGGAACGCCGGGCGACGGTGCGGAGCGCGGTTCCGGCGCCGCCGGGGGCGAAGGTGCGGGTGGCGGGATCGTAGTCGCCGAGGGCGTAGTCGCAGGCGGTGGTCACGCCGTCTTCGTCGGTGGATTCGAGCGGACGGCCGCGCAGGAGCAGCGGGATGCCGGGGGCGTCGGCGTCGAAGCGGGTGGCGGTGGAGACGGCGTTGCCGGGGTCGTCGAAGGCGGCGCTCGGGGAACAGGCGCGGACCGTCTTCACGGTCGCGAAGGCGCGGCCCACCGTGTCCGTGCCGACGGTGTGGACGTGCCACGTGCGCCCGATGCACGTCGCCGCGCCGTCGCGGACGAGGTGGCGCGACTCGGTGCGGACGGAATCGAGGGCGGCGGGCGGATTGGAATCGCCCGCCAGCGGCGCGTAGTCGGAGACGGTGGCGATGGCGGCCAGGCCGGGGTGATCGGACAGATCGGAGAGATCGGACGGGGCGGCCCAGTTCGACAAGCAGCCAGGGGAGCCTCCGAGCCGTCGAATTGGTCGAGGCGCAGGATATCTCGCGGCCTTCGTCGTCCCAGGCCTGGTAGCTCCACGGGTCGCGACTCGCCCCAAACGAGGCGGGGGCGTCCGTTGCGGCGGGGATGGGCGTCGTCCTCCCAGTAGGTGGCGTGGTCTTCGACCAGGCCGGGTTCGCCGTCGGGCTCGAGGCCGAGCGTGGCGTGGTAGGTCTGGCGGAGCGTCGCGTCCTGCCCGCAGCCGAAGCGCCGGGACTCGGCGACGTCCCGCGAGAGGATCGCGCCGGCGGCGTCGCGCACGATGCGTTCCTCGCGGAGGACGCCGTGGGGGCCGTCGTCGAGCGTGTCGGTGCGGAGCACTTGCTCTGAGGTCTGCGCGATGTTGTCGAAGCACGCCCACTCCCCATCCCCACGATATGAGTAGACGACGTCGCGCATGACGTTGTCCCGGCGGCTGATCTTCTTGAACGCGACTTGGCGCGGGCTCCCGCCGACGTTGGCGATCTCCCAGACGTGCTCCAGTTCGTCGCCGGCGGTCTTGCGGACGGCGATCCGGACGCCATGGGCGATCGGTTCGACGACGACGGTGCGGCCTCGGGCGTCGGAGCAGGCGATGGTGCGGGTTCCGCCGGCGGCGCTTTCGGCGACGGCGGCGTCGTCGCGGGCGAGCAGGTTGAAGGTGGAGGGCGCGACGAGCAGCGGCTCCGTCGCCCGGAACCAGAGGAAGCCGGAGACCTGGCCGTCGCGGGGGATCCCGAGGGGGATGCGGAAGGCGAGCGAGCCGAGGCCGTCGCCTTCGAGGCCGTCGCAGTCGCCGTCGGCGCAGCCGGACGCGCAGTCGCCGCATTCGTCGTAGAAGGGGTCGTGGCATCTTTCGCCGACGCGGTGGATGGCCTCCCCGCTCCAGACCGGCCTGCCGTCGAAGAAGATGGTGCCGGTGGCGCGAAGGCCGTCGTCTTCGACGGTTTCGTCGAAGTACGCGGCCAGCGCCGGGTCGCCGTAGCCGATTTCGGCCCTGCAGTCGCACGGGTGGCCGCCCGTGGCATCCTGCCGCCAGCCCTCCCGGAGGCACCGGCTGTCGAGGGGGTAGTCGGAAGCGGGCTCGTAGTCGCCCGTCGCGGCGTCGAAGAAGAGCGTGGTCCCGCATCCGCCGTGGCGGCCGTCGCCGTAGGCGATGCGGGGATCGAAGAAGAGGAGGCGTTCGACCGGGCCTTCCCCGGGGTCGCCCCTGCCGCCTGCGCCCCGGCCGCCCCGCTGCGCCGGGGGCGGCGCGGGGGCGATCGTGCATCCGGGCACGTCGTAGATGCCGGGCGCCTTCGCCGCGAGCGAGCCGCCCGTGAAGCCGCCGTCCGGCGTGAAGACGAGGCGGGCTTCGCCGGGGAACGGGTCGAGGAGCGCGGCCTGCTCCATCTCGGAGGGCGCGGCGCGGCAGGGGCGGTTGGAGAAGTCGTAGCGGACGCCGACCGACGTCCCGCCGCCCGTCCATTCGACGGCCTGGCAGCGCGCGCCGTTGATTTCCGCCGCCGCCCCGGCGCCGTCCACGAGGACGCCCGGCGCCCAGGCCAGCAGGTACAGCGGCTGTGGGCAGGTCGAATTCGTCGAGGTGGCGCGGAGCGCGAGGGTCAGTTGCAGCGCGTTCGTCGACACGGGGAGCCAGAGGCTGTCGTCGGGCGGCGAGGCGGTCGCGGTGCCGGAGCCGCCTTCGGAGTCGGCCCACTCGAGCGCCATGCCGTCGAGCGACCAGCCTGCGGGCGCATTCGAGGAGGCGGAGAGGAAGTACTGCTGCCAGCCGCCTTTGCGGTCGATCGTGAAGGTGCGCTCGTACACCCGGTTCGTGCCGCCGGCGGGGAGGTCGCACCGGAAGGCGTCGAAGAGCTTGAGGGAGGCGAGGTTCCAGGCGAGGTTCGTCGGAGCGGAAGCCTCCGCGAAGGGGTCCATGCCCGCGGCGATCTTCGTCGAGAGCGGGAAGCCGGTGTCGTAGGGATCGTAGGCGAGGCTGTCCACCGCGTTGGTGCCGCCGAACTTCGCCGTTTCGTAGGCGTCGGGGATGCCGTCGCCGTCGAGGTCGTCGGGCGGCGTCGGGGACAGCGGGTCGGGGTCGGAGCCGTCGACGAGCCCGTCGCCGTCGGTGTCGCGGAGCAGCGGACTCGTTCCGGCGGCGACTTCGGCGCCGTCCAAAACGCCGTCGAGGTCGGTGTCGGGCAGGCGGGGGTCGGTGCCGTGGACCATCACCTCGTCGTAGGTGGAGAGCCCGTCGCCGTCGTGGTCGGCGATGTCCGGATCGAGCATGCCGAAGGCGCGCCAGTGGAGCTCGAGGCCGTGGACGAGGACGCCCGTGCCGCCGAAGGCGAAGGTCTCGCCGCCGCCGCCGTGCTGGGCGCCGACGACCCAGTTGGTGGCGGGCAACGCGTTGGTGGCGGACAGCCGGGACAGGTCGTAGCGGTAGACGAAGTCGCCGGAGGGGAAGAGTTCGGCCTGGAAGGTGACGGGGAGACCGGCGTCGCGGCCGGCGAAGACGTCCTGCCAGGCGAGGAGCAGGCTGTTGGAGGCGGTCGGGGCGTGCCAGAAGCGTCCGGCCGGCGGGACGATGCCGAGGGAGGTCTGCAGGGGGGCGAGGAAGTCGAGGCCCGAGCCGTCGGGCATCCGGCGGGCGCGGGGCGAGCCCTTGGGCCAACCGAAGGAGAGCGTTCCGCTGCTGGAGACGTGCAGCCCCCCGACGCGGTTGGTGCCGAGGGTGAAGGACCAGTTGGTGGCGGGGAGCCAGAAGGTGTCCTCGGCCACCCCGTAGCGGGTCCAGGGGGCGTGGACGACGGCGTTCGACGGAACGGAGGCCAGGGCGGGCGACGGATTGGTGGCGACGCGCGCGAGCGCGAAGCCGGCCCGGTACTGGTCGGCGGTCAGGCGGGGGCCGGAGGAGGGGCCGCGCGCGGGCCGCGCCGGGAGGCCGCCGGAGAGCATGCCCGCCGGGGGAGGGCCGGAAGACGGGGCGTTGCTTCCGGGCGGCACCTTCGGGACGCCGTGCAGGGTGGCGACCGCCAGGAGGGCGGAGAGCGCCGCCCTGACGGAGGGCGCAAGCGAGCGGAACCGGTCGCCGAGAGCGCGGAAGAGGCGGCGCAGGCCGGGCGACGTCCCGGCCCAGGCGCCGAGGCAGAAGAGCAGCGGCACGCCGGCCAGCAGGCAGGCGCCCGCGAACATCCAATGGCGTATCGACTGCAGGAGTCCCATGGCTCTACCGCAGAAGGATCACGGCGCCGCGGCGGCACAGGCGGCGACGGCCCGGAGAAAAACGGCGCGCCGCCGGAACTGCGGCCCAAGGGAAATGCAACTTGTATCCATGATGGGGAGCGTAGCACGGGGCAACGGCGGCGGCAAGCCTATTTCATTTC
Source organism: Kiritimatiellia bacterium (assembly GCA_050950285.1). GTDB lineage: Bacteria > Verrucomicrobiota > Kiritimatiellia > RFP12 > JBMNHG01 > JBMNHG01. Next base: position 659,100 of record JBMNHG010000002.1, on the reverse strand, counting down.
CCGAGGCCCTTGCGAAACCGAGCCGGACGACACGGAGGTCGTAGGTGTAGGCCAGCGGGTTGTACGGCACGCCGTTGACGCTGTTGGTGATGGCTTTTACCAAACTGCGACGGTAGGGGTCGCGGGAGACAACGCGATCCAGTACGACGCCATTCGTCAAGTTCACCGAATATCCCGCATCCCAGCCGTCGGAGGTGTAGGCGTAGGTGGCGCGGAAGGCGGTGTTGGAGACTGTAGCATACCTGTTCTCTGCATCGTAGCCGTAATGGACGGGAGCGGCATTGCCGCTGCGCAGTTCCGCCAGGCGGTGGCGGTGGTCCATGTCACAGAGCATTGTCATGGGGCAGAGTAACGATGTTGCCGCCAACCGTCACCGTTTCGTTGGTAACCGTGCAGAACGTATTGGTGGCATAGGTTGGTGCTTGGCTGTTTGTGAATGTGCTCATAGCATCATGCAAGTAATTCGACTCGATTACGGCAATTGCTTTGGTGACTCGTTCAAGTTCACGTTGTACTTGCTGCTTTGCGATTTGACGAGCACGGGCGGTTTCTCCGATGTCGCACAACCAAAAGGAGAGGCCTCCGTTCGCCTTGGCGGCGCGCCGTTTTGGGGCGGGCGTGGCGGGCGTCAGGGGAGGTCGGTGATCCAGCAGTAGGTCTCGCGCCCGTCGACGTCGTCGAAGAGTTCCATCACGTCGCGGTTGGAGAGGCGGATGCAGCCGTGCGAGGCGGGGGTGCCGAGGAGGTGTTCCTGGTTGGTGCCGTGGAGGTAGATGCAGCGGTCGAAGCTGTCCACGTTCCCGCCCTGGTTCACGCCGGGTTCGAGCCCGCCCAGGTGGAGGATGCGCGTGAGCACGTAGTCGCCCCCTCCGGCGGTGCGCCACTGGCCGGGGGGGAGGATCTCCTTCGTGGGGCGGCGGGAGACGAAGGCTTGGCCTGGGACGGCGTCCGCGCCATGGCGGGCCACGACGCGATGCCAGCCGGACGGCGTGCCGTTCGAGTTCGCGCGGTTGTCCACCCCCGCCGCGGCGGTGGAAATCACGTAGGTGCGCAGGAGGCCGGCCGGCGCGATCTCGTAGAGCCGCTGGTCTTTCACGGACACGACCAGCAGCCTGCCGCTTTCGGGCAATCCGCGCCCCGCCGCCTTCGCGAACCAGGCTGTCGCCTGCCCGTGCGTCGGGGCGGTCGGGCGGGAGGGGACGGAGGAGGTCGGGTCGGCGGGCATGGCGGGCGGGACGGGGGCCGTGGCGCAAAGCAGCGCGAGGGCGGGGAGGACGACACGCGGGGTGGGGGAGTGCATGGGGCTGGACCGGCCGATTCCTTCAAAGGGGAGGGGGTATCAGGGCGCCGCGATGGCATCCATCCAAGCCCGGAGGCGGCCGATGGTGGCGCGAATGTCGCGATCCTGCTGTGCGCCGGTGATTTCGCGTTCGATGATCAGTTCGCCGGCGAAGCCGATTTCCGCCAGGCGTTCCAGGAACAGCGGATAGCGCACGCGGCCTTCGCCCACGGGTACCTCGCGGCCGAGTTCGAGGGGGTTGGTGGGATAGAGGCCGTCCTTGGCGTGGATGTTGCGCACATAGGGGCCGAAGACATCCAGCGCGTCGATGGGATTCCCCTTCCCGTAGAGAATCAAGTTCGCGGGGTCGAGGTTGATGCCGAGATTCCCGGTGCCCGCCGCCTCGATGAAACGCAGCAGGGTCACGGGCGTTTCCTGCCCGGTCTCCAGCCAGAAGCCCAGGCCCAGGCCGCGGCAGTACGTGGCGATGTCCACGAGCGCGTCGAGCGTGCCGCCGTAGAGGGGGTCGGTGATGTTCTCGGGGAGGAAGCCGAAGTGCGTGATGATGGCGGGGGCCCCGAGGCGCTTCGCGAAGTCCGCCCAGCGTTTCAGCGCCTCAAGGCGGATGGCGCGGTATTCGGGCGGGACGAGGCCGAGGGTGACGGGGCCGCGCGTGAAGTTCCATTCGGCGGGGCCGGGCACGCCGGCCCACATCGCGGTGACGCGGACGCCGGCGCGCGCCGCTTCCTCCCGGGCGGCGTCCGCGATTTCGGGCGTGGCGAGGGAGACATCCCAGCTGACGAGCTGGCAGCAATGCAGCCCGAACGCGGTCAGTTTGTCGAAGCAGCGTCCGTCCTTGCGCAGGCCGGCGAGCACGCCGATGTCATTGTTCATGTCGTACCTTCGAAGCGGGGTGGAGCGGGGTGGGGCGGGGAGCGCCGGATCGGAGGGATGCCGGCGTCGTTGGGATACGGTATCGGAATTTTGCGTTTGGTACAACCCTTCTTGGCGAAGGTCGTTCGCGGCGCGGCGCCGGGCGGCGCGCCGCCCCGGCCTGGAATCCAATCCTTTCCTTGCCATGCCGGTATGCTATACTCCCCCGTCAAACGTTCCCCATCGGCGAATCCCGCTCTCTTTGCCCGCCTTCTCCCTCCATGCGCATCTGCCTCGATTATCAACCTGCCGTCCAGCAGAGTGCCGGCATCGGCCGGTACACGCAGGTCCTGGCCTCCGAAGTGGCCCGCCTTCTCGGGCCGGACGATTCGCTGTCGCTCTTCTACTTCGATTTCAAGCGGAAGGGGGGCGTCCCGGTCGAGGGCGCGCGCGTCGTGCGCTCGCCGCTTCCGGGGCGGGTGGTCAACCGCCTGTGGCGCACGCTGGGCTTCCCGCCCTTCGACCTTCTTTCGGGCGGGGCGGACGTCTTCCACTTCCCGAATTTCTTCCTCCCGCCCCTGCGCGGCGGGCGCGGCGTGGTGACGATCCACGACATGAGCTTCGAGCGCTTCCCGGAGTTCGCCGAAGCGAAGAACCTCCGCAACCTCCGCGCCGCCATCCACGCCACGGCGGCCCGTGCGGACGCGATTGTCACCGACTCCCGCTTCAGCGCCCGCGAGATTGCCGAGCTTCTTCCGGCGGCCCGCGGGAAGATCTTCCCGGTGCTCCTGGGCATTTCGCCCGACTTCCGTCCCGACTCCCCCGACCGCGTGCGGGCGTTCCGGGAGAAGACCGGCATCGCCGCCCCCTATCTCCTCACCGTCGGCACGATCGAGCCGCGCAAGAACCTCGCCTTCCTCGTGGAGGTCTTCGAGCGGATGGAGCACGATTCCGCCTTGTCGGATCTCGACCTTGTGATTGTGGGGAAGCCGGGCTGGAACTGCGACGGCATCCTCGCGCGCTTCCGCGAATCGCGGCGCGCCGCCCGCATCCACCACCTCGACCGCGTGCCCGACCGCCTGCTCGGGGCGGCCTACACCGGGGCCGAGGCGTTCGTCTTCCCTTCCCGCTACGAAGGCTTCGGGTTCCCGCCGCTCGAGGCGATGGCCTGTGGCGCCCCCGTGGTTTCTTCCCCGGGCGGCTCGCTCGCCGAGGTGCTCGGCGCCGCCGCGGTGATGGTCCCCTCCTTCGATGCGGACGACTGGGTGCGGGCCGTCGCCGGCGTCCGCACGGATGCTCCGGCGCGCGGGAGGCTCGTCGACGCCGGTTTTGCGCGGGCCGCGCAATTCCGCTGGGAAACCACCGCCCGGAAGACGCTTGCCGTCTACCGCGGCGAAGCCGTTCCGGAGGCTTGACCCGACGCATGGACGGACCGCTCATGGACTCGCGCCCGCTCGTCGTGTTCGACGGCCGTTTCATCGGCGAAGCCTCGGACGGCATCGGCGTGTATTCGCTCCGGATGCTTTCGCGCATTCCCGCCCTGGCGCCGGAGTTGCGCTTCCTCGCGCTTTTCCAGTCGGAACGGCGGCGTGATTTCGCGCTGTCCCGCGCGAGCGCCGCGGGGCTTCCGAACGTCTCCTCCCGCATCGTCCCGTACGGCCCCTTCTCGCCGAAGTCGCAACTGCTGCTGCCGCGCCTCCTGCGCCGGGAGGGGGCCCGCCTCTTCCACTCCCCGCACTACATCCTGCCCTATCCGGCCTTCCCGCGCGGCGGCCGCGCCCGCTGCCGTGCCGTCGCGAACATCCACGACCTCATCCCGCTCGTGCTGGAGGGGTACGCGCCGAGCTCGCGCACAAGCCGCCTCCGCGCCCTCTACCGCCTGCTGGTGAAAGAGACGGTGGCGCGCGCCTCCGCCATCGTCACCGGGAGCGAAAGCGCCCGCGGCGACATCCTCCGCGTGGCCTGTCCCAAGGCCGGCATGGAAGGCCGCGTGCGCGTGATCTACGACGGGGCCGACCCCATCCCCTCCGGCGTCCCCCGTTCGCCGGTCCGGGACGCCGGCGACCTCGCCACGACGCGCACCCTCCTCTATGTCGGCCGTCGCGACCCCTACAAGAACGTCCCGCTGCTTGTCGAGGCCTTCGGCGAAATCCGGAAGCGGTGCGCCTTCCCGGTGCGCCTGCGCGTGATCGGCAAGAAGGACGCCCGCTATCCGGAACCGGAACAGCGCGCGAGGGAACTCGGGCTCGAGGCGTCCGTGGACTTCGAGGGATTCGTCCCCGCCGCGGAACTGGAGGCCGCCTACCGCTCGGCCGATTTGCTGGTCCATCCCTCCCGCTACGAGGGCTTCGGCCTCGAACTGGTGGAGGCGATGAGCGCCGGGACGCCGGTGGTGTGCACGGACGGCGGCTCCCAGCCCGAGGTGGCCGGCGACGCCGCGGTGGTTGTGCCGGCCAACGACGTCCAGGCCCTCGCGGAGGCGGCCGCGGACGTGCTGGGCTCGCCCGGGCGGCAGCGCCTTCTCCGTGCCCGGGGGCTGGAACGGGCGAAGCGCTTCACCTGGGACGCCTCCGCCCGGAGCACCCTTGCGCTTTATCGTGAACTCCTGGAGGATCGATGATGTCGGATCTTTCGCAGCGTCCCGCCCCCGGCGGAATGCTTCTCCTGTGTGCCGGCGACTGCCTGGAGGTGACGCTGTCGCTGTCCAGGCCTCGCGCCGGCCGCGCCCTGCTTCGCACGAACATCGGCCACGCCGCCGTGCAGCGCGAGGAGGTCGTGGCGCTCACCGACTACGGCCGGCCGCCGCTGGCGCGCGACTGGCATGACCTGCCGATGGACTGCGTGGCGCCGGGCTGCTTCGCGCTGCGCATCCCCCTGCTCGAAGTGGGGGTCTTCGAGGCGAAGGCCTGCTTCCTGCCCGACGGCGGGGCCGACCCCGAATGGCCCGACGGCCCGAACCTGCGCGTGAAGGTGCAATCCGCCCACGCCGCCCGCGCGAATTCGATGTACACCGCGTTCGTGCGCCAGTTCGGACCCTCGATCCAAAAGGACGCGCGGACCGCGGAGCGCCGCCGCGCCGAGGCCGCCCTCGCCGAAGCCGGCTACGCGGTGCTCCCGCCCTCCGGCACCTTCCGCGACGTGATCCGCCGCCTCGGCCACATCCACGGCCGCCTCGGCTTCCGCATCCTGCAACTGCTCCCCATCTTCCCGACGCCCACCACCTACGGCCGCATGGGCCTCTTCGGAAGCGCCTTCGCCGCGCTCGACTTCCTTTCGGTCGATCCCGCCCTCGCGGAGTTCGACCGGTCGGCCACGCCGCTCGACCAATTCCGCGAGCTGGCCGATGCCGTGCACGCCCGGGGCGCCTCGCTTTTCCTGGACCTTCCCGCGAACCACACGGGCTGGGCCTCGACCCTTCAGACGCACCATCCCGAATGGTTCCTCCGCAACCCCGACGGATCCTTCGAATCGCCGGGCGCCTGGGGCGTGGTCTGGGAGGATCTCGTGGCCCTCGACTACCGCCATCCCGCGCTTCGCGGCGCCATGGCGGAGGTCTTCCTCTTCTGGTGCCGGCAGGGCGTGGACGGCTTCCGGTGCGACGCCGGCTACATGATCCCCGCCGAGACATGGCGCTACATCGTGGCGCGCGTCCGTTCCGAATACCCCGACACCCTCTTCCTCCTGGAAGGGCTCGGCGGCAGCATCGAGACTACGGAATGGCTGTTGCGCGACGGGCTCGACTGGGCCTATTCCGAGATCTTCCAGACTCCCGACCGTTCCGCCTTCGAGCGCTACCTGCCCGGCGCGATGGACCTTTCCGCCCGCGTCGGGCCGCTCGTCCATTTCGCCGAGACGCACGACAACACCCGCCTGGCCGCGGTCTCCCCCGCCTACGCCCGGATGCGCACGGCCCTCGCCGCGCTGTGTTCCCACCAGGGGGCCTTCGGGATCACGGCCGGCGTGGAATGGTTCGCCGACGAGCGCGTGGACGTCCATGGCGCCCCGCCGCTCCGCTGGGGCGCGGCCTCCCACCAGATCGACGCCATCGCCACGCTGAACCGCCTGCTCGCCTCGCATCCCGCCTTCGGGCCCGGCGTGCTTCCGCGCCTGGTGCAAACGGGCGGAGGCAACGTGCTCGCCGTCGCGCGGGAGGCGAAGGGCGGGAACCTGCTCGCGCTGGCGAACCTCGACGCGGCTTCGCCCCAGGAGGTGGAATGGCCTGCGCACGGCTGGATGGGCGCGACGGAATGGCGGGACCTCCTCGCCGCTTCCCGCGACGCCCGGCGCATTTCCGTCCGGCGCGAAGGCCATCGCTGCGTGGCGCGCCTCGATCCCGCCGAAGTGCTCTGCCTTTCGCCCGGCGCCTCCTCCGGCGCCCTCGATCCGGATGGCTGCAACGCATCCGACGCCCTGCTCCCGCAGCGCGCGCGGCTCATGGCCTTGCGCGCCGCCGCCGCGCTCGATGCGTCCGGCAAGGCCCTGGCCACGGCCCTGGCGCAGGGCGACGCCCTCGGCGGCCTCCTCCGCGAGGACCCCTTCGCCTTCTGTTCCGCGATGCTCGATACGCGGGCGCTCCCCCCCGTGGTCGAATGGCAGTGGCCCCGCGACCTCCGGCGCACCGTCCCCCTTCCGGCGGGCCACCTGCTGCTGGTGCGCGCCCCCTGCGCCTTCCGCGCCCGCATCTTCCGGGAGGACCGCTGCCTCGCCGGCGAAGAGTCCATCCCGCTCTTGGCGCAGGGCGAAGGCGCCTTCGCGTTCCTGGCGCTCCCCGAGGACGCCTGCGGGGAACTCTCCCTCGAAATCCACGCCTACGGGACGGACGGCGGACATCGCGGCGCGCCGCGAAACCGCCGCGAAACGGCGGCGCTCGTCCGCCTCCCCGCCGCGGGGGCCGCCGCGCCGCCGCCGGAATGCACCCTCGCCGGGGAGCGGATCCGCGCGGGGGACTTCACCGCCCTGCTCACGAACGGGACGGGCGCAATGGCCCATGTGCCCGTCGCATGGGGGGCCATCCAAAGCCAGTACGACGCGCTTCTCGCCACCAATCCCGACCCCGCCGTGCCGTGCGACCGCCGCGTCTTCTGGACGGCGTGCCGCATCTGGCTCGTCCTCCGCGGCTACTCCCAGGCGATCGACGCGGGGTGCGCCGTCTCCTTCTCCACCGTCCCCGGCGGGAATCGGGCGACGTGGCGCTTCGACGTCCCCTGCGGCATGGGCCGCCTCGTGCCCATCGAGTGCACCCTCTCCCTGGCGCCGGGCCGCAATCGCGCCACGCTCGCCGCGACCCGCCTGCGCGCCTCCCCCGGCCTTCCGGATGCGCTGGACGACGCCACGCCCGTGACGCTGGTGTTCCGCCCCGACCTCGAGGCCCGCTCGTTCCACGAGAAGACGCGGGCCTACGCCGGTCCCGAATCCGCCTGGCCGCGCGCCGTCCACGCGCTTCCCCACGGCTTCGACTTCCATCCCGCCCCCGGCGAGGACTACGCCTTCCGCGCCCCCGGCGCGACCTTCCACCTCGGGAGCGAATGGCGCTACCAGGTGCCCCATCCGGTGGATGCGTCGCGCGGCCTCGGCGCCTCCTCGGACCTCTTCTCCCCCGGCTGGTTCGGCGTCTCCCTCTTGGGCGGCGAGGAGGTTTCGATCCACGCCGGCACCCCGGACGCCTTCGCCGGACCGGACGAACCGGCCCCGGCGCCTTCCCGTCCGCAGGAAGGCGGCGCGCCGCTTTCCGCCGCGCTCTCCCGCGCGCTGGACGCCTACATCGTCCGCCGCGACGAGCACCGAACGGTCATCGCGGGCTACCCCTGGTTCCTCGACTGGGGGCGCGACACGCTGATCGTGCTGCGAGGCATCATCGCCGACGGCCGCCTCGATCTCGCCGCCGACATCCTGCGCGAGTTCGGCCGCTTCGAGGAGAACGGCACCCTGCCCAACATGATCCGCGGCCGCGACGCCGGAAACCGCGACACCTCCGACGCGCCGCTGTGGTTCGCCGTCGCGACGGGCGACCTCCTCCGCGCCGGCGGAGGGGAGGAGGCCCTTTCGCTCGATTGCGGAGGGCGCCCCTTGCGCGACGTGCTCGTCTCCATCGCCACGCACTACCGCGACGGAACGCCCAACGGCATCCGCATGGATCCCGGAAGCGGCCTGGTCTATTCCCCGGCGCATTTCACGTGGATGGACACGAACTACCCCGCCGCCACGCCGCGCGCCGGCTATCCCGTGGAGATCCAGGCGCTGTGGATTGCGGCCCTCGACCTCCTCGCCGACCGGCTCGATCCGTCCTGGGGGCACATCGCCCGCACCGCCCGCGAATCGCTCCGGCGCTATTTCCCGTGCCCCGGCGGGTGGCTCGCCGATTGCCTCCGCGCCGGGCCCGGCACCCCCGCCGCGCGCGCCACGCCGGAGGACGCGCTGCGCCCGAACCAGCTGTACGCGCTGACCCTCGGCGCGCTTCCGCCCGGCGACCCGCTCTGCACCTCGGTTCTCCGCGCCTGCGCCGGACTCCTCGTCCCCGGCGCCATCCGCACGCTGGACGACCGCCCCGTGCGCGTTCCGCAGCCCGTCTGGCGCGACGGCGTGCCGCTGAACGATCCGGCGAACCCCTACTGGGGGCGCTACGAGGGCGACGAGGACACGCGCCGCAAGCCGGCCTACCACAACGGGACGGCCTGGACGTGGGTCTTCCCCGCCTACTGCGAGGCCCTCGCGCGGCACGCCGTCCGCGGGCGCGAGGCGGCGCTCTCCCTGCTGGGGTCGGTGGAGGGGATGCTGCGGCGGAAGTGCCTGGGCCAGACCCCCGAAATCCTCGACGGCGATTCCCCGCACGCCCCGCGGGGCTGCGACGCCCAGGCCTGGGGCGTCTCCGAAGCCTTGCGCGTGCTACGGTGGCTGGAGCGGCCCTGACTTCGCGGGATCCCGGCCCGGGCGGGGGAGGGGGCTCCCGCCGGAAACGCGGCACGCCGCGCGGGGGGAGGCCAGGACAAAGGCCGCAAGGCCGGCCAGGAATCCCCAGGCGGCGCCCTCGGTGAAGGCGAATCCGGCGGCATCGGAGGAAAGGGCCCCGGAAAACGGCATGCCGCCCGAAAGCTGTTTCGCGACCGCCCGGCCCACGACGGCCATCCACACGGCGGGCGCGACGGTCATCGCCGCCCAGGCGTTCCGGCGCGTCGCGCCGGGCAGGAACACCGCCGCCAGGACCGGGATCAGGATCACCACGAGCTGCGCCGCCCAGGAGTTGACCATCAGGTGGTAGACGCTCCCGGATCGCCGGGCGAGCCAGACCGACAGGAGCAGCATGCCCGCCGTCGTCGCGCGGGCCCACGCGAGCGCCCGGCGCGGCGGGAGCTGCGGGCAAAGCGGCAGGACGATGCCGTGGATCGCCAGGCTGGAGGCGGCGAGAAGGGCGCTGTCCGCCGAACTCATGATGGCGGACAGGATGGTGCAGAAGACCAGCGCCACCGCGATGGGATGGAGGCGTTCCACCGACAGGAGCGCCATGCGCGGGAAGACCTGGTTCTCGAAATCCGGGCCGATCGCGTCCGGGGTGATGCCGTTCGCGGGCAGGACCGATTTCGCCGCCAGTCCAATCAGGATGGGCGCACCGGCGATGGCGAGATAGAGGAAGCCGGCGGCGACGGTGCTGCGCGCCGCGACCTTCGGGGAGCGGCAGGCGAAGGCGCGCTGCATCAGGTCCTGCCCCACCATGCATCCCAGGCCCATGATCATCCAGGTGCCCGCCGTATGGGCCGCATGCGAAATCGCGGTGACGCCCTCGGGAGGCGGGCCGGGGAGCAGGGAGAGGCTGTCCGCGTTCCGCGCGAGCACCTCGCGAAGCCCGCCCGCCTGCGCGAGCGCGCCGGGGAGGACCAGGGCGAGGCCGAGGACGATCAAGAGCATCTGCACGACGTCGGTCATGGACGCCGCCCACATCCCGCCGGCGACCGTGTACAGCAGGATGACGCCCGCGCCGGCCCATTGCGCGGCGCGCGCGTCCAGCCCGGTGAGCAGATGGACGACCGACCCCAGGCCAACCACCATCGACCCCAGCCAGCCGGCGTACACGGGGATCATCCAGATGGCGGCGTAGACGCCCGCGGCACGCCCGAAGCGCGCGGCGATGCAGTCGGTGACCGTCGTTCCCTCCTGCTTCCGCAGCGCCCCCGCCAGGAAGAGGCCGGCGAGGAGCAGGCTCAGCGAGGCGGCGAAGGGGTCCGCCGCCACGTCGCGCAGCCCGCCGGCGCACACCTGCCCCGCGATGCCCAGGCACGACCCCACGCCGAACCACGAGGCCAGCAGGGCGAGCGTCGCGACTCCAAGGGAAAAACGGCGCCCGGCGAGCGCGTAGTCCTCCGCCGAGCGCACGCGATGGCGCCCCGCCAGGCCGATGGCGGCCAGGACGAGGAAGTAGACGAGCACGCCCCCCTGGCACCAGCGCAGCGGCGACGCCTGCAGGAGGGCGGCGGGAAGAAGCGGGCAGCCCATGGCGCCCCCATTGTGGGGCAGGCATCCCCGCGCGTCAAGAAGGCGGGCCGTTCGCCTACCGCATGAGCAGGAGCGTGCCGACCCTGATGGTTCCGCTTTCGTAGCACCCGAGGTCGACAACCGCCTCCCCGGCGCCGGCGCGGCCGATCCACAGGCGGGGATTGCCGTCGAGGTCGAGCTCCGAGCAGCCGTGGGCGTTGTTGCCGGCGTCGATCGCCGGGCTGGCCGAGCTGGGACGGGCGTTGAACGCGGGATCGTCCCACGCGACCGCCACGTTCTTCAGCGCGGGGTCCGCGAGCATCACGTTCGCGCTGCTGTTGGTCGCGTAGCCGCGGCCTTCCTCGACGTTCCACAGGAGGGTGTCGTTGAGGAACAGCTCCGTGCCGGGCTGGATGTCCATCTGGCCATCCGGCGGGACGAAGGACAGCGTGCCGTCGCGGATGATGCTGTTGTAGAAGGTCGGATGGATGTTGCGCCCGTTGTAGCCGCCGGTGTTGCCGACGAAGGTGCAGTTGCGGACGTGCGGCCAGGAGGCGTAGCCATGGAAGACGCCGGCCGGGGCGTCGTTGCCCGCGAAGAGGCAGTCGTCGATGACGCACGTCGCCGGGGCGCCGTTGTTGTTGTTGAAGTAGTTGATGCCGAAGACCGCGCCTTCGCTTCCGCCGAGGAAGCGGCAGCGGCGCGCGACCAGCGAGGGGCCATTGCGCCCGAAGAGGACTTGCCCGCGATAGGAGTCGCTGTACTGGCTGTCCGACGGGGTGACCGCGTTGTTGCGGAAGGTGCAGTCCTCGAGCGTGACGTAGAGGTTCACGTTCATGCCGCCGGCGATGGTCGCGCACTCGCTGTCGTTGTCGGCGAAGAGGCAGCGCTTCGCCGTGAACACGTGTTGGTTGTTGAGCACGTAATGCTCCATGAAGACGACTCCGAAGCGGGTCATGTTCGTGAAGACGCAGCCGGTTGCGGTCACGGACGCATTGTCGCGCAGCTGGATGGCGCCGGCGACGCCCTTGTTCTGCACGGTCTGCGTGAAGACCACGTTGGTGACGGCGGTTGGCGTCGAGGCGACGAAGAGGGCGACGCCGCTCGATTCGCGGAGGGTGAGGTTCGCGATGGTCACGGGGTCGGTGCCGGAGACTTTCGCGAGGATGTCGGCAGTGTCGCCGCCGGTGACGATGCAGTCCCCGGCCGTCGCGACGGGTTCGCCGGCGGCCGTGCAGCCGGCGAGCGAGATGCCGGCAAGCATGAACGGGAAGGTTTCCTGCGCGGCCGTGTACTCGCCCGGGAGCAGGCGGACTTCGTCGCCCGCGACGAGCTCGCCGATCGCGAAGGTCACGGTGCGGAGCGGATCGGCGAGCGTGCCGGTCGCGGTGTCGACGCCCGTTTCGGGATCGACGTACAGGTGGCCGGGGTAGCCGATCACGGTGAGGACGACGGTGTCGGAGCCGGACTCGGCGAAGACGAAGCCGCCGCCGATGGCGACCTCGATCGTGTTCGCGCCGCCGCCGCCTGTCACGGCGAGATGGCCGGAGGAGCCGGCTTCGCCGACGTCGATGAAGGCGTCGCCGCTCCACTCCGCGAGGTTCGATCCCGCGCCGAAGGGGCCGTTCACGACGATCGGAAGCTGCGCCGAGGCGACAAGGCCCTGTTCCGCGAGCGAGACCGTGAAGTTGCGGGTCGCGCCGTCGCGGAGGAAGAAGTTCGTGACGCCGCCGAGGGTGACGACGTTCGAGGCCGGGAAGACGTCGACCGCGGACGATCCGACGCCTTCGGACGTGCCGGATTCGGAGAGGACCAGGCGCGAAATCCGGTTCGTGCAGTCGGAGTCCACGCCGACCGTGAGATCGACCGGGCCGGCGCCGTCGGGGAAGGACAGCGTGGCGGGACCCGCGAGGCCTTCGCCATACGCGATCGCGGCGGTGACGGGGCCGTCCGCCGCCGGCGAGATCGAGACCGGCGTGGTGAAGGTGCCGCCCTTGAAGATGTAGAGGGCGCCGGGTGCGGGAATCTGGAAGACAGGCGTGGGGGACGCATGGAACAGCGACTCGAAGCAGCCGAGATCGACCGTCGCGGTGTCGTCGCCGTCGTTGCTCGCGACGCGCGGGTTGCCGGCGAGGTCGTGCCTGTTGAACGCAACGGAATTCGCGCCGGCGTCGATGGCGGGCGAGTACGGGCGCGGGGCCGCGTCGAAGGCCGGGTCGTCCCAGGCGACGCCGGGATTCTCGAGCCACGGATTGCCCACGACCACATGGTGGCTGCCCGGCTCGTTGTAGCCGAGGCCGGTATCCGTCTCCCAGAGGACGACATGCTGGAGGCGGAGCCTCGTGGGGTCGTCGTTCATGTCCGACGACGAGCGCGTGAGCACGCCGGCCTGGCAGAGGATGCAGTTGCGGAGGTAGGTGTCGGACACGTACCCGTTGAAACCGCCGCCGCAACGGACGAACGTGCAGTTGTCGACCAGGAACGTGGTGCTGTACCCGTTGAAGATGTGGTGGGTGACGGGATTGTCGGCGAAGAGCGAGTCGCGGACGTTGATGCCGGCGCTGCTTGCGCTGATCAGGGCGCGGCCGGTGTTGCCGAGGAAGCGGCAGTGGTCGAGGCGGGCGGAGCCGTTCCTGCCCCAGGCGCCCCAGAAGTAGACGCATGCCGCGGCCTGGCCGTCGTGCAGCTTCTGGTTCAAGCCGCTGTTCGTGGCGAAGGTCGAGTCGTCCACGTTGATGTGGAAGCTCGCGCCAGACGGGGCCGCGATGGCGGCGTAGGCGTTGACGTTGCCGCTGAAGAGGCAGTTCGTCGCGTTGAAGTATCCGTAATGGTCCTGGCTGCACCAGACGGCGCCGATGCGCTGCATCCCGAGGAAGTCGCATCCCGAGGCGTTCGCCGTGCCGGAGTTGGCGATCTGGATTGCGCCGACGCTGCCGAAATCGGCGGAGGACTGCGTGAAGAGGACGTCCTCGAATGTCGCCTCGGATGCATCGACGAAGGCGATGCCGGCGGTGGTGTCGCACAGGTGGAGCCCGCGGACGACGCAGTTCCCGACGCCGTTGGTGAAGCAGAAGAGCGATGACGCGGTGTTGCCGCCGTCGACCACGCGGCCGGCGCGGTCGGGCGTGCCGGAGGCCGCCCAGCCGACGACGCGGACGCCGCTCTTCACGACGAGCGGGAAGAGTTCGCCGCAGGCGGCGGAGTAGGTGCCGGCGTCGACATAGACCGTGCCGCCGGGATCGTTGACTTCGGCGAGCGCGCGGGTGATCGTGCGCCAGGGGTACTCGGGACGGCCGGTCCCGGTGGCGTCGTTGCCGTCCGCGGAAACGTACACGTCGGACCAGCGGGAGGCGCTGACGGCGACGGTGGCGCTGTGGGCGAGGCCGGCATTGTTCGTCACGGTGAGCGTGACGTTGCCGGGCGCGGTGATCCTCGGGGGCGTGACGGTCATCGTGTAGATGCCGCTTTCGCCGCCCGTCGAGCCGTTGTCGATCATCGCCGGCGTGATCGGGGTCCCCTCGCAGGTGTCGATCGGAATGGAGATGTTGGTCGCGACGGCGGTCGGCGCCTCGGTGGAGTAGGTGATGGTGTCGACATGCTTGTTGGTGGCCAGGACCCCGGCGTCCATCGCGCGGAGCCAGAGCACGTTCGTCACCTCGCAGGGGGCGGCGGCGGGCAGCGGGAACGTGACGTTCCGGGGCGGATTGAGGTAGTCGTAGAAGCCCCAGCCGGAGTCGTCGAGCGAGGACGCATCCTCCGAAGCCGTGATCTGGTATTCGGCGAAGTCGTCGAGCGTGGGAAGGCCGTTCACGCGGAGGGTGTTCGAGGAGGTGTAGTCCCTGCTGCCGGTGACGGGGTCCACGAGCTGGAAGGAGTACGGCGTGAACTGGCAGGTGAGGTCGTTGAAGGAATTGCCGTTCGCATCGGTGATGCGCAGCTGCATGTAGTCGCCGCCGCCGCCTTCCTGGAGCTTGATGGTGAGGGAGTTCATGCCGGGGAAGAGCGTGCCTTCGGTGGCGTACTCGCCGCCCGCGCCGCCATGGGAGACCATGAGGACGCCATTGTTCCAGACGCGGAGGCCGTCGTCGTTGTAGTGGCGGAAGTAGACCGTGCGTTCGTCCTTGCCGGGGAGGTTGATGTAGATGTGCCAGTATTTGATGTAGTCCTCGCGGTTGGGGCTGGGCTCCCAGCGTCCGCCGGGGTCCGGGCAGTCCATGAGGGTCCAGGCCAGGTTGCCGTCCAGGGTGTTCGCGCCGAAGACGCCCTCGTAGACGAGGCCGTCGAAAGGATGCTGGTTCGCCTGTCCGCCGAACGCCGAGAGCTGGTCGCCATCGACGCCGCCGGTCGCGCTGGAGGCGATCCACTCGTCGTTGAAGTTCGTGCCGAGGTGGAGGAGGCGGGTGAAGTAGCCGTGCGGGAGGGGGTCGGCGGCGTCGCCGGTGCCGATGCCCGATTCGGCGAAGGGAATCACGGCGACCTCCGCCGTGGCGGTCGAAACGTTGCCGGCGGCGTTGACGGCGCGGACGGTCGCCTCCACCGTTCCAACGGAGGAAACGGAGGCGGGCGAGACGGACAGGGAGACGATCCCGTACGGGTCGCTCGATCCGGCGTCGAGGGCGAAGGGGGTCAGTTCGCGCGTGCCGGATTTGCCGAGCATGAGCGTGATGTCGCGCAGGACAAGCGTCGGGGACTCCGTCGTGTAGTAGATGGATCCGGGGCACGGGAGCGGGTCGTCGTCGTCCGGGCCGGTGCGGAACCAGGCGGTGAGGCTGACGTTGCCGTTCGTCGGGGGCGCCGCGAAGTCGATCGCCCCGGCCGGGATCATGCCGGGCGTGTAGGCGAGCCAGGCGCCGGCGGAAGGCGCGGCCTCGCCGACGGTGATCTGGTACTGCGTCGCATTGTCGACAACCGGCATCAGCGCGACCTCGACGGCGTTCGTGCCGGTGACCTCGTTGCTGCCCGTGATCGGATTGCGAAGCTCCAGCACCGTCGACAAGCGGCCGATGATTTCGATTTCGACATAGCCGACATAGCCGTTTTCCTGCTCGCCGAAGTTGATCTTGATCCCCGTCGTCGCGGCGACGAGCGGCGCGCCGTTGGTGTCGGCGAATTTCGCGAAGCAGTTGAACGAGCCATCGTCGTAGTTCACGGCGCTGTTGGGGATGGTCTGCCATTCGTCGTTGGAGTCCTTGGCCTGGATCGACGCGATGGTGATCCTGTCGCGCCCGGTATCGTTCCACTGCGAATAGAAGTGGATGCCCGAAACCAGGCTTGCGGATTCGAACTCGTAGACCAGCGAGCCCCAGCTGCCCATCACGTAGCGCTCGCCGTTGCCCGCGGCGTAGAGCCCGTCGGTGAGGCGGTCGGTTCCGCCGGTGTTTTCCGCCCCGGCCGAGCCATTCGACACCGCCGAGGGCAGCTCGCCGAGGATGAGGTTGCCGGAAGCCGGGGAGAATCCCCCGGAACCGGTGGTGGAGCCGGTTGTCCACGCAGGCGACGCGGACGCGCAGGCGGCGGAAAACGCCATCACGGTGGACAGGCGCAAGAACGATTGGAACGACATGACGATTCTCCTGGCAATAGGAACCCGACAAAAGTGTCTGCAGTTTACGGCATGGGAAGATCGCAGCGCAAGGCAAAACGCGGAAGAAAACGGCACGCCGTTCGCCTACCGCACGAGCAGGAGCGTGCCGGCGTCGAGCCCTTGGTAGCAGCCCATGTCGACCCTGCCGCCCACGAGGCGCGGTTGGCCGGCCAGGTCCGTGGCACCCTCCATCCAGTCGAGGACGAGTCCCTTCATGCGGATCGGGGAGTCGTTCCGGAGGCGGTAGTCGCCGCCTGCCGGATCGCGGAACCCCGGGGCGTTCGTGACGTTCCCGACGTTGTTCGCGCCTTCGACGAGCGGGGCGTAGCAGGAGTAGCGGATGATCCCGTTTCCAGTGCGGATTGCGGCTTCGTTGACGGCCTCTACACGTGCCGGGATGTTGCCCTGGACGATGCAGTCCGTCGCGACGGTCCCGTTGCCGTCGAGGGTGAGGCCGAGGCCCGACGTGTTGTAGGAGCGGTTGGCGGCGATGGTGCACGACTCGACAACTCCGGCGGTCAGGCGGACGGCCCCCGCGAGCGGCGTGTTGCAGTTTTCCTCGTTGTTGCCGGCCACCAGGCAGTTCCGCAGCGTGCCGCTTATGGCGTTGGCGCCCGATCCGCCCGCCGTGTGGCCACAGCGGATCCGGTTCCGGACGATGACGCAACGGGAGACGGCCGCGCCGCCCGCGATGGCGATGCCGCCGCCGTGGGCGTGGTGCGAGTGGCAGTAGTTGTTGCTGACGACGCAGTCGACGGCGGTTCCGGCGCCGAGGTAGAGGCCGCCCCCATCCGCTCCGGACTGGTTGGAGTGGATGAGGGTGTCGCGGATCCGGTTGTTCGCGCCGGTCGAGTAGATTCCGCCGCCGTAGGTGCCGGACTGGTTGTTGGCAACGACGCAGGCCTCCACCACGCAATTCGAGGCGGTGATGTGCAGGGCGCCGCCGGCCTCCTTGGAGGCGAGGCCGTTGCGGAGGGTGAGGTTGCGGAGGATGGAGCCGTCGGCGCCGGGCACGAAGGCCGCGCATCGGCGGGATCGCTGCCCGTCGAGGATGGCGCCGGCGCCGGGGTTCAACCCCTGGAGGGTCATCGGCGAATCCATCCGGACGTCGCGGGCGAGGAGGTGGATGCCGTCGTCGATCCAGACGGTACGGCTCGTCCCGCCAACGGCGAGGATCGTGGCGATGGCGTCGACGGCATCGGCCACATCGTGCGCGGCGGTTTCGAGCGTCGAATAGGGGAATTCATCCGACCCATCGGCGGAAACGTAGGCGTCGGCGTCGGCGATGACCCTCACGAGGCCCGGCTGGACGTCGCTTCCGCCTTCGTCGGCGGCATTGGTCATGCAGAGGGTCACGTCGAAGACGCCGATGGTGGAGTAGTAGTGGGTGGTGTTGGTGAGGAACGCGCCGCTGGCGGTGGTTCCATCGCCGAAGTCCCAGTAGCAGACGAGGCCTTCCAGATTGCCGGCGGGCGTGGCGGAGAAGGCGGCGTCGAGGGATTCGAGGCCAATGCCGTTGGCGACGGCGACGGTGAAGCACGGGGGGCCATCCTGCGGGGCCACGAACTCGAAACACCCCATGTCGCTGGCGGCTGCGCCGTCGCCATCGCCGTCCACGGGGCGCCGCACGCCGGCGAGGTCGACCGAATCCATGGCGAGGCCGGTGTCGATGCAGGGGGAGCCGGGGCGGAGGCGGTAGTCGCCGGCCGGGGCGTCCATGAACGATGGGTTCACCGCGATGTTCCCGGTATCGGACCCGCCGCCGACGAGCGGGGAGGCACAGCAATTCTGGACGACGCCGCCCGCCTTCGCGATCTGCGAGTCGCTCCCGGAGTTGGCGAAGCTGATGCAGTTGCGGACCGTGCCGCCGCCCAGGTAGACGCCGGGCGAGACGGCGGAGGAGTTCCCGACGACGGTGCAGCCTTCGAGGAGGCCTTTGGCGAGGAATACGCCGCTGGCGGGCGAGGCCACGTTGGAGTGGTTGGCGTAAATCAGGCAGTTGCGCACCGTGCCGTTGTCTTCGATGGCGAGCCCGGCGGCGCCCCATTCGGAGCCGGAGGAGATGGTGTTGGCAAAGATGCGGCAGCGTTCGAGGATGGGGGCGCCGCTGCCCAGATAGGCACCGCCGGCTCGGTTGACGTGACCCGCCGAAAGGCTGTTCGTGGCGATGGTGCAGTCTACGGCGTGGGCGGTGTTGTACAGGGCGATGCCGCCGCCGTAGGTGTAGTGGCCCACGCCGACGTGGGCGTTGAGAAGGCAGTTGGTCGCGAAGCCGCCGTCCATGCAGAGATTGCCGCCGCAGATGCCCGCATTGGTGCGGTTCGAGCCTGGGATGGAGTTGGCGCAGACCGAACTGTCGCGCAGGGTGCCGTCCGCCATGTACACGCCCGTGCCGTAGACGTGATTCCAGGCGGTGTTCTTCTGGTGGTTGCCCGTGATCGAGCACGAGGCGATTTCGCCTGCGCCCATCATCGCGATGCCCGCGCCCCGGCAGAAGGAGGTCGATTCGATGCGGTTGCCGTGGACGTCGCTCGACGTGAAGAGGCCGCCCTCGATGCGCACGGCTCCGCCGTTGACGCCGTTGGTGGAGACAACGGCGTTCCCGCTCACGACGCAGTTCGTGACGATGCCGCCCCATTGGCGGATCGCCACGCCGCCGGCGCCGTCCGGAGGATCCTTCAGGAAGCCGTCGCGGACGGCGCATCCTTCGAGTACGCCTTCGTACAGGCGGATTGCGGCGCCATCCGTCCCGTTGGTGAAGACCGCGTTGCGGAAGGTGATGCCGCGAACGGCCGCCAAGGCGTTCGTGATGTCCAGAAGGACGATTCCCGCACCCTCGGCGGGCTGTACGAAGACGTCGGCCGGATCGCCAGTCTCCCCCACGAGCGCGATGCCGGAATCGAGCACGGCGGTCGCGTCGAGTTCGTGGACGCCCGTAGCGAGCGAGACGGTGTCGCCGGGCTGGGCGACGGAAAGCGCGTGGCCGATCGTTGCGAAGGGGGAGCCGGCGCTGCCCGGGGCGAAGTCGTCTCCGTCCGGGTCGACATGCCAGATGTCGGCGGCTGAGAGATGGGCGAGACACAGGACCGACAAGACCACCGATGCAATCGTTTTCCGTTTCATGGCAACCTCCCGGCGTCCGCCTCCGGCAACCATTGCCAACAGGCAGCTGCCATCTTTGAAACCACCATACCATTTGGGGCGAGAAAAGGAAAAGAAGAAAAGAAGATTCCGGGAGCGCGGGCGTCCCGGCCGCGACAACTGCCGTGCAAAAGCCCGATGCGCGTATTCCCCCTGAGGCGCTTGCAAAACCCCTTGCCCCTGGGGACCGCCGTCCCCGGCGGGCCGGCCGGATGGAGGGACGACCTCCGTGTCGTCCGGCTCGGTCTTGCAAGAGCCTCCCCTAAATAGGGGGGGCCGGCCGCGCATCCGGATCGCACGAGGCTTCCACGGGGCGGGCGAGGACGCCCACGCTCCCGGTTGCGCTCGCACGCGACACGCGTTCGCCTCGCCCCGCTACCCCCTGTCGCAACCGATCCCCCCGATTACGCTTGGTCCGCGTTTTCGGAAGCGTCGCCTCCTTGACCTCCCGCCCCGTTTTCACGTACCATTAGTTTTCATTGCTTGTTCGAGTCCGTTTCTGTTTCGCCACCCACCAAGGAGAACCCCATGCGCCTTCCCGCTACGATATCCGGCCGGCTTCGGAACGCCGTGCTCGGCCTTTCCGCCGCCGCCTTCCTCGCCGCCCTCCCGTCCTTCGCGACGGAGACGGAGCACACCCGATACAAGGTCTTCCGCGCCGATGCCCCCATCACGGTCGACGGCAGCTGGGAGGACTGGGACCTCACCGGCTCGATGCTGATCTGCTCCGACGTCGAGAACTACCGCGACCAGTTCGCCTCGTGGCAGTGCGCCGCGTACGACGACGAGAACCTCTACCTCCTCTCGCGCTGGATCGACACGACCCCCCTGAACAATCCCGGCCTCTTCGGCTCCGACATGGGCTTCGCCGGCGACTGCCTGCAAGTGCGCATCATCCTCGACGCCACCGGCCAGGCCGCCAGAAACGGCACCGCCACCGAGCGCTGCACCCACATCGACGCCTGGCGCGGCCGCGACGGCCGCGACGGCATCTCCTGCACCTACGGGCGCAACTTCGACCAAGGCGGCGTGAGGAACCTGCTCGATCTCGGCGCACGGCAGGCCTTCCGCGTGAACGAGGACGGCTCCGGCTACACGCAGGAAATCTCCATCCCGTGGACGCTTCTCGCGCCCGAGGGCTACACCCCGAAGGCCGGCGACACCCTCATCATGACCTACGAGCCGAACTTCGGCACCAGCTCGAAGCTCCGCATCACCACCAAAGACCTCTTCCGTCCCGGCGTGACCCCGGACCGCGTCTTCGCCTTCTCCGCGAGTCCGCTCTGGGGCCCCGTGAAGCTGGGTGGCGAAAGCGACCGCAAGCCCCTGCCCGTGCGTCTCTCCGACGGCCGCACCTTCCCCGTCTCGCTCGACGGGCAAGGCCTCCCCGAAGTCAACTGGAACGGCCTCTACGTCGAGAACAAGCTCGAAGGCTTCAAGCCGATCACCCTCGACATGCCCGAGGACGGCTTCGTCTCGCTGGTCATCCGCAACGCCGACGGCTTCGTCGTCCGCAACCTCCTCAACGCCGAATTCCTCGCCAAGGGCGAGCACGAAGTCCTCTGGGACGGTCTCGCCAACCAGAACGCCAAGATCTACGGCGACCCCGTCGCGACGGGCGAGTACACGTGGGAGGCCATCTACCGCAAGGCGCTCGACCTCAAGCTCGTCGGATGGGCCGCGAACGCCGGTTCCGCCCCCTACGACTGCCCCGGCGGCAACTGGGGAGGCGACCAGGGCAACCCGAACACCGTCGATTGCGACGCCGAACGCATCTACCTCGGCTGGACCGGCTCCGAGGCCGGCCAGGCGGTCGTGTGCGTGAACTACGACGGCCGGGTCCAGTGGCGCCACAAGCGCGGCGGCTTCGGCGGCGCGTCCATCGTGGCGGTCGACGGCCCGCACCTGCTGGTCTACGACCTCGGCCAGGGCAACGTGGTCTACCGCCTCGACGCCGCCAGGGGCGAGTACGCGAACTTCGACGGCTCCGACACGGCGGTCCTCGGGATGTCGCCCCTCATGGCCCCCTACATCCCCGACGGGGCCGACGTCCCGCACTACGGCATGGCCGGCAGCGGCATGGCCGTCGCGGACGGCAAGCTCTTCTTCTCCTTCGGCCCCGTCAACGGCGGCTGGCGCCAGCCCCAGCCCTCCGGCGACGTCGTGATGGTGATCGACGCCGCCAGCGGCAGGCAGATCGGCGAAATCCCGGTCGCGAACCCCGGCTCGCTCTGCCTGGGCGCGGACGGCAGGCTCTACCTCGTGGCCGGCGATTCGGCCTACGTCGTCGACACCGGGACCTACGCGCTCGACAAGGTCGTCGAAGGCCTCGGGCCCGGCGCCCGCTCGATCGCCGCAGACCGCGACGGCAACGTCTACGTCGGCTTCGACGCCCCGGTCAACCAGGTCAGGGTCTACACCGGCGGCAAGCTCGCCCGCACGATCGGCCGCGAGGGCGGCCGCGCCCTCACCGGACCGTGGCAGCAGGACGGCCTCCTCGCCATCGGCGGCATGAAGATCGACGCGCGGGGCCGCCTGTGGGTCTCCGAGTTCGACGACAAGCCCCGCCGCTTCTCGCAGTGGGACGCCGCCACGGGCGGATTCCTCCGCGAGTTCTTCGGCCCCACCCACTACGGCGCCGGCGGCGGCGCCATCTGCCCGACCGACCCCTACACCATGGTCGGCCTGAACTGCGAGTGGAAGCTCGATCCCGAGACCGGCCTCGCGGAGTGCGTGGCGGTCGTCTCCCGCGGCCGCTGGCACAACGCCCGCTTCGGACAGGCCCCCGACGGCCGCGTCTTCGTCGCCGTCGGCGGCGGCTGGGCGCCCCACTTCCCCGTCGAAATCCACGAGCGCCTGGGCCCGGGCGACTGGCGCCTCCGCACCAGGCTCACCTGCCTGCCCCGCGAGCCGCACATGGCGTCCGAGGACGGCGTCGTGCACGAAGGCGGCGCCAGCGGCCTGCGCGTGTGGGCCGACGCCAACGACGACCAGCAGGAGCAGCCCGGCGAAGTCCAGGAACGCTTCCTGCCCGACATGGGCGGATGGATCGACGGCTGGTACATGCCCATGAACCAGGCCCTCACCTTCTGCGGCGGGAACTACGTGATCGCCGTCACCGGCTGGTCGCCCTGCGGCGCCCCCGAGTACGACGTCGGCCGGCTCCGGCGCCTCCCCGACTCCGCCATCCGGGAGGCGGAAGGCCGCGGCGGCATGGGCGCGCAGAAGAACATCGTCTCCGAAGACGGCCGGTTCGTGATCTACAACGCCCACTACGGCCTCGAATCGTCCGACATCCCCTGCTTCGAGATCGCCACCGGCCGCAAGGTCGCCGCCTACCCGAGCAACTACGTGGGCGTCCACGGCGGCCACAGCGCGCCGCCCGCCAAGCAAGGCATGATCCGCGCCGCCTACGACTACGTCGGCACCATCAAGATGCCCGAACCGCTCGGCAACGTCTTCGTGATCGGAACCGACAAGGGCGAATGGCACCTCGTGAACGATGCCGGCTACTACATCGGCAAGCTCTTCGAAGGCGACGCCATGAAGATCAAGTGGCCCGACGAAGCCGTCCCCGGCGCAAACATGAACAACATCCCGCCCGGCATGGGCGCCGAGGACTTCGGCGGATCGCTCGTCCGCACGACCGACGGCCGCGTCTTCGTCCAGGCCGGCAAGACCGCCTTCATCAACATGCAGCTGGCCGGGCTCGACACCTACAAGCGCCTCGCCTCCGGCACCCTCTCCATGGACGAGGACGACCAGACCCTGGCGAACACCTTCAAGGTCAAGTACCTCAGCGTCGCCGAGTCCGCCAGGGTCGCCTCCGTCCCCCGCAAGGACGTGGTCTTCAGCCTCAACCCCGACAACGACTTCGGCCCCGCCTTCGCCGAGTTCGGCCCCCCCAACGCCCGCATCCGCACCTGGATCGCCTGCGGCGCCGGGCGCCTCTACCTCGCCTGGCGCGTCGCCGACGCCACCCCGTGGATCAACGGCGCCACCAGCGTCAAGAACATGTACGCGATGGGCGACACCGTGGACTTCCAGCTCGGCACCGATCCCGGCGCCGACGTGAAGCGCGGCGAGGCCGCCGCCGGCGACTTCCGCCTCTCGATCGGCTCGCACGGCGGCGCGAACGTGGCCGTGATCTACCGCAGGGTCTCCGACGAAAAGGCCCCCGAAACCTTCTTCTCCGGCGTCTGGCGCGACGGCTACACCATGGACCTCGTGAAGCCGCTCGACGACGTCGCCGTCCAGGTCGAGACCTACGACGGCGGCTACGTGGTCGAAGCCTCCGTCCCGCTCGCCACCCTCGGCATCGAGCCCGCGGAAGGCCTGCGCCTCAAGGGCGACATCGGCGCCACCTTCGGCGACCCCGCCGGGAAGGACACCGTCCTCCGCGTCTACTGGGCCAACCAGGCCACCGGCATCGTCGCCGACGAAGTGGCCGAACTCATGATGCAGCCCGCCCTCTGGGGCGCCTTCGAGTTCTAGCCCCGTCCGCGGAACCCCCGCGACGAACGGCGCGCCGCGAAAAAAACGGCGCGCCGTTTTTTCCGCCGCCTCGCGCTCCGCCGTGCCATGCGGCGCGCGCGCCAGGGTCAAAGCCTTCTCGACAGCCGTCCCGGGAAATGCCACCATCCGCGCGTCGTCTTTCCCGGCCCCTTCGCCCATGACCCCGTCGAAGAACACCTGTCCCGTCTGCGTCTCGTGCGGCCGTCCCGCCCCCCGGAAGGCCGCGGCGTGCCCCTATTGCGGCGAAGAGGTGCTCCGCCCGGTGGCGTGGCGCTTCGCCCGCCGCTTCGCCTTCGGCGGGCTGGCCCTGGCCCTTCTGGGGCTCCTTCTCGCGCACGGCGGCGACCTGCCCGGACGCCTTTGCGAAGCGTGGGGGAGGCTCGAAGGCTCCCCCGCCGCGAAACTCCTTGCCGCGCTTTCCCTCGGCCTCGCGGTGACCCCCGGCCATCCCTCCCCGCTTCCGCACGCCTCGCGCGACCGCCTGGTGGCGGGGCTTTCGGCGCTGGCGCTGGGACTGCTCTCCTTCCACGCGCCGGCCCCTGCGGCGTGGGCGGGCGGCGGGCTGGCCCTCGCCTCCTTCGCGGGACTCTTCGCCACCCGCGCCATCGAGCCCTGGCGGCTCGCACCCGCCCTCCTCCTGCCGCTTGCATGGCTCGTCTAGCCGGCGGGAGCCCGCCGGCGGCCGCCTCCCGCCTCCCTCGTCCCATGTCCCTTGAACTTGCCCCTTTCCGGCAGGGAGGAAGAGGTTGACAACGCCCCGGCGCCTCCCGCATAATGCCGCCACGAGACCTAAGGCGCAAGCCAGTCCAAACCACGCTTCGCAACCGGGAAAATCGGTGTTGCCTGGCGGCGTCATGTTTCGTATGGTACGGACAACAACAGGGCAAGCGGTTGTGTCGGCATGCACCGGGTGGTGCATGTGCCGGGCATGATTTTTTGTCGGGGAGTTGCCAGGATGCAGCTTCCGTGAAGCATGAAGAGCAAAGAAGGAGTCGTTATGAACAGGACAACCAAGAGGATTCTGGCGGGCATGGTGGCCCTTTCGTTCATGGCTGGGCATGTCCTGGCCCTGGGTGACCAGTCGATCGAGCAGGGTACCGGCACCACGGCGGAAGGCGACTATGCCGTCGCGATCGGTTACCAGTCCAGTGCCGACGGCGACAAGAGCGTCGTCATCGGCCCGATCAACGAGGCCGGCGGCGAGAACAGCACGGCGGTCGGCTCGGCGAACGCTGCCACGGCTGCGGACACGCTGGCCGTTGGCGCGAAAAACGAAGCATCGGGCGCCAACTCGACAGCGGCGGGCAATGCCAACAGCGCCACCGGCGCGGGCAGCACGGCGGTGGGCTTCAACAACGATGCCGACGGCGAAAACAGCGTGGCGTCGGGAGCTCGCAACCATGCTTCGAAGAAGGATGGCGCGGCGATGGGCGTGCGCAACCAGGCCTCGGGCGAGACGAGCGCGGCCATGGGCACGGACAACGAGGCCGCGAGCGACAACAGCGCGGCGGTCGGCGTGGACAACTATGTCAAGGGCGAGGGAAGCTCCGCTTTTGGTCTCGATAACAAGATCGGTAACGAGCAGATGATGGCCGACAGCGCCGACAGCACGGCGGTCGGCAAGGCCAACACCATCAACTGGAGCGACAACGCAACGGCGGTCGGCTCCGGCAACGTGATTGGCGAGACATTTGGTGGTTCGGATGGGTCAACGGCCCTAGGCTATAACAACGCCGTCGATGGCGATAATGCGCTGGCTGCCGGAGCCAATAACAAGGCCGACTATAAAGCCACGGCGCTGGGCAACGATAACGAGGCCACGTTTAGCTATTCAACGGCCGTGGGTGCCGGCAACAAGGCCACGAGTGCCGATGCCACGGCAATGGGCAGAGGGAATGAGGCATCGGCGAGTGGCGCCACGGCAGTGGGCAAAGCCAACGCCGCCTCGGGCGCCAACTCTTTTGCCGCCGGTGCGAACAACACGGCGAGTTCCGGCGAGTCAACGGCGCTGGGCTTCAAGAACACCGCCTCCGGATACAGGGCTGCGGCCGTCGGCACCGAGAACACGGCATCCGGAAGCCGGAGCTCCGCGATGGGCAATGACAACACCGCCTCGGGCGACGAGAGCGCGGCGATGGGCTACGGGAACAAAGCGGAAGGCGCATCGAGCTCCGCGATGGGCAATGATAACACCGCCTCGGCCGACAACAGCTCGGCCGTCGGCGACAGCAACAGTGCGTCCGGCAAATACAGCTCGGCGATGGGCTCGTACAACTCCGCCTCGGCCGAAGAGAGCGCGGCGCTGGGTCGGGCCAACAAGGCCTCGGGTGACGAGAGCGCGGCGGTGGGCACGGACAACACCGCCAAGGGTAAGGAGAGCGCGGCTTTCGGCACCGGCAACGAGGCATCCGGCGACTACAGCGCGGCCATGGGCACGGACAACGATGCCACCGGCGTCGAGAGCGTGGCGCTTGGCGTCGAGAACGAGGCTTCCGGCGTGGAGAGCTCGGCGGTCGGTACATACAACGATGCAACCGGTGACAAAAGCTCTGCGGTGGGCGCGGACAATACCGCCTCGGGCAAGGAGAGTGCGGCTTTCGGCACCGGCAACAAGGCCTCCGGGCTCGAAAGTGCGGCGGTCGGCACGTACAACACTGCCAAGGGTGAGGCCGGCGCGGCGGTTGGCACGTACAACACTGCCGAAGGTGAGTTCAGCGCGGCGATGGGCTGGGACAACCACGCCGTAGCCGACTACAGCGCGGCGGTGGGCTTGTACAACAAGGCCGAGGGCAAGGGGAGCGCGTCAGTCGGCTCGGCCAACTATACCGGGGAGGACGCCATGGACAGCGCGTCGGTGGGCGTGGCCAACACTGCCGCCGGCAAATACAGCGCGGCGGTAGGCACGTACAACGAGGCCTATGGCGACGATAGCGTAGCGCTCGGCACCGATAACGAGGCCTACGGTGACTACGGCGTGGCGGTGGGCTCGTATAACGAGGCCGGTGACGAGTACAGCGTGGCGGTTGGCGCGTGGAACAAGGCTCCGACCGTCCTGGGAACCGCGGTGGGCTCGTTCAACCAGGCCAATGGCGAGGAGAGCGTGGCCTTTGGTCTGTACAACCGTGCCAATCAGTACCACAGCGTGGCCTTCGGCATTGACAACGTGGCCGATGGCGACCACAGTTTGGTGGTGGGCACACATTCCAGGGCATCCGGTGCCCACTCCGTGGCCATCGGCAACTATGCGGAGGCGCAGGGCGACAACAGCGTCGCGCTCGGCAGCGGCAGCGTCGCCACCGAGGACAACACCGTCAGCGTCGGCGCGCCGGGCTCCGAGCGCCGCATCACCAACGTGGCACCGGGCGTGAACGGCACCGATGCGGCCAACATGGACCAGCTCAAGAAGGTCCAGAAGCAGGTCTCGCGCAACTCGGCCAACATCGCCCAGAACCGCACGATGATCCTGGAAAACCGCGCGGCCATCAGCGAGTTGGACGCCCGCGTGCATGACTACCGCGACAAGGCCTACGCCGGCATCGCGGCGGCGGCGACGCTCGCCACGCTGGCGACTCCCTCGGAGCCCGGTCGCACCCTGGTGAACGCCGGCGTCGGCTTCTACGAGAGCGAAGGCGCGCTGGGCGTGAATGCCACGCACCGCCTCGGCGTCGGCAAGCTCGCCGAGAAGCGGGTCTTCGTGAACGCCGGTGTCGCCGTCTCGACCGAGGAGACGATCCTTGGACGCGCCATCATGGCGTTCGAGTTCTAGGCCATGCCAGGCGGAAACGCCAGAGCGAAAGGGTTGTCCCCTCTTTGGGGGGCAGCCCTTTCCCTTTTGCTCGCGGCCGCGACGGTGTTCGCGGGCGAGCCGCTTGCTGGCATCCGCCTCGAAGGCGCGTTGCCCTTCCCGCACGCCAAGGCCATCGAGCTGGCGGCGCTGCCGGAGGGGACGCCGCTGGACGACGCCGCGGCCGATGCCGCGGCCGGCCGCATCCGGGACGCCTGCCGCCGCCGCCACTACCCGCAGGCGCGCGTGGAGTGGCAACGCGAGCCGTTGCATGACGGCAGGCAGAATTTGCTGCTGCGGAGCACCCTGGGCCGCAAGGGCCGGCTGAAGCAGGTGCGTTTCAGCGGCTGCCGGGCGATCGGCGCGGCCGACCTGCGGCGCGGCCTGCGCGTGCGTCCGAAGCCTGCGCCCTGGTCGCGCTGGCTGGGGACCGACGCCGTGATGGACGCCGACCTCGCCGGCGACCGGAGCGCATTGTACGCCTGTTACCATCGGCAGGGGCATGCCGCCGCGGAGATCGGGGATCCGGTGCTGGAGTGGGTCGAGGGGCTGGACGGCTTCCGCCTGACCTGGCCGATCCTCCACGAGGGGCCGGTCTACCAGGTGGGGTATATCCGGCTGGACGCTCCCGACCTGCCGTCCGACGACGTGCTGCGCCGGATTATCGGGGTGAACGCCGGCGAGCGCTTCGAACGCCGCCGGGTGCAGGAGGCGGTGCGGCGCTTCGAGGCCTATTACCAGGGCCGGGGCCATGCCTTCCCCTCGGTGGAGGCGATCGAGGAGTGGGACGACGCGCAGGCGCGCATCGACCTGCTCTTCCGGGCGACGCCCGGCACACAGCCGGTGCTACGGCGGATCCTGGTCTCCGGGAACACCAACACGGCGGAACGCATCATCCTGCGCGAGATCCCGTTGAAGCCGGGCCAGCGCTTTGACGGGGAGGCCGTGCAGGAGACGCTGGCGCGGCTCTCCGCGCTGCCGATGTTTTCCAAGGTCGAGGTCTCCTGCCAGGGCGCGTCCGACCAGCCCTTCTTCGACCTGGGCGTCGATGTGGCCGAGCGCCGCACCGGACGGGCCGAGGTGGGGGTGGTCTACGGGGAGTCGGAGGGCGCGGCGTTCCAGGTCAATGTCACCGAGAAGAACCTGTCGCTGCTGCCGCCGTTCCGCGGCGAGGCGCTGCAGGCCGGCCTGGGGATGACGCTGGGGGAGAAGGTCGTCCGGGGCGACGCCACATTCTGCAATCCGCGCCTCTTCGACAGCCGCTGGAGCCTGGATGTCCAGGGCTCCTACGAGGACAGCGAGGCCATCAGCGACTATTACGACCAGCGCAGCCATGGCGCCAGCCTGCTGGTCAGCCATCCGCTGGGACGCCATCACATGCTCTCCACCGGCTATGCCGTGACCGGGCATGAGGTCTACAACCTGGAGGAGGCCGCCGAGCCGCTCCTCCAGCCCTCGTTCCTGGCCAACCAGGATCTGCTCCTGACCTCCTGGATCGCCGCCTGGAGCATGGACTACACCGACCGCATGATCCGGCCCACGCGCGGCGCGCGCCTGCGCGGCACCGTCGGTCTCGGCAGCCGGGCGCTGGGCGGCGATACGGACGTCGTCCAGACCGAGGTCGCCGGCACTCTCTTCATTTCCCCCTTCTTCCACCACGTGCTGAGCCTCCGCGGCGGCGTGAAGAGCGTGGATCCCTACGGCGGCACGGACGAGGTGGCGCTGCCGCTGCGGAATTTTCTGGGCGGAAGCCGCGACTTGCGGGGCTTCGAGTATCGTTCCGTCTCCCCGCTGGACGAGCTTGGGCGCCCCATGGGAGGCCAGAGCGCCTGGTGGGCGACGGCGGAGTACCGGATCCCGCTGCTCCGCTGGCTGGATCTCGCCGTCTACTACGATGTCGGCGATGTGAGCCTGGAATCCTATGCCTATTCGGGCGAAGGGCCGGTCGGCAACTGGGGCGTCGGGCTGCTGGTCCAGGCGGAGGAGTTCCCCGTGCGCTTCGACTTCGCCACGCCCATCCGCACCCTCGAGGGGGATCGGCAGAACGAGGAGGGGAAGCCCCACTTCTCCTTCTCGGCAGGGTTCCGTTTCTAGGAACGATCGGAAAAGACAAACATGAAAAAGCCTCGTGCGCCCTTTGTCCTGCTCGCGCTTCTGGGCCTTGTCGGCTGCCAGACTTTCCATCGGGAATTCCGCATGGCCCCGCAGCCCCCGGAACAAAAGGGCGGGGAGAACTTCACCTTCGTCATCCGTTCCGATCCCGAAGGCGCCGAGGTCTTCGCCTTGCGGAAGGCGGAGGGCGAAGTGCGCCTGGGCACGACGCCGCTGACCCTCGCGGCGCGGTTGGAGCGCGACCGCGGAAGCGGCCTCGACGCCTTGTTCGGGAGGGGCGACTGGCGATGCTATCTCCCCAAGGACTCCCCCCTGATCTTCGGACGCAACCGGGAATTCATCACCTTGAGGACACCGGATCTGAGCCTGCGGAAAGAGGGCTACGAAGAGGAGCGCGCCACCGCCTCCTGGATCTTGCCCGCCAGCCTGAAGCAGCGCGTCTCCGGCTGGAAATCGGCGCCGGTCGCCCGGCGCTACGAGAAGACCGTCGTCTTCAAGAAGCCCACATCCGAGCACGGCGCGACGGTCGTCACGATCGATTGCGCCACGGGCACGGCCGGGATTCGCCCGGTGGATGCGACGGGGGCGGCGGGCGATCCCGTCGGCACGACGCCGCTTGCGTGCCGGATCGGCTTCGCGCCCGAGCGCGCCGCGAACGGCAGGATCGTGGGCTGGCGGGTCTGGGCCGACAAGCATCCGGAACTCTGGCAGGTCGCCCCGAACGGGGATCTCTTCCTGAACGCCCTCCTCGAGCGCGCGGGCTATGCCCCGCAACGGGTGCGCCGCCGCATCTGCAACTGCGGGGATGGGCCGCCGCCTCAACAGACGGTCGAGCTCCAGATGCTCCTCCCCGTCCAGCCGGAAGCCCAGTTCACGTTGAGCCTGGATTCGCTCCCGTCGGACGCCTCGGTCTACATCCTGAACAACGACGGTACCCTGGGCGAGGAATTCGGCAAGACGCCGATGACGCTCACGGTCGGCATGGCCCAGGAGAGCATGGAGGATGCCGTTGGGAACTATCTCCACAAGGACTGGCGGCTCTGGGTCCCCGTCGGCCTCGTGCGGTGGGATCTCCTGGAGAACGGGGGGCTCTCCGTCAAGCTGACCTGCGCCGTCTACAAGGATGGCTTTGCCGTGGAGAAGGTCATCCGCCCGATCTTCGAGCTGCGGCCCGGAAGCGCCTATCCCCAGGGCCTGACCCTGACCGTGCCGCTGCTTACGCCGGAGCAGGCCGCCGTCCGCGAATCGCACCGGCTGCAGCAGTCGCGGATGCTTTCGACGGCGGACGAGGCGCCCCGCCGGCCTGCCCGCATCTGGCAGGAGCCGCCGCGCGCGGCTCCCGCCGAAGCGCCGGGGAGCGGGATGGAGGAAGAGTCCGGGGAGCCACCGCGCCGGGGCTGGTGGGGACGCCTCTGGCACCGCGACAAAGGCGGCGGGGACAGCCGGAGAGAAGAGTAGGGTGGCGGGTGGTTGATGGGTGATGGTTGGTCCGATCCGCTGGCGAACGCCCGAACACCCGATCGCAAAAGAAAATCCTTGTTTGTACCCTCTGATTCCCGTACGTTATACCCATTTCCATCGCGCGCGTTTCCATGCATGCCGCTTTCAATCGAAAGCCCGTCATGAAAAACACCACGAAGAACTACCCGGAACCGCATTTGGCCTTCTCCGCTCGTTGCGTCTTCACGTCTTCGCGCTGGCGCGCGGCGTGTCGCGCCTTCACCAAGGATCAGGACAAGGGACGCGGGACAAGAGTCATGAGCATGTCTTCTTGCCCCGCGTCCCTTGTTTCCTTTCCCCTTTCGCCCTTCGCCCTTTAACCCGAAGTTCCAGCGATTTCCAACAGCCTGCTCATTCGCAAACCCTTGCAGGCAAGCATTCTACGCGCTTTCTGGCACCATTTTCCCGTTCCGCTTACATGGAAACGCCCTTGTTGTTCCGCCAGCAGGCGTGGTCCGCCTCGAGCAGTTGGAAGGCTTTGGCCTGGAAGGCGTTCGGCATCGTGTCGCGGGTAAAGCGCACGGCGGTTCTGCCTTCTCCGAAACAGCATGTGTTGCGCACCTGTGTCGATAGCGCGCCAAGCAGCCCGTCCCAGCGCCGGAGCCGCAGTCCGTCAGTGGTGCGTTTCCGGGCGCGCTTGCGCTTGAGGTTTTCCGAGGGCTGCGCCTTGGCGACGGGATCGCGGCTGGCGCGGGCGGCTTCCAGTTCCTCGTCGGCGTAGAGCAGCGGGGCCAGGGCCTGGCGCATGTGCCATTCCACGTAATAGGCGAGCATGCACAGCAGCACGTGCGCGCGCACGCGGTCCTCCAGGCGGTGGTAGATCGGGCGGATGAGCAGATCGACTCCCTTGAAGGTCCTGAAGGCCTGCTCGACGTCGCCCAGGCTCTTGTAGGCGCGCACCGCGTCCTCTGCGGAAAGCGACTCGGGCGTCTCGCTGGTGCGCACGACGTAGATGCCGTCCAGGGCGGCCTCGCGGGCGATGGATTCCGTGTCGCGCTCCCAGCCGAAGTGGTTGTCGGCGATGTCCAGCCTGAAGTGCTTGGCGACCTTGTAGCGGTTGATCACGCGTCCCGCCCTGACGCCGATCTCGGCTGCCGTCAGGGGTTTCCTCCTCCGGCGCCCCACATGGTCGCGCAGCTTGACGAGATCCTTCTCGGTGGACTCCAGCAGCTCGCCGCGCATGCGGGCGCGGTCCATCGCCAGCAGCGGGTTGTAGCAGGCCACCAGCCGTTCGCCGGGGAAGTCGGGATGGATGATCTCGGCCAGGTTGCCCTGCGTGAACAGCGGCGCACCGGAGGGATCGCGTGTCTCCAGCAGCCTGCGGATGTCCGAGCTTCGCAGGCAGGATATCCAGCCGCAGCCCTCCTGCTTCCGCAGGCGGTCGATCTGCGTGTTCGTCAGCATGCCGCGGTCACCCACGAAGACGAACCGCGCTATGCCGAAGCCCCCGCGCAGCCGGTCGATCTGGTCCGGCACCGTCACCGGGTCGGCGGTGTCGCCGGGATACACCCGCACCGCGACCGGCCTGCCGTCGGTATCGGTCATAAGCCCGTAGACGATGCCGGGCAGCTTGAGGCCGTCGCGGTTGTATCCGCGCTTTGCCAGGGGGCATTGCTTGCCGTAGTAGGAGCTGCTCGATACGTCGTACAGGACTGTCGCCCCCTCGGCAAGGTGCCGCCCGGCCAGCTTGCGCTCGATGAAGGGCTGGCGGGCCGCGAGCCAGTCCATCGCCGCATACAGGTCGTTCTCGTCCACGTCCTGCACGCCGAACTCCTGCGCGAGCGTGGAGTCCCCGAACAGGGAGACCGTCTCCAGCTTCGAGCCCGGCTCTATTATGCGCTGGGCTATCATCGCCAGCACGATGTCGCGCTCCGGGCAGGGCTTGGACGACACCAGATCCCGCATGCCGAGCCGGCTCATTGCCGTGCGGACGGCCCTGACGTGGCCGCATGGCAGGGATCGCTCGATCTCGAAAAGGCTGTCGGCCTCCACAAGATGTTCGCCCTTGAGCGCGGCGCGCAGCGCCGCCACCGCCTCGGGCGGCAGCATCGACAGGTTGGCAAGCGTGCGCTTGACGGTGCGCCCGCCCTCGCGGCAGCTCTCGCGCAGCAGGATTGCGGGCGGGGATTTGCGGTTCGGCACGATGTCAATGTACATGGGCTCAATTTAGCAGACCTTTCAGTCTCATGCAAGCGTAAAAATGGTGTTTCGTCAAAAAAGTTATTAACAATTACATGGGCGCAAATGGAACGGATTTTGCTGCCTTAGGGGTGCCGGAATGCCGCTAAATCAAGAAAATATGGCCGTTTCGGGCATGAAAAAGCCGCTGGAACTTCGGTTTAACCAAGGAAGCCCGTCATGAAGAAACACACCTGGAGCAGAATCCTCGCCGCGATGTCCATCGCCTTTGCAGCAACGGCCCTCGCCGCCCCGACCGGGGTGACGATCAACGGCGAACCTCTCGACGATGCCGTCGGCTCGGGCGGCGCGGGCTGGAAGTACTACGCGCCCCACATCACGCTCACGAACGCGGGGCCCTTCACGCTTTCGGGTGCCAACGATTTAGGCAAGGTGCGCGTCGTCGTCCAGGCGGGCGTGACGTGCGACGTGACGCTCTCTGACCTGACGCTCGAGGCGACGGACGAAGACCAGTGCGCCTTTGCGCTAGGGACAGGCGCCAACGTTTCGCTCTCCCTCGCGGGGGAGAGCTTCCTGCAGTCCGGATCGAACCGGGCGGGTCTAGAAGTCCCGGCAGGCGCGTCGCTCTCCATCACCAACGCTCCGGGCGACGATGCGGGCGCGCTGACGGCAACCGGTGGCGATTGCGCCGCGGGCATCGGCGGCGGAGAGGGTGGCAGCGGCGGCACGGTCGCGATTTCCGGCGGCACCGTCACCGCAACCGGCACCTGGGGCGGCGCGGGCATCGGCGGCGGCGACTATGGCACAGGCGGCACGGTCGCGATTTCCGGCGGCATCGTTTTCGCTCAGGGCGACTACGGTGCGGGCATCGGCGGCGGCTACAACGGCGACGGCGGCACGGTGAACATCTCCGGCGGCACGGTCTTCGCGCAGGGCAACCGGGGCGGTCAGGACATTGGAAAGGGTGCGAACGGCACGGACGCCGGCGCGAACACCTTCACTGGCGGCTCGATCCGGCTTGCCGCAGGGAGAGTTTCCCTCCAGCCTTCGAACAACACGGAACAAGTCTTTTGCGTGATGGTGTCGGACTTTGAGCCCGGCGAGCGGGTCGAATTTACGGATCCCGGCACGCTGCCGGATTACTATGGGACGGACGACATTTATGCCGACAATGACGGCATCATCTACCTCTGGCTCCCGAACGGCACCTACGCCTTCACGGCGAACGGACGCGAATGCACGGTGACAATCAAGGACGGCGTCGGGGCTACCGGCGTGACGGTCAATGGCGAAGAGGCCGCCTTCGGCCCGGCGGATCCCTCCGCCGGATGGAGCTTCAACGCGGCGACACGCACGGTCTCGCTCACGGGCGCGGGTCCCTTCACGCTCTCGGGTGCCAACACGATGGGCGACGTTTGCTTTGCCGTGCCGGACAACATCGCCAACATGGTTACGGTTACGCTCTCGAACCTGACGCTCCGGGCGCCCGCTGACGGTCAGTGCGCCTTCGCACTGGGGCAGAACGCCAACGTGTCGCTCCTCCTCGCGGGGGCGAACGCGCTCGCCTCGGGCTCCGGTCGCGCGGGCATCGAAGTCGCGACGGGGCGGACGCTCTCCATCACCAACGCGCCGGGCGACGATGCGGGCTCGCTGACGGCTACGGGCGGCGACAGCGGCGCGGGCATCGGCGGCGGCAACGGCGGCAACGGCGGCACGATCACGATTTCCGGCGGCACGGTCGCGGCAACCGGTGGCGAGTGCGCCGCAGGCATCGGCGGCGGAGAGAATGGCAACGGCGGCACGGTCGCGATTTCCGGCGGCACCGTCACGGCAACCGGCACCTACGGTGGCGCGGGCATCGGCGGCGGCGACTATGGCACAGGCGCCACGGTCGCGATTTCCGGCGGCATCGTTTTCGCTCAGGGCGACTACGGTGCGGGCATCGGCGGCGGCTACGAAGGCGACGGCGGCACGGTGAACATCTCCGGCGGCACGGTCTTCGCGCAGGGCAACCTGGGCGGTCAGGACATTGGAAAGGGTGTGAACGGCACGGACGCCGGCGCGAACACCTTCACCGGCGGCTCGATCTGTCTTGTCGGCTCGTCTGTCGGTCCCGATCCCACGAACGGCTCGGTGCCGGTATTCTGCGCGGTGGTGTCCGGCTTCGAGCCCCGGGCGCTTGTCGAGATCACGGGGCTTGCGTATGGTGTGCATGACATCTTCGCCGATGAAAGCGGTTGCATCTACCTCTGGCTCCCGAACGGCACCTACACCTTCACCGCGAACGGACGCGAATGCACGGTGACGATCCAGGGCGGTGTCGGGCCAACCGGTGTGACGGTCAACGGCCAGGACGTCGCCTTCGGCCCCGGCCCCGGCTGGGTGTATGATGGGACTGCCCGCACGCTCACGATCTCGGGCGCAGGCCCCTTCCTGCTCTCGGGCACCAACACGATCAGCGGTGTGCGCGTCGTCGTCCCGGAAGACGTGACGAACACCGTCACGCTCTCGAACCTGAAGCTCCGGGCGACGGGTGACGGCCAGTGCGCCTTCGCGCTGGAGACGGACGCCAACGTCTCGCTCTTCCTTGCGGGAACGAACACGCTCGCCTCGGGCTACCGCCGCGCGGGTCTCGAGGTCGCGGCGGGACGCACGCTCTCCATCACCAACGCGCCCGGCGACGATGCGGGCGCACTGACGGTGACGGGCGGCCGTGGCGCCGCGGGCATCGGCGGCGGCTACGATGGTATCGGCGGCACGGTGACCGTCAATGGCGGCGCGGTCACGGCCGCAGGCGGCTACGCCGGTGCCGGCATCGGCGGCGGTTATAACTATAGCAACATCCCCAACGCGGATACCGACTCGGGCGGCACGGTGACCGTCAATGGCGGCGCGGTCACGGCCACGGGCGGCTATGCCGGCGCCGGCATCGGCGGCGGCGCCTTCGGCGGTGGCGGTACGGTGACCGTCAACGGCGGTGTCGTGACGGCGACGGGCGGCGTTGGCGGCGCGGGCATCGGCGGTGGCTATAATGCCAACGGCCGCACGGTGACCGTCAACGACGGCGCGCTCACGGCCACGGGCGGCCACGGCGGCGCGGGCATCGGCGGCGGTTATAATTACAACGACATTCCCAATGCCGAAACCAACTCGGGTGGTACGGTGACCATCAACGGCGGCACGGTGTCGGCAATCGGCGGCCGATATGCCGCAGGCATCGGCAGCGGCAACTATGGCGGTGGTGGCACAGTGAACATCTCCGATGGCACGGTCACGGCCACGGGCGGCTTCGACGGCGCGGGCATCGGCGGTGGCTATGATGGCCAAGGCTGCACGGTGACAATCACCGGTGGCGGGGTTTCCGCAACCGGCGGCGACTATGCGGCCGGTATCGGCGGCGGCATCGTTTATGACAGTACCAGCTCTACTGCCGGCTGGGGCGGCACAGTGGCGATCTCGGGCGGACGGGTCATGGCGACCGGCGGCCGGTACGCCGCAGGCATCGGCGGCGGCTCCGGCTGGACGGTTGAAGGCGGCGACGGCGCGGATCTGACTGTCTCCGGCGGCACGGTCTTCGCCACCGGCGGCGCGGACGGCGGCCCGGGCATCGGAGGTGGCGTGGACAACGCGGATGGCGGCGGCACGACGCCCAACGTCTCCGGCACCAGCACCTTCACCGGCGGCTCCATCCGCATTCTCGGCGGCTACGCGGCGGACGATCCCACCGACGACTCGCAGCGCGTCTGGTGCGTGACGGTGACGAACCTCACGCCAAATGCGGCAGTCGCGGTCGAAGCGCTCGGTGCCTACGGCGTCAACGACCTCTACGCCGACGAGGCCGGCCAGCTCTACTTCTGGCTGCCCAACAACTTCTACGACTTCACGGCAGGCGGCGCGGATTACGAGGCGACCGTCAGCGACGCGGACACGACCGCGACCCAGACATCAGCGCCCCCGGCGCCTGTGTCCGTCGGCGTGACCGTCAACGGCGTTGAGCTTTATGACACCGGCTCGAACGGCGAGGGGTGGACGTATGTCATGCCCACGCTCACGCTCGCAGAAGCGGGGCCCTTCACGATTTCCGGCACCAACACGGAGGGCCAGGTGCAAGTCGTCATTCCGGCGGGCGTGACGAACGAGGTCACGCTCTCGAACCTGACGCTTCTGGCGATGGGCGAGAATCAGTGCGCCTTCGCGCTGGAGACGAACGCCTGCGTCTCGCTCCTTCTCGCGGGAACGAACGAATTCGCTTCCGGCAGGAACCGTGCAGGCCTCGAGGTCGCGGCGGGACGCACGCTCTCCATCACCAACGCGCCCGGCGACGACGCGGGCGCACTGACGGCAACGAGCGAGGACAGCGGCGCGGGCATCGGCGGCGGCGCGGACAGCGGCGGCGGCACGGTGATCATCAGCGGCGGCATCGTGACAGCCACTGGCGGCGAGTATTTCGCCGCCGGCATCGGCGGCGGCATGAGCGGCGCTGGCGGCACGGTGTCGATCTCCGGCGGCACCGTCACGGCCAACGGCGGCAATCTGGGCGCGGGCATCGGCTCGGGCGGCTATGCCGGTGTGACATCCGGCGGCGCTGGCGGCACGGTGAGCATCAGCGGCGGCACGGTCATAGCCACCGGCGGCGATTGGAGCGCAGGCATCGGCGGCGGCGACGGCGACGCGGGCGGCACGGTTGAGATTACCGGCGGCACGGTCACCGCCACCGGCGGCCAGTACGGCGCCGGCATCGGCGGCGGCAACAACGACCAGAACGACGACGGCATCGCCGGCTCGGGCGGCACGGTGACCATCTCCGGTGGCCGGGTCTCCGCGACCGGCGGCAAATGCGCGGCGGGCATCGGCGGCGGCACCGGCCAGCAGGTGGCTGGCAGTGAAGGCGCGACCCTGACCGTCTCCGGCGGCACGGTCTTCGCCACTGGCGGCACGGGCGGCGCCCCGGGCATCGGCCCCGGTCTCGGCAACGTGATGTATGGCGATGTCGGCGACCTGCCGGATCCCTCCGGCACCAGCACCTTCACAGGCGGCTCGATCCGCATCGACGGCGTCTACGCGGCAAACGATCCCACCGACGCCGACTTGAAGCGCGTCTGGTGCGTGACGGTGACGAACCTCACGCCGAATGCGGCGATCGCGGTCGGTTCGCTCGGCGCCTACGGCGTCAACGACCTCTTTGCCGACGAAGCCGGCAAGCTCTACCTCTGGCTGCCCAATGCCTACTACCACTTCACGGCGGACAGCGCGGGCTACGAGGCGACCGTTAGCGACGCGGACACGACGGCTACTCCGAAAACCACTCCGCCCCCGGCGCCGCGCGCCTACATCACCTTCTCCAGCTCGGACACGTTCAAGGTCAAACCAGGTGCAAAGACTTGGAACGGAACGCTCGAATGCTCCACCAACGCGACGGACTGGGTGGAGTTCACCACCGCCGGCGCGGACGCGGCGCTGGACGACGCCTCCGGCGAGTACCGGCTCTACATCTGCGGGACGAACAACACCGTCATCACCGGCACCAAGGAAGCGGAAAGCTGGACGATCACCGCCGCCGACGGCGCGGTCACCTGCTCCGGCGATATAGAGACCCTGCTCGACTACACGGTGGTGCTGGCCGGCGGGCATCCGCCCATGGCCGACTGGTGCTTCGCGAACCTCTTCAGGTATTGCAAGGCGCTCAACAGCGCACCGGAGCTGCCGGCCACGAACCTCACGACGGGATGCTACTTCTACATGTTCGGCGGCTGCACGGGTCTGACCGAGACGCCGGAACTGCCGTCCATGAATCTGGCCGAGAGGTGCTACCAGTACATGTTCTCCGGCTGCACGGGACTGACAAACGCACCGGCGCTGCCGGCCACGACGCTGGCCCGCTCCTGCTACAGCCTCATGTTCAACGGCTGCTCGGGGCTGACGCAGGCTCCTGATCTGCAGGCCACGACGCTGGCCAACTACTGCTGCCAGTACATGTTCGCCAACTGCCAGGGGCTGAAGCAAGCTCCGGCACTGCCGGCCACGACGCTGGCACCCAACTGCTACCAATACATGTTCTCCAACTGCTCGGGGCTGACGAACGCGCCCGCCCTGCCGGCCACGACGCTGGCCAACTACTGCTACGCGAGCATGTTCAACGGCTGCACAGGCCTGACGCGCCTGCCGGAGCTTCCGGCGACGCAACTGGCCAACTACTGCTACCAGTACATGTTCAACGGCTGCACGGGCGTCACGCTGTATGAAAACGGGACAGACCCGACTTGGGGCATCCCCGACGCCCAGACCGCCACGGGCTGGAACAACGGCATGCTCGCCAACACGGGCGGCGATTTCACCGGCAACCCGGTGCCCGGCGACATCTACTACTACACGCCGCCGACGCCCCCGTCGACCGCCTACCTCACCTTCGCAAGCACAAACGCCTTCACGGTCACGCCGCTGTCCCCATCGTGGAACGGAGCGCTCGAATGCTCGACTGACGCGGCGAACTGGACGGCCTTCACCGACGCCGGCGCGGCGGCGGCGGACAACGGCGCCGGCGAGTTCCGGCTCCACGTCCGCGGGACGAACAACACGCAGATCACCGACGGCTACGCAACGTCCGCCTGGCGAATCAACGCCCCCACGGGGACGGTCGCCTGCTCCGGCAACATCGAGACCCTGCTCGACTACCCGACCGTGGAGGCCGGTGAACACCCGGCCATGGCCAACAAGTGCTTCTCACGCCTGTTCAACGGTTGCACGGCGCTCAGCCGCGCGCCGGAACTGCCGTCCACGAATCTGACCGTGGAGTGCTACCGCGCCATGTTCCAAGGCTGCACCGGCTTGACCGAGGCGCCCGAGCTGCCGGCCACGACGCTGGCCGAGGGTTGCTACGACCTCATGTTCTACGACTGCGCAGGCCTGCTGGAAGCGCCGGAACTGCCGGCCACGAATCTGGCCGAGAAATGCTACTACGCCATGTTCTCCGGCTGCACGGCTCTGACGAACGCACCGGCGCTGCCTGCGGCAACACTGGCGAAAAACGGCTACAGCTACCTGTTCAACGACTGCACGAGTCTGACGGACGCGCCGGCGCTGCCCGCCACGACGCTGGCGCCCAACTGCTACCAGTACATGTTCGCGGGCTGCACGGCCCTGACGAACGCACCGGCACTGCCGGCCGCAACGTTGGCCGACCGATGCTACGGATCCATGTTCAAGAACTGCACGGGGCTGACGCAGGCGCCGGCTTTGCAGGCCACGACGCTGGCCGCCTGGTGCTACGGATCCATGTTCTCCGGCTGCACGGGCCTGACGCAGGCGCCGGCCTTGTCGGCCACGACGCTGGCGCAAGGCTGCTACGGCTCCATGTTCCATGGCTGCACCGGCCTGACGAATGCACCGGCACTGTCGGCCACGGCGCTGGCCGACTGGTGCTACGGCTCCATGTTCCAGGGCTGCACGGGTCTGACGCGCCTGCCGGAACTGCCGGCCACAACGCTGGCCTTCGGCTGCTACGGTTCCATGTTCAAGGACTGCACAGGCATCACGCTCCACGAGACGGGAACCGCCCCGACCTGGGGCATCCCCGACGCCCAGGCCGCCACCGGCTGGAACGCCGACATGCTCGACGGCACCGGCGGCACCTTCACCGGCGACCCGGAGGTCGGCAAAACGTACTTCTACACGCCGCCGACGCCCCCGTCGACCGCCTACCTCACCTTCTCGAGCGCGGACACCTTCACGATCACGCCGAGCGCGGTGTCGTGGAACGGAGATCTTTTCTACTCCACCAACACGACGGACTGGATCGCGTTCGACAGGGACGGCGCAACCGCGGCGCTGGACAGTGGTTCCGGCGAATACCGGCTCTACTTCCGCGGCTCGAGCAACACCCTCATCTCCGGCGGCAATCTGGCCTACTGGGTAATCAACGCCGCGCCAGC
Source organism: Kiritimatiellia bacterium (assembly GCA_050950285.1). Classification (GTDB taxonomy): domain Bacteria; phylum Verrucomicrobiota; class Kiritimatiellia; order RFP12; family JBMNHG01; genus JBMNHG01. The sequence continues at coordinate 617,782 of JBMNHG010000002.1, read as the reverse complement.
CACGGTCGTCTGCTCCGGCAACATCGAGACGCTGCTCGACTACGCGACGGTGGACGGCGGCGGACATCCGGCGATGGCCGCCAACTGCTTCGCGAACCTCTTCAGGGACTGCACGGCGCTCGCGAGCGCGCCGGAACTGGCGGCGACGAATCTGGCCAACAACTGCTACGTCGGCATGTTCCGCGGCTGCACGGGGCTGACGAACGCGCCGGTGCTGCCGGCCACGACGCTGGCCGGCGGCTGCTACCAGGAGATGTTCCGCGATTGCACCTCGCTGGCGCAGGCGCCCGCGCTGCCGGCGACGACGCTGCCTTCCTCCTGCTACAAGGGCATGTTCACCAACTGCACGGCGCTGGCGACGGCGCCTGAACTGCCGGCGACCACGCTGGGCGCCACCTGCTACCAATACATGTTCGCCGGCTGCACAAGCCTGACCAATGCGCCGGCGCTGCAGGCCACGACCCTCGTCCCCGGCTGCTACCACAGCATGTTCCGCGGCTGCACGAGCTTGACGCAACTGCCCGAGCTGCCGGCCACGACGCTGGCAGCCTTCTGCTATGCGTTCATGTTCACCGACTGCACAGGCATCACGCTCCACGAAACGGGCACCGCCCCGACCTGGGGCATCCCCGACGTCCAGACCGCCACCGGCTGGAACACGAACATGCTCGCCAGCACCGGCGGCACCTTCACCGACGACCCGGAGATCGGCAAAACGTACTTCTACACGCCACCGACGCCCCCGTCGACCGCCTACCTCACCTTCGCAAGCACAAACGCCTTCACGGTCACGCCGTTGTCCCCATCGTGGAACGGAGCGCTCGAATGCTCGACTGACGCGGCGAACTGGACGGCCTTCACCGACGCCGGCGCGGCGGCGGCGGACAACGGCGCCGGCGAGTTCCGGCTCCACGTCCGCGGGACGAACAACACGCAGATCTCCGACGGCTACGTAACGTCCGCCTGGATCATCAACGCCCCCACGGGGACGGTCGCCTGCTCCGGCAACATCGAAACCCTGCTCGACTATGCGACGGTGGACAACGGCGAACACCCGGCGATGGCCGCCAGGTGCTTCTCGAGACTGTTCAGCGGCTGCACGGCGCTTAGCCGCGCGCCGGAACTGCCGGCCACGACGCTGGCCGACTCCTGCTACCGCAGCATGTTCCAGGGCTGCGTCGGCTTGACCGAGGCGCCCGAGCTGCCGGCGACGACGCTGGCCGACTCCTGCTACCGCGGCATGTTCCGGGACTGCACCGGCCTGACGGCGGCGCCCGAGCTGTCGGCGACGACACTGGCCGTCGACTGCTACGGCCTCATGTTCTACGACTGCACGGGCCTGCGGGAAGCCCCGGAACTGCCGGCCACGACGCTGGCCGAAAGTTGCTACGGCTCCATGTTCCGAGGCTGCACGGCGCTGACGAACGCGCCGGCGCTGTCGGCTACGACGCTGGCCAAGTGGTGCTACTACGCCATGTTCCAAGGCTGCACGAGCCTGACGGAGGCGCCCGAACTGTCGGCCGCGACGCTGGCAACGGGTTGCTACAGCATCATGTTCTCCGGCTGCACCGGCCTGACGGAAACGCCCGAACTCCCGGCCATGACGCTGGCCAACTACTGCTACGAATCCATGTTCCGCGATTGCACGAGCCTGACGAGGCTGCCGACGCTGCCCGGCACAAACCTGACCGCGAGCTGCTATCGCCACATGTTCGCCGGCTGCTCGGACATCAAGGTGTACTCCGCGGGCTCCGGCATGGAATGGAGCATCCCCGCCGAGGCAATCGCCGTAGCGGATGACTGGAACGAGCTTATGCTCGACGGCACCGGCGGCACCTTCACGGACAACCCGGTGATCGGCGCCACGTACTACTACACGCCAGCCACGCCCCCGGTCTCGACCGCGTACCTCACGTTCGCGAGCACGAACACGTTCAATATCACGCCACTGGCCTGGTTCTGGGATGGCGGGCTTGAGTACTCCACCGACGCGGCGGAGTGGCATGAGCTCACCACCACCGGCGCGGATGCGGCGCTCGGCGGATTCGGCGACTACCGCCTCCACATCCGCGGCACGAACAACACCTGTGTCGGCTCTTTCATGTTCGGCTGGGATCTCGACGCCACCGCGCCGGTCGCCTGCTCAGGCAACATCGAAACGCTGCTCGACTATCCGACGGTGGAGGGCGGCGCACATCCGGCCATGGGTGCCGACTGCTTCGGCAACCTCTTCAAGGACTGGACGTGGCTCGTCAGCGCCCCGGCGCTGCCGGCCACGACGCTGACCAACCGTTGCTACGCATCCATGTTCGAGGGCTGCACCAGCCTCGAGTCCGCGCCCGCCCTGCCGGCCGCTACGCTGGCCGAGGAGTGCTACCGCGACATGTTCCGCGGCTGCACGGCGCTGACGGAAGCACCCGGGCTGCCCGCCGGGACGCTGTTCCCCTACTGCTACGACGGCATGTTCAAGGACTGCACAAGTCTCACCACCGCTCCCGCGCTCGCGGCGACGGATCTGGCCGGCTACTGCTGCCGGTACATGTTCGAGGGCTGCACGGCGCTGACGAACGCGCCGGTTCTGGCGGCCGAGACGCTGGCCTCCCACTGCTACTTCGGCATGTTCAAGGACTGCACGGCGCTGGCGCAGACCCCGGAACTGCCCGCCACGAACCTGGCCAGCTACTGCTGCTACCAGATGTTCGCCGGCTGCACGAACCTGACGCAGGCCCCGGCACTTCCCGCCGGGACGCTGGCCGGCCACTGCTACGACAGCATGTTCAAGGGCTGCACGGGGCTGGCGCAGACGCCGGCCCTGGCGGCGACGAATCTGGCCACCCACTGCTACGCGAACATGTTCGAGGGCTGCACGGCGCTGACGCGCCTGCCGGAACTGCCGGCCACGGTGCTGGACTATGGCTGCTACGGAGCCATGTTCAAGGACTGCACGGGCATCGCGCTCCACGCCGAAGGCCTCGCCCCGACCTGGGGCATCCCCGACGGCGCGCAGGAAGAGACGGGCTGGAACACCGACATGCTCTTGGGCACGGGCGGCACCTTCACCGGCGACCCGGAAATCGGCGCCCTCTACTACTACAACCAGACGCCGGTGCCCCCGTTCTCGGAAACCTACCTCACCTTCGCGAGCAGGAACGCCTTCACCATCACACCACAGACCAATTCGTGGGACGGGGCGCTCTACTGCTCGACCGACGCGACGAACTGGGTGGACTTCACCACCGCCGGCGCGGTGGCGGGCAACGCCTCCGGCGAGTACCGCCTCTACCTCTGCGGCACGGGCAACAGCCGCATCACCGGCTCCGCCCAGCTCGGCTGGACAATCGCCGCCGCCGGGACGGTCGCCTGCGTCGGCAACATCGAGACCCTGCTCGACTACGTGACGGTGGACAACGGCGGGCATCCGGCGATGGCCGGCTACTGTTTCGCGAGCCTGTTCCAGGATTGCACGGCGCTCGTCAGCGCTCCGGTGCTGCCGTCCACGAATCTGACGGCGGGCTGCTACCACAGCCTGTTCAAGGGCTGCACGGGACTTGCCGCCGCGCCGGTGCTGCCGGCCGCGGCGCTGGCCGACTACGGCTACCAGTCCATGTTCGAGGGTTGCACGGCGCTGGCGCAGGCGCCCGCGCTGCCGGCCACGGCGCTGGCCGACTTCTGCTACGGCAGCATGTTCCAGGACTGCACGGCGCTGACACAGGCACCGTCGTTGCCGGCCGCGGCGCTGGCGATGGGCTGCTACAGCTCCATGTTCCGCGGCTGCACGGCACTGGCGTCGGCACCGGCACTGAACGCGACAACGCTGGCCGATTACTGCTGCCAGAACATGTTCCGCGACTGCACGGTCCTGTCGGCCGCACCGGCACTGCCGGCCACGGTACTGGCGGAAGGCTGCTACCAGCACATGTTCCGCGGCTGCACGGGCCTGTCAAGGCCGCCGGCGCTGCCGGCCACGACGCTGGCGGAAGGCTGCTACCGCAGCATGTTCTACGGCTGCACGGGCATCAGGCTGAACATCGAGGGTCCCGGAACACCGTGGGGCATCCCGGAGGGCGCGGATGCGACGGGCTTGTATGTCTGGAACACCTCCATGTTCTCCGGCACAAGCGGCACCTTCACCGGCAAGCCGAAGATCGGCACCCTCTACTACCTCGATACGGCGATCCCGCCCGAGCCCGAAAAGCCGATCTTCGATCCGGACGGCTCGGCGCTCGTCATCAGCGGCGATACGCTCGACATCACGATCGTCAATGCCAGGAGCGGCGCCTGGTACACGCTCTGCTGGGCGGATGCGCTCGACGGAGACTGGACGGTGGTCCGGAAGGTCCGAGCGGTGAAGGACGGCATCCTCGTCTTCGAGGACATCGACGCATCGGCGCCATGCCGCTTCTTCAAGGTGGTGGCCAGCAGCGAAGAGCCCCCGATGTAAAACGAAGGGGGTGGCGTGGAAAAGGATTCGAGACACGAGACGAGAGACTCCCTTTCTCGTCTCTTGTCTCGCGTCTCTTGCCCTCAACCTAAAGGGACACCCTGACGAAACGAACCACGCGTATGCTCCTCGCCGCGTTGGCGGCGGCATTCAGCGGGCCCCTTCACGCTTTCCGGCATCAACGAACGCGGCCGCGTGCGCGGCCTCCGTCCCGGACGGCATTGCCAACACGGTCATACTCTCCATTTTTGCCAACCCGGCCGCAAATAGCGCTGCGCACGGAGATTGGGGCATTGGGAGCTGGAATTTGGAGCACGGACGTTCCCGTCCGTGTCAAACCCGTGCCCCTGTTTTGCAGTAGGAACTGTGGCCGAGTTCGTAACAAATGGCGGATTCCTTGATTTTTCTACAGGGCTACGGCACAAGGAATCGGCGTTTTTGGTTTCGCTCCGCCTTCCCTTTTTGCTTGTGCAAAATTTTGCTTGTGCAAAAAAGTTCTTTTCCCCTATCCTATGGTTACTGTGCCTTCATCCATGGACAACAAACAAGGGGTCGTTATGAATTCACGCAGTAGCATTTCCGTCGCGGCAGTCTGTCTGGGAGTCGCGCTTCTTTCCAGTAACGCCTTTGCGGTGGATGTCGTTTTCTGGAACGGAACCACGGGGGCGGACTTCAACGACCCAGCCAACTGGCAGGTGGGCGGAGATGTTTCGACACGCGGCCAGGTCTCGCCGACAAACAATGCGGTCCGTCCATCCTATCATTTCAACGCCCAGATGACCGACGACCTGACCATCGGGAACTGGGAGTGCTGGAACTGGGTCGGCAATCCCACGTATACCCTTGACTTCAACGGTTACACCCTGCGGTCGCTCAACGATTCGTTCTTCCGCAACACCACGACGACCGTTTTCAAGAACGGCACCTTCCAGGGCCGCGGGAACGATGACAACATCCGCGCGATGCGTGCGGACACTTCGAATTCCACGCTCATTCTCGACAATATGCAGATCGAGGCCTTCCTTTCGATGCATGGCGGTCACGGGAATGTCCAGGTCATTGTCACCAACGGCACGCAGGTGATCGGCGGCATTGATCTCCACCACTACATAGGCAACACGATGATCGTCACGGGACCGGACACGTTCATTGATCAGGGGAATCGCCAGCTCTGCGTCGGCGGCTGGCAGGGTACGGATGAGATTGCGGACAACCGGCTTTTCCTCCGCGACGGCGCCAATATTCTCGCGACGGGTCAGATCTGCGTCGGATACCGCGCCCATGACTGCTACTTCGAGGTCAACAACGCCACGCTGACCAGCAACGGCCGGTGGTGCTTTATCGGGGGAACTGCCGCGGCGTACAACAACAAGGTCCGTTTCTGCAACGGCGCACATGTCCGGATGGAGGGGTTTGAGGTCAACAGCACGGGCTGCAGCAACACGCTGGAAGTCTGCGACGGCGCGCTGTTCGAGACGGACGGCAACACCTGGAGATCCGACGGTGCGCTGCGTTTCGGCACCAACGGAAAAGACGGTCTTTTCTGGGTCCATGACGGCGGCATCGTCTCGAACCACTACAATGACTTCGTCCACTTCCAGATCGGCCAGAACAACGGCGCCAATTCGAACCGCCTGATGATCACGGATGGCGGATACTTCTACAACCGCAGCGACACCTGGGTCGGTGCGCAGTGGGGGAACATGACAACCGGCAACGTGCTCCATGTTTCGTCCGGCGGTACGTTCTACAACGCCAGCCGCCTGCACTTTGGTCCGTATGGCGTCGGCAGCCGCATCGAAATCGATCCGGATGGACTCATCGTGGCGAGCGAATTCAACGGATACATCTTCGGGAGCGGCAATGTCATGGCGATTTCCAACGGAACCTTGCGCATCCTTGCCAACGGACAGTTCTACTCCACGAGTCCGGACAACGCCAACAGCACGCTCGGCGGCGTCACGTACATCTTCCGCGGCGATCATCCGAGGCTGGAGACGACGAACCGCAACATGCTCTTCTACGTGGCTCCGACCATCCGCTTCGAAGTTCCGGCGGGTGGGTATACGGCGGCGCCGATAGTTTCCGGGGCGAACATCCATCTGGCTCATAAATTCAACGGTGCGCTGTGCTATCCGAATCTGGAATTCGACATCGAGCAATACTCCCGCAAAGGAGGCGGCATCGTTCCGCTTTTCTCGGCTCCGAACGGCGTCCTTTACGGCACCGCCGAGGACGGCAACAATTTGGCTCTCCCAGGCGACGCGGCCCTTCTGGCACATTTCGAGTCGCAGATTCCGGATGGATGCCGGCTCCTCGTCGACACCCGTACGATTTCGCTTAAAGTGCCGAACAGAAACGGCACGACGATTCTGCTTCGCTAGACGGGGTGGCGGCGAAGGGCCTTGCGTTTTACGAACCCGGCCACAATGCATGCTGCAAAACAGGGGCACGGGTTTTCCAGCCCGTGACACGGACGGGAATGTCCGGGCTCCTTTCCCGACTCCAAATTCCGGCTCCCAATGCCCCAATCTCCGTGCGCAGCGCTATTTGTGGCCGGGTTGGTATAATGATTTGTTACGGATTCTCTTTGGCCGAGAAACAAGGGAACCTTCCAACCAGCGATATCGAGAGCGTATGGCATACGCTATGAAACGGGTGCGCCGGGCAGAAGATGCGCACGGGCAATTCTGGAAAGGGGACACATGAAGAACATCATCCAAACGCGGAACTACGAGCAGAGCATGGGCCTATGGCTCAATGAACGACTGGCTCTTCACCCTGACCGGATTGTTCACTTTGTGAACGGCATCCTGGACGACGGCCACGACATCATCCGCATCCTCCTGCGTCGTACGAATCTTTCCCATCAGTCTCCGACCGTGATTGCGGCGGTGACGGTCGCCGTGCAGACCGCCCACGCCCGCGGCGCCCGCGTGGTAATGGATTTTGAACCGCACGCTTCCATCGCCCGCGCCATGGGCGAGCGCTATCCCTCCACCTACCGTATCAAGCTCGTGCCTTGTCGCTGCAAGGTCGTCGACGGCAACTGGACGGTTCGCATTCCCATCCCCGCTCTTCTGTCTCCGATTCCGATCCAGGACGGCGTCGAAGCCGCTTTCCTGAACGGAAAGTTCGTGGAACTGCCGAATGCCGACTTTCAATACGCGAGCGACAACTTCGGCTATGCTTTCACGCGCGACGACCACGAATACGTCGAGAACAAAGTTGCCCGTTCCGACGGTGGCATCCCTGCCGACCACCGCGGCGTGCTTTGGGGTCTTTCTGGCACCTTCCCGTCCGAGACGAACGGAGACCTGCTCCTTTTCTACCGTGTCCTCGACCTCGGATTGTCCGATTTCGCCGATCCGAATTTCCGGAAATATTACACCGAACTCCTCGAGGCCTATCGCGAGACGGATCTTGACGGCGTCGGCTGGGACGAGCCGGGCTGTGGAGGCGGCTGGGACTCCTATCTCTACGGCGATGCCTTTCGCGCCTATTTCCAGAAGATGCACGGCTATTCGCCGGTCGAGAAGCTGCAGCTTCTCGAGGGTCCGGCGACACCGGAGGCCATCCGGTTCCGTCTGGACTTCTACCGCGCCCAGAACGAGTCGCTCTTCGAGGCGCAGAAGCAGCTTATCGAGGACGCCGCCCGCATCTTCGGCAAGCCCATGATCACCGGCACCCACCACACCTGGCAGGGCGAAGGCGGCATCAACGACCTTCGCAGCTGCGCCGTCGATTACTTCCGCCTGACCGAAATTCTCGATGCCGGCTACACCGACTGCTCCTGGTGGGATCATCGCTCCGTCTGCTACGCCTATATCCTCGGCAAGGCGCTCGCTCGTCTGACTCCGACCGGGGAAATCGTTGCCAATACCTGGCACTATCATCCCTCCATCCGAAACTCCCGCTACAACGGTCGTCTGTTGTCGCTTCTGCGCATCACGTGGTTCAACATCTGCTACGGCGAGACAGCGGACACCTGCATGTATCCGTCGCACTACACCTATCCCGCGCAGGCCGAGGAAATGCGCCGGAACCGCGACTTCCTTCGCGCCACCGCCGGTGTGAAGCCCCTGACGGAGATCGCCGTTCTGCACGACTGGGAGAATGTCTGCGCGCTCAACCTTGCGCCTGTCGCCAATCTCCACAAGGGATTTCTCCTCAATATCGCCACACAGTCCGTTGACCGCTCGTTCCCGCTCGAATTCATCGACACCCGGATGCTTGCGGACTCCGTCGTGTGCAACGGCCGCCTCGAGAACATCTCCGGCGACTTCTCCACCGTCATCATCCCGCACGGCGCCGTCATCCGCCACGACTCCTGGAAGAAGCTGCGGGAGTTCGGCCGGGCCGGCGGCACCGTCATCTTCGCCGGGGCGCCTCCGACGACGACCTGCGAGGGAGACGACATCTCCGGCGAGTTCGCGAAGCTGTTCTCGATGTCGCCCGTTCCGTTCGCGAAATATCACGAATGGTTCACGAGCAACTATCAGCCGATGCCGACTGGACGTCCCGAGGCCTACGACGCCGCCTACTTTACCGATGCGCCCCTGCAGGATGTCGACGGCGAGAACCGTCGCGCGATCGTGCACTCCGCCTGCGACCGCTTCCACTGGTTCACCGGCTATCTGCCGTCCCTCGATCTGTCCGACTTCCTGCTTCGCCGCTGGATGCCGCCTGCAAAGGTTTTTGCAAAAACGCCCTGCCAATATCAGTTCTACCGGAAGGACGACGACATGTTCCTCTGCGGCATCTCTCCGGACGAGACACCCCTGCAGATTGTTCTGGAAAACAACGGAGCTCTCCGCGCCGTCGGCGGCAGCACCTTCCTTTGGGAAAAACTGTAAGACACACGAAAGACCGGGCTTGACGAAACGCTGGTTTGCGGAAGTTGGAACGTGGAGACAATGGCCTGGACCTGCTTCGGAGATGGGGGTGGCGGTTCTGATGCGCTGGGCAAGAAGGATGCGTTCGTGCGCGTCCTCGTCCCGGACGGCACCGTCAAGACACTCTTTGTTACGGCTTCGCCGGAACCTCTTCCACGAAAGCCAGTTCGCAGGAATGTCCGCGTGAGCCGGGGCGAACCTCGAAAATCAGTTCGTTTGTCCCCTTCTTCAGTGGATACCCCATAGCGAAAACTTTACCCGAAAGAAGTATATCACAGGCCACAACGGCTCACCAACGCCACAAGAATTCCTTCCGTCCACCTCACTTTGACAAGCGAGGATTTTTTGGGGAAGTCCACGGCCTGGAAAGAAGCCTTGCAAAGAATTCCAATTTCTTGTACATTGCTTTTCACACAACGGAACGCGGATAACGGCTGCTCAATGAAAGTCCTGACCTTCGAAATGCCGCTTGATTTCGGTGCCAGCCGCCACGGTTCGGATATGGGTCCTTCGGCTATCCGTCTCGCTGGAATCCGAGAAAAGCTGGAATCCCTCGGCCACCAGACGGAGACCCGCACCCTCCTGAAACCCATCCTGCCCCAGGAATTCGAAGACCCCGGCAACCCCCGGGCGAAATATCTCCGGCCCGTCGTCCAGGCCTGTACCGAGCTTGCCGCCGCCGTGGAGAAGGCCGCCGCCGCCGGTGAATTCCCCCTCGTCCTCGGCGGCGACCACTCCATCGCCCTCGGCTCCATCGCCGGCATCAGCGCCTACGCAAAGAAACAAAACCTGCGTATCGGCGTCCTCTATATCGATGCCCACGGCGACTTCAACACGGATCAGACCACCCTCACCGGCAACATCCACGGCGAATGCCTCGCCGCCAGCTGCGGCTACGGTCTGCCCGAACTCGTCAATCTCTACTACGACGGCGTCAAGGTCGACCCGAAGAACGTCTGCTTCGTCGGCCTCCGTGACGTCGACCCCGAGGAACGAAACCTCATGCGCTCCGCCGGCGTCACCGCCTTTTCCATGAGCGACATCGAACGCCTCGGCTTCCCGGCCGTCGTCCGCAAGGTCACCAAATTCTTCCACGAGCGCGTCGACTGCGTCCATGTGAGCTTCGACATGGACGTCCTTGACCCCATGTTCGCCCCCGGCACCGGCATCCAGCTCCCCGCCGGCCTCACCAACCGCGAGGCGCTCCTGCTTATGGAGGAGATGGCCGATACCGGCCTCGTCCGCTCCGCCGAGATCGTCGAAGTCAACCCCGTCCTGGATATCCGCAACCAGACCGCCATGCTGGCAGTGTCCCTCGCGGCTCGCCTCCTCGGCGAAACGATCTGGTGACACCACCCCGCGATCCGAGAGATCACATGAAACACCTCCCCCTCCTTCTTCTCGCCTGTTGCGCTCTGTCCGCCTTCGGCGCAACGGAAAAGCACACCTACAACGCCCGAGGCTTCGGCCGCCTGCGAGTCTCCTACGAACGGGACGACCAGGTGGAAACCACCATCTTCCGGACCGAATCACCCGAGAAGGCCGTTCTCACCGCCTCCAAACGCAAGTCCGACCTTCTCGCCTTCGGCGATATCAAGGAACACAAAGACGCCAGCCTTCCCGGCACACTCCTCGAACTGCCCGGAACCGGATTCTGGCTTCTGGGCACCGACGGCACCCGCGCCTACGAATTTTTCGCCCCCTCGCGCGACGCCCTTCAAGACGCCGCCCCCAGAGGTCTCCAGCCCGTCGCGAACCGCGCCTATCCCGCGTGGATGGACGGCTTCGATACCTACGGCCCCTCCATCTGGGTCGGCGGCGGTGGAGACCAGTACCAGCTTCCCACCGACTTCGAATGGCTCCAGAAAATGAAGCTCGGCTTCTGCACGCTCAACCCGCACCAGGACCGCCACGTCGCCCCCGCCATCCTCGACACCACGATCTTCGACTGGCACGAGGCGATATCGAAGAAATACGACATCCCCTACCGGCAGCTTCTCTTCCCCTCCTACTTCGAATGGGCCTGGAACGAGAAGCCCCTCCCCTACGCAAGGCCCACCCCCGGCTTCACCGGATTCTCCAGCATGTTCAACGCCACGGATATCATCACCGGCGGCGAGCAGCCCATCCCCGAAATCGCGCCCTACCGCTGGCACATCCGTCGCCGCCTCGCCCAGATCTACGGACCCGACACCGGCCTCATGGGCTGGCACGGCTGCACTGAAATCCCCAACGCCAACATCCAGGATCTCAGCACGCTCGCCGAGACCCCGTACATCCAGAAACTCTACCGGGACTATCTCCGCAAGAACCTCGGCCTCTCGCTCTCCGAAGTAGGCCGCCGCCATTTCAACGACCCGAAACACTTCGCCTCGTGGGAGGATGTCACCGTTCCCATCGCCCGCGACTTCCTCGGCTATCATCCCCAAACCTCCCTCGACCTCGCCGGCGTCTGGGAGGCGCACCCCGACCCGCAGAACGTTGGCGTCTCCAATCAGTGGTTCCTGACCCAGTCCGCCCCCGCCGACTGGATCCAGCTTCCCTCCAACGACCCCGTCATCATCCTCCTCTACGGCGGCTTCCGCGATACCCGCGAAAAGCACTTCTGGATGCGCCGCACCTTCACCGTCCCGATGACGGACAAGACCGACGCCTTCCGCTACCTCCACACCGCCATCGCCGTCTACCACGGCCTCCAGACCCCCTGCCCGGACGTCTGGATCAACGGCCGGAAATGTGACCCTCTGCCCGCCTCCTTCTCCTACTGCTTCGACGCCGGATCCCTTCTCCGCATCGGCGAGGAAAACGAGATCGTCGTTGACACCCACGGTCAGTGCCTCCCCGGCTACTTCTTTCTCAACGACGTCCCGTTGCGGCCCTACCCGACCATGACCGAACATGAGAACCGCTACTGGTACGACGCCATCAACTTCTCCGCCTTCCTCCGCGTCAAGAAGATCGAAGACGACCTTCGCGCCATCCGCTCCGTCGACCCCGTCCGTCCGATGAAGATGATGGCCACCATCAACCTCCTCGATCTCACCACGCCGATGGCCCTCCGTTACGGCGCCTATCAGCACGACACCGGCGGTGCCGCCGCCTACTGGTGCCCCATGACCGGCGGTCGTCTCGCCCGCAGCCACGGCATGGCCTGGAGCTGCGAACAGGGCGGACCTCCGGCCGATGCCTTCAGCATGCGAAAGCACCTCTCCTTCTACCTCAACTACGGCAACGATGCCGTCGACTTCGTCTTCGGCGTCGGCCACTACACCAAAAAGCCCGACATCCGCCAGTGGTGCGAGGAGAACGTCGAGCTCTTCCGCACCATCGGCAAGCTCCACCTCCCGCAGCAGCCCATCGCCATCCTGCGCTCCTCCCGCGCCACGCGCCTCGGCTTCCAGGAACCCTGGAACTGGGACTTCGCCCGCGGCCCCCTTCAGACCATCGGTCGCACTTTCGTCTACATCGAAGTGCCGGATCTCCTGAACGAGAAGCTTGTCGACAGCTACCCGATCCTCATGGACGCCGGCACCGTCCTCCTCACCGACGAGGAGGCCAGGGCCATCCGCCGCTACGTCAAAAACGGCGGCGTCTTCCTCGCCCAGCACCACACCGGCCGCCACTCCCCGGGCAAGAAGGACGCCTGGCCTCTCCTCGGCGTCTTCGGTCTCACCGGCCGCGACAAAGCCATCGACCCCGGCGTCAACCACCACTACTGGCCGGTTGCGAAGATCCGGTTCGAAGAGGACGAAGACCTCTTCCCGGCGCTCCGCGGCGCCACCATCGACGGCTCCGGCGTCGCCATCGACTACCTGAACAAAGAGCACACCGGCGCTGTCGCCGTCGAGGGCGATAGCGCCCGCGCCGTCGCCCGCTGGACCGACGACAACTCCATGGCCATCGCCGAAGTCCGTCTCGGCAAGGGCCGGTTCGTCTTCCTCGGCTCGCCCTTCCTCACCCGCATGATCGACTCCAACGGCGTCTGGGCCAACGAAAAGACCCGCACCGGCTACCTCGCCTCCTTCCTCGAGCAGTTCGGCTCCGAAGAAGAGGCGCGCACCGGCCATCCCGCCGTCTGGGGCACCCGATGGGAGTCCAAAAACGGCGTCTACGATGTCTACATGGCCACCCATATGCGCACGCGAGAGACCGACGAACCCGTCTCGGTCGCCCCCTCCTTCCGCCGCAAGACGGCCCCGACGGGCGTCGTCGACATCGGCACCATCGGCCATCCCGCCGTCACCGCCGTCTGGGAAGACGACTTCGTCACCTTCCCCGAGGAAACCTACGAGCCCATGCAGACCCGTCTGTACGCCGCACCGAGCGCCAGTCCCGGTCGCTCCGCCCTGTGCTGGATCCGCAACCAAGCCGCCCTCTGGCATCCCGTCGAGACCGTCCGATGGACCGGACCCGATATCACCCCCAGTGCAAATTGCATTGCGTTGGACGACGGCTGGAAGCTCTCCGAAGACTTCGCCCTCGAATCCGAGTTCTTTACGACGGAATTCGACCAAGACGCCGACTGGAAGACCGTCCGTCCCGGACTCTTCGGCACCCTCGGCTATCCCGAAGACGCGAAACTTCTCTTCCGCCGCACCGTGGATGTCCCCGCGGACTGGAAAGACCGCACCATCACCCTCCATTTCGACGCCAACCACTGGTTCTGGGGCCTCACCCCCTGCTGCCACCTGTGGGTCAACGGCCAGCCCGCCCCGCTCGCACGCCCCCATCAAAGGCCAGCCCAATTCGGCGTTCGCCTTCCCCGTCGAAGCGCCGGACGGCAAGGTCGTCCTCGCTCTCTCCATCGACGGCAGCAAAGGGCCGCCCCCCGGCGAACAATCGATCCCGCACGGCATCAGCGGGCTCTTCTACTTGAAGGCCTCCCCGAATCCGATCCGGACCATCCCGCTCGAAGCGCCCTGGTTCGCCTGCCGTGACATCGGCGACCGCACGGAGATCAAGGTCGGTGACAAAGAGGAGCACGCCTACTTCGAGATCATGTTCCCGACGCCGGACGCTCCCGGCAAGCGCATCTTCCTTCGCTCTCCGGCGAGCCTCTGCGGCATCATCCTCAACGGCCACGTCGTCTCCCTCCCGGTGGGCATGCACGAGCTCGATGTCACCCGGCTCCTCGCGGAAAAGGAAAACACCCTTCGCTGGCTCCCCCACGAAATCCGTGACAACGCTGCCGAACGGATTGTCTCCGATGCTCTCCCGGACCTCGAACTGGCGATCTTCGACAAAACGGATCCCGCGAAATAGATCGTTCCGCATATCCGATATCCCTGTTCTGGGCAATCCCGACCTGCTGTTTCCGGACACAGAGCAACAAGAAAGCAACATGAAGAAAACGGAGTCGAAGCGTTTTGTCTGGATGAACGAGGACAACGAGCATTTCTACACATACGGTTGCCATGGTCCGGAGGATATGACGGAAGAGGGCTGCCGGAATCTCGTGCGAACCTACGCACGGACAGGGGCGATCGGCGGGGTGCTGTACTGCATCAACCTACAGCGTGCGCTGTTCGATTCGGCCGCGTGGGAACGGTTCCGCGATGTCCAGGGCGGCGAGCAGCACGGATATGTGGACAATGTGGCGCTACTTGCAAAGCGGGGCGTGGATCAGTTCGCGGTATGGCTGGACGAGACGCGCCGGCAGGGGATGGAGGCATGGCTGACAATGCGGATGAACGATTCGCACGGGCTGAAGGAGGCAGTACACCGATGGGCCGATGCAAAGATCTGCACCTGGCATTCGAAAATGTGGGCGGAGCATCCGGAGTGGCGAAGGGCACCGTACCGCGACGAACGAAGCTGGGAGGGAAGCTATGATTTCGGGCACGAGGAGATCCGACGACATCATCTGGCGCTGGTGAAAGAGGCATTCGATCGCTGGGACTTCGACGGCATCGAGTTCGACTGGCTGCGGTGGGGAATGTTCTTCCGGCCGGGAGCGGAACGGGAAGGAGCGCGGCTTCTGACCGGATTTGTCCGAGAGATCGGGGCGATCCGCAAGGCGGCGGAAAAACGGGTCAACCACCGCATCCAGCTGGGGCACCGCATCCCGATGGACCCGCGCCTGGCGCTGAACCATGGTTTCGACGTGGCGGCCTGGGCAGAGATCGGCTGTGTGGACATGGTGACGCTCTCGACCTTCGGGAACACCTGCGATTACGAGCCGCCGATCGGGCTGTGGCGCCGACTGCTGGCGACAAACCGGGACGGTGGCGGGCAAAGTCCCCGCGTCAATGTGGCCATCGGCCCCGTGGCGGAAGCCAGCCCGCTGAACCGAGCGGCATCCTACGACTATATGCGCGGTGCCGCAGCCTGCGCCTGGGCGGCGGGGGCGGACGGCGTGTACCTGTTCAACGAGTGCTATCGCGAGCCGCATCAGCTGGCGATACTGGAAGAGTATTTGCAGGATATCCGTCCGGAAGCGAATGGGAGCTCCGGCGTGCGGAAAGTCGCCGTGACAATGGAATCGCAGGCGATGCCCGGCGATTCGCTGCGACAGATTCTTCCGATGCCGCTGACAAATCGGGCGATCGGCGCGGATTTCACGCGGATGGAACAGAACATGACCTTCCGCCTCCCAATGCCCGGAACGCAGGCCGAAGGGGATGCCTGCCGTCTGGAAGTGGTATACGATGCGGACGTGACGGACGAAGTGCTCGCCGTGCAGTCGGCGCGTCTGAACACGAAGGTGCTAAAGCGGACGGGAATCCGAAAACTGGATCAGTCGAAGAGAGCGGAGAAGGGTGTATCTGTCTTCCAGTTGTTTGACGACGGCTATCCGCGCGAAGCGGCGTCCGTGGTGACCTTCGATGTGCCGTGGGAGGATCTGGTTCCATTCTACAATGCCATCGAAGTGGAACCCCCGGCCGGAGCGACCGGGCGGATCGTGTGGGTGCAGTTCGTGGTGGAACGTTGCTAACTCGGCCACACTTCATGCTGCAAAACAGGGGCACGGGTTTTCCAGCCCGTGACACGGACAGGAATGTCCACGCCACTCTGCCGGCGCAGTCGATCACCTGCTTCGATGGTCGTTGATTGCCGTCGACGGTCGTCGAAAGCTTGGCAGTTCACGCGAAGCCGTGAAGAAGGGAAACCGCGAAGAGACGTGAAGGCGACCCAGTGAAAATATTTCTTTCCCCATCCTCCTTTTGCGTTATACTCCAATCGAATCCATTTGGGGCGTTCCCATTCACCGCTCATCACCGCTCATCGGAAGGGCTTGCCATGAAAAGACGGAACTGGAGCAGAATCCTCGCCGCATCGTTCATTGGCTTCGCGGTCACGGCCACCGCCAACCCCACCGGGGTGACGGTGAACGGCACGCCGCTCGAGTCCGGCGGCTCGCCCGGCGAGGGCTGGGCGTACGACTCGGCCACCTTCAACCTCGCGCTCTTCGGGGAAGGCCCTTTCACGCTTTCCGGCACGAACACGCAGGGCAAGGTACGGGTCGTTGTCCCGGCGGGCGTGACGAACGCGGTCACGCTCTCGAACCTGCATCTCCAGACACTCGTGCCGCACTGGGAAGCCCCCCCGGACAATGTCTGTGGCTTCGCGCTGGAGACGAACGCCTGCGTCTTGCTCTTCCTCGAGGGGGAGAACCTCCTCTGGTCAACGTCGAACCGCGCAGGCGTCGAAGTCCCGGAGGGCGCATCGCTCTCGATCACCAACGCGCCCGGCGACAGCGCGGGCGCGTTGCTCGCGCATGGCGGTTACAAGGCGGCCGGCATCGGTGGCGGACAGAACAAGAACGGCGGCACGGTGGCGATCTCCGGCGGCACTGTAACGGCCGAAGGCGGCATCGGCGGCGCCGGCATCGGCGGTGGACAGAACAAGAACGGCGGCACGGTGGCGATCTCCGGCGGCACTGTAACGGCCGAAGGCGGCAGCTACGGCGCGGGCATCGGTGGCGGCGGCAACTACAACAACCCCGGCGGCAGCGGAGGCTCGGTGACCATCTCCGGCGGCATCGTGACGGCGACGGGCGGTTCCCGGGCAGCGGGCATCGGCGGCGGCAACAAGAGCGCTGGCGGCACGGTCGGGATTGAAGGCGGAACGGTCTTCGCCCAGGGCGGAAACGGCGGCGCGGACATCGGGCCGGGCCGCGATGGCGCAGCCTCCGGCACGAACGTCTTCACCGGCGGAACGATCTGTCCTGCCGCCTCGTTTGTCGCCCCCACGCCCTCCAATGGAACGGTGCGGGTCGCCTGCGCCGTGGTGGCGGGCTTCGCCCCGAACGAAGCGGTCGAAATCGCGGGGCTTCTTCCTCCGGGGTACGCATACGGCGTGGAGGACATCGTCGCCGACGATGGCGGCGGCATCTACCTGTGGCTTCCGGACGGCAACTACGCCTTCGCGGCGAACGACCGCGCCTGCACCGTGAAGGTCGAAAACGGCATCGGTCCCGTCGGGGTGACGGTCAATGGCGAGGAGATCGGCTTCGGCCCGGCGGTCCCCCATGACGCCGGCTGGCACTTCGATGCGACGAACCGACTCCTTACGCTCAACGGTCGGGGCCCCTTCACGCTGTCGGGCGCCAACTCGGCCAGCGGCGTGCGCGTCGACTTCGTGGACTACACCTTCGGATACAACGAGATTACGTTCTCGAACCTGACGATCCGGACGGTCAGCACCAACCGGTGCGCCTTCGCGCTGGGGCAGAATGCCGATGTATCGCTTTTCCTCGCGGGGAAAAACGTGCTCGTCTCCGGCTCCAACCGCGCGGGACTTGAAGTCGGGGTGGACCGGACGGTCTTCATCACCAACGTCTACGGCGTCGCTTCGGCGTCGCTTTCCGCGACGGGCGGAAACCGCGGAGCGGGCATCGGCGGCGGCTACAACGAAAGCGCCGGCACGATCTGGTTCGCGGGCGGCGCGATCACGGCGACGAGCGATACCACTGACGATTTCGGCGGTGCGGGCGTCGGCGGCGGCGGCACCACCGGTGGCGGCCTCGGCGGAACGGGCCCCGTCGTCGAGACCGGCGGCGCGGGCGGAATCGTGACCGTCTCCGGCGGCACGCTGACGGCGACAGGCGGCAACAACGCCACGGGCATCGGCGGCGGATCCCAGGCTCCCAGCGGCACGCTGACGGTCTACGGCGGCACGGTCGTCGCGACAGGCAACCGATACGGCGCGGGCGTCGGCAGCGGAGAAAGGCATGCGGGCGGTGCGGTGACCGTCGAGGGCGGCTCGCTCACGGCCGTCGGCGGCGAGTACGCCGCGGGCATCGGCGGAGGCTGCTACGCCTCGGGCACGAGCACCGTGGTTGTGGTCCACGGCGGCCTGGTCACGGCCAAAGGCGGCCCCAACGGTGGCGCGGGCATCGGCGGCGGCGCCAATGGCGCGGACGATGGCGGCACCGTGCGCGTATACGGCGGAAAGATCGTGGCGGAAGGCGGTCACCATGCAGCGGGCATCGGCGGCGGCGAAAAAGGGTCGGGCGGTGTATTCGTGGCGAATGGCGGGAGGGTTCTCGCAACCGGCGGCAACGGCGCCGCCGGCATCGGCGGCGGCCACAAAGCCGCCGGCGGCTTTGTCGAAATCGTAGGCGGAACGGTCTTCGCCCAAGGCGCCGGCGGCGGCGCGGACATCGGACCCGGCCTGGGAGCCCAAGGCGGCATCGCGAACACCTTCACCGGCGGCTCGATCCGCCTTGCCGGCTCGTCCATCGCCCCCGATCCCAAGGAAAGCAATTTCCCGGTCTTCTGCGTGGTGGTGACGGGCTTTGAGCCCAACGAACGCGTCACGATGAACGACTTCCCGGCAAACTACGGCACGAATGACCTCTTTGCCGACGAGGTCGGCTGCATCTATCTGTGGCTCCTGAGCGGCGACTACGATTTCACGGCGAACGACCGCGGCTGTACGGCGAGAGTTTGGAACGGCGTCGGCTCCTCCGGCGTAACGGTCGACGGCGAAGACGTCGCCTTCGGTCCGGTGCATGCCCCTCCCGGCAACTGGAGCTTCGACGGGGCGAATGGCATCCTCACGCTCACGGGCACGGGCCCCTTCACGCTTTCAGGCGTCAACGTGATCAGCGGAGTGCGCGTCGTCGTCCCGCACGGCGTCGGCAATACGGTTGTGCTCTCGAACCTGACGCTCCGGGCGACGGGCTACGGGCACTGCGCTTTCGAACTGCAGGCGGACGCCGTCGTCTCGCTCGTCCTTGCGGGAGCGAACACGCTTGTGTCGGGCGAGGACCGCGCGGGTCTCGAAGTCTCGGAAGGACGGACGCTCTTCATCTCCCACGCACTGGGCGACGCGACAGCCTCGCTCGCGGCCACTGGCGGATCCGGTGGCGCGGGCATCGGCGGCAGCAACAATGCTGCAGGCGGCGCGGTAGCCATCTCCGGCGGACGGATCACGGCCACCGGCGGCACGATGTTCGCAGCCGGCATCGGCGGCGGCGGGGGCGGCGCCGGCGGCGCGGTAGCGATTTCCGGCGGCACGGTCGTCGCGCAAGGTGCCGACTACGGCGCCGGCATCGGCACGGGCGGCTACTCCGGCGGATATGGAGGTACGCTGATCGTCCACGGCGGCTCGCTCGAGGCCACCGGCGGCGAACTGGGCGCGGGCATCGGTGGAGGCGATGGCGATGCAGGCGGCACGGTGACGATCACCGGCGGCACGGTCTCCGCCGCGGGCGGCGATTACGCGGCCGGCATCGGCAGCGGCAACAACGATGAGAATCCCGCTCCCCTCGGCGGCGGTACGATGGAGGTTTCCGGCGGACGGGTCACGGCGACCGGCGGGCGTTGTGCCGCGGGCATCGGCGGCGGAGCCGGCCAGACGGGGGCCGGCGGTCGGGGCGCGGCCCTGACCGTCGACGGCGGCACGCTCTTCGCGACCGGCGGTCCGGGTGGCGGCCCGGGCGTCGGCAGTGGCCTGCGCGATGTGATGTACGGCGAGAGCGGCGACGCGTCGGAACCCTCTGGAACAAGCCTCTTCACCGGCGGCTCCATCCGCATCGACGGAGGCTATGCAGCCGCCGGGCCCGACAACGGCATGGTGCGCGTCTGGTGCGTGACGGTGCCGCACCTCGCGCCCAACGCGGCGATTGAGATCACGTTGCTCGATGACTACGGCACGGCAGACCTCTTCGCCGACGAGGCCGGAAAGCTCTACCTCTGGCTGCCCAACGGCTCCTGCCTCTTCAAGGCGGACGATGTCCGGTACACGGCGACCGTCACCGACGCGCCGACCACCGCGATCCTCGTCATTGACGCACCGGTCTTCGCCCTGGACGGCACGGCGCTTGTCATCGGCGGCGATACGCTCACCGTCAAGATCATCAATGCCCAGAAGGAATTTTGGTATACGCTCCATGCGACGGAAACGCTTGGCGACAAATGGGTGCTGGTGGACAGCGTCTGCGCAACGGACGACGGCGACCTTATCTTCCACGACATCAGCGCGACGGTGCCCCGCCGCTTCTTCAAGGTGACGGCCGGCACCGAACAGCCCGAGCCATAAGGCGAAAAAAGGACGCGGGACGCGAGATCGCGTCCCGTGTCCCTTGCCATGGAGGCCCCGCATTGGCGGGCGCGATCAGAAGGTCACGCGCACGGTGACGATTTTGTGCGGGCCGGCGGTGACGGCGACGCTCTTCCCGGAGACCTTCGCGGCCGTGGCGGAGGAGTCGGGCAGTTCGCGCAGGTCGGTCATCCCGGCGGACTTCACGGTGCGCCAGAAGCGCAGTTTTTCGGTGGCCGTCGTGCCTTCGGGGTTCCAGAGGCGGAGGATGAGCCCGTTCCCGTCCTCGGCGGGCTTGATGGCGGAGACGGCGAGTTTGCCGCTGGTGGCTTCGAGATAGCCAAAGGTGGACGGCGCGTCGCCGGCCATCTTCGGGAAGCCGGAGGGACGCGGGCCGGTCTGTCGCGTGAACATTCCGGCCTGGAGCCTCTGGAGCTCGCGCAGGGCTTCGGAGCGCGGGAGGACGCCGGCGAAGGGCATGAGCGCGAAGCGGTGCACGAGGGGGCCGATCTCCAGGCCGTCGGATTCGCCGGCGGTGCCGACCGTCTTGCGGAACGAGCGCAGGAGGGTGACGAGCATGGTGCGGTCGCCGTCGTCGCGGACGCCTCCTTCGTGGAGGGCGCCGGCAGAGAGGAACGCGAGGCCCCGTTTGCCGCAGCCGACGCTTTCGATGCCGAGGAAGGGCTTCTCCTCGACCTCCATCTCCTGCCAGTTGGCGGTCTTCGGGTCGAGCGCGATCGAGCGCTCGGTGAAGTCGAAGGGATGGTGGGCGAGGTAGGTCTTGGCCGCCGCGCAGCCGGAGGGGAGGAGCAGGCGGAGGCGATGGTCCTCGATCTGGTTGTCGATGGTGGTTTCGACGTCCACCACCTTCGCGCCGCGGCGCAGGGTGACGACGCTGGAGATGCGGAGGGTGGCGCGGTCGTCGGAGGGTTTTTCCATGCGGGCGTCGTATCGGCGGGGAAGCGCCATGTCGACCGTTATGCGGAACGCGGTGGCCTCGGGGCCGTCCTGCGTGCAGGAGACTTGGGCGGCGCAGGCGGTCGAGAGGAACTGTTCGTCGTTCACGGAGTGTCCGTGGAACCAGCCGTCGCCGACTTCGCTGCGGTCCTCGAAGAGGAGGAGGCCGGGGTAGGTTTCGCCGGTCTGCTTGTCGGCGAGGGCGAGCGTGCCGTTGGTTGCGATTTCGATCGCGAGGAACTCGTTGGCGGCGGATGCGGGGCCGGTGCGGAGCGTGCCGGCGCGGCGGACGGCGTGCTGGACGGGGCGCACGCGGACGGAGGCGAAGCCGCAGGCGGGGAGGGGGAGTTGCGCGGCGACCGTGTAGCGCGTGAAGGGCCCGTTGCTTTGGAAGCAGAATTTGGCGTAGCGCGAGCGTTCGTCGGTGGAGGGGAGGAAGGCGAGGCGCTGGTAGGGGATCTCCTTGCCGGCGGCGTCTTCGAGGACGAACGCCTTGACGTCCTGGGTGTTGAAACCGTCGCGGAAGCTCGGCCAGTCGGGCGGGAGGTCGATGTCGAAGACGACGACTTCGTCGCGGGCGAAGGGGAGCGGGTTGACGAGGGTGAGGGTGAAGTCGCCGTCGCCTCGGGCGAGGTCCCGGCAGCCTGCGGTGAGGGCGCCGAGCGCCTGGGCGCGGAGTTGCTCGGCCAGGATGCGCGCCTGGTCGTAGCGGTACATCGTGTCGCGGTGGACCTGGTCGATGGAGCAGCCGCAGATGGTGTCGTGGGCGTGATTGGCGAGGATCAGCCGCCAGGCTTCGCGCAGGTAGCCGTCGGGGATGCCGGCGCCGGAGAGGTTGGCGAAGGCGACGAGCGGTTCGGCCCACTTTTCGACGAGGTTCTGGCAGAGGTCGTTCGCCTGCTTCACGCGGACGCGGGCGGACGGGCAGTGCGGGATGAGCCAGCGATAGGCGCAACGGGTCTCGCCCGGGTCGCGGAGTTCGCCCTTCTTCACGGGGGCGTCCTCCACGGTCTTGCGGGCGGCCTGGAAGAAGCGGGGGAGGGAGGAGTGTTGGACCTTGACGTTCCGGCAGGCGCCTTCGATGGCGCGGATGTAGAAGCTCACGTCGGAGGCCGGGGCGATGTGGTCCATCGCGTCCATCAGGCAGAGGGTCGAGGCGTTGCAGCGTCCGAGTTCGTGGTTCACGTAGGTTGCGATCTCGCGGCCGCAGGCGCGTTCCTTCGCGGCGAGGACCTTCGCTTCGTCGCCGCCCGCCTCCTCGATTTCCCGGGCGAGCCACGGACGTTCGCCGGAGATGACCGATTCGCCTTCCATGACGGTGCGCGGAACGGCGAAGGCGCCGTAGCCTTGCATGTCCTGGAGCTTGAAGGTGAAGCACCGCGTGCCGTCCGGGGCCTCCCAGTCGAAGAACATGGGGGTGTCGGACTCGTTGGTCCCGCGGCCCATGACGGCGTCGTGCAGGCCGAAGCCGGCGAAGATCTGCGGCATTTGCGAGGGATGTCCGAACATGTCGCAGATGAAGCCCACGGGCATGGGCTCGGTCTTCCACCCGGTGCAGATGCGGCGTCCGAGGAGGAGGTTCCGGAGGAGCGCCTCGTCGCCGGGGCAGAAGAGGTCGGGCATGGTGAACCAGGGCCCGACGAGGATGCGTCCGGATTGGATGAGGTTCCCGAGGCGTTCCTTGTTTTCGGGGCGGATGGCGAGGTAGTCGTCGAGCACGCAGGATTGGCCGTCGAGATGGAAGAACTTGAAGCGCGGGTCGGTCTCCATGATCTCCATGAGGTCGTCGATGAGCTTCACGAGCAGGTAGCGGAACTCCTGGAAGGGGCGATACCACTCGCGATCCCAATGGGTGCCGGAGATGTAGTGGGCGTCGAACGTCGTGGTGGATTTCCCGGCGGGGGTTTTCTTGGTTGCCATGATGACCTCGGTTGGGGGCGGGGGAGGGGGGTAAGGGGAATCAGGTCCACAGGTTGCGGTCGAGGGAGCGGTACTGGAGGGCTTCGGAGACGTGCACCGCGTCGATTTCGGCGCAGTCTTCCATGTCTGCGATGGTGCGGGCGACCTTGATGAGGCGGTCGTAGGCGCGTGCGGAGAAGTGGAGTTCCGTCATGGCCATTTTGAGGAGGTCGCGGGCTTCGGGCCTGAGGACGCAGAGGGTTTGCGTTTCGCGGGCGCCCATGGCGGCGTTGCAGGTGACGCCCGGGGCGGACTTCGCGAAGCGCGCGGCCTGGCGCGCGCGCGCGGCGGCGACGCGCTCGCGGATTTGGCTGGAGGTGTCGCCGCGCTGGGCGGAGCTGAGGTCCCGGTAGCGCACGGCGGGCACTTCGATGTGGATGTCGATGCGGTCGAGGAGGGGGCCGGAGATGCGGTTCCGGTAGTTCTGCACCTGGAGGGGCGAACAGCGGCAGGCGCGCCGGGGGTCGCCGAAATAGCCGCAGGGGCACGGGTTCATCGCGGTCACGAGCATGAAGCGGCAGGGGAAGGTCGCGGCGGCCGCGGCGCGGGCGATGGTCACGACGCCGTCCTCGAGCGGCTGCCGGAGCACTTCGAGGACGTTGCGGTGGAATTCGGGGAGTTCGTCCAAAAACAGCACGCCGCGATGGGCGAGCGAGACCTCCCCCGGGACGGGGTGGGAGCCGCCGCCGAGCAGTCCGGCGTCGGAGATGGTGTGGTGGGGGGCGCGGAAGGGGCGGCGGCGCACGAGCGACTGGTGGCTCTTGAGGGTGCCGGCCACGCTGTGGATCTTGGTGGCTTCGAGCGATTCCTCGAGGGTCATGTCCGGCAGGATGGTGGCGATGCGCCGGGCGAGCATGGTCTTGCCGGTTCCGGGCGGGCCGATCATGAGGATGTTGTGGCCGCCGCTCACCGCGACTTCGATGGCGCGTTTGGCGGACTCCTGCCCCTTTACGTCGGCGAAGTCCTCGATGGGTCCTTCGGCCTCGGCGTCGATCGCGGGGGAGGGGCGCACGGGTTCGAGGCGCGCGCGCCCTTCGAGGAAGTCCGCGGCCTGCCGCAGGGTCTGCACGGCGTAGACGGCGAGCCCGTCCACGACGGCGGCCTCTTCGGCGTTTTCGGGAGGGACGAGGATGCCGCGCTTGCCGGCCTCGCGCATGGCCATGGCGATGGGCAGGATGCCGCGCACGCGCCGCACCTCGCCGCTGAGGGCGAGTTCCCCCACGAGGGCGTAGTCGTCGAGGTTGCGCGCGTCCATCTCCCCCGAGGCCTGAAGCCATGCGATGGCGATGGGGAGGTCGAAACTCGGCCCCTCCTTCTTCCGGCTGGCGGGGGCGAGGTTGATGGTGGTGCGGCCCACGTGGCCGCGGAAGCCGGAGTTCGCCAGCGCGGTCCACACGCGATCCTTGCTCTCGCGCACGGCGGCGTCGGGCAGGCCCACGACGACGGTGTTCTGCTCGCCCAGTCCGGCGTCGACCTCGATCTCCACCGGATAGGCGTCCACGCCGTAGACGGCGCCTGAAACCACGCGTGCAAGCATGATGCTGTCCCGTGCCTCCGTCCGCGCGGGCCTAGCGCTTCGAGGTGACGGCCGCTTCGTAGGCCTTGACCTCCCGGAGGAGGCCGAGCCCGCCGGGTGCGCCGTGGCGTTCGCAGAACTCGTCCCAGACGGCGCCGAAGGGCAGCGTCTTGAAGGCCTCCTGCAGCGCGAGGCGGGTGGTGTAGTCGCCGGCGGCCTCGGCTTCGCGGATCTTGCCGAAGGGCGTGAGGAAGGCCATGAGGAGGGCCTTGCGCATGTTGCGGGCGCCGATGGCCCAGGCGGCGACGCGGTGGATCGAGGCGTCGAAGTAGTCGAGGCCGACGCGGGTCTTCGGGAAGAGGTCGTTGCCGACGAGTTCCTGGGCGATGGCCAGAAGCTCGTCGTTGAGCGTGACCACGTGGTCGGAGTCCCAGCGGACGGGGCGGGAGACGTGCAGGGCGATGCCCGGCACGAAGTCGTACACGGCGCTCAGCTTGTCGGAAATCACTTCGGTGGGGTGGAAGTGGCCGGCGTCCAGGCAGAGGAACTTGCCGCGAGAGGCGGCGTAGCCCAGGTAGAATTCGTTCGAGCCGGGGGTGAAGCTTTCGCAGCCCACGCCGAAGAGCTTCGATTCGACGGATTCGACGGTGAGGGCCGGGTCGATCGTTTCGGCGAAGATGCGGTCGAGCGATTCGGCAAGCCGGCGGCGGGAGCCGAGCCGGTCGGCGGGCGTGTCTTTCATGCCGTCGGGCGTCCAGAAGTTGTCGAGCACGGAGGAGCCGAGTTCCCTGCCCATGGCGGCCGAAATCTCGCGGCAGCGCTTGCCGTGTTCCACCCAGAAGTCGCGGATCGCCGGGTCGCGGTTCGTGAGGGGAAGGCCGTCGGCGGCCTTGGGATGGGCGAAGAAGGTGGGGTTGAAGTCGAGGTGCACGCCCTGCGCCTTGGCCCAGTCCATCCAGTTGCGGAAGTGTTCCACGGTGATGGCGTCGCGGTCGACGCGCGGGGCGGAGTCGAACTCGGCATAGCAGGCATGGAGGTTCACGCGGGAGACGCCGGGGACGAGGCGCAGCACCTCTTCGAGGTCCGCGCGCAACTCGCCGGGGGTGCGGGCCTTTCCGGGGTAGTTGCCGGTGACGGCGAGTCCGCCGTCCACGCCCGCCGCCGTCTCGTGCTCGAAGCCGCCCACGTCGTCGCCCTGCCAGCAGTGGATGGAGACGGGCACGGCGGCGGCGGCCTTCATGGCGGCGTCGACGTCGATGCCGAGGGATGCGAAGAGGTCATGGACGGAGGCGGTGCATGCGCAGCTCATGGGAAGCTCCTTGCGGAAGAAGAGGTGCCGGGCGGTGCGTTCCGGCCTTGCCGGAAGAGACCGCGCCGCCCGCGGCGAATGTCGATACTGTACCCTACTTCCGGCGGGGTGACAAGTGTCTCGAACCGTCTTCGCGACCCTTCGCGGCCGCATGCCGCAGCGCGGGAACGCATGGCGCGGCACAACTCCCTACAGGGCGGGGGAACGGTTGATGCGTTCGCTTTCGACGCCAACGGGGAGGTTCCCGACCAGCCCTGCGAGGCAGTCCTCCACGGTGATGATGCCGACGGCGTTGCCGCCGGCGTCGCGGACGATGGCCATGTGGCGGTGGTTGCGGCGGAGCTCGGGAAGGACGTCGTCGGCGCACATGCCGGCCTCCACGAAGAACGGAGGAACCATGTGTTCGGAGGCGGTGCTTTTGGTGTCGGTGGCGGCACGGGTGAGCATGCTCCGAAGACGGAGGATGCCCACGCAGGTCTTGCCCGTGGCGTCGAAGACGGGGAGTTTGAGGTGGCCGGAGGCGCGGGCGATGCGCCCGCATTCGCGGAGAGGGGTGTCGTGGAAGACCTTCGCGACGCGGTCGAGCGGCGTCATGCGGTCGGCGGCAGTCTGGTACTGGAGGGCGAGCACGCGGTCGATCATCAGCCGCTCGAGGGCGGAAATCTGGCCTTTGTCCTCGCTTTCGCGGGCGAGGTGGGCGAGGTTCTCGCGGGAGAAGGTGGGCCGGCGGTCGTGATGGGGGGGGATCGGAAGGATCCACTGCATGAGCCGCGTGATGACGCTGCCGACGGGCTTCACGAGAATTTCGGCGACGCGTAGCGGATAGGCGAAGGGGAGGCAGCGTTCGAGCGGGCGGGAATAGAACCAGGCCTTGGGGAGGTATTCGCCGAAGACGAGCACCGTGATCGAGATGACGACGGCTGCGGCAGTCTGCCCCCAGCCCCCCCAGCGGCGCGCCGCGAAGGATGCGGCGAGGGTGGAGATCGCGACGTTGATGACGTTGCTCCAGACGAGGGAGGTCACGAGCAGGCGGTCCATGTCGCGACGAAATCCTTCGAGCACGCTGGCGGGTCGGGATCCATTGCGGGCGCGGTGGAGCAGGCGCAGGCGATTCATCGACGTCACCCCCGTCTCCATGCCGGCAAAGAAGGCGCATAGGACGTGGCCGAGAAGAATCGCAAGAAGGGTAAGGTAGTCGTATGGGTTCATCGGACGACCCGGACTTCGCACCGGCGAAGCGGGATTGCCGGCATCCCGGCAACACTGGTCTCCTTTTTCCTGGACGGTTGTTGCGCCACTTTACCAACATGCCGGGCATGGTGTCAATGCGAGGGGCGACCGGGGTTGGCTTCCCCGACCCCAAGATATTTCGGTGTCACGAATTATGAGGCAACGATCGCGCTTTCGGAACAGGTGCTTTTTTCTCTGACTTTTCCGCCTGGAGCCGATATCATGTCCCCCATGCCTGGAAGACTCTGTCGATCCGCGCACCAGGAGGTACCCATGAAGAAACTGATGCTCGCCCTGCTTTCCCTTGTTTCGGCTTCGGCATTCGCCGCTTCCGCGACGGTGACCTACCAGCTCCCCGCGGACGGCCCGCTGCCGAAGACCTACCTGGTCACGCTCGCGGCCGTCGACAGGGACAACCCCGACTGGATCGTGGCCTCGTTCCTCTGCGGCGCGCCGCGAACCGTCACCGTGGAGAACCAGGGCCGGTTCACCGAGGAATGGGACGGGCTCGACGACAACTACATGCCCGTCGCCCCCGGCACCTACGGCGTGAAGGGCATCTACACCCCCGCCGGGAAGTGGGATGTCGACAACGACTGGCACGCCATCACGGCCCGCTACGCGGTCGGCTTCTCGGAGTACTTCCCGAAGCCGGACACCCCCGGGCTCTGGAAGATCGGCATCCCCTTCTTCGGGGATCCCGTCAACGCGCCCCTCTCCGACGTCTACGCCGCCGAGAACGGAATCGCCTCGTTCTACTATACCTACCTGGAAAACGGCGCCCAGACCCCGATGTTCGACCTGAACAGGCCGGTCGGCCCGGAGCAGTTCCTCCGCGCCTTCCCCTCCGGCGGCGCGGGCGGCGGGCCGCTGGTCTGCAACGACGGCGAGACCTCCTGGGCGATTTCCGGCGACAGCTGCCACTGCATCTACCGCTCCGACACCCGGCGTTTCGGCAACCAGAGAGGGCCCTACCGCGGCGGCGTCACCCTCATCGAGGGCGAGGCGGTCGGCCTCGACGTCTGGCGCGATCCCTCCTCCGGCGAGTCGTTCGTCTATTGCGCCATCGGCGCCAAGTACGACGGATGGGCCGTCACCCCCGAGCGCATCGACACCATCACGGCGTACACGGCGTTCGGCGACAAGCTGGGCGAATGCTCCGTGGACCGGGTGCGGGCCACCGCGCTCCGCGGCGGCGTCCTCTACGCGATCGTCGCCGATCCGGACGACGAAGGGGCCTGCGCGGTCGCGGGCGTCCCCCTGGCCGCAGGCGGCCTCCCGGCGGGCGGCGTATGGTCCTGGAGCAAGGTCTTCACCATCCCGGACTCGATCGAACCCGCCCGGTTGACGGTCGATTCGTCCGGCCGTTTCTACGTGAGCGACTACGCCGCGAACCACGTCTACCAGCTGGATGCGTCGGGCCAGATCACCCGGGTCTTCGGCAGGCTCGATGCGCAGGTCCCCGGTTCCTACGACCCCGATTCCCTGATGAATCCCTATAACCTCTCCTCCTGGCCGGACGCCGACGGCAGGGACCGCCTGCTCGTCGTGGAGGCGTCCGGCCCGAACCGCGTCTCCGAATGGGACTGCGACACCGGCGAACGGCTCCGCGAGTTCCCGGCCTACCAGACCAAGGCGAACAGCGGCTACGGCGCCGATCCCGAGGACGCGACCCACGTCTACATGCACACCCACAACGGCTGGATCACCCGTTTCCGGGTCGACTACCAGGCCGGCTCGTGGACGCCCGACGCCGTCTGGCCGCTTCGCTGGCCCGAAGGGCTCGGCCCGATGATGTACAACGGGCTCCTCAACAAGGTCGCCGTGCTTCGCGCCAACGGCTCCCTTTTCCTCGCGGGCGAGGCCAGCTACGACGTGTGGCGCCTCGCCGGCGACGGCACGGCGATCGTCCCCTCCGCCGCCCTCTGCCATCGCGGCGGCGACGTCTTCGCCTGGCACGACGCCAACAACGACGGCGAGCTGCAGGACGACGAACTCTCGCCCCTTCCCTGGCCCGGCTGGATCTGCACCTACCACGGCCAGAAGTGGTCCGGCGCCCTCCAGCTCCTCGCGCTGGGGCAGAACGGCCGCGACGGCTTCCGCCTCGCCCCCTCGTCCTTCGACGCCCACGGGAACCCCGTCTTCACGCAATGGGAGACCGTGGTCCACGACACCGTCTTCGACGCCATCGCCGACGGCACGGCGGACGCCGTCCACGGCGGCAACGAACTCGCGGACAGCTACAACAGCGACTGGATGCAGATGGACGGCAATCCCGAAGACGGATACGTCGTGCAGGCGCGCGGCGGCCCCAGCCTGAACGCGAACGTCGGCGCGCAGTACAAGCTCTCGCGCTACGTGCCCGACGGAAACGGCGGGATGCGCATGAGGTGGCGCGTCGGCCGCGCCTTCTTCGCCGGCTCCGACCGCGGCGCGTTCGTCGGCGCCATGCGCGTCTTCTCCGCGATGAACGGCATCGTCTCGGTGATCGACCAGACCCGCAGCGGCGTCGCCCTCTACACCGACGACGGCCTGTACGTGGACACGCTCTTCCCGGGCGACTGGTATCGCGAGGAGATCGGCGTCTACCGCCAGCCCGGCGAGTTCTTCGTGGGCACGATGTACCCCGACCACGACACCGGGAAAATCTACTATGCGGGCGGCAAGTACACCCCCGTCCTCTACGAGCTCGAGAACTGGTCGCTTTCGGAAAATCCCGTGAGGACGCTCGAAGCCGGCGATTTCGAGGCGGCCGAAATCACCCTCGCCCCCTCGCAGGTCGCCGATCCGCCCGAGTTCGCGCTGAACTTCCGCGGCGGCGCCGGCAGCGCCCGCGTGATGCGCTTCCTGCCCGCCCTCGGCGACGTCGCCCTCGACGGCTCCATGACGGGCTGGGAGTCCGCATCGGCCGCCACCTACTCCTCCCCGCGCGGACAGAGCATCGAGGCGCGCTGCCTCTACAACCCGGAGACGCTCTTCGTGCGCTGGCAGGTCGCCCTCGCCGGAGACGAGACATTCCAGGCCAACCCCTTCCCGGAGGAGATCGGCCGGATGTTCACCCACGACGCCGGGAACGACGTCGTGAGCCTCTACGTGCAGGGCGATCCCGACGCGCCCGTCGCCGGCGATCCCATCGGACGCCCCGGCGATGTCCGCGTCGTCTGCGCCATCTTCGAGCAGGACGGCGCGCTCGTGCCCGCCGCGCTCGGCCTCTACCCCTTCTGGGAGGGCGCCGGCGCCAACCCGATCTCCTACCACTCCCCCGTGATGGGCGCCGTCTCCTTCCAGAACGTCGACCTCGTCCAGGGCGCGGAACTCGGATGCTCCGTCGCCGACGACGGCCGGTCTTTCGTCATCGCCGCCGCCTTCCCCCGCTCCGCCTTCCCGGCCATCGTCCATCCGTTCTCCGCCGACACCCGCCTTCGCATGAACTTCTCCGCGAACCTCGGCGGCCACAACAAGTTCTGGTGGGCGAACGTCGACGGCTCGGCCAACACCGAGACCTACGACGAGCCGAGCGAGGCGCGCCTCTATCCCGGCTCGTGGGCCCCCGCCCTGTTCGGGGGCTTCGCCGACGGCGTGCCCGTGCGCCAATGGCTCTGCTGCGGCCCCTTCGGCGGCCCCGGCTGCGAGAACTTCGTCGCGGATTGCCCGCCCGGCATGAAGGAGCAGTGCATCGCCCTGCTCGCGCCCAGGGACTTCCCGCCCGACGGCGGCAACGTGGATCGTTCCGCGACCTACGAAGGCGAGCTCGTGCGGGGCTATTGGGGCGATCCGGGGGTGGTGCGCTGGCACGTGCGCGACATCGCGGCGCTCGACTCGCGCGTTTTCTTCGGCCCCTCCGCGCAGGTGTGGTACGGCGCCGCGTGGATCCATGCGCCCGCCGAAACCACGCTCGACGCCCAGTTCCTCGTCAGCCTCCAGTGCACGCCCCGCTGGTACCTGAACGGGGAACTCGTCGAAGGTCTCCAGTACGTCGAATTGGCGAACAACGACGTCACCGGCCACGCCACCGCCGGCGCCCGCATCCCGATCACCCTCCGGAAAGGCTGGAACCAGATCCTGGGACGCGGCTTCTGCGTGGGCTTCCCTCCCGTGAAACTCGGACTGCGCTTCTACGGCGAGGACGAGCTCCTCTGGCCCCTCTCCTTCTCCGTGAACCCGGCGGAAGCGCCGAAAGACGGCAACACCGTCGTTTTCCTGAACTGATCCGCCCCGCGGGCCCCCTCCACGGCGTTGCGAGGGGCCCCGCCGCAACCCCCGAAAGACGTCCCATGCCCCCCGTCCCCCCCCCAAAAATCCTGACACCGGACGAATGCCGCGCCGAGCGCGACCGGCTCGTCGCCGAAGGCAAGTCGCTCGTCTTCACCAACGGCTGTTTCGACATCCTCCACCGCGGCCACGCCACCTACCTGGCCTACGCCCGCGCCCAGGGCGACGCCCTCGTGGTGGGGCTCAACACCGACGCCTCCGTGCGCCGCAACAAGGGCCCGAACCGCCCCATCCACCCGCAGGAGGACCGCGCCTTCGTGCTGGGGAGCCTCCGCTGCGTGGACTACGTGGTGCTCTTCGACGAGGACGAGCCGAAGGAACTCATCGCGAAGATCCTCCCGCAAGTGCTCGTGAAGGGGAAGGACTGGGCGCACTACGTGAGCGGCCGCGAAACCGTCGAGGCCCACGGCGGGAAGGTCGTGCTGGCCGACATGGTCGAAGGCCGCTCCACCACCAACACCATCGCCCGGATCCTCGAGGTCTACGGCGGACAGGAGGCATCCCCGTGAACAGCCCCATCATCGTCACCGGCGCCGCCGGCTTCATCGGCAGCAACCTCGTGGAGGAACTCAACCGCCGCGGGCGGCAGGATCTCCTGCTCGTGGACAACCTGGGCACGGACGAGAAGTGGAAGAACCTCGTGGGACTCCGCTTCGACGACCTCGTCGCCCCCGCGCAGTTCCTCGACCTCATGGCCCGCGACGCCCTCCCCGCCGCCCAGGCCGTCGTGCACCTCGGCGCCTGCAGCTCCACCACCGAGCGCGACGCCGCCTTCCTGCTCGAAAACAACTACCGCTTCACCCGTACCGCCTGCGAGTGGGCCCTCGCGCGCGGCGCCCGCTTCGTCTACGCCTCGAGCGCCGCCACCTACGGCGACGGCTCGCAGGGCTACTCCGACGACCTCGCCGCCGTGCCCTCCCTCCGCCCCCTCAACATGTACGGCTACTCGAAGCACCTCTTCGACCTCTGGGCCCTGGGCAACGGACTCTTCGACCGCATCGCGGGCCTGAAGTACTTCAACGTGTACGGCCCGCGCGAAGCCCACAAGGACGACATGCGCTCGATGGTCCACAAGGCCTTCGGGCAAGTCCTCTCGCGCGGATGGATCGAACTCTTCCAAAGCGACCGCCCCGAGTACCCCGACGGCGGCCAGAAGCGCGACTTCGTCTACGTCCGCGACGCCGTGGACGCCACGCTCTTCCTGGTGGAGCACCCCGAGACCGGCGGGCTCTTCAACTGCGGCACCGGCAAGGCCCGCACGTGGAACGACCTCGCGCGCGCCGTCTTCAAGGCCCTCGGACGCCCCGTCGACATCCGCTACATCGAGATGCCCGCCAAACTCCGGGGCAAGTACCAGTACTTCACCCAGGCGGACATGGCGAAGCTCCGCGCCGCCGGCTACGACGCCCCCTTCCTCGACCTCGAGGAGGCCGTCGCCGACTACGTGCGCCTGGAGCCGCCCGAAGGCCTGTGACCCGCCGCACCCCCGGTCACCGCCCGCCCTCGATCGCGCGGAGAATCGCCGCGAGCGAGGCGTCGTAGGCGTAGAGGATGTACCCCCGCAACCCCTGGGAACGGCAGACGTTGAGCTGCGCGACGGTCTGCGCGATGTCGAGCTGGCTTGGCGACGAGGACACCCCGATCCCCGGCACGAGCGTTTCGCCGGGATTCTCCAGCGCATCCTTGCAGCGCGACAGGTGGGAGGCGAAGACGGCGTCGTTCTCGACGTAGATCATCGGCGAGACGAAGTCCACCAGTCCGGCCTTTGCCCAGGCAGGCCACGCCTGCCCCACTTCGCTTCCGCTCGCGGGATCGGCGTAGACCGTCGTCGAAAGCCGGATGCCCGGATGCTTCCGTTTCAGGACGTCGCGCAGCCCGGCGATCCACGAGGTGAGCGACTGCGCGCGGAAGGCGCGGAAGCGCGCCTGCAGGGGGCCGCCCGCCATCACCTCCGCCGGCCAGTCCGCGACGCGCCGTCCGAGGGCCTTCTCGAAGGCCCGGCGGGTGGTCTCGCAGTAGCAGGTGTTGCTTCCGGAGTAGCGGATGAAGTCCAGTTCGATGTGCGCGCCGCGCGCCGCGGCATCGAGGATCGCGGCCTGGAGTTCGGCGCCGTTCCGGGGATGGTCGGGGCAGCGCCAGGGGACCTCCTTCCCCTTTTCGTCCTTCATCAGAAGCCCCTCTTTGCGGAGCCGCGGGAGATCCGCGGCTTCGGAAGCATCCCAGCACACCGTCCAGGCGTGCACCGCGATTCCATGCTTGCGGCCTGCCGCGACGATGTCCTCCACGCGGGACGCGCCGCCCGGGAGACGCTCCGGCAGCTTCCCGCCGCTGGGGTAGAGGGCGGTCCCGGAGGATTGCAGGCGGATGAACGCCGTGTTGCAGAGTCGCGTGGAGGCGAGGTCGGCGAAGAGCCCGTCCCAGCCCTTGGGATGGCACGCCGCCGGCGAGGGGAACCAGATGCCGCGAATCTCGCGATGGGGGCGCACGGCCGCCACCAGCCGCGCCGGACGCGGATGGTCCAGGGGAAGGGCGAGGATCGATGGCGCGACACTGCGGACCACCCCGCGCAACAGGCCGGCGGCGGCAGGGGAGGGGAGCGGCGGCACATGCGCGAACCAGGCCCCCGCATCGGAGAGTACGCAGGCGGGATCGCCGGTGGTGTTCCCGCGCGAATCCAGCCAGACGGCCCGCACGCCCGCCTTCGACCCCTTCAACGGGCGCGGGAGGAGCACGCTCGTGGTCCGGTGCGGGACCACCTCGCCGCCTTCCGCGGGGGAAACGCCCCTGGACGCCACCATCGCCGAATAGCCCTCCTTGCCCGGACCCTGCCCCCAGACCGGCGTATGGATGCCGAAGAGCCTGGCGAGCGGGGCCGAGGCGCTGTAGTGGACCATCAGCTTCCCGCCCTTCGCCACGTAGGCGCACAGCCTCTTCGCGGCGGCGTCCGAAAGCTTCGGCGAGTAGGGAAGCACGAGCAGCTTCGCCTCCGGGAGATCGGCGAAGGTGTCATCCACGAGGGCGGGCGCGTATCCCGCCCGCAGGAAGGCGCGGAGGCTGCGATCGGCCATCCGCCCGGCAAAGGCCGTCTCGCCCGGGGCGGTCGCGTCGGTGGATTTCACGATGGCGATGGGGGAGGAAAAGGCGGCGACCGATGCGATCGAAAGGAAGGCGTCCGCAAGCGGCTTGCCGCGAAAGCCGGCATCGCGCCACGCGGAGATCCGCATGGCGGTGATGGCGGAAAGCGGACCCGGCGTCCCTTCCGGCTTGAACATCGGGAGCGGAATCTTCAACTTCCCGCTTGCCTGCGGCGAGAGGCTGTCCGGATAAAGGTACCAGCCCTTGCCGGACTTCACATGAAGCGAGAAGCTGCGCACCTGCCCCGGAATCGACGGCATGGAAAGGTCGAGCACCAGCACCGTGGCGCCCGGGGGAAGCGGCGCGGAGAAGGGGATGTCCCAGTAGATGCGGTCGGCGCCGTCGGGAATCGCGAGCGGCAGACGGTACGCACCCTCCCGGAAGACCGCGCGGGGCGTGCCGCTCCCCGCGGAAATCGCCCGGACCCGCGCCGCCGAAGGCGCCAGCAGCTCCACGCCGAAGGCGAACGAAGCGGACAAGACAAGGCAGACGGGAAGGAAAAGCCGCCAGGGGCGGAAGAAGGGGGTTTTCATGTCGGAAGCGCATCGTGGCACATCCCCGCCAAGGACGTCAACGGCAATGGGATCGTCCGCGTCCCTGCGATTGCGGGCGGCGCGTCCGTGTGGTATCGTGTCCCCGACTCGAATTGGACTTTCACCATGGCAAACGATCCCTCCCTCCCGGCCGACCTTCCCGCCCCCCGTGCCAGCGCACCCGAACTGGACGCCATCCTCGGCGCCCGGATCCCCGTGCTCGACGACGGATTCGTCCGTCCCGTGGACTATCTCGGCAACGACGCCGCCATCGTCCAGGCCGCGCGCGTCTCCTATGGCGCGGGCACCAAGCAAATCTCCCAGGACCGCGGCCTCATCCGCTACCTCCTCCGCCATCGGCATACGAGCCCCCTCGAGATGTGCGAGATCAAATTGCACATCCGCGCCCCGATGGATTGCTGGCGGCAGTGGGTGCGCCACCGCACGGCGAGCGTCAACGAATATTCCACCCGCTACTCCGTCGCCATCGACGCCGCGCAACGCACCTCGCCCGACGCCTGGCGCGCACAGTCCACCGACAACCGCCAGGGCAGCGGCGGCTTCCTTCCGGACGAGACGGGCGCCATCCTCACCCAGAGCGAATCCGTGCTCCATCGCATGGCCCGCGACACCTACGAAGCACGACTGGCCATCGGCGTCGCCCGCGAACAGGCCCGAAAGGACCTGCCCCTTTCGACCTATACCGAGGCGTACTGGAAGATCGACCTCCACAACCTGCTGCACTTCCTCGAACTCCGCATGACCCCCCATGCGCAACTGGAGATCCGCGAATACGCCGAGGCCATCGGCAACGAGATCGTCGCGCGCTGGGTGCCCTTCGCCTGGGAGGCCTTCCAGGACTATCGCCTCGCCTCGATGGAACTCTCCCGCCTCGACCTGGAGCAGGTCAACCGCATGGCCAAGGGCGACCGCGAGGCCGCGCAGGCCCTCCAGCGCGAGTGGAAGTGGGTGTCCACCGCCGAGGATGGCGCCCTCCGCAAGGGCCGCGAAAGCCGCGAGCTGGATGCCAAGCTCGCCCGCCTGGGCCTCCCCCCCGTCTGGGCGTGAACGGCACGCCGTTCCCGCCGCTTCCCGACATCCGGACACCCAAAAAGCCTCGCGGGGACATGCCCGCGAGGCCTTGGAAACTGGAGCCAACAAGTGGATTCGAACCACCGACCCGCGCATTACGAATGCGCCGCTCTACCAGCTGAGCTATGTTGGCAAAACGCGATGTACGATACCGCAGAATCCGCGCAGGCGTCAATCCCCTTCTTTCCGCCGCCACAGCCGCGCCGCGTCCGGGCGATGCCGCCCGCCCGATTCCGTGCTTCCCCTGGCGCGCCGTTTCCTGTATCCTAATGTACAACAAAATCCTTGGAGGGATCCGCGATATGATCAAGCTCATCGAAAATGCGATGACCCGCAAAAAGAGTTCGCTCAATTTCATGGACCAGAACGGCAAGGTCGTGGGCTTCAACCCGCGCCCCGACGGCAACCCGCTCGGGTTCTACGTCTACAACGCCGCCGGCGAAATGATCGACACGGAAGGCAAGTTCATCGAGCAGTACCTCGACGGCCTCCCCTATTCCTTCGGCAAAGACGGCCACATCATCAAGCACGGCGCCGGATCGCTGGACGACGACAAGCTCGTGATCTCCCTTCTCCCCGACGACGGGTCCGGCGGCGAGCCCCTCGTCCTCCACATCATCTGCCTGAACAGCCTCTACTACACCGCGAGCTTCGTCCTCTCCGAGGAGGACAAGCTCTTCTTCCGGCCGCCTTCGGAGGCCGAGCCCAAGGAGGAGGAGCCCGTCGCCGCCCTCGACCGCGCGCTGGCCGAACTCACCGCCATCCGCAAGCAGGTCGCCAAGGCGATGGCCGGACTCAACGACCTCAAGCGGAAGCTCGCCGGTTCCGCCGCCCGCGGCTCCTCGCCCAAGGACGCATGATTTCCCCGCGCATCCAGTTCCTGCGGCAGCGCCTGGAAGGGCGGATGCGCATTCTGGGCGCCGGGGACTGGTCCCGCGCGCGCTTCCTGTGCGACCCCGCCGAACAGCAGGCCTACCTCGCCCTGCTCCCCGAGGCGCACCGCCAAACCGCGTCGGAGTCGAGCCTGCGCTTCCGCGCCCGCCTGCTCCGCTTGTTCGCCGGGCGGATGCCCGTGGAGGCGGACCCCGATTCGCCCATCCAGGGCTCGATGCGCTTCACGGGCGGATCCCCGTGGTCGCTCCCCGCCGAAGACCAGGCCTTCATCGCGGTGCGCGGGCCCTGGACGCAGCTCCACGTCGCCGTGGACTATCCGCGCATGGTCCGCGAAGGCCCCGCCGCGCTCCGGGCGCGCGTGCAGGCGATGCCGCCCGGCGAACTGCGCGAGGCCTTGCTGGAGACGGTCGACGCCTTCCGCCACTTCATCCGCCGCCACGAGGGGTGCGCCGATCTCGCCGACCGCCCCGCCCGCACCCTCCTCGAAGCCCTCCAGGTCGTCTGGTTCACCCACATCTTCCTCCATGCGGAAGGCGGCGGGTGGTGGGGGGTCTCCTTCGGACGCCTCGACGACGACCTCCTCCCCTTCCTTTCGGAGGACGCCGCCGCAGACGCCGAGGCCGTCGGCGCCTTCCTCCTCAAATGCTGCGAGGGAGAGGAATCGCAGAATCTCACCCTCGGCGGCGCGCGAGACGACCGCCTCACCCTCCTTTTCCTCGACACGATGCGCGCGTTGAAGCTGCCCCAGCCCTCGCTCTCGCTCCGCATCGACTCCCGCACCTCGCAACCCGTCTGGGACGCCGCGCTGGCCCTCGCGATGGAAGGCTTCGGAATGCCCGCCTTCTTCCACTCCGACGTGGTGCGGGAGGGCCTCCGCCGGCTCGGCGTGCCATACGAGACCACGGCCGACTGGGCGGTCGTCGGATGCTACGAGGCGACCCTCCCGGGCGCCACCGAGGCCTTGACCACCGCCGGGCAGGCCGCCCTGCCGCGATCGCTCGTCGACTTCCTCGGCCTCGGCGGGGACTTCGCGACCTTCGACGCCTTCCTCTCCGCCTACCGCGACTTCTTCCGGCACCACTACGAGAGCGAGCTCCTGCCGCGCTTCAACCGCCTCAAGGCCTCCATCCGCGAACAGGGGCAGGTCCCCTTCGAAACGCTCTGCCTGCGCAGCTGCATCGAGCGCAACCGCGCATCCACGGACATGGGCGCCGACTTCAACTTCTTCGGCGTGAACTTCCTGGGCATCGGCACGCTGGTCGACAGCCTGGTCGCGGTGCGCGAGCTGGTCTTCGTCCGGAAAACCCTCACCCTCGCCGGACTGGCGGAGCAGGTCGCCGCCGACTTCCCCGACGAGGCCATCCGCGCCGAATGCCGCGCCTGCCGCGGGAAGTTCGGCACGGGAAGCCCGGAAAGCGACGCGCTCGCCTCGGAACTCTCCGCCTTCTTCGCCGACGAGGTGCTGCGCCACCCGCTCGACGACGGCTCGCGCCCCTATCCCGCCTTCTTCTGGTTCGGCGGCGACATCCATCACCCCGCCTTCGCCACCCCCGACGGGCGGCATGCCGCCGATCGCTTCTCGTACGGATGCGGCCCGGACGAAAGCGTGGCCGGCGCACCCACGGAATGGCTCAACGCCGCCGCCCGCATCGCCCACGACCACGCGCCGTGCGGCGCGCCGCTCACGGTCTCGATGAACCGCGGGGACGCCTCCCCCGAGAAGCTCCGATGGCTCGTCGAAAGCTACTTCGCGCAGGGCGGAAGCCACCTCCACGTGAACCTCGCCTCCGCCGACGAACTCCGCGCCGCGCAGCGCGACCCCGACGCCCACGCCTCCCTCCTGGTGCGCATCAGCGGGTACAGCGCCCGCTTCGTCTCCCTCGACCGCGAATGGCAGGACGCCCTCATCGCCCGCACCGAACTCGGCCGCTGAACCCTCTCCCGAAAGGATCCCCATGGGAGCCACCCCCCGCGACAATCTGCTGAGAACCCTCCGCCGGCAGGGCTTCGATTGGACCCCCGTCGAATCCGGCGCCTTCTGCCCCGCACAGGTCGAAGCCTTCGAAAAACGCTTCGGGCATTCCGACGTCGAAGGCTGGTTCGGAAACCCCATGCGCAGCGTGTGGCTCCCCCTCCGCCCCGGCTACGAACCCGGATCCGAGGCAGACCTCTTCCCCCGCGAATCCCTCCCCGCCGACACCTCCGTGGACGAGTGGGGCGTCGGACACTCCCGCCACCCCGGCTGCTGGCACATGACGCGGATGCACCACCCCCTCCGCGGCGAGGAGGTCGCCGCCGACGACATCCTGCGCCATCCCTTCCCCGTCCTCGACCCCGCCGACGCCGCCCCCTTGGCCGACTCCTGCCAAGCCATCCGCGCCCGCGGCCTCGCGGTCATGGCGACCATGCCCTGCACCGTCTGGGAAACCGCCTGGTACCTGCGCTCGATGGAGGATCTGATGGTGGACATGATGTGCGGCGACGACCGCGCCACCGTCCTGCTCGACCGCGTGACGGCCCTCTCCGCCGCCCGCGCCGGGGCCTGCGCCCGCGCCGGGGCCGACATCCTCCAGCTGGGCGACGACATCGGCATGCAGCAGACCACGATGATGGGGCTGGACCTGTGGCGCACGTGGCTCAAGCCGCGCCTGGCGCGCGTGATCGACGCCGCCCGCGCCGTCCGTCCCGACCTGCTCGTGTTCTACCACTCCTGCGGATTCGTCGCCCCCTTCCTCGGCGAACTCGCGGAAATCGGCGTCGACATCCTGAACCCGGTCCAGCCCGAATGCATGGCCTTCGCGGATGTCGTGCGCGAAGCCGCGGGGAAGCTCTCCTTCTGGGGAACCATCGGAACGCAGAGGCTCCTCCCCTTCGGCACGCCGGAGGAGGTGAAGGCCGCCGTCCGCGAAAACATCCGGCTCTGCGGCGACGCCGGAGGCCTGGTCGTCGGCCCCACCCACATGGTCGAACCCGAAGTCCCCTGGGAAAACCTCGTGGCCATGAAAGACGCCGCCGCATCGTAGCGGACCACGCGATTTCAGATTTCCCTGGAAAAAATGCGGCGCGCCGCTTTTTCTTGGGGTATACTCCCCCCCGATGCCTCCTTCTATCGCCAGACTGACCGACGACCCGTACCTCGACCCCTTCCGCAGCGCCTTGCGCCGCCGCGAGGAGCTCGCCGTGCTGCGCGCCGCCGAACTGGCGCGCGGCCCCGGCTCGCTCGCCGGCTTCGCCTGCGCCCACGAATACTACGGCCTCCACCGCGCGCCGGACGGCGGATGGGTCTTCCGCGAATGGGCGCCCAACGCCACGGCCATCGCGCTCGTGGGGGACTTCAGCGAATGGCGGGTGGAACCGCGCTTCGCCCTGCAACGCCTGCCGGGCGACGCCGGCGACTGGGAAATCCGCCTCCCGGCGGACGCCCTCCGCCACGGCCGGCACTACCGCCTGGAAGTCGCCTGGGACGGCGGCCGCGGCGAGCGCATCCCCGCCTATGCGCGCCGCGTGGTCCAGGATGCCTCGACCCACCTCTTCTCCGCGCAGGTCTGGGATCCGCCCGAGCCCTACCGCTGGCGCCATCCGGACTTCCGCGTGCCCGCGGACCGCGCGCCGCTCCTCTACGAAGCCCATGTGGGCATGGCCCAGGAGCGCGAGGGCGTGGGCACCTACGACGAGTTCCGCCGGAACATCCTCCCGCGCATCGCCGACGCCGGCTACAACACGATCCAGCTCATGGCCGTGATGGAGCACCCCTACTACGGCTCCTTCGGATACCACGTGTCGTCGTTCTTCGCCGCCTCGTCGCGCTTCGGCACGCCGGAGGAGCTCAAGGCGCTGGTGGACGACGCCCACGGGCTCGGCCTGGCCGTCATCATGGACCTCGTGCACTCCCATGCCGTCCGGAACGAACGCGACGGCCTCTCGCTCTTCGACGGCACGCCGCACCAATACTTCCACGACGGCCCGCGCGGCTGGCACTCGGCGTGGGACTCCCGCTGCTTCGACTACGGGAAGACGCCCGTGCTGCACTTCCTGCTCTCGAACTGCCGCTATTGGCTCGACGAGTTCCACTTCGACGGCTACCGCTTCGACGGCGTCACCTCGATGCTCTACCTCCACCACGGCCTCGGCGTGGACTTCGTCCACTACGGCCAGTATTTCGACGATCGGGTGGACGAGGACGCCTGGACCTATTGCCGCCTCGCCAACCAGGTCATCCACGACGTGCGGCCCGACGCCATCACGGTGGCCGAGGACGTGAGCGGCATGCCGGGGCTTGCCGCCCCGCCCGGCGAAGGCGGCGCCGGCTTCTCCTACCGCCTCGCCATGGGCGTGACCGAGGCCTGGTTCAAGCTCGTGCGCGACATCCGGGACGACGACTGGTCCATGGGCTTCCTCTGGCATTCGCTCGTGGACCGCCGCGCCGACGAGCGCACGGTGAGCTACGTGGAATCGCACGACCAGGCCCTCGTGGGCGGCAAGACCTTCCTCTTCCAGATGATGGACGCCGAAATCTACGGCGCGATGGCGCGCGGCGTCCCTTCGCCCGTGGCCGAACGGGCGGTTGCCCTGCACAAGATGGCGCGCCTCGCCACCCTCGCCACCGCCGGCCACGCCTACCTCGCCTTCATGGGAAACGAGTTCGGACATCCCGAATGGGTGGATTTCCCGCGCGAAGGCAACGCCTTCTCCTACCGCTACGCCCGCCGCCAGTGGCACCTGCGCGACGACCCCGCCCTGCGCTTCCACGCGCTCGCGGAGTTCGACCGCGACATGCTCCATGCGCTGTCCCGCCGCCGGACGCTCGAAAGCGGCGCGCCGTCTTTGCTGCTGGCGGACGACGCCGCGAAGGTGCTCGTCTTCCGTCGCGCCTCGATGCTCTTCCTCTTCAACTTCCACCCTTCCGACTCCCTCGCCGATTTCGACGTGGAGGTGGCGCCCGGCCGCTATCGCGGCGTGCTCGACACGGACGCCGCCGCCTACGACGGCCAGTCCCGCATCGCCCCGGGGCAGGACTACCCCTGCACCGCCCGCACCATCGGCCGCGAGCTCCGCCATTTCATCCGCGTATACCTCCCCGCCCGCACCGCGCTCGCCATCGAACGCACCGCTCCCGAACCCCGCTGATCCCAGGAACCCCCGCCATGGACACCACCGAAAACTCCGGACGGCTCATCGCATCCACCCTCGCCAGATTCACCGGCGCCTTCGGACGGGCGCCGGAAGCCGCGGCGTACGCCCCCGGCCGCATCGAGGTGCTGGGCAACCACACGGACTACAACGAGGGCCTCGTCCTCTCCGCCGCCATCGACCTCGGCATCGCCTTCGCCGCGGCGCGCCGCCCCGACCGCCTCTGCCGCATCGTCTCCGGCAACATGGGGCGCGAGACCTCCTTCGGGCTCGATGGAATCGCCCCCTCGACGGCCGAACCGTGGTCGAACTACAGCCGGGGCGTTCTCGCCGGACTCGCCGCGATCGCCCCAATCCCCTCCGGCTTCGACGCCGTCGTGATGGGCGACATCCCCACCGGCAGCGGCCTCTCCAGCTCCGCCGCCCTCGAGGTCTGCACCGGCCTCGCGCTCGCCGGACTCTACGACATCGCCGTGGACCGCCTCCAGATGGCCAGGATCTGCCAGGCCGCCGAACACGGGTTCGCCGGCGTGAAGTGCGGCCTGCTCGACCAGGTGTCGAGCCTCTTCGGCGCGCCCGGCTGCCTCGTGTCCACCGACTTCCGCACGCTCGAAGTGCGGACCAAGCCGCTCGGGGCCGACGCCTGCTTCCTGATGTGCGACACCCTCGAAAAACATGCGCTGGTGGACGGCGAGTACAACCAGCGGCGCGCCGCATGCGAAGCCGCCGCCGCCGCCTTCGCGAAGATCCTGCCGCACCCCGTCACCGCGCTCCGCGACGTCTCCTGGGAGGAGTGGCAGGC
Organism: Kiritimatiellia bacterium; assembly: GCA_050950285.1. GTDB lineage: Bacteria > Verrucomicrobiota > Kiritimatiellia > RFP12 > JBMNHG01 > JBMNHG01. Next base: position 574,130 of record JBMNHG010000002.1, on the reverse strand, counting down.
CCACCACGCCGAAATCGACCCCATGGCGGCGCGCCGCGCCGCCCACCCCATCGGCGAAACCCGCCGCGTCGCCGACGGCATCCGGATGCTCGAAGCGGGCGACCTCGTGGGATTCGGACGCCTGATGTTCGAGTCGCACGCCTCCTCGCGCGACTACTTCGAGAACTCCAGCCGCAAGCTCGATATCGCCGTGGACGCAGCCCGGAAGATTCCGGGCATCCTGGGCGCGCGCCTCTCCGGCGGCGGCTTCGGCGGCAGCGCCGTGATGCTCGTCCAGCCCCGTTCCGCCGCCACCGCCATGGCCGCCCTTGCCTCCGCCTTCCGACACGAGGCCGGCCACGATTGCGAAGTCCGCATCGTCAGGCCCGGCCCCGGCGCCAGCCTCGTCGACATCCCGGCGGGGTGATCCCCCTCCATCCTGTTTCCGTCCTTGTCCCGCCATTCCGAAAGAGAGGAGCCCATGACGACATCCACCCCGACCCTCCGTTCCGCCTTCGCGCTGCTTGCGCTCGCCGCGCTCGCCGCCGCCCCCTCCCGCGCGCAGGAGCCCGGCGCCGAAAAACCCTACGCCGCCCGGAACCGCGCCGCCGTGGAGCGCTGGACCGCGGAGCATCCCGCCGTCGTCCGCGGCGGCGACGCCGTCTGGTCGCGGAACGGCATCGTGGCCGACCGCGACGCCGGGGCGGTCGAACTCCTCGCCGAGACCTGCGGCCTCTACGCGGACAACACCGTCGAATTCCTCTTGATCGGCCCCGGCAGCGAAAAGGGCTACGAGGCCTTCGCGCAAACCTTCGCCGCCGCAGGCGACGTCGCCCGCGCCATCGAGTTCGTCGGCGTGCCCCGAGGCCGCATCGCCGATCCCGCTTCGTACGCCTACTGGTCGAAGGGCGAACGCGTCATCGTCGAGAGCGCCGCCTATCCCGAGGGCGACTGGTCCCCCATCGAGGAGTGGGTGCTCGACCGCCGCGCCGGCGCCACCCTGCCCGCCGTCGGCTTCGTCTATACCGGCTCCCAATGGTCGGGCGAAGGCGACGACGCGACCTGCATCGCCGACGACGAGCAGCCCCGCTCCATCCTCGCCACCTACAACGAACGCTTCAGCGTGCTCGACGTGCCCCGCCGGGCCCCCCAGGGCGCCGTGTACGAGACGTACGTGCACTCCCCCGGAAAGGTCCCCGCCGAAGGGACCCTCCTGCGCGTGCGCATCCGCCCGGCAACGCGCGACGACGGCCTGCCCCGCGTCCGCAGCCTCGCCCTGCGCGTCTCGCCTGCGGACGGGGAAGGGCTCGCCGCCCTCCGCTTCTCCGTGAGCGAGGGCGGCACCGCCCTGCTCGACTCCGTCGACGCCACGGCCCTCTTCACCGCCTTCGCCCGAATGGCCCAGGATGGCTTCGACCCCTTTGTGACCGTCGGCTTCGACCCCGCCGTGACGCTGGGCTCCGCCACCCTCCTCGCGCAGGCGCTCGATCGCATCGACGGCGAAAACGGCATCCGCGTGGAGGCGCCCCCCGCCGGACAGCCCTATTTCCGCGCCTTCCTCCCGAACGAGGCCTGGCGCGCACGCGAAAACCGCGCCACCCAGCCCTGGGAATTGCACATGGCGAAGGACGGGGACGGCGCCTGGAAGGCGACGGCCACCTTCATCCACGAGGACTGGTCCGACCCCAATTCCCTCGACCCCAAACTCACCCCGCAGGACATCCCCCTCGACGATTGGCCCATGCTTCTCGCCAAGACGAAGGAGCTGAAGGGCCTCGCCGCGCTCTTCGTCTTCGCCCCGCCGGACATGCCCCTCTCCGCCGTGCTCCCCGCCATCGAAACCCTGACGGACCCGCGCTTCTCGTTCCATTTCTTCATCGTGAAGTAGCCCGCAAACACCCGCATCGACAGGACTCCGCCCATGCTGCTCTCCTGCATCATCCCGACGAAGAACGAAGAGGCCCACATCGCCACCAGCGTCGCGTCGCTCCGCCCGCTGGTCGATGCCGGCGTGGCGGAAGTCATCGTGGTCGACAACGCCTCGACGGACCGCACCCGCGAACTGGCGCGCGAGGCGGGCGCGCGCGTTTTCGAGCAAGGCCCCGAACGAAGCGCCCAGCGCAATCGCGGCGCGCGCGAGGCCGCCGGCGAGTTCCTGCTCTTCCTCGACGCGGACATGATCCTGCCCGAGGCGACGGGACGCGAGATCGTCGGCCGCCTCTCCGCGCCGGATGCGCCCGACGCCCTCTGGGTGCGCGAGATCCGCACGGGAAGCGGCCTGCGGGTGAAGGCCCGCAACTTCGAGCGCTCGTTCTACGACGCCACCTGCATCGACGCCTTCCGCGTGATACGGCGCGCCGTTTTCGGACGGAGCGGCGGCTACGACGAGTCCCTCTGGGCGGCGGAGGACTGGGATCTCGACCGCCGCGTCCTCGCCGTGACCTCCCGCGTGGCCCTCACCGACGGGCATCTCCTCCACGACGAAGCCCGGCTCACCCTGCGCCGGGTGCTCCGGAAGAAGGCCTACTACGCCGGCAGTTTCGCGGCCTATCGGACGAAGTGGAACAACGACGCCATCGTCCGCAAGCAGTTCGGCGCGGGATACCGCTTCTTCGGCGTCTTCGTCGAAAACGGGAAGTGGCGGCGCGTCCTGCGCCACCCCATCCTCTTCGCCACGATGATGGTCGAACGCGCCTGCGTGGGCTTCACCTACCTGCGACACCGCTGAGGCCGCCCGGCGCGCGCCTCCGCCCGGACCTTCCAGCCCGCGAGGTAGCCGCGGACGTCGAAGGGGCGGAGCGGCTCGTCTTTCTTCAGGTAGAGCGGATGGTGGGGGTGCCCCGCCTTGGAGCGCTTGCCCGCGCAGACCCACTCCGCGCCGGAGGATTCGCCGGCTTCAACCAGATCCCCCACGCAGTCCGGAAGGTAGGCGCGCTGTTCGATCACCGTCCCCCAGGCCGCCCAGACCACGGGGCGCGCGCGGCCCTGCGCGAGCATCCAGCGGAAGGCGGCGAGGTTCTCGGCGTGGAGGCGCGCATCGGGCGCTTCGTCCATGTCCGACGGCCGCGTGGCCCGCTGGGCGTAGACGTTCAGCATCATCCACGAGTCGAAGCCGTTTGACGCCGCGATGCGCGAGACGGACTTGAGCGTGTTGTCCAAGCCGCCCGGAACCGCGGTGGAGGGGTTCGCGCCCAGGCACAGGAGCGTCCGTTCGCCGCGAACGCCCAGCAGGTAGCGGTAGTCGCAGTAGGTGTCCGGGACGTACAGCCAGCGGGCGCGATCGTATCCGCCCTCGTTCGAGGATTCCGCGGCGAGCGCGTCGGCGAACGACCGGATGCGCTGGGCCTGGATGGGACGCGACGGGATGTGCATGGGGGAGGGGGACGCCGTGCGGCGCGGCGGGCTACGAACTCGGCCACAATTCATGCTGCAAAACAGGGGCACGGGTTTTCCAACCCGTGACACGGACAGGAATGTCCGTGCCCCTTTCCGCACGGGTTTTCCAACCCGTGACACGGACAGGAATGTCCGTGCCCCTTTCCGTACGGGTTTTCCAACCCGTGACACGGACAGGAATGTCCGTGCCCCTTTCCGCACGGGTTTTCCAACCCGTGACACGGACAGGAATGTCCGTGCCCCTTTCCCAACTCCAAATTCCAGCTCCCAATGCCTGAATCTCCGCGCGCGGCGCTATTTGTGGCCGGGTTAGTAGCCCGCCACGTCGTCGATCCGGGCTTTGGCGTCGAGGGTTTCCCCGTCGAGGTGGTAGAGCACGTCCAGGATGCGATCCCGGTAGGTGGCGTTGCCCTCTTCGGGGCGGAGGCGCGCGAAGGCGATCTCCCCGGCCACGCCCATCGCGGCGACGGCGGTGGCGAGCGCCTGCAAGGGGGCGTCGCCTCCCGCTTCGTCCGGGACGGAGGCGAGGAAGGCCGCGGCCAGCGCCGTGAGCTGGCACCCCGTGCCCGTGATCCGCGCCATCTCGGGGCGCCCGTTGTGGACGGCCAGGGCGCGGGTGCCGGAACAGACGAGGTCGATCGCGCCGGTGACCGCCACGAGGCAGTCGTGCCCGGCGGCGAAGTCGCGCAGCGCGCGGGCCAGGACGGGGAGCGTCGCGGGGGTGATCGCGTCGGCGGCGGCGGCATCCACGCCGTAGGTCTCGCCTTCGCCGATGCCCGCGACCGCCTTGAACTCGGAGAGGTTGCAGCGGATCGCGGCAATCCGCAGGCCGGCGAGAAGGCTTCGTGCGGTGTCGGTGCGGAATGCGGTGGCGCCGGCCCCCACGGGGTCGAGCACCACGGGGATGCCGCGCCGGTTCGCCACGCGCCCGGCCGCCCGCATCGCCTCGATGGAGCGGTGGTTCAGCGTGCCGATGTTCAACACCAGCGCGGAGGCGAGCGAGGCGATGCCGGGCGCGTCGTCCGGCTCGTCGGACATCACGGGGCTCGCGCCGATGGCCAGGAGCGCGTTGGCAACGTCGTTCACCGTTACCACGTTCGTGATGCAGTGAACCAGCGGGGTGCCGGATCGCACGGCGGAAAGAGAGGAAGACGGGATCATGGGAAGGTCGTTCGGAGGAGAGGGAGGGTTGGGGGAAGATGCGCCGGGCGCGGAATCAGCGGCGCGCCGCCGCGACCACTTCGCCGATGTACGCGATGTGGCGGTCGTCGCCCGGATAGCATTCGGCGAGGATCGACGGCTCCAGGAAGGCGTCGCGGGCCATCTCCTGGCGGAAGAGGATCCGGCACTCGAACACCTGCGCCGCCTCGGCGAAAGTCGGCGCCGGCACTGCGGAGGCGGCGACGGGCGTCAATCCCGCCTCGGCCACCTTGTCGCCGTCGCGGCCGCTTTTCGAGCCCAGCACGGCGAGGGCCTTCCGGTGTTCCGGTCCGAACTGCGAGAGGGTGAAGGTCGGGTGGCGGTCCAGGAACTCGCGGGTGTGGCGCTGCGGGCGCACCACGATTTGCGCCACGGGCTTGTTCCACATCGTCCCCAGGAAGCCCCAGGAGACGGTCATGCAGTTCCACGCCCCCGCGGCGAAATCGCCCGCCGCAAGCAGGTACCAGCCTTGGTTGAACGTGTCGAAGGGTTTCAGCGAAAGATCGGGAATCGCGATGGGTCGCATGGCATGTTCTCCAACGGAGGGGGTGGTGGCGGAGCATCCGGCAATAGGAGCCACCCAGTATAGGCGGGAGAGGGCGGATGCGCAAGAAAGAGCGGCGCGCCGCGGGGAAGCCTCACTTGTCAAAGGAGGCGCTTGCAAAACCCCTTGCCCCTGGGGACCGCCGTCCCCGGCGGGCCGGATGGGGGGAACGGGCTCCGTCCCGACCAGTTTACGCAAGGGGTTTTGCAAGAGACTCGCCAAGCAAAACCACGCCGGGGCCGCTTTTCCCCGCCCCCGGCTTTTTCCGGCCAAATTTCCGGCGATTGCCCGCGCCCCCGGCGGGCGCCCAAAAAAAGGTTTGTGGGGAGGGTGGGGATGTGATATACTTTATCATTCATCCGGCAGGCTCGCCGGCGGCGGTGGCGAGGCGATCGCGCGGCATGCCGTTTTTCCGCCGCATACGCACGGCACGCCGGGTTGCATCGAGGTGTCGGCCCGCGTCCTGGCGCCGGTTGCCGACAGGGGTCGAGGGCATCCGCGCCAGGGCGGACAGCGGCGTCCGTCCGTCCGTCCGTCCGGGCGATCGGCCCCTTTTCCGGAAAATCTTTCTCCTGCGTCTCACACGATTCGGGTTTCGCGCCAAGGCGTGTCGGAACCGAAACCGCACTTCACCAACAACCCCGGCAAACTCCGTCCCAACGCTATCCTTCACGCGTGGCGGCGGGTTGCATACCTTCTTCGGATCACCATGTATACCTGGGAAATCAACAAACAGCTGTGGCTGGAGCGCACGCATGCGGCCCTGGCTTCCCGTGATTTCAAGTCGCTGCGCGACATGCTGCAGGAGATGCATCCGGCGGACATCTCGCAGCTGCTGCGGAATCTGGACGCCGGGGATGCGGCGCTGCTCTTCCGGCTGCTGCCCAAGGACGAGGCCGCCGAGACCTTCGCACTGCTGGGAAGCTCGGCGCAACAGACGCTGGTCCAGTCGTTTTCGGATGCGGAAACGGTGGCGCTGCTGGAGTCGCTCTACGTGGACGAGGCGGTCGACTTTCTGGAGGAGCTGCCCGCCAACGCCGTCAAGCACATCCTGCAGAACAGCACGCCGGACATGCGCGCGCAGCTGAACCGCTTCTTGCAGTTCAAGGACGGTTCGGCCGGATCCGTGATGACCACGGAGCTGATGCACTTCCCCTACGACAGCACCGTGGGAGAAACCGTCGCCGCCATCCGTGCCGCGCCGCGCAAGCTGGCGATGGACCATGTGCTCTACATCACCGACCGGCAGCGCCGCCTCCTGGGCGACGCCAGCCTGTACGACCTGCTGACGGCGGACGACGGCCTGTTGCTGCAGGAACTGATCGGCAAGACCACGCCCAAGGTGAACACGGACGAGAACACCGACGAGGTCATCGCGCTCTTCCGCCACTACGACTTGCACGCCATGCCAGTGGTGGACACCGAAAACCGCCTGGTGGGCGTGGTGACGCTGGAGGACGTGCTCGATCTGGCCGACCGGCAGGCCACCCAGGACGTGGAACTGATGGCCGCCATGCACCCCAGCGAGGCGTCCTACATGGAGACGCCGGTCGCCCGCCATGCGCGCAACCGGCTGCCCTGGCTCCTGCTGCTGCTGGTATCCGGCATGATCAACGGCGTGATCCTGGGCGGGTTCGAGAAGATTTTCATGGCCGTTCCGCTGCTGGTCACCTTCATCCCGATGCTGACCGACACCGGCGGCAACGCCGGCTCGCAGTCCAGCACGCTGATCATCCGAGGCCTGGCCATGGGCGACATCGCGATCCGGGACGCCGGCAAGGTGCTGTGGAAGGAGCTGGGCGTGAGCCTGCTGGTCAGCATAGGGCTTGGGCTGCTCACCTTCGGCCGCGTGATCACCATGCAGGACGGCGGCCTGCTGCTGGCCATTACCGTGGTGGTGGCGCTCTCGGCCATCGTGGTGCTCAGCAAGCTGCTGGGCGGGCTGCTCCCGCTGCTGGCCGACAAGCTGCGCATGGATCCCGCGCTCATGGCCGCCCCGCTGATCACGACCGTGGTGGACGCGTTGGGCCTGGTGGTCTATTTCATGACGGCCAAGCTGCTGCTGGGCTTGTAACGCGCACGCGTCTTCGCCCGCCCCTCGATGGGGGCGGCCGATCGCCACTGGTCGCATCTGGAGGGTCGGGCTCTGTCCCGACCGGCAAGGGGTTTTGCAAGCGCCTCCTTTGACAAGCGAGGCGCCGACGCCGATCGCGGGCCCGAAAAAGGCTTTGTAGGGACGGCGGGGGGTGTGCTACACTTTATCTTCACTCAAACCAGCCGGGGCAGGTTCGCCTTGTCCGAGAGGCCGCGTCCCCGCCACAGGAGTCCGAAATCCATGATTGTCACCACCAAGCAACTGTTCCAGCACGCATACGGCAAATACGCCATCGGCGCCTACAACATCAACAACCTCGAGCAGACCATGGGTCTTTTCGAGGGCAACGTCCGCAGCAAGGCCCCCTTCATCGTGCAGCTCTCCAAGGGCGCGCGCAAGTACACCCACAAGAAGATGCTCGAGGCGATGATGACCACCGCCGCGGAGATCTTCCCGGAAGCGATCTTCGCCGTGCACCTGGACCATGGCGACGAAGAGACCTGCATGGACTGCATTGCCTCCGGCGTGTACTCCTCCGTGATGATTGACGCCTCCGCCTTCCCGTACGAGCAGAACGTCGAAATCACCAGGCGCGTGGTCGATGCCGCCCACGCCAAGGGCATCGTGGTCGAAGCCGAACTCGGCCAGCTCAAGGGTGTCGAGGAAGACGTCGCCGCCGCCGAGCACATCTACACCAAGCCCGAGGAAGTGATCGACTTCGTCTCGAAGACCGGCTGCGACTCGCTCGCGTGCGCGATCGGCACCTCCCACGGCGCCTTCAAGTTCTCCGGCGACCAGAAGCTGCGCTTCGACATCCTCGAAGAGGTCCAGAAGAAGCTTCCCGGCTTCCCGCTGGTGATGCACGGCTCCTCCTCCGTCCCCCAGGGCGAAGTCGCCCGCATCAACGCCGCCGGCGGCGAGATCAAGGGCGCCAGGGGCGTCGACGCCACGCAGTTCCTCCGGGCCGCCAAGCTCGGCGTCACGAAGATCAACATCGACACCGACGGCCGTCTGGTCTGGTGCCGCGTCCACCGCGAATTCTTCCGCGACCAGCCCGCGAAGTTCGACCTCCGCGATCCGGGCAAGATCTTCATGAAGGAATACGCCGACTTCATCTACGAGAAGAACTGCCTGCTCGGCTCCGTCTACCAGGCCGACGAAGTCCGCAAGACCCTTTAGTTGCTCTCGCCAAGGCGCAACGGACGCGAAGTGTTGCGGATTCGGGCGAGTCGTTCGCGGCTTGCCGGACGCCCGTGGTCCTTTGCGGTCCCTTGCGGCTTTGCGCGGAAAACCATCCCGCGCAGGGATTGCAAAAACGGCGCGCCGCTTTTTTGGCGGCGCGCCGTTTTTCCATTGGGGGTTGGGGGAGGGATCAGCGCGATCGCCTCCTGCGATCCTCGAGGTAGGCGCGGGCGAAGGTGTCGAGGGGTTCGCTGGTGGGGGCGAGGCAGTAGTCGATCCGCATTTCGGAGCAGGCCTTGCGGTAGCGTTCGCGGAATTCGCCGAAGATCTCCTGGTAGGCGTCCGCCACGGAACGGGGGTCGGCGGTGATCGTTTCGCCGGTCTCCAGGTCCTCGAATTCGCCGCCGCGGCGGAAGTCGAGGTCGAGCTCCCGGGGGTCCAGCACCTGGAAGACGATCACGTCGTGGTGCTTCTTGCGGAAGTGCGCGAGGGCCTTCGTGACCTCGGCGGCGTCGTCCAGCAGGTCGGAGATGACGACCACCAGCGCGCGGCGCTGGATGGATTCGGCCACGAGGTTCAGCGCCATCGCGGTGGAGGTGGCGCCGGCGGGTTCGAGGGCGCGAAGCGTCTTCAGCGCATTGTTGAGTTCGAGCAGCGAGTTGCGCGCGGGGAGGGAGACGTCGAGCTTGTCGGAAAAGACCTGCCATCCCACGGCGTCGCGCCCGCGCACCACCACGTAGCCCAGGGCGGCGGCGAGTTGGCAGGCATAGTGGAACTTGGTGGGGAGCGAGGGGTCGGAGGCGTATCCCATCGACGCGCTGCGGTCCACCAGCAGGTACACGCGCAGGTTCGTCTCGTCCTGGTAGCGGCGGATGTAGTAGCGCTCGGTGCGCCCGAGGACCTTCCAGTCGAGGCGCTTGAGGTCGTCGCCGGCGATGTAGGGGCGATGGTCGGCGAATTCGGTGCTCTGGCCGCGCGAAGGGCTCCGGTGGCGTCCGGCGAGGTTGCCTTCGACCACGTCGCGCGACTGCAGGGCAAGGCGCGCCAGCCTGCGGCGCTGGGCGGCGTTCAGGAAGAAGTCCAGGCCGCTGTCGCCTTCGTTCATGGCGTGCCTCCGGGGGCGAGGGGGAGAAGGAACCAGGCGTCGCCCGAGGAGAAGAGTGCGGACCTTCCTGCGAATCCGGCGAAGCGGAAGCCGGCGTGGAGGTCGCCCTCGCGGACGATGGAGTTGCGCCCTTCGGCGGTTTCGACCAGGATGGCGCCGGCCTCGCGGCTGCGCGAGACCCTCCAGCCTTCCGGCCCAGGGGAGGTGGCGCGCGCCTGGAGCGCTTTGGCGAGGTCGGAGAGGCGCCCCGTGTTGCGGGATTCGAGCGTGTAGCGCTGCGCGGAGACGCCCTTCAACGCCCGGAAGTTCGCGAGCCGGTAGTTCCACGGCTCGCCCCAGCGGTCGCGGAGCGGGGGCGGCGGCCGGAGGGAGCGGAGGGGTTCGAGCGTGTCGGGATAGCGGACGTTGGCGGCGTAGTAGGCCTTGAGCGCCGCCACGACCTCCTCCCGGTCGAGGCGCGACAGCCAGCGGCGCGCCTGGATGTCCGCCAGGCGGACGATGGCATCCGCGTTCGCGCTGTTGGGGACCAGCAGCCGCCCGAGGCGTTTCGCGCCCTCCTCGGCATGGCCCAGGGCGAGGAGATCCGCGCCCAGCAGCGATTCGGCCACGGGGGTGAAGCGGCCGAGTGCGCCGGAGTCCAGGACCAGCCTGCAACTTTCGGCGGCGCCGGCGGCATCGTCCGCCCCGAGCTGCGAGGCATGCCGGGAGAGCAGTGCGCCCAGTGCCGCCTCCGGCGTCATGCTCGCGGCGCGCAAGGACGGAACGGCCAGCACGGCGGCCCAGGACAAGAGAAGGACTCCTCGTTTCATGAAAGTCCATCGTACCACGCCTCCGCCGGGCGTGGACACAAAAAACGAAGGGAAATACCGAACCGCAGGCGAGCGGGCCTGCCCGTCGCGGAGGGCTAGCGGAGAAGGAGAAGGGTGCCCAGCAACGGGCGGAGGTGGACGACGCGGTTGTCGGTGTCGTTGGCAAGATACCATCCGCCCTGGAGGGTCACATCCTCGATGCCTTCGACCGTCGCACCGTCGTCGGCGTAGTCGACCAGCACGACCGGCGCCTTGTCTTCGAGCCGCACGTCGAGCGTGGTTCCCGCGAGATCGAGCGTTCCGGAGACGGAGATCGCGTCGCCCTCGTTCACGGGGAGAATCGCGCCGGGGAGCGTTTCGAACGATGCGCCGGCGTCGACACGAAGCTTCGCGTTCGCGAGCGAGCCGGAGAGTTGCAGCGCGCCCGCCGCGACCGTCGTCGCGCCCGTGTAGGAGTTGCCGCCCGCCAGCAGGAGCGCACCCGCGCCATCCTTGGTCAGGCCGCAACCGGGCTGGAGTCCGTCGATGATGTCGGAGTAGATCGCGAAGTCGACGGCGTCGGTGTCGTCCGCCACCGTGAAGGTCTGCGTTCGGGCGGCGGCCGCCATCTCTCCGCACAGGCGGATGGAGCCGTTGGTGATGACGCCGTCGCCGGAGAAGGCGAAGGCCGGGAGTCTGCCGGCACCGTCGTCGATGGCCAGGAGTCCGCCGTCTCCAAGGTCGAGGAGGCCGCCGTCGGCGATGGTCATGGTCACGGGGAAGTCCCGCTGCGGCACAGGAGAAGCGAGCCTCCCTCCATTTCGATTCTGCCGCGGAGGGTCAGTTCGCCGACGTTCTGGTTCCAGCCGTAGACGCCAACGGTGCCGCCCTGGCCGCGGACGCGTGCGTTCTTCTCGACCTGGAGGACGGCCATCTGGTTGCCGCAGTTGTATCCGGCGAGGTCGAAGAGCGTTTCGTCGTACAGGTAGATCTTGTTCTTCATGGCGCCGCAAATTCCGGCCTTGGCGGCGCGGATGACGCTGTTGGAATAGGCGGAGATCACGCCTTCCATGCCCAGGGTGGCGGCGACGATTTCCCCTTCGCGGAGGTCGATACGCCCGTTGTTGCCGCCGATGTAGTCCACCGTCGTGAGCGTTCCGGGGCCCGTCTTCGTGATGGTGCGGTTCTTGGCCGCGCACAGCGAACGGATGGTGACGTCGCAGTCGAGGATGGCGTCGCCGTTGTCTGCGAACCACACCTGCCCGTAGTCCAGGTTGTAGCCGGGCGTGGTGACGGTGAGACGGGAGACATAGCGGGACAGGTTCCCCATCGTCACTCTTCCGCCCGCCTCTCCGCCGAAAATTGCGGGGGAGGGTTTGTCGGCGGTCCAGAAGCCGGCGACGAGGTCGCCGCCAGGATAGTTCTGCGCGTCGCTCCACGACTCCGTGCCCCAAGTTCCCGCCCCGCCGCCCGCGTTCGCAGGGTTCCAGTAGAGCGGCCCCTGGACGGTCGCGACCACGGTGGTCGTCGCGGTGACGCCCGCCACGTTCATCGCGGTGAAGGTCAGGGTGTAGTCCGTGGCGGCGTCTTGGAGGCTGACGCTTGTCGTTGCGTCGGGATCCTCGAGGTCCTGCGGGCAGGCGAGGGTGCGGGAGAAGACGGCCATCGGGAACTCGCCATAGCTGCCGCCCGTGGTGCCGGCGTCGACGTCGTCCACCGTGATCGCCATGGTGCCGTTGGTGACGCACGACTTGAAGACGTCGCGCACGACCAGAACGGGGGCGTTGGTGGTGTAGGTGATGGTGTCCACCTCCGACATGGGCGGAAGCGTTCCGGTGGAGTCGGCAAGCCAGAAGTAGACCGAGAGTTCGGCGTTGCCGACGGGGGGCGCGATGGTTCCGGACACGGACGACGGCGCCATGTTGGTGGAGTAGGGCGTCCAATCCGCGATCGGCGTCGCCGGCAGGGTCGCCGAATCGGTGATGCAGCAGCGGTCGTAGCCCTCCACAAGGGGCATGCGGTCGGCGGCCACTTGGTTTCCGGAGAGGTAGGTGGAGCTTCCGGTGACCGGATTCGCCGCGACAAAGGGGGGTGCAACCTTGAAAATATCGAGTTCTGCCACGCTGCCACGACCGATAAATGCTTCGGCATAGAGGATGAGGTAGCGCCCCGTGGCGGGAGGATCGATGATGTACTCCTGCGGTGTCTTGACCGTGCCGAAGTTGAAGCCGGTCAGCACGGGATCCCCCCAATCCGCCGGCGCAGTGGAGGAGCTTCCGGTGACGAATACGCTGCAATTCTGCAATTGACGGAGCTTGTCCTGCGCAGTGGTGTACAGGAACTTGCCGATCGTGTAAGGGGACTTCAGGTCGACGCGGTACCAGACCGGCGCGCCTCCGTTCCCCATCCAGTGCGTCGTCACCGTCCCGTCGATTCCGCTGGAGGGCGGGTTGTTGTAGTAGTAATGCGTGGCATCGGCCGTCGCGCCGATTGCGGCAAGGTCGATCTGGACATACTCGACGGCATGCGTCGATGCCGGCAAGGCGACCATCAGCGATGCGGCAATCCAGACAAGGGAACAAGAGCGGTTCATCACAGAATACCTCCTTGCGTCGAACAAGATACAGAATACACTTGCGTACGTATCATAGCCAAGTTCCCGGGAACACGGCAAGGGAAAACGCCCCTTGTCAAAGTAAATGCGACCACCCCAGTCGCATTCACTTTGACAAGTGAGGTGGTTTTGTGGTTGCCCGAGGCTTGCGGTCGCTTGATTTTGGGGTTGCGGTGTCGGGTGTGGGGTGCTACGTTTGCGTCAAACCGTGGAGGTGCACTTCCTCGGAATCGCCTTTGGGCAGGGGATAGAGCCTCCACGGTCTTTCCAGCGCAGTCCGTAAGATGGGGAAGTTTGCTTCCGGCCAATCCGAGTGGATGTGCTGGTTTTTCATTTCTTTCCCAGGAACGGCTTGGATGTGCAATGGTAAGGTCTGCATCCTGGGGTGTCCTTTCGCCACATGGACAATCATTCGGAAGATGTCGCCGGCCATGGAGTCGAGCTCGAGGCAAATTGAGCCGGAACCAGCATTGAACACCCTGTCGAGAGTTCTCCTGCTTTTCCTGTTTCCTGTTTCACGGTTGACTCCATGGGAGGAGAGTGATACATCCGTATCCGTCGCGAGGCAACACCCCGGAAGTACAAAGCTGAGGCACGGGGAAGTAGCTGGGGCCAGTCCGCCGTTTCGGCGGCAAGTGCCGCCGGGTTAGCAAAGCGGACCAGACACCCTCCGACATTTCTATGCTCCCTTTTCGACGAGCTGATTGTTCCTGCGTATTTTTGCGCTTGCGTGTGCATCGTCTTTATTTATAGCCGGTGACAAGGCAGTGAATCGTGCCATTCCCCTTGCGCAGGACTACGATGTTTTTCCTTTACTGGGTATGCAGTTGGCTCAACCAGACACAACATCTTGTGGCGGCACGATTTTTGATCGCGGGTTGGGGGCTGTGACGACCGCCAATAATGCTACTAACCCGGCCACAAATAGCGCTGCTCACGGAGATTCAGGCATGAGGAGCTGGAATTTGGAGTTGGGAAAGGGGCACGGACATTCCTGTCCGTGTCACGGGTTGGAAAACCCGTTCCCCTGTTTTGCAGTATGAATTGTGGCCGAGTTAGTAGCTTGTCAAACAGCAGAACGCGGCTCTTCGTGGTTCCCAGCGTCGCCAAATAAGCCAGACAGGCGTCCTGCGTCGCAAACCTGCGGTCCAATTCGGCCATGCTGGTCGGATAGTCGTTTATGGATGGTCATACTACAGGTTGTGGCAGGTTGAGTCAACTGCATACCCAGTTTTCCTTTTTATGATGTAATACTTGCCATTGGCCTTGTCCTCGAAGACATCGCCGTACGCAATGACTCCAGGAATCATGCCGGCATCCGACCTATGCTTGTCCATTATGTGGCAGATTCCCTCGGTGTTGTCGCCCCAGATAAAGTCAATCTTGCCTATCGCGTCCCTTTCCATCGCGCCGATGACGTCCGAATGTGTATCGACAACCCTGTCGAACGCGGTCTTCCCGGCTTCGTGGAATTTTGTTTGGAATTTTTTTTTGACATCACAATTTGCATCTGGTTCAATGCATTACACACCGTTCACACCGTTCAGGAGACTGCGATCATGAAGACCACCCCGTTCCCCCTTGCCGTTCTCGCCGTTCTTTCGCTCTGCGCCACCTGCGCCGCCGCCGCCCGCAACCTGTTCTGGCAGTATTCCCCCGGTCTCGCCGATTTCGCCCATGTCGACAACTGGCTCGAGGACGACACCACGCCCATCGCCTTCTCCCCCGTCTACCCCGACACCGTTCGCTTCCTTCACAAGGCAAACACTTCGGAGCAGTCCGAGTATTTTGTCCAGCTGCATGCCGACGTCGTCGTCTCCAACTTCGAGTACAGGGTCGAATCCGACTCCGGCATCCTCGATTTCGACCTCGACGGCCACTGCCTGGAAGTCTCGAACAGTTTCCAGATCGTCACCCGCTGCTACGCCTCGAACAGCGACCTGCGCTTTCACAACGGCACGATCCGCCAGATCGGGGACCACCGCGGAAAGCTTGTCTGGGGATGGCCCACCGAGGACAGTGACGGCTTCTACATCAACCGCTCCGGATGGCAGAACGCCGGCGCCAACGTCGTCTTCGACAATGTCGACATCGAGATCGGATCGGGCATGAGACCCTATATGGCCTGGTTTTCGCTCCAGGGCCGGAACCACCATCTCACCTTCGAAAACGGGTCGTCCCTGTCGTGCACTAACCTGCAATTCGACGCATCCCCGGTCGACGGTTCCGTCCGCATCACCTTTACCGGCGAAGGCACCCGGCTTTCCGTCTACAACGGCAACGTGAGCGTCTCGGGTCTCGGCGTCGTCGTCGCCAAACTTGACGACGACTCCGAACTGCTCTTCACCGACGGCGCGGAACTGGAAGCCGCCCTGATCACGTGCCGGGGGTCCGGACGCACCGTCTTCAACGGGGGTTCGCACAGCCTCCACGGCGTGAACAACTGGGGCGATGTCTTCTCCCTCCTCTGCAGCGGTTCGCATACGCTCCTCCTCACCAACGGCGCGTCCGTGGCAGCCGGTCTGTGCGCGGCCAACCGCGGCGTCAGCATCAACAACGGAAGCTTCCTCCGGATCTGCGATGGCAGTTTGCTCACGACGCCGCGCGAAGGCGGAAACACGGCATTCCATGTCGGATACCTCGCGACGGGCGCCACGACGGGCGACTCCGTGATTGAAATCGACAACGGTTCGCTCATCTACCCGTGGATCCGTTTCGGCTCACAGGCCGCCAATTCGAACAACACGCTCCGCATCAAAGGTCCGACCAGTCTCTTCAAGCAGACCCAGGGCACGGAATGGGGACAGCAGCGCCCGATGGCCTTCAACTACGGCACCACGATCGAGTTCGAGCTCCCGGTGGAGGGATACCATGATGGAACCGGCGCCGCGCGCGCCCCGGTCTATGCCGTCGGCTGCATCGACGGGACCGACGGAAGCGCCGCGCCTCCGGCGCTGAAACTCTCCACCCGCGAGTTCGACAAGGCCAATATCAAGACCAGCGTCACCCTGATGGAAGCCTCGACGGCGTCCACCGCCAACGGCTACGACACCGCCGCGTTCTTCGGACGCCTCATCGACAACGTCACGTGGGTCGACAACCCCAACTGGCACGGGACCCTTTCCATCGTCGATTCCCGGAAGCTGGTGTATACCTCCGCCAGCATCCCCGGCACCATCCTGTTCGTCCGGTAACTGCCGCCATGAGAAAAAGCACCGCCTCCCGTGCCAGGACCGCAGGCCCTTCTGCGGTTTCCGGCTTTTCCTTCGGCGAATCCGGCATACAGACCCCGCGCGGACCCATCGCCTGGAACGAAGTCATCGCGCTCCGGCTCTACAACCGCCCCGAGCAGAAATATCTGCCGGCGAAGGGCGTCGCCGCCACCGTGCGGCGCCGGACGGATTCCCGCGTGATCCTCGACTGCTTCGAGCCGGTGTCCCAGACGTACGTGCCGCTGGAGCTGGTTCTGGACGGCACGTATCTCCGGGTGAAATTCCTCGCCGGCGACATCGTCGAGCCGCTCGGCTCCTGCTGGCGGCTGATGAAGGTGGAGATCCTGCCCTCCCTCCTGGACGCCCGCGCTTCCGAGAAAGGCGGATACGTCACGCCGCTGTTCACCGGCTCGATCGCGCGCTTCCAGCAGGAAAAGGAGCTCGTCTCCGTCGACCGCGTGTACATGCAGCAGAGCGAATGGGAGAAGATGGGGCTGCTCAACGCCTTCGGCATCTTTGGCCCGAAAGGCGGCATCCTCGGCATCGTCCATGGCGGCGAATTCCGCGCGTGGATCGAGACCGCCTGCGGTCCGGAACGCGCCTCGCAGCGCGCGGTCATCGGCATCCGCGACCTCGTCGGCGATCCGCTGGAGTTCGAGGAGAAGGAAGTGCTGTTCCGCGCCGTCTCCGAGGCGAAGGACTATGCGCCACTCGCGCTAGCCTTCGGCGAATACCTTCGGAACGAGCGCGGCCTCGAGCCGATCGTCGAGCGCCGCAAGTCGGCACCGCAGATGGACGCCATGACCGACGCCATGCGCATCAACCTCTTCATCGGCATGAAGCGTCCGCCGTTCCGCACCGACGGCACCAGCCCGTATTTCTCCTCGACCACGTTCGCCGAGGCGGAGAAGATCGTCGACGCCATCCACGCGGCCGGCATCCGCAAGGCGTGGTTCACGCTCGTCGGCTGGATCAACGAAGGCCACGACGGCGTCTACCCCTCGCACTTCCCCGTCAACCCCGCCGCCGGCGGCGAAGAAGGTCTCCGGAAGCTGATCGCGAAGATCAAGTCATACGGCTGGGCCGTCACGCCCCACGACAACATCCATTCCATCTACATGCGCTCGACCGACCGCGACATGTCGGTCGTCAGCCGGGACGAATGCGGCGAATACCAGCCCATGGGCGTATGGTCGGGCGGGCTTACCTACATGGCGTGCCCGCAGGTGTGGATCCACCGTTACGGCGGCGATTTCAGCCGCATCCGCGAACTCGGCTTCGACGGCGTGTACTACATCGACGCCCTCGGGACCGGCCTCTTCCGCTGCCGCGACAAAGACCATCCGGCGAACGAGAAGGAGTTCGCCCTCGGGCAGCTGAAACTTCTCGGCTGGGTGCGTGCGCTCTTCGGCACGAGCGCGACGGAGACGCCCGCCGTCTACACGCTCAAGTACATCGACTTCGCCGGAAACGGGGCGAGCGGTCCGCGCGTCTGGTCGAAGCGCCGCCTCACCGGCGACACGCTGGAACTGCTCGACCGCTACGTCCCCTTCTGGAATATCGCGGTCCACGGCATCATCCAGTACCACCCGAACGTCATCCACGGCTACCGCGGCCGTCCCGAAGGCATCCTCGGCATGTACGCCGACGGCGGCGTGCCCTGGATGGAGGTCGTGGAACACGCGGAAGACGGCGTCATCGGCGACGACTGGCGGAAGTCGCTGGCCGACATCGTCGAGCCCTATCGCGTGATCTACGAGCTCGTGCCGGAACTCAAGAACGGCGTCACGACCGCCTTTGAGGAGCTGGCTCCCGACGCCGTCCACTGGACCTTCGACAACGGCATCGAGATGTTCGTGAACGCGACCGGCAGGAAGGTCGGAAGCCTGAAGCCGATGTCGCTCCAAATCCTTCGCAAGGGCAAGACCGTCTACGCACTCGGATAATCGGGCCCCTGCCGCCCGAATTCTTCCATGAAGAAGATCTGCCTGCTCGCCTGCCTGCTCGCCCTCGTCTCCCGGTCCGAGGCCGTCGAACGGAAGTTCTTCGCGCACTACATGGGCTGCTTCCCCGTCTCCAGCGGGTGGCTGCCCGTGTCGCTGACGAACGGGTTCGAGAAGATCCGCTCCGGCGCCGCGTTCGAGGAACCGGGCGGCGCCGGCTGGCTGGACCGGCCGCTCCAGCCGTGGGGCTTCCAGCAGGGCGAGGCGGAGAACGCCGATTTCGAGATCCGCCGCGCGATGCGTGCCGGACTCGACGGATTCGCCGTCGATGCCTGGGCCGGACGGGACGGCGCCAAGCGGACCTTCGAGGCCCTGCTCAAGGCGGCGGAGAAATACGACGGGAAGTTCCAGGTCACGATCTGTCTCGACCCCGCCTGCCACCGCCACGGCTATGACGACAGCGTTCCGATGTGGCGGCGTTTCGCCGATTCCGTGAACGACGTCCTGCGGTTCGCCGACTCCCCCGCCTTCGCGACCTTCGATGGACGCCCCCTCATCTTCACCTATCACATGCGCTTCGTCGCCGGATGGGGGCCCTTCCCCGAAATCGAGGAGCAGTGGAAGAGCTTCCGAAAGGCGATTTCCCGCGACGTGTTTCTCCACGGCGACATCGACTATCTGGTCAAGTGGGACGACCCCGAGGCGGACAAGGTCGGCGCCGTGCGTTTCGCGGCGGGGCTCTTCGACGCGCTCGGCGGCTTCATCGGCGAACAGGGGAACTGGGGCCTCGACCCGCTGGTCCCGGACACCGTGAAGGCGTGCGGGAAGATCTGGAGCCAGCCGATGATCTGCCAGTACCAGAACCCGCGCGGCAGCATCATCACCTATCCGGGGCTTGACCGTCTCGCGGCCTGCTGGGAGAACGCGATCCAGACCGATTCGCGGCTCATCCAGTTCGTGACCTGGAACGACTATGGCGAAGAGACGTCGCTCGCCCCGAACGTGTCGTGGTCCTACACTCTCACGCGCCTCTGCAAATACTGGTCCGACTGGTGGAAAAACGGCAAGCCGCCCAAGGTGGCGGAGGACGAGATCCACCTCGTCTTCCGCCGCACGGACAACTGGGACACGCCTTCCTGGCCGTTCTCCTCGCGCAACCGGAACACCCTGCCGCCCCCCGTCCTCGAGGTCGTCACGCTGCTCAAGAAGCCGGCGACGGTCGAAGTCGACGGCTATGG
Source organism: Kiritimatiellia bacterium (assembly GCA_050950285.1). Taxonomy (GTDB): domain Bacteria; phylum Verrucomicrobiota; class Kiritimatiellia; order RFP12; family JBMNHG01; genus JBMNHG01. The sequence continues at coordinate 554,834 of JBMNHG010000002.1, read as the reverse complement.
CGGATACAAGGCCCCGGCCGGGCTCTTCCGGAAGCAGTTCCCGCTGAAGGCCGGCACCGTCCGCGCCCGCGCCCGCCGGACGAGGCTTCTCGGGACTAAAACCGTCTGCGGGATCACCGCGCCCGAAAAGGTGGCCGACGCCCCCTTCCGCGAGGATTTCATGATGTACGCCATCGGCTCGAACTACGATTCCGAATGGGAGAAGGACTTCCCCGGCGTCCCGCCCGTAAAGTGGGCCTACCAGGCCGACGAGGACAACGACGGCATGCCGAACTGGTTCGAGATGCTCTTCTTCGGACGCTTCCACGACATGTCCACCGCCTCCTGCGCCGACCCGGCGGCCGACCCCGACGGAGACGGCGCGGACAACCTCGAGGAATACCGCCGCAGGACGAATCCGCTCGTCGCGGACGAACCGTATTCCGCCACCGAAACCTGGTCGTCGGCCGACATCGCCCGGAAAGCGCATACCTGGAATCCGATGCGGGACAGCCGCGGGAACGACGTCTGGTACGCCCTGCGTCCCGACGGCCGGCGCGCCACCGTGGAAGGCGGCCAGATGACCGCCCGCTGGTTCTACGACGGGAATTTCCATTTCACCACGAACGGCACGGTCACGATCGCCGGGAGACGCGGCGACACCTATGCGCTCGGCTGGAAGGCCCCCGCCGGCGGAACGTACGAGATCGCGGCCGACGTGTCGGTCTCTCCCGAGGCCGCCGGAGGCGGGGAGATCTGGGCCCGCCTGGAGGCCGCAACGGAAAGCCGGGAGGTCCGACTCGGCAAGGGATCGCACGAGACGATCACGCTCCCGCCCGTGCGGCTCCAGGCCGGCGACATGGTAAAGCTCGTCTCCGACCTTCGCGACATGTGGGGCGTCGGCCCGCTCGAAATCCAGGAACTCAGAGTTCGCAGAAATGGAAACTGACATGAACACCGGAAAAGGCATTGTAACGGCGCTTGCGGCGACCGCCGCCCTGCTCCCCCATGCGGACAGCGCGCCCGTCGAGGGCAGGCATACCGTCTTCGCGCACTACATGACGTGCTTCTACAAGGATGTCGATACCTACAAGAAGGAAATCCGGCTCGCGCAGCTGTACGGCGTCGAAGGCTGGGCGCTGAACTGCGGCAACTGGCAGCGCAAGGACGAAAACGGCGAGTGGAAGCCCTTCGAGGGCTATGTGGGGGCCTCGGAACGGATATTCGCCGCCGCGAAGGAGCTGGGGACGGGCTTCAAGCTTTTCTTCTCGCCCGACGGCTCGCTGGAAGCCGCGCAGCGGAACAACTTCACCGACATGGGCGTGCGCTACCACGACCATCCGAATCTTTTCCGCTACGACGGACGCCCCTTCATGTCCGGCTGGGCCGGCGGCAACCGCGACTCCACGAAATACCCGTGGATGAAGGCCGAGTTCGAGCGCCTCGGCGTCGGCGACTACCTGATTGTCCCGGCGATGGGATGCTCCCAGCACACCATGTACGAATCGTTCGACCTCGTCGACGACGACCTGTGGGGCGCGACGAACTTCGTCTGCGACGGCGTCTTCACCTTCGGCTGCGACAACACGGTGCGCGAACTCCGCGACCGGCTCGCGAACGGACGCCTCGCGGCGCTCAAGCGCGGCGGGATCTACATGGCCGGCCCCTGCCCCGCCTACAACAGCTCCAACCTCCGCGACTACCACGGCGTGCAGGGATACGCGGAACTCTGGCGCGGCATCGTCCGCGACCAGCCCGAACTCGTCGAGATCGTCACCTGGAACGACAACGGCGAAGACTCCGGGATCTTCGCCGACGGCTGGACCAGCGAAGGACTCCCGCACGATCTCGCGAACCGGTTCTGGACCTGCCGCGACGAATCGTTCCTCGACCTCACCGCCTATTTCGCGGCGGCCTACAAAGACCGCGGCATCTATCCCGGAATCAAACAGGACAAGGCGTATGTCGTCTATCGCCCGCGCTCGAAGAATCTCACGATGCTCTACAACGGCGAGACCGGGACCTGGCGCGACTTCCGCGACACCTTCCTGCAGATCCACGACGACGTCCGCGACAACGTCTACGTGACCGTCGCGCTCACCGCTCCGGCAGAGGTCGCCGTCCGGCAGCAATCCGCCGGCGCGAGCACCGTCACGACGAAGATCTGCGGCGCCGGCTTCACAACGCTGGAAGTCCCGATGGTGCCCGGCGCGACGCCGGAGATCATCGTCCGCCGCGACGGGGAAACCCTCCTCGATTTCCTGGGCCGCCGCCAGATCGCCGCGAAGGAGACGGTTCGGAACTCCGTGGCATACGACTACAACGGCACGCAGCGCCAGTGGACGTCGTGCGCGGTCGCCGGAGAGCCCTGTCTCGTCCTCGACGCGGCGGACGGCATGGAGTGGCCCCTCCCCGACGGCTTCGAACCCGGCTCGTATGCCTTCCGCGTGGCATACTCGAATGCCGGCGACGAGGAGTCGCGCTATACGTTCTATGTCGACATGCCCGGCATGGCCGACACCTTCCACGCCCACCGCATGCCCCTCTACCTCCCGCCCACCGGCGGCGAAGTCAAAGAGCTGCACTTCCTCTGGTCGGTCCTCCCCGGCTCCAGCGCGATCCGGATTTCCGTCGATAAAACGACAGGACGGGAAACGCGCTGGCAGGACGGCAAGCGCGTGCCGGTCCAATACGACTACTCCGACTATGGCGACGCCAGGGTGCTGTCGGTGGCGCTCGTGAAGAACGAAATCGCCCGGCGGGCGGACGCGCCGAAGGCGCCGTATCCGGTGATGGTCGACATCCCCGGCGGCTCGTTTGAAATGGATGGCAGAACCATCGAGATCTCGCCGTTCGCCATCGGGAAATACGAAGTGACCAACCGCGAATTCGAGGAATTCATGCCGCGGCACCGCCACCACCGCTGCGAGACCTCGTGGCGCGACGACGAGCCCGTCATCTATGTCTCCTGGCGGCAGGCCGCGTCCTACTGCAATTTCCTCTCGAAACGGGAGGGACTCGAACCCGCCTACGACGAGGCCGACAACTTCCGGCGGATCGCCGGAGCAAGCGGCTACCGCCTGCCCACCGAAGCGGAGTGGGAATACGTGGCGTCGGGCCGCGGCGAGGGCCGCACCTATCCCTGGGGCGAGGAATCGCCCGAAGGCCGATGCAACATGTCGCCGCTGGAAGACGAACTGCAGGCCGCGGATCTGGAGACCGTCCGCCCGATCGGAAGAACCGCGACCGTCGGGAGTTTCGCGGGCGACGTCTCGAGGGACGGAGTGCACGACATGGCGGGCAACGTCTGCGAATGGTGCAACGACAATTTCCACTACGACAACATCCGCGAGGGGAAAGATCCGATCGACCTGCGTCCGGCGAAATCGGCCCGCTGCACCTTCGTCTCGATCCGCGGGGGCAGCTTCGGGTACTACGGGCACACCCACACGGCCACCCAGCGCGAATTCAACTCGCCGGTGTATGGCGGCTACATCTACATCGGCTTCCGGGTGGTCCGGCCTGGCCCGCGATGAACCGGGAGGCCGGCCGGCGGGAGTTGCCGCGAGAAGCCCCGCTTCCGGGCGCCCTCCTCCCCGTGAGGCAGGCGGCCCCCTCGAACCCGGCCGGAAACGGCGCGCCGCTTTTTTCGCGGCGCGCCGTTTTTTTCGCTCCCGCCCGTCCTGTCCGGCGCGGCGGTCGCGCGTTTTGCTTTCTCGCGATTGATTCGGGAGGGGGGATCGGATATCATGGACGTTTCACCCCCCACCTGTTTCGGGGACCGCCATGACTCCACATCGTTCTGCCACCATAGGCCGGCGTTCCAGCCGTCCGATCCGACCCCGTCCCGGCGGGGCGGGCCTTGGGTCGAGCAAGGGGATTTCCGTGCCATGCAACGTTTGACGGGATTGATCGCGGCGCCTGTGACGCCCTTCCACGACGACGGCTCCATTGCGCCGGAGGTCGTCCCGGCCTATGCGGAACGGCTGGTCCAGGATGGCGTGGCCGGCGTGTTCGTGAACGGTACCACGGGCGAAAGCCTCTCCCTCGCGAAAGACGAGCGTTTGGCGATGGCGGAAGCCTGGGTGGCCGCGGCAAGCGGCACGCCGCTCCGGGTCGTGGTGCACGCCGGATGCGAATCGCTCGCGGATGCGCGGGAGCTCGCGGCGCATGCCCAGCGCATCGGCGCGGCGGCGGTGGGGGCGATGCCGCCGGTCTTCTTCCGCGCGGCGGGACCGGACGCCCTGGCCGACGCCATGGCGGAGGTCGCAGGGGGGTGCCCGGATCTTCCGTTCTACTACTACCACATGCCGTCGATGACCGTGCAGGAGGCGCCGATGCGCCTCTTCCTCCCCAAACTCCGGGAGCGCGCCGCCAACACCGCCGGCGCGAAATTCACCTTCGAGAACGTCATGGACTACGCGCTCGCGCTCGATGCGGGTTTCGACGTCCTCTTCGGCCGCGACGAGATGCTTCTCTCCGCCCTCGTGATGGGGGCGCGCGGGGCGGTCGGCTCCACCTACAACGTGATGGCGCCGCTCTACAACCGGCTCGTCGCGGCCTTCGACGCGGGCGACCTGGATGCCGCGCGTTCGCTCCAGCTTGAATCGATGCGCGCCATCGACCGGATGGCGGGCGCGCGCGGCGTGCCGATGATCCTGCTGCTGAAGCAGCTTCTCACGCGGCGCGGCGTGCCGTGCGGCCCCGTCCGGCGCCCGATGCCGCTGCCTTCGCCCGACGCCGTCGCGGCGGCGGTGGCAAGCCTCCCCCCTCTTCTCCTTTCGCCGGAACCATGAACTATTCGATGACCAACCTCCAGGCCCTCGAAGCCGAGAGCATCCACATCCTCCGCGAGGTCGCCGCCGAATTCGAGCGGCCCGTGATGCTCTATTCCATCGGCAAGGACTCGTCGGCGATGGTGCATCTTGCGCGCAAGGCCTTCCATCCCGCGCCCATCCCCTTTCCGCTCCTGCATGTCGATACCGGCCTGAAATTCCCGGAGATGTACGAGTTCCGCGACTCCTACTGCAAGTCGATCGGCGCGGAACTCGTCGTGTACCGCAACGAGGCGTCCATCGCGGCCGGCGCCGACCCGTGGCGTCTCGGCACGGTGAAGTGCTGCGCCCAGCTGAAGACCCAGGGGCTGCTCGACGCCCTCCGCGCCGGGAAGCACGACGCGGCCTTCGGCGGCGCCCGCCGCGACGAGGAGAAATCGCGGGCCAAGGAACGCGTCTTCTCCTTCCGCGACGCCCACGGGCAGTGGGATCCCAAGAACCAGCGCCCCGAACTCTGGAACCTCTACAACACCCGCGTGAACCCCGGCGAGTCGATCCGCGTGTTCCCGCTTTCGAACTGGACCGAACTCGACGTGTGGCACTACATCCTCGCCGAGAGGATTCCCGTGGTCCCGATGTACTTCGCCGCCGAACGCGAGGTGATCGAGCGCGACGGGCTGCTCATCCCCGTGATCGACCGCGCGCGCGTCGCCGACCCCTCGAAGATCCAGACGGTCGAATGCCGCTTCCGCACGCTCGGCTGCTGGCCTTGCACCGGCGCCATCCGCTCTTCCGCGAAGACCGTGCAGGACATCCTCCAGGAAATGATGGTCGTGCGCGATTCCGAACGCATCACGCGCATCATCGATCACGACCAGGACTCGTCGATGGAGCAGAAGAAGCGCGAAGGCTACTTCTGACCCACCCTCCGCCTCCACCCTTTTTTCTTCATTCACCCCCCAAAAAACGGAGACTCGCCCATGAAACGCATCGTCCTCTTCCTTCTCACGAACTTCGCCGTGATGATCGTGCTGATGGTGGCTTTTTCCGTCATATGCCACCTCTTCGGCATCAACGAAGCCGCGCTGGGCCGCTATGGCATCAACTACCAATCGCTCGCCGTCTTCGCGCTGGTCTTCGGCATCGGCGGGTCGATCTTCTCGCTCCTGGTCTCGAAGCCGATGGCGAAGCTCTCCGTCGGGGCGCAGACCGTGGACGGGACCGAAAACGCTTCGACCGCCTGGCTCGTGCAGACCGTGCGCGACCTCTCCGAACGCTCCGGAATCAAGATGCCCGAGGTGGCCGTCTACCCCGGCGCGCCCAACGCCTTCGCCACGGGGGCCTTCAAAAATTCCGCGCTTGTGGCGGTCTCCACCGGCATCATGGAACAAATGAACCGCGAAGAGCTTCGCGCGGTGCTCGGCCATGAGATCTCCCACGTGGTCAATGGCGACATGGTCACCATGTCCCTGTTGCAAGGCGTCCTGAACGCGTTCGTGATCTTCCTCTCGTACGTGGTTGGATTTTTGGTGGACAATGCGCTTTCCGGCGGCAAAGACCGCCGCCGGTCGTCCGGCATCGGCTTCTATCTCACCAAATTCGTCTGCCAGATGGTCTTCGGCATCCTGGCGTCGGTTGTCGCGATGGGCTTCTCCCGTCACCGCGAGTATGCGGCCGACGCGGGGAGCGCGAAATTGCTGGGCACGCCCAGTTCGATGATTGCGGCGCTGCGCCGTCTCGGGAACCTCCAGCCGGGCGTCCTGCCCGACTCGCTCAAGGCGATGGGCATCAGCGGGAAGCGCAAGACCTCGCTCTTCGCGTCGCACCCTGCGCTGGAAGACCGCATCGCCGCGCTCGAGAACCTCCAGCGGATGGTCTAGCCGGACTCACCCGCCAAAGCGGGCGAGGAAGTCCTCTTCGGACAGGACGGGGATGCCGAGTTCCCGGGCCTTCTTGTTCTTGCCCGACGTGGACGCGAGGTCGTTGTTGATCAGGAAGTCCGTGGACTTGGACACGCTTCCCGCGACCTTTCCGCCGGCCTGCTCGATGTAGGCCTGGAGTCCGGCGCGATTGGCCCAGTGGCGGACGTCTCCCGTGATCACGAAGGTGAGCCCGCCGCACGCGCCTCCGGTCGTGGCGGGCGTGTAGGGTTCGAGGGTCACCTCGCCCAGCAGATCCTCGACTTGCGCGAGGTTCGCCGGATCGGCGCACCAGCGGACGAAGGCGGCGGACTTTCCGGGGCCGATGCCGTCGATGTCGGCAAAGACCTCCTCGCCCGAATCGAAGAGGTCGGCGGATCGCACGGCGTCGGCGGCCTTGGCGAAGAGCGTCTCCACGTCGCCGTAGGCGCCCAGCAGGCGTTGGGCCACGTCGATGCCGCAGAGGGGGATGGAGAGGGCCACGAGGAAGCGCGGGGCGGGCCGCGCGCGCGCCTCCTCGATGGCTTCGGCGAGGTTGAGGGCGGACTTCGCCCCGAACCCCTCCATCGCGGCGATTTCCTCCCTGCGGGCTCCGAGGCGGTAGATGTCCGCGAAGGTCCGGATCCAGCCCTTGTTCACGAATTTCGCGAGCGTCTCGCCGCCCAGGCCGTCGATGTCCATGCCGTCCTTCGAGGCAAAGCGGATGAACTTCCGCAGTTCGCGGGCCGGGCAGTGCGGGTTGGTGCACCGGAGCGTCTTCGTGCCGCTCTCCGCTTCGTTCACCGCGGTCGGCGCCTCGCAGACAGGGCAGGCTTCGGGGATGTCGAGCGTTCCGACGGTCTTCGTGACCTCGACGACCTTCGGGATGATCTTGTTCGACTTGATGACGGAGAGTTCGGTGCCGGGCCCGCCGACGCCGAGGCGCTCGCACTCCGAGATGTTGACAAGCGAGGCGCGCTGGACGGTGGTGCCTTCGAGCTGCACGGGGCGGAAGACGGCGATGGGCGAGATGGAGGCGACGGCGCAAGACCATTCGATGTGTTCGAGGACGGTGGCGGCGGTTTCGTCCTGCCACTTGAAGGCGAGGCCCGCGCGCGTGGCATGGCGTCCGGTAACGCTTCCGGTGCGGGCGTAGGCCGTATCGTCGTAGGTGATCACCAGGCCGTCCACGGGGAAGGGGTTCGTTTTCCCGGCGACCTTCTCCGTCCAGCGGTCGATGGCCTTCCGGAGGGTGGCGGCGTCCGGCGAATCGACGCGCTCGCGCTCGATGGGGTTCAAGCCGATGTCGCGCAGGTAGTCCAGGCGCTCGCCCCACGAGGCGATGTCGCGGTCCGCGTGCACCAGGGTGAAAGGGATCCATTGGAGGCGGCGCTGGCGCAGCTCGCCCACATCCTTGAGCGACAGCGAGCCGGAGGCGAGATTGCGCGGGTTCGCGTAGTCCTCGGAGCTTCCGGCCACGAAGGCCTCGAAGTCGGCGTAGGAGATCACGGCCTCGCCGCGCACCACGAGGTGGCCGGACTCCTTCACGGTGGGCGGGATGCCGAGGATGCCCCGGGCGAGGCGGGTGATGTTCGTGCCGACGTGGCCGTCGCCCCGGGTGAGGAGCTTCGAGAGTTTTCCGCCGTCGTAGGTGGCCACGAGGGTGAGGCCATCGAGCTTCCAGGAGATCCAGACGGGGCGGCCTTCCGCCCACGTGGCGACCGCATCGACGCTTTTGGTCTTGGCGAGCGAGAGCGCGGCGAACTCGTGCGGCTCCTTCTGCCCGGCGGCGGCGTCGACGTCGCCGAAGACGGAGTTCGTGGGGCTGTCGGGGAGCACGACGCCGGTGGCGGCCTCGAGCTCCTTGAGACGGTCGAAGAGGGCGTCCCACTCGAAGTCGGACATGAGTTCGCCGCGACCGCCGTAGTAGGCGGCCGCGGCTTCGTTCAGACGCGCCACCCAGCGGCGCATCTGCTCCAGGGGAGGAAGGTCGTTCTCCATGGCGGCGGCTTCGGGCGGCTAGGGCTCGACTTCCTTCGCGATCTTGGCGAGTTCGTCGACGATGGCGATCTGTTGCGGGCACTTCCTCTCGCATCCGTGGCAGCGCACGCACTCGGAGGCACGGGCCTCCTCGGGCAGTTCCGCGTAGGCCTTGCGGAAGGCGTCCGCGTCGCCGGTGAGCTTCGCTTCGTTGGCGAGGGCGAAGATGGCGGGGATGTCCACGCCCGCGCCGCAGGGCATGCAGTAGCGGCATCCGGTGCAGGGGATGGCGAGCTTGCCCTGGTAGGCGCCCGCGGCGAGGGCGAGCGTCCTGCGTTCGGCATCGGTGAGCGGCTGGAAGGGCGAGAAGGTGCGGATGTTGTCCTCGACGTGTTCGGGGAGGGACATCCCGCTCAGGATGACCACCACGTTGGGCAGCGATCCCACGTAGCGCAACGCCCAGGAGGCGGGGGAGGCGTCGGGGTTGGCGCTCTTCAGGGTCTGGACGGCCTGGGGGTTGAGCCCGGCGAGGGCGCCGCCGCGGATGGGTTCCATCACGACGACGGGGATGTCGGCCTTGGTGAGGATCCCGTATTGCTCGCGGGCGCGCTGCGCCTCCCAGTCGATGTAGTTGAGCTGGATCTGGACGAAGTCCCAGGGACGTTCATCGACGATCTTCTGCAGTTCCTCGGGCGAGCCATGGAAGGAGAAGCCGAGGAAGCGGATCTTTCCGGCGTCGCGCATCTTCTCCATGAATTCGTACACGCGGAGCTTCTTCGCCTCCTCCCACTTCGGGCCGTTGATGCCGTGCACGAGATAGAAGTCGAAGTGGCCGGCCTTTGTGCGGTCGAGCTGTTCCTCGAAGATGCGGGCCACGTCCTCCTCCGTCTTCGGGATGCCGATGGGCATCTTGTCCGCGAGGAAGTACGAGTCGCGCGGGTAGCGGGCGAGGAGGTCGCCCGCGCACTTCTCGCTGAGGCCGCCGTGGTAGAAGTAGGCGGTGTCGAAGTAGTTCACGCCGGCGGCCATGGCGCGGTCGAACATCTTCTGCGTGGTGGCGTAGTCGATGTCGGGGGCCTTCGACCCGGGGTTGACGCGCGGGAGGCGCATCATGCCGAAGCCGAGGAGCGGGAGGGTGATGCCGGTGTCGCGGAAGGGGCGGCGGGTCACCTTTTCCGCGGAACCGGGCGCGGCGGGGGCGTCCGCAGGGGCGTCCGCGGCGTCGTCCGCTACCGCGGAAAGGCGGGTGACGGGGGCAAGGGCGGCCACGGCGAGGGCGCCTTTGATGAATTCACGGCGGTTCATGGTGTGTTGTTCCTTTCGATGCGGGTTGCGAAGAAGAGTCCGACTTCAAAGAGGAGCCAGGTGGGGACGGCGAGCAGGAGCTGGCTCACGACGTCCGGCGGGGTGAGGATGGCGGCGATCACGAGGATGGCGACCATCACGTACGGGCGGGAGCGGGCGAGGGTGGCGGCGCGCACCACGTGGAAGCGCACGGCGAGCATCACGGCGAGAGGCGCCTGGAAGACGACGCCGAAGGAGAGCGACAGCCATCCGGCGAGGCCCAGGAAGGCGCCCAGTCCCAGCATCGGACGCACGCTCGCGGAGGAGAAGCTCATCGAAAACCGCATGAGCAGCGGCAGCACGAACAGTGCGCAGAAGACCACGCCGGCGAAGAAGAGGATCGAGGAGAAGACGATCCACCAGCCCAGGGCGCGCCGTTCGCCGGGGTAGAGCGCCGGCACGAGGAAGCCCCAGATCTGCGCCATGTTCCACGGGAAGGCCGCGGCGAGCGATACCGCAAAGGCGAGTTTCAGCTGGATGAGGAAGACCTCCATCGGCTCGAAGTAGTAGAGGGCCCCGCCGCCGTCCGGGAACGACCATCCCACCATCAGGCGGATGAGGCGCGGGGCGGCGAGATAGGCGAACGGATAGAGGATCGCCGTGCCCGCCAGGATGCGCAACAGCACGCGGCGGAGCGCCTCCAGATGGGCGAGCAGGGAGCTCTCGGACGAATCCACTGCGCGGTCGTCGGACATGGGACGATGCGGTTCCTCCAGGGGCGGGGGTGCGAAACGATGCCGCACGGCATGCGTGGGGCGAAGGCCCCGCAACGGCAGGCCCGCCATGCATCGAACGCCGGGGAGCATCAGGTCTCGCGGCGGTCCGATTCGGCTTCGGCAGCCTTCTCGGCGTCCTTGAGGAGTTCCTTGCCCTCCTGCTGCAACGCGTTTTTCGCCTTCTTGTACTCGACGCTCGCACGGCCGATCGCCTTGGCGATTTCCGGGATGCGTTTCGCGCCGAAGAGGAGCAGCACGACGATCACGATCAAAAGAACTTCCGTGAAACCTACCGACATGACATCCTCCGTGATGGACTGTGGAATCGCGAACCGACGGGGCGGTTGACGGGCGGGAGCGCGGGCGCCGGAAAATCCGGCGCGCCGCGCAAGGGGCTACTTGTTGCCGACGGCAAGACCGTTTTCGGTCATGTACGCATAGCTGCGGGAGAGGGCCTCGAACATCTCGATCTCGCAGTAGTCGAGTTCGACGATCACGGTCCGGATGGCCGGTTGGGTCGAAGCGACGGCGATGAGTTCGGGGATGGGAAGGTCGCCCGTGCCGAGCGGGAGAAGGTCGATCTTCATGTCGATCAGGCCGTGCTTCATGCCTTCGTTCGAGGCCTGCTGGCGGCAGATGCCGTCCTTCATGTGAAGCAGGATGGTGCTGTCGAGGAAGGTCTTGAGCATCTCGACCGCGCACTCCTGGCCCTTGTTGGTGGACCAGAAGCAGTCCATCTCGAACTTCACGTTGGGGCAGAGTTCGCGGTAGATCTCGTATTTGAGCTTCCCGTCGATGCGTTCGAACTCCCAGAAGTGGTTGTGCTGGAAGAGCGTGAAGCCGTTGCGGGCGAGAAGCTCCTGCATGAAGCGGACCTGTTCGGCGGTCTTCTGGATGGCATCGAGATCCTGGAACGCCTCGGGGCCGTAGCCGCAGGTGACGGTGTCGAGGCCGAGGGTGGCGGCGATGTCCATGGCCTCGCCGAGATTGCCGGGGTTGGCCCAAGGAGAGTGCGAGGAGCAGATCGTCATTCCGAGATCTTCGACGATCTTCTTCAGCTCGGAGGGGCGGACGTTCCAGAAGCCGGCGGGTTCGACGCCCTTGAAGCCGATGTCGGCAATCTTCTTGAGGGTTCCGATGAAATCCTTCTCGCAGTAGTCGCGGACGGAGTAGAGCTGGACGGAGAGAGGCAGGGCCATGGGGATGTTCCTTTCAGATCAGACGAATGAATCAGGCTGGCGGTGGATGCCAGGTCGTAAACTCGACAATGAGGAGATCATACCGTCTTTTCGGGGTGTCATCAACGCCAAATCGTCCAACGGAAAGGGGGCGCAGGAAATTTCGCGATTTCGCGATTTCGGGATTGCTTCCGATTTCTCCTTCTGTTATGGTTGCTGTATTCGTACGACGTGTCGCGTGTCGGCGCATGCGGCAATTACGATGGCGAGGAGAGGATCCGATGAAATCGAAACCATGGGCTCTGTCGTTGCTGGCGGGTACGCTGGCTCTTTCTGCCGCGTTTGCGGGGGAAATCGAATGGATCGGAGGTGCAGGGACATCCTGGGCAACCGGTGCGAACTGGGACAGCGGCATTCCACCCGGCTACACGGGCGACATCGCCCTCTTCGAGGACAACGACCAGGGAGGATTGATCGTCCTCGACACGGATCGCACCATCACCGGCCTTTACTCGCGCAATCCGATTGTCGGGCGCACCGACGACTATGTGCATACGCTCGACTTGGGGGGCCATGCGCTCACGGTCGCCTCCCAGTTGCACATGCAACAGTATTGGAACCTTCCCGACGGTTCCGGGCGTGACGCCAACCACGGTCTCAACACCCTCGTCATCTCGAATGGCACCTTCCGCGTGGGCACTGCCGATGCGGTCGCCGAGATTCTCTTCGGCCGTTCCTGGGACGATTACTACTACGCTCGACTCGTCTTCGGCACCAACACGGTGTTCGACGGCCATATCGGCGAATTGCTTCTCGGGCAAGGCCGCGGCGGCTGGGGCCAGATTGACTTCCGGAACGTTTCGCAGATGCGTTGCGGCGACGAGATCGGCGTCTTCCGCGCCCATCAGGTCCGGCTCGGCATCGAAGGCCACGGCAGCCACTTCCGCTCGAACATCGAACTCCTCTTCGGTCCGGCATTGACCTCCTTCGAGGCGCTCGACAACCTGCAGCTCGCCTACAACGAGCAGAACACATCCTGGATCGGCCAGCGCGACGGCAACGGCACCGCGCCGCTCCCGGCAGGCACCGACGTGAAGTTTGGCGTCGATGCTTCGCGGCGCGCCGCGATTTCCATCGGCCATGCCGGCTATTGGCCCACCTACGGGCACTTTGCGGCCGGCGACGGCGGCGACTGCACCGCCTGGGTCAGCAGCATCCATCTCGGCAACAAGCCTGGCGGCGCAGATGGCACGGCCTGGGGCGCCCTCTACCTGGACACCCTGGACAGCGTTTGGATGGACGTGTCCGGCGCGGTCACCATCGGCTCCAGCGGCAGCTCCACGTGCGTCGGCACGGGCCGCCTCGCCCTGCCCCCCGGTGTCGCGACCTTCAACGGCCCCATCACGCTCGGCTCCAACTACGGGTCCGGCGAACTGCTTCTGGACGGAACGATCGCCGTCATCAACAACACCCTTTCGGTCGGCAGCTGCGGCGTGGTCTCGAACCTGGTCCAAGGCACGTCCTGCGGCCTCGACATCGCCGAGGGCGCGCCCTTCACCCTTCAGGGCAAGTTGCACGTGGTCTTCGCGCAACCCGACGCCAGCCAAGGCACGAACGGCGTCTATTGGGGATTCCGCATCGCCGGCGACCACAGCGTCTCCCTCGCCCAGCTCCGGCAGGCCGGCAAGATCGTGATCGATGACACGCAAATCCCCGGCTCCGCAAACATCTACTACGACGCGGACGCCGGCTTCACCTACATCGCCCATCGCGCCAGCGGCCTTTGGGCGCCGACCGTCGTGACCCGCCCCCTCGACGTGGAGGTCGATCCCGATACCTCCACCGTGTTCACGATCGATGTGCGGGATGTCGACCTCTCGCCCGAGCAGGAGGGCATGACGATTACCTTCACCGGCCCCATGGACCAGACGCCGGGGAATCCCTCCATCGTGACGCTCCCCCCGATCACCCTCGCCGCAGACGACCTTCCGCTCCTGGTGTCGAACACCCTCACCTACACCTCGCAGGACATGGGTTCCACCGAGGCGGTGTCGGAACTCACGGTAAGGCCGCTCCGCCCGCGTTCGACCGCGGCGCTTTCCTGGACCGGCGACGCTTCGCTCGCCCATCACTATCGTCCGGATTGGCGCTGGTCGGGCAACTGGTCGCCAGCCACCGGCGGACCGGCCGCCGAGACGCCCGCCACGCTTCTCTTCCCCGACGCATCGCAGACCACGAACCGCGTCGACCGCGATCGCCAGGTGGGTGGCATCTTCGTGCAGAACACCTCCGGGACGTATCTCTTCGACCTTGACGGGAAGACGCTCACCGTCACGAATCATGCCTATTCGGCCACGCTCGCCGCCAACAACTGGGCCGCGCTCGCCAACACGTACCACGAGGCGCTTCCCTCCGAGGGCTACTTCACCGTCGGCAGCAAGGATGCCAGCTCCTCCGCCATCGTCGCCGGCGGCACCCTGAAGTTCGCCAAGGGCGGGCTTCTCGTGGACAGTCCGACCGCAGCCCTTGGCGACGCTTCGCGATGGAGCCGTTTGACCCTCACCAACACGGTCGTCGACGCCGATTTCGGCACCCTCTGCCTCCCCACCTGCCAGGGCGGCGCCGGTGGTTGCGCCACGCTCGACATCCGCGGCGCCACCGTGAAGGGTGGCATCCTCCGCGCGGAGAACCTGCTCGCCGGCTACGGCCACTACGAGACGCAGGCCCGCTCGGTTGGCCAGTTCGCCTTCGGGCCGGATACGGGCGTCACGAACATCGTCGTGCCCGGGACCTTCCTCGTGAGCTTCGGCCACCGCATCGGCCACTGCCGCTTCGGCGACCCCGACGCCGATTGGAAGCTTCCCGCAAACGTCTCGTTCGACATCGGCACATCCGCCGAATCGCGCGGAAACGTCTACGTCGGCTGGAGCAACTGGGGTGGGGACAGCGGTCTTCTCGAAGCCTCCTCCGGCGGCACCTTCGCCGGCTGGCTCGACGAATTCGTCGTCGGACACGGCATGCCCGGCTACCTGCGGCTCGCCGCGATGGACGGAATCGACCTCGACGCCCAGACCTTCACCATCGGCACGGGCGGCTTCTCCGGATCCTACGGCGAAGCGACGCTCCCCGCCGGCCGCGTCCGTTGCGACATCTTCCAGATCGGCCAGAACGGCGCGGCCACCCTCACCCTTCATGGCACCGAAATGCAGGTGGATTCCGCCGCCGCAATCGGCAACGGCGACAATGCGGCAACCGTTACGACAGTGCTCGACGGCACGTCCGCCGGCCTCCGCTTCGCCGGGGATGTCACGCCCGCCTTCGGCAACAACGGCGTCCTCCATCTCCACTACGCCGCCCCCATGCAGGCCAAACCCTATTCGGGCATCTGCTTCGAAGGGAGCCGCGAAACGTACGTGGAGGAGCTGCTCGCCGCCAACAAGATCACGGTGACCGCCGCCGAGGACGTGGACATCTCGAAGGTGAAGGTGTACGTCTTCCGGGGCGACACCTACGTTGGCATCCCGCCTGAAGCCGGCACGCTGATCCTCCTCCGCTAGGATTCCATCCCCAAACCTGGCGATACGGCGGGCGCACTGGAAATCCGGTGCGCCCGCCGTGTCCTTCTTCCGCCGGTTCCCGGGGAAACGGCCCGCCTTTGTTTTTGGCCCTTTCTTCCGGCGTACTACCGGAATTGAACCGTTCCCCACAGCGAAGGATTGACGCCGGCTTCGCTCGGAATATCGTGGACGATGCGGCTTTCGTCGTCGAAGAAGTATTCGCGGCGCTTTACTTCGCTTCCCGTCTCGTTGCCGAAGATGACGCCGACATCCATCAAGGTCGCGCCCGAAAGCCGCTTGCCCTTTTCAATCGGCAAATGGTGGCCGGGTATCGTAACGGAGAGCGTATAGCCCTTCCTGTCGCGCACGACCCGCGATCCGCAGCCCTTGAGCTCCTCGACCCGCGCGATCTCGCAACTTCCGACAGGAGACGCAAACACGACGGGCTCGCCCTTCGCCTCCGGATCGACGTACGTGTAGCGGATCACGCGCGCCTTCCCCGGATCCTCCGCATCCGGAACAACGAGATACCGCACGTCGCCGGCAACCGCGCGGGTTCGCTTCGGATCGGCGCTGGAATCGCCGGCAAAACGGATGTCCACGCAATCGCCCGTGTGGAACATCGTGGTGAAATCATCGCCCTTGTTGAGGAAGGGGGAGTCGTCTTCCACGCGAATCTGCACCGCAAGCGTCGCCCCGTATCCCGACCCCACTGCGAATGCCGCAATGCGTGTTTCGGCCTCGATCACGTTGGGCGCGTTTTGATACCACTGCTCTCCGCCCGGCATCCAGTTGCCCTCCATCTCGATCGCCCGAATGGCGCTTCGTTCGCGTTGCGGCAGTTCCCCGAGCGGCACGGCGCGCTCTTCCAGATGGACCTCCCCGCCCGGAAGACGCCGCAACGTGTCGAATCCCGAAAGTTCGCAAACGTTGCAGGTCTGCTTGCCGATGATCTGCAAGACGCGGCCATCGTCCCCATTGCCCAGCCAGCCGTAGAAGCATTCGCCGAGAGCGGAATACCCGCTCAGGACGCGTCCGGGCGTCGCGTCGTGGATGTTGTAGAAGCTTCCCGCCACGCGCTGGTCGCGGAAAAGCTCGGTGATGAAAAGTCCGTCTTCCGAGAAAAGATAGCGCGTCCCGAAATTGCCGTTCAACAGCCAGACCATGCCGAACCCTTCGGCCTCCGCGAAGCCTTCGGCATTGAGGGTGTGACGGATCTCGCCGCGCTTCGGCACGGGCGACGTGGTTCCGTTCGTCGGATATGGATTCGGATAGGTCCAGCGGATCCGCCCGCCCGGCGAAGCGCAAAGGAGGACGTTGTTGGTCATCGACCTTCCGCCCGTGGATCCCCGCAAGTTGACGATGATGTCGTCGGTGTGCCCCAGCGGCGATGCGCCGATAATCTCGTCGTTCGGCGTGCGGCCGATCGGATAGACGACCGGCGTGGAGAAATCCCACCGGGGCACCTTCGATTTCCTGTCCGCATGCGCCCGGATGCGCACGATGCGAAGGCGTCCGTCCCCGTCGCGATGGTAGAAGAACGCGTCCAGGCCGGGCGCGGACCTCAGCGCCCACTGCGCCTTGAAGTGATACTCGCCATGAACCGAAAGCTCCTCGGGTTGATACTGGCCATCGCCATTTGCGTCGCTCCAGAGGAAGACGCCGTTTGCCGCCCGCTGCTCATTCCGGAGCTCGCTCGCTTCGCCCCACGCGGCGCGCAGGACGGCGCGATCGCCGACTTCCTCCGCGACGATTGTCAGGGAGCGCACCCATCCATCGTCCGCCATCAGATAGCGGCGTCCGTTGAACAGGACGGTTTGATGGAGATCGGGGCCGAGAAAGTTTTTGCCGACGTCGAACGGGAACCCCGGATGCTCTTCGGGACGGAACAGGATCGCCTCGAGCTCGCCCTGCCGCGGAGCCTTGTGCAGTTTGAAGCGCATGCCGCCGTAATAGCCCTTGCCGCCGGAAATCGAACCGCCGCCGCCATAGCGCGCGCCGCCGACGAACTCGCGCACCAGCCTGCCTTCCGGCGTCCACACCGATACGCGCCGCGGGTACGGGCTGTCCTCCGTGACCCAGAGTTGTCCCTTGGCATCGATGGCAAGGCCGGCAGGGCGATCCATCGCCTTCGGATCGTAGCGCCCTTCTCTGCGCCCGCCCTTCTTGCCGATGGTGCGCACAAGGCGTCCCTCCCCGTTGAAGACCTTCACGCACATTTCGCCGGGCGCGGCGTCGGAGACATGGAAGTGGCCTTCGCCATCGATCGCGAGACCGCGAGGTTCAAGCAATTCCTCGCATTCGCAGAGGGCGATCACGGCATCGTTGTCGGGATCGATCCGGACGATGTTCTTTCCCGAAATCGCGTGATCCCCGCAAAGCGCCACGGGTTCCGGCAACGGGATGTCGCGGACATGCAGCGCGGTCCTGGTATCGAACAACGCGATGCGGTTTTTGTCGGTAAGCGCAAGCGCGAGGAAGTCGCCGATGACGCTCATGCCGACAAGGCCCGAATACTCCGTGCGGGCCAGGCGGATGAGTTGCTGGTCCGCGAAGGCGGGATTCTGCTTTTCAAGGCGTTCGCGGACATCCTTTGGAACGGGGTAGTTCGTCACCTTGCCATTCTTCAGGAGGCGGCGCACGACGACCAGCCTGTCCTTGCCGATCCAGCCGCCTTCGCCGGCGACATAGAGCGCGCCGTCCCGCGGGTCAAACGCGATCGCGGCCGGGCACACGAGAGCCTGCCAGCGCGCACCCCAGATCTTCCTGCCTTCGGGCGTCACGCGGATGATCGAATCGCCTTCCTCGGCGAGGTTGCAACCGAGCAGGATTTCATCGCCGACCGCAAGCGCAATCGACGGTGCGGCGTGATCGGAAAGCCATCCGCCGCCATTGCCGCCCTCCTGCGTGCGGATGCCCTCCGCGTCGAGATGCTTCCAGGGAGTCGCGCCTTCGGAGTGCGGCGAACAGAAGTTGCCGATATAGTGGCTCTTGATCCCGCCATGCCGGATTCCGCGCCAGCGATAGACGCCGGGTTCGACGGACTGCCCGATGTCGTTGCGCCCGTCCCAGGTTTCCGTGACAAGCCCCTTCGTGCGCTGCGCTTCCGAAACGAGATTGCGCACGCGGCATCCCTCTTCGTCCTCGATGACGATCGTGACCGATGCGTCCTCTTCGAGCGTGTATTCGAAATCAACCGCCTGCGCGATGGGAAGGCATGCGCAGAGCAGGAAGAAGATGGGGATCGTGGTTCGTATCGTCATGGCACGTGCCTGTGGTCCGTTCGCCGGGCCTTGTCCGCTTCGCGCCGCGGCTAGCGCAAGAAGAACAGGGTTCCGGCGGGATGCGTTCGGAGGCGGTAGGTTCCGGTCGACATGGATTCCAGGGCGAACGAGACGGTATGCTCGCCGATCGTCGGTTCGACGTCGAGTGCCGCGAAGTCCGATGCACCCTTTTCCTTGCATTGGAGGACATATGTCTTGCCTGCGGTCCTGCCGCCCGGGGTGAAGGTGAAATTCCACGTGTTCGTTCCCGTGGTCAGGACATGCCACGTGCGATCTTCCTTCTCCGCTCCGTCAGAGCCGACGCAGGTCAAAATCATCAAATCAAAAGCCGACGTCTTCGAAATCTCGAGCATGTCGTCGGCCCACGCACTCCCGGGTTCGGCCAGCCTGCCGCCGTTGTACTGCGTCCCGAACACATTCGAATCCATGCGATGCGCGGAAATTTCGGGATGGTCCGCGACATCGACGCCGCCGAACGTCTCGAGACGAAGGCCATATGCCAGTGCCAGCTCGAGTTCGATCGACGCGCGCTCGGCCGATGTCAACGGCTGGTTATAGAGGCGGAATTCCGCGATGTCGCCGACGAGGTTGTTCCATGCCGTGCCGGAAATGCCACTGTGGCCAAGACGGAATTCACCGCTGCGTTTTATGCCCGACCAGGCCGACCAGCCGGGGAAGGAATAGCCGCTGCCGATATCGTCGTAATTCTTGCCGGCGACGAAGCCGTATTGGCGTATGTCGGCGGGTTGCTGGAAAACATAGGCCGTGGACACCCAGATGTTCTTGCCAAGGATTTCGCCGTTGTGCGTCTTCGCGAAATTGCCGGGACCGCCGACCTTTGTCCCATCGCAGAAGTCGAAACTTGAAACGCCGCCATTGTCGGGTTTCGCGAAAAATGCCGCGCAAAGACGGCAGCGGTTGACGGAGAAAAGTCCGAAGCGCCATGCTGTCGATCCGCCATTGTCCAATCCAAAGAAACCACGGTTCGAGTCATAGTCGCTGAAATTGCCGTTTGCGACAATGAACCACGCGCCACCCTGGGACGTAAGGTCGAAATCCGTCGCGGAAGCGCTCTTCAGGTAATCCGTTCCGTCGAAGCGCACGGCAGGCTTGGTGCCGAATGCATTGCTTGCAAGGGTGATGCCATCGGTCGCGGCCGAAGGCGTCATGTCGAGCACATCGCCGAGCATTCCCTGATTCTCCCACTTCGTGACAACGCCGCCGGCGTTGGTCGTCACGCCGACATCGGCCTTGAACCAGACGGCGGGACGAAGGATGTCGGCACGCGTCCGCACGAAATAACGGCCGTTTGCCCAGCCTGCGGGCAGCGCGAAGACGAGCCCGTTCCCGGCATACTCGGGTTCGATGCCGGTATTCTCGGCGTTGGAGTTCTTGTCGGCTTGATAGAAGAGTTTGAGATGCGGAGTCGAGGCGAACTCGCTTCCAGTGAACGCCAGCGCAAGCGGAAGCTGGCGCGCGGCTTCGGAACCGCCGATGCACCATGTGCAGTCGGTTCCAGCATAGTGGTCGCGCACGGCGCAGACGAGGGTGTTGAGGTTCTTGTCGACGGGGGCCTCGCGGGAGATCGTCAGCGCTCCGCTTGTGGCGCTCGCCGGAGGTTCGCCGATATCGCGACCGCCTTCCAGCGCATAGCCGATCACCGCGACATCGCGATCGCAATCCCCGAGCATGTCGGTCGTCAGGGTCGAGGTTTCATCGAGCATCAGCTTGTTCCCGTAGCGCACGGCAAGTTCGCCATCGACTGTCAGTCGCTCGGCGGGAGTCAGCACCCGGTTGTAGATCCTGATCTCGGCGATGTCGCCGTGGAACCCCGTTTCGGAAAGGAGGTTCCGGCCCACGCTGAATGTCGCGGAACGGACCGTGCCGAATTCCTTGGGAAGTCCCGGGCGCTGCGGTTCGGGCTTGCCGGATGTAAAGGTGTTGAGGAATGTGCCACCGCTTGTGATGCAGGCGAACGTCGAGTCGAGCAGCGGCGTAAGCGCCGGGAATACGGTGTTCGGCTGGGAATAGTTCATCGCGAAGAAGAAGACGCGGCGCAGCCTGGCCGTCGGGTGGATGTCACGGCCGAAGCGCCAGACACCGGTTTGGTCGCTGTCGAGCGCGTAGACCCCGGACTTGGACAAGTCCATGCAGTAGGATACCGTAAAGACGGTCAGGCCATCGGACTGATTGAGGTCGAGATCGGTCGCGCCCGCAGAGCGGAGGAACACCTCGTCGCCAAGGAAGCGGATGCACGGACGGTGCTTCAAAAACGAGTTGTTGACGATGGAGATCGTCGAGTCCTGCGAGTTCGCCACGACCTCGACAAGTTCGCCGGACTTGAGCGAACCCTGGTTCTGCCAGGCCGTGACCTTGCCGCTGGCGTTGGTGATGACGCCCCTGTCGCCCACAAACCAGACAACGGGCTCGGGAATCGCCGCATGCGCCGCAAATGCAAAAACACCCAGCGCCATCGTCGCGATTGCAATGGAAGATTTCATGTTCACGTTGGCCGGCCTTTCAGGATGATGTTTTCCGCACCGTAGCATATTTCACCCGCTTCGTTCCAGAGAAACCAGGAGTTCCAGGATGTTTGGCTGGCCGGGAAGGGGGCGCCGGAGGGGACCGGGAGACAAGGGATGAGCGCCTGCTTGTCCACGGGATGGCGGGGACGCCCACGCTCGTTGCAGTCCCAGAATTGCCGGCGCCGCGAAATGGGGGTCCACTTCGCGGCGCGCCGTTTTTCCAGGCTGCCGCCTACCGGAGCATGATGAGGGTGGCCGGGGAGTCTTCCTTGAAAACCAGGATGACCGTTCCGCAACCGCCGTTGCCGCCCGTGTAGCAGTGGAGGCCGTCCATCTTGAAGCCGCCGCCGCCGCCGCCCGAGCCGGTGCCGTCCACGCCCGGATAACCGCACCGGCCGACGATGTCGTGGACGTCGCCGGCCAGGTTGCCGGTGCCGCCGTCGCCGCCGTTCGTGCCGCCTGCCGCAGGATGGATGCCGTTGCCGCCGCCGCCGCCGCCGCCCGAACCGTAGACGACGGCCACGCCGGTGATCGAGTTCGTCACGCCCTCGCCACCGCGTCCGGAGGTCATGGCGACCGTGCCGCCGTCCTCGCCGCCTTCACCCGCGCCAGCGCCGCCGCCTGCGGCGATGTCGTACGGGCTTTGGAGCAGGATGCCGCCCCTGCCGCCGTCATGTCCGCCGTTCAAGCCGTAGCCGTAACTGTTTGCGACCTTCTCGCCCGCGCCGCCGCCGCCGTTGGCGCCGGCGCCGCCCGAGGTCGAGTCCCACGACCAGCCGCCACCGCCGCCGAAAGCCGTGCAGGACGTCGAGCCGATGGTCAGCGTGGAGCTTTCGCCCATCACGCCGGCGAGGTAGTGTCCGGACCAGGCGTTCATGTCGTAGCGTCCCGGCTTCCCGACCGTCGAGCCGCCCTTTCCGACCCTGATCGTGACCGTGGTTTCCGCCGGGATGAACCGTTCGTCGTCCAGTTCGACGACCTCTCCGCCACCTCCGCCGCCCGCGATGATGTGTCCGCCCTCTCCGCCGCCGCCCACGACGAGCGCGCGAAGGAGCTTTCTTCCCCTGGCGTAGGCGAAGGTAATCGACTGGGCCGTGTTCGTGAAGACGTAGGCCGTTCCTTCCGTCGTCGTGATTGTCCGGGCGGACGGATCGGCTTCCTCGATCGTGACTTCCTGGAACGGAGGCAGCGTGGCGAACGAGCCGTTGACAACGACCTCGGCCGGCGGCTGGGCGTCGGTGACCGCCTTCACGCTGTAGGCGTATTCGGCGCCCCGCGCAAGACCCGTCAGCTTGTGGCTGCCGGACGCGCCCCCCGGGAGCGTGCCGACCGAAACGTACTCGCCAAGATGGCCGGGCGTTCCGTATGCGAGGAAGATTTCGGCCTGCGCAGCACCCTCGCCGACCGATGTCAGGCGGAAGTTGATGGTCGCCTCGGTCTTCGGGTTTTCGGCGACGGCGACCCTCAGGCTGGGTTGGTTGGACGGCGCGAAAACAAGGATAATCGCGCCCGAACCGCCGTTTCCGCCCGTGTAGCAGGGATAGTCCCCATTGAGGTTGTACAGCTCGAAGCCGCCGCCTCCGCCGCCCGCGCCCGCGCCGTCGACGCCCGGGAAGCCGGGCTGCCCGAGAGGCGATCGGGGGTTGCCGGCATTTCCGGCGCCGCCCGCGCCGCCGTTGGTGCCGCCCGCCGCCGCAATTGCGGCGTTGCCGCCGCCGCCGCCGCCGCCCGAACCGTAGACGACGTTCGTGCCGGCGATCTCGACCGTCCTTCCTTCTCCGCCGCGGCCGGAAGTCGACGGGACCGTGCCGCCATCCTCGCCGGCCGCACTTGCGCCGCCGCCGCCGCCCGCGAAGTAGTCGAAGGGACCGCCGCCCTTGCTGACGTCGCCGCCCTTGTTGCCGTCCCAGGCCTCGCCGCCGAGACCGGGCAGGCCGTCCGTCTTCTCGCCCGAACCGCCGCCGCCGCTGGCGCCCGCGCCGCCGATGTTCGTGTTCCACGAAGCGCCGCCGCCGCCGCCCGCCGCCGAATAGACGGTGTTGCTGAAGCTGAAGACGGAAGCGCTGCCGTTCGCGCCGCTCTGCCTGTGCCACGAGGCCTGGTTCATCATGTACAGGCCGTCCGCGGGCTTGCCGGGAGTCGAGCCGCCCGCGCCGACCTTGATCCGCAGTTCGCTGCCGGCCGGAATGTCCAGGATGTCGGTCCGCTCGACGACCGCGCCCCCGCCGCCCCCGCCGCCGATGACGTGGCCGCCCTCGCCGCCGCCGCCCACGAGGAGCGCGCGCACGAGGCACAGGTCCACGCCGGTGGTGAGCCGGACGGCGTGCGCCGCGTTGGTGAACACGTAGGCGATGCCCTCGGGCGTCTCGACACTCCGCGCCGACGGATCGGCCTCTTCGAACGTGGCCGGGGGAACGGCGGGATGTTCCGCGTCCCAGGCCGCGGCGATCTGGTTGGCCATGGCCGTGAAGCCTGTCGCCGTCGGATGTTCGCTGTACTTTTCGATGTCGTGGCACTGCACGGAAAGGACGCCGTAGTGGTCGGCGATCTGCGCCATCGAGGCGCACCACTCCCGCGTGAGGCCGGGCCTTCCGCCGGTGCCGCCGCCCGCGTCGTCGAAGGAGTTGATGACGACGATGATCTCCATGTCCGGGTGCTGCGTCTTCTGATGGTCGATCAGATAGGCGAGCGCGGGACGGAACTTCGTCAGGTCGTCAGCCGTCCAGTCGGAATACTTGAAGTCGCCGAGCTGCGCGACGCCGTTGTCCGTGCCCCACGCGTCGTTCATGCCGCCGCAGACGAGCAGGATGTCGGGGCTTCCGATGTCGTCGATGCGGTCCGGATGGATGAACGACTTGCGCATCGTGCCGCCGTTCGTCACGCGCGAGCTCTCCCACGAGTTGTTCATCTCGAGGGTGCCGCCGACGTGGTGGATGAACTTCATCCAGTACGTCTCGTTGACATCCGTGATGCCGGCGAAGCCAAAGCCGTATCCCGTGCCGTTGGCCGCGCAGGACGCCGCATAGTGGCCGGGAAGATCGGCCGGATTCCACGACGAATAGCTGTCGCCCATCACCGAGACGCGCAGCGGCGAACCGATCGCGACGGACGAAATCCCACCCACGCACGCTGCGGCGACGACCGCGGCACGGAACGACGGAAACATCTTGATCATGGAACTCTCCTTGTTATTCGGGCACCGTATCAAAACGCCGTTTCTTCGTCAACAATCGCGCGGGGGAGCGACGGACCGCGGCGGCCAAAGAGACCGCCCGCCGGGTCGCGTTGGCTTCTTCCTCTGCCGCCGCAAAGCGGCGCGCCGCGAAATGGGGGTCCACTTCGCGGCGCGCCGTTTTTTTTGAGAATTTCTCTAGCGGAGCAGGAAGACCGTGCCGCCGAGGGTCGAGTTCTCGTAGCAGCCGAGGTCGACGATGCCGCCCTTGTCCGCGCGGAAGATGCGGTCGTTGCCGTCGAGGTCCGTCGTGCCGGCAACGAGCGTGTTGTCGCCTATATCCCTCAGCGCGCTCGATCCCTTCAGATGGTAGTCCCTGTTCGCGATGTTCTTGAAGCCAGGATCCAGAAGGGTCACGTTCACCGACATGTTCGTCGTATAGCCTGTGCCCTCCAGGATGTCGGAGAGGTTCGTATTGCGCAGTGCGACATTGCGGATACGGCCTCCAGAAACCTGCGGGGAAGAGTTCAACCGTGCGCGCGAGAGCGACGAGTTGGCCATCGTGTAGGTATGGGTGCCGTCCGACTCGTTCATGAACACGAGGTCGACGTCGTCGACCGTGCAACCCGTAACGTTGATCGACGTGCGGAAGGTGCGGAAGACCGGCCCCCCGCCCTTGATGTTGTAGAAGAGCGAATTGTCGATGTAGACCATCACGCGGTTGCCGCCGACTGTGGGATAATTGAGCGTCAAGTTGCGGAAGAGGCAGCGGTTGATCGCCAGTCCGGAATAGTAGTTGTGGACCATGCCGAGCGACTCGCCCTGATTGCCCGTCAAGGTGTTGACGATGTCCTCGAAGACACAGTCGTCGACCGAAATATACTGCCGTGAATCCACAAGGCCAGCCATGCCGATGTTGTTCGGGGTGAATTGGAGGTCGTGGAAGTGGCAGCGCGTGAACGCCGCGTTCCCGGTGCCGTTCTTGATGTAGATTACGCGGGCGGCCGTCGAGGTAATGGCATAGACATCGACGTCGACGAGCGAGGTGGCGCCCTTGGTCAGGTCGAAGAAGCCGGCGACCGTGCTGTCGGTGCCCGCACCGGAGAGTTCCTTGAACGCGCAGTTCTCGATGGTGCCCATCCAGTAGCGGCCGTTGACCGCGACTCCGTTCGAACGGCGGATCACGACATTCCTGAGTGCGCCCGCCGCAATGGTGCCGGGATCGCCGCCCAGCGTGCCGAGCACGAACGCGCCCGCAGTGAGATTTGGATCGACCACGGTCGAGTCCGTTTCGTCGTCCGTTTCGCCGCGCACGCCGATGATCGAGATGCCTGGCGCGACGATGATCGGGAACGCCGATTCGTTGCCGCCGTTCGCGACGGTCGTGTAGCGGCCGGCCGTGGCGGCGATCGCTTCGCCGGAGCGCAACTGCCCGAGGGCGTAGTTGAGCGAGGCGAGCGGCGCTTCAGCCGTGCCAAGACCGGTCCCGTCGCTTCCGTTCGCGGGATCGACGACGAGCGGGGAAACGAAGCCGACGACCTCGATCGCAAGTTTGTCGGTTCCAGACTCCGCGAAGGTGAAGCCATTGCCCAGTGTGAGCGTGAGGGTGTTCGAGCCGAGTCCGCCGGCGAGAGCGACAGTCTGGTCTGCGGCGTTTGCGCCATCGGCAAACCCATCGCCGGCCCAGACGATCGAGCCCGTGCCGGTGCCGCCCATTTCATCGGCCGTTACGCCGATTGCACCGGGCGCGCCGAATTCCAACGACGGCAGCTGCATGGCGAGCGAAGCGGTTTCGCCCTGGCGGAGGAAGACGCGGGCCTTGTAATTGGGGACCATGACGATGCGGCTGTAGAGGGTGAGGCCGACGGAGCCTTCCTCGAGTTCGCCGGCAGCATCGGCGAGCGTCAGTTCGACGACGGTGCCATCGGCTTGCTCGAAGTCGTTCGTCGCGGTGACTACGAAGGAGGTCCAGTCGCCGCCGAGCGTGACCGTCGCGGGACCGAAGACGCCCTCGGGATAGCCGACGTTCGCCGTTACGGTGCCTTCTGGCGCAGGATCGACCTTCGCGCGGAGCGTAAGCGAGCGGTCCTCGAAGAGACCGTAGTTTGCCGTCTCGAACTTGATGCCGGCGCCGGAGGCGGCGGGATCGTATTCGAAGCAGCCGACATCGACGGTCGCAGTGCCGCTTCCGCCGTCGAGGATGCGCGTCGTACCCGCGAAATCCTTGTCGCCGGAGACGTACGAGTTGTTGCCGAGGTCGACGAGCTTGCTGAACACCTTCAGGTCGAAGTTGCCGGCGTCCGCGTTTTTGTAGAACGGGTTGAAGAAGGTCAGATCGAAGCTGTTGTCGGCATTGTACTGGTTCTCGTACGGCGTATCGTAGATGTTGGTGTTCCGGAGGTAGAGACTGCTGGAGCCGCCCTCGGCAACGCCCGTGCAGGAGCTGACCGAGCAGTTGTAGGCGTAGATCGTGAAGTGCGGCCAGAAGGCGCTTCCGCAATTGTGGATCGTGCAGTTGTAGATGCTCGGATAGGTCTGGAACGAATTGAAGACCACGCGCTCGATGCTCTCGAAGAGGCAGTTCCTGACGATGTAATTGGTGGAGCCGCGGTTCGGCGACATCAGCACGCCGCGCTGTCCGTTCGTGACTTTCATATTGCGGAAGACGCAGCGGTCAAAGATGTGGGGGCTGGTCGAATTCGCAAAGGTCAGGACGCCGATTTCCTGGCTGTTGTTGTAGCCGGCGTATTCCCAGTCTTCGAAGACGCAGTCGGTGACCGTTGCCGGCCAGCCCGACGCGTAGAAATGGTCGGCGCCCGTGTTCTGCGCATAGCAGACCTTGAAACCGGTGCCATTGCCGGCCCAGGCAATGGCGATGTCCGCGAAGCGGCACTTGTCGAACGACAGCGCACCCGAGCCACCGGCGTGGACCAGCTGGCCCTGGTTCACCGTCACGGCGATATTCGTCATCACCAGGTTCTCGAACGAAACCGTGCGAGCATTGGCGTAGGTACAGATGTAGATGCAGCCATTGCCGGTGGCGCAGCCGCTCATCTCGACGTCTTTGAGTGCGAAGTTCGCCGCAGACGCCTGGAGGAAACGCGCTTGCGCGTTACGGAGCGAGAAACCGGAGATTGCAAACGGCACGGTCGATGAAGGAATGACCAGATGGTTGGCAGCACCTTCGGCGTCGACAATCGCCTTGCCCATTCCGGCGCCCTTGAAGTTCACGCCTTCCACCAGGGTGATGGGGAAGGATTGCCCGTCGGAGGCACTGTAGGTACCCTCCATGAGGTAGACCGTGCGTTGCAGGCCGTCGAAGGTGTATCCCGCTTCCGCGAGAGCGAGGGCGTTCGTGATCGTCTTGAGGGGGGCATCGCTCCAGCCCGTTCCGGTCCCGTCATCGCCATCGGGCGAGACGAAGCACAAAAGCGTGGAGGCTGTGACCGTCGCGGTTGCGCCGGCCGCGATGCCAAGGCGGTTCGTGACCGTGAGGGTCGTGTTCGTGGACGCCGTGCAGATGCCCGTCACGTCGAGTGTCTCGGAATAGATCCCGTAGTCGTCTTCCACGGAAACCTTGACCATGTCGACCGTGATCGGCGTCACGCCGCCGATGGATTCGTCATACGTGACCATGGCGTCCTTCACGGTGACCATGGGAACGCAATCGGCAGGATCGACGTATGCGATCTGCGCCGAATACGTCGCGATATCGCCGCCGACATCCTTCACGTGGTAGTAGACCGTGACGGTGCCGTATGGTGTGTTGGTTGGGAACTGGAACGTCGGCAGGTCGCCGCCGCAGGCCGTCCAGCCCACGGAGGGCAGCTGCGTGGAATCGCCCTCGAGCGAGACAAGATAGGTTGAACCTTCCTCGGCTTCCCCGACGTATGTAGCGACGATTTCACCGCGTGCCGTAGCCTCGGGGAAAAGCGAGAAGGAATCCGCGATCGCGAACGATTTCTTCTGGATGACGAGGATCACGGCGCCAGAACCGCCGCGGCCTCCGGAGCAGGCATAGGCATAGCCGCCGCCGCCACCGCCGCCACCGCGGCCATCGAGACCATCGAATCCAATTTGCGGGCCGCCAAATTGGCTGGCCTCGCCGCCGTCGCCGGCCGACACGCCGCCCGCGAGGCCGCGATGGATGCCGTTGCCGCCGCCGCCACCGCCGCCGGCGCCGTATTCGACTTCGATGCCGGTGGTGTTGTTGGTGACGCCGCATCCGCCCGTACCGGCATAGTAGAGAGTCCCGCTCTGGCAAGCTGCCTGGCCGTCGCCGCCGGCGCCGCCGCCGCCGCCGGCGCCGTTTCCATGGCTGATGGCGAAACCGACGACATCGGCGCCATTGTGGTCGATGCCGATGCCGCCCTTGCCGCCGGCGCCGGAGCCGCCGCCGGCATTGGCGAGCGGGGTCGAACCCGACGTCGAGTCCGCAGCGGTCGCGCTCCATGAAGCGCCTCCGCCACCGCCGTACGCGACGTATTCGTTCCCATCGACATGAAGCGTGGTCTTGCCGCCGTTTCCGCCCTTGGTCGCCCAAAAGGCGCTGGCGAGATTGCAAAGATGGTAGCCAACACCGCCTTCGCCGACGGAGAGGGTGAATTCCTGGGGGAGAGTCACGTCGAGGTCGGCATACTCCACGACGCCGCCACCTGCGCCGCCGCCACCGAGCGTGAGGCCGCCCGCGCCACCCGCACCCACGAGCAGCGCACGCTCGAGAACCGATGCGCTGACGGGCGAGACCTTGATTTCGCCGCGTGGCACGGTGAACTCGTAGCAGAACTTGCCGCCGCCGAGAACGGTGCGCTTGACGGTGCCGTCATTCGAGCGGATGACGCCGTCATCGTATGTGTACTCGTCGTCACCGGCGAGCTGCCAGCGTGCGTTCAGGTACTTCCAGACCTTCGCATGCTCTTCCGCAGTCAGCTCGCGGTTGAAGATGAGCATTTCCGCGATGTGGCCTGACATGCCGCCGCAGTAGGTGCCATTTTGCGTGCCCGAACATCCGACATACATCGTGTTGGCGCTGCCTCCATGGCCCCAGAGAGATTCGGTCGCATTGGTCGATGCCGCCCTCAAACGGTTGTTGATGAAGATTTCGGACGAGGCCCCGACGATCGTCGTGCCGCCGCGGATGATGCGCGAGGCGGCGATCCATGTGCCGTTCGTGTACGGTGCTGCCGGCATCATGTTTTTATTGTTGGCGTTAGCGGCCGTACCTCCGAACCAGCGGGTGTTTTGCAACGCTGTCGCCAGCGGGTAACCCATAAAGCCAAAGCCGGAGTGCCAGCCTTTGCGGGCGAAGAAGTAGGTTGTCGTCTGGGTGTTGTTGTCACTGCCACCCAGCGTGGCCTGGGCGACCACGAACGCCGTGTTCGTGTTGTCGAAGAGTGTGGCGATGCGCGAATCGGTTGCGCCAAGATACTGTGCCTGGTTGATCGCGTTCACGCGACCGAACGAGACGACGTCCTTGCCGGCGCGCCCGTTCGAATAAAGGTGCGGCAGATGCTGGTCGGCAGTATAGCCGCCGATGATCGGTGTGAACTGGAGTCCGCTTGCCTTGTCCGTCCAGCTGTTGATCGCGGTGTTTTCCGCGGGGTTGCCATCTCCCAGGCCATCGATGTCGGTCGCATCGAGCCAGATGGTAAGCCCCATGCCATCCAGGCCTTCAGGACACGCCGCGAACACGCCAATGGACAACAGCGCCACCATGGCGCCGACAGTCGCCGACTTCCACGATTTCTTCATAAACAACATGCTCCTTGGGAGTGAATTGAAAACAAAAATGTACAGAGTCATTGCGATGGAAACAAGGAAGAAGTAATAAGACGGACTGCGGCGGCCAAAGAGACCGCCCGCCGGGTCGCGTTGGCTTCTTCCTCTGCCGCCGCAAAGCGGCGCGCCGCGAAATGGGGGTCCACTTCGCGGCGCGCCGTTTTTTTTTTGAGAATTTCTCTAGCGGAGCAGGAAGACCGTGCCGCCGAGGGTCGAGTTCTCGTAGCAGCCGAGGTCGACGATGCCGCCCTTGTCCGCGCGGAAGATGCGGTCGTTGCCGTCGAGGTCCGTCGTGCCGACAACGAGCGTGTTGTCGCCGGCATTCACGAGCGCGCTCGAGGAACGCAGGTGGTAGTTGCCTGCTCCGGGATTCTTGTAGCCGGGATCGACGAACGTGACGTTCTCGCTCAAGTTGGTCGCGAAGCCCGTGCCTTCGCCGACGTCGTAGAGGTTCACGTTCTTCAGCACGACTTGCGTTGTTCCCTGTTCACCGAGGTTGATTGCGTCGCAGTGGCTCACGGAGGAGTTTCTCAGGGTGCGGCCTTTGACGTCGTAGCTCGAGAAGAGCGCGGGGATGTTGTCGAAGGTGCAGTTCACGACGTTGAAGGTGGCGCTGTACCCGCCCAGGACCTGACGGGTTCCGGCGCTTGTAATGTCGTGGAACAGGCAGTTCGCGACGAGCGGCGTGTCGCGGTTGCCGGCAAGGAGCGCGTAGTTGAAGTGGTATTCGTGAATCGCGATGCGGCGGAAGATGTTGCGGTGGTATTCGGCGTGGACATTGTACGCATGGAGCACGCCCATGGATTCGCTTCCGCCGTTTCCGGGCATCACGATGTCCTCGAAGACGGAGTCCATGACCGTGACGGGCACGCGCGAGTTGAACATGCCGCCCGTGTGTTCCCAAGCCGTTTCGCCCGTGCCTTTGAGGTCGTGGAACCAGCAGTTCGTGACGGTCAGCGAGCCGTTGCCCGATTCGACGTAGGCAACCACCGACATGCTCGAGGTGATGCAGCCGATTTCCGTGCCGGAGAGAACCACGTTTCCGCGGGACGGGTTGATGTAGAGCGCGGAGCAGGAGCCGAGGAAGGTGCCCGGGGCAAAGTCACGCAGCGCGCAGTCCGTGATGTCGCCACCCCAGAAGCGTCCGTAGATGCCCGTTCCTGCCGCATTGCGGATCACGAGCGAACGGAGTGCGCCGCCCGGGATGTTGCCCTGGTCGGCGCCGAGCGTGCCAAGGACGAAGGCGTTTCCGGTGGCGTCTGGATCGATGATCGCGGTGGTTTCAGGCGCGTCGCCCGCGCCGCGTTCGCCGACGAGGGCGATGCCCGGCGGGACGGTCACGGGGAAGACTTCGGCGTCTGTCGGGCCATAGACGCCGGGAAGGAGGCGGAGCGTTTCACCCGCGCGGAGGAGCGGGGTCGCGTAGGTCATCGTGCGGAGCGGGGAGTCCTCGGTGCCTTCGCCTGTCGCATCGCTGCCGTCGGGCGAGATGTAGAGCGGGGGCTCGAAGCCGACCACCTCGATGGCGAGGGTGTCCTCGCCGGATCCGGCGAAGGTCCATCCGCTGGGAAGGCAGAGGTCGAGCGTGGTGCGGCCCGTTCCGCCGCTGACGAGCGAGAGCGTGCCGTCTGCGGCGTTGGTTCCGGCCGCAATGCCCGTGCCGTTCCATGAAATCGTGTTGCCGATGTCGCCCGCTTGCGAGCCCGCCGTGATGGCGATGGTTTCGGGCGCGGCGAAGAATTCGTTCGGGAGTTGCGGGGTGAACGAGGCGCTTTCGCCGTCGCGGAGGAAGACGCGCGGGGCGAGGCCGGGAATCGAGACTTCGCGCGTGTTCACCATGAGGCCGATCGACGTGGAATCGAGATCTTCGTCGGCATCCGAAATGCCGAGTTCGAGAAGCGTGCCGTTCGGGACGTCCAGCGGATCGGCGGCGGTGACGACGAGGTGGTTCGTCTCAAGGCCGGTCGTGAAGGAGAGCGTCGCCGCGCCGGTGATGCCGGCGGGGCAGGCGACATTGGCGGTGATTGGATCACGTGCCATCGCGGGTTCGATCCAGACGGGGATTGCAACGCTCTTGCCTTCGAAGACGCCGTAGACTGCGGCGCCTGCGACGAAGCGGGCGCCGGCGGCGGAGGGATCGTACTCGTATGCTCCGATATCGACGGTCGCGGTTCCATCCGCGTTGCCGTCGGCGATACGCACGCCGTGCGCGAGGTCATTCGCACCCTGGACATTCGCGTTGTTGCCGGCGTCGACGAGCAGGCTCAGGGGCTTGAGCTTGAAGTTCGCGGAAGACGCGTTCTTGTAGTAGGGGTCGTACGAAGTCACGTTCGAGCTGTTCGCTGCGCTGTAGTTCGAGGCGTCGCCCGTGTTGCAGACGTTCACGTTGTTGAGGTAGACGTACGTCGTGGGGTTGTTCGCCATCGCGAGGTGGGCGCAGTCGCTGATGCTGGAGTTGTACACCTTGAGGGCCGAACCGGTGAACGGGCGCACCACGGTGTCGACATTGTGGAAGGTGCAGTTGTAGACGATCGGGGCGACGCGGAATCCGCCGACTGCGCTCGACGTGTAGCTCGGCCCGTTGTTCTTGAAGTGGATGTTGTAGAAGAGGCTGTTGCAGATCTCCAGCGTCTGGCCGGTGGCGTTCGCATTGTCGCCGCCGATGAACACTTCGCCGTTGTTGGTGAAGTCGATGTCGTGGAAGACGCAACGGTCGATCCGATGGTAGCCGTAGTCGGCCGTCTTGCCGTACATGATGCAGGAACCTTCCCCATGGTTGCCGCCGGGGGCCGTGAAATTCGCGAAGACGGTGTCGACAACTTCCGAATTCCAGCCGGCGGTTTGAACTTTTATCGAACCCATGATGCGGATGTTGCCGCCATGCTGCCACGCCGCGTTTGGCGTGGAGATGTTGTCGAAGAAGCAGTTCGTGATCGTGAGCAGTCCGCCAGTCGCGCCGCGCAGATCCATGAGCTGCTTCGATGAAGTCGAGCCCGTGATGTTGGTCACGACGAGTCCGCTCAGGGTGAAGTCGCGCGCGGAAGCTTCGTTCACGAAGATGAAATTGTAGGTGTTCGAGATGTCGCTGATCTCGCAGTCCTCGATGACGCCGCCCCAGGACTCGGCGTTGATCGCGTAGCGCTGCGCGCGGCGGAGCGAGAGGCCGGCGATGCGGGATGGTGTCGTGGAGGCGACGAGGTTCATGAAGTTGCCGGTGCGGTTGCCATCGACGATCGTGCGCCCGATGCCGGAACCGGCGATCGCCACGTTGTTGGAGACGGTGTACGGGAACACTTCGCCGGAAGCGGCGGAGAAGGTGCCTTCGCCGACGTAGACCGTGCGGAAGTTGCCGTCGTTCGCGTTGTTCGCGACGTCGATCGCATGGGAGATGGTGGCGAAGGGAGATCCTGCGGAACCGTCGCCAAGGCCGTCATTGCCGTCCGTCTCCACGTGGATGTCGAGGAGAGAGGAGATGGACACGTGCGCGGTCGCGGTGGAGGCGAGGCCCGCGTTGTTCATCACGGTGAGCGTCACGTTGGTCGCGAAGCGGATGACGCCGGGATCAACCGAGAGCGAATAGATGCCGGTTGCGTCGGAGGAGCCATTGTCGATTTCGGAAGCGGAAAGCGGATATCCGGTTACGCTGTCGATCGCGATCGAGATGTCCTTGGCGACGGCGGTCGGGGCGACCGTGGTGTATGCGATGGTCGCGGGGGCGGAGTTCGTCCCGGCGTTTTCGCCCGTGGTGCGCGTCCAAAGATAGATGGTCACGTCGCCATCCTCGGCCGGGGTGGGGAAGGAGTAGGTTTCCGGGAACGGGGTGGAGGACGCCATCCAGTCTGCCTCTGAAAGATTGTCTGCCTCTGCCTCGAGGGAGAGCTGGTATTCCATGCCCTCGACGATTTCGGGATGGGAGATGATGGAGACCGTGCCGGATGAAATGTAAAGCGGGCTGTGGGTCACGGGGTTCCCGATCGCGAAGCCGACGAGCCCCCATTTGTTGGCGAGGTATTTCCAGACGGTTCTCTGTTCCGCCTCGGAAAGCACGCGGTTGAAGACGAGGATTTCGGCGATGTCGCCGTTCAGGCCGCCGGACCAGTCGGCGCTGTTGTTCGAAGCGCCGATGCGCACGAGGGCGCACTCGCTGGTCTGCTTGTAGAGGTACTTGCCGGCATTGCTGCCGGAATTGACGGGCTCGTTGTTGATGAAGACGTCCAGCGATACGCCGGGGGTATTGTAGCTATAGCCATTGACGACGGCCGAGAGCATGATGTACTCGCCTGCCGTGTAGGACGCACGGAGGTCGAAGTTCCCATCGACATTGCCGCCCGACGAGTTGGACAGCCAGCGGATTGCGCCAGCCTGCGTGGGTGGGACCAGGTTGTTTCCGCCGTCCGCCCAGAACTGGAGGCCGCTGTGGTAGCCCGGCAACGCGTAGACGTACGTGGCGTTCTCCTTGCCGCCGTTGCCGCCGGCAGCCGTGCCGCGCGCGACTGCAAACGATGTGTGGGGTGCCTGGAAGAGGGTCTTCAAGGTATTGTTCTGGCACTCGAGATACTGCGTCTGCTTCGGGTTGCCGGGGTTCGGGCGCTCGAAGTGGACGACCGTCTTGTTGTTTGGACCTTCCTTGTTCACGGTCGGTCGCACGGAATCGGTGCCCTGCGTGAAAGGAAGGCTGCTCGCCTTGTCCGTCCAGGAAGGCACCTTTGTGCCGGTTGGGTACTTTGCGAAGTCATTGGCGTCGAGCCAGAGCGTGAGGCCGTCCACATCGACGGGCGAAGCGGCGCTGGCGATGCCGACGCATGCGGCTGTCGCGATGACCGAACAGGCAAACCTGGAGAACAAACGGCGCGAATTCATGGACAACTGCCTCCCTGGCAAACAACGTGAAGAATGTGGAACTGATTGTTGCAAACCTATGCGAAGGTTGTCAACGGAACAAAGTTGGCCAGGATCATATTACAAACGTTCGTGCAAACACAAAAAACACGATTTTTTTGCTACCCCTCGCACTTGAATTGCATCGCCCCCTCACCCCCTGCCGCTAACCGATTACGAAACAAGGAAGAAGTACTAACTCGGCCACAATTCATACTGCAAAACAGGGGCACGGGTTTTCCAACCCGTGACACGGACAGGAATGTCCATGCCCCTTTCCCAACTCCAAATTCCAGCTCCCAATGCCTGAATCTCCGTGAGCAACGCTATTTGTGGCCGGGTTAGTAATAAGACGGACGATTGCCGATTCCTCAGGCACGAAGTCGCGGGCATGCTTTTTGCTCTCTTTTCCCCCATGAACGTCTTCCCCCTGGTTTTTCTTTGTCTTGTCCTGCCGCTTGCCGCCGTCCCGCAGGATGCCGCTTCCGTCGCGGAAGACCTGAAGGCCCTCTCCGAGGGGCGTCCGGTGAAGGTGGTCTGGGTCCAGGATGCCGGCCCGACCGCCTGCCCCTATTCGGAAAAGCCCACGATGGTCCTCATGGGCTTCGACACCGAGGACGGCCTCGGCGAACGGACGATTCTTGCGGAGCCGTCGCGGTACATCAAGCCGCTCCTTACCGACGACGGCACGCGCGTGGTCTACGGCGATGCGGAAAAGGGCGGGGTTTTCATCGTGGATTTCACCGGCGGGACTCCCCGGAAGATTCTCGGCGATGTCGAATTCATGGATGTCTGGGAAGATCCCCGCGACCATGTGGAGTGGGTCTACGTGCGCGAGAAGGTCGCCCGGGGAGACCGTCAGGCCCTCGCCATCATGCGCCATCGCCTCGACGATCCGACCGTTTCGGAGCTCGTCTGGGACAAGACGGGATGCCATCACTTCATGCTGAACGGCGACGGTCGCGCGGCTTCCGGCGGCGGCGACGGCGGCAATTCGCCCCAGGGCGTCTTCTTCCTTCCGAACTCGCACTTCGCCCAGCGCGCCGGCGGGTGCTGGCCTGCCATGTGCCCCGACGATTCGCTTCGCTCGTGGGTCTTCACCGGCAACCACCGCAGCATCCATTTCTGCTTCACGACCGATCGATCCGGGAAGGGCGGCAGCTGGGGCGTCCGCTTCGACAAGTCGCCGGGCCTCGAACTCAAGGGCAACGAGGAGATGTATCATCCCCGCTGGAGCAATCATCCGCGCTTCCTGGTCCTTTCCTCGCCCTTCAGCCGCTGGAGCTGGAGCGCGGAGGAGGGCAAGATTCCCAACGAGGTCGCGGCGGGCGTCGAGGTCTACTTCGGCAAGTTCACCGGGGATTTCCGCGACATCGAGCGCTGGGTGAAGGTCTCGCGCAACGAGCGGGGCGATTACTGGCCCGATGCCTGGGTCCAGCCCGACGGTCCGCCCGCCTGGCTCGCGAAGGAGCCCGACCCCCTTCCCGAAATCGAAGAACCGCCCGAAGGGGTCCGTCCCGACAGGACGGGGACGGTCTATGCCTGGACGGACGGCACCACCGACAACCAGCTTGTCGATCCCGGCTCCGGCGCCGTGACCCAGTGCGGCGGGCGCTTTCTCCGGTCGGCCTGCCTCGCGCAAGGCTTCCTGCTCGACCTGGACGACGGGGCCTTTGTCCCCGACGGCGCCGCCGGGCGCTGGCTGGAAGCCGCGCATGCGGCGGATGCCGCCTCGTTCGAACTCGTGCTGGCGCCGAGCGTCGCATCGCTCGCCCATCCCGGGGCGATCCTGGATTTCGGCGAAAACCTGCGCCTTGTGCAACTGGGCGACCGTCTCCGCCTTTCGCTTCGCGGCCATGCGGATCCGTTCGAGCTCCCCGTGGCGCTTTCGGCCGGCCGGCCGGTGCATCTGGCGGTGTCCGTTTCCGGCGCGGAGGGCCTCCGTGTCGCGGCGGACGGGAAACGCGTGCTTCTCCCGGCGGGCTTGGAGCGCGATGCCGAAGGTGGCTCCGGCGCGGCCTCGTCCGCGCTCTCCCCGCGATCCTGGCAACCCGCTCCGCTTACGCTGGGCGATGTCGCGGACGGTGGCGCGAATTGGCCGGGGCGTCTGGAGTCCATCGCTTTCCTCGGGCGGACCCTGTCGCTTCCGGACGCCCGCCTGCGCGTTGCCGCCTGGCGCGAACGCGCCGCCGCCCGCGAACCCGCCGCGCAGCGTCTCGAGGTCGAAGCCCTCCTCGTCGGCGATTGCGAGCCCGCCGACCCGCTTGGCATCGCGCCCTACCGGCGCTGCCTGTCCGTCCGCCACTACCGGATTCTCAAGGTCCACAAGGGGCGGACGGACGACCGGGACATCAACGTCGCGCAATGGTCGGTGCTCGATGGCGAGGTCTTCGCGCCCTATCTCGACTACAAGCCCGGCAACTCCTATCGCCTCTCCCTCGAGCCGTGGGAGGCGCATCCCGAGCAGGAATCCGAGCGCATGACGATGGGCGACGAGGTCGACATCGAGATGCCGTTCTACTATCAGCCCCCGGCGATCGCGCTTCCCGCCGCGCCTGCGCCGGACTCGGCCATGCCGCTCTGGCAACTCGTG
The DNA here is from genome assembly GCA_050950285.1 of Kiritimatiellia bacterium. Classification (GTDB taxonomy): domain Bacteria; phylum Verrucomicrobiota; class Kiritimatiellia; order RFP12; family JBMNHG01; genus JBMNHG01. The sequence goes on along the minus strand of JBMNHG010000002.1, from coordinate 517,177 downwards.
CGGGGCGGCCGCAATCCCCGATACGGCGCCGTGCTCGCCGCGCCGCTTCGCATCCGTGGCGAACGCGAGCCGAAGCCCTTCTCGCCCGACATCGCAGGCGGGCTCCACACGGCGGGGCAGCCGGTTGCGATCGACAGCCTTTCGTTCCAGTTCGCCATCGACCGCGCGCTTTGCCTTGGAGGTTCGGGGGCGGTCGCGGGCGTGGCGGTTGTCCGGGGAGGCACCGGCGTTCCCTCCCGCCCGGAGCTTGTCTTCGAAGGTGGCGCCGGGGAAGGTGCGCGGGCGGAGGCGATCCTCGGCGTCGAGTCGCTTGAAATCGTCCGCCTCGGCTCCGGCTTCGCCGAGCCCCCGCGCGTGGAATTCGATCCGCCGGATCTCTACGGCGGCACGCCGCCCGCGGCCCAGGCGTTCATCGACGAAGCGAGCGGCGCCTTGAGCCGCCTGGTCCTCCATTCCTCCGGCTCGGGCTACACCTTCGTTCCCCGCGTCCGTCTCGTCGGCACCGGCACGGGCGCCGAGGTCAAGGCCCGGATGGGCATCGTGGGGGTGCACGTCCCTCGAGGGCGGGCGCGGATACCGCCTCCATGCCGCGCGTGACCGTCGAAGGTGTCCCGGACGCCATCCTCCAGCCCGTTTCGCAGGAGACGCTCCTCCGCTATCGCGGCCGCCCAGGGCAATGCGCTGGTCGAGAACACGGAGAACGGCGAAGTCGACCAGGACGGCGCCTCCATCCTCTTCGACTGGGCGGCGGACGGCAACAACGTCGGTTCCCGCGCGATCCGGAACCGAGGCATCTGGCGGATGCGCGACGGTGCGATCATCGGCTTCATGTCCTCCACCGGCCGCGGCCTCTGGATTCCGCACTTCATCACCTCCGGGACGTTTTCGCTGGGCAAGGGCTGCCACCTCGCGCTCCAGCGCTTCCGCAACTCCGGCGAGGCGGTCTTCGAGGCGCCGTCGCAGATCGGCCACGCCGCCGCCTGGGGATCGGAGGACGAACTGGCGAACGTCGGCACCCTGTCGGTGACCGGTTCCGACAGCACCAGGCCGGTCCGCTTCGGCTGGACCCCATCCCAACGGATGCGGGAAGCGCCGCCTGGTCAACGGCGACGGAACCTCCGCCGCCTCGTTCACGATCACGCCGGGCGGCGCCTTCCGCCTCGTGGGCAGCCAGGCGACGGTCGAGAATGCCGCAGGCTCCGTCTTCAGCGTCCAATCCGATTGCCGCGCTCGAGGTGGCCACCTGCGACCAACGGCTCCGGCCATCCCTTCAACAACCGCGAAGCGAAGGTCTCCAACCAGGGCGAATTCATCCTCGGCGGGCGGCTCTCCGTCCAAGGGAATCACGGCGGGTTCACCGGCATCGACAATTTCGGGGATCTTCGGCTCACGGATGGCGCGGTGCTGGAACGCCTGCCGAACAGCGCCGGGGAAGGCAGCTTCTACAAGGCGGATGCGACCAGTTCGCGCATCGAGAACCGTCCGGGTGCGACCGCAAGGGTCTCGGGCGCGTTCGCCTACCGCAATTCAACCGGAAACGCCGAAGGCCGCCGCCTTCTCTTCCGGAACGCGGGCCGGCTCGAAGTGGAGGGCGGCGCCGCGATGACGGACGTCGACCTCGTCCTCGCCAACGCGGGCGAAGGCAAGGAGTCGGTCTTGCGCGCGACGCTTGGGACGGACGCGGATGCCGCCCTCTTGCAGCTCGCCGGAACCACGGAGGGGACGGGCGTCCTCTCCATCGACGACGAAGCCGCCACCGTGCTGGAAATCGTCGTGCCGGAGGGCATGGCGCCCCATGGCGCGTTCCGCGTGGTCGAGGCCGCGGCGATTCGCGGAACCTTTGCGTCGGTGCGGGTGGCTGGCTCCGACGCGGCATGCGACATCCGGGTTGCGGATGCCGCGCTCGACGTGGTCTTCCCCTGAGCCGCCTTCCGCTTCCGTCGCCGCAGAATCGGAGGCCGGCGCATCGTGCGCCGGCCATCAGGGATCCCGTGCGGTCTCGATGATCCGGGCGTTCCGGAGGTGGATGCGGCCGGAGGAGGGGGAGTAGACGAGCAGCGTGAGTTTCGACACGGAGGCGGGGGAGGGGAGAGGGTCGGCGTAATTCCAGTTCCCCGCCTCGCTCTTGAAGGTGGCTTCGCCGCAGTGGAAGACCACGACGTTGCTTCCGGGCTTCACGAAGGCGGGGGTCGATTCGAAGTATCGGCCGCCGATTTCGAGGCCGACGGCGATGCGCGCCGCGCACTGCAGGTCGCTTGTCACGTCGGCCACGAGCGCGTCACGCGTCGAGATGGCCAGTGCGGGCTCGCACACGGTGGAGAACGCCACCTTCTCGTTCTTGCCGAGGGTGAAGTCGAGCGTTGCCACGCCACCGCCCGCGTTTCGGGTTCCGGCATCGCTCCAGGGCTCGTGTTCCCACGGGCCTTCGACGAGGTTCGCCCATGGCCGTGCGGAGCCTTCTGGCGCGACGGGCAGGGAGGGGTCTTTCGCGTTGCGCAGGGTCGCGGAGGTACGGTCGACGAACTTCGCGGTGCGCGTGTCGGCGGAGGTGAGGAAATAGAGGGCGAGGTTGATGCCCATGCGCGTGGCGCCTTCCTGCATTTCGGCGGGGGAGAGGTCGGTGAGGGAGACCTTGAGCGGATGGGTGTGCGCGTCGATGTTGAGGCCGTCGCCGTAGTCGTTGCGGGTGTAGACCACTGCGACACGGCCGCCGATGGCGATGCCTTCGATGTAGTCGAGACGGTACTTGTCGCCGGGGGGGATGGCATAGCCTTTGTAGCCGTTGGAGAGGTCGTAGCCCGTGTGGAAGCCGGCGAATTCGGGGCCGAGCCGCACGAGGGGCGCATCGGGGAGGACGCGGGCGATTTCGCGGCGGAAGGCGGTGTCGAAAGAGTCGTCGTTGAAGTGGGTGGAGTCGTCCGCCCAGAGGTGGCCGCCGGCGTGGAGGTAGGCGCGGAGGTTTGCGATTTCCGCGTCGGTGAAGCGGAAGTCGTTATGGCCGGTGAGGTACACGAAGGGCAGTTTGGAGAGGTCCGGACTGTCCAGGGCGATTACGGAGTCGTTTGCGATGAAGGCGAGGCGGGTTCGTTCCTTGAGTTGGTGGCCGAGGAACATCATCGCCGAACGCGCGCAATCCCAGTCCCCGCCATAGCGGGCCATTCCGATGGTGGTGCGGACGGAGCCTCGCCCTCCTTCGCCGATGGATATCGCGAAATCGCCACCGGCAATTTCCCGGAGCGGGCCTGGGGCGGGAGGGGCGTCGTCCTCGACATCGGGGAGCGGCGGCGGGGGGGCCGTGCCGAGGGTGCCGGCCGTCGCTTCCGGAAGGGCGGCGCGGGAGAGGCGTGATGCGCCGTGCGTGCCGCTGCGGAGCCGGGGTGTTTCGCGGCGTGCCACGCTGGCTGTGCGGATGGAGGCGGAGCCGCCGTCCGCGCCGGGGTCGGCGCGATGTTGCGCGGGTGCGACGGAGGTGGCGGCGTGTGCTGGCGCGGCTGGAAGGTCGAGCCGTGCGACGTCCGGGACGCCCGCGGCTCCGCCGGGCGCGATGGCTCGGAGGCTGGAGTGCGCGGCGGGAGCGTCGCCCGCGTCGGCGAAGACGGGGGCGTCGGGAGCGCCTCCGGACGGAGCGATCGGCGCGTCCGGGAGGGAAGCGCGGGAGGAGTTCGGCGCGTTGCGTGCGGCGCCGCCTGCGGAGCGGGGTGTTTCGCGGCGTGCCACGCTGGCGGTTCGGATGGAGGCGGAGCCGCCGTCCGCGCCGGGGTCGGCGCGATGTTGCGCGGGTGCGGCGGAGGTGTCGGCGTGTGCTGGCGCGGCTGGAAGGTCGAGCCGTGCCACGTCCGGGACGCCTGCGGCTCCGCCGGGCGCGATGGCTCGGAGGCTGGCGTGTGCGGCGGGAGCGTCGCCCGCGTCGGCGAAGACGGGGGCGTCGGGAGCGCCTCCGGACGGAGCGATCGGCGCGTCCGGGAGGGAAGCGCGGGAGGAGTTCGGCGCGTTGCGTGCGGCGCCGCCTGCGGAGCGGGGTGTTTCGCGGCGTGCCACGCTGGCGGTTCGGATGGAGGCGGAGCCGCCGTCCGCGCCGGGGTCGGCGCGATGTTGCGCGGGTGCGGCGGAGGTGTCGGCGTGTGCTGGCGCGGCTGGAAGGTCGAGCCGTGCCACGTCCGGGACGCCTGCGGCTCCGCCGGGCGCGATGGCTCGGAGGCTGGAGTGCGCGGCGGGAGCGTCGCCCGCGTCGGCGAAGACGGGGGCGTCGGGAGCGCCTCCGGACGGAGCGATCGGCGCGTCCGGGAGGGAAGCGCGGGAGGAGTTCGGCGCGTTGCGTGCGGCGCCGCCTGCGGAGCGGGGTGTTTCGCGGCGTGCCACGCTGGCTGTGCGGATGGAGGCGGAGCCGCCGTCCGCGCCGGGGTCGGCGCGATGTTGCGCGGGTGCGGCGGAGGTGTCGGCGTGTGCTGGCGCGGCTGGAAGGTCGAGCCGTGCCACGTCCGGGACGCCTGCGGCTCCGCCGGGCGCGATGGCGCGGAGGCTGGCGTGCGCGGCGTGCGCGTCGCCCGCGTCGGCGAAGACGGGGGCGTCGGGAGCGCCTCCGGACGGAGCGATCGGCGCGTCCGGGAGGGAAGCGCGGGAGGAGTTCGGCGCGTTGCGTGTGGCGCCGCCTGCGGAGCGGGGTGTTTCGCGGCGTGCCACGCTGGCTGTGCGGATGGAGGCGGAGCCGCCGTCCGCGCCGGGGTCGGCGCGGTGCAAGGCGAGAGCGATGGAAGCGGGGGTGTGGGAGGGTGCGTCCGGGAGGTCGAGCCATGCGACGTCCGTGGCTTTTGCGGCAGCGGCGGGTCCGAGTTGCTGGAGGGGGGCCGGGTTGCGATGTGCGACGTCGAAGGTGGGGGCTTCGATCGCGGCGTTGTCCAAGGCTTCCGATGCGTCGGGCAGGATGGTGGGAGAGGGGTGGGGAACGTCGTTGCCGGAGCGGGCGGCTTCGAGGCGTGCGAAGTCCGTTGCACGGGCCACGGGCGTATCGCCGGGCTCCGAAGGTTCCGCGAGGTGCGGGACGATGGTTGCGGACGTCTCGTGCGGGGAGGGGAGGTCCGATTCGGGCGGGACGTCTGGAATTTTCGATTCGAGATGCGCGAGGGTGCCGGACGGCACTTCCCCGTTTTCGAGGTGGGGGGCGGGGAGGGAGGTTTCCGGCGTGGGGAGGTCGGGATGGCGTGTGGCGCGACGGCGTTCGTTTTCCCGGGCGATGCGCGCCTCGACGCGTTCGAGCGTGGTTTGGCGCTCCTGTTCCCGGATGCCGGCGATGGGGCCGGGCGGGGCGAGGCGCACTCCGGTGGCGCCTTCCAGGGCTTCGAGGGAGACGGCGAGTCCGGGCGAGATGTCCTCGAGCTCGACGGCGCGCACTTGCACGAGCAAGTCCAGCGTGAGCAGGAGCAGGAGGGCGTGTGCGGCGACGGAACCCACGAAGTACTTGAGCATCCGTCCGTGCCGGCCCTTGAGCTTCGTCATCCGGTGGACGAGGAAGAAGGCGATGAGGGCGAGCAGGCAGACGAGCAGGAGGATGTGGAGCCAGTTGTAGCGTTCGAAGAACGACGGGTCCGGGGCGACGGGGAGGAACTCGGGCGGAGGAAGGAGCTCTCCGATGGGCGTGGGGGGCGGGAACGAAAGGTGGAGGGGAGGGGGCGTCGTGGCGGGGAGGGGCAGGAGGTTCCGGGCGGCGGGGAGGGGGGTGGAAGGGTTGTCGAGGCGGGAGGAGAGGACGCGTGGCGGGAAGCGGCTTTCGGGAAGGGGGGCGGGGAGGGTGGATCGGATGCCGCGCGGGGAGGGCAGGGGATCGGGGAGGCGCGGGGAGAGCCAGGCGATGCCGGGGAGGTTGGGAGGTGGAGCGGGGTCGAGAACGGAGAGGGGGAGCGAGTCGTGGCGTTCGAAGGCGAAGCCCGCCTGGGTATGGCCTGTGGCGAGGAAGCGCAGGGTGCCGGAGCCTGCGGCCGGGGCAGGGAGGCGGAGGGCATAGACGCCGTCGGATGGAGCGATGTCTCCATCCTGTCCGTCGTCGCGGAGGGGGAAGGGTGTGTCGGGCCATTCGGGGAGGCGGGAGTCCGTGGCGTGCGGATCGAGGCGGGCGACGAGGGTGGCGCCGGGGACGGGGCCGTCGGCGGAGAGGAGCACGCACGAGAGGGCGAGGGGGTCGCCGGGTCGGACGGGGGTGTCGGCGGGGGGGATGGCGACGAGTTCGAGGTCGCTTGCGGCCTGGACGGAGAGGATGCCGTGGCCATGGATGCCGCGGAGGGTCCATTCGCCGGCGGCGGGGGCGAAGATCTCTGCGACGTCGTCGCGGGCGCCGGGGAGACAGGCCATGGCGCGGGAGACGCCGACAGGGTCGATCAGGGAGCAGGCTGCGCCGGGTTCCTGGTCGAGCAGGGTCAGGGAGAGCGAGCGGACGGTGTCGTCCACGGGGATCGTGACGGACGTGCCTTCTCCGGCGGGCCATTCGCCGAGGGAGACGTTGCGGTGGAGGTCGCGGGCGATTTTCGTGAAGATGGCGGCGAGTTGCCCGGAGGAGTCGGCGCGATGGAAAGTGCCGCCGGTGGAGTCGGCGATGCGGCGGAGCGTGGCCTCGTCGATGTCCTCCGAGAAGCCGACGGTGTAGATGGGCCAGCGGAGCGCGACGCAGCGGAGGTGGGCGTTCGCGTACTCGCCGGGTTCGTCGCGGCCGTCCGAGAGCACGACGAGCACCTTGCGGGAATCGGCGGGAAGCCTGGCGAGTTCCGACGCGGCGAGGATGAGGGCGGCGTCGAGGTCCGTGCTGCCGCTGGCGGAGAGCCTGGCGAGCGCGGCATCGAGGGCGGCGGCATCGCCGGGCGGGGAGGGCGGGAGAAGCAGGCGGGGGCGGCGGCTGAAGCCGACGATGGAGAGGGTGGCGACGTCGCCGCGGGTGGCGGCGATGCGGGCGAAGACGCGCGCGGCCTCGATGCGGAGCCGGGAGGGGTCGGTGTGGCGCATGCTGTGGGAATCGTCCAGCACCAAGGCCACGTCGATGCGGCGCGGGGCGAGTTCCACGGCGTCGGGGACGACGAGCGATCCGGCTTCGCCCCCGTTGGCGGCAAAGCCCTGGATTTGGATGGCATAGCGTCCCGGGGGGAGGATGGGCCATCCGCCGACGAGGAGGGTCAGTGTGTCCGCGTCCCGGGTGGCGGCGGCGAAGGCGGCAGGCGCGGCGGCTTCGGGGGAGGCGTCGTCCGTCGGGAGGAGCGTGGCGGAGAAGCGCGTGGCATCGGGGAAGAGGTCGGCCCGGGCGCGCACGAGGCCGTGGTGGGCGAAGGGTTGGTAGGTGGCGGCGGCCGGAAGGGGTCGGGGCGACGCCAGAAACCAGGCGGCGGCGACGGCGAGCGGGAGGAGGGCCGTCGTCGTCCCGCGAGTTCCTGGATGTCGCCGGAGGGTGGTCATGGTCGGGTCGAAGGTGGCAAAAAAAACGGCGCGCCGTTTTTTTTGCGGCGGGATCAGCGTTTGGGAGGGAGCAGGGCGGGCTGGAGGTAGATGGGGAGGGGGGCGGGGAGCGCGGCGGCGGGTTCGGACAGGACGAGCTCGCCGACGTGGCGGGCGGTGGGGACGGTCAGTGCCGACGCGAGGGCGGGGGCGACGAGGGTTTCGATTTCGAGCCACGTGGCGCCGTCGGGGACGCCTGAGCGCAGCGACGGGACGTCCGGGTGGACGAGCGAGAAGTCCGAGGCGTCGTGCGACGGCGGGACGGGGTCGGGGAGTGCGCGGCGGAGGAGGCGTCCGAAGGGGGTGCCGGGCGCGTCGAGGGTGGTGAAGGTGGCGCGCCACCAGCGGCTGCGGCGGGCGTCTCCTGCGACGGCCACGGTGTGTCCGGCGGGGAGTGCGCGTGCGGCTGCGAAGGCGGCGGCTGCGGCGCTGCCGACGCCGGCGAGGGGGATGCGGGCGGGGAGTCCGACGCCGTGGAGGAAGGCGATGGCGGAGCGGGTGCCGGAGAACGAGCCGGGGCCGAGCCCGACGGCGAGGAGGGCGAGCTCCGAGGGGCGCACGCCGGTTTCGTCGAGCAGGTCGCGGAGGGCGCCGGCCCAGGCGGTGGCGCCGTGGGCCGCCATGGACGGGAAGCCGCGTCCGGCGACGCACTCCAGGCCGCGGAAGAGGGCCATGGAGGGGGGGCGCGAGCTGCGTTCGAGGGCGAGCGTCCAGCGCCGTGCGTTTGGGGGGGCGTCGGAAAGGGCAGGGGAGGACGGCATGGAGCGTGGTTCGTTACGTCCGGGGGCTGAAGAACTTCATGTTGATGGCGTCCTCCTTCTGATCGTCGATGAGGCCGTAGCGGACGCGTCCGCGGCTGTTCATGAGACCGGTGTAGGCCACGAAGGCCAGGAGGCCCCAGGCGAGGAGGCGGCCGAAATAATGGACGAGGCGGAGGTGGAGGGAGCGGTAGTAGGCGTCGGGGTCGTCGTCGGCCTCGTCGCGGGTGGCTTCGGTGGCGGGGGCGCGGCTTATGAGGCTGCCTCCGGACTGGAGGATGCCCCAGGCCACGAGATAGCCGCAGGTCGAGGCCATGAGCGCCTGGGCGAGACAGGGGAGGGGGAGGGCCTCGCCTTTCTTGATCATGGGGCCGATCATGCCCCAGGGGGACATCGACCAGTCGGAAATGCCGACTACGACGGTGGCGGCGAGCAGGAGATGGAGGAGGATGTCCGATTCGCGGGGCGGGCGGCCGAGCGTCCAGGCGCCAAGGGCGACGGTCACAAGCCAGGGGGCGATGGCCATCATGATGGAGAGCATGTGAACGGACTGTTTCGGCCAGCGGATGACATGGTTTTTCACATGGCGCACGACGGCGAACCAGCAGGGGTTGGTGTCGGACATGGCGGTGGTGAAGTCGATTTGGCCGCTTTCGACTTCGATCCAGACGAGTCCGAGGTAGAGGCAGGCGCCGAGGAGGAAGAGGCCGCCGAGGATCAGCACTTGACGAAGGTGCGCCTGGCCCATGCGGGCGAGGAGGACGAGGGTGAAGACGAGGAAGAACGGGAGCAGGCGGATGAGGTCGCCGGTCTCGAAGAGCATGAGCCCGTAGAGGAATGCGTAGACGCAGAGATAGCGGGATCGCCCTGTGGCGGCGGCGTAGACGAACGAGTAGACGGCGACCATCATGATGGCGAGGTCGAAGAGTTCGGGGCGCAGCCAGCCGACGGCGATCCACGCGGGCTGGTTCACGGCGAGGACGCCGGCGGCCACGACGCCGCCGATCCATGCGGCGACCTTGCGGGACTTGGCTTTGTGATAGGTGCCGCGGAGGAAGAGCAGGATCATGCAACGCACCGACGCGAAGAGCAACGAGGCGGAGAGGCCGCCGCAGACGCAGCTCAAGGTTTTCAGCAAGCGGTCCGCGCGGCGTTCGGAGAAGTTTTTGATGGCGAACTCGGCGACGCCGTGCCAGAGGATTTCGAGATGGGTGCCGCGAACTTCCATGAAGGCGTCGAGGTTTGGCGGATCGAAGCGGACCGTGGGCATGTCGCGGAGGACGAAGCGGTGGACAAAGTCCACCAGGTCCGACTTCCCGTTCGTGCGCAGGACGAGGTAGCCGATGGTAACGCCCAGGAAGATCAGCCAGGCGGTGACTCGGGCGAAGCGTCCGCCGTGTTTGCTCGGCGTCCGCCGTGATTTGGCTTTGGGAGCGTGGGTTTCGTCCATAGGGGGTTTCCGGTTTCCAGCCATGCGATGCCTTGGGGCTGATGGGTTAGCGTGTTTCTCCGGCTTGCGTCTTCTGCGCCTGGTCGGCGGCGAGGAGCGCGCGAAGGCGAAGGTAGAACATTTCCCGGAGTTTGGGAAGGCGATGGAACTGTTGTCCAAGGGCCCAGAGCGCGAAGCTCCATTTTTCCTTGAACTTGAAGATCGTCCGGGTGCCGGGATCGAACTGGTCGAACTGGTCGTACTGGCAGGTGTAGTTCAAGTGGAGTTCGCGGGTGGTTCGCGAGAAGCCTTCCCAGAAGCGGTCGGCGATTTGCAGGAGCGTCACGGAGGGATGCTTGGCGAGGTAGTTCACCATGGCGCGCGCGAAGGAGGTCATGTAGATGTCGAAGCAGGTCTGGAGGTTTTCCTCGGTCTGCGCGAAGTCGGGCCATCCGAGGGTGCCGCGCACGGAGCAGAGGCGGACTCTCACGGGCATTTCGCGCCCCTGGTTCACGTCGTAGGCGAATTCGATGATCTCCTTGCCTTCGCCGAAGCAGACGGATCCGACCTTGGAGACGTAGCGTTTCACGACGAGGTTCTGTGCGGCCGCGGTGCCCATGAGAGCCGCCACGGCGAGGACGATTTCGGGGTCCTCGGCGCCGTCGGCGACCTCGCCGCTCTTGAGGAAGCGCTGCTGGGGAAGCGATCCGAAGGCTTCGCCGGGGTAGTGCTGGCGGACGTAGAAGTGGAAGTCGCCCATGTGGCCGTCGTGGCGGGAGAGCAGGTGGTGGTCGCCGTAGGCCACGCCGAGGGCCTGGAAGGCCTGGACGCGGGCGAGGACGTAGCATCCATAGCCCGTGCCGGAGTGGGAGAGGCGCTTCTCGATGAGCCGCTTGCAGAGCGGGCCGCGATTGGTCTTGTAGACGATTTCGCGCGTCTGGCCGCGTTCGATCGCGAGGGGGTCGTCGGTGCGGAGTTCGTAGACGTTGGCGTACTCGATGGACTCGTTGTGGCTGAGGAGCGAGTCGATGTAGTTGAGGATGGCGAGCGTGCGGGGGTCGACGCCGGGGTGGTAGTCGGGGCGGCCGTGGCTGTAGGTGGCGCCGGGGAGGGCGGAGAGGCGGCCGTCGAAGGCGGGGAGCACCTGGCCGGGGGTGCTCAGGTAGACCTCGCCGGTCAGGTGCCGATAGAGCGTTTCGACGAATTCGTCGGAGGATTCGTCGGCCAGCGCAGGGGTTTCGAGGGCGTTGCGATAGGCGAGCAGGACGTTGTCCATGAGCACGGCGGCCATGGCGGGGGAGAGGCTTCCTTCGCGGGATTCGGCCTCGATTTCCTCGAGGGCGGGGACGAGGGCCTCCTGGGCGAAGGCGGGCCGCACGCCGAAGAGTTCCACCTCGTGGTGGCCGTAGTGCTTCGGGTCGCGCAGGAACGAGACGCTTGCGCCTTCGAGCACGCCGGCGATTTCGGAGAGGCAGGCGCGGAAGGCTTCGAAATCTTCGGAAACCATCCTGCGCAGGCGGGCGAATTCCGGGAAGGTGAGGAAGTGGACGCCCTTCACGTTTCGGTAGTAGCGGAGGGCGGAGTGGATGCGGGTGCGTTCGGCGGCGAGCACGGCCTCCATCTCCTTGCGCGTCCAGGCAAGCGGCTTGATGCGCCACTCCTGGCCTTGGCGGCGGTAGTGTTCGAGAGTGGCGTCCTTGCGGTCCGCCAGCACCACGTCCGCGAGCGACCAGCCGTGGGAGCGCAACCAGGAGTCGGCGTCCACGACGGTCTCCATCGGAACATCGCGCTGCGAGATTTCGATGCGGCCGTCCACGAGGTTCGAGCAGACGACGGCATTCTTCAGCGCTTCGCTGCGCTTCTCGGGCGGCAGGCCGCCGAGGTCCCAGAACTTGCCGGAGAGAAGCGGGAGCGCGGCCACGCTGTGGTTGCCGGAGGTGAGGGTGAAGATGTGCCCGGGGGCGGAGGGGGAGAGGACGGACTTGGCCACCACGAGGATGGGGGCGTTGTCATGCGGCGCACGCCAGATGTCCTTCTCGAGCACGAAGGTGTCGTCCTCGATGTCGTAGGCCTGGAAGGTGCGCTCGCGTCCCAGGGCGGTGAAGACGAGGTTCTTCGGACGGCGCCGCCCCTCGCCGCGCACTTTGCGCAGGAAGCGTTTTTCGAACTTGGCAGGCGAACTCATGGCACTCCGTCCTCTGCGGCTGGACACGTTTTTTCCGCCACCGTGCGCAGGAAGGCGTCCAGGACGGCGCCCATGCGCGGCAGGCTGTCGCGCGAGGTTTCGAGCACGTCCTCGTGGCCGAGACGGCATCCGCCCAGGCCGGCGGCGAAGTTGGTGATGCAGCTGACGGCCGCCACGCGCATGCCGATGGCGTGCGCCACGATGGCCTCGGGAACCGTGGACATCCCCACGGCGTCGCCGTCGAGCCGGCGGAAGGCGCGAATCTCGGCGGGCGTTTCGAAGCTCGGGCCCGCCACGTAGACGTAGACGCCTTCGGAGAGTTCGACGCCTTCGGACCGGAGCCGTTCGCGCATGGCGGCGCGGAAGGCGGGGTCGTACACCTCGGACATGTCGGGGAATCGCGGCCCCCATCCCGGCACGACCGGGCCCTGGAGCGGATTGAGCCCCGTGAGGTTTATATGGTCGCGAAGGGCCATCAAACGCCCCGGCGAGAGATCCTCCCGGATGCCGCCCGCCGCGTTCGTGAGGAGAAGCGAGGGGGCGCCCAGCCTGCGGGCGATTTCCACGGGCGCGAGCACGGGGGTCCACCCTTCGCCTTCGTAGCGGTGCCGGCGGCCTTGGAAGGCCATCGCGCGCAACCCGTGGCGCTCGAAGAGGCGCAATTCCCCGGCATGGCCCGCGACGGTGCTGGCGCCGAGCCCGGGAACGGCGGAGTAGGGGACCCGCGCCAGAAGACGGTCGCCCGGCCGTTCCAGCGCCTCGCTCCAGCCCGAGCCGAGCACGAGCGCGGCGGCGGGCGGCGCCTCGCGGAATTCAGGCGGAAGCGCTTCGATCGCCTCCCTGTAGGTCTCCGCACGGCGCACCTGTTCTGCAAAAATATCCATATCGCTATTATCCCTCAAAGCGCCTCCCCTTGCAATCCGTTTCACACATGCGCAAAATCGGCGCTCCCGCGAATCGCTGGACCCGCCCTGTTTGACCTTGCTCCGCCCCATGACTCGGCATACACTGGACAACCGTGTTTCCCCCAGGATTTCGAACGCAACCCAGGAATTCCGCATGACCTCCGCCATCTCCCTCGCCGCCGGCCTCCTCGTCTTCGACGGACTGACCCTCCTTTCGGACGTTCCCGCCTCCGTCCAAACGATTTCCGATCCGGGCGGAACCGGCGTCTTCCTCCGTTTCGAAGCCGAAAAGGCCTCCGATCGCGCCGTCTTCGAGATCGGCCGTTTCCCCGCGTTGAAGCGTTTCGTCCTCTGCCATCGCTACGACCCGTGGTGGAACAAGCCGCGGTTCGGCACCTCGGCGGCCGACGTCCCCCCCGAGACGCAGTTCCTGCTCGCCGAGCTCTCCGACGGGCGCTGCGCCGCCTTCTTCCCGCTTCTCGACGGCGCCTTCCACTGCGCCATGGAAGGGGACGTCCAAGGCGTGCTCCATCTCGTGGCGGAAAGCGGCGACCCCGCCATTGCGACGGCCTCCGCAAAGGGGCTTTTCGTGGCGGTCGGCCAGGATCCCTACGCCCTCGTCCGCGCCTCCGCAACCAGCATCCGCGACTTCATGGATCGCGGCCGCCTCCGCTCCGAAAAGCCCGTCCCCGATTTTGTCGACTACTTTGGCTGGTGCACGTGGGACGCCTTCTACGGCGACGTCTCCCACGACAAGGTGCGGGCCGGACTCGAAAGTTTCGCCCGGGGCGGCGTTCCCCCACGCCTCCTCATCCTCGACGACGGCTGGCTCTCGATGGAAAAGAACCCCGCCACCGGCGAGAACCGCCTCACCGGCTTCGAGGCCAACGACAAGTTCCCCGGCGGCCTCCGTGCCACGGCGGACATGGCCAAGGGCGAATTCGGAGTCTCTGTCTTCATCGTCTGGCACGCCCTCGAAGGCTACTGGGGCGGCATCGACCCCGCCTCTTTCACGCAGTACCGCGTGGTGGACGAGCGGCGCTCGTTCTCGCCCGGACTCCGCCACCACACGCCCGACATCGACAACGCCTTCGGCCCCATCATCGGCGTGGTCGCCCCGGAGGACATCCACCGCTTCTACCACGACTTCCACCGTTTCCTGCGGGAACAGGGCGTCGACGGCGTGAAGGTGGACAACCAAGGCTCGCTCGAGGGCGTCTCCCGCGGCCTCGGCGGGCGCGTCGAACTCATGCGCCGATACCACGAGGCCCTCGAAGGCGCGGCCAACACCCACTTCCAAGGCCGCGTGATCAACTGCATGTCGCAGTCCACCGACGTCATCTACCAGACGCTCGCTTCGAACGTGACCCGCTCGTTCACCGATTTCTGGCCCGCCGATCCGGCGTCGCACGGCCTCCACCTGGTGGCCAACGCCCAGATTTCGCTCTGGTTCGGCGAGTTCGTCTTCCCGGACTGGGACATGTTCCAGTCGGGACACGGGATGGGCGCCTACCACGCCGCCGGCCGCGCCGTGAGCGGCGGCCCCGTGTATGTCTCGGACAAGCCCGACGGCCACGACTTCGCCCTGCTTCGCAAGCTCGTCTGCTCCGACGGCACCATCCTCCGGGCCCGCGATGCCGGCCGCCCCACCCGCGACTGTCTCTTCGTGGACACGCTGGAGAACGACATCCCCTTCAAGATTTTCAACCGGAACGACCGCGCCGGCATCGTCGGCGTCTTCCACACCCGCTACGCCAAGGACGAGGCCGGCCGCCGCCCCGCCTCCGGCACCACCTGCGCCGCGGATGTGGAGGAGCTGGAAGGCGACGATTTCGCCGTGTACGCCCACAACGCCGGCACCCTCGCCCGGACGGGGCGCGACGATACGGTTCCCTTCCAGCTGCCGCCGCTCGGCTTCGAGCTCTTCAGCTTCGTACCCGTCGAAGGCGGCTTCGCCCCCATCGGCCTCGCGGACAAGTTCAATTCCGCCGGCGCCGTGCTGGACAAGCAGGTCGGCCCCGACGGCGTCCTTCGCTTCGGCCTGCGCGACGGCGGAGACCTGCTCGTCTGGGCCGCCGCGAAGCCTTCGCGCCTGACGGTCGACGGCCTCCCGGCGGACTTCGCCTACGACGCCGCCACCGGCGCCGTCCGCGCGTCCATCCCCACGACGGCCACGCCGCACGCCGTCGAAATCGCACCCTGACCGGCCGACGGGATTGAAGACCTTCCGGCGCGCCTGGTATACTGGACAAACCCTTCTTCCGCCCACCACCCTCCTTCCAAGGTACTCCCATGGACCTGACGATCCTGGCCGGCCGCCCGGCCTTCTCCGGTTTCCGCATCGATGCCCTGGCGTCCCGCCTCGCCGCCATCGAGCCCCGTCTTGCGAACGCGACGGTCTCCGCGCACTTCGTCTACCTCCTCGATCTCGCCGCCCCGCTGGACGCCCTGTCCCGGTCGCGCGTGGAGGCGCTTCTCGAAGCCCGCGCCTTCGAGAAGCCCGGGTGCGCCTTCTTCCATGTGATGCCGCGCAAGGGAACGCTCTCGCCCTGGGCCTCCAAGGCATACGACATTTTCACCAACTGCGGCCTCTCCGGATCCGTGCGGCGCGTGGAACGCGGCGTGCTCTTCACCGTGCGCGACGCGCAGGGCAAGGCCTGGTCCGCCGCCGGACTCGGCGCCGCGGCCGCCGTCTTCTTCGACCGCATGACCGAGGGGATCTACGATTCCCTCGATGGCTTCTTCGACCGGCAGGAGCCCGCCCGCGGACGCGTCTTCGACGTGCTCGCCCGCGGACGAGACGCCCTCGTGGAGGCCAACCAGTCCATGGGCCTCGCGCTCAGCGGGGAAGAGATCGACTACCTCCTCGACGTCTGCCGCCAGGCCGGCCGCAACCCGACGGACACCGAACTCGTCACCTTCGGACAGGTGAACTCCGAACACTGCCGCCACAAGATTTTCACGGCCTCCTGGACGAAAGACGGCCGCCCCCTCGACCTGTCGCTCTTCCAGATGATCCGCCACACCCACGCCGTCCATCCCGACGGCACCCTCGTGGCCTATAGCGACAACGCCGGCGTGCTCGAGGGATTCGACGCCGACACCCTGCGCGTGGACGGCGACACGCGCGCCTACCGCTACGTGCGCGACCGGATCGACCTCGTGATCAAGGTCGAGACCCACAACCACCCCACCGCCATTTCGCCCTTCCCCGGCGCCGCCACCGGCGTCGGCGGCGAAATCCGCGACGAGACGGCCACCGGCGTCGGCGGCAAGTCCAAGGCCGGCGTCTGTGGATTCATGGTCTCGAACCTCCGCGTGCCCGGCTACGTCATGCCTTGGGAAACCCCCGCCCCCGAATTCCCCGGCCGCCTCGCGACGCCGCTCGACATCATGCTCGACGGCCCCCTCGGCGGCGCCGCCTTCGGCAACGAGTTCGGGCGCCCCCAGCTCTGCGGCTTCTTCCGCACCTACGAGCAAAAGGTGGCCGGAACCTGGCGCGGCTTCCACAAGCCCGTCATGCTCGCCGGCGGCATGGGCAACATCCGTCGCGGCCACATCAAGAAGCAGCCCATCTCCCCGGGCGACCTCATCGTGCAGCTCGGCGGCCCCGCCCTGCGCATCGGACTCGGCGGCGGCGCCGCCTCCTCCATGGCCACCGGAAGCAACGATGCCGCCCTCGACTTCGATTCCGTCCAGCGCGGAAACGCCGAAATGGAACGCCGTTGCCAGGAGGTGATCGACACGTGCACCGCCCTCGGCTCCGGCAACCCCATCCTCGCCATCCACGACATCGGCGCCGGAGGCCTTTCCAACGGATGCCTCGAACTCGTCGAAAAAACCGGCGCCCGCTTCGATCTCCGCGCCGTCCCGAACGAGGAACCCTCCATGAGCCCCATGGAGATCTGGTGCTGCGAGGCCCAGGAGCGCTACGTGCTCGCCATCCACCCGCAGGATCGCGACCGCTTCTTCGACATCTGCCGGCGCGAACGCTGCCCCGCCGCCGTCATCGGCGTGGCCTCCGGCGACAGGCGGCTCGTGCTGCACGACCCGCTTTTTGGCGACAACCCGATCGACATGGACATCCGCGCCCTGCTGGGCAATCCCCCGCGCATGTCCCGCGAGGTCGGCCCCGCCCCCGTCGTCCCGCCCGCCCTCGACCTCGACGGCGTGGAACCCGCCGATGCCTTCCAACGCATCCTCCGCCTCCCCGCCGTGGCGAACAAGAACTTCCTGGTCACCATCACCGACCGCTCGGTCACCGGCCTCGTCCACCGCGATCAGCTGGTGGGCCCCTTCCAGCTCCCCGTGGCCGACAACGCCGTCACCGCCACCGGCTACCTCGGCTTTTCCGGCGAGGCCATGTCCACCGGCGAACGCGCCCCCGTGGCCGTCGTGGACGCTCCCGCCTCCGGTCGCCTCGCCGTCGGCGAAGCCCTCACGAACCTGGCCGGCGCCCCCGTCGGCCCTATCGGCAACGTGAAGCTCTCCGGCAACTGGATGTGCGCCTGCGGCGAACCCGGCGAGGACGCCGCGCTCCGCGCCACCGTCGAATCCGTTGCGATGGACCTCTGCCCCGCACTCGGCATCTCCATCCCGGTGGGCAAGGATTCGCTCTCGATGCGCACCCTTTGGGAGGACTCGAAGGGCGGGAAGCAGCGCCAGGTCGCGCCGCTTTCCTTCGTCGCCACCGCCTTCTCCCCCGTCTCCGACGTCCGCCTCACCCTGGCCCCGGACCTCAAGGCGGACGGCTCCCGCCTGCTGCTCGTGGATCTCGGCCTCGGGCGCGGCCGCCTCGGCGGTTCGGCCCTCGCGCAGGTCTACGGACAAGCCGGCGACACCCCGCCCGACCTCGACGACCCCGCCCTCTTCCGCGGCTTCTTCGCCGCCATGCAGGAGATCGTCGCCCGCAGGCTCGCCCTTTCGTACCACGACCGCTCCGACGGCGGCGTGGCCGTGACCCTCGCGGAGATGGCGATGGCCGGCGGCCGCGGCATCTCCGCCGATCTCCCCTCGCCGGGCGCCTCTCCGCTCGCCGCGCTCTTCTCCGAGGAACTCGGCGCCGTGCTCGAGGTGGCGCCGGACCAGGCGGGCGCCGTGCTGGACGTCTTCCGCGCCCACGGCCTCGGTGACGCCGTGCGCGACATCGGGGCCTCCACGCCACACCGCCACTTCCGCGTGGCCGTGGACGGCGTCACCGCCCTCGACGAACCGCTCGCCCGCGTGCGCTCCGCCTGGAGCGAACTCACCTGCAAGATGCAGGAGATACGCGACAACCCCGCGTGCGCCCGCGAGGAATTCGCGATCGCCTCGGATGCCGGCGATCCGGGCATGACCTTCTCGCTCGCCTACGATCCGGACGCCCCGTGCACGGCCTCCATCCGGCAGCCCCCGCGCATCGCCATTCTCCGCGAGCAAGGCGTGAACGGCCAGGTCGAGATGGCCGCCGCCTTCACCCGCGCCGGCTTCGACGCCGTGGACGTGCACATGAGCGACCTCCACGCCGGCTCGGCGTCGCTCGACGCCTTCGACGGCCTCGTCGCCTGCGGCGGCTTCTCCTACGGCGACGTCCTGGGCTCCGGCGCCGGCTGGGCCCGCTCCATCCTATTCAGCCCGCGCCTCGAGGCGATGTTCCGCGCCTTCTTCGAACGTCCCGGCACCTTCACGCTGGGCGTCTGCAATGGCTGCCAGATGGTGTCGCAACTGGCCGGCCTCATCCCCGGCACGCAGGACTGGCCCCGCTTCGGACGGAACCGCTCCGGGCAGTTCGAGGCGCGCTACACCACCGTGGAGGTGCTCGATTCGCCCTCCATCCTGTTGCGCGGGATGGCCGGAAGCCGCATCCCGATTTCGCTGGCCCACGGCGAAGGCCGCACCCGCTTCGCGTCGGAGGAATCCGCGGCGCGCCTGGCCGCCGCGCACGGCATCGCCCTGCGCTATGTCGATACCCGAGGCCTCCCCACCGAAGTCTACCCCTACAACCCGAGCGGCTCCGCCGGCGGAGCGACGGGCTTCACCTCCGCGGACGGCCGCGTCACCATCATGATGCCCCACCCGGAGCGCGGCTTCCGCTCCATCCAGCTCCCCTATCGCCCCGACGGCCTCTTCGTGAACGAGGATGGGCCTTGGATGCGCATGTTCCGCAACGCATACGACTTCGTCGCGCGACGCCGGCGCTCCTGATTCCCCCTCCGCCCGCCTGCCGACCGCGAACGTCCGCCTTGTCGCTCCTCCATGAAACCACCTTCTCCCTCCATCCCCGTGGCGCTCACCATCGCTGGCAGCGACAGCGGTGGCAACGCCGGCATCCAAGCGGATCTCCGGTCGTTCCACGCCCTCGGCGTCCATGGGTGCACCGCCTTCGCGGCCCTCACCGCGCAGAACCCCTCGGGCGTGCGCGGCATCCTGCCCGTTCCCGGCGACTTCCTCCGCCTCCAGCTCTCCGCCATCTTCGACGCCTATGCCGTGGATGCCGTCAAAACCGGAATGCTCGCCGACTCGGAGACCATCGCGACGGTCGCGGACGCGCTCTCCGCGCATCCCGGCATCCCGCTCGTCGCCGATCCGGTGATGGTCGCCACCAGCGGGGCGAAACTGCTCCGCGACGACGCCATCGACACCCTCGCCCGCACCCTCCTCCCCCGCGCCGCGCTCATCACGCCGAACCAGCCCGAAGCCGAGGTCCTCGCCGGCTTCCACGTCCGCGGGATCGAAAGCGCCCGCCGCGCCGCCCGCGAACTCACCGCCCGCTACGGTTGCGCCACGCTGGTAAAGGGCGGACACGATCCGGTCGATCCCACGCGGGACGTCCTGTGCATCGGCGGCCGTGTCTGGGAGCTCGTTTCGCCCGTCGTCGACGCCCCGCTCTCCACCCACGGCACGGGCTGCACCCTCTCCTCCGCCATCGCCGCCGCCCTTGCGCGCGGCATGCCGTTGCTGGAGGCCGTCGCCCTCGGGAAGGCCTGCATCTACGAGGCGCTCCGAACCTGCGTCTGGGTCGGCCCGGACGCCGCCGTGCTCGGGCTCCCCCGATCCCTTCCGCGCGACCTCGTCGAAATCCATCCGCTATGAGCCCTGCCGGTTCCCCCGCCCCCTGCCTGCGCCCGCCACGCCCGTTCCCCGCCGCGGAATACACCGGGCGCATCCGCCGCCTCCAGACCCTCCTCCGCCGGGACAAGCTCGACGGAGCGCTCTTCGTCGATCCGCTCGCGCGCCTCTACTATTCCGGCTTCGAGTCCACCCACGGCTTGCTTGCCGTGGACGCCCGGGATGGCGCCTCGTTCTTCACCGACTCCCGCTACATCGCCGCCGCCCGCGCCCAGCTCCCCTTCCTCCCGTGTGCCGTCTTCCAACGCGGCGACAAACTCGACGCCCAACTCCGCCGCATCGTCCGATCCTGGAAGGCCGTCGGACTCGAAGGCGAAATGCCGGCCAACGCACTCCGCCGCCTCCTCGGGCGCATCGGCCGCGGCCCGGACGACTGGAAGGACGCCTCCGCCATCGCCAAACGGCAGCGCGCCGTCAAATCCCCCCGCGAACAACGCGCCCTGCGCGCCGCTTGCGCCGCGAACGACCGCATGATGCGCGCCGTCCAGCTCGCCGTGCGCCCCGGAATGACCGAGTGGGAAATCCGCAACCTCGTGCGCCGCTTCGCCGACACCTTCGGCCAGGGCGAATCCTTCGACGCCATCGTCTGCGCGGGTGCGACCGCCGCCGAACCCCACCACCATCCCGGACTCGCCACCCTCGCCGAAAACCAATCCCTCCTCCTCGACATCGGCCTCAAGCTCGACCACTACTGCGCCGACCTCACGCGCACCTGCTTCTTCGGCAGGCCGCGGAAACTCTTCCGCGAAGTCCATGCCGCCGTCCTCGCCGCCAACCGCCTTGCCGCCGCCAGCCTCCGCCCCGGCATGACCGGCGCGGAACTCGACGCCATCGCGCGGGATTCCCTCGAACGGGCCGGCTACGGGAAATATTTCACCCATTCGCTCGGTCACGGCGTGGGCCTCGAGGTGCACGAAGCGCCCACGGCCGCCCCACGAGCCACCGGGAAGCTCGAACCCGGGATGGTCGTCACCATCGAGCCCGGCGTGTACATCCCCGGAAGAATCGGCGTGCGCATCGAGGATGTCGCGCTCGTCACCCGCGACGGCTGCGAAATCCTCAGCACCGCCCCACGCTCCTGGGACTTGTCGCTGGACGAATGAGGAATCCCGTCGCCATCGCACCGCCGGGCATCCGCGCGGAGACGCCGCCTGCCGTTCCTCGATGGTCCGGCTCCTCGTCCCGCACCCTCCTCTTTGCGAGCCGCATCCAACGGAAGAAGGGGCTGGTCAACCTCGTCCGGGCATGGGGGAAACTTCCCGCAGCGTTGCGGAAGGCGTCCGTTGCCTCGTGAGTCCGCACCGCCCCCTACGAGGTGCGACGGGCGGCCTCGAGGGTGTTCAGGAGAAGCATCGTAATCGTCATCGGGCCAACGCCGCCCGGGACGGGGGTGATCCAGCCGGCGACCTCCTTGACGGCGGCGAAATCGACATCGCCCTCAAGGTGGAAGCCGGCCTTCTTCGTCGGATTCGGAATCCGGTTCACGCCCACGTCGATCACGGCGGCGCCCGGTTTCACCATGTCCGCCGTGATGGTACGGGGGCGTCCCGTCGCCACGACCAGGATGTCCGCCTGGCGCGTGAAGGCGCCGAGATCGCGCGTGCCGGTGTGGCACATCGTCACGGTCGCATTCGGACCGGGGCGCTTGCGCGCGAGAAGCTGGGCGATGGGTTTGCCGACGATGTTGCTGCGGCCGACAACCACGACGTGGCGGCCGTCGGTCTCGATGCCGGAGTGGTCAAGGAGCCGGAGGATGGCGTTGGGCGTGCAGGGCAGGAAGCAGGGACGCCCCAGCATCATGCGGCCGACGTTCCCGGCGGTGAAGCCGTCCACGTCCTTTTCCGGCGCAATGGCGTCGATCACGCGGTTTTCATCGACCGGGCCGGGAAGCGGGAGCTGCACGAGCACGCCGTGGATACGTGCGTCGGCGTTCATTTCGGCGATTACCTGGAGCACGTCCTCGGTGGAGGCGATGGCGGGGAGACGGTGTTCGATGGAACGCATGCCGGCCTCGGAGCAGGCTTTCTCCTTGCCCGTGACGTACGAAAGAGAGGCGGGGTTGTCGCCCACGAGCAGCACGCCGAGCCCGGGGCGCTCGCCGCCTGCCGCGATCTGGTCGGCCACGGCGCGCGCGATCTCCGCGCGAATTCCCGCCGCGATCGCTTTGCCGTCAATCAGGGTAGCTGCCATGTCACATCCTCTTTTGATAACGAAAAGGAACAGTATCGCGGATATTCCCCCGCATGGGAAGATTTTTCAATGCGAAGGACTGGGTCGCGGGCGAATCGGCGTTGCATGGGGCGCGATGCTCTGGTACAACGATTGACCTGTCATGACCGACCCTCTCTTGATCGAATCGCCGAAGGCGTTGGACGAGCTTTGCGTGGCCCTTCGCGGATGCCGCGCCATCGCCCTGGACACGGAGTTCCTCTGGACGCGCACCTACTATCCCCGTCTCGGGCTGGTGCAGCTGGCGGACGACCAGGGGCGCATCGGGCTGGTGGATTCCGTGAAGATTCCCGATTTGTCCCCGCTTGGCGCCGTGCTGGCGGATGCGTCGGTCGTGAAGGTGCTTCACGATGCCACGCAGGATCTGGCCATCCTGGCGCGGGCTGCGGGGGTTCAGCCGGCCACCGTTTTCGACACCAGCGTCGCGGCGGGCTTTTGCAGATTGCCGGTTGGGCTGTCGCTCCATGCGCTCGTCCTCGAACTTTTGGGCGTGGAGCTTTCGAAGGGCGAAACCCGCTCGAACTGGATTGCCCGCCCGCTTCGCCCGCAGCAGTTGAAGTACGCCGCAGAGGACGTGGCCTACCTGCTGGAGGCGCGGGAACGGCTGCTCGCCCGTTGCGTCGATGACGAGGTCCGCGCCTGGATGATGGAGGAGATGGCGTCCCGGACGGCCTCCAACGACAGTCTCGACCGCGACCCTCGCGAGGCGTGGCGGCGGGTGAAGGGCATGGCGTCCCTGGATGCGCGGAAGCGGGCCGTCCTCCGCGAGCTTGCCGCATGGCGGGAGGTTTCCGCGCGCGAGAGCGACGTTCCGAGAGGCTTTTGGCTCACGGACGAATGCCTTGTCGACATCGCGCATGCGCTTCCGGCCACGGTTCCCGAGTTGCTGGAAATTCGCGGCGTGCCGCGGTCATGGGGGAAGAAGAAGGATGGGCGCGGGAAGGCCGTCCTCCGCTGCATCGGGGACGCGATGCGTCTTCCCGAGGAGGAACTCCCCCGTTCCGCCCCGTCCGCGACCATTTCCCGCGAGGAGTTGAAGGGGAGGGTCGGCGAGCTCCGTGCCTTCATCGCCGGGAAAGCGAAGCCCTTCGGGATCGACCCCGCCGTGATCGCCTCTCGCGCCAACCTGGAAGCTGCGGTCATTGCCGATCTGGAGCAACGTCCGCTCGCGCCTCCGTCGATTCGCAGCGGCTGGCGGGCGGAGCTGCTGGCTCGACGAGGCGGGCCGTCTCCCTTGCGAACCAAGGGGCGATGACGGATTCGTATTCGGCCATCGTCCGGCAAAGCCGGATGCCCTGCCAGAGGCGCCCGCCCCCCGGGATGGAAGCGGAGAGGTGCGACCACAGCTCCTTCAGCCGTCCGAGCACGCCCGACGGTCCCGGGACCTCATGCTTCGTCAACTCGACGAAATCCTCCAGGAAGGCCTGCAGCCGCGCGAAATCGCGGCGTGCCGTTTTTCCGCGGATTTCCTCGGGCAGGAAGGGGTTTGCCGCCACGCCCCGTCCGATCATCCAGGCGGCAACGAAGGGGAAGCGTTCGCGCAGGCTCCGCAGGCCGGACGGGGTGCGGATGTCGCCGTTGTAGGCCACGGGATGGCGGCATGCCGCCGCACACGCTTCGAAGGCGTCCAGATCGACGGAACCCTCGTACATCTGCCGGGCCGTGCGCGGATGGATGGTCACGATGCGGAGGGGGTATCCGTTCAGGAGATCCATGCGCGCGGGGAGCGTGTCCGCCGAACGTATCCCGAGGCGGACCTTGATGGAAAGGCGTCCGGGAGCGACGGAGCATCCCGCGTCGAGCATCCGGCGAAGGGCGTCCGCGTCCTCCAGCAATCCCGCGCCGCGCCCCTTGCGAACGACCATTTTCCAGGGGCATCCGGCGTTGAGGTCGACGGCGTCGAAGCCGTTGTCGAGCAGTTCGCGGATCATTCGCGCGAAATCGCCGGGATCCTTTCCGATCACCTGCGGCACGAGCGGGAGGTCGGGGAAGCCTGCGACGGGTTGCAAGTCGCGGAGGTGGGAGGGTTTGACGCGATCGCCGCGGACGGTCGGGACGAAGGGGGAGACAGCGAGATCGAGTCCCGTGAAATGGCGGGCGAACGCGCAGCGGAAGGCGCGTCCCGTGATGCCGCGCATCGGGGCGAGGACGAGGGTCACGGGCCGTCCCCCCGTGCGACCTTCTCCACGACGTCGGCCAGGCGGTCGGCGGCGTCCGGCGCGGCGAAGGACTTCATCGCGGACCGCATGGACTGCCGTCGCGCCGGATTGTCCCGCAGGTCGGCCAGGTGGCCGGCCAGCGCCTCGGGAGCGAGCGAGGACTGCTCCAGGCAAAGCGCGGCGCCTGCCTCGGCGAAGGAGCGGGCGTTGAGGCGCTGGTGGTCTCGGACGGCGGAGGGAAGCGGGACGAGCAGCGCGGGCTTCCCGCAGAGGGCGAGTTCCGCGCAGGTGGCGGCTCCCGCCCGGCAGACGACGGCCTCTGCGGCGGCGAAGGCGCCTCCCATGTCGTCGATGAAGGCGGAGACGAGGGCGGGGATTCCCCCGGAGGCGTAGTGCGTCCGGACGGCCGTCTCGTCGGCGGCGCCGGTTTGGTGGATCACGCGGAGCCGAGCTCCGCGTTGCGCCGCGAGGAGCATGCAGGCTGCGGGGACGGTTTCGTTCAGGAAGCGGCATCCCTGGCTGCCGCCGGTGACGAACAGGGTGAAGGCGTCCCCATCCGGCTCGAATCCGGGGAGCGGGGGGCGTCCTGCGAGTTCCGTGCGGACGGGGAGGCCGGTCCGGACGCCTTTCGCGCCGTAGCGGGCGGGCGGGGCGCCGAAGCTCCATGCGATGGCGGCGGCGGACGGCGCGAAATGGTCGGTGGCCTTGCCGGCGACGGC
Organism: Kiritimatiellia bacterium; assembly: GCA_050950285.1. Taxonomy (GTDB): domain Bacteria; phylum Verrucomicrobiota; class Kiritimatiellia; order RFP12; family JBMNHG01; genus JBMNHG01. The sequence continues at coordinate 492,216 of JBMNHG010000002.1, read as the reverse complement.
GTTGGCCTCGTGGAGGACGATGGGCACGCGGCGGAGGCGCGCCGCCCAGCCAGGCGGGACGCTTGCGTAGCTTCCCATGGCGAGGAGGGCGTCGGGGCGCGATGCGCCCATCCGGAGCCAGCAGCGGGCGACGCTTCCGGGGAGGCGCCCCAGCTGGCTGCGGACGAGCGGGCGGGCGCCGGTGTGGAAGACGGGGCCGTCCCACGATTCCAGGGCGCGGGATTCGATGTCGCGGCCGGAGAGCCAGACTTCGACGGCATGCCCTCGGGCGCGGAGAACGTTCGCGGTGGCGAGGCCGGGGAAGATGTGTCCGCCCGTTCCGCCGCAGGCGACGGCGATGGAAAGAGGTTTCATGGCCGTGTCAGGACTCCCATGCCAGCACGACCTTGATGGCTTCCCGCACATGGCGGGCCGTGTCGAAGGCGGCTTCGAACTCATCCACCGGGAAGACGTGCGTTACGAGGCGGGCGAGCGGGAGCGGGGGTTCCGCGTCGAAGGCGAGGCGCACCGCTTCGGTCCAGGCGCCATGGCTGGCGTTGCTGCCGACGAGTTCCAGTTCCTTGTGGAGCACGGTGTTCCACGCGAAGCGGGCGCAGGCGGGGCCATAGTCGCCAATCACCAGGATGCGGGCGCCGTGTGGCGCGAGGTCGACGGCCGCATCCAGCGCGTCGGCGGATCCGCTGGCTTCGGCGATGAAGCCGGATTCGCCGGCGATGCGGCCCAGGGGTGTCTCGTGGTAGTTGAAGGTCTTTGATGCGCCGAGCCGGCGGCCGGCGGCGAGTCGCGCGGGGCGGCCGCCTGCGAGGGCGATCTCTTTCACGCCCGCCGCATGGAGGAGCATGGCGAGGAGGAGGCCGATGGGGCCGTCGCCGATTACCAGCGCGGGCGATCGGACGTTGGAGGGAGCGCCCGGGATGCGCGCCCGGCGGAGGCCTCGCACGGCCACGGCGAGCGGTTCCAGAAGCGTGGCGGCCGCAGGGTCGGCGTGGCCGGGGACGGGGAGCAGGAGATGCGGTTCGGTGAGGAAGAATTCGCCGTAGCCGCCGGGATGCTCGAATCCGACCTCCCCGCCGTCGCGGCGCACGTTCTCGCCCACGCAGCGCATCCCCACGAGCGAGGCGTCCACGTCCGGACCGACCGCGTCGACCACGCCGCACCACTCGTGGCCCGGGATGGATGGGAACGGCGTGCGGCTCCAGCCCGCGATCCTCTCGAGGTCGGTGGCGCAGATGCCACAGGCGAGCGTGCGGATGCGGACTTCGCCGGGGCCGGGTTCGGGGGTGGGGCGTTCGAGGAGTTCCAGCGCGCCCGGGGCGGTGTTGACGAGCGCCCTCATGGCAGCACCATCACTTTGTTGCGGCCGGGGGTGGCCATGGCGTCCATCGCCTGGTGGATGTCCTCCAGCGCGAAACGGTGGGAGACGATGCGCGAGGGATCGACCAGGCCGCGCTCCATGAGGCGGATCGCGTGCTGCATCGCAAGCGGCGTGGTGCCGAAGCTGGCGTCCATGCGGCCTTCGAGGAAGTGCGTTTCGCCGCCATCGAGTTCGAAGCGCTCGTGGGTGGTGATGCCGAAGACGTTCCATCGCGTGCCCCGGCGTCGCAGGCTCGCGGCGAGCCGCACGGCCTCGATGGGGCCTGCCGCTTCGACCACCAGGTCCGGGCCGTCGGGAAGGATGGCGTAGAGGGCTTCGCGGACGTCGCCTGCGGCGGGGTCGATGACATGCGTGGCGCCCATCGCCAGCGCGTTTTCGCGGGCGTGGGCGCTCGTGTCGATGGCGACGAGACGCCCCGCGCCGGCGGCCTTTGCGACCATCAGGCAGAGAAGTCCGATGCCGCCCACGCCGATGATGGCCACGTCGTCGGACAGCTGCATCTGGCTGTACTGGATCACGCCCTTCCAGGCGCCGGAGAGGGGCTCCGCGAGGGCGGCGGCTTCGAACGAGATCCCCTTCGGCTTGAGGAAGCAGCAGGTGGCCTTCGTGCGCATGAGTTCGGCGAAGGCGCCGGGCCAGACGTCGTCCGGGCCATCGCCGCCCGTGGTGAAGGCGTGCTCGCAGTAGTGCTGGAGGCCCATGCGGCAGAAGCGGCAGATGCCGCAATAGCCGGAGGGCTGGGCAATCACCTCGTCGCCGACATGCAATCCTTCGACGCCCGGGCCGATCGATTCGATGACGCCGGAGGCCTCGTGCCCGGCGATGCAGGGGAAGGTCACGTTGCGGCGGATTCCGCGCACGGCCTTGTAGTCGGTGGCGCAGATGCCGCAGGCCCGTATGCGGATGACCACTTCGCCTTGTCCGGCGACGGGGTCGGGAACCTGGTCCAGGCGGAGGTCGTTGAAATCATGGAGGACGGCTGCGAGCATGGGGAGCTTTCGGGTTCGGGTTGGGGTGGGGTTGAACGAGAGGGGGCGTCGTCCCGTGGAACCGGCGCGCACGCTGGACGCGCGTTCCGGCCGAAACAGCGTCGAAGGGCCCGCAGGGCTTCCGGTGCGTGATTCCGGCGGACCCGGCGGCCTCTACCGGGTGCGGGTCCCGGGTTTGGGCGGGACGGGCTTCGTGGCGGCCTGCGCCGGGTCGCCGGGTTTGGACGTGCCGGGGGGAAGCCAGACCTTCACGGCGAGTTTTTTGGATCCCCAGGCCTGGGCGCGCTGGTGGGAGGGGAACCAAAGGTCGATGTGGTTGTTTCGGATGGAGCCGCCGGTGTCCTCCACGCGTGCGTAGCCGTAGCCCGGCACGTGGAAGATGGTGCCGAAGGGGTAGCGGTTCGGGTCGGCGGCGGCGGTGCCCCAGCCGGCGCGGCTGCCGCTGGCGGTGATGCCGATTTCCTTGCGCTTCCCCTTGTTCGGGCCGTTCTCGAAGATGGGGCGTCCGTACCAGTTGCGATACCAGGAGCAACACTTTCCGCAGTTGCAGTAGCCGGTGACCCTCATCTTCACCTCGATGTGGGAGCGGCCTGCGGGCGGGCGGATTCGGGCGGTGGCGCATCCCTGCGAGACGAAAACCACCACCCCCGCGAAGGCCAGGAAGCCTGCGGCCAGGAGGAAGCCGATGATCTTTTCGCGTTTCATGCGGGGGTATGGTCTGCCGTTGCGCCGCCCGGGGCGTCTACCAGGAATCCGAACGGAACGGCGAGGCGGGGAGGCCTTCGCGGTTGTAGAGGTTGCACCGGCCTTCGGGGTTCTGCCGGAAGGCGTATCGGACGGCCACGGGGGAGGGGACGTCGGGGGAGGCGAGGACGATGGCGTCGCCATCGATCGCGGCGTCGGCCCAGGCCCACTGCCTGTCCTCGCCCGCGATGGCGAAGCCCTTGATCACGCCCTCGGGATCCTCCTCCGCGGGGTTCGTCCCATTCTTCACGCCCGCCATCAAGCCGGAGCCCACGGAGAAGTCTTCGAAGAGGACGCGGATGCGACCTTCCTCGGGGACGACCTCCTTGAAGAGCGGGCCGGAGTAGACGAGGTCGTCGTGCCCGTAGGTCTTCGCGAGCGCCCAGAGGGAGAGGCGCCGGCCGACGTCGCGCTTGTTCCGGGGATGGATGTCCCTGGCCTCGCCGATGTCGATGGCCACGGCCATGCCGGTATCGGGGATGGCGAGGGACTTCCGCTGCGCGTCGCGCAGGCGGGCCCATCCGTTGCCGCCGGCGGGGTCGTCGGTGGCGTTCTGGTGGTTGGCGAGCTGCACGAAGTAGAAGGGGAAGTCGTAGCCCCACGCCTTGCGCCAGCCGTCGATGAGGGCGTGCATCTTGTGGACGTAGATGTCGCCGTCGCCGCCGTTCGAGCAGCCTTGATACCAGATGGCGCCCTTCACGGCGAAGCGCGTGATGGGGTGCACGCGGTTGAAATAGGCGGAACAGGGCCAGTTGTGGGAACTGACCATCGGCATCTTCGGGGAGGGGGTGGGGCGCTGTCCGGCGGCGACCGCCTCTTCCGCGCCGGCAAGCCAGGCGCGGAAGGCGGAAAGGGCCTTCTCGTTCGCGGCCTTGCCTGCGTCGGTGGCAGGGTCGAGGCCACGCACGGCGTCCGCGATCGCTTCGAGTCCGGGTTCGGCGTAGAAGGCCTCCGGCGAGGTGAAGGGCTCGATCTTCTGGCCGCTCCAGCTGTTGTTGACGAGGCCGATGGGGATGTCGAGCGCCGTCGCGAGCTCGTAGGCGAAGAAGTAGCCGGTGGCGGTGAATCCGTTGAGCGAGGACGGGGAACAGACCTGCCACTTCGTGCCGACCGTATCGCGTGTCGGGCCGGAGACGCCCTCGCCGACGATCTTCATGTGGCGGATGAAGGGAACGGCCTTTGATTCTTCGACGGCGACCGCGCGATCGCTCACCCCGCCCATGTTCATTTCCATGTTCGACTGTCCGGAGCAGATCCAGACATCGCCCACGAGCAGATCCTCGAGGACGATTTCGTTCTGGCCCTTCACGGTCATCGCGCGCCCCTCTTTCGAAGCGGGCAGGGAAGGCAGGGAAACCTGCCATTCGCCGTTGGCGTCCGCGACGGCCTCCGCGCTCGCATCGGCGAAGGAGACGGCGACCTCCTCGCCGGGTTCGGCCCAGCCCCAGACCACGATGGGCTTGTCGCGCTGGAGGACGGCGTGGTCGGCGAAGACCATGGGGAGCTTCACGTCGGCCAGGGCCGGGAACGCGGCCAGGGCGGCAGTTGCGGCGAGCGGGAGAAGAAAGGGGTGTTTCATCGGAAACCTCCAAGAAGACGGATGAACGAGGATTCTTCTACCATACCATCCTGGGGAAGGGCGGGGAAGTCCAAAGGACCGCGGCGGCGGATTGGACTTCCGGGCGCCTGCGCCGTGACGCTGGTTTCGCGGGAGGCTCGTTTCCGGGAAGTTACGGAAGCGGGCGGAGGAGTTCCGAAGGGTCTGGCGGCGCGCCGTCGCCCTGCAGGAGCGAAAGCGCCTGTCCTGCAAGGAAGAGCGATCCGCAGACGAGCACGAGGCCGTGGTTCTCCTCCGCCCAGGACTCGGCTTCCGCGAGGGCTTCGGGGAGTTCGCACCGGTGCGTCTCCACGCCGGCGGCGCGCAGGAGGACGGCGGTTTCCCCGGGGGGGAGGGAGCGCGGGGAGGGGACGGGGACGGCCCATGCGCGCTTCGTGAAAGAGGAGAGGAGACGTGCGGCGCCGCCGGCATCCTTGTCCGCGCAGAACCCCGTCACCAGCGCCACCGGCCCTTTGAAGCGCGTGGCCTTGAGCGACTGGCGGAGCGCGAGGATGGCTTGCGGATTGTGGGCGCCGTCCACGAGCACGGGCGGATGGGTCCGCACGAGGTCGAAGCGTCCCGGCCAGCGCGCCGCGGCGAAGCCGTCGCGGATGGCGGCGTCCGGAATCTCCAGGCCGAGTTCGGACGAGAGCGTCTCCAGCGTGGCGAGCGCCGTGGCCGCGTTCTGCGCCTGATAGGTTCCGGCGAGCCCGAGCCGCACCTTGCCGAGGTCCCGTTGCGTCGAGGAAAGACGCACGGCGAGGCCATCCAGATCCGATGCGAGGATTTCGGCGGCGGCGGCGGACGAGTCGATGAACGGCGCGCCGCGTTCGCGGGCGAGGGCGGAAAGGACCCCAAGCGCCTCCTCCTCGATCGCGCCGGCGACCACGGGCCGCCCGGGCTTGATGATGCCGCCCTTCTCGCGGGCGATGGCGGCGAGGGTGTCGCCGAGGATGTCGCAGTGCTCCAGGCCGATTTGCGTGATGACGGAAACGAGCGGGACGAGCACGTTTGTCGCGTCAAGACGGCCGCCGAGCCCCGTCTCGACCACGGCGAGGCGGATTCCCGCGGCGCGGAAGGCCTCGAAGGCGGCGGCCGTGGCCATCTCGAAGAAGGTCGGCTCGCCCAGGTCGCGGGGAAGGGTGGAGGCGGCGGTCTCGACGCGATCCAGCGCGGACTCCAGGCCGGCGTCGGAGATGGGCTGCCCGCGGAGGACGATGCGTTCATGGAAGGTTCGGAGATGCGGGGAGGTGAAGCGGCCTGTCCCGAAGCCGGCGGCGTCGAGCGCGGAGGCCACGAGCGTGGCCACGGAGCCCTTCCCGTTCGTGCCGGCCACATGCACGGCGACGAAGGCGCGTTCGGGATTTCCAAGCGCGTCCAGGAGGGCCTGGATGCGCTCCAGTCCCGGACGCATGCCGAATCGCCTGCGTTCAAACAGCTTTTCGAGTCGCTCTTGCAGCATGGTGCGGAACGATAGCACTTCCATCCGCGTTCCGCAATCCCGACCTCGTTTCGGCGGCGCCAGGCGCAACTCCACCCCTGAATTCCATTGAATCGGAGGCTTCTTTCGGATATGCTGTCCGTGAATTCCACTGCTTCATGAACAGCTTTTCCCAGAGCGGCCTGATCCTGGCGTCGTTCGCCTGTTTGGCGTTCGCGTGCGGGGGCGTATGCGCCGAAGCCGAAGCGGCGGGCCGGGAGGAGCGCGTCGGCGGGCAGCCCGCCACCCCGTCTTCCGAGCCGCCCGACGCGGAACTCTTCGATGCCTGGCGGAAGGCGGCGGACAGCGAAGCCACTCCCATCCTCAACTTCACGTTGCCGCTGGCAAGCCATCCGAGCGGACGCATCAAGGTCCTGCTCCATGCCGAGGAAGCGAAGATTCCGGCGGAAGGCATCGTGTCGGGGCACGGGCTCGTCGTGGAACTTTACGACGAGGGGGGCGCACTCGAGAGCCTTCTCATCGCCGGCAATTTCCTGTACGACCACCGGATCCAGCGCGGCTACTGCGAGGGGAAGGTCCGGGCCCTGCGCAAGAGCGTGCAGATCGAAGGCAGGGGCATGATCTGGCTGGTCAAGGAACAAACCGTGAAGATCCTCTCCGACGCGGTCGTCCTCTATTCGAACAAAATCGTCCCCGACATGGGATTCCTCCTATGAACCATCCGACACGCCCCTTTCTCCTCTCCTGCTGCATCGCGGCCTGCGTGGCCGTGGCGGCGCCTGCCGCCCGGGCCGCGGAGCCCCGGCCGGGCGAGACCGTCATCACCTCCGACCGTCTCGAGTTCGAATACAACGAATCGGTCATCCTTTTCGAAGAGAACGTGCACGTGAAGGATCCGGATTTCGAGATCACGGCCGACCGCGTGCTGGTCTTCCTCGACGGAACCAACGACGTGAAAATGGTACGCGCCATGGGCAACGTGGAGATGACGAGCGAGGATCGATCCGCCACCTGTTCTCAGGCGGTCTACACGCACGCGGACGGCAAGATCGTGTTGACGGGGAACGACGCCATGCTGCGCCGGGGCGACGACAAAATCTGGGGCAAGCAAATCACCATCTGGGTGAACGACGAGCGCATGGAGTGCTATCCCGCCCGCGTGGTGCTCCCCAGCGTCAAAAAGGATCCCAAGCCATGACCGAATCCGCCGTCCTTCCCAATCCGGCAGCGTCCGCCCCGCCCCTTCCGTCCGACGCCCCCTTCGATCTCGAGGCGGAAGGGCTGGTCAAGCGCTACCGGGGCCGAACGGTGGTGAACGGCGTGAGCATCCGTGCGCGATGCGGCGAAATCATCGGCATCCTGGGACCGAACGGCGCGGGGAAGACCACCACCTTCTACATGGTCGTGGGCCTTGTGCGCCCCAATGGCGGGCGCGTGACCTTCCGCGGCGAGAATGTCACCCGGAAACCCGTCTATCGGCGCGCCCGCGCCGGTCTCGGCTACCTTGCGCAGGAGGCGAGCGTCTTCCGCAAGCTGAGCGTGGAAGACAACATCCTCGCGATTCTCGAGACCCTCCCGCTCTCCTCGGCCCAGCGCCGCGAGAGGCTGGCGTACCTGCTGGACGACCTCCGCCTCGCCCATGTGGCCAAGCAAAAGGCCTTTACGCTCTCCGGCGGCGAGCGCCGCAAGCTCGAGATCGCGCGTTCGCTCGTGCGCGAGCCTGCCATCCTCATGCTCGACGAGCCCTTCAGCGGCGTCGATCCCCTCGCCGTGAGCGACATCCAGCAGATCGTCCGCCGCCTGCGCGACCGCGGTATCGGCATCATCATCACCGACCACAACGTGCGCGAGACGCTTGCCATCGTCGACCGTGCCTACCTCATCTGCGAAGGCCAGGTGTTGCGCGAGGGCACGAGCGACTTCCTGATCCACGACGAAAAGGCCCGCGAGCTCTACCTGGGCCGCAGTTTCCGGATGTAACATGCCCTCCTCCCACCCCCCTTCCACGTCCTTCACCGTCGGGCAATTCTTCGAACGGGCGAAAGAGCGCCTGAAGCTCCGGCTTCTTGCCGGCGCCGACGGCCTGCCCAGGCCGATCATCGAGACCGCGGTGAACCGCCCCGGCCTCGCGCTTGCCGGCTTCTACCGCCATTTCCCCGTGCACCGCATCCAGGTGGTGGGCCTTGCCGAGTACGACTACCTCGCGGAACTCGGCGCCTCCGAACGCATGGCCCGCCTGGAACGTCTTTTCGCCACCCGCGTGCCCGCCATTCTCTTCACCCGCGGGATGAAACCCTCCCCCGAGGTCATCCAGCTGGCCGACCGCCACAACGTTCCGCTCCTCGTGACTTCGATGGTCACCCGGAACTTCGTGAACGTCGCGACCCTTGTGCTGGAGGATCTCGCCGCCCCGCGCTGCCGCGTCCACGCCACGATGATGGAGGTGGTGGGCCTCGGCGTGATGCTCGAAGGCCCCGCCGGCATCGGCAAGAGCGAGACGGCCCTCGGGCTCATCCACCACGGCCACGCCCTCGTGGCCGACGACCTCACCGAACTCAAGCGCGACAAAGACGACCGCCTCATCGCCTCCGCGGTGCCCGTCACCCGCTACTACATGGAAATCCGCGGCCTCGGCATCATCTATGTGCCCGCCATCTTCGGCGTCTCCGCCATCCGCGGCGAAAAGCACGTGGATCTCGTGGTGACGCTCCGCATGGTGAAGGACGAGGCGATCGACCGCAGCGGGGCGGACGACCTCCACCGCGAATTCCTCGGCGTGTCCGTGCCCCAGGTGATTCTCCCCGTCGCTCCGGGCCGCGATCTCGTGAACATCGTCGAAACCGTCGCCGCCGAATACAAGCTGCGCTTTTCCGGGCAAGTCGCCCATCAAGACCTCGACGCCCAAATCATCCGGCACCATCTCGCCACAACCCCGGCAAAGAAAGCCCATCCATGAAAACGCCCTCCAAATCGTTATCCGAGACTCGGGAATTCACCCTCAAGAACCGCTTCGGGATGCACGTCCGCCCCGCCGGGCTCTTCGCCAAGGCCTCCGCCCGCTACGATGCGGACGTCAAGGTGGAGAAGAATGGCGATGTCATCTCCGGAAAGAGCATCATGGCCCTCCTGACCCTCGAGGCGGTCTGCGGAACCGTCCTGCGCGTCACCGCCACCGGGCCCGAGGCCAAGGAGGTGCTCGACGAACTCGAGGCCCTCATCGACCGCAAGTTCGACATCCCCGACGAGCAGTAACCATCCCCCCCCCGGGCCCCATCCCATGAACTCGATCCTCGCAGGCAGGCTCTCCCGCCACGTCAACACCTTCTTCGCCGTGGACGGCAGCGGGAACTGTCTTCCCGGCCCCTACTGCCCGCTGGGCATCGTGCGCCCCGGCCCGGACGTCTTCTACCCGCAGCCCACCCACGGCTACCGGAGCGGCGTCGCCATCCAGCGCTTCTCCCAGACGCACGTGGCGGGCACCGGCGGCGCCTCGCGCTACGGCAACGTGGGCCTCACCCCCTTCACGGGCGCCCCGCGCCGCCAGAACGCCGCCCCGTGGCTCACGCCCGTCGCCGACCGGATCGCCGGAAGCGAGCCGTGCGACGAATGCGGCGAAGTCGGATACTACGCCGTCACCCTCCGTCCCTCCGGCGTCCGCTGCGAGCTCACCTGCACCCCGCGCGTCGCCTTCCATCGCTACGCCTACCCCGCCGGGGACGAGGCGTGGCTGCTCGTGGACGGCGGCAGCGTGATCCGTTGCGGCCTCGGAACCGACGGCCTGCTGCGCGACGTCGAGAATTGGGAGATCGCCCCGGTGTCGACGGGCGGCTTCATCGAGATCGCGGGCGAAACCGAGCTCGTCGGCCGATGCGACTTCCTCGGCGGCTGGGGCCACCACCACCCCTATTCGGTCTTCTTCTGCCTGAAGCTCGACATCCCGTTCACCGGGTGCGCCCTCGCCACGCGCGGCGGCGTGGTCCCCGCCGCCGCGCTGCGCTCCGCCGTCGGCCCCGACGCCCGCGCCCTGCTTCGCTTCCCCGAAGGCGCGACCCTCTCCGTGCGCGTCGCCATCTCGTTCGTCTCGGTGGCCCACGCCCGCGCCAACTTCGCCCGCGAAGCCGACGGCCTGTCGTTCGACGCCGCCCGCGCCGCCTGCGTGGACCGCTGGGAGGAACTCTTCTCGCGGTTCGCCGTCTCCGGCGGCACCGAAGAGCAGCGGCGCCTCTTCTATACCTGCCTCTACCGCCTCCACTGCATGCCCGCCGATCTCGGCGTGGACGAAGACGCCTTCCTCCCCACCGGACGGCGCGCCTTCACCGATGTCTACTGCCTCTGGGACAGCATCCGCAACTCGAACTCCTTCCAGCACCTCTTCCATCCGGCCTTCTCCGCCGACCTCATGAACTGGCTCCTGGACGTCGCGGACGCCACCGGCTGGCTGCCCGACGCCTTCATCACGGGCCACCACGCCTACATGCAAAGCGCCTGCGCCTGCGACATCCTCTTCGCCGAAGCCGCGCTCAAAGGCGTGCCGGGCGTCGACTACCGCCGCGCCCTCGGGCACTGCATGCGCAACGCCCTCGAAACGCCGCCCGACCCCATGGTCTCCGGCCGCTACCTCGACGACTACCATCGCCTCGGCTACCTCTCCACGGACATCACGAAGGGTTGCGTCTCCCGCCACATCGAATACACCGTCCACGACGATTGCATCGCCCGCCTCGCCGAGTCCCTGGGCGACGCGGACACCGCCGCGCGCTTCCGCGCCTTCGCCGCCCGCATCTGGAATCTCTGGCATCCGGACAAGAAGGTCTTCTGGCCGCGCCTCCCCGACGGTTCGTGGGCCCCCGACGGCTTCGCCGACCCCGACCGCCCCGGCTGGGATGCCTGGAACGACCCCTGCGCCTACGAGGGAAGCCTCCGCATCTGGTCGATGAACCCGCTCCACGACATCCCCGGCCTCATCGCCCGCCACGGCGGCCCCGCGGCCTTCGTGCGCGACCTCGACGAGATCTTCGAGCCCACGTCCGGACGCCCCCGAACCTGGGGCGTGAAGGAAACGCGCATGCACGTCCCGCACCTCTACAGCTACGCGGGACGCCCCGACAAGGCCGGCGAACGCATCCTCGACTCCCTCGCGGAACACTTCCACGACACCCGCGACGGCCTCGCCGACAACGAGGACATGGGCTGCCAGAGCGGCTACTACCTCTGGCACTCGATGGGCCTCTACCCCATCATCGGCCAGACGCACTACATGCTCTCGCCGCCCCTCTTCGACCGCATCGAGGCCGATCTCTCCGGCTGGGGCGACGGCAAGAAGCTCGTCATCGACGTGGAACGCCACGGGACGGGCCGCTGCATCCTCTCCGCCAAACTCGGCGGAAAGCCCCTCGACCGCTGCTGGGTCGAACATGCGGAATTGCTCGCGTCGCCGCATCTCTCCTTCGTTCTCGGCGACGCGCCTTCCGGCTGGGGCCGCACCGTCCCGCCGCCCTCCCCGCAGGATCCCTGAGGCCGACCCGCCCGGACTTTCCCCATGCCGAAGCGACTCTCCTTCCTGGTCTCCGCCGGTCCCACCCGCGAATTCCTCGATCCCGTGCGGTTCCTCAGCAACCGCTCCACGGGGAAGATGGGGTTCGCCATCGCGGAGGCCGCGGCGGAACGGGGGCATCCCGTGGAACTCGTGGCGGGCCCCGTCGCCCTTCCCACCCCGTCCGGCGTGCGACGCACCGACGTGGTGAGCGCACGGGACATGCTCGCGGCGCTGGAGGCGCTTCTCCCCGGCGCGGACGTGCTGGTGATGACCGCCGCTGTCGCCGACTGGCGCCCCCGCGAGACGTGCGCCGCCAAGCTCAAGAAACGGGAGATGGCCGCGACGCTCGAACTGGCGCCCAACCCGGACATCCTCGCCACCCTCGCGCCGCGGAAGGGTTCGCGCACCTTCGTGGGCTTCGCCGCCGAAACCGGCGACCCCCTCCCCGAAGCCGCACGAAAACTCGTCGCGAAGGGCCTTGACCTCATCGTGGCGAACGACGTGTCCCGCGCCGACTCCGGCTTCGCGGTGGACACCAACCGCGTGACCCTGCTCGCCCCGGGCCGCGACCCGGAGGCGTGGCCGCTCCTGTCCAAACGCGAAGTCGCCACCCGGCTGGTCGCCCGCCTGGAAGCCCTCCGATAGCGTCCGCGCGCCTCCCGGGAGGAGGCCGCCACCGGACGATGGGGAACGGCGCCGCTCGCGGCGTGCCGCTATTGTGCGCCGGAGAGGAGGCGGAAGTAGTCGCCGATGGAATCCTCCGAGCCGGCGGGCCAGAGGTCGGGGCTGTTGCGGGCGTCGAGGTCGTGGGCCTCGATCTCCACGCGATCCTCGCTGCGGACGGTGCGGTCGGGCTCCACCAGCAGCGTGGTGTTGCGCTTCACGCGCTTGAGTCCGCGAAGGAGGGCGGTGCTTGCGCCGAACCCGAGACGGGCCTCCGCATAGGCGCCCAGATCGTCCTGTACCACCACCACCTCGTAGGCGGAGGAGCGCGCGGCGCCCGGGCCGGTCTCGGAGTTGTTGTCCAGCGCCACGACCTCGAGGGACACGCGGTCGCCGGGGGCAAGCGGGGGGTCGAGTTCGGCGAAGGGGTCGGGGAAGCGCCCCACCACGCGGTCGGAGGCGGGGTCGATGATGCGGGTGAGCGCGCCCTCGCGCGGAGCGCGGCCAAGCAGTTCGTCCAGGGCCTCGATTTTGTATTCGAGCCGGATCTCGGCAACGCCGAAATCATCCTCCGCCACGTAGGGCACGGCGAGGGCGGCGGCCTGCCCGGCGAGCATCAGGCTCCTGCCGCCGTGCAAGGCGATGCGCACCTGGGGCGCCTGGTCGCGCACCACGGCGATGTCGAGAGGCCACGGCTCGGCCATCTCGAAGCCGGCGCCGAGCCGGTTGGCCAGATGGAGGGTCGCCCGGTCGGCCTGGGTGATCGCGAAGGCGAAGTGCCCGAAGCGCCCGTTCACGCTCACGGGCTGGCGCGAGCCGTCCTGCCACTCCACGTATGTGAGGTCGGGATGAAGCGGCGTGCTTGCGGCGAAGCTCACCAGCACGGCGGTGCCGGAAATGGCCTGGAGGCGCATCTGGCGCCCGGTGAGGATGCGGGGCATCTGGCCGGTGTAGAGGGGATAGGTGAGTTCGTAGTTCACGGCCTGGATCACGGGCCGGTCGCCGGCGCGCACCAGGAAGGGCCCGGCCTGGCGGCGGCCGTAGCGGAAGCGGTACTGGAAGTCGTCCTGCACGGAATCGACATGGAAAACGGCGCGCCGCGATTCGAGCGGAAGATCGCGGGTTTCCACCGGGACGCCCTCCGCGTCGAGCAGGTCGAGGACGATGGTCGGACGGCGCGCCCCTTTCGCGGCCACCGTCAACTCCAGCGGGCTTCCGCGAAGGAGGCTTGTGGAACCGGGCGCCACCTCCAACTCCACGGGGAAGGCGAATTCGACCGCGGCGTTCCAGGCGTCGGCGAGATGCGCCCAGCGCACGCGGGCGGCCTCGGGCGCCGCCAGGACGAAGATCCCCCAGCAGGCCGCGGTGGCGAGGGCGGCGGCAAGGGAGGCGCGCCATCCGCGCGGTCGCGGCGCGGCCTCGGAGGAGAGGGTCTTCGCTTCGTCGGCGGCGCGTTCGACCAGCGCCCGGACGAGAAGCGGGGAGTGGCGGCGCACCGCGGGATCCTCTTCCAGCTCCGCGCCCAGCTGCAGGGCGCCGATGAGCAGGTTGTCCAGCCGTCCCTCCTGCTCCGCTTCGAGTTCCAGCGCCGCGGCCTCCGGCGTCCGGCGGCGGCACGCGCGCGCCGCGGCGAAGCGGACGAGATCCGCCGCGAACCAAAGCGCTCCCGCGGTTGCGGCGGGCAGCAGGATCCATGCGGGGAGCGGGAAGGCCCAGTCGAGCAGGGCCAGGAGCAGCAAGGCGCCAGGCGCGCGACCCGCGGCGCGGGCGGCCGCGAAGAGGCGGGCCACGGCGGTGCGGCGGGCGCCGGCCCGGAGGAGGCGGTCGCGAAGGAGGGGATAGGAGGACGGGGAGGCCGCCATCGGGGCAATCCTTTCGGGCGGATCGGCCTCAGAGTTTCACGGCGTCGAGCCAGGCGTCCGCAAGCAACTGGTGCCCGGCCGGCGTAAGGTGTACGCCGTCCACCATCCAGTGCTCGGGCTTCGAGTGCCGGAAGGCGGCATCGAAGATCGACTGCATCGGGATGAACACCGCGCCGAACTCCTCCGCGAGGCGGCGGGTGAAGGCCGCTCGCAGGGCGACCTCCCCGGCCAGCGGGGCACCGGCGGCAAAGGGCCCCGTGAACGGCTCGATGAGCACCAGGCGAACCTGCGGGAGCTTCTCCTTGGTCCATGCGAGGAGTTCCCGGTAGATGCGCTCCGCGCGCGGCACTTCCACGCCGTTCCCGCTCGCCTCGTGCCAGCTGTCGTTCACGCCGATGAGGATGGAAAGAAGGTCGGGGCGGAGGTTGATGGCATCGCAACGCCAGCGCGCGTAGAGATCCACGATGCGGTTGCCGCTGATGGCGCGGTTGAGGAAGGTGAAGTCGCGGTTGGGATGGTCGCACGAGAGCCGGGATTTGATGAGGCCGGGGTAGCCGGGGCCCATTTCGCCGACTTCGTAGCCTTCGCCGCCGCTCACGCGACGCCCGCAGTCCGTAATCGAATCGCCTTGGAACAGAATGGTCATGACAAACCCCCTTTCTTTCATTCCCCCAGTAGCGGATACCGTGCCATTCGACGGAGAGCGGGATGGCCCCGGCCGGCGGAGTCCCCGCTAGCGGAAGGCGACCAGGGGCTGGCCTTTGACAACGGAATCGCCGTGCCGTACCAGGAATTTCACGATGGTGCAGGGACGCGGGGCGACGATGTCGTTCAGGAGCTTCATCGCTTCGACCGCGCAGATCTTCGCTCCGGCCGGGACGTCGTCGCCTTCCTGGACATATTCCTCCTTCCCGGCGCCGGGACGCCGGTAGAAGGTGCCGTTGAGCGGCGCGCGGAGGATGTCGCCGGAAACCGGCGCATCCGCCGGAGCTTCTGGCGGGCGGGCCGCCGCGGGCGCGGCGGCGGCGGGCTGCTGCGGCGCGGCGTTTCGTTCTTCGTCGGCGGGGATCGGCGGGCGTTTGCCCTCGGGAAGCGCCCGCCACTCGAAGTAGCCTTGGGCCACTTCGGGGAAGAGGCAGAAGGACAGGATGTCCTCCTCCGACCGCACGAGCCGGGGATCGAGACGCGATGCGGCGTCTTCCAGGCCAGGCTCCAGAAGGTCCGCGGGACGGCAGCCGATGGGCTTCCCGCCTTGCAGGACCTTCCGGGCGACGTCCTTCGCCACGGGCGCGGGAGGGCGTCCGTAGTATCCCTGAACGTAGCGGCGGGTCTCTTCCGTCACCATGCCGTACCGTTTCCCGCCCAGCACGTTCAACACCGACTGGATGCCGACGATCTGGCTGGTGGGGGTGACCAGCGGGGGGTAGCCCATGTCGGCGCGCACCTTCGGGAGCTCTTCGAGGACCTCGTCGAGGCGATCCAGCGCGCCTTGTTCCTGGAGCTGGCTGCGGAGGTTGGAAATCATGCCGCCCGGGATGTGGTGGCGGAGCACGCCGGCGTCGACAAACTGCGTCGACGACGAGGTCGGCTCGCGTCGCGGGCGGAGCTTCCGGAAATAGTCGTCCACCTTCGTCACGGCGTCGAGGTCGAGCCCCGTGTCGAACCCGTAGGAGGCGAAGACGGCTTCGAGCGTGCGGATGGGGGGTTGCGACGAACATCCGGAGATCGACGCGACGCAGGCGTCGACGGCCTCGGCGCCGGAACGCACGGCTTCGAGGTAGGTGGCGACGGCCATGCCGCTCGTCATGTGCCCGTGGAGTTGGACGGGGATGGAGACCTCCTTCCGGATGGCGCCGACGAGCTTCCCCGCGACCCCGGGGGAGAGGATGCCGGCCATGTCCTTGATGCAGAGGGAATCCGATCCGAGCTGCTCCAGCTCCCGGGCGAGCTTCACGTAGGCGGCGCCGGTGTGCACCGGGCTGAAGGTGTAGCTGATGGTGCCCTGGGCGTGCGCCCCCACCTCCTTCACGATGCGGATGGCGGATTCGAGGTTGCGGGTGTCGTTGAGCGCGTCGAAGATGCGGAAGATGTCGACGCCGTTCCGGGCGGCGAGTTCGATGAAGCGGCGGAGGACGTCGTCGGGATAGTGCTTGTAGCCGAGGATGTTCTGGCCGCGGAGCAGCATCTGGAGGGGCGTCTTGCAGCGCGCCTTGATCTGGCGCAGGCGCTCCCAGGGGTCTTCGCGGAGGAAGCGCAGGCAAACGTCGAAGGTCGCGCCGCCCCAGCATTCGAGCGAATAGTATCCGGCGGCGTCGATCGCGTCGAGAATCGGGAGAATGTCCTCCGTGCGCATCCGTGTCGCCCAAAGCGATTGGTGTGCGTCGCGAAGCGTCGTGTCCGTTATGCGTATCGTTGGTTTTTTCATGGGAAGGGCCGCCTACCGGGGGATTCGGCCGACCGCCATGAGCTTGGCATGGCGCCGTTCGACGAGTTCGTCCGGGGGGATCGTGAGGAGGTCGCGAAGGGCGGCGCAGACGGCGTCGCGGACGTTCGCGGCGGTGGCGGGCTTGTCGGTGTGGGCCCCGCCGGCGGGTTCGGGAATCACGGAATCGACCACCCCGAGTTCCAGCAAGGAGCCGGAGGTGATCTTGAGCGCCTCGGCCGCCTCGGCCGCCTTGCTCCCGTCGCGCCAGAGAATCGATGCGCACCCTTCGGGGGAGATCACGGAGTACACCGCGTTCTGGAGCATCATCACCCGGTCGCCCACGGCTACGCCAAGGGCGCCGCCGCTGCCGCCTTCGCCGGTAATCACGGCGACAAACGGCGTCTTCAGCCGCGCCATCACGCAAAGGTTGCGGGCGATGGCCTCGGCCTGCCCCCGGGCCTCCGCCTCCAGCCCCGGATAGGCGCCGGGAGTGTCGACGAGGCTGACCACCGGCAGGCGGAAGAATTCCGCCAGGCGCATCAGGCGCATCGCCTTGCGGTATCCCTCGGGATTGGCCATGCCGAAGTTCGAGGCGAGGTTCTCCTCCATCGTGCGGCCTTTGAGGTGGCCGAAGAGCATCACGCGGATTCCGCCGATGGTGGCGAATCCTCCGATGAGCGCGGGGTCGTCCCCGCAGAGACGGTCGCCATGAAGCTCGACGAAGTCGTCGCAGGCGAGCTCGATGTAGTCGCGAATCGTCGGACGGTCTTTGTTGCGGGCGAGCTGGACGGTTTCCCAGGCGGTCGCCTTCGTCCCTTTCCCCCGAGGCTTCTTCGGCATCGCGGGCGCGGGGAGGTCGGCGGGAGCCTGCACGGGACGGAAATAGGAGAGCGCCTTGCCGAGCCAATCGCGCAGGTCGGCGCGGGCGACGATCGAATCGAGGAAGCCGTGCTCCCGGAGGTACTCCGCCGTCTGGAAATCGTCCGGCAGCTTCTGGCGGATCGTGTTCTCGATGACGCGGCGTCCCGCGAAGCCGATGAGGGAGCGAGGCTCGGCAATCACCAGGTCGCCGACGGTGGCGAAGCTGGCGGAAACCCCTCCCGTCGTCGGGTCGGTCAGGACGGCGATGTAGGGGAGCCCGGCCTCGTGGAGTTTGGCGATGGCCGCATTCGTGCGCGCCATCTGCAGCAGCGAAACGATGCCTTCGTGCATGCGCGCGCCGCCGGAGGCGCAGAAGAGAACCAGCGGACGGCCCAGCCGGACCGCCTCGTCCACCGCGAGGACGATGCGCTCGCCCGTCCCGCTTCCAAGGCTTCCGCCGAAGAACCGGAAGTCCATCACGCCGAGGACCACCGGGTGGCCGCAGATTGCCGCCGTCCCGGTGAGAATCGCCTCGTCCAGGCCGGTCTTGGCCTTCGTCTCGGCAATCTTGTCGACGTATTTTACGCCTGCGGACTCGAAGCGCAGCGGATCGGCCGCGGCGACCGACGCGTGGATCTCGGAGAAGGTCCCCTTGTCGGCGATCTGCGCCACACGCTCGCGGCACCCGATGCGTTGCGGCGCGCCGCAACGCGGGCACAGGGGAAGCGAAGCCTTCCACGTCTCCCTGCCGACGTACGCCTTGCACTTCGGGCAGACAACCCACACGTCCGATTCCTGCCGGACGTTCAGACTTTTGCTCGTACTTTTCAACCAGGCCATGGGAAACCTTATTTCACGGGAACGTTCATCAACCTGCATCGCCATGCGCCGGAACTTGGGAGGGAAGGCGCCCGTGGCAGGAATGTCGTATCCCGATAGTATAGCAAGCCCACCGCCCGGCACGGAAGGGAAAAGCGCCGGAGAATTCGCGGGCGCGTGCAAAACCCCTTGCCCTGGGGACCGCCGTCCCCGGCGGGCCGGGTTTTGCGAGCGCCCCGTTCGCGGGAAAAAAAAACGGCGCGCCGCTTTTTTCGCGGCGCGCCGTTTCCGTCGCGGAAGGCGGATGGCTATCGCACGAGCAGGAGCGTGCCGAAGGGCGGAACGTCCGCTTCGTAGCAGCCGAGATCGACCTTGAGGCCGAAGCGCCGGGTGCGGCCGTATTTCATGCGGGCCGTGCCGTCGAGGTCGAGGTCGCCGAAGATGAAATCGGCGTTTCCGGCGTCGATCGCGGGGCTGTCGTTGCCGAGGCGGGCGTTGAAGCCTTCGGCATCCCAGGCGATGGCCGCGTTCCTGAAGAGCGGAGCGGCATTGGTGGCAACGGTGCCGGGGGCCTCGACGACGTATCCGAAATCGCCTTCGCCGATTTCGTGGACCATCGAATCGCGCAGGCGCAGGCGTCCGGCGGACCCGTCATCCAGGGACAGCGCCGTGTCGCCGGAGAAGATGCTGTTGCGGATGTAGGTGCTGAGTCCGTAGATGGCATAGCCGCCGGCGTTGCGGATGAAGGTGCAGTTGCGGGCGTCGATGGTGGCGCTGTAGCCGCGGAAGGCGCCGCCGGCGGTCGCGTTGTCGACGAAGAGCGAGTTTGCGATGAGGACGTTTTCCTGGGCGTATTCGATGCCGACCACGTGGTTGCCGCTGTTGGCGAGGAAGCGGCAGCGGTCGACGAAGAGGCGGTTCCCGCCGTTGTAGAAGGCGGCGGAGGCCCTGGCGTCGTGGACGTTTGTATCCAGGTCGCCCACGTTGCGGATGAAGTCGCAATCCGTGGCATAGAGGCGGAACTGGTTGCCTTCGGTGCAGCCGATGGCGCCGAGATAGCTGGTGTTGTCGATGAAGAGGCAGCGCAGCGCGGAGAGGCGCTTGTACTCCGCGTTGTCCACGGCGGTGCAGTAGATCGCGGCTCGGCGGGTCATCCCGCTGAAGCAGCAGTCGACGACGTCCGCCTGGCTCACGTTGGCGACGCGGATTCCTCCGCCCACGTTGGAGGCCGTGTCCTGCGTGAAGAAGCAGTTGCTCACGACACAGTCGGAGTTCTCGATGAAGAGGCCCGAATCGGTGGAGTTGCGGATCCAGAGGCCTTCGATGCGCCCGGCGGCGGAACCGGTGGACTGGAGGACGTTCGCGAGGTGGTCGACGCCGTTCTCGCCATCGACCACGCAGAGCGTGCGGTCGGCGGTCTTGGCGCCGGTGGCGTCGCAGCCGACGAGCGCGAGGGATCCGGGCCGCCAGGGGAAGGTCTCGGTGGCGGCCGTGTAGGTGCCGGGGAGCAGGCGGACTTCGTCGCCTGCCTTGAGGAGCGTGATGGCCTTGGTCACGCTCTTCAGCGGCGACGCGAGGGTGCCGTCCGCGGAGTCGTCGCCGTTGGCGGGATCGACATACAGGCAGCCGGGGTAGCCGACGATGCGGAGGGTCACTTCCGAGTCGCCGCTCTCGAGGAAGAGGGCGGTGCCGGTGGAAAGGGTGACGGCATTGATGCCGATGCCGCCGGTGATGCGGAGGGCGTCCGGGGCCGAACTGTGTTGGCCGGCGGGAATCTTGGCGGACTCTCCGTGCCAGGCGGCGGCCGAGGTGCCTGTGCCCTGGATGGCGCCGACGTTGATGGAGACGTCGTCTGGCGCAACGGCGCCGCCGAGCGCAAGCGCGACGGGCAGGTCGAGGGAGTCGCCGGCGCGGACGAAGAGGTTCGTCTCGCCGCCGACCGTTACGACCAGGTCGTCCATGAAGACATCGAGGATGCCCGGCAGAACGCCTTGCGAGGTGTTGCTCTCGGCAATCGTGATGCGCGCGAAGGTGTTGGTGGAGCCGAGCGTTTCCACGTTGAGGACCACCGTGGCGGAGCCGTTCGAGAAGGAGAGGGCGGCGGGGCCGGTCACGCCTTCGGAATAGGTGACGGCGGCCTCGACCGGGCCTTCCGCCGCAGGGGAGATCCCGATGGTGACGGGATAGGTCACGCCGCGGTAGCCGCTGAGCGAACCGGGGACGGGGACGGAGAAGGTCGGTACGATCGCGGCGTGGAAGAGCGATTCGTAGCAGCCCAGGTCGGCGACGGCCAGGGCATCGCCGTCGTTGTCGGCGGCGCGCGCGTGGCCATCGAGGTCGAAGGCGCCGGCGACGTTCTCGGCGGCGGAGGCGTCGATGGCGGGGGAGTAGGGGCGCGGGCGGGGGTCGAAGCCGGCATCGGAGAAGGCGACGCCGGCGTTTTCGAGCACGGGATCGGCTTCGATGATGTTCGCGCTGGAATGGGCGTCGTATCCGATTCCGGCGGGGGTGTTCCAGATCAGGGTGTCGCGGATCCGGAGGCGGTCGGGGCTTCCGCCGTGGTTGGTCGAAGGGACGTTGAGCGAGACGAGGTCCGCGAGGATGCAGTTGAAGAGGTTGGCGGTCGCGGTATACCCGGTGAAGCCGCCGGTGCCGCGCACGAAGGTGCAGTTGCGGAAGTCGGCGGAGGTGCTGTAGCCGTGGTAGATGTTGTCGGGGTTGTCGTTGTCCACGAAGAGCGAGTTGCGGATGCTCGCGTTCGCGTAGCAGACGCCGAGGAGGTTGCCGCCGCGGTTGCCGAGGAACTGGCAGCGGTCGATGTCGACGGGCGAGAAGTCCGCATAGACGACGGGCGAGGACGACGCGTCGTGGACGGTGCCGATGCCGGTTTCGTTGTTCCGGAAGACGGTGTCGTAGAACGAGAAGGAGGAGCCGCGGTTGCGCGTGTAGATCAGGCTCGAGTCGTTGGCGCCGCCGGCGGCTCCCGCCACGTTGTCCGCGAGCAGGCAGTCGCGAAGCGTCACGGGGCTTCCGTTGTGCTCGTTTGCGCCGTTGATGTCGGTGCAGCGGATCACGGCGGTGCGGCTGATGTTGGTGAAGACGCATCCGACCGCCTCGAGCGCGCAGTTCCGTTCCAGGCGCAGCGCGCCGGTCGCGCCCCATCCGAAGTTGGGCTGGGACTGCGTGAAGACGCAATTGGTCGCGGCGACGGGCGTGGTGCGCACGGAGAGGGCGGCGTCGGTCGAACCGCGGAAGGCGAGGTTGAGGAGCGAGAGCGAGCCTTCGACGGCGGTGAAGATGTGGGCTGCGGCGTTGCCGCCGTCGAAGATGGCGGGCCCGGCGCCGCTGTTCACGATCCGGGTGTCCTTCAGGGCGACCGGGAAGGATTCGCCGGCGTCCGCGTCGTAGAGGCCGGGGGCGATGTAGATCGCCTCGAGCGGGGTGGGGGCGACGCGCGCCGCCGCCTCCGTGACGGTGCGGAAGGGCTTTTCGGGCGATCCGTCGGCGGTGTCGTCGTCGCCATCGGGGGAAACATGGACCGCCAGAAGGCCGGATTGGGAGACCATGACGGTCGCGCTGTCGGAAAGGCCGGCGTGATTGACCACGGTCAGCGTGACGTTGCCGGGGGCGTAGAGGATGGAGGGGGAGACCGTCATGGAGGCGATGCCGCTGTCGCCGCCCGTGGAACCGGCGTCAACGAGGGAGACCGGGATTTCGGTTCCATCGGCGTTGTTGATGCCGATGGAGATGTTCGTGGCCACGGCCGAGGGGCGCGACGTCGAGTAGAGGATGGTGTCGGAGTAGCCGTTGGTGAAGCCGTTTCCCATCACCCAGGCGCCGATGGTGACGGTCGCGCCATCGTCCGGGGCGGGGAAATCGAAGATGTCGTCCGGCATTGCGCCGATCGCATAGGGCTTCCAGGCGGCCGGGGACAGCAGGGAGGCGTCATCGCCCGCCGTAAACTGGTAGTGGGTCCCGTCGGCCACCATCGGGAAGACAACCGCCACGACCGCGTTGGTCCCGGTGTAGGTCTCGCCGCCGTTCAGGGGGTTGGCGACGGTGAAGTCGACCGGGACAAGCGTGTAGGAGAGGTCGTCGAAATAGGTCCCGTCCACATCGGTCATGCGTATGGCCATGTAGTCGCCGCCACCGCCTTCGTAGAGCTTGATGGTGATGGAATTGCGACCGGGCTGGAGCGTCGCGGCGAAGGGGCCTTTCTCGGTGTGGTTGTCCCAGCCGATGCTGGTGACGATGTTCGAGCCGTTGTTCCAGATGCGGACGTCGTCATCCTGGCGCAGGTAGAAGTGGACGGGGCGCGGCTGGTTGCCGGGCACGATGACGTAGGTGTGCCAATACTTGATGTATGCATCGCGATTGGGCTGCCAGAAGCCATCGGCGTCGTCCATCGCGGTCCACGTGAGCTGGCCGGCGGGCTCCTGGGAATCCCCGTGGGTGGCAAGGCCCGTGAGCACATCGCCATGGCCCGGCGTCTGGTTCGCCTCCCCGCCTGCCGCGGCAAGGCAGTCGGTGTAGATATTCTGGTTGTTGGCCGTGAGCGAGTCCGTCTCGAAGGTGGCCCCAAGATGGAGCAGGTTGCTCCAGTAGCCCTGGGGCAACGGGCCCGACATCACGACGTCGGCATGCGCGGATGCACAGAGGAGGAAGAGGCCCGCGGCAGATGCCGCAAGCGCACGGGAAACGGATCGATGGGACATGGGATTTCTCCTGGATACGAACGGACGCCACGGAATGCCACCCACGGTCTCCGGTCTCCATCCCGCACGATCGTGCATCGGTTCGGGGCGGGGGCTGGTGGATCGTGATGGTTGCAAAAAAGTGTATCGCTTACACAGATAACCTCAAGCCAGGAAATAAATCGGACCGCGCTGGGGACCGCCGTCCCGGCGGGCCGTGCCGGCGCGGCGTGGCCATCGGGATCGGGCGGATCGGGGGAGAGGACTCGCGACCTTCGACTCGCGACACACGGTACGCCAACGCACGCCACACGCGCCCGCGCCGTGTCGCGTATCGCCGCCTGGAGGGACGACCTGCCTGGGGACCGCCGTCCCCGGCGGGCTGTGCCGGGGCGGCGCGCCGCTTTTTTCGCGGCGCGCCGTTTCCGTCACGGAAGGCGGATGGCTATCGCACGAGCAGGAGCGTGCCCGCCCGGATGGGGAGCGGGTAGATGCCGGTGAGTTGCGCGTCGCGGTTGTGCGTGCGCCAGGCCATCTCCAACGCCGTGCGGTAGGGCGGAAGGCGGTAGGGCGTCGGGTAGTCGATCACCGTGAGCGCGGGATCGAAGAGGTTGTGCACGATCTCCCCGTTGATGGTGAGATACCCGGTGGAGGTGCCGTTCACCGTGATGATCTCCCAGTCGCCATCGTTGTCGAGATCGGCCACCAGCGGCTCATGGCAACCCCAGTGATGGAAGCTGCCGAAGAAGCCGCCGTACTCGTGCGCGACGGTGAAAGACCCTTGGCGGAGCGTGCCGTCTCCGCAACGGATGGGGCATCCCTCGAGGAGGGTGCCGGTCGCGACGTCGTAGATGTTCACGCTCTTGCCGTATCCGGGATACTGGGCGGTGTCGGAGACGTAGTAGACCACTTCCGGAATCTGGTCGCCGGTGAAGTCGGCGAGCGCCAGGCCCGTGCCGACCGCGTAGACGCCAGGAAGCGTTGCGAGGACCGTGCCGTCCGTGTCGAACACCTTGCCCGCATAGGCGATTTCGTAGACGCCGTCCTTGTCGAAGTCCGCCAGGCCGAAGTTGCCGCCCTGCTTGCCTTCGGAGGAGAGATCGAGCACGAGCGTGCCGTCGTTCCTGTAGATCTTCAGGTAGCCGTTCCCATTTTGGTTGTCGTGCAGGAAGATCTCCCCTTGGCCGTCCCGGTCGTAGTCGAAGACCACCAGGGTGTTGTTGCGCTCGGTCGCGCCGTAGCCGCTGGTCGAAAATCCGCCCATCCTCGTGCCGTCGGCGTTGTAGATGCCGAAGAGGTTCGAGGAGGAACCGCCGGCCTGCGCACCGAAGACCACCACGCGGTTTACCCCGTCGCCGTAGAGGTCGCCGAAACCGCCCATCTGCGAGATTCCCGCAGCGTTCTTCTCGATGATGTTGAAGGTCGATTCCGCCGCGCCGGTTCGGGCGTTCACGATGCGGATGTTGTTGTTGTTGGCTCGGGCGGAGGCGAAGATTTCGACGTCGCCGTCGCCATCGATGTCGCCGAGGGTCGGCAGGGTTGCGTAGAAGATGTTCCCGCCCTGCGTGACCGTCGAAATGGACCCGTCGCCCGCGAGCTTGCCGAGCGCCGCCCAGCCGCTGTTCAGGAAGACGATCTCTTCGCCGAGGCCGAAGCCGCGATCGACCAGGCCGATCCATTTGGTGACGGCGGTGGGCGCCGCGACGGGCCAGGCATCGTCGTGCTTGAGGGTGAGGGATTCCCCGTCGAAGTCCGCGCACCAGAAGAAGTCGTCCCCGTCGTTGCCGTCCTCGTCGATGGTGGGCAGGACAATCTCGAGCTTGCCGTCGCCGTCGATGTCGGTGGCGACCATCAGGCCGCCCCAGGTGCCGTGGGTTCCGGCGGCGACTGCGCCGTAGGTGTCCGTGCCGTCGTCGAGGAAGAGGGGGACCGAGAAGACGAGGCGCGTGGAGGTGAGCGGACGGATCGCGCCGCCGTTCTCGGTGAGGGTCCCCCGGAGGTCGGTGGCGTGGGCGTAGATGTCCAGGCCGTTCAGATCGAGCGTGGCGCCCTCGGCGACGACGAGCGAGCCGACGTACAGGACTTCGGCCGCGCCTCCGTCCACGCGGTCGTTGTCGTACTCGTCCTGGAGCCGGACGCGGGCGCCTGCGGCGATTTCCAGCGTTCCGATGAAGCGGTTTTCCGAGACGGCGAAGACCGAGTCGCCTTGGTCGCGGCTCAGCGCTTCCAGGCGCTGGACCGTGGAGCCGTCGCCGTTTGCCCGCAGGGTGGAAGCGGACAGATTCCATTGGGCGGGGCTTCGGGAGGTGACATCCGCGAAATCGCCTGAAAACGCGAGCGTGCCGCCGCCGGCGGTGTCGGCGATGTACGAGTCCTGGGTGAGGGGGTTCTGGTTCTGATAGGTGCCATCGGGGTTGGAGCGGAAGACGATGTCGGTCGCGGCGAACGTCCCGCCGTTCAATTCGATCGCGCCGAAGCCGGACTGGTCGTTCTCTTTGCCGGTGTCGACGTCTTGGATGCCCAGGAAGACGGTTCCGGCCGTGACGGTGTGCCCCGCGATGTCGTAGAGCGTGACCTTGTCGATGCCGGCGCTTCCCGTGGCATGGATCGTGAGGCCGGCCGGGAACGCGCTGTCGCCCTGGGCGGTCATCGTGCGCGCGCCCTGGTTCAATTCGACCGGGAGCGTGCCGTAGTCGCGGCCGAAGATGGTCTGCGTGCCTCCGAAGGAAAGGGCGCCGTCGCCCGTGATCGAGACTCCGGGATCGCACATGGAAAGGCCGGAGTTGAAGGAGAAAACCGCGCCGGAACGGACGATGACGCGGGTGTTCGTCCCGAAGAGCGAGGTGTAGTAGTTGGTGGACTGCGTGGTGCCGCTGGTGAAGACGGCCGGGCTGTACGCCGGGCGTGTGGAGGTGATCTCGAAGGTGACTTCCGCGCCGTCTTCGTTGCCCAGCACGAGTCCGCCGAAGTAGAAGTTCTGGACCTGCCCGCGCATGTCGAAGGTCACGTATGCGCATTCCTGGGTGACCCAGATCTTCTCGTAGGAGGCGTAGACCGGAGCGAGTCCGCCCGCCCAGTTGGCGGCGTTGGTGAAGGAGTTCGGGTCGCCGGCCTGGTTTCCGCCGATCCAGACGTAGTCCGCCGGGGCCGCGCCGGCAAGCAGGGAAAGCGCGAGCGTGAAGGGTGCGATGCGACGAATCCTCATGGGAACCTCCTGGGTACGAAGTGATGGGACAATGGGCGAGATGGATGGGGGGTATGATCGCATTACGCGCGGGCGGCGGCGGCGGCGCGTTGGAAGCCTTCCGCCGACTGGAGGATTTTTTCCTCGTCCACGGCGAAGCTGAGGCGGAAGTGGCCGGGGAGGCCGAAGCCGCTTCCGGGAACGGCGAGGATGTACTCCTGCTGCAGGAGTTCCACGAAGCGCTTCTCGTCGCCGCCGGGGGCCTTGGGGAAGAAATAGAAGGCGCCCCGGGGCATGGCGAATTCGATGCCGGCGTCTTCCAGCACCTTGGCCATGGCATCGCGGCGGCGCTGGTAGAGATCGACGGAGACGCCGCTGTCGAGGGCGTATTCGGCGATCTTCTGCCCGATCACGGGGGCGTTCACGAAGCCGAGGGTGCGGATGGTCATGGTGCAGGCGGCGAGAAGGTCCGCGACGCCGGGCATGGCGGGATTCACCGCGATGTAGCCGATGCGTTCGCCGGCGAGGGAGAGCGTCTTCGAGAAGGAGCCGAAGACCACGGCGTAGGGCGAGACCGGAAGCGCGGGCGGGACGGTCATGCCGTCGTAGACGAGGAAGCGGTAGGGTTCGTCGGAGAGGAGGAAGACGGGGCGGTCGCGACCGTCGGAGTTGGCCTTTTCCAGAAGTGCGCCGATGGCGGCGATTTGTCCGGTGGAGTAGAGGCAGCCGGTGGGGTTGTTCGGGTTGTTGAGGAGGATGGCGCGGGTGCGGGGGGTCATGGCTTCGGCGAAGGCGTCCACATCGGGCGCGAAGTCGGGGAGCTTCGACGGGACGGCCTTGAGCACGCCGCCGAAGTGTCCGCAATAGGCGCCGTATTCCACGAAGTAGGGCGAGGGGACGAGGATTTCGTCGCCCGGTTCGAGCACGGCGCGGAAGAACGAGGTGATGGCGCCGGCGGCGCCGCAGGTCACCAGCACATGCGCGGCTTCGAGCGGGGTGTCCTGCTCCTTGGAAAGTTTTTTCGCGAGGGCGGCGCGAAGCGAGGGGAGTCCCGCGTTGGGCGGATAGCCGAGGGAGAAGGGCCGGGAGACGGTTTCGGCGGCGTCGAGCAGCGCGGTGCGCACGGCGGGCGGCGGCGGGACGTCGGGGTTCCCGAGCGAGAAGTCGCACACCTTGTCCGCGCCGACCTTCTTGCGGAGTTCGATGCCGGTCTCGAACATTTTACGGATGGCGGAGGAGTTTCCGAGCTGGGCTTGGATCTGGGGGTTGAGCAGGTGCATGGGGTACCGTCATTATGGCAGAGGAGAGGAGAAAATGGAATCGTGGAATTTCGGGTTGCGGGATCCGCGCGTGAGTCTGGCGGGGGGAAACGGCGGGCTGCGGGGAACCCTTCAGCGATACAGGGAGTGTTTTTGGAGGTAGGCTTCGACGCGCCCGGGACGAGGCCTTGCAGGGATTGGCCCGTTCGGCAGCGGTCGCGGATGGCGGAGGACGAGATGTCGACTTCCAGGCCCGGAACGGATTGGGCGCGGAGGCGGGCGGGCCAGGGGGGCGGCAACCCCCACTCCGGATCGTCCGCCGGCGGAAGCGCGAAGCCGGGGCGGGTGACGAAGGTGAAGCGGCATGCCGCGAGCAGTTCTTCCACGCGATGCCAGCCATGAAGGCCGCGCAGGCAATCCATTCCTGCGAGGAAGAAGAGTTCCGCGTCGGGGAACCGCTCCTGCACGAGACGGACCGTGTCGATCGCGTAGGTCGGCCCGGGGCGCTGGAGATCGATGTCGCTCGCCTCCAGGCCGCGTTTCCCGTCGATCGCCAGGCGCACCATGGCGAGGCGGTCTTCCGCGGTGGCGGCGTCCCGGTGCCGTTTGAAGGGCGATCGCGCCGCGGGGAGGAGGAGGACGCGATCCAGCGCCAGGGCGTCGCGGAGGTGTTCCGCCGCGCGCAGGTGGCCGTTGTGGATGGGGTCGAAGGATCCGCCGAAGAGTCCGATCCGCCCGGGAGGGGCGCTGGCTTTCGCGGCCATGGGCCTACTCCTTCCCCCACGGCACGCCGCCGATGTAGACGGCGCGGAGTTCCATGCGCTCGCGGTCCACCAGGAGGAAATCGGCGGTGGCGCCGGGCGCGAGCCTGCCGAGGTCGGAGCGGCCGATGAGATTCGCGGGCGTCCGCGTGGCCATGCGGACGGCATCGTCGAAGGGGATGCCGAAGGAGACGGCCTGCCGCACGCATTGCCACAGCGTCAGCGATCCGCCGGCCAGTGCGCCGCCGTCCCGGAGGCGCGCCACGCCGTGTTCGAGCCGCACGGGCAGCCCGCCGCAGACGTAGTCGCCGTCGGCGAGGCCGCCCGGGCGGATGCTGTCGCTCACGAGCGCGACGCGTCCGGGCCCGAACATCCGCCAGGTGGCCAGCACGACCGCCGGATGGACGTGCACGCCATCGGCGATGAGCTGGACGGACGCATCCTTCACGAGGGCGGCGCCGATGGGGCCCGGCGCGCGATGGAGCAGGGGAGGCATCACGTTCCAGATGTGGGCGAGCTGCGTTGCCCCGGCGTCGAAGGCCCGGCAGGCGAGGTCGTAGTCGCAGTCCGTGTGGCCGATCGCCACGGCGGCTTCGCCGGAGAGCGAGCGGATGAAGTCGAGCGCGCCTTCGGTCTCGGGTGCGACGGTGACGAGCTTCACGCCGGGGAGCGACCGGACTTCGTCGAGGTCGGGCTTCCGGAGGAAGGCGGCGTCCTGGGCGCCCGCCCGGGCGGGCGAAAGGAACGGACCTTCCAGGTGGAGTCCGACGATCCGCGCGCCGGGCACGTCCCACGACGCCCCGGCGACGCGCCGCAGGGCCTCGGGGGACGCGGTCATGGTCGTGGGCATCCAGGAGGTCGTCCCCTGGCTTGCGAGGAAGCGCGAGAGAGGCGCGAAATCGGCGTCCATGGCGTCGTTTCCCCCGGCGCCGTGGATGTGGATGTCGACCAGTCCCGGAATCGCGGCGAGGCCGCAGGAGGGCCCGGCGGACGGGACGATGGAGAGGATGACGCCGTTGGAGACGTGGATGTCGCAGGTGCGGCCGTCGACGAGGACGCCGGAGACCAGGGCATCGGTTTCGCCAAGGCGGATGGGCGGATGGCCGGGTTCGCCGGAGCCGTCCCCGTCGGGGTGGGGCGTGGCGGCGTCGTTGGTTTCCGAGAATGCGGGGGCGAGCGCGGCGCCGATGAGCCCGGCATCGCCCGCGAGTTCCGCGGCGACGATGCGGGTGGCCTTGTCCCCCTCCGTGAAAAGCGTCCTGCGGGCGACCAGCTCGCGGAGCGGCGCCAGCAGCGTTTCGCCCTCTGCGCTGATGCTTCCCCCGATGCAGAGGACTTCGGGCTGGAGGAGGATGACGAGGTTGGAGATGCCGCGGGAGAGGTGCTGGATGAAGGAATCGACCACGGCGCGGGCGGCGTCATCGCCGCGCCGCATCCCTTCGAAGGCGGTGCGGCCGTCGACCTTCCGCAGGTCGCCGCCGCACAACTCCCACATCGCGCTGTCGAGATGGAGGGCCATGGCCTCGCGGGTGTCGCGGACGAGCGCGGTGGCGGAGCAGTAGGCCTCGAAGCATCCCCGGTAGCCGCACGAGCAGGGGCGGCCGTCCGGCTCCACGACCATGTGGCCGACCTCCGCGCCTTGCCCGTTGAACCCTTCGTAGATGCGGCGGCGGATCATGATGCCGCCTCCGATGCCGGTCCCGATCGTGACGGCGACCAGCGAGCTTGCGCCGCGCCCGCATCCCGCCACGAGTTCGCCGTACGCGGCGGCGTTGGCGTCGTTCAGGACAAAGGTGGGGAGGCCCGTCCGTTCCGTCAGGAGCGAGGCGAGGGGCACGTTGCGGAAGCCGAGGTTGGTGGCGAGGTTCACCGTGCCGCCGGAGAGGAGCCCCGGGCAGCCCACGCCGATTTTGCGGAAGGCGGCGAGGGGGGCGCCCTCGGCGGAAGCGAGGCGCCGGCAGGCGTCCGCCATGTCGTCGCATAGCGAGGCGGCGTCGCGCGGGGCGCGCGTCGCGAAGGACTCCTTCCGGAGGATGCGTCCGTCTTCCGCGACGATGCCGGCCACGACGTTCGTGCCGCCGATGTCGATGCCGAGATGGAGTTTCATGCCGTGCAGGGGGGTGGAGGGTTCCGTCAGGTGCCGGGGGAGAAGAGGAAGGTCGCGTCCGGATGGAGCTGGAGGATCGAGGCGGGGAGGCGCGGGGTGATGGGGCCGTAGACGGCGGCGTCGAAGATGGCGCGCTTGCCTTCCCCGCAGGCGAGGAGCAGGACGCGGCGCGCCGCGAGAATCGCGCCGATTCCCATCGTGATGGCGCGCCGCGGGACCTCCGCCTCGCTTGCGAAGAAGCGGGCGTTGGCGCGGATGGTGGAGGGGTCGAGGTCGACGGGATGGGTGGCCTTGACGAACTCGTCGCACGGCTCGTTGAAGCCGATGTGCCCGTCGAACCCGATGCCGAGCAGCTGGAGGTCGATGCCGCCGAGCGACTCGATGAGCGCGTCGTAGCGGCGTCCTTCGGCCTCGGGGTCGGACGCCATGCCGTCCGGGAGGAAGGTTTGTTCCGGGGCCAGGTTCGCGGGGCGGAAGAGGTGTCGCTCCATGAAGTAGCGGTAGCTCTGGGGATGGGACGGCGGAAGCCCCACGTATTCGTCCAGGTTCACGGTGGTCACGCGCGACAGGTCGAGCGTCCCTTCGCGGACCATGCGGACGAGGTGTTTGTAGGTTCCGATGGGCGTGGAGCCGGTGGCCAGTCCGAGGACGGCGCCGGGTTTGGCGCGGACGACGTCCGCGACGAGGTCGGCGGCCTGGCGCGACATTTCGTCGTAGGAGGGGATGGTCAGGAGGGTCGGCATGCGGGTTTCCTTGGGATTATGGGTGGGGGGACGAAGAGTCGTTCCAGGGCTGGAAGAGGGCTTCGGCGGAGAGCAGGGGGCGGTCGCGGAGGCGGAAGGAGAGGACGCTTGCGCCCACGTGGAGCTCGGGCGCCCCGTTCCATTCGGGGCGCGCCGTCCGGAAGCGGGCCCAGCCGTACTCGCGGTCGGCGGCGCCGTCGCAGAAGAGGCCGTTCGTCAGGAAGCTCGCGATTCGCGGCCCCAGGTCGAGGTTCGCCACCAGGAAAAACGGCGCGCCGTTTCGGGGGATGGGATCGCTGGCCCAGGCGAACGGCCCGCCTTCGTCTTGGAAGGCGATGACGGCGCGGTCTCCTTCGGGCGAGATGCGCGCCGCAAAGCCGTTCCCCGCCTCGTCCAGGTTCCCGAGCAGGAGCGCGCCGGGGTCGATGCGCGCGGGGTCGATGCGGATTTCGAGCGACAGCCCCGTTCCGTCGATGCGGGGGAGGGGATGGGATGCGGGGCCGGCTCCGCCCGCCAGCAGCGGCGGTTGCGCGAGGAGCGCTTCGAGCGCGGCGCCGGGCGCGTCGGCGAGGCCGAGCGACAGGTCGAGCGCGTCGTCCATCGCGCGGAGGAAATCCGCGGGAATCTCGTGGAGCCGCGCGAGGGTCTTCTGCGTTTCGGTGACGTATGTGCGCCCGTCGTCTTCGACGAGGTCGGGGTAGCTGATCCGTTCCGTTGGATCGACGTCATACAGCAGGATTTCCGGTTGCGACCAGGCGATCTCCAGCCCATCGGGCGCCGGGATTTCGCGCCCGACACACACCCAGACGGGGTTGCGCCCCTGATAGGCGAAGCCGTCGGCGTTGTCGCGGTGCTCCAGCTGGAGGGGGCCGCCGTGATTGTGGAACCAGCTGAGGAAGCGGCCGTTGGAGCGACGCCAGGCGAAGGCGGCCGCACGCGGATGCTTCATCTCGCGCCCGTCCGCGTAGCGACGCCAGCGGGCGGGGCTCCAGGTGCGGCCGCCATCCCGGCTGTAGGCCTCCGCGGGGCGTCCGGCCAGGGTGCGCCAGGTGGCGTAGAGCGAGCCGTCGGAAAGCAGGGAATAGCTCTGCTCCTCCGAGATGGGGCCGCCGCCGGCGGGGGCGCGCAGGCCGACGTCGCCGTCGGGGAGCGTCTCCCAGGCGGCGGCGGGGTCGTCCGCCGCGAGCAGATCCGGACTGCGGAGCAACACCCCTTCGGACTGCTCGAAGAACCCGCGCCCCATGCGGCCCACCTTGATGAGCGGCACATGCGCGGCACCGTCTTTCACGAAGGGCCGGCCCACGTTCCAGAAGAAGCGGACGTCGCCGCCGTAGACGTTCTCCAGGTCGCATCGGAAGGCGCGGACTGGAATGGCGTGGCGGCCGGAGGACCAGGTGCGACCGCCGTCGTCGCTCGTTTTGAAGACGAATGCGCCCAGGCTGTCCACGCGTTGGAAGGTCTTCGTGCGGTCATGGCTGCAAATCTCGCGGAGATCGTCCCTGTTGAAGTTGTAGAAGATGAAGACGCGGTTGCCCGCGCCCTTCAGCATCACCGCGTAGGAGTTTTCGCGGGACTCGCCCGGCTCGACGGCGACGGGGGCCGACCAGGTGCGCCCGCGATCGGTGCTGCGCATCGTGGCCACGTGCTGGCCGCGCGCGCCTTCTTCGCCGGGGCCCGTCGTGAGGCAGCAAAGCCAGGCGCCGTCCTCCGTTTTCACGATGTACGGCTGGTCGCAGTAGCCCGACGACGGGATGGGAAGCCCGGCGGCGAGATTCCGCCAATCCATGGCGGCGTGTTCTGCGGGAGTCGCGCGGGGAGGGGGAGCGGAGGCGTCCATGGGTGGAATCCGGAGAAATGTCCAGGCGGGATCAGTCGTCGAATCCGCCCAGTTCCAAACGGGGGAGCCAGACGTCCGAGGCCACGGTGATGGAATCCTTGCCGACGATCCAATCGCGCATGGCGGGGGAGAGCTCGACGGTGCGCGCTTCTTCGGCGTGGACCATCGAAAGCGCGCCCATCGGGAAGGTGCCACGCCCCAGGCGGGCCATGGACGAGTGGCGGCGGGACTCGAGGAGCGCCCATTGCGATTCGTCGGGAACGCTCTGCCCCGCCAGGTTCTGGAGACGGGAGGCGGAATCGCGCTGCTTCGTATCGTCCGCCGTGTGGCGGAGCCCGTCCGCGCCTTCCTCCCAGTCACGGAAGAAGTCGGGGGACTGAGAGACGGCCAGACCGCCCGACGCGGCCTTGCGTCCCGCTTCCGCACGGGCCTCGGCAAGGGTCTCCCCCTTGGCGCCCGAAAGCTGAACGAAGCCGATGATGCCGGTCGTCAACAGGACAATCACCAGCAGCCCGACCGCCAGTTCGACCAGGGCCTGCCCGGACCGTCGCGAGAACGTGTGGGATGATCCATGCATAATGCGTGGATAGCGTACCACGGCTCACCGGATCCTCCAATCGTTTTTGTGCGTGGCGACCGGACGCGACGTGGAATGACGGCGTAATCCAGGGGCGGCCGTTTCGTTGGTCGTCGTCGGAGGGGTCGTGGAGCTTGATCCTGCGGATGTCGTCCGCCTTGTTGGTGTTGAGCGGTACGACGACGAAGCGCGCCTCCTCCCCGTTTTCGTCCGCCGGACCGGCAAAGCCCGCCCAGTCGACGTCGACCGACGGAACGGTGACGCGGAAGGGCGGCGGTGCCCCCGGCCCGCCGCCGGACTTGGCTATGGTGCCATCGATCATGATGTATTCCTGGCTGGAATAGGCGTTCGAGAGGTGGGAGTTTCGGGATCCGGTCCGGTCCAGAGGACAGCCGCACTGCACGAATCATGGTCGCCCAGACACATTTCCCCCTGTACCCTTTCGTCTGCCATTTATGCTCGATAGGCCTTGAGCTTTCATAACGTCATTCACAACTGCTTTGCCGTCCCCTATTTCACCACCGCCCCGTCCAACCGCATTCTTCCTCACTGGTTTCTCGTCCTTTGTTCTGCCAGTCTCTCGGCATGGCCTATTCTTGAAAGATACGTTTCGCCGCCTCTGGCAACGCATCCCTATCCGTCATGTAGGGTCCAAGAAGAAGCGCCATCTTGAGCCGATAGGCATCAGGATCTGGCAAGCAGTAGCGTCCAAATGTCGAAAGCACTTTCGAGGAAGTCTCCTTCATCCCGTCGTCCATGCGTCGTTTCCGGGTCTGCGACAATGCCTCATCGATCGCGCTTTGCAGAATGGCTCTGTCCTGCGAAAGCTCCCCGTTTTCAAACAGATCAACAATGACACGTAGATCACGGAACGCCTGGGCCGTCACCAGAGTCTGCATTAGCAACTCGTCAGCACTTGGCGCACGGCCAATGCCTCGATATTCACGGGCATTTCTCTGTAGCTCTCTGATACGGGGAAGGATATCGCCGGAAGCCTTCTGGATCATTCGCCCGTCGAGGATTTCATCCTCGGAACTGTTTTGAAAGGCGAACCTGACAATATCACCGGACGCATGGGAACAGGCGCGAACCGCCGATTTTGCATCTAGATCATTCTCTTCCCACAACGGGACCACCACATTCCTAGGAGATGGCGGTCTCATATGGATCGAGGATTGGACCGCGCCCATACGTTGCATTTCAGTGTTTCGAATTTCGCTTGCGATCACATGCGCTACAGCGTCCGCGAGAATAAGTGCCAACTGCCGCTGAAGCGGATCATCGCTTCGCTCCAAAACTTGCCGCTGCGCAATGATCTCTTGAAGTCCCGCCCTGCTTTCTTCAAAGCCCTTGTTGGGAATGTCCGCAAGGATGGCATAGGCATCTGAGGCAATCGTAGCGGTTGAAATCGTGCCGTGATCGGACGCCCCTGCCGCAGAGACCGTCACAGCCGACAGCACCAGAATAAGCATTGCGGGTATTTGGGGATATCGTGTCATGGGGTAATCGTCTTTCCATTGATTTCAACGTCGCCATCAACCTCGACCTCCACAAGACCGACTTGTCCTGCATTGGCAACGCTTTCTGTTCCCAAAACCACTCTGGATCATCGTGGCAGATCTCGACTCGACCGCGGTTTGGTTTGTCGTGAAGCAATCGAAGTCGAAGACATCGTGAAGCGTACTAACCCGGCCACAAATAGCGCTGAGAACGGAGATTTAGAGATTGGGAGCTGGAATTGGGAGTTGGGGAAGGGGCACGGACATTCCTGTCCGTGTCACGGGTTGGAAAACCCATGCCCCTGTTTTGCAGTATGAATTGTGGCCGGGTTAGTAAGGACTGCTATTGCCTGTTTCATATTCCGCCTCCCGTGGATTCTTCGCTTGACCGTTGGCGAATGCCCTCACCTCCGAATGGTTTTTGCATGGCCTGACTTTTACAATTCGTCGATCTTCAGGACGACGGTCTCGTAGAACCCGACCGGAACATCCAGTTCGGCGAACACGCCGCAGCGCGTCTGAACCACGGGACGCCAGATTCCGGCATCGTCCAGCCGCCGGACGCGGCAGCCGTCCTCCAGCCGGAGCGACAGGCGCCCGATCGGTTCGGGGTTCAGATTGACGGCCAGCACGTAACGCGCATCGGTCGTTCCGCGTTCGAGAAGCAGCACGTCCTGATCGTTGCCGGCGACAACCGGCGGCCGCCCGTCGGACAGACGGTCCAGACATCGCACGAACCAGGACTTGCGCGCCTCGTTGAAGCGTTCGAGGTAATGGACGCAGGGCGTGTAGGCCGTCGTCACGACGCGTCCGCCCAGACGGTTCGTGAAGAGGACCGAGGCCGGCGAGACCGGTTCGCCTTCGCATCCCGCCAGGCCGAACACGAATTCGGACAGCATCTCGGCGCCGGTCTCCATCGTCAGACGCACGGAGCCCGACAGGGAGGAAGTCGCCGGCAGATTCAGTCCGTCGCTCGCGCGTTCCTGCGTGAACCGGATCGTCGAAGGCTCCATCCGCACGCCGAGCAGGTCCGCGCGGCCGCGTTCCGTCAGGGCCAGTGCCGCCTCGCGGAAGACGAAGACCCTTCCGGAGAGGAGACGCTCCAGCTCGGCCTCCGACAGCCGTTCGACTTCGGCGTGCGAGGAGAGCGCGAAGACGTTCTCCCGGGAACCGAAGTCACGCGAGACGCCCATCGGCACGCCGAACGCGACCGCCAGGTTCGTGCAGACGTTCTCCTCGACGAAGAACTCGCCGTGCTCGCGCGTCATGTGCCAGTTCTTCGGCCGCGTGAAGCACGGCGCCATCAGGCCTCGGAAGGCCGACCCCGAGACGGCGTCAGACAGCACGGAAAGAAAATCGCGATGCCCGGCCAGAACGTCCGTATACGCACGCGAGACGGGAACGCCCGACCCCTTCACGGCATTCACGAACCACGTCTTCGCGCCCGCGTAACCGGCGAAGGCGGAGGTGGCCAGATGCGTGAAGAAGGCCCGGCTCGACTTCGACCAGAGGTTGTGCGGACAGGTGTCCGCCTCGTCCAGGAGGCCGATCCCCTCCCCGCGGAACGCCTCGGCGAAGGCCAGCTGACGCAGCACGCTCGGCGGGAATCGTTCGCCCGTCAGGCGTTCGAAGTAGCAGCCCGTGCCGCACCGCATGATCGGGCGCTGCCCCTTCGCCGCCATCCGCCGCGCCAGGTTCCCGGCGAAGAAATGCTCCTCCCCGGCGATGCAGACACCGGCCGGAATCGTCGGATCGACGGCGTCGATCGCGCGGCGGATGCGCCCGACGACATGCTCCTCGATCATCTCGCGCTGCAGAGCGAGGAACGCGTCGTAGTCCGCCTCGCCCGGTTTTCCGGTCGCCACCGCGGCGCGCAGTCCGTCCGCATCGTAGGAGGTGCCGCGCCGCGCGTTGAAGAGCGCCACGTGACGGGGACAGAAGCACTCGCAGCCGTGCGAGTACGCGCGGATGTCGTCGTCCGTCAGGATGAACGCTGGCCGCTCGCACGCCAGTTCCGTGAAGACGCGGTCGATGTAGGCGCCGAAGCCAGGGTCGAGCGGGCAGAACCGCACCGCCCTGCCGTCCTGGTCGATCGTCCGCGTCCACGGCTCGATCTCCCGGTCGTTGCGGGGCCAGTGCCCGAGGATGGACTGCACGAGCACGCCGACGCGGACGTCCGTGCCCTTCAGCGCGCGCGCATAGGCCCGGTAGCTGTCGATCAGGCGATCGGCCTTCGCCTGCGCGGGGCGGCCCTCCGGATGAAGCGACAGCGAGTACAGCGACAGACGCACCCCCGTCCGCGCCGCCAGGTCGACGGCCTTCGAGGCCTGCTCCGCCTCGTGGCCGAGCCACATCGGCACGATGTTGTGGAGTTCGTAGGACGGCGCGGTGGAGAGCGTGCGCGTGGAGACGACCTCGAACCAGATCGACCCGAAGCACCCGATCGGCGGAATCGTCACGAACGTCCCGTCGGCCCGACGGTCGAGCAGCGCCGTTCCGGACGCCCCTCCCGTTTCATGCCAGCGCACGGCGTCCGCCGACGGATCGAGTCCGTTCAGCCTGAAGACAAGAGCCGGCGTCTCGTCCAGCTCGGCGCTCTGCACGAGCACGGTCCGGAGCCTGCCGTCCGGCGTCGTGCGGGGGAAGACCGAGACGCGAGCCGGCGTGCGGAGAACGATCGGCGTACGGTCGTGCGACGCCCAGGCGAAGAGCTCCTGCACCTCCCCGAACCGCGCCATGTCGACCGCGCTGTTGTCGAGGAACGGCGTCTGCAGCACGGCGTACCGCCGGCCGTCCGGCAGCTCGACCCTCTCGACGGAACTCGTCACGCCGCGTGCGAGGGCGATCTCCCGCTCCATGACCGAGCCGTCGGGCGGCTGTCCGCCGGACGCCAGGGTCACGATCCGGCCGATCTCGCGCGAGAATCCCGTCACGAGCGGCACGCCGTAGAACGGCAGACGCCACGGCCACGGCGTCGGATTCTCCTCGAGGCCGAAGCCGCAGGAGACGGTTCCCGCGTTCGCCGCCGCGTACGCCTTCATGTCCGGGGCCGTCCGCGCCAGCGCCGGGTAGAGGCGGTCGCGGCAGAGCGACGGATCCTCCCGGGAGGACGTGATGAAGTAGCTCATCGAATTCATGCCGAGGGCGATCGTCGTCATCGACTGCATCACGAGCGACGTCGCGCCGCGGCAGGAGAAGAACCGCGGCGCGGTCTCGATCTCCGTGCAGACGCGGTCCATCCGCCGCCAGGCCTCCTCGCCCTGGTTGACGACGAAGCGCCACGTGCTCAGCGCATCGCGGATCTTGATCCGCGGATCGTCCCAGTCGTAGTAGTAGCAGCCCGGCGACCGGTAGGAGACGGGGTGCCCCGACACGCGCTCGAGCTCGGCCAGCACGAGCCGCGCGTCGTCGCCGCACCCCTGAAGACCGAAGCGCGTCCCCGGCGAAATCCGGCAGAACGCCGCAGCGATGCGGCCGGCGACGGCGGCGAGCGAACGGTCGGAGAACTCGCGCCAGCTCATGCGGTCCTTCACCTTCTCGTAATCGCCGCGGCAGCGCGCACAGAAGCAGCCGTAGGGATCCGTCTGCCGCGTGACCCACAGCGAGACGGGCCGGTGGTTCGTCATCCGCAGGTCGTCGTCGATCCACACGCAGTACGGCTTCCACGCGGCGTAGATCTCGGAGAGCTCCTCGAAATAGTCCAGGAACGCCGGATCGCGCGGACAGCTGCAGGCGACGCACACCACGCCGTTCGACCCCGTGAACCCGCGCCAGGTCTTCGCCTCGAGCCGAGCCGGGGTCATCAAGTCCGGGAAGTCCCCGTGCCCCACCGTCATCTGGATCTGGAGCGAGGGCACGATGCCCAGCCGCCGCATGTCCTCCGCGGCGGCCGCGCACCGCGCGCTCTGCCGCCGATGCCAGTCCAGCGCCGGGTAGCCGCAGCCGGTCGAGAACCAGACCTCGTCCGCGCAGCCCGGATTGGCCTTCAGCGCCTCCCGCGCCGCCGGCCACCGGTCCGGATCCGTCTGCGACGAATCGAACCTGATCTGCATGAAGGGTTCCGCGGCCGAAGCCGCGGCGGCGAGACCCGATGCGCGGGGAAAGCTGATCTTCATTTTGACACGCTCCCGATGACGGCGAAGCAGTGGAACCGGAACCGGTCCGCGATGCCCGTGCGGCTGACGACCTCGAGATCCGGCCGACCGTCCCGCGAAAGACGCGCGACAGGTGTGCAGGCGGGGATCGCCCGGACGGTCGTCACGCGCCGGCGGTCCGTATCGAAAGGCATCGTCTTCTCGTAGCTGCCCTCGTTCCAGTACGGCTGGTTGCCGCCGTGGTCCTTCGTGCGCGGCACGACGACCAGCCAGTCGCGGAGGCCCGCACCGACATTCGCGAGACGGAGGGTCTCGTCGCCGAGCGTCAGCTCGAGATCGCCCGGCCTCTTCAGAAGCGAGACGACGTGCACGTAGTCGCAGAGCGGCGCGCTCGTCCAGGAAGGATGCTGCGGATCCCGTCCGGGATGCGTCTCCATCTCCGCATCGACCAGATGGCGGCGGTGGAACATCAGGAGCTTCTCCTCGCCGACCGCGGGCTCGTGTCCCGCCCGGAACCAGTCGGCGAGATGGCGGTCGAGGCGGATGAAGCTGTCCCCCAGGAAGTTCGATTCGAGGATGTGATGATCCTCGCCCATGTCATTCCAGCTCTGCACGTAGACGGCCGCGCAGTCGCGGTCGATCGCCTCCAGCCAGTTGTCGATGAACCGGCAGGCGCCGAAGCCCTCCGTCAGGCAGCCCGCATCGATGGTGTTGCCGAAGTTCGCGCGGCTGTAGCCGCGCGAGACGCCCCAGGAGAGCCGGTCGTTGCGGGCCTTCCGAATCGGATCGAGCACCCAGTCGACGTTCTTGTCGCCCCAGCCGCAGTGCACGCACCAGAACGTGGAGAGATCGCCGAACTGCTCCCAGCCGTTGAAGAAGTTGTGCGCGCGGCTGTCCATCAGCGTGCAGACGAGATAGTAGTTGCCGCGTCCCCCGAGCGCCTGCCAGAAGGCCTGGTAGTCCGACGCGCGCTGTCCGTATTCCACCTGATCGCGTCCGAACTGGAAGGCGATCTTGCCATTGACGCGCAGCCACGCCTTCGGATAGCGGTCGAACAGCGCCTTCAGCAGCCGCCCGTGCTCGGCGGTGTAGAGCGTCTTCGCCTCGCACGTCCACGTCCGGGGGAACGTCCCCCAGAGATCGAGGAAGATCTTCACCGGATGCGTCTCGGCCGCCGCGCACATCCGCTCGATGCCGCCGTGCCACGGGTTGTCCTCGCTGAGACAGCCGGGATAGATGAGAATGCCCATCGCGTCGAGTCCCGCCTTCTGCGCGCAGTCGAGGTCCAGCCGGGCGGCCGCGAGCGTCGGCTGATGGACGAACGGCGTCAGGCGCTCGCTCCACCAGGTGCGGACCCCCGGACCGGGAGCCGGCGGCCAGGTGTCGAAGTCCTCCGTCTTCGCGTCCGAGGGATAAGAATGCGCGAAGCCTTCCGGCACGCCGCCGAGCAGAAAGCACTGCATTGCGTGGGCGTAGACGAACTTGCGGTCCGGCGCCGTCTTCTGCGGATAGCGGGCCTCGATCGGGTAGTAGTCGAGCTTCAGAAGCCGCTCGGGGCCAAGACGATTGGCCGCCTCGGCGAGCGCCGCGCCGAATGCGCGGCCCGCGTCGGTTTTCGTGCGGAAGACGAGACCGGGCTTCTTCTCGAACTCGCCAGCGGCAAGAATGCCGCCGAACTGGTCGAAACCGAGGCGGTTCACACCGCGTCCGCCGCTCGTGCCGTACGGCACGTAGTCGTAGCCGCCATCCGCGCGCAGCAGCGAGCGAAGCGGCATCTCCACGTCCGTCAACAGACACTGTTCCTTCGCCACGATCTCCGTCCGCACCTGGGCGATCGTCAACCGGTTCGTCGCGCCGGACTTCGTCACGTAGGGAATCGTCCCGTTCAAGGCCACGGGCACGTCGGTGAACCCCGCCGGCGTTGTTGCTCCCGCCGCGCAGAGGAAGCCGAGCCCCTTCTGCTTCGCCCAGACGTAGCTGTTGACGATCTCGAGTTCCGGGAACGCTTCGCCGCGTTCGAGCATCTCCATCTGGAGCATCTTCGCCGCCGGCAGATCCTGCCAGTTCACGAAGACCCTGTCCGCCCCGAACCCCTGCGCGCACAAGCCGGTCAGGAGCAATGTCACCGTTGCCTGTTTCATTTCGTGTCCCCTCTCTCGGTTATGCTGATCAACGGACAAGGACCGCCATGCCCGAAGACATGCCGCGAAGCCTGGCCACGAGCCGCGTTCCGGCATCCTGCAGCACCAGTTCCGCCGTGCCCCTTCCGATGACCTGAAGATTCGCGTTCATCGTCGCCAGGGCTCCGTCATCCAGATTGACGGTTTTGCCGGCGGTTCTCGTCGCCAGCAGGGTCTGCACACGGTTTGCCGTCAGTTCCGTCGTGTCGATGACGATCCGAGGAGCACCGTTCAGAACCAGATTATAGTCGGCGTTGCGCGTGCGGATCGGGGCCTCGGTCGACATGTCATCGGTCAGAACGAAATTGAGCACGGAGTTCGCGCCGAACGTGAGCGTATTCGCTTCGAGACAGCCGCCATTGGCCACGGTCAGGTAATTGTCCTCTCCCTGCAAGCCGACGGACACGTTGCCGGAAACTTGCACGGTTGCTCCGTCCCGCACCTCGACGCCATTGGCATCCGTGAGCGTTGGGAGTCTGTAATCAGTATCCACGCTGACATAGACGTGTCCGACCACCCCCGTTGTCGTGTGCCCGGCGAAGACAACCGCATTCGAGCTAACGGCGATCGTCATGTCGGCATCCGTCGTCGGCGTTCCGTCCGCGCTCCAGTTGTAGGTGTGGCTGTCGCTCTGCGTACCATTGTAGGCACGGTCGTTTCGATTCGCCGCGCACCCGACCCAGATCGGACCGCTGGACACACGGGCGCCCCCGTCAATGACGATACGGTTGCCCACGGAGCGTCCACGATTCAACAACCCCTTCGGGTTGCCGATCATCAGCGAGGTGTTACCGATGTCGATCTGCGACCGATCCGTGATGTGCAGGAAGTTCCGATCACCCATCACGCCGCAGGCAATGCCGGCGAGCGTCCAGTCCGTGCCGACAAGGGTCACCTGCGTCCCAACTCCCGCGATCTCGACGGCATTAGAACACCCCTGATATCCGGCCGCATAGGCGTACTTCGTGTTGCCCGGCTGCTGAAGAATCATCTCCGTCCCGGCGAATATACGTACGAAGTTGTTCGAGGCCGCCGTCGTATAGCCATGGCCCAAAGTACCCTGGACATCGATGAACGCATTCGAGATGGATTGGCGATGTCCAAAGGCCCCGTACCCCGTCCACAGGCCGCAACCGCCCAGGCACGCCGAACCAAAATCAACATCACCAGACAACTTCCACGCGGTGTTGTCCTTCTGGTTTGTGATACTGGTCGAACGATCCACGCCCTCAACGATTACAGAAGTATCGGCGTTGGCGTTAATATAGAAGCGCCCTTGGTACCCCGGCTGGACTTTGAATAATCCTGAACTCGTCTTAGCGGAAAATAAGAATTCCGGTCTCCCGCTCAGGACAGCGTTTGAACCAAGTGTCACGGTCGCGGACGAATCACTGAATGAAATCGTATGGCGCTGCCCGTCGAAGCAGAAGGTACCACCGAGAAAGTTATAGATATTGCCCGAACACGTATTATGCGTCG
This sequence comes from Kiritimatiellia bacterium, assembly GCA_050950285.1. GTDB lineage: Bacteria > Verrucomicrobiota > Kiritimatiellia > RFP12 > JBMNHG01 > JBMNHG01. The sequence goes on along the minus strand of JBMNHG010000002.1, from coordinate 449,490 downwards.
AGAACGGATAGTTCTTGAAACCCTGGAACGAAACCGTATGCCCGGTGAAGTCGAAGTTGAAGGTCGCGTTCTGCGTGTTCTGGAAATAGAGACGGTCCAGGCGGACATCTGCGGAGACGCCGATGCTGAGCGTCTTCCCCGTCTGAAATCTGAAATTACCGTAATACCCGTCGCTTGTCGAGTCGTAGATCGGGGCGTAGGTTCCGCCCCAGTTGTCCTTGTCGTCGATGTATCCGTTTCCGGCCGCCCCCGTCCACTGCAATTCGGTGTCGGCTACAGCGACCGAACACACGGCCAATCCGATGGACACCGCCAGACCTCGGTTGCGGCATACGCTGAGAATGGATTTCATGGTCATTGTCTTAGCCTCCTGAGGCTCTTGCAAAACCCCCCGCTTCGCAGCGCCTGACGGCCTGCGCGCGGGGCGTTTTTGTAAGTGAACCGTCCCGCGCTCCCCAGCGGGCAGGCACGACGCTTCAGCTTACGCCACATCGCTTTCTGCGCAACACCATGCCACGCCCAAAACGACAGGTAAATCGTCGCATATTCCGGAGCTTTTGTCTACCCCCCCCCTCTTCCTCAATTTTGTTGTAGATTGTTGCAGCGCAACATGTCATGATATGCCGGCCATCCAGGCAAACAGGCTTGACGCCCGGAAAGGATACGGAAACTCATGCAGGAAAAGCGACATCGCACACCGATAGGTCCGTTGTGGAACAGCATCCAGTCCTGGCTCTTCCCGATGCTGGAGGACGAGATCGGCGAGCTTGATGAGAAGCAACGCCTGTTCGTCGCGGTCTGCGAGTTGTGTGCTCCTCAGGATCACATGGGGGCCTATCGCTGGATTAGCAACGGCTGCCCGCCGCACGATCGGCTGGCGTTGTGCAAGGCGTTCATTGCCAAGGCAGTCTGGGACTACGCAACCACGCGCGACCTGATCGACGCCATCCGCCATTGTCCGGCCCTGCGCCGGTTGTGCGGATGGGAGACGCTCGGTGAAGTTCCCTCGGAGGCAACATTCTCGCGTGCCTTCGCCGCCTTCGCCGGCAACGGATGTCCGCAGCAGATTCACGAGGCGCTGATAAAAACCCGCTATGGCGACAAGCTTGCCGGGCAGGTCGTCCGGCTCCACCTTCAGCTTGATGGGCGTCAAACTGTTCGTGCAGACGAAGGGACGTTCGTCGCGGAGTTCCACTCCTTCGGCAGAACCACCTCGCCGGTGCGGTCGGCGTTCTCCCAGAGCCGGATGCGCCGGCCGCCCGTCTCCGCCGAGAGCCTGACCTTGCCGGGCATGTTGGCGGGAAGGCGTGGGGCGGTATGAACATGATTTGAGATGAGCGCGTGTCGGTTGGGCGCACCCGCCACATACTCCTCCCGCCTGGCGCTCCTGGCGTCTTGGCGGTTTCCCAAAAGGCACTCTGTGTGGCTGATGGAAACGTGGTTGAGCATGGCCGTCCCCGCTGTCTCTGGCGGAGATTGTAACCGAAGCGGCAGTCACGGGCAAGGCCGGGGCTGCCGCCCGACTTTTCAGCGCAACCTACTAACCCGGCCACAATTCATACTACAAAACAGGGGCACGGGTTTTCCAACCCGTGACACGGACAGGAATGTCCATGCCCCTTTCCCAACTCCCAATTCCAGCTCCCAATGCCTGAATCTCCGTGCGCAGCGCTATTTGTGGCCGGGTTCGTAAATCAAGGAAATACGGTCGTTCAGGGCCTGAAAGAGCCGCTGGAACTTCGGGCTGGCCGCCATCGGTCTTCATCCCGTGCCGCATGGAATCGGATCACGGCAGTGCGGCGGTCTCCGCCGTGATCGTGAGTTCTCCCAGAAGCTCGACGCTGCCGGTTTCGACGCACAGGCCCGCGCCGCCCGCGTGGATGCCGGGATCGCGGATTTCGATGGGCTCGCCGCCATCGAGACGGACGCGCACGACGCCTTCCTCCGCCTCCACGTCCAGATGGAACGGGGTGTCCTCTTCGATGCCTGCGGCGTGATCGAACAGGATATCCTCGCCGTAGGCATTCCGGGCGACTTGGAGGCGTCCGCGGACGATCGCCACGGAGACATGGCGGCGAAGTCCCTGATAGCCCACGACGAGCCCTGCGCGATCGGAGCAGTGCGTGCGCAGCGTCGCGGACGAACGGACCTTCTTCCATCCGCGGTGTCCGGTGACGAGGCATCCGAAGCCTTCGTCGATGCGGAAGGTCTTCCGCGCAGCGTCCGCGAGGACGCCCGCCGTGGCAATCCATCCCGGCGTGCGTTCGACGGCGCCGTTCGCGAGGAAGTCGTCGAATCCCACCTTGACCTTCGCGGTTCCTTTCGCTTCGACTTGGACGAGGCGCACCGTGCCGTCGCATCCGGTGTCGGACAGCAGGGCGATTTCGAGCATGTCGACGGGGTGGAAGTCGGTGTCGATCGTCCAGCGGAGGCGTGCCGTCCCGCCAGCGCACAGCCGTACAGGCTCCGACGAATAGAGGGTGGCGGGGGCGTCGTCCGCCATTCCGCAGAGCGCACGGAGCGCGATGTGGACGTCCGGCGTGGAGAGTTCGTCGCAGGCGACCTCGGCGACAACCTCCATCCCGTGGCAGAGGACGGGCGTAGAGACGCAGGCGTAGCCGGTTTGGCCCAGGGCGGCGTGGAGGATGGGCGTCGCGACGCGGGCGGGGTGGCCGGGGGAGGCTCGGAAGGCGATGCATGCGGATCCGCCGGAGAGAGGCGAATGGGTGACCGTCGTGCGGCCGTCGAGCGGCTGGTAGCCGTGCAGGGCGCCCGGGAGGGAGAAGTCGTGCCACGCCGTGCGGACGAGTTCGGGAGGGAGGGGGATGCCGGAGACCCGGCACCCGATCCGGGCGATGTGTCGGGCGACTTGCAGGCAATCCGTCACGGAATCCGTGCCATCGGCGGTGGGCAGCACCATCCGGTCGTGGAACTCGGGGTGCGCATGGAAGGGATAGCGTTCGTCCAGGCGGTCGATGCCGGCGATCAAGCCACAGACGGTGCCGACGTTGCCGGCGTTGCAGTCGGTGTCCCAGCCTGCGGTGTTGACGATTTTCTGTGCTTCGAAGAAGTCGTTCCCCGCATATGCCCACGCCAGGACCATCACCGCATGGTTCGGGATCACGTGGCATCCGCCGCCGAAGCGGTCGTAGCCGTAGGTCGCGACGATGCGGTCATGGGTCTTGCGCCAGTCGCGATCCTCGCGCGCCCAGCCGCGCACGTCGCGATGGACGCGGGCGACGAGCGAATCGGCGGGAATCAGCTCCGCCACGCGGTCGAGGATGGTGTGGATGTCCTTTTCGACGAAGGCGAGGGAGACCATGGCGGCGACGGCCTTCGCGGCGACGACGGCTTCGCCGTCATGCGAGACGCGCGCCGCTTTTTCCGCGAGGTCCATCGCGAGCCGGGGGTTGCCGGGAGCGACCATCCCGAAGGCGTCGATGAAGATCTGCGCGCCGATCTGCTCCGACACCACGCGGCCGTTCAACGCACGCGAGCCGGAGCGCGGGGGCTTGACGCCTTGCCGGAGGCGGATGAACGCGGTGTGTTCGGTGGAGCATCCCATGCCGCCCCACCAGAGGATGGTGCGGCGGTCGATGAGATAGTTGAGCCACGTTTCGCCGAAGAACTCCTGGGGAGTGTCCGCGTAGAGGCCCGAATCCTCGAGGGCTCGAACGAAGGTGAAGGTGCCCGAGATGTCGTCGTCCGCGACCACGAGCGGGACCTTCTGGTCTGCGTGGAGGTAGCGGGTGACTTCGCCCCAGCGCGCTTCGATCGCGTCGCGAGTCCATCCTTCGAAGGGGCGTCCCATGTAGACGCCGATCACCTTGCCGAGGACGGCGGCGTAGACCTGTCGGAAATAGGAATCGATTTGCATGGCGGGGTTTCCTGTCGGGAATGGATGTGAGGGAGGGGCGGGCGGGCGGGCGCTACGGGCGTTTGAGCCAGAGAGGGAGGCCTGCGGCGAGGAAGACCACTTCGTCCGCGAGGGCGGCGACCGCCTGGTTCAGCCATCCGTTCAGATCGCGGAACCGGCGGCCCAGCGGCGTGGCGGGGACGATCCCCATGCCCGTCTCGTTTCCGACGAGCACCACGCTTCGCGCGGGGGCGCGCAGGGCGGCGAGGAGGGCGTCGCGACGGGCGGGCCAGGCCGCTTCGCCTTCGTGGTGGAGCACGTTGCCCAGCCAGGTGCCAAGGCATTCGAGCAGCACGCCGTCGCATGCGGGGTCGCCGGTTGCGAGGGCATGGGCGAGGTCGAGCGGCTCCTCGCGACAGCCCCAGGCGTCGCCGCGCCGGGCGCGGTGCCGCGCGATACGGTCGCCCATCTCGGCATCGACGGGCTGGGCGGTGGCGAGATAGAGCGGATGCCGGAAGCGTTCGACGGCGAGTTGTTCGGCGAAGGAACTCTTGCCGCTACGGGCGCCGCCGAAGACGAAGGTGACGGTTGGACGGGTCATGGGAGAAGCCCTTTCAGGCGGTCGATGGAGGTTGCGGTGTCGTCGAAGGAGAAGACCTCCAGCGAGACGAGGCCGTCGTAGGCGCAGGCGTCGAGGGCCCGGACGAAGGCGCGGAGGCGCACGGGATCGCACTGCGCGAGGGAGAGGTGGTCCTTGCCGTCGCGTTCGCCGTGCAGGTGGACGGCGCGGACGCGGGGGAGGTAGCGCCGCAGGTGGGCGACGGCATCGCGATTCTGGAGCCAGAGGTGGCCGACGTCCACGCACACGGAGAGATCGAATCGCTCCACGACGGGCCCGTTCCATTCGAAGGGGTTTCGGAGGTTCTCGACGCACAGGCGGCGGGGGTCGACGCCTGCGGCGAGGAGGCGTTCGATTTCGACGGAGACGTCGTCCTGCCATTGGCGGACGCGGGCGGGGGTGTCGTCCGGCTCGATGCCTTGCAGGTGCAGGATCACGACGGGGGCGGGAAGGGGTGCGAGGAGGTCGAGGATGCGGAGTGCCTGCCGGGTGAAGGCGCGGCGCACGGCGGGGTCGGGATCGCCGAGGTCGCGATCGATGGGCAGATGGATGGAGTAGGTCATGCCGTGCGCGTGGCCGAGTTCGGCGAGACGCTCCACGACGGCAGGGGAGGGGAGGTTGGCGGATTCGGGGGATTCGAAGAGCACCAGTTCGATGTCCTCGACCTGCCCGGCGAGGCTTTCCGCATTGGGAAGAATGTCGTCGGGATGGACGTACGAGGTCGACCCGAGACGCCATGCACGGCGGGTGCGCGGAGGGAGAGACGGCAGTGGAGGATAGGCGGCGGGCATGGAAACACACTTTCTCATTGCGGCATGGAGGCATTTTGTACTATATTTGACAAATCATGCCTAGCGAAGATTCCATTGAAGTTATCGGCACCGTCGTCAAGGTGCTGCCCGCCACGATGTACCGCGTGCGCCTCGAGAACGGCCACGAGATTCTCGCCCACATTTCGGGCAAGATGCGCAAGTTCTTCATCAAGATCTCCACTGGCGACCGGGTGTCGGTGGAAATCTCGCCCTACGATCTCACGAAGGGCCGGATCGTCTACCGGCACAAGGTGTAGCCCGTGCGCCGGGGCATGCCCCCGCATCCGCCGTCGTCTTTTTCCCCACGGCGTCTTCGCCCCAAGCGACGTATCGCGCTGTTTTTCTCTCCCCGCGCCGCAGGGCGCGTTTTTGAATGGACAGGATTCCCATCATGGAAGACAAGATCAAGGTTGCATTGGAACAGCTTCGTACCGGGTTGCAGAGCCATGGCGGCGATCTCGAACTCGTCGAAATCGCCGGCAAGGTGGTGCGCCTCCGCTTGCAGGGCGCCTGCCGTGGCTGCCCCCATGCGCAGGCGACCATCAAGAACTATATCGAATACACGCTCCGGGCCGACGTGGATTCCGAAATCACCGTCGAACCCGTGAACGACTGACCCACGACCAACCGATACGCAAAGGACTTTGCCATGCGCAAGGATTTCGCCGTCTCCGTGGACGAGAAGACCGGCCAGGTCTGCTCCGTCAAACTCTACGGTGTCGAACTCCTCGACTCGAAGCGGCCGAGCAACGCGGAACTCTACGTCAACGGCGTGCCGCTGAAGACGCGCCTGGACAAGGGCCAGTCGCTCGGCAACAGCAGCGCGCTCGTCCGCATGAAGGGCGAGCACTTCGTCAACCACTTCTCCGGCTGGGGGCTCGTGGTGAACCGCGACATGGGCCCGCGGGACAACGCGAAATTCCCGTCGTTCGGCGTCCACTACCTCATCCGGCGCGAATTGGCGGACATGGACGATCTGCCGTGTCCCGGCCCCGGCGGCCCCGTGGTCGAGGCGCCCCTCTACGTGGACACCTTCTCTCTCCTGAACTGGAACTGGTCGTTCTGGGGCGACGACACCCGCATGATCTTCCCCTCGCTGCATTCGAGCGGGCCTACCGACGAGTTCGGCCACGTGGGCTACGAGAACGACACGCCCGAGCAGTGCAAGAAATTCATGCGGAACGTCTGGCGCCGCATCTACCCCGGCGTCATGGGCATCCACGGCGGCGTCTTCTACAACGCGAAGACGGGCCACTGGCTCGCCATCACCTGCCGCCGCCCGCACGTGGGCTACATCCTCAACATCCGGGACGCAGGCCGCGGCGTGGGCTACGACTTCACGCTCCATGCCCCCTTCGGCATCGGCGAGGCGCTCCAGCTGCCCGAGGTGAAGCTCTACTACGGCAAGGACCATGATTCGATGATGCGCTTCATGGCCGACTACATTACCTTCTACTACGAGAAGACGCCCGAATGGGTCTACAAGACCCTCTGGGCCCATGGCCTCGCCTGGACGAACAAACCGTCGTGGACCGAACAGGCCGACGAGTGGGAGCGCGTCCTCGCCCGGAAGGGGTGCAATGGCATCAGCTATTGCCTCGTCACCAACCGGCCGCTCCACTCCGGCACCACGCCCATGGGCTACGAGCCCGATCCCAACCACGGATCCATCGGCGAGTTCCGGAGCATGTGCCGCCGCATCACGGACAAGGGCGTGCCGCTTCTCATCTGGATGTCGTACTCCGGCCTGCTCCCGCAAGGCGGCATCGACATCGACGACGACTGGTTCATCCGCGGAATCGATGGCCGCGTCTGCGCCTCCTGGGGCAGCGTCGACGGCGGCATGGCGCACTGCAACCCCGGCCACCCCGGCTACATCGAGTACACGAAGAAGTGGATTCGCTTCTACATGAAAGAATGCGGCGCCAAGGGCTTCTTCCTCGACTGCCTCGGCTGGGCCTTCCCGCCCGACTTCCGCAAGCGCGACTTCATGCGCTTCCCGGGCGACACGAACCGCATGGCCGTGAAGTTCATTACCGAGGTCTACAATTGCGTCAAGGAATGTGATCCCGAAGGTCTCCTCTTCGGCGAAGGCACCACCCTCGAGGCCCCCGTGAACCTCATCACGATGGGCTTCAATCCCGTGCGCGCCATCGACGGACTGGGCCCGCGCGATTTCATGCTCTCGCTGAACCGGTGGACCGACAAGCGGATCGTCCTCGACCAGGGCGCGTGTTACTCCGCCGCCTGCGGGTATGTCACCTGCCTCGACGAGAAGGAAGCCCCCGGCCATGCCGCGAAGAATCGCGCGATGCTGGAGCTGCTCGAGGAGTTCGGCGGCGAACGCGCGTTCACTCCGCTCCCCGGCGATCTGGGCATCCTCGAATCGCAGAATCTGCTCGTGGTGCCGCGCCTCCAAGGCTGCAACGACTCGAAGCTCTATCCGAAGTTCACGCTCCCCGCGCCGTGGGACAAGGTGTCCACCCTCACGGAAACCACCGACGGATCGATCGTGAAGCGCGCGAAGGACAAGGCCTTCCACGACGTCCCGCCCGGCATCTACCGGATGAAATAGCCGGAGGCCTCCGAACCCATGAAACCAGGGGACGTCCCCATGACGGCCGCAATCCGCTTTCTTCGCCGGAAGAAGGCGGAGTTCGAGGTGCATCGCTACGACTACGAGGATCGGGGCGGAACCGCCCAGGCCGCCGCCGTCCTGGGAATCGACGAGCACCGGATCGTCAAGACCATCGTGCTGAAGAATACGGCGGGACGCCCCCTGGTCATGTTGCAGCATGGCGACCAGGAGATTTCCACGAAGAAGCTCGCCCGTGCGCTGGGCGAGAAATCCATCGAACTCTGCGAACGCGCCGAGGCCGAACGGCACAGCGGCTACCACTGCGGCGGCACGTCGCCCTTCGGATTCCGCCGCCCGGACGTGCCGGTCTATGCGCAGTCCACGATTTTCGACCTCGACTGGATCTGCATCAACGGCGGACAACGCGGGCTCTTCGTGAAAATCGCCCCCGCCGCCTTGCGAACCCTTCTTTCCGCCACGCCGGTCGACGCAGGCCAGGATGCCTGACCCCTTCCTGCCACCCGGCCCGCCGGGGACGGCGGTCCCCAGAGGGGCAAGGGTTTTGCAAGCGTCTCTGGATATGTCCAAAAGCAAGAGGATGGTGGGTGCGGGAAGGACACGGAGCATGATATGGGAATGGGTGGGAGCAACGAGCGTCCGCTCGTCCGCAGTGCGCCGAAACGGACGGGATCGCCGTAACTGCCGGCAGGGTGCGAAATGGGGGTTGAAAAACCCGTTCCAAGGCTTTATAGTCGGAGCTTTTCAAGCGGTAGCCCGGTGGCAAAAACAGGGACCGGCCGTTTTTCAGGACGATCGGGATGACAGGAAGCAAGGAGACGACAGGATGTTGAAGGTGACGGAAGGGGTGTTCTGGGTTGGTTGCATCGATTGGGACGTCCGTGATTTCCACGGATATCACACGGAACGCGGCTCCACATACAACGCCTATCTCGTGAAAGGGGAGAAAATCGCGGCCATCGATGCGGTCAAGGATGCGTTTGCCTCGGAATGGATCGCGAAGATCACCGAGCTGGTTCCGCCGGAGAAGGTTGATTTCGTGGTGTGCAACCATGCGGAGCCGGACCACTCCGGATCGCTGCCCGCCGCGATGCGCTCCTTCCCGAACGCCACGCTGGTCTGCAACGCGAAGTGCAAGGAAGCCCTCGGCCTCCACTACGACACCGCCTCGTGGCGCTTCCATGTCGTGGACGACGGCGCGACCCTTCCGCTGGGCGGCCAGACGCTCCAGTTCTTCAACACTCCGATGGTCCATTGGCCCGAATCGATGGTCACCTGCATCCAGGAGAGCGGCACGCTGTTTTCCATGGATGCCTTCGGGCAGCATTACGCGACGGACGAGCGGTTCGACGACGCCGCGGATCTTGCGGAGGTGATGCAGGAGGCGAAGATGTACTACGCGAACATCGTCGCCCCCTATGGCGCCCCCGTCCGGGCCGCCCTCGCGAAACTGGGGAAGCTGGAACTTGGCATCGTCTGCCCGAGCCATGGCGTCGTCTGGCGGAGCCATTTCGACAAAATCCTCGGGGCCTATCGGGACTGGGCCTCCCTCAAGCCGGCGAAAAAGGTGCTGGTCCTCTACCGGACGATGTGGCACGGCACCGGGGAGATGGCTGCGGCGGTCGCTGCCGGCGCGCGCGAAAAAGCGGGGGTGGACGTCGCCGTGCTGGACCTTGCCACCGCAAACGACACACGCGTGGCGACGGAGGCCCTGGACTGCGCGTCGATCGCGATCGGCACTCCCACGCTCAACATGGGCCTCATGCCGCGCATGGCCTCTGCGCTGGCCTATCTGCGCGGGCTGAAGCTTTTGAACGGCAAGGCATCCTTCGCGTTCGGTTCCTACGGATGGGCGTCGAAGGGCGCCGAAGAGGCCGCCGCCAGTCTCGCGCAGATGAACACCTGCCCCGTTGCGCCGACGCTGACCTGCCGCTTCCGGCCTTCGCCGGAGACGCTGGAGGCCTGCCGTTCCGCCGGCCGCCTGCTTGCGGAAGCCGCATCGAAGGCATGACGCATCGCGCGCCGTTCCGGAGCGACGGCCTACGAGGGAAAGACACCGATGACGAAACCGCTGGTGATCATGCCCTGCCTCGACATGAGGGACGGGCGCGTTGTGAAGGGCGTCCATTTCACGGACATCCGGGATGCCGGCGACCCCGTCGAATGCTGCGCGGCCTATTGCGCTGCGGGCGCGGACGAAATCACGATGCTGGACATCGCGGCCACGGCCGAAAGCCGCGACCCCCGGCTCGAGGTGGTCCGGAAGGTCGCCGCCGTCAAGACCATCCCCTTCACCGTGGGTGGCGGTATCGCTTCGGTGCAGGCCGCCGGGGCCGTGCTGGAGGCGGGCGCGGACACGATATCGACGTCGTCGTCGGTCTTCCGCAATCCGGACATGATCGGCGAGATGATCCGTGCGTTCGGCGCCGGGAAGGTGACGGTCGCGATCGATGTCGCCCGGAATCCCGCGATGCCGTCAGGCTACGAAGTCTTCATCGATGGCGGTCGCACGGCCACGGGGACGGACGCCCTGGAATGGGCGAAGCGGGTGGACGGCTACGGAGTGACCCGCATCCTCCCGACGTCGAAGTCGACGGACGGGGCGCGAACGGGCTTCGATCTCCCGCTCATCCGGCGGATCCGCGCCGTCACGGAGGCCGACGTGGTCGCCTCCGGCGGGGCGGGGACGATGGAGCATTTTGCCGAGGCTGCGGAGGCCGGCGCCACGATTCTCCTGGGCGCGAGCGTCTTCCACTTCAACCTCGTCGCCATCCCCGAACTCAAACGCTACCTCGCGGGGCGCGGCTTTGCCGTGCGCTAGGAATCCGGCAAGGGCGGCATGATCTCCCGGAATCTTCCTTCCCCTCGAAAGGCCTTGGTGCTGGCGGCCGGCCTGGGCGAGCGATTGCGTCCCTTGACGGGCGCAGTGCCCAAGCCGCTGATGCCGGTTGCCCCGGGCGAAGCGCTGGTCACGCGTTCCATCCGCCTCCTCGAATCGTGGGGCGTCGAAGAGGTCGCCGTAAACCTCCATTGGCAGTCCGGGCCGCTTCGCGACTACCTTTCGCGCTGGCCCGGCCCTGCCCGGATCTCCTTCTCCTTCGAACCGATTCTCCTGGGGACGGGTGGCGCCCTCCGCCCGCTCCGGTCCTTCTTCGGGGACGAGCCCTTCTGGATGGTCAACGGGGACATCGTCGCCGAACTGGATCCTGCCCCCTTGGCGGCGTGTTTCCGGAAGCGGGACCCGCTCGCCGCGGCGTGGCTGACGGGCCGGCGGGGCCCGCGCACCGTCGAGACGGACGCCGCAGGGCGCATCACGACCTTCCGCTCCGCCACCCCCGGTTCCCCCGGCACCGCCACCTTTTGCGGCGTGCAGCTCCTTTCCCCGCGAATCTTCGGGTACTTTCCCGGCCAGGACGTCTTTTCGGTGATTTCCGTCTACGAGGCCGGCATGCGCGCCGGGGAGTCCGTCTTCGGCATCCGGACCCGTTCGGGATACTGGAACGATGCGGGGACGCTGGAACGCCTGCTGGAGGTGCGGCGCGATCTCGCGCGCTTGCGAAAGGCGGAAAAACGGCGCGCCGTTTTTCCGGCGGACCCTCCGCTTCCGCCCCTTCCCGACTATCCCTTCCGTCTTCCCGATCGGCGGGGCGAGGGGGTGCGATTCCGCGCTTTCGACTGGCCGGATCCCGCGCTGGCGCCCATCCTTTCCGCGATGGGGTGGTCTCTTCCGGGGACATGGCTCGAACCGCTGGGGGGGATGCGCGGCTCGAACCGCTCGTTCCTTCGCCTGTTCGCCGAAGACGGCGCCACCGCGGTCTACGTCCGCCACGGCGGGGAGCGTGCCGAGAACGACCGCTACGCCGGGCATGCCGCGATCCTGCGACGTGCCGGCGTGCCGGTGCCGCGCGTGCTGGCAGAGGCGCCCGAAGCGCGTGCGCTGGCGCTCGAGGACGCGGGCGACCTGTCGCTCGAGACGCTCGCCGCCCGCCGCCCCGCCGCCGCGCTCGCCGCCTACGACCGTCTTCTCCCCGTCGTCGCGACGATGCATTCGCGCGGAGCCGACGCCGTGCGCGCGGAGGGGACCACGCTGGAGCCTCCGCTCGATCTCACCGTGATGCGCTGGGAGCACGAGCTCTTCGCAAAGTACATCGTGCGGCGGCGGCTGGGGCTTCCGGGACTCCCGGCGGAAATCGCCCGCGAGCTGGAGGAGGCGGCGGCGCGCCTCGCCGCCGCGCCGCAGGTGCTCATCCATCGCGATTTGCAGTCCAGCAACGTCTTCTGCCGCCCGGACGGCGGCATCCTTCTCGTCGACTTCCAGGGAATGCGCCTGGGGCCCGCCGCCTACGATCTCGCTTCGCTCCTGTGCGACGCGTACGTTTCCATCCTCGACGACGCGGCGCGCATGCGCCTTCTCGAACGGTACGCCCGGGCGCTCCCCGGCGGCGGCGGCGACGCGATCCGCCTCTTCCCGTGGGCGGCGGTGCAGCGGCTGGTCCAGGCCCTGGGCGCCTTCGGACGCCTCACCGAGCTGGGCATCCCGCGCTTCGCCGCATTCATCCCTCCTGCCGCCGCGACGCTGCGAACGATGGCGGAACGCTGCGGATTGCGGCACCTCGCCCGCTGGCTCCCGGCCTCCCTCGAATCGGACCGCCCCGCGCCGGCCTCTCCCGGCATGCGGTTGCGGCTTGCGAAACACGCGGGGGAACGATAAAGTGTCACCACGGATGCGGACGGCAAGGAATGCCGGTTTCCGCGCCCTTTCGGAGTACGCCACGATGAAGAAGACCGCCGCCCCCTTGTACGCCATCGGCGTGGATTACGGAACCAACAGCTGCCGCGCCCTGCTGGTGGACATCCGCGATGGAACCGAACTCGCCACCCACGTCTTCCCGTACCCTGCCGGCGAGGCCGGCATCATCCTCGACCCCAAGGATCCCAACCTCGCGCGCCAGAACCCCGCCGACTACATCCAGGGCTTCCTCGCCTGCGTGAAAGCCGTCGTGAAGCAGGCGAAGAAGATCAAGGGGTTCGATCCCGGGAAGGTCGTCGGCATCGGCGTGGACACCACCGGTTCGACACCGATTCCGGTGGACGCCAAGGGCCGGCCGCTTGCGATGACCCGGAAGTTCGCGAAGAACCCGGCCGCCCACGCCTGGCTTTGGAAGGACCACACCTCCTTCGCGGAGGCGGAGGCCATTACCGCCGCCGCCCGGAAGGCCGGCGCCCCCTATCTGGAGAAGTGCGGCGGAACCTATTCGAGCGAGTGGTTCTGGTCGAAGGTCTGGCACTGCAAAAAGGTCGCTCCCGCGGTCTTCGAGGCCGCCGCCTCGTGGGTGGAGCTCTGCGACTTCGTGCCGGCGTACGTCACCGGCACGCTCGATCCCTCCAAGATGGCCCGGAGCATCTGCGCCGCCGGCCACAAGGCGATGTACTCCGAGGAATGGGGCGGCCTCCCCTCGAAGGCCTTCCTCAGGAAGCTCGATCCCGCGCTCGCCGACCTCCGCGACCGCCTCTACGGTCCCGGGCAGGTCAAGGCCTCCGACCAGGTCGCCGGCTTCCTCATCCCCGAGGTGGCGAAGGAAACGGGCCTCCCGCGCGACATCCCCGTGGCCGTCGGCGCCTTCGACGCCCATCACGGCGCCGTCGGCGCGGGCATCAAGCCGGGCACGCTCGTGAAGATCATCGGGACCTCCACCTGCGACATGCTCGTGGCGGATGCCCGGACGAAGGTGCCCGACATCCCCGGCATCTGCGGCATCGTCCCCGGCTCGATCGTCCCCGGCATGACGGGCATGGAGGCGGGCCAGTCCGCCGTGGGCGACATTTTCCTCTGGTTCTCCCGCCATCTCGCCCCGGCCGCCTACACGAAGACGGGCAACGCCATCGCGAACCTCGAGAAGGAGGCCGCCACCACCAAGCCCGGCGCCAGCGGGTTGATCGCGCTCGATTGGAACAACGGCAACCGCACCGTCCTGGTCGATCCCATGCTCGGCGGCCTGCTTGTGGGCCAGACCCTTCATACCACCGCTCCCGAGGTCTACCGCGCCCTCGTCGAAGCCACGGCCTTCGGCGCGCTGGCCATCATCCGCCGCTTCGAGGAGTTCGGCGTGAAGGTGAAAGAGGTGGTCAACTGCGGCGGCATCGCCGAAAAGAGCCCCTTCACCATGCAGATCTACGCGGACGTCTGCAATCGCCCGATGCGCGTGAGCCGCTCCGCCCAGACCTGCGCGCTCGGCGCCGCCATCTTCGGGGCTGTCGTCGGCGGCGCCTATCCCGGCACCGCCGCCGCCCAGAAGGCCATGACCGGCGTGAAGGACGCGTGCTATCGGCCGAAGCCCGCCAACGTGAAGGTGTACGCCGAACTCTTCCCGCTGTACCTCGCTCTCCACGACGCTTTCGGTCGGACCGGCAAGCACCCCGACCTCGAGCCGGTCATGAAGAAGCTCATCGAAATCCGCACCAAGGCCCGCCGCTGAGCCCTTGGAAGGAAGGACGCCCATGTCGAACATTCCAGTGCCCGTGAACCGGACCATCGACCATGCCCTCTTGAAGCCCGACATGACCCCGTCGGACGCCCGGGCGCAGATCGAGCTCGGCCTTCGATACCACGTGCGAACCGTCTGCGTGCGCCCGTGCGACATCCCGCTCGCCCTGGATCTCTGCCGGGGAAGCGACACCGGCGTCTCCTGCGTCCTGGCCTTCCCCCATGGCGGCATCCTCTCCGCCTCCAAGGGCGACGAGGCGCGCCGCTATGTGGACCTCGGCGCGCACGAGATCGACATGGTCGCCAACATCGGCTGGATTCGCGCCGGCCTCTGGGAACAGGTCGCGGACGACATCCGCGCCGTCACGTCCGTGGCCCGCCCCGCCGGCGTGCTGGTGAAGGTGATCCTCGAGACCTGTCTCCTTGCCCCGGAACAGGCCGCCAAGGCCACGGAAGCCGCCATCCGGGCCCAGGCGGATTTCGTCAAAACCTCCACCGGCTTCGCCGCCTCCGGCGCCTCCGAAGAGATGGTGGGAACCCTGGTCGAAGCGGCCGGGGGCCGCATCGGGGTGAAAGCCTCCGGCGGCATCCGGACTCGCGAACAAGCCCTGCGCTACCTCGAACTCGGAGCCACCCGCCTCGGCGTGGGCGGCACCTCGACCCCCGTCCTCTGCACGTAGCCCCATCCCCCCATCCCCATCATGAAAACACCTTCCCCGGACACCCTTCGCATCGGCTTCATCGGCAATCGCGGCCACTGGGGCGTCGCCATGGGCGACATCCAGGGCGGCGCGGACACCTCCATCACCTGCATCGCGCCGGCTCCTGCCGGGGAAAGCGTCCAGCCCATCGTGGACGCCGCCCGCGCACGGGGCTTCGAGCCCACCCTCTGCCCGGACTGGCAGGAGCTGCTGGCGCAGGACAACGTCGACGCCGTGGTTGTTTGCGGGCCTTTCGACCAGCACGCGGCCATGACGGCCGCCGCTCTCGATCGCGGCCTCCACGTCTTCACCGAAAAACCCGTGGCCGGAACACACGAAGACCTCGCCCTTCTCGAGCGCGCCCTCGCCGCCCATCCCGACCGGGTGGTGGTGCCGCTTCTCGCCATGCGCTACACCGGTTGCTTCTGGCTCGCCCACAAACTCGTCGCCGCCGGCGCGATCGGCGAGCCCCGCCTCTTCCAGGCCCAGAAGTCCTACCGCTTCGGCACCCGCGAGGAGTTCTTCCGCAACCGACTCACCGGAACGGGCATCATCCCGTGGGTGGGCGTCCACGCCATCGACTGGGTGCGCTGGTGCTGCGACGCGAAGTTCGTCTCCGTCTCCGCGCGCCACACCACCCGCTACAACCACGGCCACGGCGACCTCGAAAGCGCCGCGCAGATGCTCTTCGAGCTCGAGGGAGACGTCTTCGCAACGGTTTCACTGGACTACTTGCGTCCGCCGAACGCCGCCAGCCACGGCGACGACCGCCTCCGCATCGTCGGAACGGAAGGCGTGGTGGAAGTGCGAGAGGACAACTGCTACCTCATCAACGGCGACGCCCCCGGCGAACGCCGCATGGACCTCTATCCGACGCCCGACGGCTACTTCAAGGCCTTCCTTGCCGCCATCCGCGGCACGGGCGAACCTCCCGTCTCCCGCGACGAGATGGTGGACGTCGCCCGGGCCTGCCTCCTCGCCCGCGACAGCGCCGACCGGAAAACCGGCATCGACTTCCCATCATGAAAACGGACACTCCCTTCAACGGGCTCGGCATGAGCCTTGGCGCCCTTCCGCGCCTTTCCCATGCGAAGACGCGCTCCATCAGCGCGGAGAACCCGGACGGCGCCAAAGGAGCCGGCGCGCTCGCCGACCCCGCCGGCAAAGGCGCCGCACGCGACCTCGGCGTGGGCTGGAAGGTCCGCCCCTGCGTCTCGATCGACCCCGGCGAAACCTTCCCGGTGGCGGATATCCAGGGCCCCGGCGCCATCCAGCACATCTGGATGACCGCCCCCCACCCGCGCTTCAGCATCCTGCGCTTCTACTGGGATGACGAAGCGACGCCCAGCATCGAGGCGCCCGTCGGCGCCTTCTTCGGCAATGTCTGGGGAGTCTTCGCGAGGCTCTCGAGCCTCCCCGTGTGCTACAACCCCGGCTCCGGCATGAACTGCTGGTGGGAGATGCCCTTCCGGAAGCGCTGCCGCATCACCCTCGAAAATCTCGACACCCGACCGACCACGCTCTTTTACCAGGTGGACTACACGCTCACGGACGTCCCCGACGACGTCGCCTGTCTTCATGCGCAGTTCCGCCGCTCCAACCCCGTCGTCGACGGCGTCCACACGATTCTTGACGGCGTGGAAGGCCAGGGCCACTACGTCGGAACCGTCATGGGCTGGGGCGTCCGCAACAACGGATGGTGGGGCGAGGGCGAAATCAAGTTCTTCCTCGACGGCGACCACGATGCGCCCACGCTCTGCGGCACCGGAACGGAGGACTATTTCCTTGGCTCCTACAACTTCGACCCCGCTTCCGCCAACCACTGCACCTTCGGCGACAAACTGGGCGAGGCCAACCGCTACGAAGTCTTCAACACCCCCTGGAGCGGGCTCTTCCAGGTCATCCGCCCCGACGGCGTCTACAACACCCAGCAGCGCTTCGGCCTCTACCGCTGGCACGTGATGGACCCCATCCGTTTCGAACGGGATCTGCGCGTGACCATCCAGGATCTCGGCTGGCGCTCCGACGGACGCTACCTCGTGCAATCCTCGGAAATCGCCTCCGTGGCCTTCTGGTACCAGGCCGAGCCCCACGCGCCGTTCCCGGCTTTCCCGGACCACGACATGCTCGAAATCCATTGACCGGGCGCGACGCCCCGCCAGGCCGGCGCACGGTCGGACGCCGGCCCGCTACCGAAGCGCCTTGCGCAGGCGGTCCGCCTTGTCGGTCTTCTCCCACGGGAACTGCGACCGTCCGAAGTGGCCGTAGCAGGAGGTCTCGCGATAACTCCAGCCCTTGGGGGCGAGCAGGCCCAGTTCTCGGATGAGGGACGCAGGACGGAAGTCGAAAATCCCGCCATCCATCAGGACCGAGGCGATCCGGTCGTCGGCGACGACACCCGTTCCGAAGGTGGAGACGTTTACGTTGATGGAGAGGGGGCGGGCGATGCCGATGGCGTAGGCCACCTGGATTTCGCACTTGTCGGCAAGGCCGGCGGCGACCACGTTCTTCGCGGCGTAGCGCGCGTAGTAGGCGGCGGAACGGTCCACCTTCGACGGGTCTTTGCCGGAGAAGGCCCCGCCGCCATGTCGTCCCGCGCCGCCGTAGGTGTCCACGATGATCTTCCGTCCGGTCACGCCGGAGTCGCCTTGCGGCCCGCCGATGACGAAACGTCCGGTGGGGTTGACGAGCCATTCGGTCTTGCGCGTCAGAAGCCCCGTTGGTTCGAGCACGGCGGACACGGCGGCCTTGAGGTCGCGGCGGATGCGCGACAGCGGAACGTCGGCCGTCTGATGGGAGACCACCACGGACGTAATCGCGGCCGGGCGGTCGTTCTCGTAGCGGATCGAAACCTGCGCCTTGGAATCGGGCTTGAGGTAGGGGATTTCCCCGGTCTTGCGGAGGGAGGCGAGATGCCGGAGGATTCGATGCGAGAGCTGCACGGTGGCGGGCATCAGTTCGGGGGTCTCCTTGCAGGCGTAGCCGAACATCATGCCCTGGTCGCCCGCGCCTTGATCCTCGTCGCGTTCGCGTTCGACGCCGCGGTTGATGTCGGGCGATTGCTCGTGGAGGGCGCAAACGTAGTTGAAGGTGTCGTAGGAGAAGCCCAGGCCCGGCTCGACGTACCCGATGTCCTTCACCACGGACCGCGCGATTTGCTCGGGATTGACCGTCTCCCAGTTTTTGCAGGTGATTTCGCCGGCGTTCACGCAGAAGTTGGAGGTAACGAGCGTTTCACACGCCACGTGCGCCCGGGGGTCGCGAGCGAGGCAGGCGTCGAGGATGGCGTCGGAAATCTGGTCGCAAACTTTGTCGGGATGGCCTTCGGAGACGGATTCGGAGGTGAAGATGTACGAGGATGGGGGCTGCTTCATGATGGGGTGTTCTTGTGGGGGGAAGGCATGGGATAGACGTTAGCGAATGCGGCAGAGGAGGCCTTTGAGGTAGAGCCCTTCGGGGAAGGCGATGCCCTCGGGGTGGTCGGGCGCCTGCTGGAGTCGGCGAAGGACCTGTACGTCGCGGCCCGAATCCACGGCCGCTTCGGCAACGACCTTGTGGAAGATGTCCGGCGTGACGAGCCCGGAGCACGAGAAGGTGGCGAGAAATCCGCCCGGACGCAGCAATTTCATGGCGAGCAGATTGATGTCCTTGTAGCCGCGGCATCCCGCCATGAGATGGGATTTCGCGTCTACGAACTTCGGGGGATCCAGCACGACGAGGTCGAAGGTCCGGCGGGCGTCCCGATAGCGGCGGAGCTGGTCGAAGACGTTCGCTTCGACAAACTCGTCCGTTTCGGCCGTGCCGCCGTTACGCTCCGCGTTGCGGCGCGCTAGCGCAAGGGAAGGGCCGGAAAGATCGACGTGGGTGACGTGCGAAGCGCCGGCGCGTCCCGCCACCACGCCAAAGCCGCCCGTATAGCAAAAGGCGTCGAGCATCTCGGCGCCTTTGGCGAACTGCGCCACGAAAGCCCGGTTGTCGCGCTGGTCGAGGTAGAATCCGGTCTTTTGGCCGTCGTGCACGTTGACCTCGAAGCTGCATCCGTTCTCGTGGATGACGATGCATTCGGGCGGCGTCTCGCCCAGAAGCGGGCCCGAGGAGGGGACGAGCCCCTCGCGGGCGCGGGCCTCCGCGGCGGAACGCTCGAAAACACCCTTGCAGGGGAAGGCGTCGGCCAGTGCCCGCGCGATCGACGCCTTCCAGCGATCGGCGCCCGTGGTCGAGAACTGGCAGACGATGAAATCGGCGTAGCGGTCGGCAATGACGCCCGGCAGCCCGTCCGCCTCGCCGTGCACCAGGCGCATCGCATCCGTCCCCGCCCGGGCGGCCAGCGGCGCGCGGACCTTCACGGCATCGGCGACCCGCCGGGCGAAGAAGGCTTCGTCAATCGGAAGCGAAGCGTCCCAATCCCACATCCGGACGCGGATTTGGGACTCGGGCGACCACGCGCCCGTGCCCAGGGCGACCCCGTCGGCCGTGCACACGGCCACCGTGTCGCCCGGAGCCGGCTTCCCCTCCACCTTGGCAACGGCCCCCGAGTACACCCAGGGGTGGCGGCGCGACACCGCATAGTCGCGGTCGGGTTTCAGGATGACAGTTGAAGACATGTGCCCCATGATACCGGGAACCCCTGCGCTTGTCCATGGCCGCGCCGTTGAAGGCGTCAAAATCCGAGGTCGTCGAGGAGGTCGCCGCCTCCCACGTCGAAGTCCATGAGTTCGTCGAGGGCGGAGCCGTAGAGTTCGACTTCGGCCACGCGCTGGATGGCGCCCGGAGTGCGTACGATGGTGAAGCGCCAGACGCGCGCTTCGGTTTCGGGGAAGTCCATGGCGTGGAAATAGTCGTGGTTGCCGCGGCCCGCGCAGACGAGCTTCCAGTCGCCCTGGAGGACCCTGGTTTCCGGGTTGACGGCGTAGGCGTCGCAGCATTCGAGCAGGAAGGCCTCCGTGGGCAGGTCGTGGGGGTGCTCCCAGATGCCGATGCCGCGCACCGAGCGGGGCTTTTCGAACTCCATGAGGATCGTCGCCGAGCGCAGATCCCGCATGCCGTCGGGATGGTCGAAGTAGGAGGGGTAGACCACCGGATAGAGGGGGTCGCCGCGGAGGACGTCGCCATCGAAGTAGCTGGAGGGCTGGGTTTGTCCGGGGCTGGCCGCGAGGTCGGGCGGGAGCACGAGTTTCGCGCCGCGCGGGAGGGCGAAGCCGTAGGCCGCCTGTTCCTGGCGGAGGTCGCCGATGTAGGCAAATACGTTCGGCACGATGACGCGCGGCACCTGGATGTTGCCGCTCGCCTTGGCGCCTCCGGCCCTGACGGGCGGGGCGTAGGCCACGTTGTCGAGTTCCTCGTCGAGCGCCGCCTTCACGACGCGCCACCGGGAGAGCTCGGCCTTTCCGCCGGCATGGACCGAAAGCGCGAGCGGGACCTCGCCGCCTTCGCGCATGGGAATCGCCGCTTCGGCCGCTTCCGCGGCATACGGGAAGCGGTAGAGCAGCTCCTCGCCGTTCGCGCGGGTCCAGCGGATGTGCAGTTCGCTTCCCGGCGTGTCGAGCTGGTAGGTTACGCACACCTTGGCGAGTTCGTTCCGCTCCAGCTTGGGCACGGCGAGGGTGACGGACGTTTCGCCGTCGAGGAGGGAGTCGGCGGGGACGTCCGCGGGCGCGGCGGCGGTCGAGAAGAGCGTTCGGGGGAGGGCGTCGCCTGCGGCGGGCGCGGGGCGCCGCAGGCCGGGGGGAATGCCGAAGCGCCCGTTGGCGGCGATGTCCACCACGTCGGCTTCGGCGAAGTCCACGGGCTCGCCGCCGGAGGCCGTTCCGTCGGCGGCGAGCGGATAGAGCCGGCCGTCGTGGGTGGCGAACCAGAAGGCGCCGTCGTTGCCGATGGCCGGAACGCCGGGAGCCGGGGTGTCGACGCGCCATGCGAGCGAACCGTCGCGCAGGAACTTGCAGAGCGTGGAGTCCGAGTAGGAGACGAGCGCGAACTCGCCGGAATCGTCGACGGCCACGCCCAAATCGGCGCGGGGGTAGGGGATGTGGGCCAGTTCGCCTTCAACCATGTCGGCCACGGTGACGATGCGGCGTGGATCGGCGTAGGTGAGGACCGCGAGGCGTCCGTCGCGGCTGACGAGGCAGGATTCCACGGGGCGTTCGATGGCCATGGCGCAATGTTTTTCGCCGTTGCGTCCGAACGAGGCGATGACGAAGTCTTCTTCGGGATTCCAATGGAAGCGGCACGGATGCGTGCCGTCCCGCACGGAGGTGTCGTCGAGGACGGTGGCGGCAAGGTTGTCGGCGGAGATGGACATCACGTTTCCGAGATAGCCTTCCATGCGCCCGAGGACCTTGCCGGTGGCGGTTTCGAGCCAAAGGACGTCGCCGCGATTCTTGTTGTGGAGCGACATTCCGGCGCCGGGATAGGAGTCGAAGAAGGCCGCGAGCAGGGTGGATTCGTCGGGCGAGACGGCGATGCGCATGCAGGCGCGGAGGTAGCGGGCCTCGTCGATGGTTTCGGCCTTTTCGAAGGGATCGTAGAACCAGACGGGCCTGCCTCCGGCGTCGGAAAGTCCGATGCCGGTGTCCACGGGCGAGAGCGCGCGGCCGCCGGAGAGGCGCACGGCCTTTGCGTTGGGCCAGGGGGCGGTGGTGTCGCCGAGGGCGAGCCAGCGGACGAAGGTCGCGGCGCCGTCGTCGATGGCGGGATCGGCCCTGAACTGTTCGGCGGATTTCGCGTCGGCGTCGATGGCGACGTACTTCGGGCCGTCCTTTTCGGAGCGTTGCTCCTGTCGCACGGCGATGCGTCCGTCGGCGGCGGGAAGCGCCTGCACCATCTCCAGCGAGAACGAAGGCGGGAGGAGGGATCCGCGCGTGGATTCGCGGCCTTCGGCGACGGCGGTGTCCGCAGGGTCCGCAGCCGGATATCCCATGGAGCGGAAGACCTGCCCGTTTTCGACGATGGCGCGTCCGGTGATGGGCCGGAATGCCGGCGCGGGGGGCTCGTCGAGCGAAGCGATCCGGACCAGCTCGCCACACGCGGCGGCGAGGCCGGCGGCGTCGCTTCCGTAGGCGACGATCGCGTCGTTCCCGTAGTGGAAGGGGCTCCATGCATAGCCGAGCAGGCCCTGTCCGTGCGCCGGGACGTTGGGGGACGGGTTGCGGAGCATCATGCGGTAGCGGAGGATGTGGTCGAGGAACGGGTTGGAGGTTTCACCGGCCTGGCCGAGGAGGATCACGTTGCGGTGGTAGGAGTAGCATGCGGACGCGGTGTAGTTTTGGTAGAAGGCGTATTTGATGCCGCCGTCGTTCCGGAAGTCGTTCAGCTGGTTCTTCCCCCGGACGTGCCTTCCGGCGAAGAGCCCGGAGCAAAGGCCGTCGAAGAATTCGCTGTCCTCGATGGTACGGTAGCGCCACTGCATCGGGTGTTCGCGGAATTGCGAGGGAAGGAGGATGCGGAAGGTCGCGTCCACGCCGGCTTCGCGCAGTCTGGCGGCCAGTGCCTCGCCCTGCTTCCGGAGGCTGGCTTGGTCGGCGAAGAGGAGGACGTCCACGGGGTGGTTCCCGAGGAGCGCGTGGATGCTTTCCGCGTCGGAGACGATGTGGTCCAGCGCGGCGACCTGCGGCAGGCGCCGGGCGCCGGCGACCTCGAAGGTGGATTCAACGGAGAGGCCGGCGACCTGGTCGACGGCCTGGACGCTCCATGTCCCTGCGGGGTCGTTGCCGGCGATCTTGAGTTCGATGGGCGTGTTGGTGGGGCGGCGTATGCGGTAGCGGACCGTTCCATCTGGGGCGGACACCGTGAACTCGGCCGGGAGTTTCCCTTCGAAGGGCCGGCCGTCGGCGTCGAGTGCGGCGGCGGAGAGGCGGAGGAGCGCGCCGGGGGCGACGGCGGGGGAGTGCGAGAGGCGCAGCGAGTCGATGGGGCGATCGGCCAGCACGAGGATGGTGCCGGGGAAGGTGCGGAAGTCGAGGTCGATGGCGAGGCCGTCCGGTGTCTCGTACGCGTCGGCGGGTGCGCCGCGCAAGGCGTCGTAGAGCGTTCCCTTGGCGCGTGCGGCGAGGGTGGCGTTGGTGCCCTGGTAGGTGAACTGGAAGCCGCATCCGTCCACGGGGCCGACGGTTTCGTCCTTGGTGTCGTTCCATACGGTCCAGTATTCGAGGTCGGCGTCGGCGCTGCGGATGGCGGTCACATTGTACACGTCGGTTTCGAAGAAGGACGGCAGCGCCGGCGCGAGGATGTCGGCGACCTGCCGGGCGACGGGCATGAAGTTCGTCTGGGTTTCCCAGTGGTCGTTCATGTTCGCGCCGGCGAGGGGGATCACGGGGATTTCGATGATGCCGGGCACGAGGTTCTTCGAGGCCGCGTCGCCGAGGAGGATGCCGCCCTCCTCGCGGAAGCGGGCGAGGGCCTTGCGGAAGGCCTCCGAGGGCGCCGCGGTCATGTCCACGAGGCAAAGCGCCTTGAATCGCCTCGAGAGCATCTCGGGATGGTTCACGCAGTAGGCTTCCTCGATGCAGTTGGCCTGCCACCCGGCCTTCTGGAGGGCGTAGTGTGCGCCGACGAGGCGGGAGAGGGTCTGTCCTCCGAGCGCGGCCTGGCGGAGGGAGCCGACCACGGCCACTTCGTCCACGCGTTCGAGCTGGCGGTAGACGTCGCCGTAGCGGCTGGCGATGTCGAAGAGGTGGGCGAGGGTTTCGCTCTTGCGCTTGAGCTTGCCCCAGCCCGCCGCGATTTCGTCGTGGCCGAGGTTCTGCAGTCCGATGCCCGCGGGGTTGCGCGAAAGGGCTTGGAGGAGCAGCTTGTAGCCGCAAAGCTCCTCGCGGATTCCCACCATGTCGAGCACCTCCCAGGTGCGCGGGCCGCGTTCCTCCATGCCCATGCCGTTGTAGACGTCGGAATTGCTGACGTACATGAACGGCGTTACGCCCCAGTCGCCGTGGGCGTCGTTCACGGAGAAGTCGCCGAAGCGGTAGAGGGTGCCGGGGTGCATGCCGCCGCCGGCTCCGTAGCCCCAGGTGCCGGTGACGTTGACGATGGGGTCCGGGAGCGGGCCGGAGAGGGCTTTGCGCTGGTCGCGGAAGGCGGCGGGGTAGATGTCGTTGAGCCATTCGAACCATTTGATCTTCCGGTCGTCTTCGCCGCGGACGGTCACGCGCGTCTCCAGGCCGAAGCCGAAGCCCCATGCGCCGTCCATGCGATCCTGCACGCGCTGCCAGTCCTCGCGGGACAGGGAGTCGTCCATCTCGATGGGTCCGATGGCGGCTTCGAAGGCGTCGCGCAGGCGGTCGAGGCGTTCGGAGTGCACGTTGTCGAAGCTGCCGACTCCGGTGGTGCCCCACACCGTGCCCTGGGTGGCGGGGGTCATGCCGTCGCCGGAGCAATAGGACATTCCGCCGAAGTTCGGGAAGCGCCGCCATTCCATGCCGAAATGCGCGGTGCTTTGGAAGCGGTCTTCGGCGTGGTCGAGGAAGTTGGTTCCCACGTTGAAATAGAGGATGCTCGCGCCGTAGAGGATGGGCATGGATTCGACGCCGTGGGCGAGGAGGTATTCGATGCCGGCCTGGTTCTCGGTGGGGGGCTCCGCGAGTTCGAGGGGCGTGCCGTCCGCGATGTCGGCCACGGTCATCGGGGTGCGGTAGTGTTCGCCGAAGTTGGAGCCGTTCGGCGTGAGGCCGGTGGCGCCGTGTTCGGGAGCGGCGCCTTGGCAGACGAGGTTGAGCCCTGCCTGCACGGCGGTCCGCAGGAAATCGGGGGCCATGTCGGCGCCGCCCCACTTCTCCCAGGTGTGGAGCTTCATGTTCGTGGCGCGGAAGGCGGGGCCGATGGTGAGGGGAAATGGATTGGAGGTGGTCCCCCCGCATGTGGCGGTGAGGGTGTAGTCGCCCGGGCGAAGCAGCGCGGTGTCGAGTTCGACGTCGGCGAAGGCGCCGGCGCCGGCTTTGCGGAGGACGGCGGAGCCCACGGGAAGCGGCGCGCCGTTTCCGGTGCCGACGGGCGCGAGCGCGAAGTCGGCCTTCGCGGCCTGGGCGGGTGCGCCGGCGGCGCGGAGCGAAAGCGCGATGGGTTCGCCCTCCATGTACGCATGGCGCGAGCGGTCGGTGAAGAGGTAGAGGGCGTCGCCGGAACGATCCGTGACCACGCCGGCGGAGGGGGCTTTCGCGGCGCGCCGCGAAAGCGTCGCGCCGGCGGAATCCTCCGCCACGGAATCGCCCGGCTCGTCGCCCGCGCCCTGGGCCGGAGCGGGGAGGAAGGCGAGGGCGTTGCCGTCGGCATGGAGGACGAGCCCGTTCGCCTCGCCGAAGGTCTCGGAGCGGACGGTCACGCCCTGCTCGGCCGAGAAGTCGAAGACGGCCTTGCCGGGAAGCCCGTCCACCAGGAGTTCATAGGGCTCGGTGGATGCGGGGAGGTAGAGGCGCACGGAAACGCCGCCGTCGGAGCGGAGCATGTGGCGGTGGATGGATTTCCCGCCCGAGGCGATGGTGGCGTAGGCTTCTCGCGCGGGGGCGGCGGGGAGGTCGAGGTCGAGGGGCAGGCAGGGAACGCGAAGGGTCTGGGGGCTTGCGACCTCGAGCGGGGCGTCGGCCCCGGCGAGGAGCCCGTTGCCGCCAACGGTGAACGAGGCGCCGCCCGGCAGGAGGACATGCCCGCCGGCGGCGAGGCCATCGACCTTGATCTTCGAGACCCATCCCTGGTTGCGCTGCTCGGGGGGGCGGTTGTCCGAAAGAATGGCGGATTCGTCCGCGGCGCCTTCGTCGCCGATCACGTCGGCGATCGAGCTGGCGATGTCGTCGTCGCCTTCGTGCAGGGCCATGCCGCCGCCGAGGTCGGGATAGGGGCGCTGCACGCCGTCGATGAAGAGGAAGGGTTCGCAGTAGGCCAGCGTGCGTCCGTTTGCGAGCTTGGATTCCTTCACCCAGAATTCGAGCGGCACGCCGCGTTCGGCGTCCACGACGGACACGGTGATCCCGGCGGCGACGCCCGGGGACGCGGCGATCGCCACGACGGCTCCGAGAATCGAAAGCCGGAGTCGGGGGGGAACACCCGCGTGCTGGGAATGGGAATACATGTCGCGTTCTCCTTCG
Source organism: Kiritimatiellia bacterium (assembly GCA_050950285.1). Taxonomy (GTDB): domain Bacteria; phylum Verrucomicrobiota; class Kiritimatiellia; order RFP12; family JBMNHG01; genus JBMNHG01. The sequence continues at coordinate 423,353 of JBMNHG010000002.1, read as the reverse complement.
CGGTTGGGGAAGTGCTTGCGGTTGGATACTGGTTATCATATCAGACCCTCCACCGGACGTGCAATGCGAGAACGCGTCGCCCTGGATGCTGCCGTGCCGCGCGAAGCGGTCTTTGGAATTGCAACCGGCGTGCAACCTGCGTACACTGCACCCATCGTCCGGGTGATTATTCCCCTGGATGTTTCCAACGACAGGCAAGGCAACCGCATGAAGAAGATCGACTACAAGTGGACGGCGCTCGCATTGTTGTGGGTGGCGTTTTTCCTCCAGCAGGGCACGCGCCAGCTCCTTGGGCCCTCGGTGCCCGCCATCTGCGCCTCGTTCGGCGTCGACAAGGTCGCCATCGGCGTGGTCGGCACGGTGTTCGCGATGATGTACGGCATCTGCGTGCCCTTCGCCGGAATCACGGCGGACATCTTCCGCCGGAAGTGGATGGTGACGATCGGCGTGGCGATCTTCTGCCTCGGCATCTTCCTTTCGGGCTTCGCGTCGTCCGTGGGCTGGCTGGTGGTGACCTACGGCATCCTCAACGGCTTCGGGCAGACCTTCTACTATCCGTCCGCCACGTCCCTCGTGTCGCAGCTCCACAAGGAATCCCGCGCCACGGCCATCTCCATCCTCCAGCTGGGCCTCTACATCGGAATCGTCGGCTGCGGCGGCCTTGCGGGCTATCTCGCCGGCAAAGGCGGGGAGAACTGGCGTCTTCCCTTCTGGATCTTCGGCGGCATCGGCCTGGCGTGGTCCGTGGTGCTTCTCGTCTTCCTCAAGGACACGCCGCCGGTGGCCTCCCCCGCCGGGACGGCGGAGAAGCCGAGCATCCTGGAGGCCATGAAGGCCGTCTTCGCCAAGCCGACCGCGCTCTGCGTGTCCATCGGCCTGGCGATGATGATTTACGTGGACATCGGCTTCAAGAACTGGATGCCTGCGTATCTGCGGGACTCCTTCCTGGAGAGCGTCCCTTCGCTGGAGCGCTGGTACGGGCTCCATGCGGTGCTTTGGCACTATCTGGGCGCCGTTTTGGGCATTCTTCTCGGAAGCCGTGCGGGCGACCGCCTGGTGGCGAAGCGCCCCGGCATCCGCCTGGACATGGGCGTGATCGGCCTCGGCCTTGCGATCCCGTTCATCGTCTGGATGGCGAATGCCGATTCGTTTGCGACCTGCTGCGTCGCGATGCTCGGCTTCGGCTTCTTCCGCGGCGTGTACGACTCCAACTTCATGGCGAGCTTCTTCGACGTGGTGAACCCGCGCTACCACGCTTCGGGCGTCGGCATCATGATGTGCATCGCCTTCCTTTTCGGGTCGCTTTCCTCGACGGTCCTCCCGTGGATGGAGCGGCTCTTCGGCGACATGTCCAAGAGCATGTCGTCCCTCGCCGTCTTCTATCTGGCGGGCGCGCTCGTGATCCTGCTGGCCCGCGTCTTCTTCCTCGAGCGGGACCGCGACGCCCGCGGCGCGTAGCGCGCGGCGGGGAATCGGCCGGCCGTCAGCGCAGCTCGAAATCCGCCGCACACTCGAAGGCCGCGTCGTTCGCGCCTTTCGCGTAGAGGCGGAGGAGGTTCGTGCCGGACGGCAGGCCGTCCGCCTGGACGAAGGCGACGCCCCGGTCGTTCGCGCGGACGGGGATTCTCCGGGTGGCGCCATCGGCGGTGGTGACGGTTGCCGCGAGCGCGACGCCCTTTGGCGCGGCGACGATCAACGGCGCCGCCGTGCCGTCTTTCACGGCGATGGACTCGGAGAAGGGCGTGCCGAGGCGGATGCCCTGGCGGAAGAAGGCGGGCTTCAGGTTGGGGAGCGACTCGAACGAAGCCCGGTCCGGCACCGGGTTTTCCAGCAGCTGCCATTCGCTTGATTCCGGCAGGTGGTCGAAGATCATCTGGTCGGCCGGGGTGTTGAAATAGTAGTTGCGACGCCCGAGGTAGGTGTCGTCGCCCTCGTCGATCTGCCGGGCGCCCCACGTGGCATCGAGCAAGGCCCAGCCGTCATCGAGCTTGACGGCGTTCCAGGCGTGCCGGAAGCCGCTGGCGGCCTCGTCCTCCGGCGTGCCGCGGTAGCCGCGCGTGTTGCCGACGAGGTAGGTGGAGTCGATGCCCGCGGAACGGGCGAGTTCGTTGAAGAGCCAGGCGTAGCCGATGCAGACGGTGGTGCCGCGTTCGAGGACGCTCTCGGGGTCGTGGTCGAGCGAATAGCCGTCGCCGCCGTTCACCACGTGGAGCCACTCGCCGGTGTCGTAGCGGATGTTGTCCGTGATCCAGTTGTAGATGGCCTGCGCCTTTCCGGCGGCATTGGTCTCGTTGGCGGTGATCTCCCCGGCGAGCTTCCGCACGGCATCCGGGATGGGGCGGCGGTCGTTCTCGCGCAGCAGCGTGAAGAGCGGGTGTTCGCCTGGGGCGTCTCCGGTTGCCGTCGGCGGATCGTTTGCGTCGCCGGGGGAGGGGGACGGCGCCACGGAGGCGTCCTCGCGCGGTGGCACGGGGACGGGCTTCGGCCTGCCGCCGCCGTGTCTTCCGGGCGGGGCGGCCGGCGCGCTCGGGGCGCGCCGCGGATTCGCTTCCGCCACGTCCGGGCCGGGGGCTTGCGGGGCGGGCGGGGGCGAATCCGCGGCGTGCCGCGAAAAAAACGGCCCGCCGTTTCCGGGGCGGGAGCCGACGCCCACGCGCCATCCGGCCCACAACGCGCCGAGGAACACGGCAGCCGCGAGGAGGAGGCGCGATGGGGTTCGAAGTGGCATGGGGGAAGCCTCCCGGACTACACGAGCACGCCCTTGGGGGAGCCTTCGGCGTCGTCCCACCAGCGGGGCTTGTCCGTGGCGATGCGGGCGATCGCCTTCGAGGTCATTTGGACGCCGCGCGCTTTGATGCCTTTCACGAGCACCTCCGACGGCAGGAAGACCTGCTGGTGGATGCGCTGGCCCTTCGCGGGTTTGTACTTCACGAAAATCTGCTCCGGGGCGCCTTCCTGGAAGAGGAGCAGCCTGCTCTTTTCCGGCGCGATGCGGTAGTCCTTGTTCTGGATGGCGCCGCCGAAGGCGAAGCGCTTGATGTAGGTGAAGCCGTAGCTGGGCTCGGTGTAGACGCAGGTGAAGGGCACGTCGCGCACGTAGGGGCGGCACAGCTCGAGGTTGTTGTCGACGAAGAACTTGTCCGGCGGCGGGATCATGCGCCACCGGCCGTCGTTCCACAGCACGAGCAGCTTGTCGAGCGAAGAGCACTTGAAGAGCTCCTCGCCGCCGCGGATGTCGAATCCGATGTAGCCGTTCTCGCGGTCGAACTTGATGGCGAGTTCGGAGGCGGTGAGCTCCCGCACCTCGATGGCGGCGAAGGGGGCGTCTGCGATCCGGCTGATGCGCGGGTAGTTCTTGCCGTAGGTCTTGAGGAGTCCCTTGAGGTATTTGATGGCGTAGGCGCGGAGGTGCTGGAGGTTGTCCTGAACTTCGGCCTCTTCCTTGAGGATGCCCTCGATCTCCTGGCGGTTCTTTTCGATGTCGTAGCGCGAGATGCGGCGGATCCGGATCTGGAGGAGTTGCTCGACATCCTCGGGCGTGACGTCGCGGCGGAGGCGGGGCCGGAAGGGGACGAAGCCTTCGAGGACGGCCTGCTGGACGGCTTCGTAGGTCTCCTGTTCCTCGATGCGCTTGTAGATGCGCTCTTCGATGAAGATCCGCTCGAGCGTCTTCGTGTGGAAGGCGGCGTCCAGTTCGCCGGCGCGGACCTCGAGCTCGCGCCGGAAGATGTCCACGAGCATCCCGGTGTTCGCCTGCAGGATCTCGGAGAGCGACATCTCGCACGGGCGGTTGCGATAGAGCACGACGGGGCGGGACGAGATGGAGGTCTCGCAGGAGGTGAAGGCGTAGAGCTCCTGGGTGACCTTCTCCTGCGAGGCGCCGGGGGCGAGGACGAGTTCGATTTCGACCTTCTGGGCGGTCAGGTCGGTGATGTCGCGCACCCGGACCTTCTTCTTGCGGATGGCCTCTTCGATGGAGTTGATGAGCGACTCGGTGGTCTGTCCCCACGCGAGCGAGGTGACGACGAGCTTGTTCTTGTCGCGCGGTTCGATGGTGGAGCGGATCTTCACCTTGCCGCGGCCGTCGTCGTACTCCGAGACATCGAGGATGGCGCCGGTCTGGAAGTCGGGGTAGAGGGTGAAGGGCTTCTTCTGGAGGATGGCGATTTGCGCCTCGACGAGCTCGTTGAAGTTGTGCGGGAAGATCTCGGTGGAGAGGCCCACGGCGATTCCCTTCGCGCCCTGGAGGAGAAGGAGGGGAAGCTTCGCGGGGAGGAGGACGGGCTCCTTGTTGCGGCCGTCGTAGCTCGGGACGAAGGCGGTGATCTTGGGGCTGAAGACCTCCTTGCGGGCGAGTTCGGTGAGGCGGCACTCGATGTAGCGGGGCGCGGCGGCGGGGTCTCCGGTGAAGAGGTTGCCGTAGTTGCCCTGGCCTTCGACGAGGTAGCGCATGTTCACCAGGTTCACGACGGCCTCGTAGATGGAGGCGTCGCCGTGCGGATGGTAGTGCATCGTGTCGCCCACGATGCCGGCCACCTTGGTGAAGCGGCCGTCGTCCGCCTCCCACAGCGCGTGCAGGATGCGGCGCTGGACGGGCTTGAGGCCGTCCTCGACGGTAGGGATGGCGCGGTTGCAGATGGTGTACGAGGCGAACTGGAGGAAGTTGTCGTCGATCAGCCGTCCGAGCGGGCCTCGGTCGCGCGGATGGGGAAGTTCTGCGGGCGTGGCGGGCGGCGGCGGCGTGGGCGGTTCCGCCGCGCGCGACGCCTTGTCGCCCGGTTTTTCCGGGGGGTCGATGCCCGAGAAGAGCGGGGGAAGGGGCGGCGTGCCGCCGGACGGCTGCGCGGGCGGGGCGTCCGGATTGAAGAGGAGGGCCTCGTCGATCTGGATGGGCGGCGGAGCGGGAACGTGTTTCTTGGCCATGACGGGGGAACGGAAGGGAAAGGGGAGGGGAGGGGGCTACATCGCCGTTTCGTCGATAACGAGGTTGTCCATGATGTACTGGCGGCGTTCGCGCGTGTTGGAGCCCATGTAGAACTGCAGGGTCGACTGGATGGAGGTGTCGCGGCGGGCGTCCACCGGGGTGAGGCGCATGTCTTTTCCGATGAAATCCTTGAACTCGCCGGGGTTGATTTCGCCGAGGCCCTTGAACCGGGTGATTTCGCAGCCCCTGCCGAGCTTGGCGATGGCGTTCACGCGGTCTTCCTCGGAGTAGCAGTAGTGGTTCTCCTTCTTGTTCCGGACGCGGAAGAGGGGCGTTTCGAGGATGAAGAGGTGGCCTTCCTTGACGATGCGGGGGAAGAACTTCATGAAGAAGGTGATCATCAGGTTGCGGATGTGCAGGCCGTCCACGTCCGCGTCCGTCGCCAGTACGACCTTCCCGTAGCGGAGGCGTTCGTAGGACTCCTCGATGTCGAGGCTCTTCATGAGGTTGAAGAGTTCCTCGTTCCTGTAGAGGGCGTCGCGCTTGAGTTCGCACACGTTGAGCGGCTTTCCCCGCAGGGTGAAGACCGCCTGGGTGTTGGCGTCGCGGGCCTGCTTGAGGGTGCCGGCGGCGGAGAGGCCCTCCACGATGAAGATCATCGAGTCGCGTCCGGTGTCTTTCGCGAGGTTCAGGTGCCGCTTGCAGTCGCTCAGCTGCGGCACGCGCACGGTGACGGCGCGTTTGCGCTCGCGGGCGAGCTTCTTGACCTTGCCGATCTCCGCGCGGAGCTCGCTGGTGGAGACAACCTTCTCGAGGAGCTTCGCCGCCTCGTCGGGCTCGCGGTGGAACAGCTCTTCCGCCACGCGCTTCACCTCGTTCATCCAGCCGCTGCGGAGATCGGGCATGCCGAGCTTGTTCTTCGTCTGTGCCTCGAAGACAGGGTTCTGCACCCGCACCGAAATGGCGCCGACGATGCCGTCCCGCACGTCGTCGCCATCGTATTTCTTCTTGGCGTATTCGTTGACGGCCTTGAGGATGCCCTCCTTGAAGGCGGCGAGGTGCGTTCCGCCGTCGGTGGTGAACTGGCCGTTCACGAAGGAGAAGTACGACTCGCCGAAGCTGTTCGTGTGCACGAAGACGATTTCAAGCTGTTTCGAACGGTAGTAGAAGGGCGTGTAGAGCTGCTCCACGTCCGCCTCGTCGCGGATCAGGTCGAGCAGCCCGTTTTCGGAGGCGATCTTCGATCCGTTGAAGTCGAGCGTGAGCCCCACGTTGAGGTAGGCGTACATCCGCAGGCGGCGCAGCACGTGCTCCTCGCGGAAGCGGTATTTCTTGAAGATCTTCACGTCCGGCACAAAGCGCACGCAGGTGCCGTTGCGTTCGGCGGAGGTGCATTTGCCGCGCTCCTGGCCCGTCAGTTCGCCCTCGCGGAAGGAGGCCGAGGAAAACTCGCCGGCGCGCACGGAGCGGACTTCGAAGACGGACGACAGCGCGTTGACCGCCTTCGTTCCGATGCCGTTCATCCCCACGGAGAACTGGAAGGATTTGTCGTCGAACTTTCCGCCGGTGTTCTTTTTGGAGACGCAGTCCACCACCTTCCCGAGCGGGATGCCGCGGCCGAAGTCGCGCACGACGACCTCGCCGGACTCGAAGTCCAGCTTGATCTCGATGCGCTTGCCATGGCCCATGATGAATTCGTCGACGGCATTGTCGATGACTTCCTTCAACAGGATGTAGATGCCGTCCTCGTACTGCGAGCCGTCGCCGGCCCGGCCGATGTACATGCCGAGGCGGGCGCGGATGTGGGCGACGTCGGAGAGCGTCTTGATGGAACTGTCGTCATAGTCGGACGCTTCGGAGGCGAGAAGGGCGGAAAGATGTTCTGCGGAGGACATGGGGAACGGAGTATACCAAATCCCCGTCTCACTTCAAAGGCCCGTTGCCGATGAAAGAGGCTCTTGCCAAACCCAGCCGGACGGCACCATCCAGCCCGCCGGGGACGGCGGTCCCCAGGGGTGGATCGGGAGGGTCGGGCTCTGTCCCGACCGGCAAGGGGGTTTTGCAAGCGCCTCGAAAACGACCGCATGGTCCTCCCAGTTTCGGCGCCAAATAGCGAGGCGTGGGAAATGTCGCCTTGACCCTTTTCTAAAGGATGTTATCCTCAACGGCATAAGTTGGAAATTGGAGGCAGGGGTTGCCACGTTTCCCGCTTGCGTTTGAGGAGTACCGATTATGGCCAGCCGCTCGTTGTGTTCATCGTTGTTCATGGCTTGCGCATTCGCGCTTTCGGGTGCGTCCGCGTTCGCCGCACCCACTTGGACTACAGGTTCAACCACTGGATCAGGCGGTTTCACCGCAGCGCCCGACAACCTGATTGCCGGCAAGACGCCATCGTCGGTCGTGAACAATGCCGCAGGATATGGTGGCGGCGTGGGAGTCCTCACCGACGGGCTTGATGCCTCCAGCGATGCCGGGCGCTATACCGTCGGCAACAACTCCGTCCTTACATACGATTTCGACGCCCCATGCTTGGTTTCCGGGGTCAACATCTACTCGTCGTGGGGCGATACCGGACGCGACAGGATTGGCATTTCGTCCGTCGAGGTGCAGGATATCGAGAACCGTTGGACGGCGATCCCCGGCAGTGCCGTGAGCTATGAGGATCCGTCCCACAACTGCTTCGCGAAGCTGGCCGATCCCGATGGATACCTCGCCACCATGGTCCAGGCCATCCGCATCCATTTTGGCGCGCAGGAGAATGGATTCGTCGGCTATCCCGAACTTGAAGTCGTCGGCGAAGCGGCCGACGACCTGGTGCTTGCGAACCCTGTCACCCGCAGCAGGGAATATGTCGGCTCGAACGCTGTCGCAGTGGAAATCTTGCCCGTGGTTTCCGGCGCGACCCAGTACCAGCTGGTGGTTGGCGATGGTTCCGTCCAGCCTTCCGCTGGCGGCTGGCTCGCCTACACGCCGGGCATGCAGTGCACCAACCGGGTCAGCTTCCCCACTCCTGCGACGAACGGCACGGTCTCGATCACGGCTTGGTTCCGCACGGACGCCGCGGATCCCAATCCGGTTCCCGTGACCGGAGAAATCGGCTACACCACCGCCGCGCCGACCATCGCCACGCGCGACGACGTCGAAATCATGCTCAACAGCAACGGCATGTATCCCCTCGCGCCGGCCGACATCGACGACGGCACGTCCGACACGCTTGGCATCTATTCCCTGGCGGTCTCCCCGACCCCGATCTACACCCCCGGCACCGTGCAGGTCACCTTCACCGCCATGAACGTCGCCGGCAACACGTCCGTTTCCACCGTCGACATCACGGTCCTCCCGTTCGCCTCCAGCGGAAACACCTGGTTTGTGGCGCCCGCAGGCAATGACGCCGGCGCCGGTACGCAGCAGGACCCGTTCGCAACCGTCGCGGGCGCCTTGAGCGCCGCTTCCAATGGCGACATGATCAAGATCGGCGCAGGCATCTATCCTTCGTTCATCGCGACCAAGGCCAACATCGTCTTCGAGGGCGGCTTCGACACGAACACCTGGGCGGTGGCCTCCCCCGAGGACCCGACGATCATCCGCGACACGGGTACTGCCGTCGCCGTCTGGTTCCAGAGCGGCGCGGCAAACTGCGAACTGCGCAGGCTCACCATCATGAGCCAGCATCCCGAGTGGGGTTGGAACGGCGTCCGCTTCGACACGGCCTGCACGCTCACGACCTTCGATTCCTGCGTGATCTCGAACTGCTTCTACGGCGTCGCGAACTGGGGCAACCATTGCCCGCAGTCCTGGACCTTCGACAACTGCCTCATCGTGAAAAACCACAGTGACGGCATCGCTTACATGAACGGCAACATCGGCTACGGCGGCAACATTGGCATGCTGGCCGTCCGCAACTGCACGATCGCCGACAACCTGGGCGACGGCATCTGCTCGAACACAGGCAACCCCAACGACCACAACGATGTCTCGGCCCTGATCCAGAACACCCTCTTCGCCTTCAACCGCGGCGCAGGCTACAACAAGCATGGCGTCCTCGACGGGACCACGATCCAGAACTGTCTCTTCAATGGCAACCATGCCGGCGGCATCTGCTGGTATCGGACGGGCGCACATGTGTCGAATTGCTCCGAGGGCGTCCCCTGCTTTGTCGACCGCGCCAACGGCGACTACCGGCTCGCGGCGAATTCCGACGCGGCTGCGGCCGGCCTCGATCTGTCCGCGCAGTTCTGCAAGGACATCGCCGGCACAGTCCGCGGCGTCAACGGCTGGGACATCGGCGCCTACGAAAGCGATGGAACCGGCGGCCCCGCGCCGCTCGCCCTCACGCATGTCGCCACCACCGGCAGCGACGTCGCCGGCGACGGTTCCGCTTCCGCGCCCTTCGCCACGCTCTCCCATGCGCTTGGCCGCACCGCCCCCGGCGGCGAAATCCGCGTTGCGGACGGCACCTATCCCGGCGACGCGCTGGACTTCGGCTTGACCAAGACCAACATCACGGTCCGTGGCGCATACGTTGTCGATACGCCCGATTGGACGTATTCCCCCGCGACCGCCGAGACGATCGTCGACGGCAATGGCGGTTCCGCCAGTTCCATCGGCGGCGGCAACAGGGGATGCAGGCTGATCTCCCTCACCCTCCGTGGCGGCACGGCATACCTTGGCAAGAACCTTTCCGAGGCGGCCGGCGTGCGCATCGCAGGCAACAACCCCGTGTTTGAACTCGAGGCCTGCCGCATTGCCGGCAACATCTTCGGCATCTACGGCGCCCTCAACCAGAAGGCGCAGATCACGCTTCGCAACTGCATCCTCGCGAAGAACAGCAATCATGCCGTCTATTTCGGGAACGCCGGCGAGGTCGCGTACAATCCGTCGGTTGGCCCCTGCACCTTCCTGAACTGCACCGTGGCCGACAACGGCGGATCCGGCTTCTGGCACGATGGCAACACGGACTGGGCGGACGTCGTGCCGATCGCCAGGAACACCATCTTCGCCAACAACAACGGCTATGGCATTACAAAGCGCGGCGCCACCGGCGGGTCGTCGATCGAGAACTGCCTCTTCTACGGCAACGCCTCCGGTTCGTACCTCAACATCGGCAATACGAGGATGACGATCGGCGACGGCATCCAGGAGGACAAGGATCCGCTCTTCACCGATGCCGCGAACGGCGACTACACCCTCCGGAACCTTTCGCCCGCCGCGACCGTGGGCATGGATCTCACCGACGACGGCATCTCCACGGACATTGCCGGCACGGCCCGCCCCCAGAACGGCTGGGACCTCGGCGCCTACGAGTCCGATGTGGACGGTGCGCCGGATGAAGTCTTCGTCGACACCGCCTATGTCGACGCCGTCCAGGGAAGCGACGACACCGGCGACGGCTCGTCCGACTCCCCGTTCGCCAGCGTCACCTACGCGCTGGCGCATCTGAACGGGAACGGAACGATCTACATCGCGGGCGGAACCTACCAGGGCTCGCTCACCTTCGGGAACGAACGCTACGGCATCACCCTCAAGGGCGGCTACGATCCCGCGACTTGGACGTGGTCCCCGGCGACGCACGCCACCGTCATCCGCTCGACCAGTCCCTCCGCCTCGCCCGTGACCATCCAGGGCGGTTCCCATTCGAACGTCTTCGAGTGCCTCACCCTCGCCGGCGGCAACGGAAGCAACATGGCCGGCGGCATCTACTTCGACGGTTCGGTCGATGGCACCGTCATCGAAGGATGCATCCTCGCCACCAACTACTACGGCATCCGCATCGTCAGCGGAGCGGCCTGCCCCATCACCGCACGCAACACGATTTTCGCCCGCAACTCCAGCCATGGCGTCTTCTCCGATTCGTGGGCGACCGGCACGCACCTCTTCCAGAACTGCACCTTCGCCGACAACGGCGGCTCCGGCTATGCCAGCAACGGCAATCCCGACTGGTCCTGCGGCGTGCCGTACTTCCGCAACTGCGTCTTCAGCGGGAACGGCGGCTTCGGTATCGACAAGCACGGCCAGAACGGCGGCGGCGAGGTCAACCACTGCTACTTCTACGCCAACCGCGACGGCGCCACGCGCGACTACTCCAACTGGAACATGGCCTACGCGGGAGGCAACGACGGCGGCCGCGACCCGCTCTTCGCCGATGCCGCCCAGCTCGTCTACGCCCCTCTCGACGGCTCGCCGCTGATCGATTCCGGCACCAACCTCACCGCCGAGGGCGTGACGAAGGACATCCTCGGAACGATCCGCGACGACAACTGGGACATCGGCGCCTACGCCTCCGCGCTCGATCCCGAGGGCGACCTTCCCGTCGTGACGCACGTCTCCACCGCAGGCAGCGACGCCACCGGCGACGGTTCCGCCGAAAATCCCTACGCGACGCTCGACAAGGGCATCGGCGCCGTCGCCAAGGGCGGCCTTGTGAAGGTCGCCGGTGGAACCTACGCCGGCACCCTCCACCTCGGCATCGGCGACAGTCTCAAGACCGTCCGCGGAGGCTACGATCCCGTCTCGTGGGGCTGGTCGCCCAGGAGCCAGTCCACCGTGGTCCACGGCAATGGCGGCGACGCCCTCCGCGCCGGCACCGGCGCCGAGACGAACACCGTGGCCTGTCTCACCCTCACGGGGGCGACCTGGAACGGCGGCGTCCGCTTCATGGGAACCGTGCTGGGCCTTACCCTCGATGGCTGCCGCATTTCAGGCAACTACTACGGCATCCTCAACGACGGTACGCCGGAGCAGTACACCGAGATCGCCTGCCTCAACTGCGTCATCTCCGACAACGCCCAGGAAGGCATCTACTACAACTTCGTGGGCGACTGGCGCTACGGGCGAGGCATCGGCAGCTACTGCACGCTCGCCAACTGCGTCGTCGCGAACAACGGCGGCAACGGCCTCGCCTGCAGCCAGACCTCCGGCGCCGGCGACCGCGACTACTGCTACCCCGACGTCCGCAACACGATCTTCGCGAACAACGGGAAGTACGCCCTCTACAAGAGCAACGTGATCTGGTCCGACAGCAACCTCTGGGGCAACGCCTTCCATTGCCTCTTCTACAACAACGCGGAAGGCGATTTCTTCCGTCCGGACTTCATCAACGTCGCGGGCAACATCGGCGGCGATCCGCTCTTCACCTCGGACGACCCTGTGGACCCCTACGCCATTGACGCTGCCTCCCCCGCCATCAACGCGGGCACGAACTCCGTCGCCGAGTTCGGCGTCGACCGGGACATCCTGGGCCTCCGGCGTCCCGCGATGCGCAGGTACGACATCGGAGCCTACGAGTTCCCGTGCGCCCAGGGGACGATGTTGTTGCTGCGGTAGCCTCGAACGAACTTCTTCCGATGGGAAACGTCCAGCCGTCCGTCACGGGCGGCTGGACGTTCTTTTTGGGGCCTCCCCCTGCGCGGCGCGTCAGGGCCGGCAGGTGGACAGGGTGCGGAGGGCGCCGGCTTCGCGGGGGAGGGAGTCCGGGGAGTCGTCCGGCATGAATTCGAGGAGGAGCGGAACGGCCGGGGGAAGGTCCGCGAGGTAGCGCGTCCACGGGCCGGTTCCCTCCGCGAGCGGATGCCGGCGGACGGTCCGGGTTTCGTCCGCAATCCAGTGGAAGACGTGCGCAATCTTCACGCGCGGCGCGACGAGCCGCAGGTGGGCGAGGTTCCACGCCTCGTCGTGGAATGGATTGGGCTGCCAGTAGGTCGCGAGGCCGGGGACGCCCTCCAGCAGGAAGGCGGATCCTTCGGGGCAGTCGGTCGCGGTGTTCGGGTGGCACTCCAGGCACAGGACGATGCCCGCGTCCGCCGCGCGGGCGGTGGCCTCGCGCGCGGCGCGGAGCAGGCCGGCGCGCTCCGCGCCGTCCATTTCCGAAAACCCCCGGGCCCCCGCCCAGACCCGCAAAATCGGCGCGCCCAGCGCCCGGGCGGCCTCCAGCAATGCGGGGAAATCGCCGGGCGGCGTCGCCCCAAGCCGGAAATAGGTTCCATACGAGGAGACCGCCAGCCCGGCTTCGCGTGTGGCGCGGGCGAGCGTGGAAAGGCGTTCCAGCGCGGCGTCGCGGGATTCCCCGTCGGGCAGGCGCGGCGGCGCGTGCGCGTCCGAGCCCCATTCGATGCATTCGAGCCCGGCGGCGGCGGCCCGGGCCAGAAGGTCGCGGGGGGCAAGCGGCCGGAAGGAAATGGAGACGATGCCGAGGGGATGGCGTGGCTTCATGGCGGAAGAACGAGACGGGCGGCCAAGGCCGGTTTTCGGGTCACTCCGGGGGCGGGGGCGGGTCCGCCTGCTGCCGGCCCGGCGGGAAGACGCTCACGTGGCCGAAGCGCACGTGGACGCGGTCGCCGGGGCGAAGGGCGAGAACGCGCTGCCGGTCGCGGGAGATTTCCGCCTCGATGACGCCGTCCTCGTCGTGGCGCCGCAGTTCCACGCGCACGATGGGGCCGATGCCCTGGGCGCGGAGCACCACGGCCTCGAAGGATTCGTCGCCGGACGGCTCGCGCGAAAGTTGCACGTCGTGCGGGCGCGCGTAGGCCGCCAGGCCGGAGGGCGAGGCGGAGGACACCTCCACGCGGCCGTGCTCCATGCGGGCGTGGAAGCGGTTGGCGTCGCCCAGGAAGTGGAGGACGAAGGGCGAGGCGGGATTCTCGTAGACCTCCTCGGGCGTGCCGGTCTGGACGATCTTCCCGTGGTCCATCACCACGATGCGGTCGGCCATCTCGAGGGCCTCCTCGACATCGTGGGTCACGAAGAGGCTCGTGATGTGGATTTCGTCGTGCAGGCGGCGAAGCCAGCGGCGCAGCTCCTTGCGGACGTTCGCGTCGAGCGCGGCGAAGGGTTCGTCGAGCAGCAGGAAGCGCGGTTCCACGGCGAGGGCGCGGGCGAGGGCCACGCGCTGGCGCTGTCCGCCGGAGAGTTGGCCGGGGAGGCGGTCGCCGAAGCCATCGAGTTTCACCAGCGACAGGAGCGCCTCGACGCGCCGCCGGATCTCGGCGCGGGGCGGGCGGTTCTCGCGCCGCACACGCAGGCCGAAGGCGATGTTCTCGAAGACGCTCATGTGGCGGAAGAGGGCGTAGTGCTGGAAGACGAAGCCCACCTGGCGGGCGGCGACGCACCACTTCCCGGCGTCGACGCCGCCGATGCGGATGGTGCCGGCGTCGGGCTCCTCCAGCCCTGCAAGGACGCGCAGGAGCGTGGTCTTCCCGCAGCCGGAGGGGCCGAGCAGGGCGATGAACTCGCCGGGCTCGACGCTCAGGCTCACGTCGTCCAGCGCCAGGAAGTCGCCGAAGCGCTTGGAAATGCGGTCGATTTCGATGGGGATGGCGTTGTTCATGGCGAATGGCGGTCGGCAAAGGTCTTGACGGCGAGGGTGAGGATGGCCGTGAGCGCGAGCAGGGAGGCGCAGGCGAAGGCGGCGGTGCCCTGGTATTCGTTGTACAGGATTTCGACGTGCAGGGTGAGGGTGTTCGTGAGGCCGCGCACGTGGCCGGAGACCACCGACACGGCGCCGAACTCGCCCAGCGCGCGGGCGGTGCACAGGAGCACGCCGGTGAGGAGGCCCCATCGGATGTTCGGAAGCGTCACCCGCCAGAAGGTCTGCCAGCCGTTCGCGCCGAGGATGACGGCCGCCTCTTCCTCGTCGGTCCCCTGGGCCTGCATGAGGGGGATGAGCTCCCGTGCCACGAAGGGAACCGTCACGAAAAGCGTCGCCAGCACCACGCCGGGCACGGCGAAGACCACCTGTATCCCGTGCGCGGCGAGCCACGGTCCGAACCATCCCTGGGCTCCGAAGAGGAGCACGAAGACGAGGCCGGAGACTACGGGCGACACCGAGAAGGGGAGGTCGATGAGCGTGAGGAGCGCGGCGCGCCCCCGGAAGCGGAACTTGCCGATGGCCCAGGCGGCGGCAAGGCCGAAGAGGAGATTGAGGGGCACCGCCACGGCCGCGGCGAGCAGCGTGAGGCGGATGGCCGAAAGGGCGTAGGGGTCGGTAATGGCCCGCACGTACGCGCCGACGCCCTCCGCGAAGGCGCCCGCGAAGAGCACCGCCAGCGGGAGCCCGAGCACCACCGCCAGGAACAACAGGGCCACCGTGACGAGCACGATGCGGACGCCCCGGGATTCGTTCATCGTTCGCCCCTCCTCGCGGTCCAGGTTTGAAGCAGGTTGATGGCGAGAAGCATCGCGAAGGAGAGCACGAGCATGGCCACGGCGAGGGCCGTCGCGCCGGCGGTGTCGTATTGCTCGAGCTTGGTCACGATGAGAAGGGGGAGGATTTCGGTCTTCCCCGGCATGTTCCCGGCGATGAAAATCACCGACCCGTACTCGCCCACGGCGCGGGCGAAGGCCAGGGCGAAGCCCGTCAGGCCTGCGGGGACGAGCTCGGGAAGGATCACGCGCACGAAGGTCTGGAACCGCGTCGCCCCGAGCGAGGCGGCGGCTTGCTCGACTTCGGCATCGAGGTCCTGGATGACGGGCTGGAGCGTGCGGACGGTGAAGGGCAGGCTGATGAAGACGAGCGCGATCACGATGCCGGTGGCGGTGAAGGCGAGCTTTATCCCGAACGGGGCGGCGAGGCGCCCGATCCATCCGTTCGGCGCATAGATCGAGGCCAGGGCGATGCCCGCCACGGCGGTGGGCAGCGCGAAGGGAAGGTCCACCAGCGCGTCCACCACGCGCGAACCGGGGAAGCGGTAGCGCGTAAGCACCCACGCCACGAGGAAGCCGAAGACCCCGTTGATCGAGGCGGCCAGGAAGGCGGCGCCGAAGCTCAGGCGGAAGGCCGCCAGTGCGCGGGGCTCGGAGACGATTCGCCAGAAGTCCGTCCAGCCGAGGCTCGACGCCTTCCAGAAGGCCGTGGCAAGCGGCAGGACCACGAGCAGGCCAAGATAGGCAAGCGTGAAGCCAAGCGTGAGCCCGAAGCCGGGCAGCGCGAAGCGGCGCGAACGGCCTTTCGGGGGGCGGGCGCCCGCGCCGCGCGGGGGGGGGCGCGGGAATCGCGGCCCCGGGGCTTGCGCGGAGTGTCTCCGGCGATTTCAGCTGGACGGTGGGATCCATCGGATGCGGGAGGGTCACGCCTTGACGAGGTCGGCCACGAGACGGAATTTCCCGATGGTCACGCCAGGCGGGCAGGAATCGGAATTGGCGAGGATGAAGGGCCCGCCCGCGCCGTCGCGCAGCACGTCGCCCACGTACGCTTCGAGTTCGGCCTCCGTGGATTGCAGGAACGTCACCGGCTCGATGCCGCCGATGATGCCGAAGGAGGGTCCGCCGAGGCGGCGGGCCTCCGCGAGGGTCACGTTCCCGGTCGGGGGAGGGGAGAGGCTTTCGATGGCGGAAACGCCGGTGTCGCGCATGCGCTCCACCAGCGCGGCAACGTGTCCGCAGGCATGCTGGATGTAGCGTTTTCCCGCGCTGCGGAGAAGTTCGCACCACTGCGCGATTTCGGAGCCGATGAACCGGTCGTACTGCGAAGGCGAGTAGTTCTGCGTGCTCGAGTCCTCCCACGTGAGGAACCACTCGTAGTCCGAGCGCAGGGCGAGTTCCGCGGCCTCGAGGTCGTTCGCGACCATCGCGAGCCACAGTTCTTCGACCGTCTCCGGGCAGTCGCACAGGGCGTAGACGAGTTCTTCGGTTCCGACGAGGTGCTCGACCAGGGTCTGGTAGGCCGACTTCATGCGCGGAAGGAGCATGCCGATGGAGAGGCCTTCCCGCCCCTCGCCGGCGAAGTGCCGCCGCACGGGTTCGTCGTCGTACGCGAAGCTCGTGCGCTCTTCCACCCACTGCCAGATTTTGAAGTCGTCCCCGGTCTTGACCGGATGCTCGACCAGGAAGCTCGTATTGCCCGAGGGACTGTTCATCGTGGCCTGCCGCAATACGCCCACGGGCGTCTCGAAGGCGGTGCACTCGAGGTTGTCCTCCCGCCACGTGCGCACGGCCAGCTCCGGCGGCGGGACGGACTTCACGGGGCACGGCGCGCCGCGCCACAGCGGATCCGCGCCGATGGCGTGGTGGAAGGCGAGCGGCCCGGCCTGCCGCACCTCCTGCGGGAAGGATTCCCACACGTAGGCGAGGAAGGGCGCGAAGGGGACGTGATCGACCGGATGGCCCAGCAGGGCGGCGGCGAGCCGTTCACGGGAGTTCATGGCGGAATACGACGCCGGAGGCAGCCCGCGGGCGAGGGGTCAATAGCAATGGTCGGCGGTGGGGAAGGCGCCGGATTGGACCTCGGCGGCATAGGCGGCGACGGCGTCGGCCATGGCCTTGCCGATTTCGGCGTAACGCTTCACGAACTTGGGCTTGAAATCGCCGATGCCGAGCATGTCGTTCACCACGAGAACCTGGCCGTCGCAGCCGGGTCCGGCGCCGATGCCGATGGTGGGGATGGGGAGGAGGGCGGTGATCTCGGCGGCGAGGTTGGCGGGCACGCATTCCAGCACGACCGCGAAGCATCCGGCCTCGGCCAGGGCGAGGGCGTCCGCCTTGAGCGCTTCGGCCTGGTCCGGCGAGCGGCCTTGCACCTTGAAGCCGCCCAGCTCGAGCATCGACTGCGGGGTGAGCCCGATGTGCCCGAGCACGGGGATGCCGTTGCGCACGCAGGCGGAGACGAGATCGGCGCGCATCGTCCCGCCTTCGAGCTTCACGGCGTCGCAATCGGTCTCCTGCAGGAAGCGTCCCGCATTCCCGATGCCTTGCTCGAGGCTGGCCTGGTAGGACATGAAGGGCATGTCGGCCACGACCAGCGAATTGGCGGCGCCACGCGCGACGGCGGCAGTGTGGTGCACCATCTGGTCCATGGTCACGTGAAGCGTGTTCGGTTGCCCGAGCTGCGCCATCGCGACGGAATCCCCCACGAGGATGAGGGGGATGCCGGCGGCGTCCAGGATGCGGGCGGTCGCCGCGTCGTACGCCGTGAGACAGGCGAGCTTCTGCTTGCCTTTGGATTGACGGATCTTGGAGGTGGTCCACGTTTTCATGGTGCCGATTCTACGCCCTCCCCGGCGGATTTGCGAGGGTTAAAATGCGAGGGTTAAAATGCGAGGAGGCGCCCTCCGGCGATGACGAGGATCGCCCGGGCGTTCAACGTCCAGCCCTTGAAGGGGCAGTTCCGGGAAAGGGAGGCGAAGGCGGCGGGCTCGACGGTCCAGGGCGTTTCGGGATCGACCAGCACCAGATCCGCGACGTCTCCTTCGCGGAGGGAGGGCGGCGGGAGGCCGAGCATTTCGGCGGGGCCTTGCGTCCAGCGGCGCGCCCACTCCAGCGGCGGCATGCCGCATTTCCGCACCATCACGTCGTAGGTCACGCCGATGGCGGTCTCCATCCCCAGGACGCCGGAGGGGGCGTTCCGGAAGCCGCGCGCCTTGGCGGCAGCCTCGTGGGGGGCGTGGTCGGTGGCGAAGAGGGGGAGCGTGCCGTCGAGTACCGCCTGGCGGAGCGCCGCGACGTCTTCGCGTGTGCCCAGCGGCGGATTCATGCGGAAGTCGGCATCGTCGCCCGGGATGTCCTCGGCGGCGATGGCGAGGTGGTGCGGGGAGGCTTCGCCGGTGACCGGCAGCCCCTCGCGCCGGGCCGCGGCGAGAAGCTCGACGGTTCCCGCGCAGGAGACATGCTGGATGTGGAGGCGGCATCCCGTTTTCCGGCAGAGGGCGATGTCGCGGCGGACGGCCTCCACCTCGGCCTCGGGGGGCATTACGGGGAATGAAAAACGGCGCGCCGTTTCGCAGTCGCGGATGATGCCCGGCCCGCACAGCGCGGGATCCACCGCATGGTCCATCACGGTGCGCCCCGCTCGGGCGGCGCGCCGCATGGCCTCTTCCATCACGGCGTCGTCGGCCACGCCGGAGCCGTCGTCCGTGAAGGCGGCGGCGCCGGCTGCGGCCAGCGCTTCGAGATCCGCCGCGGCGCGCCCCGAACGGCCTACGGTAAGGCAGGCGGAAGGGAGGATGCGCACGGGGAGGTCCGCCTCCAGCTGGCGCCGCAGGAGTTCCGGCGAATCGCAGGCGGGAAGGGTGTTCGGCATCGTCACCACGTGCGTGAAGCCGCCGCGCGCCGCCGAGGCGGCGCCCGAGGCGAGCGTCTCCGCACGGGTCGCGCCGGGATCGCGGAAGTGGACGTGCACATCCCGGAAGCCCGGCGCGAGGAGCAGGCCGCGGCCTTCGACGCGCTTCACGGAGGGAGGCGGCGGCGCGCCGCGACCGGGTTCCCCGATCGCCTCGATCCGGCCCTCCGCGACCAGCACGTCGCGGACGGCGTCCAGGCCGTTCACGGGATCGAGAAGGCGGACGCCGGAAAAGAACAGGGAGTCCTTCATGGTATCGCCCGGTTATCGCAGGAAGAGCATCGTCCCGACGGGGAGGCCGCACTCGAAGGCGCCGATGTCGATCACGGCCGAACCGTCGCGGTTGCCGTCCACGACGCGCGCGGCGAGCCGGAGGTCGACGTCGCCGACCAGCTCGCCCGTGCCCTGCGCGGGATCGCCGGCGTCCACCAGCGGGCTGGAGCTGCGGAGGCGGAAGTCGCCGGCCGCCGCGTTCCGGTAGCGCGGGTCGAGGAAGGTGACGTTCGAGCTCAGGTTGGTCGAGTAGAGCGCGGATTCCGTATAGCCGAAGATGTTCACGTTGCCGAGCACCAGCGGAAGGTTGTCGGAAGGCGTGACCCGGCTCAGGTAGCCGACGTCGCTGATCGAGGAGTTGTAGAGGTACGAGGTGTTGACCACGTTGTTGTAGTAGTGGCCGATGACCGCCGCGACGGAGTCGAAGGTGCAGTTGCGGAGGTAGGGCGTGCAATTGAAGCCGCCGAAGCAGGGGCAGCCGTTCGCGCTGCGGATGTCGTGGAAGAGCGTGTTGCAGATGTGGGTGCCGTCCCTGTCGCCGTTGACGGCAATCACGGACACGCGCTGGTAGCCGCCGTCCGAGTTGCACTCGAGGTCGATGTCGCGGAAGACGCAGCGGTTGAAGGTCGGGATGACGCCGCCGTAGAAGCGGAAAACGCCCTGGGCGGTTCCCGCGGACGCGGAGATGGCGATGCGCTCGAAGAGGGTGTCGAGGACGGTGACCGTCTTCGACGACTCGAAGAGGCCGTTGTCGTACAGGACCGCCGTCGAGGCGAGGTCGTGGAAGCAGCAGTTCGTCATCGTGAGCGACGACGTTCCGCTGCTCACGTAGAAGACGTGCGGAAGGTCGGTGGTGACGCAGCCGATCTCGACGCCGTCCATGATCGTTCCGCCCACGCGGCGCAGGGTGTCCAGGCGGAGCGCGGCGGTGTTGTCGGTGGCGAGGGGGCCGTCGACGACGTGCGTGATGAGGCAATCCTCGATTTCGCCGCCCCAGTAGCGGGCTCGGACCGCGGTGGCCTGCGCGTTGCGGACGACGAGGTGGCGGAGGGCGCCGCCGGAGATGTTGCCCGGATCGGCCGCTTCGGTGGTGCCGAGGATGAAGGCCGGTGCGCTGCCGTCGGGATCGACGATGGTGGTGTCCGCCTCCGTTCCGAGGGGGCCGCGCACGCCGCTCACCTCGATGCCGGGGGCGATGGTCACGGGGAAGGTCTCGACGTGGTTGGTCGTGTACAGGCCGGCCGCCATCTGGAGGGATTCGCCTTCGGAGAGGAGCGGAATGGCGAAGGCGAGCGTGCGAAGCGGGGCTTCTTCCGTGCCCATGCCTTCGGTATCGCTGCCGTCCGGGGAGATCCAGAGCGGGGCGTCGTAGCCGGCGAGTTCGACCGTCATCGAGGCGGTGCCGGTCTGCTCGAAGACGAACCCGCCCGACAACGCCAGGCGCACGGAGGTGAGGCCGGGCGTGCCGCCGGCCAGCCGGAAGACGCCGTCGCCGGAGGTTGCGCCGGCGAGGATGCCCGGTGTTCCGGCGCCCGTCCACGCGATGGTGCCGGAGCCGTCGGAGGCGACGGGCTCGACGGCGATGGCGATGTCGCCGGGGGCGATGAAATCGCCCGAGGGGAGCGACACCGGGAGGTCTCGCACGATGCCGTTGCGGAGGAAGGCGCGCCCCGCGTAGTTCCCGAGGGAGACGACCGGGTCGGAGAAGCTCACGCCGATGTGGAGGTCGTCAAGCAAGCCATGGGTGTCGGAGACGGTGATTTCCCGCACCGTTCCGGAGGCGGCGGGGAGCGGGCTGGCGACGGTCACTTCGACGAGGTTCGTTTCGGCGCCGGTCTGGAAGCAGACGGTGGCAGGGCCGGAGACGCCGGCGGAATAGGCGAGGGTGGCGGTGACGGAGGAGGTTTCGCTTCCGCCCTCGATCCAGAGCGGAA
This sequence comes from Kiritimatiellia bacterium, assembly GCA_050950285.1. GTDB lineage: Bacteria > Verrucomicrobiota > Kiritimatiellia > RFP12 > JBMNHG01 > JBMNHG01. The sequence goes on along the minus strand of JBMNHG010000002.1, from coordinate 402,175 downwards.
TCTCGCGGGTTTGTCCGGCGAAGAAGCCGTAGGTGTTGCGCTCCGTCTCGAAGCGGGAGCCGTCGCCGGGCTTGTACTCGTAGGCGCCGATGTCGATGATGGCGACGCCGTCGTTGTCGCCGTCGATCACGCGGGGGTTGCCGTCAAGCGAACCGAGCCCCGGATCCTTGAGCACATAGCCGGCGTCGATCAATTGGCTGTAGGCCTTGAGGTGGAAGTTGCCGTTTGCGGCGTTCATGAAGTTCGGGTCGTAGGTGGTCATGAAGATGCTGTTCTCCACGTCGTACCCTTCGCCGGGCGGCGTGTCGAAGATGTTGCAGTTGGATGCATAGAGCAGGCCGCTGCGCGCGGTGAGGGCCTCGCAGGAGCTGAAGCTGCAGTTGTAGGCGTAGGCGGCGACCTCGGAAGTGCCGGAGGGGTAGGGGTTCGGGCGGATCACCGCGCCGTCGCAGCCGTGGAAGGTCACGTTGCGAGGCTGGGGGCGCGAGGCGTAGCCGCCCATGATGGCGCGGTAGGTCCCTTCGCCCATCGCCACGTCGTGCACGAGCGAGTTCCTCAGGCTGAAGTAATGGATGGCCTGCGGGGCGAACAGGAATTCGCCCGCGTCGAAGTCGATGTGACGGAAGATGCAACGGTCGAAGACGATGCTCTTGGGGGAGTGTCCGAACATCCAGAAGCCGGCGCGGCCGTGGTCGCCGCCGGGGGCGGAAAGATTCTCGAAGACGGAATCGGCGATGGACACCGGGCCCCAGCTCTCGCTCTCGACGCCCGCAGGCGCGGCGATGTGGATGTTCCCGCTCAGCGGACCGGAGGCGGTCGCGGTCGAAAGATCCGCAAAGAGGCAGTTCGTGATGACGAGCGAACCGCTTGTCCCCGGCGCCAGGAGGGTCATCAGGCGGCGAAGGTTGGTGTCGATGTTCGTGACCACCAGCCCGTCGAGGGTGAGGTTCGCGGTCGTGGGGGAGTTGTAGTAGAGGATGGCGGCGGTGTCTCCATCGGTCGAGGCGGAATCCTCGGCGAGGCCCGTCATCTCGCAATCGGCGATCGTGCCGTTCCAGGTGCCGTTCATGGTGATGAAGCGCGTTGCCGCGTTCCGGAGCGAAAGGTCCGAGATCCTCGCCGAACCGGCGGTGGTGTCGGTCGGAACGAGCAGGAGGGAGTTGGTATTCCCTCCATCGAGGATCGTCCGCCCGATGCCTGCGCCGGCGATGGAGACGTTGTTCGAGATCGCGAGCGGGAAGTCCTCCCCGGTGTCCGCCGTGTAGGTGCCCTCCGCGATGTTCACGATCGTGCCGCGGCCGGAGGTGGCGGCGGCGGCGTTGGCGGCGGCGAGGCCGCGCGTGATGGTCGCCCAGGGCGCGTTCGTGCGGCCGGTGCCGACGGTGTCGTCGCCCAGCGGGGCGGACGCGACATAGTAGTCGAGATAGGTGTCGACGACGACCGCGGCCTGGGCGGAGGCGACAAGCCCCGCCCTGTTCATCACGGTGAGCGTGACGTTCGCGTGGTCGTACACGCGCTCCGGCGAAACGCCGAGGGAGAAGATGCCGACGGGGTCGGAGGAGCCGTCGTCGACGTCCGCAGCCGTGATGGCCGCGCCCTCCGCCGTGTTCAGCGTGACGGACACGGGCTTCGTGACGACCGTGGGGGGCGTGGTCACGTAGGTCATCGTCGCGGAGACGGAGTTCGTGGCGCCGGCGCCGCGCGTCCAGAAGGTGACGTCGAATTCGCCTGCGGCGGCGGGCAGGGCGGGGATGGTGATTAGCTGCGGGGTATGGGCCGGATCGTAGGCAAGCCACGCGGCGTCGTCCAGCGCGGCGGCGGAGGTTCCAAGCGTGGCCTGGTATTCCGTGGCATCTTCGTAGGCCGGGGCCAGGAGTACGTTGAAGGCGTTCGTGCACGTGTAGAGCGTGGAGGCGGTGATGGGATTGCTTAGCAGGAGTTCGTCGGAGGAGACGAAGACCAGGCCGGAATCGTCGATCCAGGTCGCGCTCGACGCCGGCGTGTCCTTGCCGGAGTAGGCTACGGCGTTGTTGCCGTTCGCGGTGGAATCGACGGCGATGGTGCCGGATCCATCGTCCATCTTCCAATAGCCGATCAGGCCCGGCTCGTTCCCCGCGAGGCGCCTGTTGTAGTTGGCGGCGATTTGCGGCGGGGTGCGGGAGACGCTCCAGATGCGGACGTCCGCCATCCGTCCCCTCAAGAAGCGGTCCGTATTCGCGTGGTTCACGGTGCCGCCGAAGGCCATGGCGCCGGGGCCGTTTCCGGTCATCGCGACGTCGGTGGCGTAGCTTTTCACGAGGACGCCGTTGGTGTAGACCTCGCCATGGCCGCCCGCGCCGCCGGTCCATGTGGCGGCGACGTGGGTCCACTGGTTCTGCGGAAGCGTGACGGAGGTGTTCCCATGGGCGAAGGTGTCGCTTTCGTTCACCGCGTTGAAGGTCGCCGTGAGCGTGAAGTCGTTCAGGAGCCCGGCCCACCAGTAGCCCTTGCCGATGGCGCCCGTGTTCGCCGGCCCGCGCGTGACGTGCATGGTGTAGGTGGTGGGCGCCGCGGTGGGTTTCACCCAGTACTCGATCGTCATCTCCGGGAAGTTCTGCTGGAAGACCATCGCGGCGGGGGTGCTCCCGTCCGCCACGTGGAAGCGGTAGGATCCGTCGAATGACAGGACGGTCGTGGCGGTGGCTGTCGCCACGGTCGCCGGGAAAACGGCGGCGAGAAGGAAGCGGCAGATGGACTTCCGGTCACGGCAGGGTTGCATTGCGGTACTCCTTTAGGATGGACAGGCAGCGGCTCGATTCGTCTTTGCGGTACGCTTGTGGAGGATTGCGCCATCCCTGCGGCCAGGGACGCACTCTTCCTCCCATTGAAACCAGCGGCTTTTCACTTGAGAACGTCTTGCATTATAAAGATTCGAGCCGGAGTTTTCAAACTTCATTTTACGCCTTGTCGGAAAGCACCTTGGAACAGGTCGCTTCGGACGGAGATTCCGAAGGGGCGGAGGGTGAAGGTGATCAAGAGGTTCGGAACAGCCTGGCCATGGAAACAAGAAGACCCGCGAGCCCCCTGTTTTCGGGGAATCGCGGGTTTTCTTGTTTCAAACCGTGGCGGAGAGGGGGGGATTCGAACCCCCGATACCGGTTGCCCAGTATGACGGTTTAGCAAACCGTTGCCTTCAGCCACTCGGCCACCTCTCCAAGGCAAAAGTACAATGAAAGCTTAGTATACAAGGGCGCGGCGGTTGCGGCAAGCGTAAAATCCGAAAAGCGCGATCCCGGCTGTTGGCGGTCCCGCCTGTTGGTGTCGCGCAACGGGTGTAACGCTGGCGTGCGGATCACCCCGCGACCTTGACGAGGCGGTAGGTTTTCTTTCCCGACTTGAGCACGAGGAGGCGGCCTTCGATAAGGTCGTCTTCCGTGACGGTGGCGGCGGGATCGGTCATCCGGCGATTGTTCATTTGGCAGCCGCCCTGCAGGACGAGGCGGCGGGCTTCGCCGTTGCTCGAGCAGAGGCCGGAGGCCACGAGCACCTTCAGGAGGGGCTCTCCGGCGACGGATTCGCGGGGGAGCTCGATGGACGGGGCGTCCAGGAAGATGCGTTCCAGGGCGGCGGCGTCCAGGCCTTCGATCGAACCGCCGAAGAGGACTTCGCTTGCCTGCCTGGCGGCGGCGAGGGCGGCTTCGCCGTGTACGGCGCGGGTGACCTCTTCGGCGAGCACGCGTTGGGCGGTGCGTGCGCCGGGGTTGGCCTGGAGTCCGGCTTCGAGTTCGGCGATGCGCTCCAGCGGGAGAAAGGTGAAGACCTTGAGGTAGCGGATCACGTCCGCGTCTTCCGAGCGCAGGAAGAACTGGTAGAAGTCGTAGCAGGAGGTCTTGCGGGCGTCGAGGAAGATGGCATTCCCCTCGCTCTTCCCGAACTTGCGTCCCTGGCTGTCGCAGATGAGCGGGAAGGTGAGGCCATAGACCTCCGTGCCGCGCAGGCGGCGCACGAGGTCGGTCCCGGCGGTGATGTTGCCCCATTGGTCCGAGCCGCCGATTTGCAGGGTGCACCCGAAGGTGTCGTAGAGGTGGAGGAAGTCGTTGCCCTGGAGAATCTGGTAGCTGAACTCCGTGAAGGTCATTCCCCCGTCGGCAGCTTCGAGGCGCTTTTTGACGCTTTCCTTCGCAAGCATGGCGGGCACGCGGAAGTTCACGCAAACGTCGCGCAGGAAGTCGATCGCATTCACGTCCCGGTACCAGTCGTAGTTGTTCACGAGGATTGCGGGGTTCGCGGGATCGTCGAACTTCAGGAAGCGCGAAAGGTTCTCCTGGATGCCCTCGACGTTCTTCGCGACCTCTTCCACCGTAAGCATCGTGCGTTCGGCGCTCTTCCCGGAGGGATCGCCGATGAGCCCCGTGGCGCCGCCGACGAGCGCGATCACCTTGTGGCCGGCGCGCTGGAAGTGGGCGAGGGCCATGATGGTGACGTAGTTGCCGGCCTGGAGGCTTTCGCTGGTGGGGTCGAAGCCGGCATAGACGGTGAGGGGGCGTTCCAGCGCCTTTTCCAGGTCGGGGCTGGTGACGGCGTCGAGGAGGCCGCGCTCGCGAAGGGTATCGAGGAGGGTGGACATGGGCGGGTATGTGGGGATGGGGTGGGGGAGGTCCGCAGCGAGGCGGCGGGCGCGAACCCGGATGCAAACGAAGGCCCGGCGGACCGCCCTTTGGGACGGACCGCCGGGCCGGAGGGAATCTGCGGGAGGCTATTCGTCGTCGGAAGGCGAAGAGCCCTCGCCAGGACGCCATTCTTCGCCGGCGGAGGCGAAGGCGTCGTCGAAGGCGGCCGCGAGGCCAACCAGGTTTTCGCCGGGCTTGAGGTCGGTGGCGCCGAACTCCTTGGCGAGCTCGGCAACCTCTTCCTCGGCCATGTCCACGGCCTTGATGCTCAGGCCGATGCGGCGCTCGTCGCGGTCGATCTTCACGATGCGGGCCTCGACCTCCTGGCCGACGTGCAGGGCGTCCTTGACCTTTTCGACGTGGTCGTCGCTGATCTGCGAGATGTGGACCAGGCCGTCCACGCCGTCCTCGAACTCGACGAAGGCGCCGAACGAGGCAATCTTCGAGACCTTGCCCTTGACCACCTGGCCGATGGCGTAGCGGGAGGAGATGGTGCTCCAGGGATCGGCCGTGGCCTGCTTGAGGCCGAGGCTGATGCGCTGGTTCGCGGGATCCACCTCGAGCACGATGGCCTCCACCTGCTGGCCCTTCTGGAGGGCTTCGCTCGGGTGGTTGACCTTGCGCGTCCAGGACATGTCGGAGACGTGGATCATGCCGTCGATGCCCTCTTCGAGCTCGACGAAGGCGCCGTAGGTGGTGAAGTTGCGGACCTTGCCGGAAATGCGGGAGCCCACGGGGTAGCGGTCCTGCACGGTGTCCCAGGGGTTGGCCTCGGTCTGGCGGATGCCGAGCGCGATCTTCTGGTTGGCGGTGTCCACGTTGAGCACCGCCACGTCCACTTCGTCGCCGATGCTGAGGACGTCGGAGGCGCGGGCCACGCGCTTGGTCCAGGAGAATTCGGAGACGTGCACCAGGCCTTCGATGCCCGGCTCGATCTCGACGAACGCGCCGTAGGGCACGAGGTTGACGACTTTGCCGCGCAGGCGGGAGCCGACGGGGTACTTGGCTTCGACATTCTCCCAGGGGTTGGCCTGGATCTGCTTGAGGCCGAGGGAGACGCGCTCGCGGTCAAGGTCGACGTCGAGGATAAGGACATCGAGCTCCTGGCCGGTCTTGACGAGCTCGGAGGGGTGCTTCTCGCGGCCCCAGCTCATGTCGGTGATGTGGAGGAGGCCATCGAGGCCGTCGAGGTCCACGAACACGCCGAAGTCGGTGATGTTCTTCACCTTGCCGTGGCGGAGCTGGCCGGGCTGGATGGAGGTGAGGAGCTCGCGCTTCTTTTCCGCCTGCTGGTCTTCGAGGAGCTCGCGGCGCGAAAGGATGATGTTGCGGCGCTCGTGGCTGATCTTGATCAGCTTGAAATCGAGCGTCTGGCCGATGAACTGGTCGATGTCCTGCACCTGCACGATGTCGATCTGCGAGCCAGGGAGGAAGGCCTCCACGCCGTCGACCGAAACCACCAGGCCGCCGCGGACGCGGCTCTTCACGAAGCCCTGGACCACGCAGCCCTCCTGGTATTTCTGGAGCATCGCCTCCCAGCGGATGCGCTCGTCGGCCTTGGACTTGCTCAGCACGACCATGCCGTCCTCGCCCTCGAGCTGGTCGAGGAGAACGTCGACTTCGTCGCCGACTTGGAGCTGCGAGAGGTCTTCAAACTGGTTCGCGGGCACGGCGCCCTCGGACTTGTAGCCGATGTCCAGGATGACTTCGTTGCTGCGGACGGCCACGACGGTGCCCTTGATGATGGCGCCCGGGGTGAATTGCGTGATCGAGTCCTCGAGGACGGCCGCCATGGCGGCGGCGAAGGGACTGTTCTGGCCACCGAAAGCGGTGGACTTCTTGTTCGACATGTTTAGGGGGTTTCCGGTTGACTGGCGAGAAACAGCGCCCGATCCCCCCGCCACAAGGCGGGCGGGCGCAGAGAATTTGGACAATATATCACGAACCGGTCGCTTTGCGCAAGCGCGTATGTGCGCAAACGAAAGCGGCTTCGAAATGAAATGACTCCGGCGTCATCCTGCCTGTTTCGGGAGCCTCTTCGTTGACAGGCGGCCCCTATGGGCTGGTTGGCGAAAGGCGCCATGCGTCGCTGTGTTTTTTCAGCTCCTCGATGATCGTGCGCTTCAGGACATCGAGCCCGAAGCCGGTGCGCGCCGAAATCGGTATGACGTGGGGGTGGCGTTCCGCGAGGTGCAGCACGGCGTGGTCGGATGTGCCGAGGTCGCACTTGTTCAGCACCAGCAGGTAGGGCACCTCTTGCGCGCCGATCTCCTGCAGGGTCGTACGGCAGACGGCGATATGGTCTTCCACGCAGGGATAGCCCGCATCGACGACGATCAGCAGCAAATCGGCCTGCACGGCGACATCGAGGGTCGAGCGGAAGGAGGCGACCAGCGAATGCGGCAGGTTGCGGATGAAGCCGACGGTGTCGGTCAGCAGGACTTCGCGACCGGGAGCGAGCCAGGCCCTGCGTGTCTTGGTGTCGAGGGTGGCGAAGAGCTTGTCGTCCACATAGGCCTCGGCGCCGGCGAGCGCGTTCAGCAGGGTCGACTTGCCGGCGTTGGTGTATCCGACGAGCGAGACAAGCGGCCATGGGCGCTGGATCCGGTCGCGTTGTGTCTGCCGTTGCTGGATCGCCGCAAGCTTGCGCTTGAGCTCGGCGATGCGGCGCCGCAGCGGCTCGTTGCGCAGGTGGAGGTGGCCTTCGCCGGGACCGCGGACGTTGGCGCGGCCTTTGAAGCGTTGTTGCGATTCGGTCACCGGGATGCGCCGCAGCAGGAAATCCTGCTGCGCCAGTTCGACCTGCACCTGCGCTTCGGCCGAACGGGCGCGCCGCGCGAAGATCTCGAGGATGATTTCGGTCCGGTCCATCACGCGGACGTCGAGCGCCTTGCCCAGGTTGAAGGCCTGGATGGCGTTCAGTTCGTTGTCGGCGATGACCGTGTCGGCCTCGGTACTGGCGATCAGGGCTTTGAGCTCCTCCAGCTTGCCGGAGCCGATCAGTGTGCCTCCGTCGGGCTTGTCGCGGCTTTGCGTAAGCTCGCCGGCCACCTCGAATCCCGCGGTTTCGGCCAGGCGTCCCAGCTCCAGCAGCGAGTCGGCTGCCTCGGCACTGTCCATCTGGCTATGCACCACCTGTATGAGCACGGCACGCTCGATTTGCCGCGTATCATGCAATCTCATGCCGAAATCGTGGCAAATCCACGCCTGAATGTCAAGCGACGGTTAGGTGAAGGGCATTTTATGCAAAACGTCAATTCGTTGGACGATCTGCCGCCGTGTGGTGTATACTGCCGTTTCAAGCTGCGGAGCCGATGTGTTCCCCCAAGGCGGGGACGATCGCCCCCAACGGCAGAATGCCGAAACGGTTCCGGAATTTCCATGGGACGCGAGCGACGACGTATGGACAAGCCAAACACCTCCGATAGCACACCCTCCGCCGATGGAGCGGCGGCACTCTGCTGGCGCTGCTGCGAGGTAACGCTGCCGCTGTCGCGCCCGCTCGTCATGGGCATTCTCAACGTCACCCCCAACTCCTTCTCGGATGGCGGGCGGCACCGGACGCCGCGGGAGGCCATCGCCTACGGACTGCAACTGGTCGAGGAGGGGGCGGATATCCTGGACATCGGGGGCGAATCAACGCATCCCGGAGCTGCTCCGGTTCCGGTGGACGAGGAAATCGCGCGCGTGGTCGACGTGATCCGCGGCCTTGCCAAACAGACCCCGACGCCGATCTCCATCGACACACGCAACGCCGCGGTCGCCCGCGCGGCACTGGAAGCGGGCGCCGTGATCGTCAACGACATCACCGGGCTCGGCGACCCCGAAATGCGCGCCGTGGTGCGCGATGCCGGCGCGGGGTCCGTCATCATGCACATGCAGGGCGAGCCGCGCACCATGCAGCAGGAGCCGGTCTATACGGACGTGGTCGGCGAGGTGTACGACTGGCTGCGGCAACGCGTGGACGAGGTGGTTGCCGACGGCATTGCGCTTGATACGCTGACGATCGACCCGGGCATCGGCTTCGGCAAGACCACCGGGCACAACCTGGAGCTTCTTGGCGCCCTGCGCCGCTTCGCGGAGATGGGGCCGCCACTGCTGATGGGTCTCTCCCGCAAGCGCTTCATCGGCGAGATCATCGGCGCGCCCGTGGACGAACGCTTGCCCGGCAGCCTGACCGCCATGGTCTGGTGCATCTGGCACGGTGCGGCGATCCTTCGCGTCCACGACGTCCGCGCATCCGTCGCGGCCGTGCGGATGGCCACGGCGATCGCGGGTTTTGCCGGCTGAGGTGTGCGGCAACGGTTTCCAGACAAGATGGCAGCGAGCGTGTAACCCGACAGGGAGGACTACCCATGGACGAGCAAACCACTGTACCGACGCCGAAGAAGAAATCATGGCTGTCGCGGGCCTTTCACCGGATTACCGCGGGAGGCTGGCTGCTGTTGTTCTTCACGGTCTGCCTGCCGGCCCTGGCGCTGGCGATCGAGCTTTGGACGGGCCTGTGCGCGGAGATCTTCATGGATCCGCTGCCCGATGCCTGGCATCTGGCCGCCGTCGCCGCCGTGCCGGTCGGCTATCTGGCCGCCTGGCTGGTGGCGCGCTTCGCGGCACGCCGTTTGATCTGGCCCGCGGCCTTTCTTGCCGGGCTGGCTCAAGGCCTCTCGGCCTACTTCACCCTGCTGATGCTGCCCGTTGCGGTGTTGGGCACAATCGTTCTTGTCATGGGCTGGTGGTATTTCGGATTCGGCCTGCTCGGGATCCTTCCGATGGCGCCGGTCCTGGCCTTCATCGGCGGGTTTTTTCCTGCGGCACAGGCTGCTGCGGGCCCGCGGCGACCAGGACGGCAGGCGGCTGCGCGGCATGGGGTTTGGCTGGCTGGCCGCCCTGCTGGGGATGGTGATCCTGAGCGCTCCGGGCATGATCACGGCGCTTGGCCTGCATCTCGCCATCAGCGAGGACGAGGCAACGCAGGTGCGCGGACTGGAACTGCTCCGGCGCGCGGGCCGGGAAGACGTGCTCCTGAAGACCTGCGAATGGCACTACGGTCCTCCGGACCTCCAGCGGCTGCTGATCCCCGACCGCGAGAGCCTCCTGATCGAACAGGCCCGCACCCTCTTCTACCGGGTGACGGGCGAGGATGCCACGCTTGCCCGCAGCCGCATCGGCCGCCGCTCGCGTTTTCGGAGCGACCGCTTCGCCGAGGTGTTCGAATGGGACGACGACCAGGGCGGCACCCGCGTCGGAGGCCTCCTGCGCGGGCTTTCTCTCTACGGCTCGCGTTACGAGGCGCGTGCCGATGCCGCCGCAGGCCTGGCCTATGCGGAGTGGACCCTGGTCTTCCGCAACACGCATGGCCTCGAACGCGAGGCGCGGCGCGCGGATCGCCCTGCCGCCGGGCGCGGTGGTCTCGCGCCTGACGCTGTGGATCGACGGCGAGGAACGCGAAGCGGCCTTCGGCGGGCGCAGCCAGGTGCGGCAGGCCTACGAGAGCGTCGTACGGCGCCGGCGCGACCCGGTGCTCGTGGGCACCTGCGGGCCGGACCGCATCCAGATGCAGTGCTACCCGGTTCCACCCGACGGAGGGGAAATGAAGGTGCGCATCGGCTTCACCGTGCCGCTGGTCGTGGCGGACGACGGAGCCTCGGGGCGCCTGGATGCACCGGCCATCATCGAACGCAACTTCCACATGCCGCGCGCGACGCTCGAGCTGCCAGAGACGCAGATTCTGCCGCTGGATCCTCCGCTGGCCGAGGCCTGCTGGGCCCGCGATTCGCGCGCCGATCCCCCCGCCATCGTCCGCCAGACCGCCACCCTCGGGCCTGCATGGCGTCCGGAACGCGTCGCGGTTGTCGTGGACGACTCCCGGTCCATGCGCCAGGCGATCGCGTCCGCGAGCGCCGCGCTGGCGGAACTCCCCGACGGGATCGAGGTGCGTCTCTGGACGGCCGGCGACACCCTCCGGCCCGCCCCGCCGATCGTCTTCGCCGCCCCGGCGGACGAGGCCGCCAGGAAGCGGCTCGCGCGGGCGCTCGATCCCGATGCCTGCCAAGGCGGCCGTTGCAACCTGCGCGCGCTTCAGGCGGCCTGGGACGACCTTGCCGGCGATCCGCGGCCGGCCGCGCTCGTCTGGGTGCATGGGCCGCAGCCCTATCCGCTCGCCTCCGCCGATTCCCTCGGCCGGCGGCTGGAGCGTTCCACGCGCGACATCCGCTTCTATGCCGTGCAGGTCGTCCCCGGCACATGCCGCATCAGCGAGGCGCTCGACGGCGTGCGCGGCATCCGGACGCTGGCGCCGAACGAGGCGCTGGCCGACGCGGGCGCGCCCCTGCGCCGGCTGGCCGGAAGCTGGGTCGAGGGGGCGTCCGAATGGCAGATCGTCCGCTCCCGCGCCGAGGAGGCGGATGTGGCCGGGATGCGCGAGGCCGGCGAACATCTGGTGCGCCAATGGACGGTCGAAGAGGTGCGGCGGCGGCTGGTCTCGGGCGATGCGGTACAACGCGAAGAGGCCCGTCGGCTGGCGTTGGCCTGGCATCTGGTCACGCCCGTTTCAAGCGCGGTGGTGCTCGAGACGCAGCAGCAATACCAGGAAGCCGGACTGGAGCCGGTAGAGGCGTCGAGCGTGCCGACGGTTCCCGAGCCGTCGTTCTGGATTTCGATCCTGCTCGCGCTGGCGGTTCTGGCGGCCTGGCGGCTGCGCGAGCGGCGCACCTCCCGCGGCGCATGAGAGCCGTGACCGCCAGACGGGCGGCCGGCGTACTGGCGGCGGCCGGATGGTGCGCGGCCTGCCGGCCCTTTCTGCACCATCTCTTGCGGCGTGCCGCCACGCCCCAGGAGCTGGGTTCCGTCCTGCTGGCCACCGGAACGGCCCTCTGGCTGGTGTGGCGCGGTCGTGCCGCCCGTGCGGGGCCTGTCGTCCGCCGGCGACGAGGCCGGTTGCTGGTGGCGGGCGGCCCTCGCGATGCTGGTTTACGGCGCGACCGCACGGCGGCTGCCGCAAACGGTGGCCGGCGTGGCGGCGCTGGCCGCCGCTCTGCTGGCGCCCGGCCCCTGGCGGCGCGGGCGATGGCCCGATCCGGCCGTCGTGGCGATGCTCCTGCTGGCGCTGCCGGCGATGATGATGGTCGAACTCTTCTTCGGCTACCCCTTGCGCCTGGTGGCGTCCGCGCTGGCCGCGGGACTGCTGTCGGCGACCGGCCTCCCCGTGACGCGCACCGGCGCGATGCTGGCGTGGCGGGGCGCCACGGTTTGGGTCGACGCCCCATGTAGCGGCGTCCGCATGTTGTGGAGCGGCGTCTGGCTCGGCATGACGGTTTGCGGAGTGGTGGGGATGGGGTGGGGCGGCACCGTGGCGGCCGGCCTGCTGACGGTGGCGATCGTCATTCTGGCCAACGCCCTGCGCGTGGTGGGCCTGACGCTGGTCGAGGGCGGCCTGCTGCCTTCGGGGCCGGGTTTCCACCTTGCGCTGGGCGGCATGCTGTTCGCGGGCGGGGCGGTCGCGGTGGTCGCCGGCATCCGTTGGCTCGCCCGTCTGCCGGGACTGGCGCCCGCGGCAGCGCCGGACGCCGGCGGCAAGGCGTCGGACGGGGCGGGGCCGCGAGGACCGGCGCCGTACGCGGCACGCCTTCGCCGCCTATCTGCTTGCCTCCCTCTGCGCGGCGGCCATGGGCGTGGAACGCCAGCCGCCATCGGTTCCGGAGGCGGAACCCTTTCCAGGCTGGCCGACCCGTTTCGAGGGCCTGCCCTTGCAGGAAACGCCTTTGACGGAGCAAGAGGCGGCATTCAACACGGCCTTCCCCGGCCGGATCGCCCGGTTCGCCAACGGCGAACGGGTTGTGATCCTGCGCTGGGTATGCCACCCCACGCACCGCGTCCACTCGGCGGCCGACTGTCTCCAGTCCTCCGGCCATCGGATCACATACGGGGCGCTGGCGGCTGCGCCGGACGGCGACTGGTCGGCCTTCACGGCGACGCACGACGGAACCACCCTGTGGATCCGCGAGCGTTGCCACGACGAAACCGGAAAGACCTGGCCCGATGTCTCATCCTGGTTCTGGGCGGCCCTTGCCGGACAAACCCGCGGCCCCTGGTGGGTGGTAACCGTCGTCAGCCCGGCGGCGCCGTGATGTCCCCCGGCAGACGAAGACGAAGATGGTGGCGAAAATCGCGGCGCGCCGTTTTTGCGCGCGGTGCCGCGTTACTTTTTCAGCGAGAGGCGGACGGTGACGATGTCGCAGGGTTTGAGCGTGATCCGGACGGTGTCGCCGGAGCAGGTCACGCACTTGCTGTCGCAGGGCTGCTCGTGGAGGTCGACGGCTTCGGCGCCGGCGAGCCGGCCGAGGACGGGGTCGATCTTCACGCCGAGGGTGCCGCCCTGTCCGTCCGTCTCGAAGAGGCGGAGGATCAGGCTGGAGCCGTCTTCGGCCAGTTTGAGTCCGGAGACGGCGAAGGCGGCTTCGCCCTGGATCTTCACGAGCGAGGCGGAGAGGGGGAGGTCGCCGCCGTGGACGGGCGTCCCGATGGGAAGGATCGGGTGGGCGTAGGCGTCGGCGATCGCGGCGAAGGCATCGCCGTCGCAGGTGGAGGGGGCGGGTGCGATGGCGAAGCCGAAGGTGTGCCGGCCGAGTTCCGGGAGGGCGTCCGGGTCGTAGGAGGCACGGAGGAGGTTGAGGCGGAGCGTCGATCCTTCGAGGGCGTGGCCGTGGCTGCACTCGTTGAGGAGCAGGCATCCGCCCTCCCTGCCGCCCACGTGGGCCCAGCGCATGGCGGGGACCTCTTCGTCGGGGCGCAGCCTCGGGCGGGCGGCCGATCCGAAGGGGATTTCGTAGGAGCCGACCGCGCCGGTGAGGGCGAGGGGGATCGCGAAGCGGAGGTTGGGGATGCCCGTTTCGGGGGTGCCGCGCTGCATCCAGATGGCGTCGAGCCTCATGCGGACCTTGTCGTCGCCGGCGGCGAGCGAACTGGTGACGGTGAAGGAGGATTCGGCGGCCTGGTAGACGCATTCGACGGCGGCGGCGTAGGGGCCGCCGCGGAGCTCGCGCATCGACGTGAGGCGGGGCGATTCGGGCGGGTTCGAGCTGTCCACGAGCCAGGCGGTCATGCCGTGCGGGCGTTCGACGGAGTACTCGAGCCCGGCGCCGTTGGAGGCGGGGTCGATGAGCTCGCGGTTGGCGCGCTTGTCGAAGAAGGAGGAGATGCGGCCGGTGGTGCGGTCGAAGGTCACGCGCACGAGGCCGTTTTCCATGCCCATGGGGCTGCGTTCGGCGATGGAGTAGGGGCAGTGGTGGGTGAGTCGGGCCGACTGGACGCGCTCCTTTTCGGGCACGGCGCAGGCGGCGGGCTCGGCGCCGGGTGCGGCTTCGCGCACCAGCACCGAGGCGTAGCCGAAGGCGGGTATGTCCACGGGGAGGAGGAGGCGCACGTTGGAGTGGCCCCATTCGCTGCCTTTGGAGAGGACCTGGAGGGCCTTCACGGAGCCGTCGGGGAGGACGGCTTCGAAGGCGAGGTCGTGCATGCGCATGGGGCACTGCCAGTGCTCGCGGTCCCACACGGTGAGTTCGACCACCTCGCGGCGGTCGCGGGCGGTGGGGTTGAAGAGGACGAACGGGCGTTTGGACGAGACGCCGCCGTGGCCGTGGTAGTCGCTGACGGCGCCTTCCGCGGCGCGGATGCCGGCGCCGGCGGACTGGCCGCTGAGCATCGCGTTCACGGGGAACTCGACGTCGGGCTCGGATGCTCCGGGGATGGATGCGGTATCCACGCGGCCCGCGAGGTAGCGCAGGGCGCGGGTCTCCGCGGAGGAGCTGAAGGCCATGGCGTTTTGGAAGAGGCCGTGGGCGTGGGTGCGCGTATCGGGCACGCAGGAGCCGGGGAGGATGTCGTGGAAGTGCAGGAAGAGGATGTTCCGCCACTGCTCCTCGAAGTCGGCGGCGGGGTAGGCGGGTCCGCCGGCGAGGGTGGCGAGGGAGGTGGCGAACTCGGCGTCCTTCATGCGGGCCTCGGCGAGGCGGATGGAGCGCTTCACGAGCGACTGCGAGGTATAGCAGCCGGTGAATTCGGTGTTCAGCTCGCCGCACAGGAGCGGGAGGGATTCCGCCTTCGGGGCCACGGCGTCGAAGAAGGCCTTGGCCGTGCTGAACCGGAGGGTGGGGAAGATGGGCCAGGACTGCATTTCGAGGGCGAAGAGCAGGTCGCGGCGGGTCGGGCCGCCGCCGTGGTCGCCCACGCCGTAGACGACCATCGACTCGTCGAGGCCGACGCTGTCGCGCACGGAGCGGGTGATCTCCAGCATGGTGCCGGGGTCGAGCACGCAGCCGTAGCCGCGCTTCATGTCGTTGCGGACGAGGACGCGCGAACCGTCGGGCCCCTCCCACCGGAAGAGTTCGGGGACGGGCTGTTTCCAGGTTCCGGGGCGGTGGAGGTAGAGGTACCGTATGCCGGAGCGGCGGAGGTAGGCGGGCACCTGCGCGGAGTGGCCGAAGGTGTCGGGCGCCCAGTCGATGTCGATGCCGTCCTTGGGGAAGGCGTCGCCGAAGAGCTTGGAGAGGTAGCGGCGCGTGTAGAGGATGTGGCGCGCGAGGGCTTCGCCGCCGGTCATGTTCTTGTCGCACTCCACCCAGTGGCTTGCGGTGATCTCCCAGCGGCCTTCGGCGACGTACTTCGCGATGCGTCCGAGGAGGTCGGGACGGAACTTTTCGACGATGGCGTAGACGCTTGCCTGGCTCTGCGAGAAGTGGAAGCCGGGGAACTCCTCGAGCAGGTCGAGCACGGTGGAGAAGGTGTCCACCACGACGGAGACGGTCTCGGGCCAGGACCACATCCAGTTCATGTCGATGTGGGCGTGTCCCACGAGGTGGACGCGGTAGGCCTTGGCGGCGGGGGCGAGGGGTTCGAGGGCCGTCTCGACCGCGGCGCATGCCCTTTCGAGGAAGGTGGTTTCCACGGCCTTGGCGGCGAAGTCTTTTGCCGCGGCAATGGCGGGGGCCCAATTTTCAGGGGCGGCTTTCCCTTTGCCCTCCGCGACGAATTCGGCGAAGGCGATTTGCGATCGGATGCGCGACCAGAGGAGATCGTGCCTCGCCTTGGCGATGGCGTGTCGTTGTTCGAGCTGGGGAAGGTTCATCGGCGGTGTCCTGGATGGAGTGGAGGTGGAGGTGGAGGAGGTAGAGGGGGATGGGGAATCCAACGGGGGACGTCATGGGGCGGCGAGATTTGCGGCTTTGAGCCACGCCTCGCATTTTTCCTGCCATTCGGCCCACTGGGGGCCGCTGCCGCAGCCGAGGCCATGGGCGCCTTCGGCCAGTTCGTGGTAGGCGACCGCGACGCCTGCGGCCTGGAGCGCCGCCACGTAGGCGCGGCTGTTTTCGACGGGGACGAGTTGGTCCGTCGCGGAATGGGCCACGAAGGCGGGCGGGGTGTCGATCGTGACCTGCCGTTCGTTCGAGAGGAAGCGCAGCATCTCCCCGGTTTGGACGGGCCCGAGGAGGTTGTCGCGCGAACCGCCGTGGGAGAAGCCGAGGAGGGAGATCACCGGGTATACGAGGATTTGGAAGTCGGGCCGGCACGAGACGCCTTCCACGGTGCCTTGGGGAGCGGCGGGGTTGCCGGGGTCGAAGTGGGTGGCGAGCGTGCTGGCGAGGTGTCCGCCTGCGGAGAAGCCGACGATGCCGATGCGATGCGGGTCCAGCCCCTTCTCCGGAGCGGCGCGCCGCACGAGCCGCATGGCGCGCTTTGCGTCTTCGAGCGGAAGCGGGTGGCGGTGCGGCGCGCAGCGGTATTCGAGCACCACGCCCGTGATGCCCATTCCGTTCAACCAGCGGGCGATGTCGTGGCCTTCGTAGGAGGAGCAGAGCCCGCCGTAGCCGCCGCCGGGACAGATCACCGCCGCCGTTCCGCAGGGGCGCCCGGCGGGGTGCCAGGCGAGCGTCACCGTCTCCGCCGCCGGGCCGCCCGTGCCGGGCGCCCAGACGGGCGTCGTTTCGGGTTCGGCGTGCGATGCGGCCCTCGTGGCGACCGTCTTTTCCGATTGTGCGGGGTGCGTGTCCATACGGGGGTGGTCTTCAGAATTCCACGCCCGCTTGCGCGGGCCATCCGGTTTCGTAGGCGTGTTTCACGGCGTCGATGCGGCTGACGGTGTCCGCCCGCGCCATCAATCCGGGGGTGGCGTCCCTCCCGGTCAGGACGAGGATGACGCCGGGGCGGGCCTGGTCGAGCGTCTCCAGCACGGCGGATTCGGCGAGGAGGCCGAGCGAGACCGCCCCGCAGACTTCGTCCAGCACCACCATGTCGAAGCCGCCGGAAGCGAGACGTTCGCGAACCCGTGCGAGCCCGGCTTCCGCGGCGGCGCGGTGACGGGCGAAGCCGGGCGAGGATGCGGGCGGCACGAAGCCGCAGCCCGTCTGCACGAGGTCGATTTCGGGGAATCGCGCCAGGGCGGCGACTTCGCCCACGTCGGCGCGGGCCTTGAGGAACTGGACGAAGGCCACCTTCATGCCGTGTCCGGCGGCGCGAAGCGCCATGCCCAGCGCGGAGGAGGTCTTCCCCTTGCCGTCGCCGGTCAGGACCACGATGCGATTGTTCGCCGGATTCATCATTCCACGATTCCACGAGAAGACGGGCCGCCCGCCGTTCTTGGTTGTGGATATCGTATCACCTTCGCCGGCGCGGCGCAACATCGGGCCGCCTACATCGGGCCGCCGCGCCGCGTGCCGGTCCGGCGGGCGTGGTTTCAGCGGGAGAAGGCCGCCAGGACGGCCTGCTCCAGGGCGGCGACGTCGTGGCTGGATGCATCGACCGGGACGGATTCGAGCTGGTGGCGGAACCACGTGCGCTGGCGTTTCGCGAGGCGGCGGGTGCGGGTGGCGATCCGCCGCATCGCCTCGTCCCGGGTGATGGCGCCGTCCAGCATGGCGGCGACTTCCGCGTAGCCGATGGCGGCGGCGGCGGTGCTGGACCACGTGGGATAGGCGGCGCGAAGCCGGGCGACCTCCTCGGGGAGCCCTTCGTCGAACATGGCCGCGATCCGGCCGGCGATGCGTTCGTTGAGGAGGACGGTGGGGATCGACAGGGTGACGATCCCGCAGGGGCGGATGGTCGGCTGCGGTTTCCCTCGGGCGGCGGGCGTGGCTGCGGCCTCCTGCTTCTCCAGCGCGCGGATGAGCCGCCGGGGGTTGATGCGGTCCGATCCGGAAAGGGCTTCCAAGGCCTCCGGGGCTTGGGAGCGGAGGGCCGCTTGCAGCGCGGGGACTCCCCCTTCCGCGAAGCAGGACTGCCAGGCGCTGCGGCTCGCCGCGTCCGAAGGCGGGCTGTCGAGGCCGCGGAGGAGGGCGCGAAGGTAGAGTCCGGTGCCGCCCACGACGACGAGCCCATGGCCCGGGAGCCGGGAGTCGTCCGGAGAGGGCGGGGGAAGGGCGTCGAGCTGGCGGCGGACGGCCTTGAGCCAGGCCCCTGCGCTGAAGGGTTCCGCCGGCGTGGCGAGGTCGATGCCCAGATAGGGGACGCCGCCGCGTTCGGCAGGCGTGGGTTTGGCGGTTCCGATGTCCATGCCGCGATAGACGAGCATCGAATCGGCCGACACGATGGCCGCGCCCGTGGCTTCCGCGATCCGCTGTGCGAGGGCGCTTTTCCCGGTGGCGGTGCATCCTGCGAGGATCCACGCAGGGCGGGGTTCGCGGACTTGGGTTGGGCCGGCGGATGGCATGGCGGCGGAAAGACGGGGGAAATCAGTTTCCAGCGTCGCCGGGAGGGTTCGGCGCCTCGGCACCTTCGGCTTTCCGGGCCTTTTCCCTGCGATCGGCGAGGAGGGTGCCTGCGAGGAACAATCCGGTTGCGATGCAGATCGCGCTGTCCGCAACGTTGAAGGCGGGGAAGTGGTGCGCGCGCCAGTGGAAGTCGAGGAAGTCGACCACATGCCCGAAGCGAACGCGGTCGATCAAGTTCCCGATGATGCCGCCGCTGAGGAGCCCGAGGCAAATGCGGCCTCCGGGGATGGGGTCGAAGATCTTGCGCCGGAAAAGGACGATCAGCGAGAGCATCGCCACGGAGAAGACGATCAGGAAGAGGCTTTTCCCTGAAAAGATGCCCCATGCGGCGCCTTTGTTCTCGACGTAGCACAGGTTGAAAAGTCCGGGCAGGATGGCGATGCCGCCATTCAAAACGAACGTCCTCCGGATCCAAGCCTTCGTGGCCTGATCCAGGAGGACGATTCCGCTCGAAAGAAGGAGGGCGAGCATGGCCGGAAACGCGGCGCGCCGCTAAATCTCCGACCAGTTGACGGACGAACGTTTCGGCCTGTTCCGTTCGATGAGGGTCTGGCACTCGATGCAGGTGCGGGCGAAGGGAAGGGCGTGCAGGCGTTCCTTGCCGATGAGATCGCCGCACTCTTCGCAGACGCCGTAGGAGCCGTTCATGATGTCGTGGAGGGCGGAGTTGATCTTGTGGATCAACTGGGAGGCATCGTTCGCCAGCATGAGGGTCTGCAGGCGTTCGGCGATGTCCGATCCATCCTCTTCCGGATTCACTTCGTCATGGCGGACGAGTGCTCCCGTGCGCATCTCGCGAACCCTCGCTTCGAGTTCATGGCGCATCGCCAGAAGATCGATGCGGAAGGCATTCAGATCCTTCTTCCCGAAGGTGTGCTTGGCGGGCTTCCTGGAGGTGGATTTCGCCGGAGCCTTCACGGCTGCCTTCTTCACCGGCGCCTTGGGTGCGGGCTTCGCCACCGTCTTGGGTGCGGGCTTCGCCGCAGCCTTCGCGGGTGCCTTTGCGGGCGTCTTCGCGGGCGCCTTCGCTGCGGGCTTGGCCGGCGCCTTGGGGGCCGCCTTTGCGGGCGCCTTTGCTGCGGGCTTTGTCGGCGCCTTCGTCGGCTTGACAGGAGCCTTTGCCGGCTTTGCCGCCGCCTTGGCCGTCGCTTTCGCCGGTGTCGTGGGGGTGGTCTTCACGGTTGCTTTCGCGGCCGTTTTTGCGGTTGCTTTCGCCGGCGCTTGGGGTGCTGGCTTCGCCGCGGCCTTCACGGCCGCCTTGGCCGGAGCCTTGGGGGCTGCCTTGGCCGGCGCCTTCGCCGGCTTTTCCGCCGCCGCCTTTGCCGTCGCCTTGGGGGCCGCCTTGGCCGGCGTCTTCACGGTTGCCTTCGCACTTCTCGCCGAGACCGTCACGGATGCCTTCGCACCTTTCGCGGGGGGCTTCACGGGCGTCTTTGCGGGAGCCTTGGGTACGGGCTTCACTGACTTATCCGAAGCCTTTTTGGCCAGTGATCGACCGGCGAACGTCTTTGGGGTTTTGGACATCGCAACTCCCTTTATGGATGGAAAGGTGTTTAGGGTGGGGTGGGGGAAGCGTGATGGACCTGGGTGTCCGGGGGTGCCCGGACGGCCCCAGGGACCATCGTCATCATTCAGGGAGCTTCGATCGCTTCGACCGGGCAGCTGCCGGCGCACGCGCCGCACTCGACGCACTTGTCGGCGTCGATTTCATAGGTCTCGTCGCCTTCGCTGATCGCCTCGACCGGGCAGGTGTCCGCACAGGTACCGCATTTCACGCATTTGTCATTGATGGTATAGGCCATGTCACGTTTCTCCAAAGGGGGATCCAGATGCGTCATTGCACCTCTCATCCCTGATTTGGGGACGCAGGATAGCAGACCCCCTGGCATTCCGCAAGCGGGAAGAATCTTAGCTTTCGCCAAGTCACACGGACGGCCGCAGATGCGGGTCACGGGAACGGCGAACGCAAGCGCGAGCGCCTTCCGCGCCGGGCGGGACGCCGGGCTTGCGCACGGTCACCGCCGCTTCGGCCACCCGCGTGTCGCGCAGGCACTCCTCCGCCAGTGCGCAGGCAAGGGTTTCGACCAGGTGGAATCTCCCTTCCCGCGCGATCTGCGCGATACGCTTCGACAGGGCGTGGTAGTCGATGGCGTCCTCGAGGGCGTCGCCGCGTGCCGCAGGAGACAGGTCGGCGGCCAGTTCCACCGTCACGAACACGGTACGCGGCGTGCCCCTCTCTTCGGGATAGGCGCCGAGGATGCATTCCACGGCGAGATTGTCGATGGCCAAGATGTCGTTCATGAAGTCGGCGCGGTGTCGGGTGCTTGCGGGGGAGAGGGCCTTATCGCAGCATCAGGAGCGTTGCGGGCGGAATGACCCCTTTCATCATGTCGCATCATACCCGGGGGCATTCGCATCCTTCAAGGGGAAAGTGGCCACCCCCAGGATCGAAGTGCAACCCGGCATTCGCAGCGTGGATCGATCTCCCAGATGCCATTGAAACAACGGCTAATTCCAGTCATAGACCGCCTGGATCGCAGGGTTCCCATACTCGGCCGAGCCCGTCACCGCAATCAAATTGGGCAGGATACGGGAAGTGCCCCCTCCATGCGTGTGTCCGCAAAGGACGGTCATCCGCCGGGCCGGGTGTTGCATCATGAATCTGGAGAGGACGTCGCCAACCGCTTTGCAAGTGAAGAAAGGCAGCCAGTCGGGATCGCAGAAGCGTCCATCGTGCCACGAGGCCTCGAGGAAGGGAGGGACGTGGGTTACGACGACCGTGTGCTCAAACGCATTCAACGCCACGGGAAGAACCCGGCCGAAATGAGCGGCCGCTTCCTCGCCGAGCCGCTGAAGCGCGGCCAGAAGATCCGCCAGGCCGCTTTCATTGCCTTCCCCCGCACGTCGGCTTTTCATGAAAGACAAACCGCCAGCACGGCGGTATCGGAATGAGCGAGCTTTCTTCCATCCACGATTTTCCTTTCGCTGTCGGCAGTAGCGGTGCGATTAAGTGCGGGGTTTAAGCGGGTGCTTCGCACTTGCTTTTGAGCGGCTTCTGCATGATACAGGCGGACGACACGCTGGTCGTCCCTCCAGCAGCGAAAGCCGTCGGTTCCGGTGGACCATGAGGGTCGGACAAGTCGGACAAGTCAGACCTGTCGGACCTGTCGGACTCGTCAGACTCGTCAGACCGAATACGACAGCGCCAACGGCGCGCCCCATCCCAGCCCAGGTGAAGCCCCGGGGATTAAGGCTGATTCCGCCGCGTCTACGAAAGCCCACCCCCCAAAACCTGCTTCTTCTCCTCTCCGCCACCGGAAAGCTGCCGGGCGAAGTATTCGAGCCGCTCGACAGCCTCGGGGGGAAACCGGCCGTCGGCCATCGGCCCGACGTTCAGCAAAAGGTTGCAGCCACGGGCGGCGGCCTGCTGCCTGAGCGCCAGAAGCTCCTCATTGGACTTCCATCGTCCTCCCTCCTTCTTGTAGCCCCATGTGTCATTCATGGTCACACATGCCTCGGCCGGACAGTTCATCGCCCCTTCCGGCACCACATTGTCGCCGAAGCCCCGGATGTCGCCTATGCCGTGCCCGATGCGCGCGCTGATCAGGCATTCCGGCTGCAACGAGCGCACAAGCTGCTTCACCGTTTCGGCATGTTGGCGCGTAAAGCTGGCAATGGGGTTGTCGAACCACAGCATGGCGATGGGGCCGTACTGCGTAAGCAACTCCCTGATCTGCGGCAGCGCCTTGCGTTCCATATACTCCTGGAAGCCTTCGGGTGTGCCCTGGCCGAAATCCCAGGTGTTGCCATATCCCTGGTCATATTCCCCTGTTCCGGCGTGCGGCTCATGCCAATCCTGCGCCTGTGAGTAGTAGAGCGCCAGCCGCACAGACGAATCAGCGCAAGCCTCCGCGAGTTCCGCGACGGGATCCCGCCCGAACGGGGAGCCATCGACAATGTTGAAGGCATCGGCCCGCGAGCGGAACATGGCAAACCCCTCGTGGTGCTTGGCCGTGAAGACCATGTAGCGCATGCCCGCGTCCTCGGCCATCCGCACCCACTCCCGCGCATCGAACCGGGTGGGATTGAACAGCCTGGCAAGCGGCTCATATTCCCGGACGGGGATTCTGGCCGTATGCATGATCCACTCGCCGAGCCAGCGTACCGGCCTTCCCCGCCACTCCCCGCCCAGAATCGAGTAGAGCCCCCAGTGGACAAAGAGCCCGAACTGCGCTTCCCTAAACCAGCGTTTCGCCTCATCCAGATCGTTCAACGTCTTTCTCATGTCGCATTCTCCGCATTATTCCTAACTCGGCCGCAATTCATACTGCAAAACAGGGGCACGGGTTTTCCAACCCGTGACACGGACAGGAATGTCCGTGCCCCTCTTCCAACTCCAAATTCCAGCTTCCAATGCCTAAATCCCCGCGCGCAGCGCTATTTGTGGCCGCATTATTCATTCCATTCCCCTCACGGCATCCAGCCGGGATAGAGTTCGCCGATGGAGTAGGAGGAGGCGGTGGTGGGGCCGATGGTGGCGGTCTCCTGCGCGGGGTACCCCGGGCGGGTGATGACGATCCGGCCGGCGATGGCGCCGTAGCCGTAATCGCGGTCCCAGCCCACGGAGACGGCAAAAAAGCCGTCCGGCCCCGTGGTGTCGGACGAGACGCTGACCGACGTGTCGGTGTTGAGGGTGGAGTCGCCGCTGTTGTACTGCACCGGCGACCAGGTGACGTTGACGCCGCCGATGCCGCCGCCCACCTCGCTCATCACGCGCCCGGTGAACACCGTGACGCTCTCGTTGTCGTAGGCCGACCCGGCGGGGATGTCCTCTTCGGCCACCGGCGAGTTCTGCGGCTCGGGGGCATCGTCGTCGCTTTCGCATCCCGTGCCCAGGAAAAGCCCGGCCAGCACGGCCGCGAACGCCACAACACCCGCCATCGAGCGGAACCGCCCCGGCTTCGGCCGGACAGGCAAACCTCCAAAATTCGTGGTTGTCTTTTTTTCGGTTTTCATGGGTTTACTCTCCCTTCTCGCTTCTTCCTGTCGGCAACATCTTGTATTGGACGGCCACGCCGGAAAGACCCAGGACGATCCAGCACAAAAGCATGGCGTAATTCTGGCTGCCACCCGATCGGATGATCTGTTCGATGCTGTCTGTCGCCATGCCCCCGATGGTGAAGTAGGCAATTCCGGTCACGACGTTCCAAGAACCGCCAAACCCCGTGGAGACGATGATCATGAACTTCTGGAAGATCACGGCAAGCACCCCTCCAATGACGGCGAGGATCAGCAGCGTGGCAGGCTCGGGGTCGCTTTGCGCGGCAGAGGCGAGCGCAACGCCCAGCATGCCTCCGAGAAAGGCGCCCATCAGAAAAATCCCGACGACATAGAGCGCAACCATCAGCATCGAACCGATCAGCCCGCCCGCAAGCGCCGTCAGCAAGACCACCATTCCATCTTGGGAAACCATCGAGCCCAGGAAACCGGCGAGCAAGGCGCCCATCAGAAAGCCCATGAGGCCGAGGATGATTTTGAAGATGCGGAAGCCAAAGAAACACTGGATGCAACCGACCGGAATGCCCAAGCCGATGATCCAATTCAACCAATCGTGTGGAATGTCCATGTGTCATCCTCCTTGACGAACCCTGTTATTGCTCGAAGTGGACCACGCCGCGCCGGCGATCCGCCTCGAGCCGGACCTTTCGGACACGTCTTCCCGGTTGCACGATTCATTTCTCGTCCCTTTCTTTCCAACTTTTGTCGTCTGCATGGAAAAATCGCTGCGGTGCGGCTTTCCTCGGAAAGGAGGGCACAACGATTCCCTTTCGCCGCGCTGCAACGGGCAGGCGTACCGTGAAGACCTCAACGCGCGAATCGGCATCGCCGGGGCCGGATGCGACCACGACTTCCTTGATCCCGTCCCCGGTGACATCGGCCACCAGGATGTCGTTGACGGAGCTCCAGGCGCCTCCCGGACGCTGCCACGATACCAGCGGCTGGAGCTCGCTGCCGATGATCCGCAGGGTGTCGCCTGTAATGAACACGACTTCCGCCCTGCCGTCGCCGTTGATGTCGGCCACCCCGGACCGCCCGCGGCATGACCGCACCGACGTCGAGGACATGGAGGTCGGGCAGGTTCGGAGCGACATCCAGCAATCGCAGCAGGTAGTGCCCTGTCCCGAAAATAGGCTTGCAAAAGTCTGGCCGGCATGCTATGATGTGCGGCATGAAAAAGAACCGGAAACCGGGGCGCCCCATATCGCTCCTTTCGCTGTCCGACGAGGATCGTGCCGAGCTGGAACGGCGGATCAAGGCGCCGACGGCGAGCAAGCGGGACAGCCTCCGCGCCTCCATCGTCCTGAAGCGGGCGGCGATGGGCCAGGCCGAGGCGGCGGAATCGCTGGGCTGCAGCGAGGCGTGCGTCTCCCGCTGGACGGCGCGGTTCCGCAGGGAGGGACTTGCCGGCCTGAAGGATGCGCCGGGTCGCGGGCGGAAGCCGTACCTCGATCCGTCGCGCGTCGAGACCGTGATCACCCGCGTGAACCGGCCGCCGAAGGGCCATGCCCGCTGGTCGGTACGCACGATGGCGCGGGAATCCGGCGTGTCGCGCAGCAGCGTGAGCCGCATCTGGCGCGCGAACGACCTCAAGCCGCACCTGAAGAAGGGGTTCAAGCTGTCCGACGACCCGGATTTCGAGCGGAAGTTCTGGGACGTGGTCGGGCTGTATCTGGATCCGCCGGAGCGCGCTCTCGTCCTGTGCTGCGACGAGAAGAGCCAGTGCCAGGCGCTGGAACGCACGCAGCGGGCGCTTCCGCTGGTGTCCGGCCATGCGAAGACCTTCACGCACGACTACATCCGGCACGGCACGCTCACGCTTTTCGCCGCCCTGAACTATCTGGACGGCAAGGTGGTCGGGCGTCTCGGGGAGAACCACACCCACAAGGAGTGGCTGCTCTTCCTGAAGCAGATCGACCGCGAGTGCCCCGCGGGCGTGACGCTGCACCTGATCCTCGACAACTTACGCCACGCACAAGAAGGAGGAAGTCACATCCTGGATGGAGAGGCGGAACGCCGCGTACGAGAAGCGGCACGGCGTGAAACGCTTCGTCACGCACTTCACGCCGACGTCAAGCAGCTGGCTCAACCTGGTCGAGCGCTTCTTCGGCGACATCACGCAGCAGGCGCTGCTCAACGACAGCTTCGGCAGCGTCAGGGAGCTCGCGCAACGCATACTGGATTACATCGCCGCGCACAATCTGGAGCCGAAACGGTATGTCTGGAGGGCGGATGGCAGGGCGATCCTGGAAAAGATACGGCGCGCCAGACAGAAACTCGCGGAGACGCAATTAGACAACCCCATTTGCGGGACAGGGCAGTAGCGGCGCTGCCGTTGATCCTCGTGCAGGACTAGAAGGGATACGCTACCGTCGGAAGCATAGTCCCCGGCGTTGAGGATGCGGACAGGCTCGCCGAAGGCGCGGGTGGCGTTGGGAATCTCGGTTCCATCGGTAATGTCGAGGAGCTTGATCGTACCGATGCGCCCCTCCCACTCGTACATCCCATGCTCGCGCAGACTCACGGCCACGTACCGCGTGTGATCCTGCCTGCCGCCGGGAACGGCCATGTCGCAGTTGAAGAAGCCCCCGGAATGGAACGGCCCGCGACGCCATACGACATCCCCCCTGGAATCCAGGCACCAAAGGTACGAGGACTCGTCGTTGGAACCATCCGCCCCCGTCCGGCCGTTGGCGACCCCCGTGCTCCCGAAGACAATGCGTTTCTGCTGGCTGCCGAACACGTAGCCGACCCATGGGAAGGGGGCGATGCCGGGCCCGATCTCGAATCGGCCCTTTTCCTTGCCCGTCGTCGCATCGAAAATGACAATGCCGCGCGGACCGCGCGAATAGGCCGAGAAAATCATGGTCAGGATCTCCTTGCGGCCGTCGCGGTCAATGTCCTCGATATGGAACGGATGCACGCTGGTGTCGGGCGCGGCGCGCACGGCGAAGGCCTGGACGACCCTGCCTTCCGCCGTGCAGGCCCGCAGGATTTCCCACCCCTGCCGGGGGTGGCTGGCGGCAAAGATTTCTACGTATCCGTCCGAATCCACGTCGCCGAGATATCGGACGTCGCCGATGTCCGGCAGCCCCGCAAGGCGCTCGCCTCCGGGTGAAAAAACGACGGCGCCCGTGCCGTCCCCGGCCACCAGTTCCGGCCGGCCATCCCCCAGGACGTTGCCGACAAAGGCGCTTCGGAAGCCCGGGGGAGTCGCCCAGGCCAGCTTGATCCCGGCGGCGGACTGTAGCCGGTATTGGACGAGCGCCGCCACCACGAGTCCGAGAACGCCTCCTACGGCTGCTGCGGCAACCCGTGGCGTGCGCCGCCGGGCCCGCGGCAGGCGGGGCGCCTTCCCGCATGCGCTCCGCACGATATCCTCATGGAGCTGACTTGCATTCTGATAGCGCAGCGCGAGGTTGTCGGAACAGGCATGCAGAACAATGGCATTGAACTCCAGCCACTGCTTGCGATCGGGGATGGCCTCGATGTCGTCCGGCAGTTCGGGGTAGCTCAGGCGGTCCTTGCCCGTGCTGATTTCATAGAGCACCTTGCCGAGCGCATAGATGTCCGCCTGCGGCGTTCCCGGCCCTTCCGGGGGCACGTAGCCCTCCGTGCCGACAAACGAGCGCGCCTTGTCCACGGTCGAGACCAGACCGATGTCCGCCAGCTTGGGCGCGCCATCGACAAGGATGATGTTGTGCGGCTTGATGTCGCGGTGTACAAGCGCCTGCCGGTGGAGGTGGTCGAGGGCGTCTGAAAGCATCAGGCCGATTTCACGGCACTCCGCCAGCGGCAGGCGCCCGCGACTGCGCTGCACGGCGTGCAGGGTGGTCGGGGTGTAGGTGGCCGGGTCGAAGGATTGACGCGAGCGCTGGTCGTCCGCCAGCTCCATGATGTAGTAGAAATATCCCGCCTCCTCGTTCACGCCGACGTGCAGGATGCCGACCAGCCCCGAATGCCCGCGGGAAATGGGCTCGTAGCGCTGCAGCCCGGCAAACTCGCGGTCAAAAGGCTCGCTGGAGTCAAATTGCGACCGATAGACGACCTTCACAGCGCGGTAGTGGTTGATCGCGTTGTTCCTTGCCAGCCAGACCTCGCCATAGCTGCCTCGGCCGATGATCCGCAGCAGGGTATGGTCCGGAATGACCGGAACGGGCGGGGCGTTGTCCGCCCGGATGGCGGCGTGGGGATCATCCGCGTTCATGGCCGCTCCCGTCTCCGCCAGCCGATTGGCTCTTCTTCACCGAACACTCTCCATCGCAAAGGGCGCGCGACAGACGCCGCAGCAGGCTGCGCCGGACATCCCTGTCGTTCCGGCACCCGTCAAGCGGGTACCGTTTCGGCCGCAGGGCGGATTCTCTCAAAGAGCAGGCCATGCTTCAACCTCCAAGCCGTCAAAACAACCTGGTTTCCAGCTCCTTCAACTTCCTCTTCAGCAGGGCGGATATGCGGTGCTTGGCCAGATACACCTGGCCGGAACTGACGCCCAGCGCCGCGGTGACGCGGCTGACCGGCCACTCCTTCAGGACATACAGGTCGAAGATCTGGAACTGAGGGTGTGATTCAAAATAGTTGATGGTTAGGCGGCAGGGAGGTGGGAGCGGAAGCGGGCGGTGAGGGCGCAGATGGCGGCGGCGTTGTGGAAGCGCCAGTGCATGCCCGACTGCTTGCATCGCCTCGCGACGTCGGTTCGGCACGCCGCTTCGACGACGCCCGAGCCGATGTAGAGCCCCTGTTTGCGGTACTCGCCGTAGCGCATGTTGTCCTTGCGCTTCTCGAAGTATTCCAGCTCCTTCCAGGCGGGGTGGTCCGGCGGCAGGGCTCCGTGTCGCTTGCGCAGGTGCTTGACCAGCGACGCGCCGCCGTGGCGGCGCAGGACGGCGCGCGCGGTGCCGAAGGCTTTCTTCACGTCCTCCTGCGGGAGCGCGAGCCCGAGGAAGGCCCGCAGGTGCTCGCAGGCGTGGTAGAAGTCGCAGGTGAAGACGACGTCCGCCCCGGGGAAGGCGTCGCGGACGATGCTGGCGATCCAGTCGGCGCCGTCTCCGACGACCTGTATCCTGAAGCGCCCGGAGCCGAGTCCGCGGCTGAACGCGAGGCGCCTGAGCAGCGAGCCGAACTCCGCGGCGGTCTCCGGCGAGACGACGTGCGACTCGCAGCCGGGGTCGCGGACCGGCCTGCCCTTGCGGTCGATCCGCCTGTAGGTGCCCACGACGCCGACCTTGACCTCCCGGGTCCTGGCCTTCCCGTCCCCGCCCTTGCCCTTGACGCCCCTCACGTCTTTTTTGACGCACGGCACGCCGGTGCCGTCGAGCATGATGTAGAGCGTGGGCGCGACCGGCGCGGTCGCCGCCAGCAGCCAGGCGGGCAGGAGCGGTTCGGGGATCCACGCGGCGGGGTTCTTCTGCGCCTCCAGCGCACGGGCGCCCGCGGCGAGCGCCCGGCGCCGGAAGGTGGACCCGGACATGCGCACGCCCGAGAGCAGCGCGAGCAGGTCCGCCCCCTCTGCGAAGGATCCCGCGGCCACGGCCGCGCGCTGGAGGCGGCCGGCGAGCGCCGGCGTCATGCCGTCGCGCAGCCCGAGCGCCTCCTTGAGCGGGAAGGCCGACGCCGCGTCCCCCTTGCGGGGGAACTTCCCGTTCTTGGCCTGCCGCCTGCCTTTGGCCGCCGCCCGCTCCCGGGCCCGCCGGGCCTGCCTTGTCATCCGTTCCGGCGCGGGGCCGTAGTAGGCGCACGTGAAGCGCACGTGCCCGAAAAGCGTGTCCGCCCCGGTCTCGCGCCAGCCGTCGGGCGCGCCGTGGGGCGCGGCCTTCCCGACGGCGCAGAGGACGAGGGAGAGCAGCGCGGCAAGGTCCTTGGCGGCGGCCCGGGCAAGCCGCTCGTCGAGCCGGTCGAGACAGGGAGGGGTTTCGCCGGGGCCGCATCCGGCATCGGCTCGCCGGAGCCCCCGCAAAACCTCTCCCAGATTCGCGAAGGCGACCTCGGGAAGCGAGGGGATCAGGCTTTTTTTTTGAAGCGCAGCGCAAGGCGGGCGCCGAGCTTCTCGTAGCGGGACGCCAGCTCCCGGTACTTGCGCCCGTTCTCCAGCAGGCGCCGGACTTCCCCGACCTTGTCGCGCGGGATGCGGCAGTACCTGCGTTTCCCCGTCCCGTCGTTGTATTGCAGGATGGGCGAGGTCGGATACTCGGAGACGGTCCCGTCCTTCTTCACGTACCTCGTCTTCGGGTTCTCCTTCAAGCTGCCCTCGAGGCAGGGCCCGAGCGCCAGTATCTCCCTGGCGATCCCGTCCATCTCCCGTTCGATCCCGTCCGCGTCCCTGTCGATTTGCCCTGTTTTCCTGTCCATGTCCATGGTTTTCCTCGGCTTGATTAGTGTACTCGTATTTGAGTACACCAATATTGGCGCATCGTTTCGGGGAAAGCAAGTGCAAAACCAACAAAACCACGCGCTTTTTTTCGGCCGGACGAAACACTCCCGCCAGATTGCCGCTACACTATCAGCTATTTTGAATCACACCTTGGAACTGACGGGGGCTGACTTCGCGCTTGACCTTCTCGATGGCCGCATCCATGAGGTTCCGCTGCCAATCGCGTTCCCAGTGTTCGTCCCAGTTGAAGTCGTCCGGCATCCGCTCGATGGCGGCGGTGCGCCGGCCGTCGTTTTCGGAGTGATGATGATCGGCAATCCTGCCGGCGTTCAGCTTGCGGAACTGATCGGCAATGCGCCACCTTGTGGTATTCAGCAGCCACCCCTTGAACGAGCCCAGCGCGGGATCATACTTCAGCTCCTTGATGCGCCTCGTGACCGTCAGGACCGTTTCCTGGACCACGTCCTCCGCATCGGCGGGCGAGAGCCCCGCCTTGATCGCCGTGTTGTAGATCAGCTTCCAGTAGGTGTTGAAGAAATCGCGCCAGCTTGTCTGGTCGTCCAGATTCTTCAACCGCCCCAGGAGGCTGTTCCGCGTCGGCAGATATTCGTCTCTATTCTCGGCCATGTCGCTTCTTTCCGTTGAGCTGCTTTCCTACAGTCTAATACGTATCCAGCCTTCCCTTTCTTACAAATTCTTGCAAAGAGGCTTTTGCGAAACCGAGCCCGCCGGGGACGGCGGTCCCCAGGGGGAAGGGGTTTTGCAATCGCCTCACAAAAAATGACGGCAACATCAAGACGGCACCATGGATAGGCAAGAGTAGCGAGCCGACATGCGATTGACAAGGAACAAGCGTTCGGATGTCGTGCGCGAGGTGTGATTCAAAATAGCTGATAGTGTAGCGGCAATCTGGCGGGAGTGTTTCGTCCGGCCGAAAAAAAGCGCGTGGTTTTGTTGGTTTTGCACTTGCTTTCCCCGAAACGATGCGCCAATATTGGTGTACTCAAATACGAGTACACTAATCAAGCCGAGGAAAACCATGGACATGGACAGGAAAACAGGGCAAATCGACAGGGACGCGGACGGGATCGAACGGGAGATGGACGGGATCGCCAGGGAGATACTGGCGCTCGGGCCCTGCCTCGAGGGCAGCTTGAAGGAGAACCCGAAGACGAGGTACGTGAAGAAGGACGGGACCGTCTCCGAGTATCCGACCTCGCCCATCCTGCAATACAACGACGGGACGGGGAAACGCAGGTACTGCCGCATCCCGCGCGACAAGGTCGGGGAAGTCCGGCGCCTGCTGGAGAACGGGCGCAAGTACCGGGAGCTGGCGTCCCGCTACGAGAAGCTCGGCGCCCGCCTTGCGCTGCGCTTCAAAAAAAAAGCCTGATCCCCTCGCTTCCCGAGGTCGCCTTCGCGAATCTGGGAGAGGTTTTGCGGGGGCTCCGGCGAGCCGATGCCGGATGCGGCCCCGGCGAAACCCCTCCCTGTCTCGACCGGCTCGACGAGCGGCTTGCCCGGGCCGCCGCCAAGGACCTTGCCGCGCTGCTCTCCCTCGTCCTCTGCGCCGTCGGGAAGGCCGCGCCCCACGGCGCGCCCGACGGCTGGCGCGAGACCGGGGCGGACACGCTTTTCGGGCACGTGCGCTTCACGTGCGCCTACTACGGCCCCGCGCCGGAACGGATGACAAGGCAGGCCCGGCGGGCCCGGGAGCGGGCGGCGGCCAAAGGCAGGCGGCAGGCCAAGAACGGGAAGTTCCCCCGCAAGGGGGACGCGGCGTCGGCCTTCCCGCTCAAGGAGGCGCTCGGGCTGCGCGACGGCATGACGCCGGCGCTCGCCGGCCGCCTCCAGCGCGCGGCCGTGGCCGCGGGATCCTTCGCAGAGGGGGCGGACCTGCTCGCGCTGCTCTCGGGCGTGCGCATGTCCGGGTCCACCTTCCGGCGCCGGGCGCTCGCCGCGGGCGCCCGTGCGCTGGAGGCGCAGAAGAACCCCGCCGCGTGGATCCCCGAACCGCTCCTGCCCGCCTGGCTGCTGGCGGCGACCGCGCCGGTCGCGCCCACGCTCTACATCATGCTCGACGGCACCGGCGTGCCGTGCGTCAAAAAAGACGTGAGGGGCGTCAAGGGCAAGGGCGGGGACGGGAAGGCCAGGACCCGGGAGGTCAAGGTCGGCGTCGTGGGCACCTACAGGCGGATCGACCGCAAGGGCAGGCCGGTCCGCGACCCCGGCTGCGAGTCGCACGTCGTCTCGCCGGAGACCGCCGCGGAGTTCGGCTCGCTGCTCAGGCGCCTCGCGTTCAGCCGCGGACTCGGCTCCGGGCGCTTCAGGATACAGGTCGTCGGAGACGGCGCCGACTGGATCGCCAGCATCGTCCGCGACGCCTTCCCCGGGGCGGACGTCGTCTTCACCTGCGACTTCTACCACGCCTGCGAGCACCTGCGGGCCTTCCTCGGGCTCGCGCTCCCGCAGGAGGACGTGAAGAAAGCCTTCGGCACCGCGCGCGCCGTCCTGCGCCGCCACGGCGGCGCGTCGCTGGTCAAGCACCTGCGCAAGCGACACGGAGCCCTGCCGCCGGACCACCCCGCCTGGAAGGAGCTGGAATACTTCGAGAAGCGCAAGGACAACATGCGCTACGGCGAGTACCGCAAACAGGGGCTCTACATCGGCTCGGGCGTCGTCGAAGCGGCGTGCCGAACCGACGTCGCGAGGCGATGCAAGCAGTCGGGCATGCACTGGCGCTTCCACAACGCCGCCGCCATCTGCGCCCTCACCGCCCGCTTCCGCTCCCACCTCCCTGCCGCCTAACCATCAACTATTTTGAATCACACCCTCGTGCGCGAAAGTTGCGTTTGCGCCGCGGGAATCCATCCGGTATCCTCTATTGCCCATGCGCAAACGGATCCATTGGGAAACAGCCTCCGCGAAGGTGGAATGCCTCGATGCTTCGCCGGGCCTCTGGCGGGTCGTCGGCGGGGGGAGGGAAGATGCCCTTCCCACGAACGGGTATCTCCTCGTCCGCGACGGGGCCTCGTTGCTGATCGACTGTCCAAGCCACGATACCGTCTTCGCCCTGGAGGCGGCGGGTCTTCCCCGTCCGGAACTCATCCTGCACACACACGTCCAGGAGGAGCACTGCCGCGAATGGTCGGCCCTTCCCGGCGTCCCGGTGTGGGTGGCGGAGGACTCCGCCGACCTGGCCCGCGTGAACGGCGCCTTCCGTGCCGCCTGCGCCACCGTCTGGCCGCCCGACCGCCCCTGGGCGAGCCTCGGCGCCGATCCCTACGGCATCGCGGGCTGCGTCACCGAACGCCCCCCGGGCCAGCCGCTGGACGTCGCGGCCGTCTTCCGCCCCGGGGAAACCCTGTCCTGGCGCGGCATCCATCTGGACGTCCTGGCGCTCCCGGGGAGTTCGCGGCATGCCGTGGGCTTCTTCTGGCCGGAGCAACGCCTGCTCTTCTCCGGGGACTTGATCCACGCCGGCGGACGCCTCGTGAACTTCTACGACATCGAGCGCTGCTACAACGGCGGTGGCGGCTGGACGCAGATGCGCAGCTCCTGCGCGGCCGTCGAAGCGCTTTCGCCCCGGCTCCTCCTCCCTTCGACGGGCCCGGCGATCGCCGATCCCGCCGCCGACCTCGCCCGCCTCTCCGCCTGGATGGCGCGCCCCCTTGGCGGCGTGGTGCGCCGCGCGGGAAGCGCCGTCAAACCCGTGAACTACGAGCCGAAGCGCACCTTCGGGCGCTTCCGGGAGGTCGCCCCGGGGATCTACCAGAACAACCAGGGCGGCAACATGGTCCTCTTCGTGAAGGATGGCAAGGGGTTGATGATCGACCCCTGCAACTGCGTGTGGACGCCGTGGGAGGCCTCCCTCGACTCCTTCCGGGAGGACCTTGCCCTGCTCGGGGAGGAGACCGGCCTGGAGCGTGTGGAGGTCGCGCTGGTCACCCATCCCCATGGCGACCACATGCAGGACGCGAGCCTGCTCCGCGAGCGCTACGGCACGCGCATCCTCGCCACGCCGGACACCGCCGCCCTGCTTGCCCGTCCGCGCGCCTACCCCTATCCCTGCCTCCTGCATTGGTACGACTTCCCCGCCTTCGATTCCTTCCGGGTGGACGGCTTGCTCGCCTACGGGCGCACGGACGACTGGCGGGGGACGCCGATCACGCCCGTCCACACCCCCGGCCACTGCTACGCCCATTCCGGGTTCGCGGTCGAATGGCAGGGCCGCTGCGTCTTTTGCGCGGGCGACGCCCTCCAGTACGGGTCCGGACCCATCCGTCCCGCCCTCCCGTTCTGCTGGAACGACAACGGCTTCCCCGACCGCTCCCCCGCCGTGGCCTACCGGGCGATCGCGGCATGCCGCCCGGAACTCGTCCTCTGCGGCCACAGCCAGTCGTTCTTCGACCTTGACGGGTCGATCCTTCGCGATTTCGTCGAGGTCTCCGAAGCCGTCGAGACGGCGCTCGTGACCCTGGCGCCCGGCGACGACCTGCTCCGCGCCACCACCCCTCCCGGCTACGACGCCGTGCGACCGCCCATCGAGGCGTGACGGCCGTCCGGAGCCCATCCTCTTGAACCCATCCCGAGACAATCCCCCATGCCCACCGTCTTGATCACCGGCGCCTCCGGACTCCTGGGGCGCGCCGTCCTCTCCGCCTTCCAGCGTTCGCCCTTCGGATGGAAGGCGGTCGGCACCGCCTTCTCGAGGACTGCCGGCGGCCTGCTCCCCCTCGACCTGCTCGACCCGGTCGCAACGGCCACTGCCGTCGATACCGTCGCCCCGGACGCCGTGATCCATTGCGCCGCCGAGCGCCGACCCGATGTGGGCGCGAAGGATCCGGGCCGCCTCCGCCGCCTCAACGTGGAGGCCACGGGACGCCTCGCCGCCGCAGCGGCGCTGCGAGGCGCCTGGATGCTGCTGGTCTCCACCGACTACGTCTTCGACGGCACGACGCCACCCTATCCCGAAGACGCCCCGACCTGTCCGCTGAACGACTACGGCCTCAGCAAGCGCGACGCCGAGCGCGCCCTCTGGCAGACCGCCCATGACGCCGCCGTGCTCCGCGTCCCGATCCTGTTCGGACCCACGGACGACCTGGAGGAGTCCGCCGTGACCGCAGGGGTCGCCCGCGCCCTGCGCGACCCCGACACCGTCCGCTACGACTGCGACGCCTGGGCGGTCCGCCATCCGACGGGCACGGTCGACGTGGCGGCCGCGATCGTCGCCCTCGCGGAGTTGCGGGCGGCCGAAGGCCCATCCCCGCAGGTCGCCGGCACCTTCCACTTCTCCGCGCCCGAGCGGATGACGAAGTACGACATGGCGCGGGAGATCGCCGGGTTGTTCGGATGCGATCCGTCCATCCTCCGCCCGCTGGAGAGGCCCTCGCCCGACGCCGCGCCCCGCCCGAAGGACAGCGCGCTCTCCTGCGCCCGCCTCGACGCCCTGGGGATCTCCTCCCACACCCCCTTCCGGCAGGCGCTCGCCGAGGCCCTCCGGGACGCCCGCTGATACGGGACCTTCCCATTACGCTCTTCAAGGCCCGTTGCGGGGCGGTCCCCTTCCTCGCGAACACCTTGCTCCGGGGCATCTGCGTCGGATGCTACCAGGCCACCCAGAACAACTTCCTGGTGGACGTCCATGGCTTCGAGGCGATCCATCGCGGATTCCTCGAACTCTTCCGGGAATTTCCAGGACTGATGCTGGTCTTCCTGCTTGTGCCCCTCCACCGCGTTTCCGACTGGAAGATCCTGCGCCTGAGCGCCGTGTTCGGGATGCTCGGCGTGGCGTTGCTGTGCCTGCCCCTTTCGCGGCCCGCCGTCGTTTTCGCCATGGTGGTCTGGAGCCTGGGGGAGCATCTCGCCATGCCCGTGCGCAGCGCCATCGGCATGCAGGTGGCCGCGGACGGGCGTGGCGGCGAGGCGCTCGGCCTGCTGGGCGGCATCTCCAATGGGGGGAGCGTCTTCGGGAACCTCCTGGTCGCCGCCGTCTTCTGGGTCTGGAGAGGGTGGTTTTCCAAGGGCGCATCCGCCGTTCCGAAGGTCTGTTTCTACGACGGCATCTGGCTTTTCATCTTCGTCCTGATGGGGCTGGGCCTCCTGTTCGCCTTCACGCGGCAGGCCCCGGACACCCGCACGAGGCGGCCCCGGCTCTTCTTCCATTCCAAATTCCGCATCTTCTACGGCCTCGAACTCTTCTACGGCGTCCGCAAGCAGGTCTTCTACACCTTCGGACCCTTCGTGCTCATCAAGAACTACGGCGTCGACACCGCCCACATGGGGCTTCTCATGGGCTTGGTCGCAGCGGGCAACATGTTCTTCGCGCCGCTGGTGGGACGCCTCGTCGACCGGCTGGGCTACCGCACCGTGATGTTCTACGACACCGTGGTCCTCTTCTTCGTCTGCCTCCTCTACGGCTTCGCGGGCGACTGGTTCCCGCCGCGGGCCGCCGTGTGGGTGGTGGGCGCGACCTACCTGCTCGACGGGCTCATCAGCACCACCTCGATGGCCACGAACCTCTACGTGCGCGACCTCGCGGAAAACCGGGAGGAGATGACCTCCACGCTCTCCACCGGCATCTCGATCAACCACCTGATCTCGATTCTCGTAGGCCCCCTCGGCGGCTTGGTCTGGGCGAAGTTCGGGGTGGGCGTCCTCTTCACCTTCTCCGCCGTCATGGCCATCGCGAACTCCGTCTGCGCCATGTGCATCCCCCGCAAGGTCCAAAACGCATAGCGCGGCGGCGCGCCGCTTTTCCGGCCCTATCGGGACGGCTCGTCCGGCGTGGCGGGCGTGTCGTCCGGGATCCAGCCGACCTGCCCCTTGGAGTGGACGCGCCTCCAGCCGCCGTCCGTCTCGAGGATCTCCACCTCGTCCCCCGCCGGGATCCATCCCACGCGCCGCGCCTGCGGCGACGGGGCCAGGCGCAGTTCCAGCGGCGCCGGGAAGACGGCCGTCTCGGGCGGACGGGCGCGCGCGATCCAGGCCCGCATGCCGGCGCCGGCGGCGGCGCCGGCGGCGGCCGCCAGCAGAAGCCGGGGCAGGGGGCGCCATGCATGGGCCATCCCGGCGGCCACGAGAAGCGCCAGGATCCCCGCGGCGACGGGCAGCACGCGGCGGAGGTCCGCGAGCGCGGACGGCAGCAGCTGCACCGGCGTGGCCGTCTCGGACGGGGCGGGAAGGAAGGCGGATTCCGGAAGCGCGCGGAGCGGCACCTCCAAGGGCTCCTCGGCCTTCGGCGTGACGCGGATCGCCAGCGGAAGCGAGCGCGCGACGCGGAAGGTCTCCCCCCGGGCGTCGAAGTAGGGCAGGGTGACCTGCCCCAGCCCGGCGACATTCGTCGAGAGCGGAACGATCACCTGCCGGAGCGTGACGTGCCGCGCATCGCGGGAAAGCACCTTGGGCGGATAGGCCCGGACCTCCGCGCCCGCGAAATCGGGCAGCAGCGGCGAAACCCCGTTCAAGGTTCCGGACCCTTCCGCGGTCGCCGTGATCGTGACCAGGTCGCCCACCGACGCATGGGACGGCTCCGCGACGGCCTTCACGCGGAAGGAGCCGACGGCGGGCAGGCCGTTGGTGGATACGGGCGTCCCGTCCGGAAGGGGGGGGAGGCTGCGGAGGACGAAGTCGAGCGGCGGAAGGCGGATCGTGTCGAGTTCGGTCGACAGGCTCGTGAAGAAGCCGAAGCGGGAACGCCGCGTCACCTTCGCGGCGACGGTCGCCTCCACGGCGGTCTCCAGCGGCGCGCCGCCCACTGCGGGCACGCGGAAGGGGTGCCATTCGATCGTGCCGCCCCTCGCGTCCTTCTCCTGGCGCCGGGGGCCCGCCTCGATCGCGCCGAAGCGGACATGGTCGTTCCCGGGGAGGCCGGACACGGAGACGATCTCGATTTCGCCGCCGGGTTCGCCGGCCACGTCGAAGCAGAGCGTGAAGGGCTGGCCGACGAAGGGGTGCGGAGGCTCGAGGCGGACCCTCGAATCCAGCAGCGGCCCGGCGGAGAGCGAGGCGGCGGAAAACGCGAGCAGCAGGGCGAGGCGATGGAATCCCCGACCCCCGGCACGGCGTCCCCTTTTGCGTTCGTCCCGCATCTATTTCGCAAGCTCCGCCTGGAGTTCGGCATCCGCCTCCACGACCTTGCGCCGGAGGTCCGCCTTGTAGGCGCACAGCTTTTCGCGCAGCTCGGGGCGCGAGAGGGCGAGCACCTGGATGGCGAAAAGCGCGGCGTTCGTCGGGCCTGCGGAACCGAGCGCGACCGTCGCCACGGGGATCCCCGAAGGCATCTGGACGGTGGCGAGCAGCGCGTCGATCCCGTTCAGCGCCCCGCCGGCGACCGGCACGCCGACCACCGGAAGCGTCGTGTGCGCGGCGAGGATGCCCCCCAGGTGCGCCGCGCCCCCCGCCGCCGCGAGAATCACCTGGAGCCCCCTCTCCCGGGCGCTCCCGGCGTAATCCGCCGCGATGTCCGGCGAACGGTGCGCGGAGATCACCCGCACCTCGCGCGGTATGCCGAAGTCGTCGAGGGTTTCGACGGCCTTCTGCAGCGCGGGCCAGTCGGACTTGCTCCCCATCACGATGCCTACGAGCGGTTTCGTTTCCATAGGATTCTCCCGGCGGTTCAGGCGAGACGGGCCAGGGCGCGCCTCGCGATGTCGGAACGGCGGTGCGCTCCGTCGAAATGGATTTTCGCACAGGCGCGATAGGCCTTGGCCACCGCCTCCTGCAGGCCGGGCGCCAGGGCCGTCACGCCCAGCACGCGGCCCCCGGCGGTGACGACCCGGCCGTCTTCCAGCGCGGTTCCCGCATGGAAGACGATCACGCCGGGTTCCTCTTCGGCATCTGCGAGGCCGGAGATCGGCAGGCCCGCCGGGTACGGGCCCGGATAGCCCTCCGAAGCCATCACGACCGTGACGCACGGCTCGGGACGGATGGCGAAAGGCGCCTGGAGGAGCGTGCCGTCGCAGCAGGCCTTCAGCAGCGGAAGGAGCGGGACGGCGAGCCGCGGAAGCACCGCCTCCGTCTCGGGATCGCCGAAGCGGCAGTTGTACTCGAGCACCTTGGGGCCGTCCGCCGTGATCATCAGCCCGGCGTACAGCACGCCTTTGTAGGGGATTCCCCTGCGGGCCAGCTCCGCGAGGGTCGGGGCGAGGATCTCGCGGCGCACGCGCTCCTCGAGTTCGGGGGTGACAACCGGCGCCGGCGAGTATGCGCCCATGCCGCCGGTGTTCGGGCCTTCGTCCCCGTCAAAGACGCGCTTGTGGTCCTGCGAAGAGGGAAGCAGCACGAAGTCCTTCCCGTCGACGAGGGCCAGGATCGAGGCCTCTTCGCCTTCCAGGAACTCTTCCACCAGCACGGTCGCCCCGGCGGCGCCGAAGGCATGGCCGTCGAGGATGTCGCGCAACGCGGTCTCGGCCTCCTCGCGGCGGAAGCAGGGGATCACGCCCTTGCCCGCGGCGAGGCCGTCGGCCTTCACCACCACGGGGAGGGAAAAGCGGTCGAGCCCGGCAAGCGCCGCATCGAGCGACGTGAACGCCTCGGCCCGCGCCGTGGGAACGCCGGCGGCGCAAAGCACATCCTTGCAGAAGGACTTGCTGCCTTCCAGCCGCGCCGCCGCCCGGCATGGCCCGAAGGCGGCGAGGCCGAGGGCGGAAAAGCGATCGGCCAGGCCCGCGCAAAGCGGCGCCTCCGGCCCCACGACCGTCAGGCCGGGACGGTGCTCCCGCGCCCAGCCTGCCAGACCGTCGAGATCGGTCGCGGCGATGGGGAGGTTGGTTCCGAGGGCCGCCGTGCCCGCATTGCCGGGGGCGCAGAAGATTTCGGACGCGGGATCGTCCTGGGCCAGACGCCACGCAATGGCGTGCTCGCGTCCGCCGCTTCCGATGACAAGGATTTTCATGGGGTGGGGGAGGGGTGTGTACGACAACTCGTGAGGTCGAAGCCGGAAGTATACGCCATGCGCCTGTGCAGTTCAAGGCGGCGCGCCGTTATCCCCGGGCGCCCGCGCACGGGATCGAAGGCGGGGACAAACTCCCGGAAAGCGGCGCGCCGCGAAATCGCGGGGATTTCGCGGCGCGCCGTTTTTTTTGGAGGGTCGCTCTAGCGGAGCAGGAAGAGCGTGCCGCCGGGGATCGAGTACTCGTAGCAGCCGAGGTCGACGACGCCTCCCTTGTCGGCGCGGAAGATGCGGTCGTTGCCTTCGAGGTCCGTCGCGCCCATCGTCGCGGCGACGACGAGCGCGTTGTCGCCTGCGTCCTTCAACACGCTCGAGCCCTGCAGGCGATAGTTGCCGCTGCCGGCGTTCTTGAAGAGCGGATCCGCGGAGACCACGTTCACGCTCGAGTTCGTGGTGTAGCCGTAGCCTTCGCCGACGTTCCACAGGTTCACGTTCTGCAGGACGATGGCGGAGGAGCCGCCCCAGGGGGAGACGTTGAACGAGTCGCAATCGCTGACGGTCGAGTTGTAGAGGTAGCGGTTGCGGGCGTCGTTGAAGCGCTGGAACAGGCCCGGGATGGCGTCGAAGGTGCAGTTCCGCACGAACATCGCCGAGCGGAATCCGCCGATCACGGCGCAGGTGTCCGCGCTGGCGATGTCGTGGAAGAGGCAGTTCGCGATCAGCGCGGTGTTGTTCCGGTTGACGCCGAGCAGGGTGTACCTCGCGGCGTCGCCGGAGAGGCCGATGTCGCGGAAGATGTTGCGCAGGTAGTTGACCTGGAAGTTGTAGGAGTAGAAGACGCCCTGGGCCTCCCCGCTTCCGCCCTTGGCCACGATGCGCTCGACGATGGAGTCCTCGAGCGTGAAGGGGCCGATGCGGATGTCGAACATGCCCGCCCCCGTGCAGGTCGCGGTGCTCGCGATGTCGTGGAACCAGCAATTGGACATCTTCATGGAGCCCGTCCCGCCCGCGACGTGGACGGCGCGGGCGAGGCCCGACGTGACGCAGCCGAGCTCGACGTTGTCGAAGACGAGCCCGTTGCGGACGCTGTTGAAGTAGGCGATCGCGGAGCCGCCGCCGATCTCGAGGCTCCCGGCGCAGGCGCCGGAGGCGAGGCGGGTGATCGAGCAGTCCTGGATCGTGCCGCCCCAGTAGCGGGCGCCGATGGCGGTTCCCGCCGTGTTGCGGATCACCAGCGAGCGCAGGGCGCCGCCCGCGACGTTTCCGGGGTCCGACCCCTCGGTGCCCAGGAAGAAGGCCCAGCCCGTGGCGTCGGGGTCGACGATCGAGGTGTCCGTCGCATCGCCCGCGGGACCGCGTTCGCCCTCGACGGCAATGCCCGGAGGGATGGTCACGGGGAAGGTTTCGCCGTCGGTCGGGCCGTAGACGCCCGGAAGCAGGCGGATTCCCTCGCCCGCGCGGAGCTGCGGAGCCGCGTAGGTCATCGTGCGGAGCGGGAGGGCCTCCGTGCCGATTCCGGTCGCGTCGCTGCCGTCCGGGGAGACGACGAGGGGGCTCGCGAAGGAGACGGCCTCGAAGTCGAGGGTCTGTTCGCCCGACTCCGCGAAGATCCAGTTTTCGGGGAGCGAGAGGGTGATCGAGCTGCTTCCCGCAGAGTCGGCGCCGGTGAGGACGAGGGCGCCGTCCGCCGCGCCGGCGCCGGCGGGGATCCCGGTGCCGTTCCAGACGAGCGAGCCGACGTCGCCGGACTGCGCCGTGGCGGTGATCTCGAGGTCCGAGGCCGCCTTGAGCAGCTCGTCCGGGAAGACCGGCGTGAAGGTCGCGCTTTCCTCCGGGCGCAGGAAGCGTCGCGCCGCATGGCCGGGCACGGTCACGATGCGGTCGCTCAGAAGCAGGCCGATGGAGGTGGCTTCGAGTTCGCCGCCGGCATCCGCGATCCCGAGTTCGAGGAACGAGCCGCTTTCGACGTCGAGCGTCTGCCATGCCGTGATGGTGAGGAGGTTCGTCTCCAGGCCCGTCGGGAAGGAGAGCGAGGCGGCACCCGCGGTGTTCGTGGGGTAGGAGATGGCGGCGGTGACGGGGCCGCACGCCTGCGGCGGCTCGATCCAGACGGGGATGGCGATGCTGCCGCCTGCGAAGAGGCCGTAGGAGGCGGCGCCGCTCGCGAAGCGGGCGCCGAGCGACGAGGGGTCGAACTCGTAGGCGCCCAGGTCGACGGTGGCCGTTCCGTCGTCGTTGCCGTCCACGATGCGCGCGCCGAGCGCGAGATCATGCGCCGTGGTGGCTTCCACGTATGCGTTGTCGCCGGCGTCGACCAGCGGGCTCATGGGCTTGAGCGCGAGGTCGCCGTTCCCCGCGTCCTTGAAATAGGGGATGCTGCCGGTCACGTTCGCGCTGTTGGCGGCGCTGTAGCCCGATCCCTCCGG
The DNA here is from genome assembly GCA_050950285.1 of Kiritimatiellia bacterium. Classification (GTDB taxonomy): domain Bacteria; phylum Verrucomicrobiota; class Kiritimatiellia; order RFP12; family JBMNHG01; genus JBMNHG01. The sequence continues at coordinate 360,023 of JBMNHG010000002.1, read as the reverse complement.
CGTTTCGTGGAGGTTCACGTTGTAGAGGTAGAGCGTGTCCGGGCTGTGGTTGCAGAGGCTGCCGCACCCGCTGACGATGCAGTTGTAGGCGCGGGTGTAGTAGCTGCCGGTCTTCTGCGGCGGACGGAAGACGTTGCCCGTGCAGTTGTGGAAGGTGCAGTTGCGCACGCGGGGATGGGAACGGAAGCCGCCGACGCAGCTGGAGAAGCCGGCGGTGTCCGGCATCGAGATGTCGGCGAAGAGCGAGTTGCTGACGAGAGGGCTGCCGCTGCGGTTGAAGCAGAGGAGCATCTCGGACTTGTTCTGGAAGGTGATGTTGCGGAAGATGCAGCGGTCGACGACGTGCCTGCCCCCCGTCTGTCCCGTCGTGATGAACCCGCCTTCGTAGTTGCCCGCGCCGGAGCTCGAGATGTCTTCGAAGACGCAGTCCACCATCGTGCAGGGCCAGCCGTTCTGGCCGATTCCGGCGTTCGACTGGACCTGGAAGTTCCCGTTCGCCTGCGCAGCGCCCACGGTCGTGGAGAGGCCCTTGAAGAGGCAGTTCGTGAGGGTGAGGGTGCCGCTTCCGACGAGGGAGACGAACCTCCGCGTGGCGGAGGAGATGTTCGTGACGCAAAGCCCGGAGAGGACGAGGTCGCGGGCGCTTCCGCCGTTGTTGTAGTAGAGCACCTCGTCCGGCGAGGAGACGTCGCTGATTTCGACATTCTCGACCGTGCCTCCCCAGGCGGCGGAGTGGATGGCGCGCGTCTTGGCGCCGCGGAGCGAGAGGCCGGCCACCCGCGCGGGAACGGAGGAGGCGTCGAGCGTGATGTGGCGGGCGGCGTAGGCGGCGTCCAGGATGGTCTCGCCCATGCCGGCGCCCACGAGCGACACGCCTTCGGGGACTGCAAGCGGGAAGACTTCGCCCGTGAGGGCGGCCGAATAGGCGCCCGCAGCGGCATACACGGTGCGCGCGTTGCCATCGTCCGCATAGGCGGCCCGGGCCTTCGCCAGCGCGTTGGAGATCGTGCCGAACGGGGCGGCGAGGCGGCCGGTGCCCGTGGCGTCGCTGCCATTGGTCGCCACGTTGAAGTCGAGATGGGTCGCCGTGATGTGGGCGACGGCGCTGGAGGCGGCGCCCGCCATGTTGGTCACGAAGAGGGTCACGTCGGCGTCGCCCGTGACAACCCGTGGCGCAACGCCCATGCCGAAGAGGCCGTAGGTGCCGTCGGAACTGCCGTCGTCGACGTCGGCGGGGGTGACCGTCACGCCGCCGGCGACGCTGTCGAGCACCAGGGTGATGTCCTTCGTGCTTGCCGTGGGCGTGGCCGCGGTCGCGGGGTCGAGGTAGGCGATGGAATCGGACGAGGTCTCGACGTCGGCCAGCGTGCCCGTCGCGGGCTTCACATGGCAATAGACGGTGACCGTGCCGTACGGCGTGCCCGCAGGGAACGAGACGACCGGGAGCGCCGCATCCGGGTCGTATGGCGTCCAGTCGGCCGGATCCATCGAAGGTCCGGCGTCGCAGGAGATCTGGTAGACGTCCGAGGCATCCATCTGGGGGAGCGAGACGACCTGGACGGAATCGAAGACCGTGTAGTGGGCGCTTCCGGTGATGTGGTTGAGGATGGCGATCGACGCCGGGCGGAAGGCCAGGATGACGGCGCCGGAACCACCCCTTCCACCGGGCGTGGCGCCGGAAAACGCGCCGCCGCCACCGCCGCCGCCGCGGCCGTCCAGGCCGGGGAGACCGTGTTCGAGGCCGCCGGTCGCGTTGCCGTTGCCGCCCCGTCCGGCGGACTCGCCGCCCGCAGCGGACGCGTAGATGCCGTTGCCGCCGCCGCCGCCGCCGCCCGCACAGTAGTCGAGCTCGACGCCCGTGATGGAGGAGAGGATGCCGGGACCGCCTTCGCCCGCTTGCAGGTTGGCGGAGCTGGTAAAGCCGTCGCCGCCGGCTCCGGCTCCGCCGCCAGGGGCGTTGTTGTTGCTGCCGGGGTAGATGACGACGTCGCCGCCCGTGAAGAAGAGGCCTGCGCCGCCCTTGCCGCCGACATTGCCGCTTTGGCCGGCGCCGCCGCCGCCATTGGCGATCGGCGCCGAGGGCGAGGTGTCCGCCGCGTTCCTTACATTCCATCCTGCACCGCCGCCGCCGCCGCAGGCGACAAAATTCGTCCCGCCGATGGCAAGGGTGGTGGCGCCGCCGGGGCCGCCGGAAACCCAGCCGCCTGCAGTGGGGAAGTTGTTGCCGCCCGCGCCCACGGAAAGGGTGAAGGGGACGTCGGCGGGGGCAACGATCACGCCCGGGACGTTCGTGACCACGCCGCCGCCTCCTCCTCCGCCGCCGATGGTCCAGCCGCCCGCGCCGCCGCCGCCCGCAAGAAGCATCTCCTCGAGCTGCAGATTGCAGGCCGGGGTGACCGCCACATCGCCCGCCGCGTTGGTGAAGGCGTAGACAACCACTCCGTCCGCCCGATCGTAGCGCACCACGGAGTCGTCGTCGGTGGAAAGGAACGTGTCTTGGTAGGCGTGAATGGCAAACGGCGAAAGTGCCGCCGCCATCATCAACGCACAGGTGGTCCGGCGGAGAAGTCGGGTCGTGGCAGTCATGGTTGCAATCCTTCGGTTTTTTGGGGTGTACCGCAACGTCCGTTGGCTGGTCGCTGCCGTGCCGGTCGTTGCAGTTGTCGAGCTGTCGAGGCAAATCCGATTATGGGAGAGAAGAAGAAGTCATGTCAAGGAACATTCCGACGAAACATTCCGCGCGCGACGAACGACGGATCCGGTTTGCCGATCCCGCCCTCCCGCATCGGGAAGCGCCAGGGCGGGATGCTGTTCCACAACGGACCTGTCGGCGGGCGAGGCCGCTTTTCCTTGCATGGGTTTTCGTGAATAGGGTATGCTCGTCCGCACACATGGGCATCGGGTTCCGCCGTTTTGCGGCGCAGGGGCCTTCGCCGCCCTGCACCGGCATTGCGAACAGGCCGATGGAGGACGACACATGCAGACTGCATCGCGTTTACGGAAACTGCTTTTCTGGACAGGCGTCATCGCCGTCCTGCCCGTCTTTGCGGGGCAGGTAAGGGATTTCACGCTCCCGCCCGTCTCCTGGGCCGTCCAGCCCCCGGAAGCCGACGGAGATCTTTCGGACTGGAACGAGTCCCTTTTCACGCGGCTCGAGTCCGTGCCGGCATCCGAAGCCGCCCTGCGGGCCGGCATCGCTTCCGCGCCCGGTCCGGCGGCATCCATCGCCCTGATGCGCGACGAGGCATCCCTTCATGTGGCTCTCCGGGCGGAACCGACGGGCAACGGACCGACGCCCGCCTTCGCCACGGCGGTCCTCACCTTCCTCGCCGAGACGGACCCCGCCGTCCGGATCGACCTTCTCGCACGGGCCGTTTCCGGGACGACGTCCGGTGCGCCGGGGCATTTCGAGGCACGGATACCGCTCTCCGAACTTCCCGATCTGGTCCGGGTTCCGCGCATCGACGTCGCTCTCTCCTGGGAGGGCATGGGGCCCGACACGCTGCGCACGCGCCCGGAAGCCGAACGTCGCGACCGCATCCACCAAAGCCTGTCCGCGCTCACCGCATCGCCCCGTTTCGCCGCCAACGCCTATCTGCCGAATCCGGAACAGTGGGGCACGCTCGTCTTCGGCGCCGGAGCCGAGGCGCTCGTCCCCGTCGACACGCCTCTCGTGCGCGACGCCACCCGTGCGCCCGCCCCGCGCCTCGACCGCCCCGTCGCCATCGACGGCGATCTCGCCGACTGGTCCGGGCTTCCCTCGTTCCCGTTCGCGCTCCTGCCCGGCTCGGCCGATCCGTCCTTCTCCGGCACGCTGGCCTTCGCCTTCGACGACGACGCGCTCTATGTCGCGGCGACGCTCCGCCATCCCGACGGCATCCCCCTCAACTCCGCCCCCGCCTCGACCGGCGCCGGCTACGGGGGCGGCGACGCCCTCCAGCTGCGCTTTTCCGACGGCGGCCCGGACAGCGCCTCCCTCTGCGCCTGGCCGGACACCGCCACCGGGCGGCTCGCCCTGACGATCGACGGCGCCGCCCCCGAACGCCGCGATCTCCTCGCGCAGGGAGCGGAGCTCGCCATCCGGGGGATGCCGGACGGAAAAGACGCCGGCCCCGCCGTGGCCTACGAGATCCGGCTTCCCTGGACCGTCCTCCCGCTCCGGCGTCCGTCGGCCGGCCCCGAAGACGCGGAGCGCCCCGTCTGGCGCGCGACCGCCCAGCCGTGGTGGTGCGCCGGATCCCCGGCCTTCCATTTCGTCTCCGCCCTGCGTCTCGAGCCGGAGCCACGGCTCGCGGCCCCTTACACGATGCCGCGTGACGGCCACGTCTCGATCGGCGTCTTCCACGCGGACGGCCGTCTGGTGCGGCAGCTCGCCGTCGGTGCCTGGCGCGAAAAGGGCGTCCAGGCCGAACCCTGGGACGGGCTCGACATGCACGGCGAACCGGTCGCACCGGGCGACTACCGCATCCGCGGCATCGTCCGCGACAAAATCGCCTGGGACTACATCGGCACGCTCGGGAACCCCGGCTCCCCCCCGTGGCCCACGGCCGACGGCCGCGGCGACTGGCTGAGCGACGAGGCGCCGCCCCAGGGCGTCGCGACGGACGGCGAGAACGTCTACGTCGCCGCCCCCGGTTCCGAAAACGGCTTCGCCGTGATGAAGCTCGGCCCGGACGGACGCAAGATCTGGAGCGTCGGCGAGCCGCGTTTCTTCCCGCGCTGCGTCTCGCTCTCGTACCTCGACGGACGGCTCTACGCGCTCTATTCCGGACCGGAACTCGACGACACGAAGACCGGCCGCCTCCTCGCAAACGGCCTCCACGCCGTGGGGCGCGCGATCCTCGTCTGCTATGACGCCGCGACCGGCGACCGCGCCGCCTTCTCCAGGACCGACCCCGACACCGTCATCGCGCGCTGGCCCTACCGCGAGGAATCGACCTCGCTGCCGACCCTGGTCCGGGAGGACGGTTTCCGTCCCGCGCGCTACATCGGACAGCCGCGCTACTGGTGCACCGGCTCCGGCGAGACCACTTCGGCAATCGGTCTTGCCGCCACGCCCGAACGGATCGCCGTCTCCCGCCTCTACGAAAACAAACTGGAGTTCTTCCACCCCGACACCGCAGGGAAAACCGGCGAAATGCCGCTCGAACGCCCTGCCGGCCTCCATGCGCGCCCGGACGGCACCCTGCTGGCGATTTCGGGCGAACGCGTCGTGCGCATCGCGCCCGACAACGCCGTCACGCCCGTCGTCACCGCCGGCCTCGACGCCCCGGTCGCCCTCACCGAGGCGCCCGACGGCACGATCCTCGTCTCCGACTGGGGCCGCGCGATGCAGGTGAAACGATTTTCGCCGGACGGACGGGCGCTCGGCGCCGTCGGAGCCCCGGGAGGCCGCCCGTTCGTCGGACCGTGGAAAGAGGACGCGATGCTTCTCCCGCACGGGCTCGCCGTGACCGGGCAGGGCGCGCTCTACGTCGCCGAGGCCGACATGCACCCCAAGCGCCTCTCCGTCTGGGACGCGGCCACCGGCGCGTTCCGCCGCGATTTCCTCGGCCCCTTCCCCTATTCCACAAGCACCTTTTTCTGGACCGTCCCCGGCGAGCCCGAAGGGCGTCTCCACTTCGGCGGCAACGTCTGGGACTTCGATTTCCGGACCGGCGCCTCGCGCATCCTCGGGACCGACCTGAGGCGCATGGACGACCGGGCGCCCTTCACGCCGAGCGCCGCCAACGCGATCTCCATCAACAGCGGAACGACGTTCGAGAAGGACGGACGCACCTACCTCGCGCTCGGCGGCGATGTCAATTCCATCGCGATCTTCCGCATCGAGCCGGACACGCCCCCCGTCCCCTGCGCCGCCGTCGGTTGCGTGCAGCGCCTGCGTACGGACCGGGACGGCACCGGCGCGCTCACATGGGACAGCGATATCGGCCGCCACCTCTACCCGGACGCGCGCCCCGCGTTCTTCCGGGGGCACGCCGGCGACAACTTCGCCTGGAGCGACCGCAACGGCGACGGCCTGGCGCAGGAGGAGGAAATGACCTGGCACCCGTCGCTCACGCGCGGGGAGCCCTTCGGCGCGAACGGCAACGAACAGGCCGAGTTCCACATCGACTGGTCGCAAGCCTGCGATCCCTCCGGCGTCATCTACGTCGGCGGCTTCTGCCGCGACGCCGAGTGCATCTACCGGCTCGCTCCGGTCGAATGGCTGCCGACGGGTCCCGTCTACGATGTCGCCCGCACGACGATCCTGCACCGCTTCCCCTCCCCGGGGCATTGCCTCGCCGGACTCTTCGCCGACCGGGCGGGCAACATCCACGCCACGCTCACAAGCTCCTCCCGGCATAGCGCCATGCAGAAGCCCGAGTCCCGCGACGCGGCGGTCTCCTTCACCCCCGACGGCACGGTGCGCTGGCGCATCCCCGCCGCCGAGGACCTCACGGAGAACTCGTTCGAGGCAAGCGCCTTCTGCGGCGAATTCGACGTCCCCGGCATCGGCTCCGTCCTCGGCTCCTGGATCTGGTGGTGGAACTGCCGCCCCTACCTCGTCTCCTCCGACGGGCTCCTTGTCGGCACGTTCTTCTCCGACGCCAAGCTCGGCCCCGACGCGCTCTGGGGCGAAAGCCTGACCTTCTACCACCAGACGGCCGACGGCTCGCTCTACGTGATCAACGGCGGCAACAACGCGCCTCACTTCTTCCGTCTGCGCGGACTGGAGAACGCCTCCCGCTTCGAGAGCGCCTTCTCCGTCGCCGCCGACGATCTCGCGCGGAGCCAGACCCCGGCCGACGGGGCCGGCGCCGCGCCCGAACCCAGGGACCCCATCGTCATCGCCCCCCGTCCGGACCCGGCATCGGTGCGGGAAATCTCCCTCGCCGATCCGCTTTCCCCGTCGCGCTCCGCCGTCATCGGACTCGCCCGCATCGGCGACGATCTCCAGCTTCGCGCCGGCGTCCGCACGGCGCATGGCGGCTTCCACCAGGCCGGACGCGATGTCCGCACGCTCTTCCTCGCCGGAGACTGCATCGACCTCTTCCTCGAGACCGACCCCGACGCCCCGGCGGACCGCCGCGAAGCCGTCCCGGGCGACAGGCGGCTTCTCCTCTCGGCTCTCGGCGGCCAGCCTGTCGCCGTCCTCTACGAGCCGCGCACCGACCCGCCCGCGGAGTCGCCCGTCCAGCTCATGGCCGCCCGGTTCGACCGGATCACGGTGCTGGAAAACGCGGAGGTCTCCATCGAAGCCGCTCCGGACGGATACCTTCTCTCCGCCCGGATCCCCCTCGCCGCCCTCGGCCTTTCCGCCGACGACACGCGCGACCTGCGCGGCGACGTGGGCATCGTCTTCTCCGACGGCGTCTCCGGCCGCGAGCGCCGGCTCTGCCACTACAATGACGACACGGGCATGCTGAGCGATCTCACCACCGAAGCGACACTCCGCCCCGACCGCTGGGGCCCCGTCTTCCGGCCCGCCCGCGACAATCTCTTCGCCGACGAACCCTGGATCGTCGAGCTGGAGCGCCACGGCGCCGATGCGGAAGTGGCGCCGGCCTCCTTCCCGGAGGTCACGATCCTCGTCACCAACGCCTGCGTCTTCCCGCCGGATGCCTTCACCGCCCCCGACTACGAGGACTTCCGCCGGGCGGCGAACGGCGGCTCCGGCGCGCCGCACGTCTCGCTCTGCCGCGCCTTCGCCGTCACAGGAGGCGAGACGCTCCTGCCGCGCATCCGCTACTGCGCCTCGGGACTCCGGCGCGAGATCCGCGAGCCCGGACCGGACCGCGGCTACTGCTGCGCCACGCTGCGGCTTCATTTCCACGGAGAGGACGGGCGCGAGATCCGCCACGTCCCCTTCGTGCGCATCGAGGAGGATTCGACCGACTGGCGCACCTGCGCCGGCGTAAGCGAACGCATCAGCGCCGACGGGCTTGTGCACGTCCCCGCCGGCGCCCGCTCCGGCATCCTCAGCGTCAAGTTCACCTGCCTGTCTCCCACCCCCGCCCCCCGTATCGACCTCGGCTTGGCCGAACTCATTCCCATCCAGCCATGAAATCCGACTGTTTCGACGCCGTCAACACCGTCCTCGACCACCGCGACCGCCTCCTCGCCGACCCCTGGCGCCCCGGATACCACTTTGCGCTGCCCGCCGGCGACGGAATGCCCGGCGACCCCAACGGCGCCTTCTTCGCCGACGGCCGCTATCACCTGATGTATCTCTACCGCGACCATCGCACGGAATCCTATCGCTGGGGGCACATTTCCTCCATCGACCTGCTGCACTGGCGCAGCCACCCGGACGCTCTCGCCGGCGAGAACGGCGACGGCGGATGTTTCAGCGGCGGCGCGTTCCTCGACGACGACGGCACGGCCTACCTCACGTTCTGGAAGATCGCCTCCGCCGACGCCGCGCGCGACCCCAACGGCATCGCCCTCGCAAAGGCCCGGCCGCCCTATGACGTCTGGGAGCGGATCCGGCCCATCGCCATCGCATCCCGGCCCGACGACTGGGGCGTCGCCGACATCGAAGTCGACGGCAAGGTCCTCCCTGTCGCCTGCGCCGATCCGAGCAACATCTGGAAGAAGGACGGCCGCTACTATCTGGCCGCCGGCGGCTTGTGCGTCCTCAACCGCTTCGGGCGCAGCCCCGGCTCCGATCCGCATTTCCGCGGCGACTTCTGCGACCTCTTCCGCTCCGGCGACCTCCGCTCCTGGCAGTATCTGCACCGCTTCTACAAGCGCCTCGAAGCCGACGGCCCCGCCGACGACGAAGACAACATGTGCCCGAGCTTTCTCCCGCTCCCCGCGCGGCGCGGCGGCGGCCCCGCGTCCGGCACGTTCCTGCTGCTCTTCATCGCCCACAACCGCGGCGCTCAGTACTACCTCGGGAACCTCGAGCACGAAAGATTCCTTCCCACGGCCCACGGCCGCTTCTCGTGGCGCGACAACACCTGCTTCGCCCCCGAGGCGCTGGTCGACGCCCGCGGCCGGCAGCTGGCCTGGTTCTGGCTCCACGACGATTTCCAGGACTGGGCCGACGCCGGCGGCTGGCGAGGCGTCTACAGCTTCCCGCGCGAACTCTGGGTGGAAAACGGCATCCTGCACATGGCCCCGGCCGAAGAACTCGACCGGCTCGAGATCCACCCGCAGATTTTCGAACCCGGCGACGTCGACGGCCTCCGTCCGCTCCCGGTGAAGAACGGCGCCTCGTTCCGCCTCCGCGCCGAGATCCATCCCGGTTCCTCCACACGCGCCGGCTTCCGCCTTCGCGAGGACGCCGGCCGAGGCGAATACACCGATGTCTACGTCGACTTCCAGGCGGGAACGCTGGTCTTCGACGCCACAAGGAGCGGCAACGCCGCGCGGGCGCTGACCAACAACCGCTCGACCTTCGAAGCCACGGACGAACAGGGCCGGGCGCGGGTACGGGACATCCCCGGCAGTCTCGTCGAGGAAGCGCCTTTCCGTCTCGACCCCGGCGAGCCGCTCCGGCTCGACCTCTTCGTCGACCGCTCCGTCGTCGAAGTCTACGCCAATCACCGCCAGGCCATCGTCCGGCGCGTCTACCCGACGGACCCCGCCGCCGCGCTCGGCGTTTCCGCCCTCGCCGACGGCGCCGCCTTCGGCTCCATCCGCTGCGCCGAAATGGCGCCGGCCAACCCCTGCTGACCCATCGTATTCACCCCTACAGGAAAAGCACTATGAAACGCATGCTCCCCCTCCTGCTTCTCGCCACAGCCGCCTCCGCAGCGACGTACTACTGGAACGGCAATGTCCCGACCGGCTCCTACACCGATCCCGCCTCCTGGCTCGTGAACGGCGCCACACCGTCCACCTTGGACCCCCTCGCGATCGACTCCGCCGCCATCTTCAACCAGACGGCCACCGTCACCTTCCCCGCCGCGAGCACCCTCTCGTTCTATCAATGGGTCATCTCGGACGCCGGGCGCACGGTCATCCTCTCCATCCCGTCCGGCACCACGGTTTCGTGCGCCAGTTCCAGTTTCCGCAACCCGTTCTCGTGCGGTTCCGGTGTAAAGGCCATCCTCGCCGGCGGCGGCACGCTCGACAACGGCAACAAGGAAAACTATATCGACGGCGGCGCGGAGCTGTGCCTCACGGGCCCGGGCACGACTTTCCAGAACGCCAACTTCTGGTTCCGGAATGCAGGGTCGCGGTTCCGGATCGAGGACGGCGCGGTCGCAAGCGGAGGCAAGTTCCAGAACGTGGCGACCGCCTCGACCAACGTCCTTGACGCGGCGACGGTGACGGGCGTCGGCGACTTCAAATTCATGGGCGCCGACGCCTCGCTCGACGTCCGCAACGGCGCCACGCTCTCGATGGCGAGCGGCGGCTTCTCGCTGGAGAGCGGCGGACTGCTGCGCATCCGGGGCGAGGGAACGACCGCGAACGTCGCCAACACCTACATGGGCGGCGCGAATCCGGGCGAGATCCGCGTCGAGGACGGCGCGTCCTACACGTCCTTCTCGTCCACCAAAGTCGGCGCCGGATCCGGCGCCGGCCAGACGCTCCGCTTCCGCGGCGCAGGTACCACCGCCCGCATCATCGGCAACGGCAACAACACCGCTTCGATCCTGGTCGGCGGCGGAGACAGCCCCGCCGACAACACCGTGATCGTTGAAGACGGCGCCTATATGCTCATCACGACCAACAACCCCGGCTACCATCCGCGCGGCGTCGTTTTCGGAGAGGAGAACTTCGGAACGCAGAACAAGATCTGCGCCCGCAGCCGCTTCATCGTCCGTTCCGGCGCAACCGTCGCGAGCGAATTCCCGCTCTGGCTCTGCTTCGCCCACGACAGCGAGGTCGTCGTCTCCAACGCGACCCTCACCGCCGGCGGTTCCTCCCGCGTCTGCTTCAATTCCGCCTCCACCTCCAGCAACCGCATCGCCGCGGTGGACGGCGGCGTTCTCGAAATCGCGGGCGACATCTACCTGGCCACCGGATCCGGTGCCTGCGGAGCCGAACTGCTCTGCCGCGACGCGACGGTCAACGTGGACTACGCCATCAAGGCGGAGAACACCCCGGCGAGCGGCATCCCGAGCCGCATCCGCATCGAAGGAACCAATGGCGTCATTACGGCGGGCAGTCTCTATACCGGCAGTGCGACAGGATCGATGGTCCTCTCGTTCGGCATCCCGGCCGGAGGCCGTTCCGACGACGGCGCGTACCTCGTCCTCGTCGACCCGGACTACGGCATCAAAAATGCCACGGCCGTGCTGGAGCTCGACATCGACCGGGCGTTTGCCAGGAAGGTCAAGGGCTCGGCGACGGTGGATCTGATTTCCGTGCCCCGCCGCGACAACAGCCGAACCCGACTGGAGACATTTGCCGCGACGGCGACGGAAGCCGACCTCCGCGGCTGCTCCCTTTCCATCGTCGACACCGGCTCGGCCTACGTCCTTCGTCTCGCCTCCGGCGGACCGGACCCGACCCTGCTGATCCTCCTGTAGGGGGGTCGTTCCAAAAGACGGACGGCAGCCCAAGCGGCGCGCCGCGAAATCGCGGGGATTTCGCGGCGCGCCGTTTTTTCGCAGTGGAAGCGCGCGGTTACTCCGCGGCCTCGCCGGGAGCGGCGTCTTCCACCGGGACCTCCGCTTCGGCCGTGGCGGGTTCGGAAGCCCAGAAGCGGATCTTCCGGGACCACGGATGGCCGGGATACCGCTCCACGACCTTGTAGGTGGCGAAGGCGAGGATGGCGAGCGCCAGGAGCGTCCAGAGGGTGCGGGAGAGCCACCGGGAGTCCTGGTAGGGATCCTTGAACGCGATCCGGGAGCCCTTCGGGAGGCTGGCTTCGCGGGTGAATTCGGCGCCGAGGCGCATGGTCATCGGCAGCTTGGTGTTGATGGCCCAGCCCGCGGCGTTGAGCACGGGCGCGAAGTCGCGGGCGCGCAGCCGGAAGTAGGTCAGGATCATCGAGGGACCGGAGACGGCGAGGATCACGCCGCCGATGCCCGCGAGGGTCTTCCACAGCGGGATGCCGGTGACGAGCTGCACGAGACCGCCCACGGCGGAGCCGACAAGGCCGACGGCGACGCCTATGGCGGCCACGGAAGAGGCGGCCGCGACGCCTTCCATGCCGGTCTTGGCAGGAGGGGCGGCGACCGGGGCGGCGACCGGGGCGGCGGCAGGATCGGCGGCGATGGCCGCCGCCTTTTCGACGTTCGTGGAGACGGCGGCGAGCGCGGCGTCCTGCTTCGAGCCGAGGATCTTCGTGACCTGGTCGCCGATCATCTTGCCGATCTTCCGCCAGGGGTTCCAGAAGGCCTCCCGGAGGCTGATCGGGTGGTCGACGATCTTGGTGACGCGGGCGTCCCAGTCCTTGCCGTCGTTGTCGTAGAAGATGCCGTTGCGGCCGACCGACAGGGTCGCGGCGAAGCCGGCGGTGAAGGGGGCGCAGATGGCCTTCTTCGTCCCGGTGCCGGGACGGGAGATGTCGCAGTACACGAGACAGATGTTGGATGCGGCGGCGAGGGCGGAGTGGGCGGCGACGTCGTCCACGTACACGCAGAGGTCCGACGTGCGGGCGTCGAGGTGGAGGCGGCCGGCGCGGAAGGTCTCGGGGTGCTCGGGGTCGTAGTAGTCGCTGAAGTTCACGAAGTTGTGGAGCAGGCGGTTCAGGTTCTTCACGAAGAGCAGGAGCTTTTCGACGTCCTGGATCCCCGCATTCTCGGAGGCGAGGACGGAGTCCCGTTCGATGAGCCTGGCGATGGCGTCGCGGTGTCCCGAGGCGAGCAGCTCCTCCACGCGCGGCAGGCCGAGAGGCTCGACTTCGGAGCCGGTCTTGGCGCCGCGCCAGGCGAAGACGGGGGCGAACGTGGCGCAGAGGTCGTGCCATTGCGCTTCGGAGAGGGTGGCGGGCCGCGAATCGCCGGAGGCGCCGAGGAGCGGCTTCACGACGCTGTCGCGGAAGGCGGCGAGGCGCGCCGCCCAGGCGGGGTTCACGCCCTCGTCGAGCGGGAGGGGGGCGTCGGCGGCGACGAACGCGAGCGGGAGGTCCGCCACGTCCGGGTTGTCCACGGTGAGCGATTCCCCGGCGATGGCGCCGAAGGCCGCCGCGTCCCGGTTCAAGGCCTCCGCGCTGCGGGCGTCGAAGGCGACGATGCGGCAGCGCGCGAAGAAGTCGTCGACCTTGGCGCGAACGGCCTCCAGGGCGTCTGCGGCGGCGGCGGTGGAGTCGCCGAGCGGGAGGACGTCCGCGGCGGCGCCGGCCTTGCGCCAGGCGGCGTAGGCTTCGGCGGCGGCGAAGAAGGCATCCAGCTTCTCCTGGTTTACGCCGGGCTGTCCGCTGCGGTCGGTCTCGCCGCCCACGCAGGCGAGGATGTCGCGGATGGCGGCCGCCACGGCGGGGTTGGCGGCGGACGATTCGGGGACGATGCCATCGCCGTTGAAGCGGGTTTGCGCGAAGATGCGGGCCCGGTCGGCCACCTGCTCGAGCGAGATGGTCTCGGAATCGGCGCATCCAAGGCTGGCGAGGATGAGCTTCGCGGCGGAGAGGAGGGCGGCGCCTTCCGGCACCGACTCGTCGATGTTGTCCAGGCGCAATACGCCGGAATCGTCGAGCAGCACGCCGGCGTCTTTGATGCGCGAGGTGCACCAGTCCACGGCGTCGAGGAGCTCCGGCGGGCGGATGTGCCCGTCGTTGTCCACGTCGATGAGCTCCAGCGTGCGCTTGTCGAAACAAAGGTGCTTGAGAGGGACGCCGATCGCGACCCAGAGCTTCTGGTCGAGTTCGCGAAGGCGGCGGAAGTCCTCGCCATCCTTGAAAAGGACCTGGGTCAATCCGCAGGCCCGGAAGAAATTCCACCGATGGGTCGTGTTCATGGCGCGTCAATGTACCATACCTCCGCCCGCCGCGGCACGAGAAAATCATCCGCTCCATCCGGCTCCATCCGGACCATCCGGAAGGGGCGATGCGCAATCCGATCGGATGGTTTCCGGTTTCCGGCGGCGCCCGGAAGCGCTATGATGGGCGGGAAAGGTGACGAGTGCACGCATGAAGGAAATGACCGCCCGAGAACGCTTCCACGCCATCGTGGAGTTCCAGCCTTTCGACCGTCTTCCCGTGATCGAATGGGCGAGCTGGTGGGACCAGACGATCGCGCGCTGGCATGGCGAGGGCCTGCCCGCGGACCTTGCCGACCGCTACGCCATCAACGAGTATTTCGGCCAGGAGGTCTACTGGCAGGACTGGTTCCCCGTGATCGCCCCCGGCGCCCCGGCGCCCGCCTTCCACGGTGCGGGCATCCTGAAGGACATGGACGGCTACCGCCGGCTCCGCCCCTTCTTTTTCCAGATCCTCGACCGCTGGCCGCTGGATCCCGACGCCTGGCAGGCCGCCGCCGCGCGCCAGCGTTCCGGCGACATCGTGGTTTGGTTCAGCCTCGAAGGGTTCTTCTGGTTCGCCCGGACCCTCCTCGGCATCGAGCCCCACCTCTACGCCTTCTACGACCAGCCCGAACTCCTCCACCAGATCAACAGCGACCTCGCCGACTGGATGGAGCGAATCGTCGACCGGGCATGCGGCTATTGCATCCCGGATTTCATGACCTTCGCCGAGGACATGAGCTACAACAACGGCCCGATGCTCTCCGAGGCCTGCTTCGACGAGTTCATGCTGCCCTACTACAAGCGAATTGTCCCGCGCCTGCTCGATCGCGGCATCGTCCCCATCATCGATTCCGACGGCGACATCTCGCTTGCCGCGCCCTGGTTCGAGCGCGCCGGGCTGCGCGGGATCCTCCCCCTCGAACGCCAGGCGGGCGTCGATCTGGCCGTGTTGCGCCGCGACCACCCCCGGATGGTCTGGATGGGCGCCTTCGACAAGATGACCATGGCGCGCGGCGAAGAGGCCATGGCCGCCGAATTCGAGCGCCTGCTGCCCGTCGCCCGGGGCGGAGGCGTGATCGTGTCCGTCGACCACCAGACCCCGCCAGAGGTGTCGCTGGACCAATACCGCATCTTCCTCCGCCTCTTCCGCGAATTCGCCGTCAAGGCCGCCCGGTAGGGGGCGGACGCCCGGCGGCGTTCACGACAGCTCCGAGAAGACTCCGGCGATCCGGAGAAGCGGGCCCTTGCGCATCGCGATGGCGTTGGCGGGGCAGACCTCGTGGCAGCAGCAGCACCCGATGCAGGCGGGGGGATCGCGCAATTCCGGGACCTTCCCCCGTTCCTGGGCGAGGGCGGATTTCGGGCAAGCGGCCACGCAACGCCCGCACCGGACGCAGTCGCCGGCGTTGAAGGAGGGGCGAATCCACAGCCAGCGGGCGCAGAGGCGGGCGAGCGGGCGCGGGACGGCAAGCGCTTTCCAGGTGACGGGGAGGCGCAGGCGCACGGGGAAGCCGGGCGGGAGTTCGCCAAGCTCGACGGGGCGGAGGTGCGCGACGTCGGCGAGGTAGGGCACGCGGCGCGCCGGGACGCCCGTGGCGCGGCACACCGCGAGATCGAGCGCGATGGGATCCGCCGAGGCGGCCACGAAACCCAGGAAACGCGGCACGCCGTTCGACGGGCCATCCCCTTCCATGCCGACGATCCCGTCCGCGAGGCAGATCTGGGGAGGAAGCGAACGCTCGAGGGCGCGAAGGAGTCCGGCGAAGGCGTGGGGACTGGGATATTCGCGGTGCCGCTGGGTCTTCTGGTAGCCCGGAAGAAGCCCGTAAAGGTTCTTCGTCGCGCAGGTCAGGAGCGTCATGCCGTGGGTCTTCACCTTCGGCAGGTTCACGATGAGGTCGGCATCCAGCGCGGCGGCGGCCACCAGCAGCTCGATGCCGTCGCGGCGCACAAGGCGCATCTCGCCGGCCTCGAAGGAGAGAAGTTCCACGCCTTCGTCGCGGCAGGCCGCCTCCACGCCGGTCCGCTCCCACACCTGCCGAAGCCGCACCGCGCTGGCAGGGCTGTCGCCCACGCGGATCCCGGCAACGCCGACCTCCCGAAGCCAGCGCAGCACGGCGCGAAGAAACGCGGGGTGGGTGGTGACCGCCGCATCGGGCGGGCGGTCCGCGAGCAAGTTCGGCTTCACGAGCACGCGCCGCCCGCGGAGGGAAGGGGCGCCGGCGTCGCCCAGAAGGGCGCCAATGCGCCGGATGGCGGCATCGAGCGATGCGGGCTCGTAGTCGGCGCACGGGGCGAAGGCGACGGGCGGAAGCGTCCGCGAGGGCTCGTCGGCCATGGAGGGCTCCTCACTCTTCCGCGATGTTGCAGAGAGTGCAGCGGCGGCAGTCGAGCGCCAGCGGAGGCGGCATGGCGCGGCCGGAGCGGATGGCCAGACGAGTCTGGACGTGGTTCATGAGGGCGAGCAGCAAGCCGAGGGTGATGAATCCGCCGGCGGGCAGGATGACGAGCACCACAGGGGAGGTCGCCGGGAACTGGACGGCGAGATCGCCCCAGACGGTGATGCTGCCGTTGCCGATGATCTCGCGCACGATGGAGATGATGCAGAGCGAGAGGGTGAAGCCGATGCCCATTCCGAGACCGTCTGCCATCGAGTACAGCACGTTGTTCTTCGAGGCGAAGGCTTCGGCACGGCCCAGGATGATGCAGTTCACCACGATGAGCGGGATGAAGATGCCGAGCTTCTCGGTGAGCGCGGGCGTGTAGGCCTGCATCAGCAGGTCCACGACCGTCACGAACGACGCGATTACCACGATGTAGCAGGGAATGCGCACCTTGTCCGGAACGATCTTGCGAATGGCGGAAATGGCCATGTTCGAGCACACCAGCACAAAGGTGGCCGCAAGCCCCATGCCCAGGCCGTTTTCAAGGGACGTGGTGGTGGCAAGCGTGGGGCACATGCCGAGCACGAGCCGGAAGATGGGGTTCTCCTCGAAGATCCCGCGGACGATTTCTTTGAAAAAGCGCATGGGAGAAAGTATGCTCCAAGAATCCGGAAACCGCAACTCGGAAGATTCATCTCCGAAGATCGAATTTTTCACGGACACGCATGATCGCCCCCTCTGCCAGGAACCGTACATATCGATACAGATCGTTGCAGGGGACGGCGCATGGGGGGGAGGACCGGACAAACTCCGATATTTTTTTCCTGTCTTCAAGCCACCTTGCACGCAGGGACTCGCACGAAAAACCCCTTTCATGAAGCGCGACAATCTGGGACATGTCCAGTCGCTTCGGGTTGCGCCAGTCAAAAAGAAAGCCGTTTTCCCCGTCACGAATGGTTTCATTCATTGTCGCATCGTCATTTGCAACGACGATCTTCCCCATGGCCATGGCTTCCAGGAACGCCATCCCGATCCCCTCTTTCAGCCGAGGCGCGACAACGGTCCCGGCCGGTCGCATGATTTCAATGAATTCCGCGCGCGGCAGATAACCGGTTTCAACGATGTTCACCTTGTAATCACGCATGTCTTGTCCGGATATGGATGCGTCGCCCATGCGTTTGCCTTCCCCTCGTCGAAGCAATGTGACCGACTCAACCGCATCGGGGGCAAACAAGGCCTTGATTGTTGCAAAACCGATATCGCCACGTTCCCAGAGGAGCACCCGCCGCGGGTCGCCGCGCATGTCGCCATCCCCCTCCGCTCCAGGGAAAAAACGGACGTCAAGCAACCTTTCGACGCCGCACGCGCGCGCGTGCTCCGAAACTTTCCCGCAAAACGATATCACCGACATCCCGGAGGCGGCAATACGCCGCCACTGCCATTTTGAACCCCATTCATTGTCAAACATGGGAACAAATACACAGGGCACCCCAGGAATGCAAATACGCCGCCGATCCGGAAGAAACTCGAAAAACAAAGCCACATCGAAGTGTCTGGAGCCCCTTTCCGGCAATTCGCATTCATAGGCTTTTTCGTAATAACAGTCGACGAGATCAAATTCCCCGGCGAGAATATCGCGCATGAAACCCGCAGAGCCTGTCCGTTTGTGGCATACATGGTCAACGAACAGCAAAGAGGGCTTTTTTTGAACGACAGGCATTTTCACAGGCAACTTGCCTTCCTGTTGCAGGTGGGGAGCGGGGGTTTCACGGCTTCTCCTTTGGAATGCGGATGACGTTTGGCATGCGAAACTTCTTTAGGAATGCGCCTGGCGCGGCGTGAAACCGATCGGGAAAGCCATGTCAAGACCATGCCATCACCGCCTCGGAAACACAAGCGCAACTTCCCGGATTGGCGAAGTCGCCCCAAAAACCTGGGGCTTGAGAAGGTGGTTTATTCCCCGGGGCGAGTCCGATATCCTTTTGGGAAAGGTTGCGTCGCGAGCGCCCGCCTCGCGGCGGAACCGTTCTTGTCCGTTTTCCCTTCGTCCTGCGCACGCTTCCTTCTTCCATCCACCTCGCATCCGTCGGTCCGCCATGAAAGGAAAAAGACGAACACCCTCTCCTTCGCCAACGGGATGACCTTCGACCTGGTCTCCAAAGGCAAACGCTTTCTGGGTCTCGGCCGGATCCGGTGCGGCGACGTGAAGCTGCGGTCGGGCCGTCTGCCCATGTTCGTGGACATCTCGACGCCGTACGGCGAGACGCTCCTGGACTACGAGCTCAAGGCGACGGACGTCGGGGCGCGGAAGATCGTCCTCACGTTCGGGGCGAAGGTCACGGAGAGTTCGTTCATGGAGTGGCAGGTGCACGAGTGCCGCCGCATGCGCACCATCCACGACTGGTCGAAGGGGCCGCGGGAGAGCGACGTGGAGTTGAAGCTCGTCCTCAAGCCGGCTTCGCGGACCTTGAACGGCGTGAAATTCAAGGGCTTCTCCTACCAGTACACCTACCGTTCCGCGACCCTGCCGATCTACATGATCCTCGACCGCGGTTCGTGGGAGCCCGGCGGCAAGGCCGTCGGCAACGAGTTCTGGTGGCGCAGCTGCTTCTCCACGCCCGTCGTCCGCTTCGAGACGGCGTCCCAGCGCTACGCCTCGGAATGGTATCTGCCCGACTGCGCGAACCCGAACGTCTTCCAATTCGTGCCGATGCAGACCGAGGGGCAGGGCTTGATCTTCACGACGGGCTGCTTGGCGCCCTCACAGGTGCGCAACACATGCTGCTTCGGAGAGGGTAGAACCGCCGTGCGCTTTACCCGCGACACGATGCCCAACGCCTTCCAGGCGAGAGCCTTCCAACTGCTCGAGGCCGACCACGCCTGCTGGCGGTACAACAAGGCCGTGCCCAGCAGGCGGAACGGGAAAATGACGCGCGAAGGCGCGTAGAACGCTTGTCCGCAAAGGTTTGCGTATATTCGGGCTGTCGGGAAACGCTGGAACTTCGGTTTATAACCGCGACAATGTACTAGTCGTCTTCCGTGGCCGGTGCTGCGGGCGACTTGATGTCCAAGGCGCCGTTGTAGACGTGGCGGCGGATCTTCATGGCGGCAGTGCGTTCGAGCGATTCCCTGCGCACTTCGACGACGCGCGGGTGCTTGTAGTCGGCAAGACGGGAGCATGCCTTCCTGAGCCGCTTGCGCATCATCGCCTCCACCTGTTCCCAGGGGGGTTCGACGCCCTTGTTCGCGGCGGTCACGGCGTCCATGTCCGGCACGAGGATCGCCCCGACCTTTTCGCCGGTGACCCCCTCCTCGTTTACGCCGAGAACGAGGAAGTCGCGGACGAACGGGTCGTTCGCAAGGCACTGTTCGACCTCTTCGGGGTAGATGTTCTTGCCTTCGCGGTTCACGATGAGGGCCTTGACGCGGCCGCGGATGGTCAGGTAGCCGTCGGCGTCCTGCGAGACCAGGTCCCCCGTGCGGAGGAAGCCGTCCTCGGTGAAGACTTCGGCGGTAGCTTCCGGCTTGCCGAAGTACCCTTTCATGACGATGGGGCCGCGCACCTGGAGTTCGCCCACGCCTTGCTCGTTGGGGTCGGCCACGCGCACCTCGATCCCGGGGAGCGGAAGGCCGATGGTTCCATGGCGCGAGGATTCCACGTCCGTCACGGAGACGATGGGGGAGCATTCGGTGAGGCCGTAGCCTTCAACCACGTCGATCCCGAGCCGCTTGTAGCCGCGGAGCATGGCGACGGAACAGGGTGCGCCGCCGGTGACGAGCATCTTGAGATTGCCGCCGAGGCTTGCCCGGACCTTCCTGCGCACGAGGAAGCCGAGGCCGCAGCTCTTGAGCAGACGGGCGGCCGGGCTCTTCCGGATGTTGTCCTTGATCCTGGCGAGCAGCTTCTCGAAGAGAAGCGGCACGCCCATCACCAGCGAGGGGGCGAGCACCCGCAGGTCTTCCCCGAGGGTGCGCAGGCTTTCGGGGAACTGCATCCGGCTGCTGAGGGAGAGGGAGCCGAGCAGGTTCGCGGTGAAGCTGAAGGAGTGGAACAGCGGGATGACGACCAGGAAGCGGGCCGAAGGGGTGAGGCCGGGGATGGCCTCCAGGGCGGCGGCCACGTCCGAGCAGAAGTTCGCGTGGGTGATCATCGCCCCCTTGGGCTTGCCGGTGGTGCCCGAGGTGTAGAGCAGCGAGGCGATGTCGTCGTCGCCCGGGACATGCGCCCGGAAGAAGTCGCCGATCGTGTGGTCGTCCCCGAGGTGCGCGAGCGCCGTGGGCAAGTGGAAGACCGGCCGGTCCAGGATCGTTTCGCCGCTTCCCGGCGAATCGAGCGGTTCCTCGCCGAAATCGGTCTTCACCACGAAACGCAGGTCGTCCAGGCCGGGGAGGATCTCGTCCAGCCTGGGCGGATGGCGGGCGGAGACGATGATGCCGGCGGCACGGGCGTCCCGGAGGATGTAGGCGGTTTCCTCGGGCTTCAGCTTGGGATCGAGCGGGATCACGGTGATTCCACAACAGGACAGGGCGAGGTAGCACTTGACCCATTCGGGGCTGTTGTCCAGCATGAGGCCGACCATGTCGCGCTGCGGTTCGAGGCCCAGCTCGCCGCCGGCGAAGGTGGAAATGCGGAGGATGCCGGCGTACATCTCCCGGTAGGAGACGAACTTCTTGCCGGTCTTGGTGCGCCATTCGAGGGCAGGCAGGTCACCATGATGGGCGACGGCCTGGTCAAGCAACGTACGGATCGTCATGGTCTTCCTCACTTCGTATCGAGGGCGCCGCGGTAGACGTGGCGCCGGATTTTCTGGGCTGCGGTTCGTTCAAGGGGTTCGCGTCGGACTTGGATGATGCGGGGATGCTTGTATTCCGACAGCGGGGCACAGGCGTCGCGGAGGCGCTTGCGCAGGAGGGATTCGACCTCTTCCCATTCCGGCTCCGTTCCTCCGTTTGCGGCTTTGACGGCATCCATGTCGGGCACGAGGATGGCGCCGACCTTCTCGCCGACACTGCCCTTTTCGCGTACGCCGAGCACGAGGATGTCGCGGACCAGCGGATCGCCTGCGAGGCGGAGCTCGACCTCCTCCGGGTGGATGTTCTTTCCTTCGCGGTTGACGATCAGGGCCTTGACGCGGCCCCGGATGAAGAGGTACCCGTCGTCGTCTCGCGAGGCAAGGTCGCCGGTGCGGAAGAAGCCGTCTTCCGTGAACACTTCGGCGGTGGACTTGGGATCGCGGAAATAGCCCTTCATCACGATCGGGCCGCGCACTTCGATTTCGTCGACACCCTGGTCGTCGGGGTTGGCGATGCGCACTTCGACGCGGGGGAGGGGAAGGCCGATGGAGCCGGGACGAGGCACGTCCGGGGTGGTGATGGAGACCACGGGGGAGCATTCGGTGAGGCCGTATCCTTCGATGACGGTCACGCCGAGATTCGCGTAGGCGCGGATCATGTCGGGCGAACAGGGTGCTCCGCCCGTCACGAAAAGGCGGAGGTTCCCGCCGAGCGACTTGCGGATCATGCGCCGGACGACCCTCCCGAGGCCGATTTTGAGGAGGAATTGCGCGGCGGGCTTCGTGGCGATCTTGTTCTGGATGCCTGCCAGGAGCTTTTCGAAGAGGAGGGGCACGCCCATCACCACGGACGGCTTGAGGGTGCGCATGTCCTGGGCGATCGTGCGAAGCCGATCGATGAACTGGAGGCGCGCCCCCAGAAGGAGGGGGAAGACCAGGTTCGCGAGGAAGCTGAAGGCGTGGAAGAGCGGCAGCACCACGAGGAAACGATCCGTCGGATAGAAGGTGATCATTTCGGCGGAAAGAGTGGCGCCCGCGCAGAAGTTCGCATGGGTGATCATCGCTCCCTTTGGCTTGCCGGTGGTGCCCGAGGTGTAGAGCAGCGAGGCGATGTCGTCGTCCGCCGGGAGATGGGTGCGGTAGAAGGAGTCCGCCAGGCGCGCCGGGAGGTAGAGCGCCTCGATCGATGCGGCGTAGTCCCTGGCCGGGCGCCCGCGGCATTCCCGGGGGGCCTCCGCGCCGTCCAGCCATACGATGGAGCGCAGTTCGGGAAGCCCGGGAAGGATCTCCTCGAGTCCGGCGCGCTGTTTTGCCTCCAGGAAGATCGCGACGGCGCCCGCATCCTTGAGGATGAAGGATGCCTCTGCCGGGGTCATCTTCGGGTCGAGCGGAAGGACGATGATCCCGCTGCAGGCAAGCCCCAGGTAGATCTCGACCCATTCCCGGCGGTTCGGGAGGACGAGGGCGGCCACGTCCTGTCTCGGGCGCAGTCCAAGCTCCCCGGCAAGTTCGGAAACCTCGCGGACGCGGCCCCGCAGTTCGTTGTAGCGTATGGCCGGCCACGTCCCGTTCGCCTCCTTGTACTGGATGGCGATCGAATCCCCATGGAGCCTGACGGTGTCGTCAAACAACTGTCGGATGTTCATGATGGTTTTACGTTCGGTTGGATGGGCAAGGTGGAAAAATGATCCGGAAGCATATCAAGGAATCCGCCGGGTGACAAGCTGCCGCCCCGGCCATCGTTCGCCGGTCATCGCCCGGCATCGTCGGTCGTCTGGGGGAGATGCTGCCTCTCCCAGATTTTCGCGTACTTGATGAAGGTGCCGAAGGCGATGGTCTTGGCGACGACCAGCCCGGGGACGCCGTCGAGGAACCCCCGCTTCAGGAAGTAGCTTCGGAAGAAGCGGAAGGGGGGGTGGAAGAGCATGCGCAAAACCAGGCCGAAGCTGCACGATTTCTCCCTTCCGTTCGCGCTGATGCTGGAGAACCGATTCAAGGTGGCCACTTGATCCTCGATGCCCGTATAGGTGTAATGGTGGAGCACCCCTTTCAGGCGGCAGACGCGTCCGGGAACGAAGATGCGGTCGTGCGGCTCCTGGCCCCCGCATTGCCCGCGATCTTTGCGGAAGAGGCGGAGCTTGATGTCCGGATACCAGTCGCCATGGCGGATCCAACGGTCGAGATAGCGCACCAGGCGCGGGAATTCGAACGCATCGACATCCTTCGGGATGGGCTTCGAGAAGAGGTCCAGGATCTCCTTCCGGAGTTCGTCGGAGACCTCTTCGTCGGCGTCCACGAACATCACCCAGGGGCAGGTCGCCAAATCCTTGATCAGCTTCTTCTGCCCGATGTAGCCCATCCATTTGTGCTGCGAGACGCGGTCGGTGTAGCGGCGCGCGATCTCGACCGTGTCGTCGGTGCTGAAGGAGTCGAGCACGACGATTTCGTCCGCCCAGCGGGCGCTTTCGAGACAACGCTCCAGGTTGCGGCGTTCGTTGTAGGTGATGACGCAGACGGAGATCTTCTCTGGGCGGTCAAGTTTCGATGGCATGGCGTTTTTTCCGGATTCGGTTGGGAGAAGCGAGGGGCGTTGTCGCTCACGACATGGGGCGCCCGGTAAGGAGTTCGACCAGCAGCGGCGTGATGTCCAGCAGGGATTTGGCTTCCTTGAGGAGGCGTTCCGAGCCCGGGCCGATCGCGATGAGGGGGACGGGGTGGAAGGTGTGGGTCCGGGTGGCCATGTTCTCGATGTTCCCATGGTCGCTCGTCAGGACGAACAGCATGCCGTGCGCCTTGCTCTTGGGGACGAGCGTTCCAAGGAAGGCATCCAGCAGGCGGAGGACGTCCGTCGCCCTCGCCGGGTCGCCGGAGTGCCCGGCACGGTCGGTCTGGAAGTATTCGAACAGCGTGAGGTCGTAGGCGAGGGCGAGTTGGATCAGGTGGCTCGCCGCCGCCGCCGGCTCGACCGGCGCCCCGGTGTGCCCCCTGTCGAGGAGGGATTCGCGCGTGATGTCCTGGCAGACCGCGTTGTTCGCGAGGAGGTCGGAGTGCAGGCTGATCGTGCCGGGGCGCGTAAGGGCCATCGTGGTGGTGACCGACTGGAAGCGGCGCGCCGCGATTTCCTCCGTGGAGTTGGCGAGGTAGGCGTTGGCGAAACGGCAGCGCATCTGGCGCCGTTCAAGCTGGAGGAACAGGTTGTCCGTTTCGACGATCCGCTTGAGCGAGGGTCCGGGGAAGCCCTCGACATGCCGCCCGACCGCCCGGGAGGCGTTCACGCCGGTGAAGAGCGTGGTCTGGCCGCTGGCGCTCTGGGGGAGCCCCGGAACGCCAAGGCAGGCGTCGATCGGTACCGAATGGCGTTCGATGAGGTCGCACAGGACCGGGCAGTTTTCCGGGTTGACGAGATTGTCCTCGCTTGGAGGGGCGAGGCCGAGTCCGTCGATGAAAAGGAAAAGTACTTTCATGTGCGGGGGGATTTCCCCATCGGTCGTCTGGCGGCTATTCAAGAACCAGAACCCCCCATTCCTGCGGGAAGAGCTGCGCTTCGGAGGGTTCGTCGTTGACGAGGTTTGTAAAGGGGTTGGCCCAGTAGGTGCGGGCCGTGTTGGTGCGGCCGGTCGTGTCGGAGGCGATGAATCCCACGTCGCCCCGGAGCGATGTTCCGGAGCGGGCCTCGATGCCGAGGAGGGACCACGGGATGGCGATTTCGACGCCGTAGGTGTCGGGACGCGTCCCGTGCTGCGCCGCGAGCACGGCCTCGCAGAGTTCCACGCGGTCGAAGGGTTTGTCGAAGACCGGCGAGGAGTAGGTGTGGCGCAGTCCGGCGGGGGCGGCCGCATCCGCGGGCTTCATGAGCACGGCGACGGTTTTGCCCTCCATCGGCGCGACCACCACGCGGAAGTCGTTCGCGCGCAGCGTGGGATCGTCTCCGCCGAGTCCAAGCTGGATGTCGATGGCGTCGCCGGTCTTGAAGAGGCGCTGGAATTCCGTGCCGGCGTTCATCCATGGGCTCTGGTCGCGCACTTCGAGGAAGGCGTAGAGCATGGCGTCGTCGCAGGCGAGGCGGGCGTTCATCCATTCGGGGGAGCCGGCGCCGCGAATCGGCACGGAGGGGACATCGCCCCACTCCTGGCCTACGCCATCGATCGACGGCGCATGGGCGAAGCGGGCGACCGTCCAGACCTTCGGCTCGGCGGCCTTGCGGGCGCGGGCGGCGTTTTCGGCGTCGGCCTTTACGATGGTCGCGGCGTCGATCTGCAGGGTGGGGCCGTCGAAGCGGCGGATGGAGTCGAAGCCGTCCAGCGTGAGGAGCATGCCGGCCTGGCGGGCGAGGCCGATGGTCATGCGCGTTTGGCCGTCGGACTGCCGCACGAACGAGCCGTTGAAGGGCTCGCCGCCGTTGCTGAAGCCCGAGAGGTCCATTCCGCGGAGTTCGGCCTCGGTCGCCGGCAAGGCGGTGGAGGGCAGGCGTCCATCCTCGAAGAGGGCGCCCACGAAGAGCCCGTCGGTGGTCATGAAGTAGTCCTGCCCGAGGTTTCCGCGCATCTGGAAGATCGTCCCCGCCTCGCCGCCGAAATCGACGAGTCCGCAGAATTTGAGGGTTCCGATGAGCAGTCCCGGCGAGGGCATCGGCGCGCGGTGCGAGCCATGCACCTGCGGATAGCGGTTCGGATAGGTCCAGAGGCATTCGCCGGTTCGAAGGTCGTTGGCCATCACCACGCCGCCCCGGACGACGTCGCCGCCGAAGCTGATGATGCGGTCGCCCGCCGGGCGGTTTTCCCCGTAGAGGTTCGCGGGGAAGCGTTCCATGGCGGCGCCCGAGTAGATGGGCGCCCCGTCGGAGGCGAAGCTTTCGGGGCGGCAGCGGATCGTCTGCTCGTGGAGGTCGTTGATGTAGAGGGTCAGGTCTTCGCCCGGCGCTGCGCCCCAGCCGCCGTTGCGCAGGCGGCCGGCCGGGAGGAATTCGCATTCGTCGATCGACAGCGCGCCATCGCGGTCGAAGTCGTTCCAAATGACGCCGACGGAGGGGTCGCGGCCGCCGAAATCGAGGTCGGGAAGCTGCTCGTTGAGATACTCGACGCTCGTGAAGGCGGCGACGGGCTGCCACCGCCTGTTGCGCGGGAAGTAGATCGCGTGATAGGCGCCGTAGCGGCCGATGAAGTGCAGGTAGCGGCGGTTCTTCCCGCTGGCGCCGCTTTCCAGGAAATTCGGGCGCGCGTACCAGTGGGCGTCGCTCCACAGCGGGAAGAGTTCGCGTTTCGCGGGGTCGGGGCTCCAGAGGATTTCCTCCAGCGCCCAGGAGCCGGCCTCGCGGTCGAGCCGGATCCGGAGGGGGCCGCAGTAGACGAGGTCCGGATCCCAGGGGTCGGCGTAGGTGTCGCGCGCGGCGTAGCCGGTGTTGCCGATGTAGTCGCGCTCCAGCTGTCCCTTCCGGTTCCACACGGAGACGCGGCGCGGGTCGTTGCTGCGCTCGACGACCCACACGAGGCCGTCCGTGCCGACTGCGACGGAGCTCATGTTCGCCATGGCCTCGGGCACGAATTTCCCGCTCCGCGGGCGCCCGCCACGGCGTCCGCAGGCATAGGCCATCCTGCCCTTGGCGTTGTAGGCCTTCACGCGCTGGTCGTCTCCGACGTCCGCGAGAAGCACGTTGCCTTCCGCGTCCACGGCGAGGGCGGAGGCGCGGAGCCCCGGCTCCTTGGGCGCCATCTCGGTTCGGGCGCCGGATGCCAGGTCCAGTGCGACGACGTTCCTTTCGCCCGCCAGCGCATAGAGCACGCCGTCGGCCAGCGCGAGGTCTTTCGCCGGCAGGGGCAGCGTCTGCGTGGCGGCGACAGCCGCAGTGGCGGTGTCGAGCAGGGCGACCAGCCCATTCGTGAAGGCGACCGCAAGCCGGGTCTCGTCCGCGGCGAGTGCGCAGGCCGGGGCGCCAGGGGCCTCGTCGAAGAGCGTCTCCATCGCGAGTTCGAAGGGGCGCGCCGTCCCGTCCGCCGTGAAGGGCGCGAACGCTCCCGTCTCCAGGGCGTAGCGGTGAAGCCATTCCCCATTGGAGGAGAAGACGTGCGTCGAATTGGCCGCGAGCAGCGGCGCGCCGGCGATCACGCCCCAGCGCTTGCGCCCGTCGGGCCCCACGGCGACGATGGCATGGCCGCCTTCCGCCTCCGACCAGCCAACGATCATCCAGCCGGTGGCGCCCGCTGCCGCGACCGAGCAGGGCTGGTTGTGGTCCGCCCCCCAGGCGCCGGTGTTGTCCACGGTGTCCCACGGCGGCGTGCCGGGATTGTAGAAGGAGGCGTCGTATTCCGCCGAGAGCCCCGTGTGGGTGAGGCCGCGCGCGCGGTAGGTCCCGGGGTCGACCAGCCGCCCGGCGTCATCCAGGCAGTCCCAGGGCACTTCAAGGTTCCGGGTGCCGTCCCCGGCTTCGGCGCCGGTCGCGTAGTCCATGGGAAGGCAGTCCCCCGCAAGGTTGCGGACGCGCCGCCCGTCCGGCGTTTCGATGACCAGCGTGAAGCGCGCGGCGTTGGCGGGGACGGCCACGGAAATGGGCACCGTGCCCTCGAGCGTCGCGGTGTCGCCCTTGTATTCGCGGGGTTCCAGGTTGCCGGCGGCGGCGAGCCGCGCATCGCCCCAGCTGTCATGGGAGGTCCAGTAGAATTCGCGGGAGGTCACGCCCGGCTGCATGTTGTCCGCATAGCGGTGGACGGGCCAGGCGCGGCCGGTGACGTCGCCCCACAGGAATTCGTTGCCCTGGCGGAAGACGAGTCCGTCCCGAATCTCCGGGACCGTCCGGAAGATGCGGCTCCACGGGATGCGGATCTCCTGGATGAATCCCGCGCCCGGACCGGATTCAGGCCCCTCCGCGCGCCGATAGGCCATCTGTACGCCCGAAGGCTGGCCGTCCGGACCAAGCAAATCGGCTGATCCCGGCACGCCGCGCAATACGTCGAAATCCCCACCATGCCCCCGGGCGACGTAGGAGATGTGCATCACGGGCATCTGCTCCGGCTCGAAAAACCAGGTGGTGAAGTGGCCGATCTGGTCCGACCGGATGCGGATTTGCCAGGAGTCCGACTTCCATCCCTCGTTGGGCGCGAAATCGGGGTCGACCGTGTTGAACATCGGCGTGGGATCGTTCCATTTCGCGGCGAGGTAGTAGTAGTCTTTGTCCCACATCGCCGCCGCTTCGACCGAATAGGCGTTGCGCACGTTGGTGTCGGCGAAGACGCAAATGCGGCCCGACCAATCCCAGTCGGAGAGGTCGCCGTCAATCGCCACGGCCCCCGGTGCCGGCACGGCGGCGATGCCTTCGTTCTGGCTCTGGCGGCCAATCATGTTCTCGCCTGCAAAGGCGGCGGAGACGAGGGTTGCGGAGAGGGCGGCAAGAAGAAGCGGGCGTTTCATGGTTCCTTCACCTGTGGGAGATGAATCATGGAGAGGGTAGGCAGCAAGGAGCTGCATGGAGAAAGCATAGCAACCCCGCCGCCCTCGCGCAAGGAACGAGAGCGGAAGGAAAAGAACGCATTTTGGGGACAAAGATCCGACCCTCCAGCCCGCATGGACGGCCTGTCCTTCCGATGCGTCTGGAGGCGCCACGCGTGGAGGCGCGCCTACAGCTCGGGAAGGGCGTCGAAGCCGTCCAGTCCTCCGCCCGCATCCAAACCGAGGTCGCTTTCCAGGGAATCGATGGCCGATTCGTACAACTCGAGTTCGGAGAGGCGCTGGACTTCGGATGGGGTGTCGATCACCGTGAACCGCCAGTAGCGCGCCGAAACCGGCTCCGGGAGCACGTGGACATGGTAGTAGTCGCGGTTCCCCGCGACAACGCATGCCAGGTTCCAGTCGGAGGCGAACACGCCGACGCCCGGCGCTTCGGCGACACCCGCCCGCACGTTCTGTCCCGCTTCGGCCACGCTGGCGTCGTCGGTGTATTCGAGCGCGAAGGAGGCGATCGGCCGGTCGCCCGGATGTTCCCACACGCCCACCGCCGTCACCGTGCGCGGACTCTCGAAGGCGGAGACGACCATCGCGCTTCGCATCACCGCGCGGGCGTCCGCCGGCATCCATGGGACGGCGCCGGGATAGAGGGTCGGATACAGCGGCGTGCCGTTCCGGACGTCGCCGTCGAAGAGTTCGACGACGTCGCTTCGGATCGGCCTGGCGATGTCCGGGAGCGAGACCTCCCGCATCGTTTCCGGCCATCCGTAGGCAATCTGCTCGACGCCGCGCGGGTCGCCCAGGAACCCCGGCACGTTGGGGATGGCGAGCCGCGGCACGTTGCGATTCCCTCCCGCACGGCCCCTCCCGGCTTCGGCGGCGTTCCCGAAGTCGGCGAGCACGATTTTCGCGAGGCTGCCGGGCGCAAGGGTCGCGCCGGGGGGCAGGGCGAAGGCAATCTCCGCCGTTCCTCCCTTCGCGCCGCGGAAGGGCAGGGAGATGCGCGTTCCCCCGTTGTGGAGATCGAAGAGATAACGGTCCACCCCGCCGTCGAAGGCGACCTCCGCCGAGAGGACGGCGGTGCCGTTGCCCGTCCAGTCGCAACGCCAGGACGCCAGGAAAACATCCAGCCCATCGCCGCCCGGGATGTCGAGCGCGACCTTGCCATCCGCATCCGGCGCGGGCGGCACGCCGGGACGCCGGACGGGGATGCCGTCGCCCAGCGTCTCCCACGAGGCGGGGGAGGGCGGCAGGATGGGCGCGGGAAGGGCCGCCACCGTGAGAAGGACGTCGTCGATGGGTGCGTCGCCGAAGGCCATCTCCCCTCCGCCTGGACCGGGGCGCCGCACCACGCCGTCGTCGCAGGCGCAGAGCAGCGTGCCGTCGTCGAGGTACACGGGCAGGCCGGGTGCGGCAAGCGTGTGTTCGCCCTTCATCGTGCCGTCGGGCGCGTAGAGGCGAAGCACGGCGTCCGCATAGGCCACGGCGACGGTCCCGCCGTCGGGCGACACGGCCACGCCCGTGTCGGAGCGGGGGAAGGGGACGTCGACCGCCCTGCCGTCCGCAAGGAGGGTGACCTTGCGGCGTGGCGAAACATACGAGACGGCTGCCACGGAGCCATCCCCGGCCGTCGCGATGCCGACGGCTCCGCCCGTTCGGAACGCCGCCAGCGCGTTCCCGTCCGAGTCGAATCCCGCGACGGCCGGGGCGCCTTGCGCGTTGACGTGCGTTCGCCCGCCGTCGAAGGACTGGTAGTCCGCCAGCCAGGCGCGGGATCCATCGTCCGCCAACGCGAGGCCCGTGGCGAGGTAGTCGGAGGTGCGGAAGCGTTCGCGGCCCGTGGCGGCATCGAGCAGCACGGTGGCGGGCGTGTTGTATTGGCGGTTGGCGGGGCCGTAGCTGCCTCCCGTGTAGAGGTCGTAGAAGCTCGCGAGGACGTGGGAGCCGTCCTTCGAAAGCGCCATTCGATGCGGCCGGCGAAGGAAGCGCGCCTCGGTGAGCCCGTCCGGCGCGGGGAAGGGCGCGTAGCGCCAGCGGACGGTTCCGTCCGCGTCGAGCGCGACCAGCTCGGCGTCGGAGGGGCGGATCCGCCCTCCGTCGGGCAGGACGAGGTCGAGGGCATGCGGAACCACCCCATCCGCGGCGCGCCGCGAAAAGGCCGCGGCGGACGATGCGCGTGCGCCGGCGTCGGCCCGGAAGCGGCGCGCCGCTCCCGTGGCCAGGTCGATTTCCGCGAAGGCGGGGCCGTTCGCATCGAGAAGCGGCTCCATGCGGATGGCGAGCCTGCCCTTCGCGACCGCCGCGTCGGTGACGCGCAGGGCGTGCGTCGCCGGGAGCAGCGAGGGCAGCGGCACGCGTCCGCCGGAAACCGTCTCCACGTCGCCGCCGGAGGCCGGGAGGCCCAGCGCGGCATAGGTTTGTCCGTCTTCGCGCATCGCCCGCCAGAGCGGTCGGCCTGCGGCGTCCCCGGACGGGGCCTGCGCGGCCTCCGCCGCAAGCCCCACCAGCGTATCGACGGCCTTTTCCACTCCCGCCGCATCTTGCCCGAAGAGGACGATGGCGTCGTGGCCGAAGGAGAAGGGCGCCCAGGCATAGGCGAGGAAGGGGTCGCCGGGGGCGGGCAGGTCGGGCGACGGATTGCGCGGAAGCATCTTCAGCGTCCGGGCGACGTGGTCGAAGAGCGGATTGCCGGGGACGTCGCCGCGGCCGATGAGGATGGCGTCGCGCGCGAAGGCCCATGGCGCGGTGGGCGCGTTCTGCTTGTAGAATGCGCAGTCGATCCCGTCGCGCTTCGTGCCGAACTGGTTCTTGCCGGCCACGCGCAGGCCGGCTGCGCGCCCGGAGAGCACTTCGGCCTCGTCTTCCTCGTCTTCGATCGTGAAGGGGTGCCAGTTCATCGGGTAGCGGCGGCGTTCCGACGGCCACAACACGCGGAGCGACGCCTTCGCGCCGACGCCGCGAAGTGCGTCCACGAGTCTCCGCGCGGTACCGAGCAGGGCGGTCTGGCCGGGGTAGACCACGACGTCGAAATCGCGATCCGCGAGGGCCGCGCGGATGGCCGGCTCGTCGCACGCCACCCCGGCCCGGCACACGACCGCAGGGAGCGCGCCCGCCGCGGGCGAGACGTCCATCGTCCCTTCGGCGCGGAGACCGGTCGCCTGGTCGGTGGCGGTCCACCTCCAGGTCCCGGCGGGATCGTTCGCGGCAATCTTGAAGGAGAGTTCGCGGTTCGTGGTGCGCTGGACTCGCACGCGCTCCGTCCCGGAGGGGTCCATCAGGGCGAACTCGACCGGGAGACGGCCCGCGAACGCGACGCCGTCGCCATCGTGCGCCGTGGCGCGAAGCGCGATGGTCGATCCGCAGGCGGCGCGCGCGGGGGCGGCGACCGCGAGGGAGGCGATGGGGCGCGGCGCCCACAGGTAGACGGTGCCGGGCTGGAGGCGGAGGTCGGCGCTCCAGCGGATGCGGCCGTCGGCTTCCTCCGTTTCCACCGTCTCCCGGCGCAGGGCGTCGTACAGCGTTCCGCCCCGGACGCCGGCGGAGAGGTCCGCTTCCACGCCTTCGTAGAGGAACTGGATGAAGTTCCCGCTGCACGAGCGCTCCTCGGGATTCGGCAGGGTGTCGTTGAAGAGCGTCCAGTACTCGAGGTCGCCGTCGACGCTGCGCACGAGGTGCACGTCGCGTTTGGAGCTTCCGAAGAAGCGCGGGACTTCAGGGCCGACGGCTTGTTCGAAGGGCCCGAAAAGCGGGAGGAAGCGGGCGTAGGAGTCGTGGAAGTCGACCTGGTTGTGGAAGATCACTTCGGCGGTTTCGACGCGCACCACGCCGTCCAGGCCGATCGCCGAATCGGTGTCGGCGACGACCACGCCGCCCCGCGCCTGGAACCCCTCGAGGATGTCGAGGAAGGCGGCAGGCGGCGCGAGGGTGAACCCGGGAAGAAGGACGGCCTTCACGTTGTCCAGGATGGAGGCGTCGCGGAGAATCGCCTCTTCGGTGGTTGCGCAGGCCTGCCATCCACACTTCGAGGCGAGGAAGTGGGCGCCCCAGGCGGCCTTCTGCCCCGCCAGGGCGTCCTGGCGCATCGAGGTGACGACGGCGATTTCGTCGGCGCGGCCGAGCGAGGCGAAGAGGTCGCCGAAGCGGCGCCCGATCTCCAGGAGGGCGTCCATCGATTCGCCCAGCTGCTTGTCCGCCGACCAGTTGCCGGCGAGATTGGCGCCGTCGTTGTAGAAGCCGATGCCGGCGGGATTGCGCGACAGGGCTTCGAGGAAGATCTTGAGGCCGTTGGCGGGGGTGCGGTGGGGGACGATGTCCAGCGCGATCCATGGGCGCTGGGTGGAGCCTGCGCAGACGATGTCCGCACCGCTCACGTAGCTGAAGGGCATGATCCCGAAGTCGCCCCGGATGTCCACCATCGGGTGGTCGAGGTCGCGCCAGAAGGTTTCCTCCCACATTCCGCCGCCTGCGCCGGGGGCCCAGGAGCGGCCGCATTCGACGATGGGATCGCGGATCATGCCGGCGAGCGCGCGCCGCTCCTGTCGGAAGGCTTCGGGGTAGAGCTGGTTCAGCCACTGGATCCACTCCAGCTTGGCGGCGTCGTCGCCCGACAGCTCCATGCCGGCGTCCATGCCCACGCCGAAGCCGATGGCGCCGGTCATCGCGCCGCCGATCCGCTCGAATTCCGCCTTCATGGCGGAGGCGTCGACGCCGAGTTTGCCGCGGGTGGCTTCGAAGACGTCGCGCAGGGCCCGGATGCGGTCGTCGTGGATGATGTCGTACGAGCCTGCGGCGGCGGCCCAGACCATGCCCATCGTCGCGGGGGTGGGGCCGTCGCCCGTGCAGTGGACGATGCCGCGGAAGTTGGGGTACCGGCGCCAGATCTGGCCGAGGTGCTGGACGGTCTGGTTGCGGTCGTCGGCATGCGGTTTCCAGCGGTTCCCGACGTTGAAGTAGAGGATGAGGCCGGAGGCCACGGGCAGCAGTTCGACGCCGTTGGCGAGGAGAAACTCCGCGCCGGCGTCCTGCGCGCGGCGCGCCGTGCGGGCGGAGGCCCCGGGGAGGGCGGCGGCGTCCGCAGGCGTCCCGAAGTCGCCCGCCACATGGACGAGCAGGTTCAGGCCATGGGCCGCGACCGGCGCGAGGTCCGCCGGATGGTAGGACTTCGTCTCGGTCCACTTGTGCATTCCGAAGAGCTTGAGGTTGGTCTCGGGAAGGATTGGGGAGACGACGATCGGCAAGGGAGGCGACGTGACGCCGTCGAGTTCCGCCGAGAGCGTGTAGGTGCCGGGGCGGAGCAGGGCGGGATCGAGCGTCGCCTCGACCGCGGAGAGGCCGCCGCCGCACGGGCGCAGGGGCAGGGGAAGCCGCAAGGTGGCGCCGTCCGGCCCGGCGAGAACGAGCTCGAGCGCGTCTGCCTCGAGGTTGCGGGCACGGATGGAGAGGGGGATGGGTTCGGATTCGGCGAAGACCGCGCGGCCGCGGTCGGTGAAGAGTTCCAGCGACGCGCCGCCCGCGTCACGCGCGGCACCCGCGTCGTCGTCGTCGCGCTCCTTCGGCGCGGGTCCGATTCCCACGACGCGCCCGGAGACGTCAATCCAGAGCGCGGGGTCGAGGGCGGGAGTTCCATCGAGCACGGCGGTCGCGCCGTCGAAGGCAAGGTCGAAGGAGCCCGCTTCGGAAATGTCGATGTGGTAGGTCGCCTGGGTGGCCGGGAGGTAGAGGCGGAGGGCGATGGCAGGGTAGGAGGGGTAGGAGTCTTCGAAGACCAGGCGTTCGCCTTCATGGACGGAAATCTTCGCGATTTCGGCGAGTCCCGGAAAGGGGACGAGGTTCAGTTCGAGCGGGGCGCAGCGGAGGAGAAGGGAATGGTCGCCGTCGGCGGCAAGGGCGCCGGTGGGGGCGGTCACGGCGTCCCGTTCGAGCGTAAAGGCGCCCCCGCCGGGGAAGACGGCGTGCGGCCCGTCCGCAAGGGTTCCGGAGACGGTGGCCAGGACAACGTCGCCCGCCTCCATCTCGGTGGAGCGGTCGCTCCGGACGTCGGACGCCGTGGCGCGCACGCCGAGTTCCTCCTCGAACTCCGCGAGTGCGCCGCCCTCCTCGGCCAGGACGCTGCCGGAACGGCGGTCGAAGGGCCATTTCACGCCGTCGACGCCCACATGCTGCGGAATGCGGTAGTGCAGGAGCGTCTTGCCGTCCGCGAGCGGGAGGTCTTTTACGAGGTATTCGAGCGGCGTGCCGCGTTCCGCATCGACGAGTTTCACGCTGACGCGCCCCGCAAGGGCCGCCCGCGGGGCTCCGATGCAAAGGACGAGGCAGACGGGGAGGAAGGTCTTGTGCATGGGGTGTCTCCCGATGGAGTCGAAAGAGCGGATCCGCGATGTCGCGGGGCGCGCGAACGGAATCGCCGCCGCCCGCTCCGCTATGCGGGAGCGAGAATCGCGCCAATCAGCGTGCCGATGCAAAGCGAGGCGATCGGCCCCGGCCGTTTCCCGAGGGAGAGCGCGAAGGTGACGGTCCATACGAGAAGCTGCCGGCCTCCGGGAAGACCGGAGAAGCCCGCCGGCCACAGCGCCGTCGCGGACATTTTGAGCGTTGCCGCGACAATCAGGCCGGTGACGATGGGCCGCAAGAAGGAAATCGCATGCTCCGTGGCGCCGCCGTCATGTCGCTTCATCCTGCGCAGGACGGCCAGGAGCGTCCCGATGCAGAGGTACGAAGGCGCCACCAGCGACAGGGTCGCAACCAGCGCGCCGGGAAGCCCCGCCACGCGCCAGCCCACCGCCGTGGCGGCGTTGACGGCGATCGGCCCCGGGGTGACTTCGGAGATGCCGAAGAGCTGCAGGAACTCCGCTTGGGTCATCCATCCATGGGCTTCCAGCTCCCCGCACATGAGCGGCAGCATCGCGAGCCCGCCGCCGAAGGTGAGGGCGCCGATTTTCGCGAAGGCGACGGCAAGGCGCAGAAGGTCGGCCATCATGATGCGTCTGCTTCCGGGCGGGATTCGTTCGGGTCGTCGGGCTTGTGCCCTGTCCGGCGGAGAATGGGATAGAGCGCGAATCCGGCCACTACGCCGACGAGGATGTACCAGGCCGGGTTGAGGGGGAGGAGAAGCGCGAGGGCGACGATGGCGATGCCGATTGCCGCGAGCCACGGTTTCCGCCATTCGCGGCCCATCATGCGTATCGACGTCGAAAGCAGCAATCCCGCCACGGCAGGCGGCAGGCCGTATTTGATCCGGCGAATCCACGCGGGATCCCCGAGCCGGTCAAGCTGCGCGAAGATCGCGACCACCACCACGATGGGCACGGTGATCGCGCCGAGCGCCGCGACCAGCCCCCCCCATGCGCCGCGCAGGCGGAAGCCGACGAGAAGAGCGGTGTTCACGGCAATCACGCCGGGCGCGGATTGGGCCAGCGCGTACAGCTCGCCCATTTCGGATTCCCTGCACCAGCGGCGGCGATCGACCACCTCCCGCTCCAGCAGGGGAAGCATCGCATAGCCTCCGCCGAACATCACCGCGCCCACGCGGAAAAAGCTGAGGTACAGGGACAGAAGCGACGGCCTCGCGCCGCCGGTTTCGGGGGAAAGGTTCATGGCTCGACGATGCCTTTCGCTGCGGAAACGCTCACGCCTTTGAGAAGGATGCGCTTGTTCCTGGACGTTTCGCCACCCTTGAAGACCACCGCCGATTTCGCGATGCGGAAGGCGTCCGCAAGCGTCTCGACGAGCTCCTGGTTCGCCTTTCCATCCACCGGCGCCGATCGGACGCGCACCTTCAGCGCGTCGCCGGACAGCCCGTCCACCCCCGCCCTGGAGGAGCGGGGTTGGACCCTTACCGTCACGATTACGCCCTCGGGCGACTCGACATACCATCCCATGGGCGCGAGGATAGCAAAATTGCCCCCGCCGTGCAAACGGCGGGTCATGCGGAAACGCGGCGCGCCGCTCCCGGCTTGCCAGGACCGTCTAGCGACGGCGCGGGGGCATGTTGATGCAGGTGCCTTCGACGGCGTGCGCCGCCTCCATCCAAGACTCGCCGAGGGTCGGGTGGCAGTGGACGGTGTTGGCGAGGGCTTCGGCGGTGAGTTCGTGGCGGATGGCCACGGTGGCTTCGGAGACGAGTTCCGTGGCGTGGGGGCCGACGGCCTGGGCGCCGAGGAGCTGGCCGGTCGTTGCGTCCGCGATCCACTTCACGAAGCCGTCCGTTTCGCCCATGGCGACGGCTTTGCCGAGGGCGAGGAAGGGGAAGACCCCGGCTTTCACCGCGCGGCCCTGGGCTTTCGCCTGGGTTTCGGAGAGGCCCACGATGCCGATTTCGGGGGTGGTGAAGATGCACGAGGGGATGATGGGATCCATCTTCGTCCGGCGGCCTGCCGCGCATTCGGCGGCGACGATGCCTTCCATGGTGGCGGCATGGGCGAGCTGGATGCCGCCGGCCACGATGTCGCCCACGGCAAAGACGGACGCCGTGCGGGTGCGGCAGTGGCAGTCCACGGGGATGTAGCCCCGTTCGTCGGCTTCGATGCCGGCGCGGGCGAGGCCGAGTTCGGCGGTGTTGGGACGGCGTCCGACGGCGACGAGCAGGAGGTCGGCGGAGAGGGGTTGGTCCTTGAACTTCGCGGTGACGCCCTTGCCGGTGGCGGCGATGCCGGACATCGGTGCGCCGGTGAGGATCGTCATGCCCAGCTCTTCCATCTGCTTCCGCAGCACGCGGCGGGTGTCGCCGTCCAGCGGCATGAGGATGTCTTCGAGCAGTTCGACGAGGGTGACCTTCGTGCCCAGCGAGGCGGCCATGCAGGCCAGTTCGCAGCCGATCACGCCGCCGCCGAGGACGAGCATGGACGCGGGGAGGGTCTTCCGTTCGAGGAAGGCTTTGCTCTCCACGACGCGTTCGTGGCGCGGGAGGAAGCCGGGCATGGCGGATTCGCTGCCGGTGGCGAGGATGATGGTCTTCGCGCGGAGCCAGCGCGTGGTCGCGTCGGGCTGCTTCACGGAGACGGTGTGCGGATCCTCGAGGCGGCCGACGCCGGTCACGACCTCGACGCCGTTCGCCTTCAGGAGCGTGCCGACGCCGCCGCTGAGGCGGGCGACGATGCCGTCCTTGCGCTCGATCATCCGGGCGTAGTCGAACGAAAGGCCGGAAATCTCCACGCCCAGGGATGCGGCCCCCTTGGCGCGCCGGTAGAGCTCGGAGGAGGAGATGAGCGCCTTGGTGGGGATGCAGCCGCAGTTCAGGCACGTGCCGCCAAGGGCGTCGCGTTCGACGATGGCGGCCTTCAGGCCGAGCTGGGCGGCGCGGATGGCGGCGGGATAGCCGCCGGGACCGGCGCCGAGAACGACAACGTCAAAATCGTACATGGTGTTTCCTTTCTTCCACGCTCAGGCGAGCGCCTTCCAAAGTTCGACATTCTCGAGCCGGGCGCGGACGTCGTTGAGGAACTCCGCGCCGAGGGCGCCGTCGACGATGCGGTGGTCCACGGAGAGGGTCATCGCCATGATCTGGCGGATCGTGATTTCGCCGTTGACGACCGCGGGCTTTTCGCGGGTGGAGGAGACCGCGAGAATCGCGCTCTCGCCGGGATTGATGATGGCCAGGAACTGGTCCACGCCCATCATGCCCATGTTCGAGACCGTGAAGCCGGAACCGGTCATTTCGTCCGGAAGGAGCTTCCCGTCGCGGGCCTTGGCGGCCAGCGCCTTGGCCTGGGCGGAAAGTTCGGCGAGCGAGAGGAGCTGCGCGGAACGGACGACCGGCACGACGAGACCGCTTTCGACGCTCACGGCGATGCCGAGATCGACGTCGCCGCGCTCGGCCACGACCTTCCCGTCGGTCCAGCTGTTTACGCGAGGGAACGCCTCGAGCGACTGCACGACGGCCGAGAGGATGAAGTCGTTGACGCTGTATTTCACGCCCTGGGCCTTGAGTTCGGCGCGGAAGGCGAACAGGTCGGTCATGTCCGCGTTGACCGTCACGTAGAAGTGCGGGATGGTCTGCTTGCTCTCGGTGAGGCGGCGGGCGATCACCTGGCGCATGCGGGACATCGGCTGCGGCTTGCAGCGCACGGCGCGTTCGACGTCCGCCACGAGGATGCGGCCGGCGTCGCCGGAGCCGCGCACGGAGAGCAGGTCGATGTCGTGCAGCTGCGCGAGGCGTTTGGCGGCGGGGGCCACGCGGAGGTCGTCGTAGCGACAGGCGGCGAGGTAGGCCTCGACGTCGCGCGACGTGATGCGCCCATTCGGTCCGGTCCCCTTGGCTTTCGAGGGATCGATGGCCTTGTCGCGGGCGAGGGCCTTGGCGCGTGGCGAGATGACGAGCTTCGCGGCGGGCGCTGCCGGTGCGGCCGGAGCCGGTACCGGAAGCGGCGCCGGGGCTGCGGCGGGTGCCGGGGCTGCCGGAGCTGCCGGAGCGACCGCACGGGGCGGAGCCGCCGGGGCGGCGGGCTTCTCGGCGGCCGGGGCGTCGGCCTTGGCCGCCGGAGCCGGGGCGGCGGCGGGCGGCGGGGTGTCGGGCACCTTCTCGCCCTTCTCGCCGATGTAGCCGACCACGGTGTTGACCGGCACGGTGATGCCTTCGCGGACGATGATCTTGATCAGCGTGCCCTCGAAGAAGCTCTCGACCTCGAGGTTGGCCTTGTCGGTCTCGATCTCGAAGAGGATGTCGCCCTTGGCGACGGTATCACCCTCGTTCTTCACCCACTTGACGATGGCGCCTTCCTCCATCGTCTGTCCCAGTTTCGGGAAAATGATTGTCTGAGCCATTAGAGAATCTCCTTGCAGGCGGCGACGATGTCGCCGGCGTTGGGCAGGAACGCCTGTTCAAGCACGTGGGACTGCGGCGCGATGCCGTCCTTGGCACCGACACGCAGCACGGGGGCGTCGAGGAAGTCGAAGGCCTCGGCCATGATGCGCGAGGCGATCTCGCCGGTGAAGCTGCCGATGTTGACGGCCTGGCTGACCACCACGCAGCGTCCCGTCTTGCGGACGGAGGCGAGGACGGTCTCCATGTCGAGCGGCACCAGCGAGCGCAGATCAATGACCTCGGCCGAGTGTCCCTCGGCGGCCAGCGTCTCGGCGGCCTTGAGGCAGTCGTGCAGGGCCGGGCCCCAGGTGACGATGGTCACGTCGTTGCCGGCGCGCTTGACATCGGCCACGCCGAGCGGGATCAGATGCTCGCCCTCGGGCACCACGCCCTTCATGTTGTAGAGCAACTGCGACTCGACGAAGAGGATCGGGTTGTTGTCGCGGATGGCGGTCTTCAGCATGCCCTTGGCGTCGGCCGGGGTGGCGGGATAGACCACGTAGAGGCCGGGGATGTGGGCGAACACCGACTCGAGCGTCTGCGAGTGCTGCCCGCCGTAGCCCTTGCCGCCGCCCACGCTGGCGCGGATGACCAGCGGCACCTCGACCGTCGCACCCGACATGTAATGCCACTTGCCGGCCTGGTTGGCGATCTGGTCGGAGGCCATCAGGGCGAAGTCCATGTACATCAGCTCGACGACGGGGCGCAGGCCGGTCATCGAGGCGCCGACGGCCGTGCCGCAGATGGCGGCCTCGGAGATCGGCGAGTTGAAGACGCGCTGGCGGCCGAAGGCCTCGATCAGGCCCTTGGTGACCTTGAAGGCCCCGCCGTACTCGGCGATGTCCTCGCCGTAGAGCACGACGCGGTTGTCGCGCTGCATCTCCTCGACCAGCGCCTCCTTGATGGCGTCCTTGTAGGTGAGCTCGTTGTTGTCGCCGCGCTTGATGGCCGGGAGCTCGCCCAGCAGTTCGGTCTTGGCGGCGGCCTCGGGAACCACCTCGGCGGTGGTGTCGGTGTACATGTACTTGATCACGTCGCGCGGATCGGGATCGGCGGCGGCGGCGGCGCGGGCGGCGGCGCGGGCGTTGCGGTCGGCCACGCGCTCCTTCAGGGCCGCGAGCTTCCTGGCGGTGATGGCGCCGGCCTCGAGCAACTGCTTCTCGAAGGTGACCAGCGGATCGAGGGCGCGCCAGGCGGCCTCCTCGTCCTTGGTGCGGTACTCGGTGCGCGGATCGCTGAGGGAGTGGCCGTAGTAGCGGTAGGTGTCGAACTCGATTAGGACGGGGCCCTCGCCCTTGCGGCACTTCTCCGCCGCGCGGCGCATGGCGTCGAGGCAGGCCAGGATGTCCATGCCGTTGACGACCTCGGCGTTGAGGTTGTTGTCGGCGAAGCCCGCAGCGCGGCGCGCCATGAAGTCGATGCCGGTGACCTCGCGGTCGGCGCGGCCCGTCATGCCGTAGTGGTTGTTGATCAGGGCGTAGACGATCGGGAGCCCGAAGCCGTGCTCGCCGGCGTAGTCGGGATCGGTGAACTGCCCCATGGCGGCCCAGTTGAGCGACTCCATGACCACGCCGTTGTTGTAGGCGCCGTCGCCGGCGAAGCAGCAGGTTACCTTGCCATCGCGGAAATAGCGGGCGCTCATGGCGGCGCCGGTGGCGATCGGCACGCCGCCGCCGACGATGGCGTTGGCGCCGAGGTGGCCGACGCGGAAGTCGGCGATATGCATGCCGCCGCCGCGGCCCTTGCAGTAGCCGTCTTCCTTGCCGAAGAGCTCGGCAATGGCGCGGTACACGTGATCCTCAAGTCCGGCCTCGACGAGGTCCTTGCGCTTGTCGCTCGTCTCCCAGGGCAGGCGCGCGCGGAGCTCCTCGACGCTCATGCCGCGGATGGCGGCGCAGCCCTTGGCCAGCGAGTCGCCGTGGCCGCGGTGGGTCGAGGTGATGTTGTCGTCGTAGTTCATGCCGGCGCAGCAGCCCACGGCGGTGGCCTCCTGGCCGATCGAGACGTGGGTCGGGCCGCGGTAGTCAAATCCCGCGCAGGAGGGATAGGCACCCGAGCGCAGCTTGACGATCATCTCCTCGAACTCGCGGATCGTCAGCATGTCCTCGTAGAGGTCCACGGCCTGCTGCGCGGTCAGGTTGCCGTCGGCGATCTCGGTCTTGAGATCCTTCTTGTAGGTGTAGGCGGGGATCTTGCCGCAGGAGATGTTCCGCGGCTTGAACGAGGGTTGCAGCGTGCTGAAGTAGGTGGTGTTGCTCATGGTGTTCCTGGGGTTGTCGTGTGAAGGGTTCTCCGTGTGTGTTGGGTTAGACAGTCAGTACTGTGACGCCGGCCCGGCGCAAGGCCTTGATTTGGTCGGCCGGGGCGGCCGCGTCGGTGATCAGGTGCGAGAGGGAGGTGAACTCCCCGAAGCGGACAAAGCTGGACTTGCCGAACTTGCTGCTATCGGCCAGCAGGGCCACCTGCCGCGCGCGCGAGATGGCGAGCTCCTTGGTGAAGGCCTCGTTGGGGTCGGTCGTTGTCAGGCCGCTCTCGACCGAGACGCCGATCGAGCCCATGAAGGCCCAGTCCAACTGCACGCGCTCGAGCACCGGGCGCGAGAGGGGGCCTACAAACGTCTGGCTGAGGCGGCGGCACTCGCCGCCGGTGAGGATCATGCGCGGCCCGCTGCTGCTGAGGAGGTGGGCCACGCGCAGCGAGTTGGTCACGACCGTCAGTTGCGTCATGGGGACGAGCAGTTGCGCCAGGGCGAGGATGGTGCTGCCGCCGTCCAGGAAGACGGTGTCGGTGGGCTCTATCAGCGAGAGGGCCGCCTCGGCGATGGCCTGCTTCTCGCGCGCGGCGATGGAGGTCTTGGCGTCGAAGAGCAGCTCATCGTGCGGCTTCTGCAACTCGGTTGCGCCGCCATGCACGCGGCGCAGACGGCCCTGCTGCTCGAGCTTGTCCAGGTCGCGGCGGATCGTGGCGGGCGAGACATGCAGCCAGCCGGCCAACTCATCGACGCGCACGACATGCTGCGCCTGCAGGCGCGCACGGATGCGCTCCTGCCGCTCGATGGCCAGGCTGGAATTGGAGGTTTCGCCGTTCATTTGATCGCAAAAAAATCAAGAACGTGCAAATTGTTGCACAACCGCGCAAAATCTGCAAGGGGAAAATCTGGGAACCGGGTTGAC
Organism: Kiritimatiellia bacterium; assembly: GCA_050950285.1. GTDB lineage: Bacteria > Verrucomicrobiota > Kiritimatiellia > RFP12 > JBMNHG01 > JBMNHG01. Next base: position 317,596 of record JBMNHG010000002.1, on the reverse strand, counting down.
CTTATTGACCCGATTGACGGCGAAGGCATCCGAGCGCTGCCACGTTCCGTCAACCGGGTCAAACCGGTCAATGCGGTCAATGCGGTCATCTCGCAGCCCTCCCGCGAATGCGTGGTGAAACAGGACATCGTCGATCTTCCCGACAGGAGCACCCTGTTGGGCGCCATCGCCCCTATTCGTCGGCAAGCGTACCGCGACGGCCTTTCGATGTCCAGATTCTTTCGTCGCCGGTTACGGCTTGCGTGCCGCACGCATCATGCGCTACAGTCGCCATCACCGGCGTAAGAAACGCGCCTCTTGGCACGTATAGGGAACGAGAGGAACAACCCATGCGTACGATGAACCGTCTTTTCCTGTCTGCGGCAATCCTGTCCGCGCCAGAGCCGACGGCTGGCCGACAGGGACGAGTTCCACGGCGAGGGCAGGCAAGCCGTTCTGGGTGCGGGCCCTGATTGGCGCAGGCTGTGTCGGCGCGCTGGTTGGAGCGTTTTTGCTGGGCCGGCGGCGGTAGCGCGATGCCTAGCCGAAGAGCGCTTCGAAGTCGACCACGCCGCGTGCGCCGACGGAGGCGTCGACGTAGCGCGAGGAGCCGACCTTCACGACCTTGAAGGGCGTCTCCGCACCGTTGACGAGGAGCTTGCGGCAGTCGCGGCCCTTGGGGAGCAGCAGGTGCGCGTTGACGCGTACCGCGGGCGACTGGAGCCGGTAGCGCATGCCGGCGTCCGCGAGCACGTAGCGGCAGTCGACGAAGGCGCGGGAGCGCTCGTAGCCGGTGACGTAGCGCAGTTCCGTGTAGTCCGTGACGGGCCAGCGCGGCGCGAAGTCGATCTCGGCATAGCGGCAGGCCGCGTCGACGATGCCGGCGAGTCCCTGGTCGATGGCGCTCAGCAGGGCGGCGGCGCCCCATCCGCTGGGGCCGCCGCCCATCGGTTTGGCCTCGTCGGGCGTGTAGAGGAAGTAGATCGTGCCGTCGCGCTTCATCATCTCCATGAGGCGCCGGACGATGTCCCAGCCGTATTCCTCGAAGCCGTTCCGGAAGGCGCCCTTGGCGAGCTCGCCCGCCGTGAAGGGGGAGATGCCGCCGTTGACGTAGTGGCCCGGCTTGTTGGAGCAGAAGCCGCCGGCGTAAGGCGGGTCGATGGAGAACCACTCGGCGAAGCAGCCGGAGGTCCTGCGGCGGCGCATGTACTCCCCGATGATGGCGCGGCACTCGGTGCGCGAGAGCAGGCCGCGGTTGAGGGCGTAGGCGTTGGAGAGCGAGAGGCGCTCCGCCTCGAGGTCGTCGAGGCCCTTGTGGCCGAGGTGCAGCTGGTGGCGGAAGAAGGTGCCGTTCCAGAGGTGCTTCATCATGTTGTCGCGGACGGCGGCGGCACGCCCGCGCCACTCCTCGGCCCTGGCATCGTTGCCGAAGCGTTCGTTCATGAAGGCGAGCTGCATCATGGCCTGGCAGAGGCCCGAGTTGTCGCCGTGCATGATCGACATCGGGCTGTCGGGCATGATCTTGCGCTCGTAGGGGCGCGGGGGCTCGTGAACGAAGTCCCAGGTGTCGATGGTGAAGGGGCGCTTCGCGAGACCGCGGGCGGCGTCCCAGCGCTTGGGGTCGCTCGTGATGTAGCCGATGCCCTTCTCGAGGCGCGGCAGCGCGCGGCGCAGCCATTCGTCGTCGCCCTCCACGCGCCAGATTTGCAGCGCGCCCTCGACCATCAGGTACTCGATGTCGGCCTCGAGCTCGAGACGCACGAGCGTCTGGTTGTCGGCGGGGTACTTGACGACGCAGTCGGGGGTGACGAGTTGCCAATGGCAGTCGTCCTCCTGCTTGAGCAGCTCGTAGAACTGGCCGTCGGCGCGCTGCGTATCGAGGATGAAGTCGAAGAAGGAGCGCATGTCGTGCTCCCAGTGGCAGAAGCCCTTCGACTGGTGGACGTGGTCGCGGATCCAGTTGAGCGAGCACGTCAGCACGCGGCCGTCGACGAAGACGAGGCGGCGGTCGTCCCGGATGCACTTGCGCAACTGGTAGAGCATGATGCCGAGGTCGGGATCCCGCGTCGTCATCAGGCCGGGGCAGGCGATTTCCCAGTTGTTGTAGGTTCCGGTGTCATGGCCCGAGGCCGGGTCCAGGCTCATGGCGGGGAGGGGGTTCGCGAAGTGGATGGTGCGCCCTTCGTTCAGGGGGAACGGAACGGGGGTGTCGGGATGGCCTGCGGGTGTTGTCATGATGCGGGCATTCTAGCCGCGATCGCGAAAGATGCAACGTCGGACTTGCTTTCGCGGGGGTTGGGTGCAATACTTATGGTTTTTACCGACACTCTTGTCCAAGGACTCTTTTCACATGCGCAGGAAAATCATCGCCGGCAACTGGAAGATGAACAAGAACGCGACCGAGGCGCGGGAACTTGTCGCCGCCATCCGCAGGGAACTCGGCGATGCCGCCCTTCCCGTCGAGGTGGTGGTCTGCCCGCCCGCCACGGATCTCCGCGACGCCGCCGACGCCCTCCAGGGATGCGGCTCGGTCGCCCTCGGCGCCCAGAACGTCCACTGGGCCGAATCCGGCGCCTACACCGGCGAAATCTCCGCCGCCATGCTCACGGATCTCGGCGTGACGCACGTGATCGTCGGCCACAGCGAGCGGCGCCAGTACTTCGGCGAAACCGACGCCACCGTGAACCGGCGCGCGAAGGCCGCCCTCGCGGCGGGCCTCGTCCCCATCGTCTGCGTTGGCGAGACGCTCGACGAGCGCGACGCCGGCGAGGTCGAGGAGGTGATCGTGCGCCAGATCAACGAGGGCCTCCGGGATCTCGGCGGCGACCTCGGGAAGCTCGTGATTGCGTACGAGCCCGTCTGGGCGATCGGCACCGGCCGCACGGCCACCCCCGACCAGGCCGAAGAAGTCCACGCCCTCATCCGCAAGACCCTCGCCGCCCTTCCCGGCGCCTGCGGACGCCGCGCGGATTCGACCCGCATCCAGTACGGCGGCAGCATGAAGCCCGGCAATGCCGCCGAGCTCATGGCCAAGCCGGACATCGACGGCGGCCTCATCGGCGGAGCCTCGCTCCAGGCCGACTCCTTCGCAAGCATCGTCCGCGCCGGCTTCTGACGGCACGCTGTCCCCCGTTTTCCCTCCACGTCCACACTTCAGGAGATTCTTCCATGCCCGCGATTCAAATCATCCTCGTCATCCTCGACGTGATTGTCTGCCTGCTGCTCATCGGCGTCATTCTCCTCCAACGCAACGACGGCAGCGGCATGGGCGCGGCATTCGGCGGAAGCGGCGATGCCATCTTCGGCGCGCAGATGGGCAACGTGCTCACCAAGGCCACCGTCGTCCTTGGAACGCTCTTCCTGGCCATCACGCTCATCCTGTCCTACTCGATGTCCCACAAGGGCACGGTGCGCCGCAGGGCGCCCGCGCCCCAGCCGGTGCGAGAGGCCATCCCCGTCCCGCAAGAGGCCGCCCCGATCGCCAGCGACGTGCTGGACCTGGCCGAAGAAGGAGGCCTGCCCGCCGCCGCTCCCGCCGCCGCTCCCGCCGCCGACGTTCCCGCCCCGGAAGCGCCCGCCGCGGAAGAGTAGGATGCACGACGCCCTTCGGCTTCGCCCCCTTGCGGCCGCCATGCTTCCGCTGGCGGCCCTTTTTGTCTTTCCCCCGGCCTCGCCCGGCCTGGCGGCCGCCCCCCCCCGCACCTTCCGGCGGACGATCGAACGCGTGCCCGGCATGGATCCCGTGACGGCCTCCTCCGCCGGGGCCGCGCGCGTGGTCGGGCTGGTCTACGAATGCCTGCTGGAGTACGAGTACGAGGCGCGCCCCTACCGCCTCGCCCCCGGCCTTGCCGCCCTGCCGGACGTATCGGAAGACGGGCTGTCCTACCTCTTCCGGCTTGATCCGGAGGCCCGTTTCGCGGCAGACCCCTGCTTCGGGACGGACAAAAACGGCGCGCCGCTTTCCCGCCCGGTCACCGCCTTCGACGCCGTCTACTCCTTCCGTCGCCTGGCGGACGCCCGCCTCGCCTCTCCGGGATACTGGACGATCCAGAACCGCATCCGCGGCGTCGAGGCCTTCCGCGAGCGCACCGCCGCCCCCGGCGCGCCGGACGCCATGGACATCCCGTGGGACGGTGTCGAGGCGCTGGACGCCCACACCCTGCGCATCACGCTCGAACGCCCCTGCCCGCAGTTCCTCTGGATCCTGGCCATGGCGTATGCGTCCATCGTCCCGCACGAGGCGGTCGCCTTCTACGGTTCCGCCTTCGCCGAGCACCCCGTGGGCTCCGGCCCCTACCGCCTCTCCCGATGGCGGCGCAACTACGTGATGGAGTTCGAGCGGAACCAGGACTGGCCACGCTGGAATCGCGCCCCCGGCGCTCCGGACGACGGCCCGCCGTTCGACCGGATCCTCTTCCTCGTGATGGACGACGCCTCGACGCAATGGCTCTCGTTTCTGGCGGGCGAACTCGACTTCCAAGGCGAAATCGGCCGCGACAACTGGGACGTCGTCTTCGATCCTTCCGGCGGTCTCAGCCCCGGGCTCGAGGCGGCAGGCATCCGGTTGACGTCCATGGAAACGCTCGAGGTGGCCTACATCGGCCTCAACATGGACGATCCCGTGCTGGGTCCGAACAAGCCGCTCCGCCAGGCGCTCAACCTGGCGGTGGATGCCACGCGCTGGGTGGAGTTCTACAACCGGCGCGTCACGATGGCGGACGGCCCCATCCCCCTCGCCGTGGCCGGACGCGCCGATCTGCCGTCCCCGAGAGACCTTCCGGCGGAACAACGCCTCGGGCGGGCGCGGGAGCTCCTCGCCGAGGCCGGCTACCCGGAAGGACGCGACCCCGCGACCGGGCGGCGCCTTTCGCTCACGCTCGACCTCGGGCGCACCACCCAGGACATGCGGGAGTCCACCGAACTCCTTGCCGCCTTCTTCGACCGGATCGGCATCGAACTCAAGGCGGAATATCACAACTGGCCCGCCTTTCTCCGGAAGCTCAGCCGCCGTGAAAGCCAGATGTTCCGCATCGGATGGGTCGGCGACTATCCCGATGCCGAGAACTTCCTCCAGCTCTTCTACGGGCCCAGCGCCTCGCCCGGACCCAATCGGTGCAACTACGCGAACCCGGAGTTCGACCGTCTCTTCGAGGCCGCCATGGTGGAGACCGACGATGCGAAGCGCTACGCCCTCTACGCCGAACTCGACCGCATCGTCCGCGAGGATTGCCCGTGGATTTTCCTGCACTATCCGCGCAATTATTCGCTCTACCGCTCCCGCGTGCGGAACTACCGGGCGCATGACTTCCCCTACGGCATGGAGAAGTACCTTCGCGATGGATCCCGGTAGGCCGTCGCGCGGCTCCGGTCAACTTCCGCGCCCGTTTTGAAGGGGGCGGCGGGGCGCAAGCGCCCCTCCCACCAGAAGCGGAAGAAGGTGGAACCAGTGCCCGCAGTAGATCTGCCCCTCTTCCATCCCCCAGAAGCAGACGAGGTGGATGAGGACGTCCACGGAAAACCCGGCCGCCATGACGCGGAAGAGGCGCGTGCGCCGCATCCGCCACCCGCCGATCCCGGCAAGAACGTAGAGCGCCGCGCAGGCCAGGTACGGGACGATCGTCCGATAGCCGGAGGGGATCCGGAATTCGTGGTAGGGCGCCCCGTGCGGGATGACCGGCTCGAAGAAGAACATCTCCAGCATCCGCAGGCGCTCCCGCCAGCCGACCCCGCGCACGATGAAGCCGAAGTTGTAGGCCAGCGCGTCGCCGATGGTGTACCCGCCATTCCCAAACCACACGAGCTTCGCCACGTAGAAGAGAACCCCCGCGGCGACCAGCCCCGCCGTGGAAATCCCCAGGACCCACCCCTCTTTCCGCGTGAGGCGATGCGTCGCCAGATAGGCCAGCGCGACCTTCGCGCCCTGCGTGATGGTCACGCCGGCGGACAGGAAGAACAAGGCGCCCCAGACGATGCGGTCCAGCATCACGAGATCACGCTTCTCTTCCGCCGTCTCCGCCCCCTCCGTCCGGTCGCGCATGCCCCAGGCGAGGACCCCCAGCGACAACAGCATGGAGATGGAAAAGCTCTCCGGACAGGCCGCCAGATAGGCCACGTAGCCAAACCCCGCGAACAGGATGGCGCAGAGCGCGCCGCGGAAGCGATCCCCGCAGATTGCGGTGCATAGGCGCCAGACCATCCAGACGCAAGCCGTCACCACCGCCGAAAAGACGGCGCAGAGATACCCCCAGTACAGCCATGTCGATTGCTGTGCCAACGGCTCGCCGACCAGTGCGATGGGATAGAGGAAAAATCCGAAGAGGGGATGCCGGAAGCGCATGAAGCGGATCAACCTGCCCGTGCTGGCAAAGAGATCCCCGTGTCCGTTGTAGTCGAACCCGTGCAATTCGCCGTCCGGCTCGAAGGAGATCTGCTGGCGGAGCCAGAGCCCGAAGGCCCAATAGGCAGCCCACAAGGCGGCGAAGAAAAGCCATTCCATCCACCGTCGACGTTTCATTGCGGAAACGATACAGACCCCATCGAGCCTGTGTCAAGGTCGGCCGCCATGGCATGTCGCCATTCTTCCCGGGCACCTCCGAATCCGAACGCCTGGCGTCCATGGGATTCCATCCCCCCGCCATGGCCCTTGCGCGAAAGCGTCGTTGGGGCTATCCTGTCCGTGTCACGTCCGCCGCCCGGGCCATCCGGGGCGGCCCGCTCGCTTCCTTCGGGAGATCGACGTCATGCTCCGCAACCGCACCGCCTGGATTCTTTTCTGCCTGTTCACCCTCCTGCTTGGCGCCATGTGCCTCTGGCCGGTCTTCCACGTGGTTGCCGGCGGCTTCCGCCACGAAGGGAGCTTCACCCTGCGGTACATGGTCGGCGTCTTCAAGAATCCCATCTATGCGGAAGGGTTGCGGAACAGCTTCTTCATCGCGCTGGGCACGACCCTCCTGTCCTCCTGCATCGCGATCCCGCTGGCCGCCATCTCCCATCGCTACACCTTCATCGGCCGCGGCGTCTTCTCCTCCCTGATCCTCGTGCCGATGATCCTTCCCCCCTTCGTCGGCGCGATCGGGCTCATGCAGATGCTGGGGCCCTACGGAGCCCTGAACGCCTTGCTCGGCATCGGCCCCGTGGACTGGCTCGGCCTTTCCCGCTATGCCTGTGTCGTGGTGCTCCAGTCCCTCGCCTTCTACCCGATCCTCTATCTGAACGTCTCCGCCGCGCTCGCGAACATCGATCCCGCGATGGAGGAGGCCGCCTCCAACCTCGGCTGCCACGGCTGGCGCACCTTCTACCGGATCACCCTTCCGCTGATCGCGCCCGGCCTCTTCGCCGGCGGGACGCTGGTATTCATCGCCAGTTTCACCGAGCTCGGCACGCCGATGATGCTCAACTTCAACCGGTGCGCCGCCGTGCAGATCTACGACGAACTCAAGGAGATCAGCTCCAGCCCCTTCCCGTATGCGCTCGTCACCGTGGTGCTCGCCGCCAGCGTCCTGCTCTACGTGCTTGCCCGCGTGTTCTTCGGCGGGCGGGCCCACGCGATGCAGACCCGGGCCACCACCGCCCATGTCGAAAAGCCGCTCCACGGCTGGCGGTCGCTGGTCGCGATGCTGCCCTTCCTGCTGGTGACGGTCTTCGCCCTGCTCCCCCACATCGGCGTCGTGCTCACCAGTTTCAGCAGTTCCGGCTCCTGGTACCGCACGGTCCTTCCCGAACAGTTCACCGTCGCCCACTATTCGGCCGCCCTGAGCCATGGGATGACGATCGCCGGGATCCGGAACAGCCTCGTCTTCTCCGCCCTGGCCGTGGCCGTGAACATCGTCCTCGGCGTGGGCATCGCCTGGGTCACCGTCCGTTCCCGCATCGTCGTGCGCGGGGCGCTCGACGCCCTGGCCATGATCCCGCTGGCCGTGCCCGGACTGGTCATGGCCTTCGGCTTCCTCTCCATCAGCCAGTGGTTCGTGAACCGCGACTTCCTCCCCGAAGCCATCAAACCTTTCCTCGACGTCCACGTCAACCCGACCCTCTTCCTCGTGATCGCCTACGCGGTGAGGCGCCTTCCCTACATGGTGCGCGCCGCCAGCGCGGGCCTGCAGCAGACGTCGGTCACCCTCGAGGAGGCCTCCGCCAACCTTGGCGCCTCGCCGGCCCGTACCCTGGGGCGCATCACGCTCCCGCTGATTTGCGCCAATCTCATCGCCGGCGTCCTGCTGACCTTCGCCTTCAGCATGCTCGAGGTGTCCGACAGCCTGATCCTCGCCCAGAAGATGGAGTATTACCCGATCACGAAGACCATCTACGAGCTCTTCCAGCTGATCGGCGTGGGACGCCATCTCGCCGCCGCCCTCGGCGTCTGGGCCATGAGCTTCCTGGCCGTGACCATCGTGGGGAGCAGCCTCCTCCTCGGCAAGAAGCTGGGCGCCCTTTTCCGCGTCTAGCGCCGCGTCCGTTTCCCGCGCCTCCCCCTGCCCGGCCCGGACGCAAGCGACAGGGGTTGTGTTTCCGGGCCGGCTCCCCTATAGTGGATTCCATGAAACCGCACCGTACCGCTGAACTCGCCCGCAAGACCCGCGAGACCGACATCAAGGTGGTCCTCGACCTCGATGGATCCGGCGTCCCGGATGTCGAGACCGGCATTCCCTTCTTGAACCACATGCTGGAGCTGTTCGCCCGCCATTCGCTTTGCGACGTGACGGTGCAGGCCACCGGGGACCTCGACGTGGACTACCACCACACGGTGGAGGACATCGGCATCGTGCTCGGCACCTGTCTCGACCAGGCGCTTGGGGATCGCAGGGGCATCCGCCGGTACGGATCGCTCCTGCTGCCCATGGACGAGTCGCTCTGCCAGGTGGCCATCGACCTGGGAGGACGCCCCTTCCTCGTCTACCGGATTTCCAACGAGAAGCAGCGCATCCGCGACTTCGACGTGAAACTCGTCGAAGAGTTCTTCCGCGCGTTCGTCATACAGGGGCGCATGAACCTGCACATCCACCACCTCTACGGCGACGAGGTCCACCACGTCTACGAGTCGGTCTTCAAGGCCGTCGCCCGCGCCCTTCGCGACGCCGTGGAAATCGATCCCCGCCAGGCGGGCGTGCCGTCCAGCAAGGGCGTCCTGTAGCGCGGCGCCCCGCGGGGCGTGGTCCGGGGGATCAGGCGATGCCGACGGCCTTCCGGGCGGCGTCGAGCGTCTTGCGGGCTTCGGCGCGCGCCTTGGCGGCGCCGGCGCGGAGCACGTCCTCCACGTCGTCCGGACGCGCGGCGAGTTCGGCGCGCCGTGCGACCAGGGGGGCGAAGGTTTCCTCGAATTTCGCGGCCAGCTCTTTCTTCGCGGTTCCGTATCCCATGCCTCCGGCGCGGAGCCGGGCGGCCATGTCGGCCTGCTCGTCCGGCGTTGCGAACAGCTTGTAGAGGGCGAAGACGTTGCAGGTGTCGGGGTCTTTCGGGTCCTCCAGCGGCGTGCTGTCGGTGACAATCCGCATGATGCGCGCCTTGGCCTCCTCGATGGGGGAGAACAGGTCGATGGTGTTGCCGTAGCTCTTGGACATCTTCTGCCCATCGAGCCCGGGGACCACCGCCACCACGTCTTCGATCGAGGGTTCGGGAATCCGGAAGGTTTTGCCGAACTGGTTGTTGAACTTGATCGCGATGTCGCGGGTGACTTCGACGTGCTGCTTCTGGTCGCGCCCCACGGGGACGATGTCCGACTGGTACGCGAGGATGTCCGCCGCCATCAGCACGGGATAGGAGAAGAGGCCGTGGCTCGCGGCCATGCCTCTGGCCAGCTTGTCCTTGTACGAGTGGCACCGCTCGAGCAGTCCCATGGGCGTGACGATCGAAAGCAGCCAGGTGAGTTCGGTCACCTCCGGCACATCGCTTTGCCGGAAGAAGCAGGTGCGGTCGGGATCCAGGCCGCAGGCGAGGAAGTCGAGGGCGACGTCCCACGTGTCCTCGCGAAGCTTCTGCGGGTCCGAGACGGTGGTGAGGGCGTGGTAGTTCGCGATGAAAATGTAGGCGTCGCCGCGCATCTGGAGGTCGATGGACGGCTTCATCATGCCGAAATAATTGCCCAGGTGAAGCTTCCCCGAGGGCTGGATGCCAGACAGAATTCTCATGGGCGGAAAGGTACCCCATGCTCTTCCGGGTGTCAAACCAATGTCGTGTGATGGCCCTGGATTTCCCGCCTTGCAAGCAGGGTTCCATCCCGTGAACCGTACAGGCCAATTATCGGATTGCGGTGCATTGCGGGAATGGGGTACGATACCACCATGAGAGCAGACACAAAACGCGTTTTCCTTTCCGCAGTTGTTTTCGCAGCCGCGGCCATGCTTCATGGGGCCCCCGTCTGGACGACCAACACATGGTCCTGGACCGAGTTCGCTCCTTCCGCGAACAACCTGCTTCGCGGCCTGCCGCCATTCGTGACCCAGGCCAGGGACTCCGCCGTGGTCACCAGCGGATCCTCCAAGTCGCCCAAGGTTCTTACCGACGGCCTGGTGTACGAAAACGTTCCGGCCAACAACAAGTACCGCTACATCATCACCTCGTCGGCGGCGGGCGGGAAAACCGTCCTCACGCGCGCTTTCGCCGCTTCGGACAATGGCTATGACCTGCTGTCGCTCCGCTTCTATTCGCAGTGGAACGACACGTCGAAGGACCGGATCGACATCGACTCGATCGAGGTCCAGGCCGAGGACGGGACGTGGTCGATCCTCCCTGGCTCCGCCATCAGCTATGAGGCGCCCGACAGTGTCGGCCAGAACCTCGCCGTGCTCTCCGATTCCGATGGCGAACCCCTCGGCCACCGCATCGTCGGCATCCGCGTCAACTTCGGCGCCCAGGAATCGCTGGGCGCCTTCTATGCGGAAATCGAGGCGATCGGCGTGCCGGTCCTCTCCGGGCCGCGCTTCACGGTCGAGCACACGGGCGGCGACATCGACCGCGCCGTGTTCACCGTGGCATGCGATTACGCGGGTACCGCCGCGACGAACGCGTCCTTCCATTTCGCATACGGTCCCGACGCCGCCTCGCTCGGCGATTACGGGCAAGTCGCGACAGGCCTCGACTCCGGCGACACCGCGACATTCCGCATTCTCGGGCTCGAAGGCGATTCGACATACGCCTATTCGATGATCGCGTCGAACAACATGGGCGCGGCTTCCGACGCCGTCTCCGGAACCTTCACGACTCCAGCCACCGGCCTTGAAGTCAGGATCAACGAAATCATGGCGAGCAATGGCACCACGCTCCTCACCGCCGACGGCGACGATTCCGACTGGGTCGAACTCTACAACCCGAATCCGGTGGCGGTCGATCTCTCCGGCTGGCGCATGACGGACGATCCCTCAAAGAAGTGGTCGAAGTGGAAGGAACTCCCCACGGACACGGTCATCCCGGCCGAGGGATATCTCATCGTCTGGGGCGACGACTACGGCTACACGGGCTGGACGAATGGCGAAGTCCATGTCGACATCGGGTTCTCCGCCGATGGCGAAGCCGTCGCGCTCGCGCGCGCCGAGGGCGACATCGTCTCGCAGTTCTCCTTCGGTCCGCAGATCAAGGACTTCTCCTACGGCTATGCCCGCGACTACGAGCAGCTGGCCGATGCCGATGCCGCGGCGGAATACCGCGTGGCCGATGCCGGCGACTGGCACTCCATCACCGGCGGTGTCGGCTTCTCGACTACGCCCGGCGCCTTCGCCTGCACCCTCTATCGCATGAACGTCGGCCTCGGCGACATCGATACCGCCGAGGCATGCGTGGCCGATCGTTCGAGGTGGGCCGCCGACCCCGTCCACGCGGACTTCCAGACCATCGCCTTCGCCAACGGAAGCGGCATGAACTACACCGCGAATCCATTCCCGGGCACAACCTCCACGGGCGACACGATGGACAACTTCGTGCTCGCCGCCGATGGCGTGATCTATGTCCCGTCCCCCGGACTGTGGACCTTCGCCGCTGGCACCGACGATGGGTTCCGCGCCAGGATTTCCGGCCATGGCGTCGATTTTGTCGGCGAATACGCCACGGGGCGCGGCTATACGCAGTCGCTCTTCACCTTCAACTTCCCCGAAGCGGGCGCATACAACGTCCGCTTCGTGATGTTCGAGGGCGGCGGCGGTTCCGCCTGCGACTTCTCCGTCGCCCAGGGATTCCAGGAGAACTGGACCAGCGCCTTCAAGCTGGTCGGCGATCCCTCCGGCCCGATCGTGCACGCCGGCGCGCTTTCGAGCGCGCTCGCCAACGATGTGTCGGATGCGATGGCCGGAGAATCCCGCCTCGATTGGCGCACCTTCTTCGATTTCGATGGCACGGCCGGTCCCGACGACCGCCTCGAGCTCCGCATCCGCTACGCCGACGGCTTCGTCGCCACGCTCAACGGCACCGAAATCGCGCGCTCGAATGCGCCCGACGGCATCCCCGAAGCGGACGCCACGGCAACGACCGATCGCCCCGTCACGCTTGCCCTCACGCCCGAGGCGTACGACGTGCCGGTCTCGCTCCTCCGCACCAACGGCAATGAACTCGTGGTGACCGGGCTTCGCCGCTCGACCACCTCCTCCGACTTCCTCCTCGACGTGCGCCTCGTCCGCATCCTTTCCGAGGACCGCCTCTACTACTTCAGGCTGCCGACCCCCGGCGAGGCGAACGGCGACGACGGCAACACCGAGATGACGCCCCCCGTGACCTTCAGCGAGCCGCACGGCTACAAGACGCAGCCCTTCCAGCTTTCCCTCTCCTGCGAAAGCGACCCCACCGCCCCGATCTACTACACCTTCGACGGGACGGCGCCGTCGGCGGCGAACGGATTCCGCTACACCGCACCCATCGCGATTTCGTCCACGACGGTCGTCCGTGCGGCGGTGCCGGATCCCCGCTCGATCCTCCAGGTCGACTCCACCGCGACCTATCTCTTCCTCGACGACATCCTCGCCCAGGACACCTCCACGCCGCCCGGCTTCCCCGACAACGGGGCCGTGAACGGCCAGGCCATGCGCTATGGCATGGACCCGGACATCGTCAATGGCCCGGATCGCTCCTTCCTGCTCGACGGCTTCACGAACTCCGTCCGCATCCTCGACGGCTTCACGAACTTCGTCTGCACGCTTTCGATCGTGACCGATCCCGGCAACTTCTTCAATGCCCAGACCGGCATCTACGTGAACGCGAACAATGACGGCCGCGCATGGGAGCGCGCGATCCACGTCGAGCAGATCGACCCCGTGAACGGCGCCGCGAACGAGTTCAGCACGCCCGCGGGCGTCCGGATCCGCGGCGCGTACAGCCGTTCGCCCGGCTACGCGAAGCACTCGCTCCGCCTCTTCTTCCGCAGCGAATACGGCTCCGGTGCACTGGACTTCCCGCTCTTCGGCGACGAAGGCGCGGACCGCTTCGAGAAGGTCGATCTCCGCTGCTCGCAGAACTACTCCTTCTACCAGGGAAGCGATAGCGACACCCTCATCCATGAGCTCTTCTCGCGCGACACCCAGCGCGACATGGGCCAGCCCTACAAGCGCACGCGCTACTACAACCTCTTCATCAACGGCGTCTACTGGGGCGTCTACATGACCGAGGAACGCGGCGATGCCGACTACGCCGAAACCTACCTCGGCGGCGACGACGACGATTGGGATCTCATCAAGACCTCGCAGCCGGGCTACCAGACGACCGCCTCCGACGGCGACATGGAGGCCTTCACGCTGTTGCGCGACATCACCGAGAACGAAGGCTACGGGGGAAGCTATTCCAACAACTACTACCGCGTACTCGGCAAGAATCCCGACGGCACGCGCAATCCCGCGTATCCGGTCCTCGTGGACGCCACCAACCTCATGGACTTCATGATCAACGTCCATTACGCGGTCGACAACGACTCCCCGGCCGCCGACAACATGGCGAACAACATGTACGGCCTGCGTAACCGCACCGGGGCTTCGACCGGCTTCATCTGGCTCCGCCACGATGCCGAGCACTCGCTCGGTTTCGGCGGCGGCCCCGAGACCGACAGCCTGCTCCGCGGCACGACCGGCTACCGTCCCGAGACCTTCGGGGAACTCCGCGCCTTCAACCCCGCCGAGCTCCACTACAAGCTGCTCGACAACGCAGAGTACCGCGCCGTTTTCGCCGACCGGATCCAGAAGCACCTCTTCGGCGATGGCGCGCTCACTCCCGCCAAGGCCACCGGGCGCTTCCGCAAGCGCATGGCCGAGATCGACAGCATGGTCGTCTGCGAACTCGCGCGCTGGGGCCACAACGACTGGGGCCGCAACACGTGGCTGAACCGGGGGTGCGCCACGTCCTTGAACTTCATCTCCCGCCGTACGCCATATCTCGTGCAGCACTACCGCAACCACGGCTGGTTCCCGTCCATCGACGCGCCTTCCGCCTCGGCCTACTCCGGACAACTCGATTCCGAAACCCCGTTCGTGCTCACGTGCGGCACGCCGTTCTACTACACGACCGACGGCTCCGACCCGCGCGACGGCAATGCGCCTTCCGCCACCGCCACGCTCGTGACACGCGATGCCGCCGAGCCGATCGCGCTCGTGGCGAAGAACGCCGATTGGCGCTTCTACGACTGGGGCAACAAGCCCGCCGACGACGCCTCCGGCAACGCCTGGAATTCCGTCGCGTTCGACGATTCGTCCTGGGATCACGGCAACGGCATCCTCGGCGTCGTCGGTGGCAACGGCAATGCCGTCGGCACTGCGACCCACCGCTACATCAACCACGGCGATTCCGGCACGCAGGTCATCACGACCTACTTCCGCAAGACCATCGGCATCCCCGGCGGATCCAACGCCGCGACCGTCACGCGCCTCGTCGGCGACATCCTCGCCGACGACGGCTACGTGCTCTACCTGAACGGCGTCGAGATCGAACGGCACCACATGAACCCGGGCGATGTCGGATACGACACGTTCGCCAACACGACGGTCGGCGCGCCGGAGCAGAACACCTACTACGAGCACTCGATCGAGATCCCGGTCAACCTGCTGCGTGACGGCACGAACGTCCTCGCGGTCGAAGTCCACCAGTGCAACAGCGGCTCGTCCGACCTCTACTGGGACTGCAGCCTGGGAACGGCGGCCGACTCCGTGAACGCGATCGTCGCCATCTCCGACAGGCCCACGCGCGTGCTCGCCCGCGCCTACGACGCGTCGACGGGCGAATGGAGCGCCCTCACCGAAGCCGTCGTCTCGCAGGAACCCTCCATCCCGTACGCCGAACCCGAGGACGCGCTCCGCATCGTCGAGATCATGAGCTGCACCGCCGACGGCGGCGGCGACGGTTCCGAATACATCGTCATCACCAACACCTCCCCCGTGGCGGGCGTCAACCTCGAAGGCGTGCGCGTGACCTGCGCGAAGCACGGCGAATCCCCGAAGTGCGACTTCACCTTCGCTTCCGGCGAAATCCTCGGGGCTGGCGAATCGATCCCCTGCATGAAGGCGGAATACTGGAGCGGCCCGACGCAAAAAATCACGAACGGAAAGGTCGACGCACGGCTCTACGCCGCTTCCGGCGCCACCATCCAGACGCTCTACATCGATACCTCGTGGTGGGGCGGCGCATGCGATGGCACGGGCGCGTCCTTCATCGCGAAAGAACCCGCCACGAACATCCTCGAGCGCGCGCAGTGGCGGCCCTCCTTCACGGCGCTGCCCAACTCGCTCCGCATTGCGGAAGTGATGAGCAGTACTGCGGACGGCAAAGGCGACGGCTCGGAATACCTCGTCGTCACGAACCTCGATGCCGCCGCGGCAATCGACCTCGCCGACATCACGATCACCGCCGCCAAGGTCAGCGAGAAGAACGGCGTCGTGACCACGAACGCCCCGTCGCTCCACCTCACGATCACGAACTCCGTCGCCATCAAGAAGGGCAAGGCGCTCACGCTCGCCAAGTCCGGGTACTGGCCGCTGGAGAAACTCACGAACGGCAAGCTCGCGCTTTCCGTGACCGATCCCGCCGGCGCAGTGTGCCAGGCGCTGTATGTCGATGCCGACTGGTGGGATGGCGCGTGCGACGGAACCGGCGCCTCGTTCGTGGCCGACGAGTTCGGCGCACTGGTGACAGAGCCGTCGCAGTGGCATCCGCTGTACCTCCCGCCGGCGAACGCGGCCGCCAAGGCCGTGGTCGCCGCGGCGTCCACGAACGACATCCTCCGCCAGTGGTTCGCAGCGCTCGGCGCCGACGCCGACGGGCAGGCCGCGCTCTCGGCCTTCACCGGCGACGCGACGCAGCTCGGCCGGTGCTATCTCACGGGCCTTGCGCCCGAGAACGGTGAAATCGAACTGCGGATCACCCGCATCGCGATCGACCCGGCGACGGGCGCCGTCACAATCGGTGGCGCGATCGAAGTCGATGGCGTGGGCAAGCCCACGACCGCGCGAGGCGTCGTCAAGCTGCTCCGCTACACGGAACCCGGCGGCGTGCCCGGCGAACTCGAGCTCACGGACACCGCCTTCCCGATCGAGGCCGTCGATACCCATCCCGGCGACTGCCGCTTCTTCCAGATCACGATCCGGTAAGGGCCGTCCGGACACGCCGCTCCTCGGATCGGGAGGGACGCCCTGCCTGGGGACCGCCGTCCCCGGCGGGCCGGATGGAGGGACGACCTCTGTGTCGTCCGGCCGGGTCGCGGTTTTGCAAGAGCCTCTTTTGATTTGATTTGCTTTGCGGGTGGCGTGCGCGTAATCTTTTTGTTCGATATTTTTTCTGCGGTTTTCCCGCATGAAAGGGATTCCATGAACACCGATTCCACCGGGAGCTCCACCGCCGTCCGCGAGTTCCTCGACAAGACAATCCGGCGCGACGAAATCACCCGCTACTACCGGGACGGTCGCGACTTCATCGACGACAGCGCAATCTCCGCCCAGCTCGCCGCCGCCCAGCCCGATCCCGCGCGCGTCCGCGACATCCTGGCGAAGTCCCTGGCCATCGAAACCCTCTCCGGCGACGAGACCGCGACGCTGCTCGCCGTGGACGATCCCGGGCTGCTCGCCGAAATGGCCGATGCCGCCGGCAGGATCAAGCACAAGGTCTACGACAATCGCATCGTGACCTTCGCCCCGATGTACATCAGCAACTACTGCGTGAACCGTTGCAAGTACTGCGGCTTCCGTGCCGACAACCCGAGGGAGAAGCGCCGCTGTCTCACCCTGGAGGAGACGCGGCGGGAAGCCGAGGCCATGATTGCGCTGGGCCACAAGCGCGTGATGGCGGTCTACGGGGAACACCCGTGCACCGGCGCCCGCTTCATCGCCGATTCGCTCGCCGCCATCTACTCCGCCCGGGTCCAAACGCGGCGCGGCGTCGGCAACGTCCGCCGCATCAACGTCAATGCCGCCCCGCTTTCGATCGACGACCTCAAGATCGTCCACGATGCGGGCATCGGCACCTTCCAGGTTTTCCAGGAAACCTACTCCCACAAGCTCTACGCCGAGATGCACCCGGCGGACACCGTGAAGGGCGACTACGGCTGGCGCGCCACCTGCATGCACCGCGCCTTCGACGCCGGCATCGACGACGTCGGCCTCGGCGTGCTCTTCGGGCTTAATCCGGACTGGAAGTTCGAAGTCGCCGCCATGTGCGCCCACGCCCGCGAACTGGAGCGTTTCGCGAACGTCGGCCCGCACACCTTCTCGGTCCCCCGCATGCACGCCGCCTCCGGTTCGGACGTGGCCAACGCCAAAAGCTCCTTCACCGACGACGACTTCTTCCGGGCCGTCCTCGTGCTCCGCCTTTCCGTGCCGTACACGGGCCTCATCGTCACCGCGCGCGAGACCAAGGAGCTTCGCGACCGCTGCCTTGCCATCGGCATCACCCAGATGGACGCCGGGACGCGCATCGACATCGGCGGCTACTCCGAGGGTCGCACGGGGCAGGAGATCGACGAGCAGCAGTTCCTTCTGGGCGACACCCGGTCGCTGGAGCAGATGATCGTGGACCTCGCGAAGAAGGGCATCATCACGTCGTTCTGCACGGCGGGGTATCGGTGCGGCCGCACGGGCGGCTGCATCATGGACGCCCTGAAGACCGGCAAGGAAGGCACCTTCTGCAAGATCAACGCGGTGCTCACCTTCCGCGAGTGGCTCGACGACTTCGCCTCGCCCGAGAGCCTCGGCATATGCGAGCCCGTCATCCAATCCGAACTCGCCGCGATCCGGGAGATGTACCCGAAGATCTATCCGCAGGTGCTCGATCGCTACAACCGCATCGTCGCCGGCGAACGCGATTTGTACTTCTAGCCGGACTTTCGCTATTCGAGCGGAAAAGACGACGTAAGTCGTTGGAAATCAACAAAACCTTTTTAAAAGTCTGTCGCCAGACGGCCAGTTTCGACTTTCCCTCCGGTCGTGATTTTCGGCGGGTTCTGCGGGGGAAGCTCCCATCCGAGAGCGTCCAGGATCAGCTTCTGGTCCGCCTCCGGCGTGGTGTAGCGGGAGAAGACCAAATCCCGGGCGTCGCCGATGGGGAAGTGCACGTCGATCATCTGGATCGCCGAGAGGCTGTAGGCGATGAAGGCGACGAAGACGTGGCTTTCGATGCGCGATTCCCGGCTGTGGTGAATGACCTCGTAGGCCACGGGGAGCCCGTCGGGCGTGATCACCAGCGCGATGACGATCTGCACGCAGTCGCCGCGATGGTCCCGGCTGTAGCCGTGCATGCGCTTGTCCCCCGGCGGGAAGGGCGGGTCGCTCTCGAAGTACGTGCTCGTTAGGTCGCAGAGGAGCACGTCGCACGAGGCGTTGAACATGTCCGTCCAGCGCCCGCGCAGGTGCTGGAAGAACGAGTCCTTGTGCTCGAGGAGAAGATCCAGGTAGCGGTAGAGCGTGTCCTTGGCCGAGAGCTCCTCCCCGCAGCCGAGCAAGTCCCCCATGGCCGAGCGCTTGAACCACTCCCGGTGGACGCGCCATTCGCTCGATGGGTCGAGGAGC
The DNA here is from genome assembly GCA_050950285.1 of Kiritimatiellia bacterium. Lineage (GTDB taxonomy): Bacteria > Verrucomicrobiota > Kiritimatiellia > RFP12 > JBMNHG01 > JBMNHG01. The sequence goes on along the minus strand of JBMNHG010000002.1, from coordinate 298,664 downwards.
CGGTTGGCGCAGAGGATCTTGAGCACGTCAACCCGCGGGGTGCCCTTGCGCGAGGCCGGCAGGAGCGGAAGCCAGAACGCGTCGAGCCCGAGCTTCCCCCAGAGCGTGCAGAACAGCCAGCAGCCGCCGTACTGGCGCGGGTTCTTCAGCGAGAACCCTGAAAGGCGGATTCGGACGGCTTCGGGCCTGGATGGCGCGCGGTCTTCGGCGAGGCGCTCGTCGGGCGGCTCCTCGGGCAGCTCGAAAAGCAGTCGCCCGGGTCTTCGCCCGCCGCCTGAAACCCTCTCGATGCGAGCCTCCCAGTCGCGCTTCTCCTCGACGCCCAACTCTCCCAAACAGAGCACCTGGCGCTCGAAGCGACGCCCGTCGGCGCCGCCGACACGCTCCATGACGTTCCAGTAGTGGTGGGTTTTGCCGTCTTTGTGACGCGAGTGACATTTGAGATACATCGCCGCGCGTTATAAGGAAGGGCTCGAAAACTTGTAAACGGGGTAGGTTTGTCACCAAGCGCTTTTCGAAAACGGAGCGTGTGAAAAACGACGTTTTCGACCGTTTTTGAAGCAAAACGCTCGAAAACGGCCAAAACCGGGGTTGAAACGATAACCTTGGTTGATAGTTTTGAATATGTCCGGCCCTATTCTGCCTTCCACAGCTCGGCGATCATTGCCTGAATAGCCTTCTTCGTCTTTGGGCTACGGTTCCTCTGATTGGCAGCTTGTTGAAGCGCATCTTGAAGGTCGCCATCTTGATAGAGTCCCTCGCGAGCATAGAGGCGATAGTACGGGACGCAACCTGCAAATACCTCAACAGCTTCATCAGCTTCGGTGCTGTCGGCAACAACTTGGCAGACGTGATCGATATGCCCACAGAGAAGTTGCTTCATCTTCTCACGCTGATCAGGTTGCATGTTCTCCTTCTCGTTCAAGTCGACGCGGATCTTCCATGCCAGATCGCGTGACAGTTTGTGTGCAGTTGTTCTGAATCGCAAAGTCTCCTGCTTGGACTGGAAATACGCATCTATCTCAGGAAGCATTCCAGCAGCGTCGTCGGAATTAATTCTCTTGGTTCCAAATTCTCTAATCCAGTCTATAAGTGCCTGCCTGAACTCGGAAGCACCAGGCATTCTGATCAACGCAGCGGCATCATGAACAGTGAATCCCTTTTCAGAGGCAACACACAGTATCTGGTGGAAGACATAGATGGCTGCCGAAGGTTCAAGGCTCTCGCTCTTAATGCTTTCTTCCGCAAGAGCGAGCAGGTCTTTCACTGACCGTTGCTCGATCTGCATTGCCGCATTCTTCCTGGCCGTGCGATCTCCGGCTGCAAGAGCTTTCAACAAAGCATCATCATTTGCAAGCCCCACCAAGGAAAATGCGAGCGAGGCGCACAAGAGTAAGAGAGTCTTCCTCATGATTTGTTTCCTACCTTTCACGGATTTGAAAGCGTTGGCATGACGAGTTGTTGAGAGGAAAAGGCACTCTCCCAGAAAGTCCCTTCAAAATTGTTCGCCGTATAGTCGAAGTCACCGTTGGTGTATGGGGGATAATGGCTGTCAATATAGGTGTCGGCATATCCGATCTGTGTTATCGGCATCAGCCATGCCCAGAAGTCACTCGCTCCATCTTGCGGGACGTCTCCCCATACCCATTCATTATGGTCATCTTGATTCCCTGCAACGAGGATGCTGTACCGGGCTCCACCTCCTGCGATCCTTCCCCACGAATTGACGCCCGACCACTCATAGCAGACTTCGACGAACCCGTCGCATCGGAGATCTGTAATCGTGCCCAAATTGCCGTTCCAGTTTCCGGGTAGGACAGCGTTGAACTTTGTATATCCTATGCTGGCGGTGTTATCAATCAAGCGCCTGGCCACCAGCAATATCTTCAAACGAGTTCTGTAACCCTGCGCTGTGTTAGGCATTGACGAGCTGTTGTAGTACGACGTCAAGAAGGGTGACAATGAACCAAAAAACTCGCGGCCTGGTCTGGCCGTAACATGAGTAAGAAGGGCTTCACGTGGTCCTGGTTCTGTGCCGGCCCAATCTCCACCCCCATCTGCCTCATAGAGTGTATAGTGCGCGGCATTGAGCAAATCGGCCTTGGTGCAGCTGCCATCATAGCGACCGACTACTGCCGTATGCCCTCTCTCCGCAAGAGCATCATTGTCAACCTCTCTACCAGCGACGTTCGCAAGATTCAGCATCACCAACGTTGCCTTGTTAACGTCATTGCAGATTTCAGTTCCACCACTGTCCTTGAAACACAATGTAAAGGTTGCAGCCCGTTCACCCGATCCCGCGTCAACTCCCTCGATCCACAGGCTGTTGGCCATTAAGTTCTGAAACTCGCTCTTCTGCGTCGGGTTTGATAGGTTCCATGTCTTCTTGTTGGATGTGAGTGTGACCACCGTTCCTTTGGTTGACTCGGTCCAGAGCTTGATCTTGCCCGCATCGGTACCACTCACTTCCAGTTCAACCGTTCCAAGATCAAGTAACGGCGTAAGATTGAGTTTCAACTGCGCTAGATTATCCTCGTCGGTAATGGCCGTTGATTCGTCGAGATCTGGCACTGGAAAGGATATCCAGCCACTTCCGGTGCCATTGATTTTGCCGTCACCGTCGTCATCATCCCAGTTGACGAGGATGTATGCTCCGACGGATTCCTCGTCGGCGTCCGGGACCTGTGCCCCCTGGGGGCCGGCAGCCTCACCGTTGTCCAAATCGGCTCCCCCGTTCCAAATGTCTAAGTCCACTTTTATGACGACCAGCCGCACCCTGTCCTCGCACTTGAAGAGGGGGTTGCTCTGGCCCGGCGGGTTCTCGTCGTATTCGAGGCGCAGCTCCACGTCGCGGAGGGCGGCGCTGTTGGTGACCCCCTCGACGTAGAGCGTGCCGGGCGCCACTTGGGCGCAGCCATTGGTCAATACCACCTCGCCGGTGCGGCCGGCGTTCTCCCAGACTCTGATGCGCTGGCCGCCCGTCGCCGAGAGTCTGACCTTGCCGGGCAGGTCGGTTGGTTGCACCTTCAGATTGAGCGGCGTCAATTTGTTCGTGCAGACGCAGGCGTAGCCGCCGGGATCCTCCTCCGGCGGCTCGTCGTCGTGGTTGTCTTGGCCGCTACACACGGCATATTCCCAAGCCGTCCGTTCATTCGCGCCATTCATGCAGAGGCTTGATTCCATGCGGACAGCGTATCAATCCGTCATTCCATTTGTCAATGTATGCAAGGTGTCGGCCTGGAGGCAACACGGGGGTGCGCCGGAAAGGGCAACGTGTGAGCGAGTCCACCACCGGAGCGCGTCAGCGCGGAGGTGCCCCGGAAGCGCGATAGCGCCGGAGCAAGGCCGGAGCACCTGGCGCGCCGCGTGGCCTTTCTTCCAGCACGCGGCGTGTCAGGTGCGTAGGCCGTAAAGCAGTCACTTCGATGAAGGATGGTCACCCCTCGACGGCATCGGCAACAACTCCGAAGGGTTGTTGAGCAGCTCTAGCGCTTCGCTGATATTCCGCTTTTCCGTGGCCCCATGACTTTTGCCGCTTGCATCGGCTAAAGCCATCTTCGCCTTCTCGACGTCTTCTCCTCGTTCAAGTAACACCCATGTCAATATCCTCAGCGCTTTCGGGTCCTCTGTGGCTCCAAGCGCTCGTTCCACTTTCGCCATGTCCACGCGCAAGCGGACCAACGTCTTGGCTGCGGGATAAAAATAGTCGCCTGGTACATCCATTCCCAATGGCAAGGAACTTGGATCTAACTCGTAGTCAACCATCGAAAGGAGAAGCGCATCGGCATCAATCACCTGCCATGCATCGACTGCCAGTATGGCGGAGTGAAGAGGCGAATGATAACGGCGATCCGTTCTAAACTCGGTCTTGGCCTCCTCCAGTGTCTTTAAGAGCGACGCCGAGACCTCGCGATATTTTGCAGTCAACCTGTCCAGCGCCTGACTCCGCTCCATCGTCTGCGCTGAAAGCAACTGTTTCGTATCAACCATGTCTATGTTTTCCACTTCGGCATTTCCAGCAAACACTCGACCTGTGGTTAGCAATATAACCATCAACACAATCGCCTGCAACATTGTCACTAATCGATTATTCATAATGTTCTCCTCCGAAAAGAATCAATCATCCCACTTGTTTACCGTCTTGTGGTTCTTGCCGGGCTTGCCCCAATCTTGGGGCGCATAGTCGTTTTCATTCATTGCGTCATCCGCAGCCTTGACGGCCTCGCCTTCAATGGGATGGATGGTGGCGTAAACTCCGCCGGGCAGTGTCCACGTATTTGGCCACCACGGCCATGTTGCGCGGTCGAGGCTGATGTCGTCACCGTTCCCAGGTTCAAAGGGTGGTGCCACAGCTGCGTCATCAACTACACCATTCCCGTCATCATCAACTCCGGCAACACCCCATTGCCCATCAGGCCCCTTTGTCCAATGATTATGAGTGGATTGATTCCATGACCAACCGAAGCGAAAGGAATCGGCACCGCTGGTAGGCAGAAGAGCATCTGCGGCAGCAATCTGTGCCACATGCTTCTCCTCATGTATTCCCGTCATTATGTAGCGATCAATGCCCGACGCTTCCTCTCCGATGCCATAGGATTTGTATTTTGCGGGATGTCCGCTACCGATTTCAATGCGAGTTTTGCTTGGTACAGAGTTGTACGTCCAGCCTGTCATGGCAGGTACGCGTCCGGCCGCCGCAGCGGCCACATATTGAACGTTCGCATTCACATAAACCTGACCCCAGTAGTAGAACCAATTTGGATCAGAACCACCAGGATTGTTCGCCACATCTCGGGGAAAGAATACTTCGTAGTTCGCTTCATCCTGCTTGCTGGCGTTGAAGTGGATAGCGGCCTTCTTGGCCCCGAAGTCGGAATTGTTCGCGGGCAAACCGGTGAACGTGACCGTCGCCAACAGGTCATCACCGTTCGCTGTCGGCTTGCCGTTAGGATTCGACGAGCCCCAAGCCAAGGTGGAACCGGCGATCATATCAACCGTAAACAGGCATAGGCCCTTGATCTGGTTGGCGATACCGCTCGGTGTGACGTGCGCCTTCAGGTTCATCGTCAGAACGCCGGGAGTGGCTGTCGAGTAGGTGAATTCGTTTTGCCCGTCGCCCGACTGCACGGCGGCATTTACCGGATCACCGGCGGGAGTGACAAAATCTATTTTCACGGCCGTCAGCTTCACCCTGTCCTCGCACTTGAAAAGGGGGTTGTTTTGGTTCGGCGGGTTCTCGTCGTATTCGAGGCGCAGCTCCACATCGCGGAGGGCGGCGCTGTTGGTGACCCCCTCGACGTAGAGCGTGCCGGGAGCCACCTGGGCGCAGCCATTGGTCAATACCACCTCGATCATGCGCCCGGCGTCTTTCCAGATGCGGATTCGGTCCCCTCCCATCGTTGCCGAGAGGGTCAGCCTGCCGGTCAGTCCGGCGGGCTGAAGCGTGAGCATGATCGGGGTCAGTTTGTTCGTGCAGACGCAGGCCAGTCCGCCGGGGTCCACCTCCAAAGGCTCGTCGGCGTCATCAATTTTGCCGTCGTGGTTGGCGTCAACGTCGAGGTCCACGTCGACGACGCGCCCGTGGACGATGTCCACCGCCTTCTCGCCCGTCACGTTGTCGGCTTCGCCGAAAAGGCGCACCACGAACTCCGTCGTCGGCGCGAGCGGCCCGACGCGGAAGCGGAGGGGCCAGGAGGGAACGGCGCGCGAGTCGATCTGCCCGCCGTTCGGGAACAACGTCCCGTCCCCGTGCAGAAGGCACAGTTCGCGCACCCCCGCCCAGTGGAGCGTGATGTGCGGATTCACGGGTTTTACAGATTCTTTGTGCCAGATGTTCATTTGAAAGACGACAATGAAATCATTGCATGAGCCAAAGACAACTAGAGCGGAGGGGACACCCAGTAGAGAGGGTTCCGGGTGCTTCGCTCTTGCCGCGAACCTATGCCTGTGCCACTACTGATGAATACCTGGTGTCACTTTCAAGCTCCTCCGTGTTCCACTACGGGGGGCAATGCCGAGAGTAACCACACTCCACTGTTCGATTCTGTCAAGCTCATCGTCACTATACATGTAGTCGTCCCTCTTTACAGGAAAACTCTCGTCGTGCCTGTGCATTCGGACCAAAGAACGGGCACAGCAGTTGCGCCAGGGAATCGCGCCTCCCCCGGGTAGTGAAACAACAGTGTCAGAGCGAAGACCTAGTCCAAGAAACATCTGAACCCGTTCGGAAGGCACAAAGGCCAAAGCGGCGACCAACTCACCAATCTCAACATCGCTCATTCCCTGCGCATGACCTGCTTCATCAATGAGACGATCTGTTGCAGCCTGATCCCCGCACCGCGCCAGAATGCTGTCGATTTGGCGCTTCTCCATCCGGGACTCCGGTTTCATTGTACGCACCAATTCCGCCAACCACGTTGCATCGCAGGAATGCAGTGATGCGCAGACAAGAAGCGTAGCGATGTCCTTCCTTTCCTCGGCCGCAAGACGTAGAACGGCGTGATAGCGATCGAGAACACGCGGGGAGACCATTTCCAGAAGACTCTTCGCGGCCTCTTCCCGGATACGCCTAGATGGATCAGCCTTAAGGATCTTCACCATCTGGCCAGTGAAGGCTTCTACGTTCTGTTCGTCCTGCTGCGAGCCCGCTCTTGCCGCCCGACGCATCAGCGTTGCCGAGAACCGCACCACCTTCAGTCGGATCTTCTCGTCTTCCAGAACACCGATGTTCTCCAGAAAGGCAACGGCACTCGCCGCATTTGTGTACTGATCAGTCCGCAACCCCCGGGCATCTCCCTTCCGGAGGTTATTCAGGACCTCTGCGACAGTGCCAGGTTCTGCGCGCACCAAGGCCTGGAACGCGAAGAAAGTAAAACATGCCAAGAACGTTCTCATCTGTAAAGCACCTTTCCTCACCGATAAATCATTTCCCACTGTAGCTCGTGTTGTTTTGGGGTGTAAGACGTGCCAGACCCAGTCTGAACGCCTTCCACTTTGAAATACCCCACAAAGTACTTTGTGCCATTGCTCATATAGTACATGATGTTTGCAGTGTTGCTCCCACTGGGGCCTGTATCTTTCAGTCCTAGCTTGTGAAGCATCTCATGGGCGACAGTTCTGACTTTGCTCGTTGACTCGTCAGAAACCAGCGTCCAATCACCATAGCGTAAGCCTGTTGCGTTGACCCATGTTCCCCCGATGTTAACGCGCAAGGCCTTTACATGAAGCAGTTTCATCCCAACAGGAGCCCCTAGTGCCGCTGTCACCTTGACCCATTCACTTCCGCCATCCCCCGCCGTTGCATCGATATCTAGTTTAGAATTTGCGTTGTCATCGTAGTTAGTTATTGTGGTGCCGTTGTCGGTCAGTGATAGTTCACTGACACCCCGCTTGAGGAACGCATTCGCGCCACTTTCGAATTGTTCCGCCGTGGTACCATCAGGCGCAAGCCCCGTGGCACTTACCTTATAGAAATTGACATTAAGGGCTGCCAGCTTGTAACAGGCCACATTCAACCGAGTGCCTTTAGCACCTGTTGTGGTTCCAAGTCGCGTCTGGACATGGGATGTCCCCGAGGCTGTGCCGGTTATGGTCAATTTCTGCGGATTTGCAGTTGCTGCGACAGGATTGCATGTGGTTTTTGCGTCATCGCTGCTAATAAAATTAACGTACTTGGCATACGACGCCGGAGTAATCTCTACGTCCACATCTGTCGTCTTGTTGTCTCTGTCAACGTTTACCCAGTCATACTTCTGTGGGGGAGTGTCAACCGATTTGGGAACAGGGTTGTTGTCAACGGTCCCGTTATCATAACCGTATTTTGTATCGCCCCGTTCCTTGAACTCAATTTTGACGATGCCCAACTTGATCTCGTCCTTGCAAACTTCGACCGAGTTAACCTCGTAAGCCAATTTCAATTGAGCAGCACCGGGGTCGATGCCCTCGACATAGAGTGTTGCAGGGACAGCGTCAGTGCCTATTGTCCACGTCTTCGGCAGGTCAACTTTCTCACTCGCAACACCTTTTGTGGAGTTTCCCCAAACTTGAATCCGAGACCCACCACTTGGAGCAGCAAGGATTATCTTTCCGCCAGCGATGTTTGGTGAAAATGCAAGCTTGATTGGTTGGAGGTCATCTTCATCAGTGACAATTGCAGTGTTCTCGGCCTTGTCCTCTATGTCGTTCTTGTTGTCGTCATCATGGTTCAGATAGATCAACTTGCCCGGTTCGGTAAGTTCTTGGGCCTCGTCTGCTTCTTCGATGGCTCCGTTGTTGTCCGAGTCGATATCCAAGTCCACCTTCACGGCCGTCAGCTTCACCCTGTCCTCGCACTTGAAGAGGCGGTTATTCTGGCCCTCCGGGTTCTCGTCGTATTCGAGGCGGAGTTCCACGTCGCGGAGGGCGGCGCTGTTGGTGACCCCCTCGACGTAGAGCGTGCCGGGAGCCACCTGGGCGCAGCCATTGGTCAATATCACCTCGGTCGCGCGCCCGGCGTCTTTCCAGATGCGGATTCGGTCCCCACCCATCGTCGCCGAGAGGGTCAGTTTGCCGGGCAGGCCGACGGGCTCCAACTTGAGCGTGACCGGCGTCAGGTTGTTGGTTCCGACGCACACATAGCCGCCGGGGTCCACCTCCAAGGGCTCGTCGGCGTCATCAATTTTGCCGTCGTGGTTGGCGTCAACGTCGAGGTCCACGTCGACGACGCGCCCGTGGACGATGTCCACCGCCTTGCCGCCCTCGGCGGCCTGGCCCTCGGCGGCGATGGCGAAGGAAATGGCCGAATGACGCGGGATGACGGCGTAATCCAGGGGCCAGTCGACCTCCCCGGCGTCGATCTCGATTTTGTTCGTGTAAACCGTGGTTCCCCCGAGCAGGGCGAGCGGGTTCCCCGCCTCCCAATGGAGCGTGATGTCGGGAGAGCGTGATGTCGGGATGGACGGGCTTGCCATGCGGGAATCGGGGACGGTCGTTTCGCTGGTCGTCGTCGAAGGGGTCGTGGAGCCTTTTGGCGGCATAGAACTCCGCCGCCTCGGCCTCGCGCGTGCCGGGGTGGTTTTCGACGACCCGGGCGAACCACTGGCAGGCGCCTTTGAAGTCGTTCACGCGGGGCAATGCGCAGAGCGTGCCGGCGCGGAGCAGGGCTCCGGCGGCCAGCGGGCTGCGCCCGTGTTCGCCCGTGAAACGCCCGTAGAGGGCGAGCGCCTCCTTCGGCCGGCCGAGGGCGGCCAGGGCGAGCGCCATGCCCAGGTCGCACCGGTCGGCCCCCTCGTGGCCCGCCAGGGGGGCGGACGCGCGGCGGTAGAGCCTCAGGGCGCGGGCCGGCTCGCCGGCCGCGAGGAGGGCGTCGGCCATCGCCAGGTCGGTACGGGCGCGGCGCTGGTCGGGGAGCAGGCCGCGCGGGGGCGGCGCCAGGCGTCCGGCGGCGCACTCCTTCGCGAGGCGGTCCCAGCGCAGGAACTCGGCCTTGTCGCCGGCGGACGCGTCGCGGCGGCGGGTGAAGAGGGCCGCGGCCTCCGGGGCGCGCCCGAGCATCAGCAGGGCGAGCCCGCGGTTGAGGTCGAAGGCGGGGTCGGAAAAGTCGGTGCGGGACGCGGCTTCGTCGTAGGCCTTCAGGGCGCGGGCCGGCTCGCCGAGATCCTCGAGCCAGGCGTCGCCCGCCGCGCGGCGGGCCCGGGCGGCGCACAGGACGTTGGTGTCGGCCAGCGAGCGCCGCCAGAGGTCGTCCCAGGCGGCGAGAGCGCCCTGCGTGTCGCCCCGGGCGTGGCGGGCTTTGCCGAGGCCATGCCAGGCGCGCCCCCACAGCGGATGGCGGCGGCGGTCGCGGAAGGACAGGAAGGCCTTTTCGGCGTCGGCGTGGCGTCCCTGGGAGAGGAGCGACTCGGCGCGTTCGAGGTCGGCCGACGCCGGGTCGCGCCGGCGCCTCTCCTCCTTGGCGGCCTGCGCCGCCCGGAGCTGTTCCAGCCGGTCCGATGCGCCGCGCGCCCTGGCCAGCGCCTGCCGGGCCTCGGGCGCGAAGCGGCTGCCGGGGTATTCCCCGAGGAAGGCCCCGAGGCGGGATGCCGCCTCGGCCGGGTCGCCATGGCGGGCCGGCAGCAGGGCGTGGCAGGCGGCGGCGCGCTCGCGCAGCGGCGAGTCCTTGTAGCGCTCCAGCCACTCCTCCAGCGCCTCGATGCCCTTCCCCGGCTTCCAGGCGGCCAGCGCCTCGCAGCGCGCGAAGGCGATGCGGTCGGGCGGGCCGCGGCGGCGGCGGAGCATGGCCTCCCACGCGGCGGCGGCCTCGGAGGCCTTCCCGGAGTCCAGCAGATGCCGCGCCCGGACGTCCTCGGCCAGCCAGCCTTCGCGGCGCCCGGACAGCAGGCCGCACAGGGCGGCGGAACAGGCGGGCTTGGCCCGGACCGCCTCGGCAAGCCGCGCGGCGTCCGCCCCGTCGAGCGGCGGCGGGCTGACGGAAAAGCAACCGCGGAGCAGGCGGAGGGTGTTCGTGCCGCCGGGGGAGAGCCCGGCGCCGGCCGACACCGCGGCGAGCCGCGCGGAGCGGAGCGTATGCAACTTTCGGAAACAACCCGCCATGGAGACTCCCGCAAAGACCGTTGCCGCATGCCGGGGGGCGGCGGGACGAGCCGACCCCCATCCATGCCGCCATGATGCGAAGGAGGTGGAAAGGCGTCAAGCACAAAACCTCACCACGGGCGCATCTCCGTTTTGCTCCCCACCTCGTCCATCGGGAAGACTGGGGCAGGTTTTGAGGGGCTAGCGTTGTCGCGACTTTGCCAGTGCCAGCGAGGCCAGAACCAGTTCTTCGCAAAGGCGCTTGAACGTCTGGTAGTTTTCGAGTTCTGCCTTCACACGTTCCAGATCGGCTTCGCGTACATAGTCCGAGCGGCTTCGCTTCTGGATCGTGTAGCTGATCTGGTAGAACGGCCCGGCCTTCTCCTTGGGCTTTTGGTATTGCACGCTGAGCCGTCCGGGGCGCATGGGCCCGAGAGCCACGATCTGCTCTTTGATGGCACGAATCTTCTCTTCATCGCCTGAGGTGTCTTTTTCCATCTGGTTTCTCCTTTCGCGCTTGATGCTATAGCATTCGAATGCTATAGTATCAAGCGCGAAAGGAAGGAAAGACAATGGAAACCTGCAAAAACCTGATCGAAGCCGAAAAGGCAATCCAGCGCAAACACATGGAACTGGCCCGCAGGGAGTACGAAGACTACCTGCAGAGGCTCGCGGAGAGCACCCCCTCCGAGGGAAGCGACGGGAAGCCGCTCGTCAAGACCAGGACGATCGGCATGAGGGTCGCGACCGGGTTCGGGCCGGTTGAACTGAAAGTGAAGAACGGGCTCTGCCGGTCGTCCGGTCGGTACGAGACGCCGATGCGCCTGCGCTTTTTCGGCGGCAGGCGCGGCTGCGTCTCCCCCGCGTTCGAGATGAGGATCGCGGCGACGGCCATGGAGACGGGATCGTTCGAGAAAGCCTCGAAGCTCTGCAGGGAATGGGGGTGCCCCGTCAGCGACGACAAGGTCATGGACGTCGTCAGGGACATCGCCGGGCGCTGCGAGGAAGGGAAGCTTCCCCGGCTCTGCGAGGAGGCGGCGGGGAGCGAGGACACGCTGGTGATCATGATGGACGGCTGGTTCGCCCGGCACCGCGGGGCGGGATGGGGGAAGCGCAACCCAAGAGCCGCCGAGCGCGTGGAATGGCGCGAGATGAAGTCGGCGACAATCTTCAAGCTCGCCCACGCCGCGGAGACAAGCGGGGGAAGGCGCGTGCTTGTCACCAAGCACGCAGTCTGCATGCCGGCCGGCACGGATCCGGTCGACTTCGGCCGGAAGGTCGAATTCGAGGCGCGGCGGATGGGGATGATGCAGGCGAAGTTCGTCTACATCGTCATGGACGGCGGCACCTACCTCTGGAACATCTTCGAGGACAGGTTCGCCACCATCGCCGAAGGGACGCTGGACTACTACCACGCCACCGAGCATCTCGGCGCGCTCGCCGCGGCGCTCTTCCCGGACGACGAGCCCGCGCGAAAGGCATGGCTTTCGGAGCGTTGCAGGAAGCTCAAGCGGTACGGGGGGAAGACGCTACTCGATATCCTCAAGGCGCACGAAGGCGATGGATGCTGGGACGCGAAGGCCGTGCAACGCGAGACGGAATATTTCATGAAGCACAAGGACCACATGGACTACCTCAGGCAGCGCAGGCTGGGGCGCCCCATCGGAAGCGGCGCGGTCGAATCGCTTTGTTCGCAGTTGCAGAACCGCTTCAAGCGGTGCGGCCAGTTCTGGTCCGCAGTCGGGCTCGAGTCATTCCTGAAGGCGTACATATGGTACGTCAACGGGGAGCTCCACCACTGCTGCGCCCAGGCAGCAGTCCCAGCGTAGCCGGTAGCAAAACGGAGATGCGCCCCCTCACCACACCCTTTGGCGCGAGCAGGGATGCGGGGGCGGGGACGCCCATGCTCCCGTCCCGTCGCAGCACAAGGGCCCAAGGCCCGGACGATCCCGCCCTTTCAGGGCTGCAAGCCGCAAGCGGGCGAGCAGGCGCTCGTCCCGACCCTTGACGCCCCCTGTCGCCAGCCGAGTGTCGCCGGCCGATCGATCGACAAAAAGACTTGCGGAGAGTAATCCTATTATCTAAATTATGGCCGGTATGGAATAATTGACGGAGAGAATCCCATGGAGAAGAAACGCCTATTGCCTTTTCTTCTGGTCACTCTGGAATTGACGGCCATCATTGTCCTTGCGACGTGGCCGTGGTGCATGACTTTCAGGGACAGCCTCTTTGCCCACTGGGATCCTCCATTGCATGCCTGGCGCCTGGATTTTACGGCCCGGGAACTCCTTCACGGGCGTCTTCTGCCGGTTGACGGCAATACTAACATGTTCTATCCCTATCCTTCGGGATTCTATTTCGAAGGGTTGCATTATCCGCCCGCCTTCCTTGCCGCCTTCCTGGCGGGAGTCTTCCATGCGGGCCCAATTCTCTCGTACAATATTTGCTTCCTCGTGTTCTGGGCCTTGTCTGGAACATGCATGTGGCTTCTGCTGAAGGAGTTGGGAGTCGGGCGCATTGCGAGTTTCACGTTGGCGGCAATCTTTACGATCCTGCCGTACAAGTTGCGCTATATCGTCGAATTCAACATGCAGTTGAATTTTGGCGTGATGCTCTTCCTGCTGTTTCTGGTTCGCTACTTCAAGCGGCCAAGCATTGGCCATGCGGTGTCGTGCTGCCTGTCGCTGTGGCTGCAGGCAATGTCCGAGCTGTACCATGCGGTATTCCTGTTGTTCCTCCTGCCATTCATCGTTATTCCCTTGTTCCGCAAATCCTGGAAGGAATTACTTCCATCGTTCGGGAAGTTCTGGCTCCCGCTCGCGGTTGCAGGCGTACTGGGAATCCTTCTGGCAGGGTATTTCCTCTGGCCCTATGCGAGGGTCCTTGACAGCAACATGCTCGTCCGGAAAATCGGGGAAGTCAAACGGCATGTGCTGGAACCAGCCAGCTATATCGTGCCGCCCTATCGGGTAAAATGGCCGCCATTCGACAAGACGATCCAAAACGAAGCATGCGCATATCCCACCCTCGCGGTCTTCCTGCTGGCATCGTGGGAGTTGATTCGTTCACACGTCGCATCCGTTCGCGGATCGGGCAAGCGATTCGTGGCCCAGAACGTAATCCTGTGGACCCTGCTCGTGGCCTTGTGTGCGTTTCTGGTTCAAGGCGTATCTGCAAATGTCGCGGGGGAAACGCCCTTTGGCATCAACGCATTCGTATGTTCCGTCTACATTGCGTGCGCGGCGGCGGTCGCCTTTGTCTTTGTCTTCGATGTTCGCGGATGCGACATGAACGATTGTTTTTTCAAGGGGCTGGGATGCGCATCCCTATTTGCCATGGTTTTTTCGTTTGGCCCCAGTTTCTGCGTCGGATCGATCGGCACGGTCGCTCAAAACCGGATATACTGGACTCTCTATCGGCAATGCCATGCGCTATGGGGCTTCCGCGTTGTATCGAGATTCTCGTTCTTTGTCCTGCTGTTCATGGTCGTAGCGGCGGCACGAGGACTCGATTCATGGCTCGATTCTGTCCGTCGCGTCCGCAACAGGCAGTTGCGGGGATTCGCCTCCCTGGCGATTCCTGTCTTGGCTTTCGCCTCGGTGTGGGTGGAATCAGTCTGCCTGCCGGACACCCATACCCCCGCCCGTGCGGGCCTGCACCGGTTCGAGCCGATCGACAGACTGCCCTCGGTCCAATATATCGACAACCTTCCCGAACCGCCTGTTCTCGCGGTTTTCCCGATGCACGATCGAGAAATCACCTCGCGTGAAATGCTGCAGCTTGCCCGAAACAAAAACTTCTTTGTTTTCGCCTGGGAGGGTACGTTCCCGGACCTTTCGCGAAAAATATGTGCGAAAGTCAATGCGGACGATGAGAAATCCCGGCTCGAAGGCATCGATTTGCTGCAAATGGTCTGGCCAACCCCACTGGTTGTCGTCGACAAGGCGTTTCTATCGCCAGACTCCCCATGGAATGGCACGAGATTCTCCCAAGACAATCTTTCGACGATTGTCGAAGACGATCGCTACATCGTCAACCAGATCATCACGCCGCAAGTGTCCCGGAACGAAATCTTCCGGTTCATCAGGCCCGACATCCTCCGTCGGTACAATGTCATTGATTTCTCGATCGATTGCCCGCCGGGGGATGAACCTGCGGATGATTTTGTCGAGGTTGACTTGGATGGATTCCCGCTTGGCCTTTTTTCCTTCGAGGACGCGCGGCATGGCATTCGGTGCCCCATCCCTGCCAACTGCAACTTCCATCACATCCCCAACAGGCTGCGCTTCCGCTCCGTTTCCGGAACGGATTTCTCCTTGTCCTCGTTCCATCCGGTCGCCACGCCGTCGCTCCATTTCAAGAACGGACTGGTGGTTTGGAACATTGCACATGACGAGGATTCACGTTCACTGCTCTTCAGCGTCAACAATGCGCTTTCGCAAGCTCGACTTTCAGGCATGTTCCCGCGTGTCGAGGTACTTGACTTGAACGGGACCCGCATTGCAGAGTCGGACATGACCTCATTGGCAGCGCGAATGGATCTGAACGATTACCAGTTTTGCAGGAAGCCAACCTATAAAGTCCGGATCCCATTGCCAGCGATTGGCGGCGAATGCGGCGCAGGCCGGCGGTTTTCCCTCCGGCTGAAGTTTCTGGACACGAACCTGCATCGCATCCGTTTTTTCGATGCCGACGGCAGGAAGTGCCGCAATTGGGATGTGCCTTCTTCACGTCAACCTCCCCGTGGCAGGCCACGATACTGACAACGAATGGCAAGGTGTTTGCCGGGCGGCCGGTTCAACCGGGTGTCCCAATCGGAGGGTGCGCCCGATCGGGGGAATGTGGTATTCTTCCGCCATGACTCTTTCCGAACGATTCCGCCGTATCGGCGAATACTACGCCGCGGGACTCTACGAGGACGAAACGCGCCCCCTCTTCACGCGCAAGGCCCGGGCCCTCCGCCGATACTACGAGCAGACGCCGCTTCCCCCGTATGGCGGCGGCCTCTTCTATCCCTGCTCGCCGCTTCCCTGCGACGTGGCGGTGCGTTCGACGTACCTGCAGATCGCGGTCGACTGGGAACGTCTCGAAGCCGCCGATCCGGCGCTCAAGGACACCTTCGCGAAATCGGATTTCTTCCGCTACCAGTCCACCGTGCCATGGCAGCATTCCGTCGCGGGCAACATGTACACCCACTCCACGCCGAACTACGAGCGGGTGCTCGCCGAAGGGCTCGACGGCTACGAAGCGCGCGTCAAGGCCATGGAAGACGACGGCCTGCGGGACGGCCTTCTCGACCTGCTGGCCGGCATCCGCGCCTGGCATGGGCGCCTTCTGGCCAAGCTCCGCTCCGAAAACGCCGCTCCCCGCCTTGTCGCGGCCCTCGAACGCGTCCCCTTCGCCCCGGCACGCGATTTCTACGAGGCCATGGTTTGCTGGAACTTCGTCTTCTTCCTCGACGGCTGCGACAACGAAGGATGCCTCGCCGACGGCCTGGCCCCTTACTACGACGCGGAACGCGACGGCGACCCCACGCCGGTTCTCCGCGAATGGTTCAAGATCGTCGATGCCACGGACGCCTATTCGATGGCCGTGGGGATGACCCCCAACCCGCTCGTCCTTCCCTGCCTGCGCGCCGTCCGGGGCCTTCGCCGTCCGATGATCGAGCTGCTCGTGGGCGACGACACCTCCGACGAAATCTGGGACGAGGCGCTCGACTGCATCCTCGCCGGCGGGGCCCAGCCCTCGTTCTACAACCGCCGGCGAATCGTGGACGGCCTCCTCGCCCGCTTCCCCGAAATCCGCCGCGAAGACGTGTCGCGGTTCTGCGGCGGCGGCTGCACCGAGACGATGCTCGCCGGGCTTTCGAACGTGGGCTCGCTCGATGCCGGCATCAACCTGCCCTTCCTCTTCGAAAAGGCCCTCCAGGCCCGCCTGGCCGAATGCGCCACCTTCGACGACTTCTACCGCGCGTACCTGGCGGACATCGCCGGCGCCGTGGACACGGTAACGCGCGAAATCGCGAATTCGCAGGCCGAGCGCGCCCGCTGGAACCCGCTCCCGATGCGTACGCTGCTCGTGGACGACTGCATCGCCAACGAACGCGACTTCAACGACGGCGGCGCCCGCTACGCCTGGAGCCTCGTCAGTTTCGCCGGCATCGTGAACGCCGTCGACTCGCTGCTGGCGCTTCGGGAGCACGTCTACCGGAGGCAAGACTACACCAAAGAGGACTTCCTCGCGAAACTCGCGGCCTCCGATCCCGATTTCCTGCGCCGCATGAAGGCCTGTCCCGTGCGCCACGGCATCAATCATCCGCAAGCCGACGCGCTGGCCGGGGATTTCACCCGCGAGATATTCGGCTTTCTTCGGAACCGCAAACCCCATTTCGGCCTTGGATTCCTGCCTGCGTCGATCCTCTTCGTCTCCTACGGCCAGGGCGGCCGCTACGTGGGCGCCACGCCGGACGGTCGTGCGGCGGGGGAGGCGCTCGCCGATTCCCTTTGCGCGATCTACGGGAAAGACACTCTCGGGCCGACGGCGCTGCTGAAGAGCGTGGCGGCGATGGACCTCCCCGCCGCCCTCGGGATTCCCGTGCTGAACCTCACCCTCCAGCCGGGCTTCGGGAAACCCGCGTTGCGGGCGCTCATCGAAGGGTTCTTCTCGCTTGGGGGCATGCAGGTGCAAATCACCTGCCTGTCGCGCGACATGCTGGAAGAGGCGGAGAAGAACCTCGACGGCCACCGGAACCTCATCGTGCGCGTGGGCGGCTACGCCGAATACTACCATCGCCTCGACGATGAAGTCCGCGCCAAGATCCGCGCCCGCACCTTCCATGCATCCTGATCCGGGGAATCCCGCGGCGGTGTCGGTCGCGGAGTCCCCGGACGAAACGTTTGGCAATTGCATTTCCGCCCCGCTTGGGGTACAGTGATGGCATGTTGCTGAAAGTGATTCGGCATGTGGCGGCCTGGCCGTGGTCGCCCCGCAGGAAACGCGGGCGTTCCGGGCAGGCCATGATCGAGTACCTGATCGTCGCGGCGTCCCTGCTGGCCGTCGTGGCGGTGATGGCGCTCTTCCTGTACGCGTTGCGCTTGCAGGCAGACCGCACGCTTACGCTGGTTTCTTCGGACTATCCCTAGACTCCGGCGCCACCCGGCACTTCCCAAGGAGACCCATCCATGTCCAAGAAACCCCGCAACCGCCGCAGCGGCCAGACGATGGTCGAATACATCATCATCGTGGTGCTCATCGCCATTACCGGCATCGTGCTCTTCGGCAAATTCGGCAAGGCGATCTTCAAGAAGACCGCCGGCGCCACCTCCGCGCTGGATGCCGATGTCGGTTCCGAGGCCCAGGGCGCATACGAGGACGTGAGCGATGGCGAAGGCCTCCGCAGCCTCCAGGAAGACGGCACGCTCAACTAGGCCGGATTCCCGCCGCTGCGGGCAGGCGATGATCGAGTCGCTTCTCGCCATCCTTCTCATCTGCCTGCTCTTCTTCGGCCTCTTCCAGCTCGCGCATGCCTCGGCGAGCCGCGAAATCCTGCGGCATGCCGCGGCGCGCGCCGCCCGTGCGCGCGCCGTCGGCTTCAATGGATGGATGGTGCGCAAGTCGATGCGCGTGGCCGCCATCCCCAATGCCGGCGCCATGACCGTCCCCGCGGGCGAAAGCTTCGCCGGCGCGGCCTTCCGGAATGCCGTCGCCTCCGGGAACCCCGGCGCGGTCTGGGACCTCGCCCTGCAAAGCCATCCCCACAGCGAACGTGGCGACTTCGAACTCGCCCGCCTGGGCGACTACCTCGACTCTCCGAACGAGCCCACCGCCGACCAGATCCTCGACTACGAAAACTGGGACGACATCCGCGGCTCCGGCCTCGGCGGAGGCGGCTTCGCCCCCCTCGTTCTCTCGAGGATGGACGAGGTGGCGGTCGAGCAATCCTACCCGCTCCACCTCCACGTGAAGGCCCTCCTGGACCTCTTCGGAACGGCCGGGCGCTCCCCCCTGGACGAAGGCCGGCTGCGTCTCCGGGGCCGGCAGGAGATCGAGAGCCACTATCCCCTCTATTTGGAAGACCATGGCTGGTGAGCGGCGACATCCGGCGTTTCGCGGCATGCCGCGATCGGACGCCCTTTCTTCCCGGCGCGGGGCGGACGCGCGTCGCGCCCCCGCGTCCCCCCGGAAGCGCGGCCAGGCCATCGTCTTCCTGGTCCTCGCGCTCACCATCCTCGCGTTCGTCTTCCTCTGGAACGTGGACCTCCATCGCCTCGTCGCCTCGAAGTCCCTTGCCCAGAACGGCGGGGACGCGGCGGCCCTCGCCGCCGCCCGCTGGCAGGGCGATACGCTGAACCTCATCGGCGAGTTGAACGTGATGCACGCCCTCGTCCTCGCCGGCGCCGGCGAACCCGGCACCCCGGAGGCCGCCGCGGCCGATGCCGCGGTGGACGCCATCACCAACATCCAGGCGCGCCTCTGCCTCACCGGCCCCATGGTGGCCCTGATGGCCGCGCAAGTCGCCGCCAAGAACAACCGCCTCTACGCCGACCCCGGCTTCTCCGACGTCCTCCGCGACCATGCCTCCGGCGTGCTGTCCTATGGCGACACCGTGGGCGGCGCGCAGGCCTTGGACCCTCCCTTCCCCGGCGCCTGGGAGGCCTATGCCGCCATGCTCCGTTCCGCCGCCGAGCACGGCATCGCCGCCGGACCCGACAACGCCCGCTTCTACAACGACGCCACCGGCGGCCACATCCTCCGGACCCGCGACTTCTACGAAGCCGTCGCCGGAAGAAACTGGTGCTGGTTCTTCCTCCACCAGAAAATCTCCGACAATCCGCCGCGCACGCTCCTCGACGTCTATACCGACTACACGTGGTGGGAGCCGCTTCCCGAGCCCGATCCGCCTTCGTTCTTCAATTGCGAAATCTTCGGCCTCGGCGTCGCGCCCGTCACCACCGGACTCCGCATGCTCGTCGGGGAGGCCTCCTTCCGCGAAGGCGCCGCGTCGCTGGACGGGGACATCGCCGCCGACGCCTTCTCCAACGCCTTCGAGCGTGTCGAGACGTGGTACGTCTACGAGGATTCCCTCTGGCACGACTGGGAGGCCATCCAGGCGGACGGGCCCGACGCCTTCCCCGTGGTCGGCCCCGTGAAGAGGGAATACAACGTCGCCGGCGCGGACGCCGTGGTGCGCGTCTACGCGAGCGCCGACCGCATCGGGACCTCCTCGGGGATGGAGCGCGACGACGTGCTCTGGACCGCCGCCGCCAAGCCCTTCGGCTATCTCGCCTCCGATTCCGTGGAGGGGGGACGCCTCCCCGCCAACGCCTTCGGCCTGCTCTTCCCCGCCTTCCGTGCCGTGCGGCTCATCCCCGTGGACACCGCCTCCGGCTCGGATACCGGCGCGTTCGACCTCCCGTGGCGCCGTCATCTCGCCGAACATCTCCCCCCCTACACCGCCCATGGCACCCTCCAGGACGGGTGCCGCTACTGCAACATCCTCCGCCGATGGGAGAACCCCGCCTTCCGCAAGCAAGGCAGCCTCTGGCTCGAGGACAACAGCGGGAAGTGCCGCCTCCCCGCCCCGCATGGCGGCGGACGCGGCGGCGGGACGCGTCGTGGCCACTAGGACGCCTCTTCGCCGCCGCTTCGTTTTTTGCGCTCTTTGGAAAGGTTTCCCATGAACCACCGATTCCGTCCCGCCGCGCTTCCCGTCGCTTTCAGCCTGGCCATCATCGCGGGGTGCGCAAGCCCTCGCGCCACCTCCGCGCTCTTCCCCGGACGCGCGCCCGACGCCGGGAACGTGCGCCTCGCGAAGCTCTTTGCCAGCCACGCCGTGCTCCAGCGCGACCGCCCGCTTCCCGTCTGGGGCTGGGCGGACCCCGGCGGCCTGGTGGAAGCCTGGTTCGACGGCGAGCCTCCGCAGCGCGCCGTCGCGGACGCCGACGGGCGCTGGCAGGTGACCTTCCCGCCCCATCCCGCCGAGCACGGCCGCCCCCGCACGCTCACGGTTGCCGGACGCACCACGAACACCGTCTCGGACGTGGTCTTCGGCGATGTCTGGCTCTGCTCCGGACAGTCGAACATGCAGTTCAACCTCCGGGACGCCGACAACGCCGCGGAGGCCATTGCCGCCGCCGATCTCCCGATGCTCCGCCAATGCCTGGTGCGCGGGGAGGTCGCCCGCCGCCCCACGCCCGACTTCAACCACGGCGGCTGGGTGGTCTCCAGCCCCTCCGCCGCTTCGAATTTCACGGCCGTCGGCTTCTTCTTCGCCCGCGAACTGATGGAGCGCTTCGACGTGCCCGTCGGCTTTCTCAACGCCTCCGAAGGCGGCACGCGGATCGAGGCCTGGACCGGCGAGGAGACGCTCGCGCGCTTCCCCTTCAAGGCCTACGACCTCGCGGAGCTGGACACCCTCGCGGACGGCGATTTCGGAGCGCGGTGCGACCAGTTCAACGAACGGACCGCCGCCTACGAGGCCGTCGCCGCCTCCATCGCCGCCCTCGAGACGAATGCGGCCTACCTCGCCTCGATGGCCGCGCCGGAACTCGACGACGCCTCCTGGGATTCCCTCGACGCGCCCGGCGCCTGGGAGAAGGCCGGCATCGGGCGGGAGCATTTCAACGGAGAGGCCTGGTACCGCCGCGCCGTCGACATCCCTGCGGAATGGGCGGGCCGCGAACTCACGCTTTCGCTCGGCGCCATCGACGACATCGACATCGCGTTCTTCGACGGCGTCGAAATCGGGCGCACCGGCTCGTTGCTCGCGAAGGACATGGACCACTACACCGCCCCGCGCCTCTACGCCATCCCCGCCGGACTCGTGAAGGCGGGCCCCGTCGTGCTCGCCGTGCGCGTGTACGACGGGATGGGGGAGGGCGGATTCCGTTCCCCCGCCGATTCGCTCTGGATTGCGCCGGACCAGGGGCACGACGCCTCGTCGCGCCTTCCGCTCGCCGGCGCCTGGCGTTTCCGCGCGACCCACCCCTTGCCCATCCCTCCCGGCAATCCGAACAATCCCAATCTCGCCTGCGCCTTCTACAACACCTTCATCCATCCGCTCGCGCCGTGCGCCTTCCGCGGCGCGATCTGGTACCAGGGCGAATCCAACTCCGGCAACGCCTGGGAATACCGCGAACTCTTCCCCGCCATGATCCAATGCTGGCGCGACCGCTGGGGCCGCGACTTCCCCTTCCTCTGGGTGCAGCTCGCCAGCCTCGGCGGACCGCTGGGACAGCCCGGCGACCACGACTGGGCCGTGGTGCGCGAGGCGCAGTCGCTCGCCCTGTCGCTCCCGAAGACCGCGCAGGTGGTCTCCATCGACATCGGCGACCCGCACGACATCCACCCCCGGAACAAGCGGGAGGTCGGACGCCGCCTCGCCCTTGCCGCCCGCGCCATCGAGTATGGGGAGAAGGATCTGGTGTACAGCGGCCCCGTCTTCGCCGGCATGAAGGTGAAAGGCGATACCGTCCGGCTCCGCTTCCGGAACGTCGGCGGGGGCCTCGTCGCCAAGGACGGACCGCTCTCCCGCTTCGCCATCGCAGGCGAAGACCGCCGCTTCGTCTGGGGCGAGGCCGCCATCGACGGCGACACCGTCGTGGTGCGCTCCCCCGACGTGCCCGAACCCGTCGCCGTACGCTACGCGTGGGAGATCGGCCCCGCCGGCGCCAATCTCTTCAATGCGGAAGGCCTCCCCGCCAGCCCCTTCCGCACGGACGACTGGCCGGTCGCCACCCAGCCCCTCCCTCGCCGCCGATCTTCCGACTCCCCGACCCTGCCATCCCCATGAACGCTTCGACCTCCTCCCCCCTCGCGGCCATCCGCGCCGCCTACGCCGCCCGACGCTACGAGACCGCCCGCCGCATGCTGCTCCGGGCCCGTGCGGACGGTCTTCCCGACACCCCCGAATCGCTCGTGCTCGAATGCGACATCTTCCGTTATCTGGGCGATGTCGAGGCCGCGAAGGCCGCGTTGCGGCGTTTTTCGGAGATCGCGGACGAATCCTCCCTGGACTTCCTCCTCGCGCGCGTCTCGGTGATGCGCATGCTCTTCACCTACGACGTATACCAGCGCTCGTCCGAAGCCGCCGCCGGCATGGGATACGAGTCCTACGCCCAAGGCTTGCGCGACCGCATCTCCGGGGACATCCGGAAGGCCGTCCGGACGCTTCCCGGGCATCCCGCCCCGGAACAGGTGGCACGCCTCGCCGACGCCCTCGATGCCGCCAGCCTTTGGGACGAGGCGAAGGCGCTCCGCAAACGCTTCGAGCCGGCTCCGGGCGCAACGGAGGACGCTTCCCCCGCGACCGGCGTCGTCCGCGGGACGCTCCTCCTGCCCGATGGCTCCCCCGCCTCCGCATGCACCGTCGTGCTGGGTCTTGCCGTGGAAATGAAGGAGAAGGATCCCGCCACCTACGACGAACCCGAGATGCACTACGAGCCGGTCATCGGCGAGGTTCGCGGGCTGGAGACGGTTGCCGACGCCGAGGGCCGCTACGTCTTCGACGCCGTCCCCGTCGGCCGCCACGCCTTCCTCGCGGCGCGCCTCGACGAGGACGCCTTCGACATCGCGACCCGCTTCTTCCGGATCGGCGTGGAGGTCGCGGCCGACACCGCCACCGTGGTGGACGCGATGCTCGACGAGTGGCGCAGCGCACGCCCGGAGCCCTTCCCGGACCGTCTTCCCGATCTCCTCCTCGACGACGGCGTCCCCTACCGCAAGGTACACGTCGAGCGGCTGCGCAATCCCTTCGACTACGATTTCCCGCGCCAGCCCTACCGCTTCCGGGTCGCCCGGACGCCGTCGAAGGACGCGCGTCTCGTCCTCCTGGATCCGCGCGCGGCACGCCGCGCAAACGGAAGCCCGGGAGGCCCGGAAAACGGCGCGCCGCGATTTGCGCCCTTCCAGACGCTCGCGGACGGCCAGGTGCTCTGTCTTCCCGAACTGCCCGCCCGCTCGGACCGTTTGATCGGACTCTACGAAACCGTCGGGCACTGCGCCACCCTGGGCACGGACATCGCCTCGGTCTGCGAACTGTCGTCCGCCGCGCAGGGGGGCTTCCCGTCGCTGGCGATCACGCCCGACGCCGACGGCCGCACCGCCGTGGTCGACACCGGTCGCGCCGCCTTCCGCATCGCCTGGGGCGAAGCGCGGGGCGACGACGGCATCGCGCCGATCGTTTCCGTGCGGGCGGCGGATGGCGTGTGGCGCGGCCGCGGCCGCTTCGTCCTTCCGCAAGGCGTGTCGGTGGCCTCGCGGCGCACCACCATCCTCGGGCAAGGGCCGCTCGCCGCGCGCCTCCGCATCGAGTTCGCCTTCTCGGACGGCTCGCCCTTCCGCCTCGACCTCGCCTTCCTCCAGGGCGAAGAGGCGCTCCTCGCCCGCGAAACACCGCCGCCGGATCTGGAGGGCGCCTTCGACTTCTCGCTCCCCGAATTCTCCGGCGGGCGCGGCTATGCCTACTGGGGCGCGGAAAACGGGTCGCCCCACTGGCGCACGCTCGATGCGGCCGACCGCGAACTCGCGCGCCTCCAGGAATCCGTCATGTGGTGGCGCGCCACCTGCGACTTCGGCTATGCGATGACCCCCGACGGCCTCGACGAGAAGGACTACATCGCCGTCTTCACCCTCCGCCGCGGCGAGTGGATCGACCGCAAGTTCGAACGCCTCTCGCATGGCCCGATCGACGGCAATCGCGAGCTCGACTGGCCATACCCCGAGATGATCGGTTCGACCGTGTCGATGATTACCGTCCGCACGTCCGCCGCAGGCGATGCCGCCTTCCACTTCGCCTTCTTCGACGGCGAGCGCCAGTGGGGGTTGCTGGCCTCTTCCTTCGCGGCGAACGACGGCCCCGACAAGGAGCTTGCGCGTTCGCACCACAAGTTCGGCTCCCCGCGCCTCGATGATTTCGCCCGCTGGAACCTCGACGTCCAGGATGCCGCGGAGCGTCCCCGCGTGGTCGCCCGCAGGGCCGAACTTCGCGCGTTGCGCGCAAAGCGCTTCGACCCGGCCTTCGCCGAATCCTGGAAGCGCATCTGCTCCGGGAAGGTGCACGGCCCCGCCACGGGCCTTCGCTTCGCGGTGGACGGCGATCCGCTGGTCGCATGGCGCAAGAAGCTCGAACTGGTGGGCGTCGCGCGGATCCGAGCGCGCATGACCCTTCTGGGACGCGACCATTCCGACATGTACTCGCCCGTCGGCGCGCGCCCCATCACCGCCTGGGCCGAGGATTACGACCTGATCGCCGCCAGCGGGTGCTTCACCGCACAGGAGGAGCGCCTCGTCCGCCGCTTCCTCCTGCTGATGGGCCACATGTACTGCGAGAAGGACTTCATGAACTGGGGGTTCGGCGCGCGCAACGCCAATTTCGAGGCGGATCGCGTGGACGTCGTGGGCACCGTGGGCCTCGTCTTCGCCGGCGAACCCGACGCAGACGCCATGGCCGACCACGCCACGGAACGGACGCGCGTGGCCCTCGACGCCTACTGCACGCCCGGCAGCGGCAAGTGGTACGAGAACCCCGCCTGCTACTACCTCCAGGCCCTCAAATGCCGCATCAACCTGCTCTACCACCTGTGGCGCGACGGCCGCCTGGACCCTGCGTCGATCGAGCGCCTCCCCGACCTCATGCGGTGGGGCATCTTGCTCCTTACGCCCGCCTTCCCCACCTCCGACGAAGCCATGACGCGCCCGCTCGACGATGCCGCCTACCGCGCCGAGCCCGCCTCGCGCCGCCTGCCGCCCATCGGCGACCACGCCGGACTCGGCACCGCCGTCCCCGAGCATTTCGCCTTGATGGGCCAGGTCCTGCGGGAGAGCGACCCCGTCCTCGCCGACCAGCTCCTCTGGGCCTACCGCACGGGCGGTTCCGTCGGGTTGGGGTTCGGCAACCTGCCGCTCCTGTTCGCATCGCTCGACGCGAGCGATCTCGAACCCGTCTCCCCGCCGCAGCCGCTCGCCAGCCGCCGCCTCGAAGGCTTCGGCGCCGTTTTCCGCGGACGCTTCGACACCCCGCAGGAGTTCTACCTCCTGTTCAAGCAAGGCCCCGGCGGCTATCGCTACCACAACACCGAAGGCAGCCTCCTCCTCTTCGCGGACGGCAAGCCGCTGGTCTACGACGGCGGCGAGGCGGGCGAAACCTGGCGCCACACCACGCTCGCCTTCCATGATTCGCAGTCCCCCCTGGCCCCCGGCCACGTCGAACGCTTCGCCAGCCTGCCCGAAGCCGACTTCTGCCAGGGCGTCCATCCCAAGGCCCTTACCGCGAAGGACCCCGTCTTCCTCAGCGACGCCTGCGACGACTTCCTCGTCCAAGTGGCCTTCGACCGCTTCAACGAGCCGAATCCCGCCGACTCCCGTTCGGTGTGCTGGGTGAAGGACGCCGGCTACGTGGTGCTGCACGACGAGCTCCGCCTGCCTGCCGGCGTCAAGACCCACTGGAACGTCCAGGCCGTCTCCGACGAACACGCCGTCGCCGGCCCCGGCGACTACCGGTTCAAGGGCCGCTACGGCACCGATCTGCAGGTGTTGCTGCCGGACCAGCTCTTCGACGAGGAGGAAATCCGCCAGGACGCCATCCTGCAGTTCCACGGCGCGCCGACCTTCACCATGCGCCACCTTCGCCTCGCGGGCGATTCGCCGAAGGGCATTGCCGCCGTGCTCCGCCCCCTCGTCGCCGGCGCGGCGCCGCTCTCCGCCGAAGCGCTCCGGGACGCCGGCGGACGCATCGTGGGCGTGCACGTGAAGGGCGACGGCATCGACGACCGCCTCTTCTTCTCCCGTTCGGAACTGGACTGGGACGACACCGCGCGCGGAGGCGTCCGCTTCCAAGGCAGCTACGGGCTTTTCCTCGGGCGCAAGGACGGGACGACCTTCGTGGATCTCGACGCACGGAAGGAAAGGACGGAACCATGAACATCCGGTGGCTCACGGTCGGCGCGTTCGAGGAGAACTGCGCACTGCTCTGGAAGGATCCCGCCCAGGCGCTGGTGGTGGATCCGGGCGACGAGGCCGACCACATCCTTGAAACCGCCCGATCGCTGGGCATCCGCCTCGCGGGCGCGCTGCTCACGCACGGCCACATCGACCACATCGCCGCCTTGGACGGCCTGCTCGCCGCGACGCCCGAACTCCCCGTCTACCTCCATCCCGCCGATGCCGAGTGGGCCTTCACGCCCGTCAACCGCATCCCGCCCTACCTGCGCGTCCCCGGTGTGCCGGCCGGTCTTCGCGCCGCGAACGACGGGGACGCGCTCTCCGTCGGCGGCCTGGAGATTGCGGTGCTCCATACGCCGGGACACTCGCCCGGCTCGGTGTGCTACTACCTGGGCGGGGAGAAGGTCTTGCTCGCCGGCGACACGCTCTTTGCGGGATCGGTGGGGCGCACGGACCTTCCCGGCGGCGACATGCGCCGGCAGCAGGACTCGCTGGCACGGCTGATGACGCTTCCCGGCGAGGTGGTCGTCTGCCCCGGCCATGGGCCCCGCACCACCATCGCCCGCGAGCGGGCCTTCAATCCCTTCCTCGCCTAGGCGCGCTCAGCCTGCGTCATCCGGCGTTGTCGGCCGTGTTTCCTCCCAGGGCGGCGTGTCGGGGAGGAGGGCGTCGAACTCCGCCTGGAGCGCGTCGAGCGTCGCGGCATCGAGTTCTCCCGCCAGGAAGCGGGGGTAGTCGCGCTCGCAGAAGAGGCGCCAGGATTCCTCCTCGCGTCCGGGAAGGATGGGATAGAACAGGGCGCCCGCCTCCCGGGCCGCGGCGCGATCGCCGGGCGCATCGCCGATCATGAGCATGCGTCCCGGCTTGTAGCGGCCCGCCGCCGCTTCGAGCAGCTGGGTCGTCTTCGAGCCCGCCTCCTGCCCCGCGATCGCGGCGACAAGGTGGTCGATGCCGTGTTGCCTCCATTCGCGGGAGAGCGCTTCGAAGGGGGTCTGGGAGACGACCAGCGTGTCGCTGTGCCCCTGCATGCGGCGCAGGGCTTCGACCGCCCACCGGAAGGGCGGGATGGGGCGCATGCGATGCGCGATATCCTCGTTCACCGCAAGACTCCATTCCAGCGTCCGCCGCAGTTCGGCGTCGTCCGTCGCCCGGACGGCCTCTTCCAGCGACGGGTTGCCCAGCGGCACCCCCGACTCGCAGTAGGCTCTCAGGGAATCGAGGCGCGGGAGCGGCGCCTTCCCCGCGACATCGGCGCGGCGCGCCAGCATTTCGAAGGTGAGGAGAAGGTTCGTGAAGCGGTTGCGGCCGCGCCAGCAGGAGCGAAGGTTGAGGAATTCGGCCGTCTCCCGGACTTCCTTCCCAATGGCTTCCAAGTGCCAGGACGAAACGATCAGCGGGTGGAAATGGACGCATTGCTTCACGGTCATCGTATCGAAAACGCACCCGTCGGAGTCGATTCCGACCAAGGTTTCCCGGCTTGCCCGGAAGTCTTCCAGTGTGGGGGTCGATGTCGTTCGCATGGGGATGGCAGTCCAGGGGGAGGGGGTGAGGGTTCGCTGCCGGGTCAATCGCGGCGCTCCGCATCGTTCGCATGGCATTCGCGGAATCGCGCGGCGAAGGCGGGCGGCTCGCCGTGGATCGCGAGGTGGGGGGTGGCGCCGAAGGAGAGCATGCGGAAGCATGCGATGCCTTCGCGCCGCTCTTCGGTTGCGACCGTCGTGATCGAGGATGGCGCCGCGCACGTGGCATGCCAGAGCACCATGGGGGAGAGGCCCAGCAAATGGCCGAGCAACAGGCATTCGACGCCGAAATGGCAGAAGAAGACGAGCGTCGCATTGCTGGGCGCCAGCGCACGGTAGAGGTTGCCGTCGCGGCGGTAGCCATGGGTTTCAAGCAGCGCATCGAATTCCCGTGCGACTTCGTCGGCCGCCTCGCGCACGCCGCCTTCGCGCATTCTTTCCGGCTCGGCCCAGAGGTCGCGCCGGTAGAACCGTTCGTCCGCCGTCCAATCCTGCGGCAGCCAGTCCCAGGGAACCGGCGCGATGCCGGGGGAGCCGGGACGCCGGATGGCCGGGGTGAACTCGCGCAGCCAGGGGCACTCCGTCGCCGTGCGCCCCGTGCGGGCGAGCGTGAGGGAGGCGGTGTCTTTCGCCCGCCCCAGCGGCGAGACGTAATAGGCGAGCACGTCGATTTCCGACAGGAATCCGGCAAGCATCTCCGCCTCGCGCCAACCCTTGGGGGTAAGCGAGTCGATGGCGTAGTCGGGATCGGCGTGCCGGATGAACAGGAGTTTCATGCGTCGACCACCCGGAATACCTTGTCGTTCGCGCGCAGTTCGGGAGGGGAGGGCTTCATGGTGTCCGAGATTCCGCCGGAGTTGCCTAGAGCGGCTTGTCCAAGCCCAGGGCAATCCGGTTCCGGTTGTGGAGATGGGTGAGGGCGATGGCCAGGGCGTCGGCGGCGTCTTCGGGCGGAATCTTCGGCAGGCCGAGCGTGGTGGCGACCATCCGCTGGATCTGCGCCTTCGTCGCATTGCCATGGCCAAGCACCGCCTGCTTGACGCGCCGCGGCTCGTATTCGTAGATGGGGAGCCCCGCAGCCGAACAGGTGTCGATCGCGACACCTCGCCGCATGGCAGAGAATCATGGCGGTACGGACGTTTTTCGCGTAGAAGATGCCTTCGATCGCCGCCGCATCGGGATGGAATTCCTCGACCAGACCGGCGATGTCCTCCCGGATATGCCCCAGACAGGCCGAAAGCCGACGTGCCGGCGGATTCTTCACCAGCCCGTAGCAAAGGGCGCGGAACCGCTGCCCTTCGGCCTCCACCACGGCCAGCCCGCTGGACCGGAGCGAGGTGTCGATGCCGAGCACCCGATACACGACGGGCGCGCCCGGAGGCGCGCCCGAAGGGGCGGTGGAGGCCGCAGGATTCCCGGGAAGACCCTGCACTATTCCTCTTCCGCCTCGAGGGCGTCTGCCACGGCGGGGTCGAGAACCATGTCGCTGTAGACGTCCTGGACGTCGTCGTAGTCCCTCGAGCGCGTCGATGAAGCGCTGCACCTGCTTGGCCACGTCGATGTCGTCGATGGTCTTGGTGACGGTGGGAATCAGGCCGATTTCGGCGGAGTCGGTTTCGATGTTCGCCTGGGCGAGGGCGTCGCACACGTCGGCGAACGCCTGCTGCGAGGTGTAGATGATGAACTCCCCGTCTTCCGTCACCATGTCGTCGGCGCCTGCCTCGAGGGCGACGGTCATCACCTCGTCTTCGCCGTGGCTTTCGGCGTCGATCTCGATCTTTCCCTTGCGCTCGAAGTTGCGCGAGACGGAGCCGATCTTGGCGAATTCGGAATTGTTCTTCTTGAAGATGTTGCCGACTTCCGCCGCGGAACGGTTCTTGTTTTCGGTGAGAACCTTCACCACGAGGCCGATCCCGCCGGCCGCATAGCCTTCATAGGTGATTTCCTCGAAGTTGACCGAAGCGCCTTCGCCCGTGCCTTTCTTGATGGCGCGTTCGATGTTGTCGTTCGGCATGTTGACCGACTTGGCCTTGGCCAGCATGTTGCGCAGCGCCGCGTTGGTGGCGGGATCGCCGCCGCCAGCCTTGGGCGAGGATCATGATTTCCTTGGCGAACTTGCTGAAAACCTTGCCACGCTTCGCGTCGGCACCCGCCTTTGCGTGCTTGATTTTAGCCCACTTGCTATGACCGCTCATGAAATAGAACTCCGATGGGATTGGTCGCTCCCGCCGTAGATTTCGAAGCAGGAACGCTTTGAGGTTGAGACAAAAGCAGGCTCACTTTATCAAAACCGCGTGAAGTCTGCCATAAGAATTCCTGGCCGCCCGCGAATCCCGCGCGAATCCTGCCGCGGCACGCCGCTGTCGCGCCGGACGGTTCACGGACGGCTGGAGGAACGCATCGGTTCGGGGAAGCTGCCGGAAGGGGCTTGCGATTCGATCCGGCCATCGCGGTGGCGGCGCAACCAGCCGGCTCGCCCGCGGAAGACGGACGTTGCCGACCTGTTCTTCGACGTAGTCATCGTTGAGGAAGACGAGGTCGGCGTAGTCGGGCGTCGTATCACGCGGAATCCTTGTTTCGCCCGCCGGCTCGATCCGGACGTCGCGGTCGCGTTCTTTTGCGAAGAGGAGCGCACGATAGAGCCCGTCTTCCTTGTTCGCGATGCGGACGAAGTGCTGGGCGTGGCGTCGCCTCGCCTCCTCCCCGCCGCCAACCCGGATGGACCCTTGGAACGAGCTCGCCGGTTTCCAGTGAAAACTCCGCCGGATGCCGCACGCAGGCGAGCAGGTCCAGGTCGAAGCGGCCCCGGGAGGCGAGCAGATTCCCCTTCCGTTCGATGGGGCCGCCGGTGAAATGGAGGTTCCAGCGATGGGGAACGCGCCCGAAGACGCGGTCGAAGAGCACGACGTAGTCCGGCTTCACGAAGAGGAGCATGCGCACTTTCCAGCACTTCGGGACCCACGGGGTTGCGGTCGCCGATGTAGAAATAGGGCGTGCGTTCGCGGGGGGTGGAGACGTGGGCGGCGTCGATTTCCTCGAAAGGACGGATGCGGCCCCAGAGGAGCTTGAGGGTGACGGGGATCTCGCAACGGGTGTAGTCCACGTGCGGGGAGAAGAAGTGGTCCGCGAGGTAGCCGCGCCGGAGGGGGTCGCCCTCGGCGATTTCGACGAGGTTGTGGGCGGCACCCACGGCGACGTCGCCGGTGTAGGTGCCGTAGTCCATGCAGAAAGGCGTCCCCTTGGCATACCAGTTGAAGGCGCTTTCGTCGTCCTCGTAGTGATCCTTGGCGAATCCGATTTTCTGGAAGAGAAGCTTTCCCGCGGGGTTCCGAAGCCATCGCGCATCGAGACGCCCACTTCGTCCATCACCTCGCTGGCGAGGGGGGCCAGGGGAAGCGGCTCGCCGGCACGTCCGGCGCCATGGCGGCGAGCAGGAGCGGCGCATGCTCCGCCGGGCGGACATGTCCGGCGACGCGTTGCCAGAGCGCGATGCAGTCGCGGCGGAGCGGGTCGTCTCCGGCGAGTTCGCCGGCGAAGGCGAGGAGGGCTCGGCCTGGATCTGCGGAAGGACGGCGTTCCCGATCGCGGGCCACGTGGCGACGCCGAATCGCTTGTCAAACGGTCCGAAGAAGCGGCACAACCAGCCGATGAGGCGGCGCATCCGCGGGTCGTGGAAGAAGTCGCGTCCGGTGCGGCCTTTGAGGGCGCGGAAGGTGATCACGAGGTACGAGAGGGTATACAGCGTGTAGTTGATGGATTCCTCCATGCGCCGCTGTTCCCGCAGTAGGCGTCGAGCTGGCGGTCGATGTCCTCGAGCGCGAAGCGCAGCCAATGGCGGCGTCGGGGTGGGTCGGGAAAAGCGCGGCGAGGTGGGCGAGGGCGGCCATGGGGTCGCTTTGGAAGTTTGGAAGGCTGTTCGTCCAGACGAGCCGGTCGGGCTTGTGCTCGCCACCGTAGGCGTAGAAGTCGCGGGTGATTCCGGATGGTCCGGATGCTTCCACGAACGGGAGTGGGGCCAACGGCCTTCGTCCAAAATGCGGCGCGCCGCGAAAACGAAGCAAGCGTTGAATCGCCGGACGTCCGAATCGGACAGCGCGCCGTCGCGGCGCAGGAGTTCGTAGGACAGCAGCAGGCCGCGGAGGCGGCGCGAGAAGCCGATGACGTTTTTCGCGTAGTCGTTTTCGCCCGTTCGGTAGCCTTGGAACTGGCGCACCCATCGGGCGAACCGGGAGGCGATGTCGTCGCGCAGGAGGCGCGCGGCGTCGTCGGATGGCTGGAGGAGGTAGGCGAAGGCGGGGGAGGGGGGCTCGCCCATGCGACGCAGGCACTCGAGCGCCTGGACGCGTCGACGGGCGTCGGCATGGAAGTCGCCAGGCCCGAAGATGGCGGGGGCGTTCGCGGCGGAGGCGTCGTAGCAGGCGGAGCCGTCGAGGTCGAGGTGTCCGTCGAGGCGCAACGCGTTGAATTCGGCATGGAGACGGTGGAAGACGAAGCGGGGTTCGGGACCTCCGCCGGCTTGTCGGCGTCAGGATGCGGTAGGAGGTTTCGAGGGGGCCGGCATACAGCAGCCAGCACCGGCGTCCGCTTGCGAGCGAGGCGCGCCAGAGGACCGTTTTGCCGGCGTCGAAGAGTTCGGGCATGGCGGCGACGGGCTCCTCCCACCGTGCGCCGTGGAGCCCCAGAATACCCACCATGCCGGCGGCGGGATTCCGCTGGTCGAAGAACGCGAACCAGCCGCGGTTGTTCGGGATGAAGTACTCGGAGAGGACGGGCATCTGGAGACGGCAGAGCACGTCCCGAGGATGCTCTTCGCCGAGGGGTTTCGACCGTGGGGCGTGCGTTCGCCCTCGAAACTGTCGCGGCTCAGGATGTGCGTGAAGCGCTTTCGGGATTGAGCGTCCAAGCGCATCTCCGCGCCCGGTCCGAGCGAAAAGGTCTCGCGGATTTCGACATACGGCTCCGACTTGAAGCAGCGGTAGTCGACCGTGTAGCGGCCGTCCTCGCCATAGCGGAGCGCGAGCGTGTAGTCGGTGAAGAGCGGTCCGTCGCAGGTCTGCGCAAGCGAGGCGCGGGCGAGCGGACGGGGAGCGTCCACGACGCAGCGCATGGCGTGGCCGGCGAATCCGCCGAACGGTGCGCCGGGGGAGACGAGGAGGGTGCGTCCGGCCGCTCCGATTTCGGCCGGAGGCGCATCGCGGCCATCGCCTTCCCAGAGCTGCCGCCGGGCGAGGTCCGTTCCGCAGGATGCGGCGGGCGCGAAGGAAAGCCCATGCGTTTCCTCTTTCCCGAAGCCGAGTTTGACGCAGATTTCCGCGCCATCGCGGCGCCCGTGCGCCCGTGTACTGGAAGGGGGCGGGGATGCCGTCGATTTCGAGGTCCAGCGGCAGGCCGGGTTCGACGCCCGGAAGGGCGAGGAACAGATGCTGTGGCGTCCAATCGACGCCGAGCGGGGCATGGAGGGTCAGTTCATGGCGCAGTCTCCGTTGCCGATTGGTCGCGACGTCCGGATTCCGCCTGCTCAAATGCGCGGGAAGTCGCGCATCGAAGGGATGCGGTGGCGAACCATGTAGTCCCGGATGCCGTCGATGACCTGGAGCGTGGTGGTTGGATCGATGAAAGTCGCGGTGCCGACCGCGACAGCGGTGGCGCCGGCGAGGAGGAATTCGATGGCGTCGCGGGCGCAGAAGACGCCTCCATGGCGAGAATGGGCGTCTTCACGGCCTGGGCGGCGTCGTAGACATGCTTCACCGCGATGGGTGGATGGCGGGACCGGAGAGGCCGCCGATGCGGTTCGCCAGCACGGGGCGGCGGGCCTCGATGTCGATCACCATCGCCGGAACCGTGTTGATCAGCGACAGCGCGTCCGCGCCGGCGTCCGCGGCCGCACGGGCGAATGGCGCAATGGGACGGCACGTTCGGGGCGAGCTTCACGAAGAGGGGAGGCGCGTGGCGGGGCGCGTGGCGGAGACGACCGCCGCCATCGTGGCCGGATCGGTCCCGAAGGCCGCGCCGCCGGCCTTGACGTTGGGGCAGGAGAGGTTCATCTCGAGGGCGGAGACGCCTTCCGCGTCGGAGAGGCGTCTTGCGACTTCCGCGTATTCGTCCGCCGAGTCGCCCCAGATGTTCACGATCACGGGGACACCCAGCGCCCGGAGCGGCGGGAGATGGTGCTCGATGAAGCCCTTCACGCCCGGCCCCTGCAATCCGATGGCATTCACCATGCCGCCGCGCACTTCGACGTGGCGGGGGAGGGGATTGCCCGGCCAGGGTGCCAGGCGGATGCCCTTCACGGTAATGGCGCCCAGGCGGCGGACATCGACGAGTTCCGCATATTCCAGGCCGTAGCCGAAGGTCCCCGAAGCCACGGTCACGGGGTTCGCCATGGCGAGTCCGCCAAGGTTCACGCGCAGGTCGGGGGCGTCGTCGCTCATGGATGGCTCCAGACGATTTCGCGGGATTCGAAGACGGGGCCGTCTTTGCAGACGCGCGCCGAGGCGGGTCGTGCCATCCCGGGACCGCAGTTCCTGGACACAGGCGAGACAGGCGCCTACGCCGCAGACCATGTGCTTGTCGAGCGACAGCCAGGCTTCGGTCGGCTCCTCGCGGGCGATGGCGCGATCCCCCACGGCGCGGAGCATGCCGTCGGGCCCGCAGGCGTAGAACACGGCGGGTTCGCGGGGGCGGGCTTCAGCCAGGCGTCGAGGAGGACGGTGACGAGTCCGGTTTCGCCGAGCGAGCCATCCATCGTGGCGAAGCGTTCTTCCCAGCCCGAGTTCGGCGAAGCGTCCGCTCAGGAGGATGTCGCCTGCCGTCCGCGCGCCCGTCATCAGCACGCCGTGGCGCGGGAGCTGCGCGCGAGGAAATAGAGCGGCGCGACGCCGTATCCGCCTCCAAGCAGGATGGGGGTCCGGCCGCCGCACTCCAGCGGGAATCCGTTGCCTTGCGGACCCAGCAGGTCCACCGCGTCGCCCTCGCGCAACGAAGCCATGGCGGCAGTGCCGCGTCCGAC
Source organism: Kiritimatiellia bacterium (assembly GCA_050950285.1). Lineage (GTDB taxonomy): Bacteria > Verrucomicrobiota > Kiritimatiellia > RFP12 > JBMNHG01 > JBMNHG01. The sequence continues at coordinate 263,648 of JBMNHG010000002.1, read as the reverse complement.
CTCCTTGTAGAGCAGGCAGAGCCGCGTTCCGCGCACGTCGCAGATGCTGAAAGGGCGCCGCAGGGCGGAGGCTTCGAGCGCGGGCACGCGGAGGTGCACGAACTGGCCCGGACGAGCCGCCGCGGCGATTTCCGGCGCCTCCAGTTCCAGCCAGCGATAACCCGCCTCCAGGGGGAGGTGGTCCCGGACGATCGCACGACGATGGCGCATGGGGCTGGCTGGAGAACGGAGGGCTGTTGTCCTACGGACGGATCATGCCAGCGCGGACGTGATCGCCGCCTGGAGGGCGTCGGCGCGGGTGAGGCCGATGAAGCGCTCCACCTCTGCGCCGTCCTTGAAGAGGACGAGGGTCGGGATGCTGCGGATGCCGAGGTCTTTCGCGATGTTCTGGGTCGAAGGATCGTCGATGTTGAGCTTGGCGATCGTGGCGCGGCCTTCGAAGGCGGGGGCGACCTGTTCGAGGATGGGGCCCTGCATCCTGCAGGGGCCGCACCAGGGGGCCCAGAAGTCGACGAGGACGACGCCCCGGGAGATGGCGTCTTGGAAGGTGGAGGCGGTGAGTTCGGCGGGCATGGGGGAGGTTCCTTTCGTGATGGGGATACAGGATACAGGAGAACGATGGATCAGTAACGGTAAAAATCGGACTTGTAGGGGCCTTCGGGTTTCACGCCGATGTAGTCGGCCTGGGCGGGCGTGAGCGTGGTGAGCTTCGCGCCAAGCTTGGCGAGGTGGAGTCTGGCGACCTCTTCGTCGAGTTCCTTGGGAAGGCGGGTCACGCCCACGGGCATGTCCTCCTGCCAGAGCTTGATCTGGGCGAGGATCTGGTTCGTGAACGAGGTGCTCATCACGAAGGCGGAATGGCCCGTGGCGCACCCGAGGTTCACCAGGCGGCCTTCCGCGAGCAGGTAGATCGAGTGCCCGTCGGGGAAGGTGAACATGTCCACCTGCGGCTTGATGGTCGTGCGGACGATGCCGGGCCAGGCGAGGAGATCCGCCACGCGGATTTCGTTGTCGAAGTGGCCGATGTTGCAGATGATCGCCTGATCGCGCATCTTCGCCATGTCGTCGGCGGTGATGATTCCGACGTTGCCGGTGCAGGTCACGAAGATATCGGCCCAGGGGAGGGCGTCCTGCACGGTGGTGACGGCGTAGCCGGCCATGCACGCCTGGAGTGCGCAGATGGGGTCGATTTCGGTCACGCGAACGCGGCAGTGGTTGTCCGCGGAGGGCTTCGGCGCAGCCTTTGCCGACGTCGCCGTAGCCGCAGACGAGCGCGTTCTTGCCGGCGAGCATGATGTCCATCGCCCGCTTCAGGCCGTCAACGAGGGATTCCCGGCATCCATAGATGTTGTCGAACTTCGACTTGGTCACGGAGTCGTTCACGTTGATGGCGGGGAAGAGGAGCGATTTTTCGGCTTCCAGCTGGTAGAGGCGATGGACGCCCGTGGTGGTTTCTTCGGAGACGCCGCGCACGCGGGCGGCGGTCTTCGAGAACCAGCGGGGATCCGAGGCGAGGGTCTCGCGGACGAGGGCGAAGAGGGCGGCTTCCTCTTCGGACGCGGGATGGTCGAGACGCGAAGGATCGGTCTCCGCAGCGGTGCCGAGGTGGAGGAGGAGCGTGGCGTCTCCGCCGTCGTCCACGATCAGGTCGGGACCGGTGCCATCGGGCCAGGTCATTGCCTGTTTCGTGCACCACCAGTACTCGGGAATGGACTCGCCCTTCCAGGCGAACACCGGCACGCCCGCAGCGGCGATGGCGGCTGCGGCGGAGTCGTTCGTGGAGAAGATGTTGCACGAGGCCCAGCGCACATCGGCACCCAGTTCGCGCAGGGTTTCGATGAGAATGGCGGTTTCGACCGTCATGTGGAGCGAGCCCGTCACGCGGGCGCCGGCGAGGGGCTTGACGGGGCCGTATTTGGCCCGGCAGGCCATCAGGCCCGGCATCTCGTGCTCTTCCATTGCGATGAGTTTGCGGCCGAGCGGGGCGAGGGAGGGGTCTTTGATCTTGAAGTCGTTCATACGGGTTCGGGAGGGAGTGAATAAGGCTTTCGGCGGCCAGGGACCGCCACTCGGCCACGGTAAGCTCTTCGGGACGGACGCGAGGGTCGAGAGTCCGAGGGAAGAAAGGAAGGCGGCGGTGTGTTCGGGAGACATGGTAAACGGCGCAGGCGCATGACGCAAGGTTGTTGCCAGCTGCTTGCGGCGATGGGTGAAGCCGAGGCGCACGAGCGATTCGAAACGTTCCGTTGCGACGGGGGTCAGCGGCTCGCGGCCATGCCGTCGCAGGCGCACGATGGCGGAGGAGACTTCCGGTCGCGGCCAGAAGCAGGTGGGTTTCACGACGCGGGCGATTTCGATGTCGTACAGGCGTTGCAGCCAGACGCTGGCGAGTCCGCGGGCCGGATGGCGCGGAGGCGCCGCGAAACGCTCGGCCACCTCGAGCTGCACGGTCACCACCAGAAGGGAGGGTGCGAGCGGATGACGCGCCAGGTCCATCAGAATCCGCGTTCCGCAAGAGTAGGGGAGGTTCGACACGCAGACGTCGAATCCGGGAGGGGCAAGCAGGGCGTCGAGATCCTGTTCGAGCATGTCGCCCGGAATCACGCGAAGGCGGCCCTCCGGAACCTCGGCAAGGGCCTCGGGAAGGCGCTCGGCGAGCACCGGATCTTTTTCCACGGCCGTGACGCAGGCGCCACGCTCGATCAGGGCTTCGGTGACCACCCCCAATCCCGGCCCCACCTCCAGCACGCGGCTTCCCGGACGCAGTTCCGCCGCATCCACCAGAAAATCGAGGGTGTTCTGGTCGATGAGGAAATTCTGCCCCAGCATGCGGTTCGGCTTGAAACCATGCGCCGCACACCAGGCGGAAATCTGGGACGGACTGGTTAATTTCATGAAAAAAACAGTGTGCAGTATCCGGGGGGAGGTGTCAAAGATGAAATCCTCCCCTTTGACGCCGCTTCGCGTTCGGATGCCGCACGCGTGGAGGGCGTGCGGCCTATCGCCCGAAGAGATCGCGGGGGTAGACGCCCTGTTCGACGAGGCGGGCGAGGGCGGAGGCCACGCGGGGGCGGTCGTCCGGATAGGTCACGCCGAACCAGGAGGAGGTGGTGGGCAGCACGCGCACGGTGGCGCGGCCTTCGGCGACGAGTTCGGCCACCACGGAGGGGAGGTACCACTCGGCCTTGGGGTCGCCCGAGTGCTTGTGCATCCAGCCGGGGAAACGCTCTTCGATGCGGTCGAGAAAGGCGGCGGGGAATCCCCACAGGTTCATCGAAACGAATTCGTCCCCGGAGAGGCGTTCCGGGGCGTCGGGATTTTCGAGGTTCTCCACGGCGGAACCGTCGGCGGTGCGGGCGAGCCGGACGACTTCGCGCAAGCCGGCCAGGAAGCCGTTGGGGGAAACCTCGCAGACACCCCGGGAGACGGTGCCGCTGTCGGAGAGGGTTTCGCGAAGGCGGAAGCCCGCCATCGCGTATTCCGCGGGGGAAGGGTCGGAAGCGAGGAAGGAGCCGATCCGGGAAAAGGCGTCGCGTCCGTAGAAGTCGTCCGCGTTGATGACGGCGAAGGGCGCATCTCCCACCGCCTCGCGGGCGGCGCGGGTGGCGTGGGCCGTTCCCCAGGGTTTGACGCGGCCTTCGGGGATGGTGCATCCGGGCGGGAGGTCGTCGAGCGACTGGAAGGCGTACGCCACGTCGACGCGCTTTTCGTAGCGGATGCCGACTTGCTGGCGGAAGTCCTCTTCGAAGTCGCGTCGGATCACGAACACGGCCTTTCCAAATCCGGCGCGGAGGGCGTCGAAAACCGAATAGTCCATCAGGATTTCGCCGGAGGGCCCGACGGGGGTCATCTGCTTGATGCCTCCGAAGCGGCTGCCCATTCCGGCGGCAAGAATCACGAGCGTGGGTTTGTCCATGAGGGGGATTTTCAATCCGGGGGTTCGTCGAATGGCCTTGCGGCTACGCCTTTTGAAGATGGGGGTTCCTATTGCCCGTAGTAGGCACGGGGGCCATGCTTCCGCTCATAGTGCTTGCGGGCGATATGGGCGGAGAGTTCGTGGATGGGTTCGTTCGCGGCGACGGTCTCGGTAAGGCGGGCCATCCTGGCGATGGATTCAAGCGCGATGGCGTTGTCCACCGCCTTCGCCACGGAGGTCCCCCAAGAGAACATCGCGTGGCCCGTGACCAGCACATACGGCACGGCAAGCGGGTCGAGGTCCGCAAAACGTTCCACAATCACCTTGCCCGTGTTGAGTTCGTAGGCATCCTCGACCTCCTGCTCCGTCAGCTCCCGCGTAAGCGGGACGGGGCCGTCGCACCCGTCGGCGTGGGTGGTGCCGTAACGCGGAATCTGCCGGCGTGCCTGCGCCCAGGCCGTCGCTTCGGCGCTGTGCGTGTGGACCACGCCGCGGATGCCCTTGAAGGAGCGGTAGAGCTCCAGATGCGTGGGCGTGTCCGACGAGGGGCGGAGGGATCCTTCGACCACCTGCCCATCGAGATCCACCACCACCATGTGCCCGGGTTCCATCGCATCGTAGTCCACGCCGCTCGGCTTGATGACGACAAGCCCGCTTTCCTCGTCGAACCCTGACACATTCCCCCAGGTGAGGACGACGAGCCCGGCGGCGACCAACCGCTTGTTTCCGGTGCAAACCGTTTCTTTCAACTGTTCCAGCATGGTGGGTTCTCTCGAATGAAACGCAAAATGCCGCATCTTGTACGCGGTCATGAAAATAAAAGGAGAGTATACCCTTTTTGCCAAGGAGAATCCAAAGGAAACACGCAATCGGCTGGCGACGGGGGGGCGTCAAGGGTCGGGAGACAAGGGACGAGCAGGCGCTCGCTCCTGTCGCCAGCCGAATACAGGAAACACTCTTCCGGACAGTTGGCAACGGCCCGCTGTCCATGCGAGACGGTGTTTGACGGAGAATGGGCGGATGGATATGATGGCGGCGATGATTCCGTTTGCGAACAGGACGTTTTCGATTCTGATGGGGCGGCGTTTGCCGCAGGCTTCTCGTTGCCGCTCGGGCGGGCATTGCTGGTGCTGACGGCCATCTCGCTGGGCGTGGACGTCGCCAAGGGCCGGCGGACGTTGCGCTTCCCGCCTGTTGCGTGGATGTGGGTGCTGTTCGTTGCCGTGGCATTCGGCGCCACCTGGCATGGGCTGGATCCCGACCGGGGGTTGTCGCGTCTTTCGAAATTGGTCTGGTATCTCGGCATTCCGCTGGCGGCGAGCATCGTGGACAGTCGCGAGAAGGCGTGGAGCCTCGTTCGCGCCTACGTGCTGGAACGGGGGTGCTCGCCCTGCGCGTGCTCTGTTGCAACATTCCCGTCGCCCTGGCGGTAACGGAAGAGGTGAACGCCGCCAGCGAGGCGTTCGCCCCCTTGCTCGAGCAGGCGTTCGCCCGCGGGTCGATGTCCGAGCGCACCTTCGCCGGTCTCAGCCACTCGCTCGCCCGCCCCTCGTTCCTTTTTGTGCTCTTCGACCGGGGGGAGCTGGGCGATTCGCAGCGGTTGATGGCCGGCCTCGTCGGAGCGGTGGCCATCGTGCTTTCCCGGGACAAGACCGCCGGCGGCCACTGGGCCTTCCGCTTGCGCTTCCCCGTCGGAGGGCCCGTGGCGTTGCGGGTATGGCCGATTCTGGCCGGGCTGACCTCCCTTGCGCTTTTGCTCACCTTCAAGCGCAGCTCTTGGCTGGCGGCGCTGGCGGTGCTGGTTTTCCTTTGCTTCCGGCGGATTCCCTGGAAGAAGGGGCTTCTGGGGCTTGTGGCGCTGGCGGTCGTCGTGGCCGCAATCCCGGCGACGAGGGTCCGCATGGCGTCGCTTTTCGACGAGTTCGATCCGCAGAACGGCGGCCGCGTCGTGATGTGGACGAAGGTCGCGCCCGCCGTGATGCGCGAGCATCCCGGGGGCATCGGGTTCCGCGCGATGACGCCCGAGCGGATGCGCGAGTTCGCCGGGAAGGCCAACGTCCGGCACGTGGAGCCGCGGCGCTACCACCTTCACTCCAACCCCGTCGAAATGGCCACATCGACCGGCTGGGCGGGGCTGGCGATCTACCTGGCGTGGCTGGTGCTCGCCTTTCGCGACGTGCGGCGCATCGACCGGGGACGTCCGCCGGAATCGCGGGGGCTGGCGCCGGCATTGGGCGGGATGCTCGCCGCACTTGTCCTGAACGGCCTCGTGGAATACAACTTCGCCGACGGCGAGCTGGTGCTTGCGTACGGGCTCCTCATGGGTTCCGCGGCGGGCCTTGCGGGGAAACCCGCGGCTCGAAGCAGCGAATCGCAAGGATGATTCGGCGCGGTTCAGCGCACGTGGTCGACACGTTCGCTGGCAAGGGGATCGCCGCGCCGGGGGGCGAGCACGTAGGGGATGATCCGGTAGATGCTCTGGAGCGGGTGGGCCGGGTTGTAGATGGGGCTGGGACCGGGTTGCGCGTCGCCTTCGGGGACTCGCACCCGCAGGGCGAACCATCCCGTCGCCAGCATCAGGAGCGCGAAGCACCACGCCACGGAGGCGTAGCGGAGGTGCATGCCCGCATCGCCGCCGCGCAACAGCAGGCCGGTCGCGATGGACGCCGTGCCGCAGAGGGTTTGGGTTCCCGCATTCCAGATGGCGTTGCAGGCGTGGCGGTTCTCGGCGGTCACGCGCAGCATGAAGCCTCGGGAGGTGGCCATGGCGTTTCCGCTGTCCGCCACCGGCACGAGCGCACAGATGGGGAAGAGGATCCAGAGGGGGGCGCGCGCGGGCCGGAGATACGCGAGGAGTCCGAAGACGCCCATGCACATGGCGAAGAGCACTCCGTTGGCAAGCATCGTCACCGGGCTGCCGTGGCGGTCGGCCACGCGGCGCCAGCGGGGGGTGGTGGCCACGGCGAGAAGGTTGCCGAGGCTCGTGAGCAGCAGCACGGTTCCGGTGCCCAGTTTGAAGTGCAGGCGCAGGAGGAGCGGAATCATCACGGCCGCGCCGGTGTAGAGGCTGGAGAAGAAGGCCGAGCAGAGGAGGAAGGAGAGGAACATCCGGTCGTGGAGCACCGCGCGGAAGCTGGCGTGGGGGACTTCGCCCCGTGCGTCGGGCTCGGGCGGCATGCCGCCCGGCACGTTGCGGAGCACGCGGGTGGAGACGAGCCCCATGGTCACGCCGAAGCCTGAAATCGCGGCGAAGCGCCAGAGCTCGGCGTAGTCCGGATTGTCGGGGGACGGCGTGGACGACGAGCCCGAGAAGACGAGGAAGCAGACGACGCCGCAGAGGAGCATGAGCACGCGCGTCATCACCGACTCCACGGTGTAGTAGCGCCCGAGGTGCTTCGGGGGGACGATTTCGTGGAGCCAGCTCGCCCACGCGATGTTCGAGAGGGCGCGTGCGATGCAGAAGAGGGTGATGCAGGCGAAGAGCAGCACCGCGGCAGGCATGAACCCGAAGAACCGGCGCACCAGCGGGACGAGGACGATGGGGGCCGCCATCAGGTTGCGGAGCGTCCATCCGCCCAGCAGGAGGCGCTTCGAACCGATCCGCTCGGCGAGGGTTTTCGTGAAGATGCCGAGGATGCAGGCGAAGTTGAGGATGGAGTTCAGTGCGCCGATGGCCGCGCTGGAGATGCCCAGCGCCGTCGCATGGAGCACGAGCACCGTGCCGAGGAGCGAGGTCCAGGAGAGGACGTTGATGAAGTTGAAGGCGAGGAAACGCCGCGGCCCCGGCGGAAGCATCCGGATCTGGAGCTTCCGGTCGACCATCACGCGGATTGTTCGGAGAAGTCTCATGGGGGGCGGTCGGCGGCGTGCCGCGATTTGCCGGCGCGGGAGCCGCAGGAGGTCGGCTCAGGCCTTTCCGAAGACGTCCCGGAGCGCTTCAAGGTATCCGTAGCCGTTCAGGTCGTCGGGTTGCAGATAGCTGGTTTCAGTCCACTCGTTCCAACTGTTCACGGTGACCAGGCGGTGGCGTTCCGGATGGGCGTCGAGGTAGTCGCGGGCCATCTCGAAACCCTTGCGGATGTTCGCGGGCGTCGTGTCGCGAAGGTGGCCCGTCACGGCGTCCTGGAAGCGAGGCGAGGGATCCCAGCCCACGGAGATGTGCGGGAAGTAGACCGCCCGGTACTCGCGGTCGAGACGGTCCCATTCGTTGCGCATGTCGGCGAGGACGTCGAGGTAGGGGCGGTCGATGTCCGTGGCGTGGCAGAACTGGTAGTGCGACAGGCTGTCGAATCCGAGCGCGTCCACGAGGGCGGCGCCGGTTGGGATTTTGACGCCGTCGCCGCCGCCCTGCCGGGTGGCCCACTCGTTCCAGTAGGCGAGCTGGAGGTGGAGTCCGGGAAGGCCGGCCTCCACGCATCCGGCGCGGAAGTCGTCGAGCGCGGCGCGGGCGGCCTCCACGCCGCCGAGCCCCTTCACGAGGTTCGCGAGGTCGTAGATCATGAAGACGGGACATCCGTCGATCGTGTAGTAGAGCGGATGGGTGAAGAACCGGTCGATCAACCGGCGCGCCACCGCCTCGAACTGGCGGCGATCCACGGCGCCCTGCCACACCACGGTCTGGCCGTCCGTGTGGGCGAGCCGGCGGTCCCAGCACAGGGTCGCGTCGTGGTTCGCCCACATCAGGTAGAAGCGCATGCGGGAGTTGTTCGGAGCCTTCAGGAACCCTTCGCCGAGGCATTGCTCGAGGAAGGGGCGGCCGTCGAACCAGTACCAGTCGTAGAGGAAGACGTCGACCCCGTGGTCGGCGGCGGCATCGATCTGCATCCGCATGACATCGGGGTTGGCTTCGTTGCAGTAGCCCCAGAGCGGCTTGCGGGGCCAGGCGTGGCCGGGGAAGCGCGGGCGCATGGCGCGCACGGTTTCCCATTCGCCCATGCCTTCGGGCCAGAAGGCGCGGGCGCGGGGCTCGTCCCCCGTGTAGGAGGGCCAGATGTAGGCGGCGACGTCGATGGGTGCGGACATGGCGGAACCTCAGGATTCCTCGAACGGGACGAGGGGCGCCCCGTCCCAGAGTTCCTCGATTTGATAGTAGTCGCGCATCTCCCGGGTGAAGATGTGGACGATGACGTCGAAGACGTCGAGCACGACCCAGCCGCTTTCGGGCGCGCCGCAACTGGGGGCGCCGACGATGCCCCGGGCTTTCAGGCGCTTCTGCAGATCGACGACGAGCGCCTTCAAGTGGGGCGTGGAGATGCCGGTGGCGACGATCTCGTAGTCGGTGAGGTTCGAGCGTTTGGACACGTCGTAGACGCGGATGTCTTGGGCGAGTTTCTCGTCGAGGGCGCGGGCGAGCGCGATCGCCTGTTCATGGGCTTTCATGGGCGGTCTTTGGGTCCCGTGCGGCGGGGTGGGGGAGGTGCGGTCGAAGTTGGACACGGAGCGGCGGCGAGTCGGAAGGGAAACCTACTTCACCGCGTCCTGCACGAGGTCGGTGAGGAATTGCTGGACGGTCTTGCCTTCGGCGGCGGCCTTGACCGCCACGGCATCGTATTCGCGGAGGGTCAGCAGCGGCCCGAGGTTCATGCGGACGGCGTTCGGGATGTCGAGCCACGCCTCCTTGGCCTTTTCGATTTGCCCGTCGTCCAGGCCGAGGGCGCGAAGGACGCCGACGGCCATCAGGCGGTTGCCCGGAGCGGCCATGTGCACGCCGTCGGAGGTGAGGTAGTTGCCGCCGTTGTCGCGGGCGGCGCCGGATTCTTTGGCGGCGGCGATGGCGGCCTGCATGTCCGCGTTCAGGTCGGCGAGCGGGAGGTCGCGCTCGGCGGCGAGTTCGCGGAGGAAGTCGTTGTAGGCGGCGAGCTTCCGGTTCTCGTTGTTCCCGGCGTCTTCGCGAATCATCGTGGCGGTGAGGATCACGGGCTTCACGCCGGCGGCGATCGCTTTGTCCAGGATCTGCGTGATGTTCTCCTTGTAGGGCTCGAGCTCGACGCCACGCGCGCCATGCCAGACGTCGTTCACGCCGCAGCTCAGCGTCATCACGGCGGGCTTGGGGTCTTTGTCCAGCACGTCGCGGTCGACGCGCGCGAGCATGTCGTTCGACTTGTGGCCGGAGATGCCGGCGAAGATGGGGGTGACCTTGATGCCGTTCGCTTCGAGGCCGCTCAGCACCAGGCGGACATACCCGCTCGGGGTGTCTTTGCCGAACTGGGTGATGGAGTCTCCAAGGAACGCGAGCGTGTCGCCGTCCTGCAGGATGGGCTGGGCGAAGGCGGCGAGGGTGGACAGGGCGAATGCGGCAAAGGCGGCGCGGAAGGGGAGTCGATTCGTCAGCATGGGCGGGATCCTTATCGTTGGGCGCGGGAAATGGCGCGCCGGGTTATGTACACCATAGCAAAAAAGAGGCCGTCGGGTGTGATTTTGTTTTCCGGCTTGCGGTTTCCGGCCGACGGGAAGGGCTATCGCTTCGCGCAAACGGCCTGCAACTCCGGCGGGAGGGGCGCTTCGATGGTGACGGGACGGCCCGTCGCGGGATCGGAAAACGCGACTTTCACGGCATGGAGGAAGTGGCGCGAAAGCCCCGGATGCACGGGCCCGCCGTAGAGGGCGTCTCCCGCGAGCGGATGCCCCGCAAGGGAAAGCTGGCAGCGGATCTGGTGGGTCACGCCCGTTCGGATGACGACCTCCAGAAGCGTGAATCCGCCGTGGCGGGAGAGCGGGCGGTATTCGGTCACGGCGCGCATGGGGCGCTCTTTCGTGCGGATGCGGGCGGCATCCGTCATGCGGCAGGGGCGCGCCGCGGCATGAACGAGGTCGTTCTCGAGGCGTCCGGATGTCTCCACGACGCCCGCCACCAGCGCGAGGTAGGTCTTGACGACCGTCCGCTCCGCGAATTGGCCGCGGAGGGCGGCATAGCTCCCGGGGTCGCGCGCGGCGAGGACGATGCCGGAGGTGTCCGTGTCCAGCCGGTGAAGCACCCCGCCCATCAGGGGCGGCTCGCCGAAGGTCGCGATTTCGGGCCAGCGGGCGACCATCGCGTTGGCCAGCGTTCCCTTTTCGTCGGGACGAAGCGGATGGGTGGGCATTCCCGCGGGTTTCGCGCAGGCGGCCCAATGGGGGCTCTCCCGCAACACGTCGAGCGGGATCGACGAGTCGGGCGCAATCCGCCAGTCGGAGGTCTCCCGAAGGCCGTCCACTTCGAGGGTGTCGCCTCCGCGCAACGTGTCGCCCTTCGCGGCGGGACGCCCGTTTCGACGAATCCGCCCCTCCCGGAGCGCGGCGTGGATCTCCGGGGCTCGGACGCCGGGATACCGCTCCCGGAGGAAGCGGTCCAAGCGCATGTCCGCCGCAGACGGGGGAACAAGGAATCGGGTGGCATGGATCATATCGGCAGTCGTCGCATGATAAGCCCTTTCCCTTCACGGCGGAAGCCGCGAATCGCCTTGTTCCGCGAACGAATCGGCTTGGCTTGTTTTCCAGGGAGGGGGGCGTTATAGTGCTGCCCACGTTTTTGTCTTCCCGTTCCAGGCGTCTTCCGCATCGGCCCCGTCCGCAGCGAGGCCCTGTACGACCTCTCTCTCCATGGAACCGTTGCGGGCCCTGCGCCCGACGGAGATCCGCCGACCGACCATGCAACAACGGATGGACCAACCCCGGCTTCGCTTTTCCGAACGCGCGCGGCGCGCCGCGAAACGCGCCATCCCGTCCGCCGCGAAGACGGTGCGATGGCTCGTCCCGCTTACTGCCGGCGGCGCGTTCGTCATCCTGCTGTTGCGCCAGTCCGGCGCCCTCGCGGCGATCGCGGACGCCTTCGCGCCGGTCTGCCGGTTCGTCGGGCTGCCCGGCGAGGCGGCCCTGGCGTACGTCTCCGCCTATTTCGTGAACATCTACGCCTGCATCGCCGTGATGGACGCCGTGGGGCTTTCGGATCCGCGGGCCGTCACGATTCTGTCCGTGATGGCGCTGTGCGCCCACAACATCATCGCCGAGACCGCCGTGCAGGTCCGTACCGGCTCCTCCGCCCTGCGGATGGTCTTCATCCGCACCGCCGCCTCCATCGGCATGGCCTGGATCCTCAACCGCCTGATGCCCGGATCCGGCGGAACCGACACTGCCGCCCCGGCTGCGGCCGCCGTCGTCCCCGACCTCGCCGCCGCCACCGCCTGGGGCCCCGCCCTCCGAGCGTGGTTCGTCTCCACGTTGCGCCTGCTCGTGAAACTGTCGGTCCTCATCTTCGGGCTCACGCTGCTGCAGGCCCTGCTCGCGGAGTTCGGCCTCATCGCTTGGCTGGGCCGCCGCTTGCGCTCCGTGATGCGGCTGTTCGGCCTGCGGCCCGACACCGCCTTCCTGTGGATCGTGGCCAACACCCTCGGCCTCGCCTATGGGGCCGCCATCATGATCGAGGAGTGCGAGCAGGGCCGCGCACCGAAGGAGGAAAGCGACCTCTTCAACCACCACATCGCCGTGGCGCACAGCAATATCGAAGACCTCCTCCTGCTCGTGAGCGTGGGGGGCTCCTTCGGGTGGCTCCTCCTTTCACGCTGGGCGCTGGCCTGGGTGTTGGTGTGGGAACGACGCCTCGAACTGTCGGTGAGACGAAAACTGCGGAGGGAAACATCATGAAAAGCCATTTGGTCGGAATCGGCGGCGTCGGCATGAGCGCCCTCGCCCAGGCGCTGCTGGATTGCGGCGGCGACGTGACGGGGTCGGATCGCCTCGTGGACGGCGGCGACGCGACGCCCGCCCTCGCCCGCCTCCGCGCCCAGGGCGTCCGCCTGTTCCCCCAGGACGGGACGGGCGTGTCCGCCGGGGCCGATCGCGTCGTCGTCAGTTCCGCCATCGAGGAGGACAACCCCGACCTTGTCGCGGCGCGAACGTCCGGCATCCCGGTGCTCCACCGCGCCGAAGCCCTCGCCCAGGCCATGGAGGGACGCCGCCTCCTCGCCATCGCCGGCACGTGCGGGAAGAGCAGCGTGACGGCGATAACGGGCTGGATCCTCGCCGGGTGCGGCTTCGACCCGATGGTCGTGAACGGCGCCGGCGTCGTGGGCTGGGAATCCCCCGCCCGCGTCGGGTCCACCCGCAAAGGCGCCGGCGAATGGGCCGTCTTCGAGGCGGACGAGAGCGACCGCTCGCTGATGGCCTTCTCCCCCGAACTCGCCGTCGTCACCAACGCCTCCGCCGACCACTTCCCCCTGGCCGAGACCGAGGCCCTTTTCGCGGCCTTCCGCGCCCGCGTCACCCGCGAGATCCTCGACACCGGCGGCGGATGCGCGCCGCAGGACGTCCGCCTTTCGGGCTGGAGCGGCCGATTCTCCTGGGAAGGCACGGAGTACGTCGTGCCCCTCCCCGGAAACCACAACGTGCAGAACGCCTGGATGGCCGTGCGGGCGGCCCTCGCGTGCGGCGCGAAGCCAGGGCCCATCGCCGCCGCCCTTGCGACCTTCCGCGGCATCGAACGCCGCCTGGAACGCGTCGGCGAAGCGGGTGGCGTGACGGTGGTGGACGACTACGCCCACAACCCCGCCAAACTCGCGGCGGCGTGGAACACCCTCGCCGCAGCCTTCCCCCGCGTCGCCGCCGTCTGGCGCCCGCACGGCTACGCCCCTCTCCGCAAGATGAAAGACGCACTGGCCGATGCTTTCGCCACCGCGATGCGACCGGGCGATTTCCTCTGCCTCCTGCCGGTCTACGACGCCGGGGGCACCGCCGACCGCTCCATCAACTCCGACACCCTCGTGGAGGCCCTGCAAGCGCGCGGCGCGAATGCGGTGCTGGCCCCCGGCGCCGCCACGGCAGAAGCCCTCCTCCTCCGCCACGCTTCGCCCGGCGTCGTCCTCGCCACGATGGGCGCCCGCGACCCCGACCTCCCCCGCCTCGCCCGCCGCCTCCTGGACGGCCTGGGCCCGCATTGAGCGGCGGCACGCCGCGAATTTCGCGGCGCGCCGTTTTTGCCGGGGGAGGGGGGGCGTCTAGCGCAACAGGAGGATGGTGCCGGGAGGACCCACGGCGACGGAATCGAAGAGGATGCCTTGGATCCCCATCTGGCCTCCGTGGGCACTGCGGAGGTCGATGTCGACGACATCGCCCGGACGGGCGTTCATCAGATCGAAGAAGGCGATGTCGGGGTAGCCGTAGGCGTTGGCCCCGACCCAGTCCGCAGCGAGGCCGCCGATACGGATCTGGGTGGGTTTCTGGCCGTCGCCACGACCGGAGAGGAGGCCGATCCGGATTTGCGGGTGGCGGCGGACCTCGCGTCCGAGGGTGATTCGGGCAACGGTCGCGAACCGCGTGCCCGTGTTGCGCACCCACCATTCGCCGGGGACGATGTCGGAGACGTCGTCCGAAAGGTCGGCGCGGGGATCGTCGACCGCGTAGCAACTGCCTTCGAGGGCGGAGACATGGGTCGCGGCGAAGGACTCGATGTAGCCGGTGGCGTTGCTGACGAGGGTGTTCCCGTAGAGCGTGCCGGTCGCGAGGGGGCCGAGATCCTGGTTGTTTGCGCGGCAGTTTCCGAGGAAGACGTAGCCGTCGAGGCCGTAGGCGTTGGCGTGGCCGGGGAGGAGGTAGTTTTTGAGGCCATCCAGCTCTTCGTTGCCGGTGGCGAGGGAGCGGAAGGTCCCCTTGTTCCCGCCGGCGGGGGCACCCCAGGCGGCGTGGGGGTTGTAGGTCGATTCGAAGCCGACGAAGGCGGCGTGGGGGCAGGTGTCCGGGACGGAGAGCGCCACGGAGAGGTTGGTCGACGTCGTGTCGTGGGCGAGATCGGTGATGTCCAGGCGGAAGATGTAGGTACCGGCGACGGCCGGGAGGTGCGCGGTGCAATTCGCCGTCGCGTCCGCCACGAGCGTGACGGGGCCGGGCTGGACGCCTTCGCAAGACCACGAGAAGTGGATGGGGTCGTCTTCGGGGTCGGTCGCGGTGGCGGAAAGAGCGACGGTCGTCGTCCAGTTCGTGGCGACCGCAGGCGAGGGGGACGCGGCGATGGAGGCGATGGAGGGCGCGGCGTTCGGGACGGTGCAGACGGAGTCGAAGAGGATGCCCTCGATCGCCGCAGCCGTGTTGCGGGTGGAGCGGAGGTCGATCTCTACGGTGTCGCCGGGACGGGCGTCGATCACGTCGAAGAAGGCCCAGTCGGGCGTGCCGTAGGCGTTGTAGCCGTTCCACTCGGCGTGGACGCCGCCGACCCCGATGTGGGAAGGCTTCTGGTTGTCGCCGCGTCCGGAAAGGATGGCGATGCGCACGCGGGGGTGGGAGGCGACGGCTTCGTTGAAGGTGATGCGGGCGATGGTGTGGAATTCGTTGTCGAGATTCCAGGCCCACCATTGGCCGGGAATGAAGTCGGACACCTCCGCAGCGAGCGGCTGGCGGGGGTCGTCGACCGCGTAGCAGCTCCCTTCGAGGCGGGAGACGTAGACCGCCTCGTAGGACGCGATGTAGTCGGTGGCGTTGCTGACGAGGGTGTTCCCGTAGAGCGTGCCGGTCACGACGGGGCCGAGATCCTGGTTGTTTGCGCGGCAGTTTCCGAGGAAGACGTAGCCGTCGAGGCCGTAGGCGTTGGGATGGTCGGGGAGGAGGTAGTTCTTCCGGTTGCTGCCGTCGGGGTTGCCGGTGGCGAGGGAGCGGAAGCTGGCCTTGTCGCCGTAATTCGTGGAGCCCCAGACGGCGTGTCCGGGGGTGGTGTACTCGAAGCCGACGAAAGCGGCGTGGGGTTCGCCTTCGGGTATGGTCACGGTGAACGGGACGTTGGTGAAGACGGGCAGGTTGTTGCCGTCGGAGACGCCCACGCGGAAGGTGTAGGTGCCGGCGGTGGCGACGCTGACGCCGCAGGTGGCGGAGTAGCGGGAGGCAAGGAGGAACGAGCCGGGTTGTTCGCCGTCGGGCGACCAGACGTAGGACAGGTCGTCGCCTTCGGGGTCCCAGGCATCGACGGCCAGCGTGGTTCCGGCATTCCAGTTCGTATAGGCGACGGTGGAGGGGGTCGCGGCGATGGAGAGGATCTCCGGGGCGGCGTTGACGAAATGGGCTTCGGAGTCGAGGCTGATCAGGTTGAGGCAGGTGAAGAGGTGCCCGTTCTGCGGATTGCCGGAGACGGCGATGTCGACGGTGTCGCCCCCGGCGGCGCCTTCGATGTCGAAGAACGACCAGTGGCGGTAGCCGTACTGGCCGCTTCCGTCGAGTTCGCCGACGACGCCTCCGACGACGTAGGCGAGCGGATTCTGGCTGTCGCCGCGGCCGCAGGCGAGGCCAACCCGCACGACGGGATGGTCCGCGACGTTGGCGTTGAAGGTGAGGCGGAAGACCGTGACGGTGCTGGCGACGCCGTTCTCGACGGAGAAGTTGACGACGATTTCGCCGGGCGTCATGGCCCCGACCTGGCCGGAAATGCCGGCGGCGGGGTTGTCGATGGCGCCGACACCGCCCCAGAACTCCCTGTAGTTCACGAGCTCGATGGAGGCAAGATAGCGGGTGGTGTTCGTGAAGACGTTGCCGGCCCGCGAACCGGTGTAGAGCGAACCGGCGAAGGTGCCGCCTTCCTCCTGGGATTTGTCCGAGGTGCTGAAACAGATGTAGCCGTCCTTGCCGTAGGCGTTGAGGCCGTCGTCCGGGAGGAGATAGGCCTTGGTGGCGGTGGAGGTGTTGCGCCAGGCCCCCTTCCCGCCTGCATCGACGGTGGTCCCCCAGTCCGCGGCGCCGGCATTGCCGTTGTTGCTGGTTTCGTTTCCGACGAAGGAAACGGTGTAGGCGGAGGCGATGCCTGCCGCCAAGGCGAACGAAAGCGCCAGGGCGCGGATGTACTGCATGGTTTTCCTCACGATGCCCCTACGGGGCGCTACGACGGTGCCGCCAGAACTCCGTCCAGCTGGAAACTGGCCCACAGGTTGCCGACAGTATGTGCTTTTGAAACGCTCGTGGCAAACAAAAAGTGACCTGTTTCACCTTGGTTTCGCTCGTTTTCACCTTCCATCGCGTGGGCGTTTCCCCCTCTGCGCGGGATTTAGCTTGCCGCACGGAGGGCGGCGCGGTATAACTTTACCCTCAAGGAAGGTAGTATACATCCGGCATGGTGTCGTTTGCTGTGCTACCCCAAAACCTGGAAAGGATGTGTCTTCCATGTCAAAAGGCATACGAGGAAAAAGATCGCTGTTGCTTATGATGGTGTTTGGGCTGGTCCTCGCGCCGGCCGGAACGTTGCTTTGGGCGCAGGATGCCGGCTTTGTCGCGGACCCGGAAGCGGAAGCGGAATTGGCCCGGCCGGCACAGCCGGGCGTCCGTGCGGCCGAGGATACGACCGTGGCCGCAGCGGCCGCACCCGTGGCCGCAGCGGTCAAGGTAGCCCAGGAGAGCGGGAAAGCGGTTGTCGAGGGAGGCTCGGAGTTCGGCAGCGCGCTGCGCACGGGCGGCCAGCAGGGGATCGCGCAGGGGCGCAAGCTGTGGCATGAAGTGATGGTGCCGGCCGCGCAGCGGACGGTGGCCGCCATTCCCGCCCTGATCAAGGCGCTGCTGCTGCTGCTGGCCTTCTGGATTGCCGGACGCCTGGCCGGCGCGGCCGTGCGCAGGCTGCTGGATCTGACGAAAATCGACGACCGCGCCGTGCGCGACTGGGGTCTCGAGGGCATGCTGAAGCAGTCCGACGGCTCGCTGCGCTCGCTTTCCGGCCTGGCCGGCAGTGCCGTGAAGTGGCTCTTCATCCTCGTCGGTTTCGTGGCCTTCTTCAATGCCCTCAACCTGGGCATGGTGGCCGCACCGCTGCAGAACATCGTCAACCGCATCTTCACCGCCATTCCCGCCCTTCTCAAGGCGGCGGCGATTCTGCTGGTCTACTGGGCGCTCGCCGCCGTGGCCCGTCTGGGCGTCACGCGGCTGCTGGCGGCCGTCAAGTTCGACAGCCGTGCCGCCAAGCACCTCGAATGCCCGCTTGCCAAGGAGGGCGAGGGCGAGGCCTGCGAGGCGACGCCGCCCAGCGCCATGATCGGTCGCCTGGTGTTCTACGTCATCCTCCTCTTCGGCGTGCCGCCCTTCCTGCAGGCCATGGGTCAGCAGGCCCTCGTGGCGCCGCTGCAGCAGATGCTGGCCAAGGCATTGGCCTTCCTGCCGAACCTGTTCGCCGCCGCGCTGATTGTCATCGTCGGCCGCATCGTGGCGGGCATCGTGCGCGAGGTCGTCGGCAACTTCCTCTCCGCCAGCGGTGCCGATGCCGGTGCCGAGAAGCTGGGCCTGGGCAAGCTGCTGGGCGAGTACAAGCTCTCGGTGATCGCCGCCAAGATCGCCTACTTCTTCATCCTGATCCCGATCCTGGTCGCGGCGGTGGACAGCCTCAACATCAAGGCCCTCTCGGATCCGCTCAAGGCCACGCTGCAGAGCATCCTGTCCGCCGTGCCGGCCTTGCTTGTGGCCACGGTCATCGTGATCGTCGGCTGCGTGGTGGCGCGCGCCGTCCGCTCGCTCGTCGAGAGCTTCCTGGGCGGTATCGGCGCCGACGAGCTGCCAAAGCGCATCGGGCTCGACTTCCTCTCGGGCAAGACGCCGCTCTCGCGCGTGCTGGGTGCCTTGGTCTCGGTGGTGATCCTCCTCATCACGGCGCAGCAGGCCGCGGCCTCGCTTAGCTTCGACCAACTGGCCGATCTGATCGGCCGGATCGTCACCTATCTGCCCGACCTCCTCGTCGGCCTGGTGATCCTGCTGGCCGCGCTGAGCCTGGGACGCTACCTCGGCAATCTGACGGCCAGCACCCTCGAGGGCAGCCCGAACGCCAAGGCGCTCTCGACCGTGACCCGTTATGCCGTCTACCTGCTGGGCTTCAGCATGGCGCTCGAGCAGTTCGGCATCGGCGAGGAGATCGTCATGGTCGCCGTCTCGACCCTGCTGGGCGGTGCCGCGATCGCCGTCGGTCTGGCCTTCGGCCTCGGTGGCAAGGATCAGGCCAAGGCCTGGATCGACAAGTGGCAGAAGAAGGATTAAGACGGCGCGCCGTCTAACCTTCTGTCCAACCGGTCGTCGCTTCGGCCGGTACGGCACCATCCGATTCGCGCGTAAGGCGATGATGAAGCATGGTGCTGTCGGCCGGAGCGACGACGCATGTTTTGGTTCTGGTATCGCCCTGTGCCGCGCCGGTTTTGCAGGCGGTCTCCACGCGAACCAGCCGCCGCTGGCGCCAAGCGGCGGGTCGACGACGAGCTGGTAGTCTCTGCCGGCGGTAGCAGCAACCCCAGACAGCCGAACGATCCTCTTCATCCGATGCCACCGTAATGGCGAGTTTCACGGCCGCACGGATGCGCGGTCCGTCAAATACTGGACACCGAGGGCGTCCTGAGACGGGGAGCGCAAGGACGTGAAGGGTTGCCGGGCTCCTCGCCGCTTTCGAAAAGCCCGATGGCCTTGTGTTGGCTTTTGTCTCCCAAATCCATGCCGATTACTGTAACCTTCTTCATGGCTGTTCTCCTTGTGTGCACCTTCGAGTGCGTTTTACCGTAACTGTAACGGTTTCAGGCATTGTGCCGGAAACCTTTCACAAGGAGAACAGCCTTCTCATCTTACCTCCGCGTGAGACTTTCAGCACCCTTCTGCTCATGTGGCCGTAGGCCTGGACGTTGCCGTTAAGGAAGTACATGACCGAGCTTTACGTCAGGAGTAATTTGATCGTTACTCGAGTTGCTTTCGATGACCAATTGAAAATCGATGTTCGATGTCTGCATCTTGATCGGTTCCGCCAGGTTTGCCGTCTTTCCCATAGCTTGTCAGGGTGATGATAGAACCATCGACCCTCATGACGATAGGATGACCCCAACCGTCCGTAGTTGCGTTATCTTTGCCCGGAGCTTCTGGCAGTGTTTTGATATCGAGCGAATTCACGTCTTGTCCTTGTGCAAGGCTATGGCGAATGCGAACTTCCAAAGCTCTGAAGCGTGTGCGTGTGAGATCCTTCGGCGGTATTATTGTTGTTGCCGAAAACAGCAAGAAGGCCACCACGAGAACTCCAGCAAGGACGCCTGCCCACATCAGATTTCTCCGTATTGCCATTGCACAACCTTACCAATGAAGAAGAGCGTCACGAAACTCCCACTGGGAGTATTTTCTACAGTTGTGGTGCGCGGCCGAATACCCACCCTGCGTGTCGACTCGCCCGTACATGTAACTCAGCCACTTCTCATCCTGTTGCATGGTTGTTGTGTGCGTCCCGTTGATGGTTGCTCCCGAAACGGGTTCGGCTTCATAGATCTCGCCTTTCATTATCTCACCGACAATCCAACTTCTCCATCCCAACCAAGTCGTCGAAAATTGCGGTGTCTGAAACCCCGTCGCCCCAAATGAGAAGCATGTCTTTCCTGCATGGCAGCAGTCCCATTTGTTTTCCTCGGTACACGCTTTCTTATCATCCCATAGATCAACGCAGACTTGCTGGTGAACCAAGTTGTTGAGGAACTGATACCAAGGCGCATGATTCCCGGTTTCCAGCGTGATGTCGAGCCCCAAGCGATCCTTAAGATTGACTGGACGGTTGAGAACAAAGAGGTAGGTGTTCTGGTCGCCATGCGCGAAGAGACCGACCGGTAATTCACCCGAAAACGCTTGGCCTGATATGTTCGCGAGAACCTCTACGGCGGCCTCGATAGGTGCACCTATCAGGGCGCCGGAGAATGCGGCACGGAAGCCCTCTTCCTCGATCGGATCCCGGTTGAGCCAACGCATCAGTTCCGGCGCGTAGAAGCGGTAGCCGTAGTAGTAGAGCCCGGTTTCAACATCAAGGTACTTGGTACTGAAGCGGTGGAGGAAGGCGTCGGCCATGGAGCCGGTAGCCTCAATGGTGAAACCGAAGGCGTCGTAGGTGTACTCGGCGACGATGGCACCCTGTTCGTCAACATAGGCCGTGATGTTGCCGTTGTTATCGTAGAACGGGAAGTACCATGCGCCGTTGATCGAGACGGCCAGCAAACCGCCTACACCACCCGCGCCTTGCAACGAACCCGAGAGGTCCTTTCCCCAGACGTAGTGGTTGGTTGTCGTGCCGGATGCGGTTGAAATTGTTTCCTGCACCAGATTCCAATCGTCATAGAGGTAGGTGTGCGTCGCGGTTGGGGTGACTTTCAACACCCGTCGGCTAAGATGGTCGTAGGCGTTGGAAATAACGCCGCCGAAGCCGTCGTAGGCGTGAAGTGTGCCGGGCCGACCGGTGCGGGTCGCGCACAGGAATCGGGAGGAGGAACCGTCGTGGAAGTTGGAGATTATGCCAAGTGGCACAATGACGGACACGGCACGTCTACGAAAGTCACGAAGCGCCTTTGATAACACGATAGTTTCCCTAAACAAAAAGGAATTCGGCAAGTAAGAAAGCAAAAAGGAGGACAAATAAAACCGCATGGCAACTTTGCTCTCGTCGGACAACAGACGTGACCCAGAAAAAAACACCCAGAATAGCAAAACAATAGGATTGCTTCTCAAACATTTGTCCTTCGTTAAGAGCTCGTTTAAGCATGGCCGAAAGTATTCGGTTTCTTTCACTTGCAGTTGCGACACCTATAGACACATTGGAAAACCTTGTTTTAGAAACAAGATTTGTAATCAAAGCAAAAACAAAGAAAGACATGGACAACAAATAAAAAGTTTTTTTTCGCATGGTTTTAATCCATTAAGGCCTCTGAACAAGCCTGTTGCGCAGAAATCGCACAGTTCTCACGCCCTAGCCCATAAGTGCAGTAATGGTGCGCAAGTTCATGCACTAAGAGGGAAGCCAGGGTAACACTGTCCAATTCTTTGCACTTGCTGTCACACACACCGATACCCATCCCTGGCATTGTCCATGCGGCGAAACCCAACATACAAGGGATCTTCCAGTTTCCATGACACGCCACTGACCTGCTTGGGGTCCCTAGAGAATAATTATGGCCATGTTCTTTAAACCATTCCTTACATGTGCCTTCTCTAATCGCACGATTTGCGCGGCGGACAGCATCGTCGATTTCTGGACAACATTTACAGCCGCTATATGTCAAATCTAAGCCGAGATAATCGGAAAACAGCAGTGGGTTGTTTTGAACAAACAGGTAAGTTGGACGCAAGGAGCGTTCTCGCCAATGTTTGCTTTCGGAACGATTCATGTCACTCGTGTACTGTTGCAAGAAGGCTTCGTCACCCAATGGGTCTCTGGATAGCCACCTCCCCAATAGAGGGCAGTAGTTACGGAGTTGGTACATGACCAGTCCGGTCTCGGAATCGTGGTACTTGGTCGAGAAACGGAAGGCGAAGGTGTCGGCCATGGAGCCGGGAGCCTCAATGGTGCAACCGAAGGCGTCGTAGGCGTACTCGGCGACGATTGTTCCGTTCTCGTCAACATAGGCCGTGATATTGCCGTTATTATCGTAGAACGGGAAGTACCATGCGCCGTTGAGCGAGACGGCCAACAGTCCGCCGACGCCGCCCGCGCCTTGCATGCTTCCCGACAAATCGCGTCCCCACACGTAGTGGTTGGTGGTCACGCCCGAGGCGGTGGCGACGATTTCGAGAACCGGCAGCCAGCCGTCGTAAACAAATCTCCGCGTCTCCGCGCCTCCGCGTGAGATTTTCAACACGCGGCGGCTAAGATGATCGTAGGCGTTGAAGACTACGCACAGGCCGTTGGAGTAGGCGGCGATGAGGCGGTTTTCCGCATCATACGCATAGCTGAAACGCCCGTCCCACGTCATATTTCCGTCTAAATCGTACTCCGGCTCGATGACTGTTCCATTGCTGATTCCGGTGTACTGGTTCAGTTCGTTGGCGGTGTAGATGTTGGTGACGGCGTTAAGCGAGGTCCACAGTGCGTTGCCTATGTTGTCATACGCGTACCGGCTGGCATGGTTGGTCTGGATGATGACGGCTGTGACTTCGGAACGGGCGTTGTAATCGAAGGTGTCGGCATTTCGTGACGTAACGCGGTTAAGCAGGTCGTAGGTGTAGGCCAGCGGATTGTACGGCACGCCGCTGACGCTGTTGGTGATGGTCGTGACAAGGTGGCGGCGGTAGGGGTCGCGGGCGACGGTACGGGAGAGGAGCGTGCCGTTGGGCAGCATGATGCTGTAGCCCTCGTCCTGATTGTCGGAGGTATAGGCGTAGGTGGCGCGGAAGGCGGTGTTGGAGACTGTAGCATACCTGTTCTCGGGGTCGTAGCCGTAATGGACGGGTGGCGCATCCTCGACGCGCAACGCCGCCAGGCGGTGGCGGTGGTCCAGGGTACGGGCCAGGGTCGCGGTGTCGCCGCCAACCATGGCCGTCTCGTTGGTGGCGGTGCCGAGGTGGCTGTTCTGGTAGGCGTATCGCGCGACGGCGTTGGAGGCAAAGGCGGGGCGCTGGAAGGCATCGTACCCGAGCGCGGCGGCAGGAGTAGCGTCGGAGTACGAGACGCCTGTCAACAGGCCGCCGGGGTTGTAGGCATTCTCCTTCCACGCTCCGCGAGCCCATGCCGTGCGGAGCGGTTTGCCGTCGGGGGTGTAGGCGTAGGAAACGGCTGATCCGTCGGCGTAGACCTTGTTGGTGGCAAGCCCCGTGGCGTGGTCGTAGTTCCAGGCGGTGAGATCGAGGGACGCAGGGGACGCAAGGGATGCGAGGGACGCGCCTCCGGCAAGCTGGACGGCGAGGGCGGCGAAGCCGGCGGCGTTGCCTCGGGCGGTGGCGAGGGCGGTCGTGCGGCCGGCGGCGTCGTACCCGTAGGCCACGGGGTAGGCCGCGCCGGTGGCGGCAACCGGACGCCCGAGGGCGTCGTAGGTGTTGGTGACGGTGTTGCCGAGGGCGTCGGTGCGGGACGTTTCGCGATTGAAGGCGTCGAAGGTTCTCGATCCAGTGACGTGCAGATCGTCGTCGTAATAATAAATGCCGTAGTGGGTCTCGTTGTCGGACTCGTCGAGTCCCGACCAGCGGAAATGGGAATAGACGCCCGTTTCAGGGTCGCGCGTTTCCGAGTATGCAACGCGCCCGAGCGGATCGAAATAGTTGTAAACGGTTTCGCGCAGCGTCTCGCGGCGAATTGAACGCCCGAACTTCGAGACGGTGGTGGATGGCGTCGCCGCATCGGTGGCGCGAACCGTCGTCAATTCGCAGGTCTGCGGGTTGTAGCTGCTCTGCACTGTCGTCGTCGAGCCGTTCGGGGCTATGCTCACCGTGCGGCTCCGCAGGGCGTTGGACAGCCCCGTCAACTGGCGGCGGGTCGTCGCGACGGCGTTGGTGACGCCCCCGCGCGACGTGCTGCGGACGTCCACCCGCCACCATGCCCCGCCGATGTTCTCGTAGCGGGTTTCCGACGCGGTCTCGACGCCGCTTTGGACGGTCGACGCCATCTCGCCGCGCTCGTCGTAGAGATAGGTCGTGGCAGGCTGCCCTGAAGTTTCCGAGCGAACCAGGCGCGAGGTCGCGCCGTCGTAGGCGTTCGAGGTGACGAGCCAGGCGCCTGCGGCGCCGGGCCTCAGCGTCGCCACCGTCCGCCCGAGGAAGTCGCCGTGGGCGATTTGATTCGTGATCGCGCCCGGCGAATCCGATGCCTCGGTGACGGAGAAGGCGCGCCGTGTTCCGTCGGCGGCGTAGTCGCTCCACGAGGTTTCGCGCGTCCAGCCGCCGTCCCAGCTTCGGATGGCGATGGAACGCCCGTTCCGGTAGGCGATGTTCGTGCTCGCCACGACGCAAACGTCGGGGTTCGCCGGCGAGAACGTCAGGGTGACGCTCTCCTCGCGGTCGGCGTGCGACGTGCGCGTCGTGACCGTGCGAACCCCGCGCCGGTCGACATGGACGACGTGGTCGCCGGTGCCGTGGGGGTACGCCGTCGTTTCGGACGCCGCGAAGCCAAGCGTCCCGCAACCGGGGGTGGCGGCGCTTCCGGGCTCGCCGACCGCCGTCACGACGGTGTTGGTCTCCCTGCCGAGGGCGTCCATGAAATGCGGGGTGGCCATCCGGTTGCGTTGCACACCAAATTCATGAACAACTAAAACGATGGACAACTGCGTCATTTCAACCTCCCACTTTCAACGGTCAATAATAGAAGTACACCCATGCCTGGCCTGTGAATTTCACGACGCCGTTAGTTCCATAGTTCTCTTCGACGAATCGGCGTTCGATCTCCAAAAGCTCCTCATAGCCCTTGACCGAAGTCGTCAGGGGCACGGTTCCGTCCCAAAGCAGTATTCCCCTGTCCCCGTTCAACAGATCGACCCATGTCAGCCGACTTCCCCAACGGAACTTGGGGCCGTTGCACCATGTAGCAGTTGTATAAAAAGGCCCGTGGACATGGTGGGCGCTGACTGGATTTCCATTCGTATCGATGCAATAGACATATCTGGCGCTTTTGCTTTCAAGCTCCTTCTTTACTTCTTGATTCACATTCGTCGGCATGGCAACTTCTGGAAAATCGGAGGGATCGGCCGACACGAACGCAAGCCCATTGACAAACTGCGGCTCAAAATTGTAACCCCACATCCAAGGCTCCGGAACGGTGGTATACAGTTTTTTCCCGACCAGTCTGACGCCGTTCGTGTCGATGAAATCACCGAAATAATAATCATAGTAATTTGTCTTATAAGAGTCTGATTCATCAGGAAGTCCTACCCAGGCATAACCCTCGGAGAATGTCACGCTGCACGCCGAATATTGAGGTTCCAACACAACTCTGCCCGAAATATCGGCGTAGCCGTATCGGCGCAAAGTCTCGTCAGCAAAACGGATCAAACCATTTG
Organism: Kiritimatiellia bacterium; assembly: GCA_050950285.1. GTDB lineage: Bacteria > Verrucomicrobiota > Kiritimatiellia > RFP12 > JBMNHG01 > JBMNHG01. Next base: position 238,046 of record JBMNHG010000002.1, on the reverse strand, counting down.
TTGACGCTCCGAGGCTTTCCAAATCCGAGGCTCCAAATTTGACAACTCGACTCTCGCGCATGTCGTTGCCCTCTTTTTCCCGAGAACAGCCGGTAGAAAGGGAAAGGAGCATGCAAACCAATAGACTAGAAACCATATAAAGCCTTGTCATTTCAACCTCCATTTTCAACGGTGCAATTGACCAATCTTGTTTTGTATGATTTCGGCGAGGAGAGACGCCACATGTCGATTTCCTGCGTCGCTGAAATGAAAGCCGTCGTCGGTAAACGAAGGATTGTCAATGAACAAGTTTTGCAAGTCGAAGACGGTCGCCCCAAAAAACGACGCTTCATTGCCTACATGCTGATTGATGTATTTGATGGGGAGATTGACATTTGCGGGGACGTAATCCAAATTTCTATCCATTGCAAGATCAGTAATATAGGGGATTTTCCCCCAGAGAAACAGCGCGGGATCGTCCTGTCGAATAGACGTGGCAATGCCAGTCATGGCGCTTAAAGCGGGGTTGATATCCGCTTTCTTTGCCCCATTTGCGAGTTGGGCACCAAGGTTGAGCGCATCGTTCATCCCTATCAACAAGATATAGATGTCGTCTTCCTTGCAGACAATCTGACCTCGTTGAATTCTTTCGTAAGTCTTCCCCGCTTTGTCCCCCGGATAGCCGTCGTGGCGGATGTTCCCGGGATCATCGGAAGCTGGATAATTCCCCGAGAACTCAAACCGATACGCCTTTCCCGAACTTGCGCGGTCAAGCTTTTGTTTCAGGTATACGCGCCAACCTTGGTTCTGTATGTTTTCCAAGCGTTTCCTATGGGCAAGGTCCAAAGGGTCTTTGGGCGCCATCAGCGGATCCGTTTTTGTGCGCACGCCATAGGTCATCGAGTCCCCAATGGCATGGATTCTATAAACCGTTACACCCTGCTTCCCCAGTAAATCAATGATGTTTATTCCATTGTTGCCGCAAAACGCATACAGATTCGCCCCGCCTTTTTCTTGGATCGGATCACGGTTGAGCCAGCGGTGGAGAACGGGATCGTAAAAACGACAGCCATAGTAGTAAAGCCCGGTTTCAGCATCATAGTACTTCGTGCTGAAGCGGTGGCGGAAGGTGTCGCTCATCGAGCCGGAAGCAGCTATGGTGCCGCCATAGGCGTCATAGACATACTCCGCTACGATAGAACCAGATTCACCAACATAGGCGGCGATGTTGCCGTTGTTGTCAACGCAGGGCAGGTAGAACTGCCCGTTGATGGAAACGGCCAGAAGACCGCCGACGCCGCCCGCGCCTTGCAACGTACCGGAGAGGTCGGGCCCCCAGAAGTACTGGATTTCCGAAACGTCGCCGTTGCCCGCCGTCACGGTTTCGTGAATCAAGTTCCAGCCGTCATAGACGAAGGCGTGAACCGCCTCGGGCGTGGCCTTCAGGACGCGGCGGGAAAGGTAGTCGTAGGCGTTGGAAACAACGCAAACGTTGTTTGAGGACGCCGTGACAAGCCGATTCTCGCAGTCCCACGTGTAAGACCACACGCCATTGGCCAGCAGGTTGCCGTCGAGGTCATGGACAGGATTACAAGATTGAACAAGATTTGACAAGGATGTGTATTGGTTCAGGGCGTTGGCTTCAAAGGTTGTTGTGTCGGAATTAACAGATGAAGCTGTGTGGTTCCCGATGTGGTCGTAGGCGTAGGCGTATTCGTTGGATGCGACGGTGGCGGACACGACTTCCGAACGGGCGTTGTAGCTGAAGGCGTCGGCGTTGCGAACGGCGAGGCGGTCAAGCGCATCGAAGGTGTGCGCGTATCGGCTGACCTCCACGCCGTCGAACGCATGGGCAATGGACGTGACGCGGTTCGGGCGGTAGGCGTCGCGCGCGAGCGTCCGCGTGAAGACCGCGCCGGAAGGCAGTTCGACCGAATGGCCAAATGAGCGCCCGGCGAAATTGGTATAGGCGGCCACAAGCCCGCGCCCTTGGGCGTTGGTGGCGGCGACGTGCGCCAGCCTGCCCGAGTCCGCATAGGCATGCCACGTTCCGCCGCGCGGTGCGTCGTTGACGCGCAAGGTCGTCGAAACCGGGCGGCTGTTGGCGTCGAGGATTCGGGCGATGGCGTTCGTGGCGGAGTCCGCGGCGACGGTCTCGTTCGTCGGCGAGGCTGCGGAAGCGCCGTAGGCGTAGCCGTGGCGGCGTCCGGCGGCGTCGGCCACGGCGACGAGCCGCCCGAAGGCGTCGTAGGACAATTCATGGCCCGGCGTGCCGGGGTCGGAGTACGAGACGGCGGCGGGAAGTCGCCGGTCGTTGTACGCGACATGACGCCATGCGCCCCGCGCCCAGGTGGTGCGCTCCGGCAGGCCGTCGGGCGTCCAGCCATGCGCAAGCGCGGAGCCGTCGGCATAAACCTTGTTGGTGACCAGCCCCGTGGCGGGGTCGTAGTTCCAGTGCGTGACGTCCCACGTTGCGCCGCTGCGCGTGGTGAAGAGGGACTTCAGGCGTCCCGTCGCGTCGTAGCCGTAGGCCACGGGGTAGGCCGCGCCGAAGCGCGCGGCGAGGCGTCCGGCGGAGTCGAAGAGCGAATGCGTGACGTACCCCATTTCATTGGTGGAGGCGACGAGGTTGCCGCGCGAGTCGAAGCCGTTGAACTGGGCGACGTTGTTCCAGTACGGGGTGCCGCCGATGAAGCGGGCCGAGGCGTAGATGTCGCCGACGCTGTCGCGCATGGCGAGGGTGCGCCAGTGGAAGCGTTCGCCCGTGAACTCCCGCGTGAGGTAGACGCGACCGTAGGGGTCGAAGTAGTTGTAGCGGGTGACGCCGTCGGCGTCCGTCGCCTCGATCTCCCGCCCGAACATGCGCTTGCGCGTCGTGGTCGCCATGCCGGTGCGTTCGAGGGTGTCGGTGGACACCTTGGCGACCGGGTCGAACGACGTGGCGACGCGCGTGGTCGCGCCGTCGGCCTCGGTTTCGACACAGGCGCGCAGGGCGTTGGAAAGCCCCGTCAGGCGTGTGCGGGACACGGAAAGCCCGTTGGTCCGGCCGTCGGAGGTGTAGGCATAGGTGGCGCGGAAGGCGGTGTTGGAGACGACGGAGTGCCGGTTCTCGGAGTCGTAGCCGTAATGGACGGGGGCGGCATTGCCGCTGCGCAGTTCCGCCAGGCGGTGGCGGTGGTCCAGAGTACAGATGTTGGTGACGCGGAATGCGACAGTCGCCTCGGTCGCGCAACCATGGTGGTCGTAAGGCCCATGAAGCGACTCACTTGTCATGTTCTTTATTTGGGTTCTCCTTCGCAGGGATCAGTGAATTGGAATTCGATTGGCTGGCAAACATTTCATATTCAAAAATTGACTTCTCCAGGTATCGTGTCACCAAAGCCTCAACCTCGGAATCAACATATATGTGAGATATTGTCGGTTGAACAGCCGCAATCCTGCGAAACAAGGCGATCATCTCGGCGTCATATGGTGCGCCATCCGGTGGGCGTGGAGCAGCCGCCTCATCAATGACACAACGATAAACATACATTTTCAGTGATTGATCGGCTTCATCTTGTCCTCCATTGTCGTCGTGAAAACGTATCGCTTTTTTGAGCGAACCATCAAACAAGTCATCGGCAAGCAAAGATTCGAAATCATTTGTTCTGCCCTCGCGCCTAGCTTGAAGCGCATCCAAAGCAAGACCAACACTAAAATAATACTCGTTCCAACATTCTTCCCAGTCGTCGACTTTTGTGTAGCACTCGCGATGCCCTTTAAAGTGAGCCAAACAAACGAAAAACAGAACGATGGCACAAACAATCGCCAATGCTCCAATCAGCCATTGCATTCTCTTTTTCATTGATCGCTCCTCGGGCATTTTGTTTTTGGCACAAAAGGTGGGGGTGCTCTATATGTGTGAGTTCGACTATATCCATCTTTTAATTTCCGCCCGTCAGAGGTCACAACATCCAGTCGCCAAAAACGATTGTCACGGCCAATATCACTTTGTGCTCGAAGCTGATAATTGTAGTAATGACTCCAAGCGTCCATTTCAATCCCAAAGAGATAGTCATCGAGAGCCGCTTTTGCGTCTTCCCATCCCGCTCTTCGGCAGACAACACCACATTTTAAAGCGTATTCTCCTTTGCCGCTTATGGCACCCCGCCAGCCAGTAGCCAGCGCAACGCACTGGCTACTGGCTGGCGGGAGGAGTTGGAGTACGTGTACCATGTGCGAAACATTTCCGTGCGAGGGTGATTGTCCAGATCGCGCCGAGGCCGTCGGAGAGAAAGCAATAGGCATCGCTATTTCCCCAATTCGCCATTATTGCCGGCTCCTATTGACCGGTCCTGTTGGCCCGACGAACTACTTGGGCTGATTGTCCTGAATTGCTCCGTCGGCAAGGATAGCGGTATCCCCAGGGAATGCAACTGAAAGTCAATCTCGTCCCACCTATCGCTCCGGACGAACACAGGCCGTGAGAGTCGAATATCCGAACTCAGCCGGTTCGCAACACCGAGGAATTCCAGGCGCCAAGCTCCGTCGGGTTGCCTTCGGGTGGCAACGAAGCAACAGAAGGCGCGATAGACTAACGGGCGTTCAACCGTCACCTGACCAGCGACAACACCAACACCACGCTCTTCCCCAGAATAGCTGATCGTGATTCCCCCGATGTCGGATGCTTCGCAAACGTGTCGGCCGTGGGATGCCTCGCCAAAGACCGCGCATGCGATCTCAGGCGGACTTGTGAGATAATCGAGAGCAAAGACTCGACGCTCAAATGGTTCGCTGCAAGCAACAAAGGTCGACAGGTTGTTGAGCCCATACTCTTTCGCCCATGCCACGATCATCTCTGTACGGGGCAGGGCCGCAATACGTCCAAGCATCTGCTGGTATTGATCAACTGGGATGCTCGCCTTGACGCCTGCGGAAATGCACCCACGCACGGCGTCCATGTTTGGATCCTGGCCCAACGTCGGGCCGCAAAGCGCAACAACAATCGCAACTGCCAGTAGTTCCGTCTTCACTTGTCATTCTCTCCGATGGTTGCAGACAGGTCATAAAAGGACTGTACTTTGAGAACGTCGCCGGTATCGTCAACCATCTCCACCCACAATTTGTAATCGTTGATCCCCTTCTTGACGTTGTCCCATGGAATTAGTTCCCCATAGGCAAAGTGGTGATGGGCATTGAGCCCATATGTTTCTGGTTTCACCGTCCGGAGGTCCACGCCGGAAGCAAGAAAAACATTCCAAGCTTCGAGGGCAGAACCTGTTGGCCTCCATATCCAAAGGGCACTGTGGGGGTATGGGATATCCGGGATCGTTCGGGATGCTTGCCGATCAATAATTGAATGAGCCCCTCGCTGTCTGCCAAGGCTGGCAGACTGCGAACTGATGATCGGGTAGACAAACGGATCTGGATCCTGGTAATACTCATATTTCCCGGCCTGGGGGAACGTGGTCTCGCTAGTCGGTGCCACCTCCACAAGTATGAAAACCGCCCTGCATTTTTTCACCTTGATCACGTTGTTTCCCTTGCTGAGCCCGTGCCGATCTGATGCGGTAAAGCCCTTGATCATGTTGCCTTGAGCACCGGGCGGAACAACAATGGCCTCGAGGGATCCGAGCAGAGCATTCCCCACCCACCAATCGAGCTCGTACCATGACGCCTTGACATTGCCCGTAATCTGTTCCGCAAGGCCGAAAGGATCGACCTTGGAAAGGGGGCTGTTACCTACGAACCCGTAGAAATTCACTCCGCCATCTTCCCCAATAGGATCCCGGTTCAGCCAGCGCATCAGTTCCGGCGCGTAGAACCGGTAGCCATAGTAGTAGAGGCCGATCTCGGCATCGTAGTACTTCGTGCTGAAGCGATGGCGGAAGGCGTCGGCCATGGAGCCGGTAGCCTCAATGGTGCAACCGAAGGCGTCGTAGGTGTACTCGGCCACGATGGTGCCGTTCTCGTCAACATAGGCCGTGATGTTCCCGTTGTTATCGTAGAACGGGAAGTACCATGCGCCGTTGAGCGAGACGGCCAGCAAACCGCCTACACCACCCGCGTCTTGCAACGAACCCGAGAGGTCCTTTCCCCAGACGTAGTGGTTGGTTGTCGTGCCGGATGCGGTTGAAATTGTTTCCTGCACCAGATTCCAATCGTCATAGAGGTAGGTGTGCGTCGCGGTTGGGGTGACTTTCAACACGCGTCTGCTCATGTGGTCGTAGGCGTTGGACACCACGCACAGGCCGTTGGAATAGGCTGCGACGAGGCGGTTCTCCGCATCATACGTGTAGTTGAAACGCCCGTCCCATGTCATATTGCCGTCTAAATCGTATACGGGAGAAATTTGGACAGGATTGACATGATTGACATGATTGGAAATCAGGAAATACTGGTTCAGTTCGTTGGCGGTGTAGATGTTCGTGACGGAGTTAAGCGAGGCCCACAGCGCGTTGCCTATGTTGTCGAAGGCGTAGCGGTTGATGTGGGCGGGCTGGATGATGGCGGATGTGACTTCGGAACGGGCGTTGTAATCGAAGGTGTCCGTGTTGCGTGCAGTGACACGGTTAAGCAGGTCGTAGGTGTAGGCCAGCGGATTGTACGGCACGCCGCTGGCGCTGTTGGTGATGGCTTTTACCAGACTGCGGCGGTAGGGGTCGCGGGTCAGGTTGCGGGCAAGTACGACGCCATTCGTCAAGGCCACCGAATAGCCAGCATCCCAACCGTCGGAGGTGTAGGCGTAGGTGGCGCGGAAGGCGGTGTTGGAGACGGCGGAGTGCCGGTTCTCGGCATCGTAGCCGTATTGAACGGGTGGCGCATCCTCGACGCGCAGTTCCGCCAGGCGGTGGCGGTTGTCCAGGGTACGGGCCAGGGTCGCGGTGTCGCCGCCGACCGTGGCCGTCTCGCTCGATAGTCGCAGAGCGCACGCAACAGCAGTTGACTGCTGTTCTTCTGCCCGAACACGTGTGCTCCGTTGAGTTCTCAATGAAAAAAGTCCTTGCGCGACCGTCGCCAGCATAAGACCTCAACAATGCAGGCGAAAAGATAGCCAATGCCTATCGAGATAACGAGGCCTAGAACAGTTGGTATGAGTGCCCAGAGCATTCCATCCGAGAACTCTCGTGTCTGGGCCATGTCACTGAAGAGTCCTGTCCACAAGCCACAAAGCGAACAGTTTGCGCCGTCCTTCGCCAAGTCCAACGGCGCAAAATTCCATCCCGCAAACCCAGCAAAACGAGGCAGCAAAGACCAAGCCACACCCATTTGTTAGGCCGGATTCTCCGAGTTAGGAATGTATAGGGTTTCATGGCTTCCTTTCTACGAATAGGTCACTCCATGCAACTCAAGTCGCATCGAAGGCCGAAGCTCTCATCGTTTCTAGCTTGTCTTAACGCTTTCTTCTCCCGGCCTCCTGTTGCTTCAATGAAATACCGCAAATCAACAGAAATGCCATCAATGACAAGAACGCAATCACCGCATTTGCTCTCCATGCTTCAGCTTGTCCGTCTATCATTTTCGAAATAGGTTCTCTTTTGGTCATTTCGATAGTGTTGTCTGCGATGATGAGTTTTCTCTGCACATGACAAACATTGAGCATATTGACCGAGTGTATGCATAGAAAGAGCATACCAATGACCACGAATGTCTTAAAAATATATGCAACTTGTTTCCACTAGCATCCCATAGGCGGACCGGCAACCGGACGGTTCCCGCAGTTGGCACACTTTAGGGGCGGGGAGTTGCCTCTAAAGATTTTCAAAAAAGTGTCGGCTTCGGAGGCGTCTGCCTGTAACCTACAGGCATTATGAAAAAACGACTCCCCCAATTGCTTGGGTTCGCGCCTCCGAAACCGACGAAGACAGTGTACACCGTGCTGCGGCAGCTCGTCCAGTGGATTCCCGCCGGGATGATCCAGCGGCTCGCCGAAGAGTATAAGCTCGACATCCGCAAGTGGTCGGCGGTGAGCCATGTGGTCGCGCTGATGTACGGCCAGCTCGCGGGCTGCGACAGCCTCAACGGGATCGTGGACGCGGCGCGCGTCCACGAGAGCGAGTGGCGCAACATCCGGGGGGCGCAGCCGCCGAAGCGCAACACGTTCTCCAACGCGAACCGGCACCGCGACGCGGCCATGGCCGAGCGGCTGTACTGGGAGGTCTTCGACCATCTGGTCACCGTCTGCCCGGGGTTCGGGCAGTACAAGAGGCACAAGGGCTTCCTCGCGCGGATGAAGCGCGGCATCTTCGCCATCGACTCCAGCACGATCAAGCTGTGCCTGAACTGCATCGACTGGGCGCGGCACCGCAGGAAGAAGGCGGCGGCGAAGCTGCACATGAACCTCGACGTGGGCAGCCGCCTGCCCGCCGCCGTCGTCGTGGAGGACGCGGGCCACCACGACTCCACCCGCGCGAAGGCGCTCTGCGCCGGGCTGAAGGCGGGCGACGTGTGCCTCGCCGACCGTGCCTACACGGACTTCTCCTTCCTCGCCGACCTGCGGGCGCGCGGCATCTTCTTCGTGGTCAGGCAGAAAACGAACATGAAGTTCAAGCGCGTCAAGCGCCTGCCGGAGAGCCGGGACGCGGGCATCGTCGGCGACGAACTCGTCGAGCCCGCCCTCGCCCGCTCCAAAAAGCTCTATCCCGTCCCCCTGCGCCGCGTGACCGCGAACGTCGAGGTGAACGGCAAGATGAAGGAGATGACTTTCCTGACGAACAACCTCGACTGGAGCGCGCGCACCATCGCGGAACTGTACCGGGCGCGGTGGGCCGTCGAGCTGTTCTTCAAGGAAATCAAGCAGACCTGCCAGATCCGCGACTTCGTAGGGTACAACGAAAACGCGGTCAAGTGGCAGATCTGGACGGGGATGCTCGTGCATCTCCTGCTGCGGTTCATGAGCCATGTCGCGGACTGGAAGCTGAGCTTCTCGCGCCTCGCGGGCGTCGCGCGCGCGGCGGTGTGGGTCAAGCGCGACCTGATTGAGATGCTCAAAATCTATGGGACAGCACCGCGGCCAAAACCGGGTGAATCCCGCGGAAACCCCCGCCCATACAGGCCTTTTTCGATTTCTGGCGGCTCGACTATGGGACAGCAGGGCCGTAAAACCCAGTAAAAACGCGAAACGGCCGGTCGCTCCGGGAAAACCTCAAACCTGAAACCACAAAAAAGACATCAAAAACCCAAGCAAATCCGCATGGGTAAGGGTGAATTGTGCCGCCTATGGGATGCTAGTGAAATTGCTTATAGTCCCAAGCCGCTCCTGTTGGGGATCTTTCCATAACCAAATCGTAAGATCTGATCCATTCAGGCATTGCAGGCAAGTACCAAGAGGGGGCGGTGAAAGTCAGTCCTTTTTGTGAATTTACAAACTGCAGCATGGGTTCATCCCAATATTCGTTTATACCGCTGTGGGTTCCTGGAAGATATACATTGTCATGATGCCAAACCTGCCAATAACGCTGCCCATTAAAGTTGACGTTTCCGTTTGGCCCCTTGATATACTTCGTCACTGAAAACGGCCACCATTTTTCCGTTCGGCATAATTCTTTTCCTGACGAGTCATACCAAATTTTCAACAAGCCAACATAGTCTGCTGCGTTTACAGGGTCATTGTTGATATATACATAAAGGTTGACTCCACCAGACTCATCAATCGGATCCCGGTTCAGCCACCTCATCAACTCTGTCGCATAGAAGCGGTAGCCGTAGTAGTACAGCCCTGTCTCGGCATCGTAATACTTGGTGCTAAAGCGGAAGTGAAATTCGTCTGCTAGGGCTCCAGTTGCCTCTATGGTACGCCCGAAGGCGTCGTATGTGTACTCCGCCACGATGGCACCAGATTCATCGGCGTAGGCTATGATGTTTCCGTTGTTATCATAGAAGGGGAAGTACCACATGCCGCCCGTCTGTACCGCCAGCAAGCCGCCGACGCCGCCGGCACCCTGCATACTTCCAGACAAATCACGTCCCCAAACGTAATGGTTGGTTGTCGTGCCGGATGCGGTTGAAATTGTTTCCTGCACCAGATTCCAATCGTCATAGAGGTAGGTGTGCGTCGCGGTTGGGGTGACTTTCAACACGCGTCTGCTCATGTGGTCGTAGGCGTTGGACACCACGCACAGGCCGTTGGAATAGGCAGCAATTAAACGGTTCTCGGCATCCCAGGTGTAGGACCAGACACCGTCGGTCAGCAGGTTGCCATCCAAATCATAGGATAACTCTCGCGGAGGCGCGGAGGCGCGGAGGATGTTGGTGTACTGGTTCAGTTCGTTGGCGGTGTAGATGTTCGTGACGGCGTTAAGCGAGGCCCACAGCGCGTTGCCTATGTTGTCGAAGGCGTAGCGGTTGGTGTGGGCTCCAATGTCCGCCGCCGTGACTTCGCTTCTGGCGTTGTAATCGAAGGTGTCGGCATTTCGTGACGTAACGCGGTTAAGCAGGTCGTAGGTGTAGGCCAGCGGATTGTACGGCACGCCGCTGACGCTGTTGGTGATGGTCGTGACAAGGTGGCGGCGGTAGGGGTCGCGGGCGACGGTACGGGAGAGGAGCGTGCCGTTGGGCAGCATGATGCTGTAGCCCTCGTCCTGATTGTCGGAGGTATAGGCGTAGGTGGCGCGGAAGGCGGTGTTGGAGACTGTAGCATACCTGTTCTCGGGGTCGTAGCCGTAATGGACGGGTGGCGCATCCTCGACGCGCAACGCCGCCAGGCGGTGGCGGTGGTCCAGGGTACGGGCCAGGGTCGCGGTGTCGCCGCCAACCATGGCCATCTCGTTGGTGGCAGTGCCGAAGTGGCTGTTCTGGTAGGCGTATCGCGCGACGGCGTTGGAGGCGGAAGCGGGGCGCTGGAAGAGGTCGTATGTCAGCACGATGTCCGGCGTGTTGTCGCTGTAGGTGGTGGCGGTGAGCAAGCCGTCGGGGTTGTAGGCGTAGGTTGTGGCGAGTCCACGCGCCCAGGTGCGGGCGGCAAGCCTGCCGTCGGGGTTGTAGGCGTAGGAAACGGCTGATCCGTCGGCGTAGACCTTGTTGGTGAGCAGTCCCGTGGCATGATCGTAGTTCCAGGCGGTGAGATCGAGGGACGCAGGGGACGCAAGGGATGCGAGGGACGCGCCTCCGGCAAGCTGGACGGCGAGGGCGGCGAAGCCGGCGGCGTTGCCTCGGGCGGTGGCGAGGGCGGTCGTGCGGCCGGCGGCGTCGTACCCGTAGGCCACGGGGTAGGTCGCACCGGTGGCGGCAACCGGACGCCCGAGGGCGTCGTAGGTGTTGGTGACGGTGTTGCCGAGGGCGTCGGTGCGGGACGTTTCGCGGCCGAAGGCGTCGAAGGTTCTCGATCCAGTGACGTGCAGATCGTCGTCGTAATAATAAATGCCGTAGTGGGTCTCGTTGTCGGACTCGTCGAGTCCCGACCAGCGGAAATGGGAATAGACGCCCGTTTCAGGGTCGCGCATTTCCGAGTATGCAACGCGCCCGAGCGGGTCGAAGTAGTTGTAAACGGTTTCCCGCAGCGATTCGCGACGAATTGGACGCCCGAACTTCGAGACGGTGGCGGATGGCGTCGCCGCATCGGTGGCGCGAACCGTCGTCACCTCGCAAGTCTGCGGGTTGTAGCTGCCCGATTCCGTCGTCGTCGAGCCGTCCGGGCCGGTGTTCACCGTGCGGCTCCGCAGGGCGTTGGACAGCCCCGTCAACTGGCGGCGGGTCGTCGCGACGGCGTTGGCGACGCCCCCGCTTGAGGTGCTGCGGACGTCCACCCGCCACCATGCCCCGGCGATGTTCTCGTAGCGGGTTTCCGACGCGGTCTCGACGCCGCTTTGGACGGTCGCCGCCATCTCGCCGCGTTCGTCGTAGAGGTAGGTCGTGGCGGGCTGTCCGGTCGTTTCCGAGCGAACCAGGCGCGAGGTCGCGCCGTCGTAGGCGTTCGAGGTGACGAGCCACGCGCCTGCGGCGTCGGGCCTCCGCGTCGCCACCGTGCGACCGAGGAAATCGCTGTGCGAAATTTGATTCGTGACCGCGTTCGGTGAATCGGACGCCTCGGCGACGGAGAAGGTGCGCCGCGTCCCGTCGGCGGCGTAGTCGCTCCACGAGGTTTCGCGCGTCCAGCCGCCGTCCCAGCTTCGGATGGCGATGGAACGCCCGTTCCGGCAGGCGATGTTCGTGCTCGCCACGACGCAAACGTCGGGGTTCGCCGGCGAGAACGTCAGGCTGACGCTCTCCTCGCGGTCGGCGAACGACCGGCTCGTCGAGACCGTGCGCACCCCGCGCCGGTCGACATGGACGGCGTGGTCGCCGATGCCGTGGGGGTACGCCGTCGTTTCGGAAGCCGTGAAGCCGAGCGTCCCGCAATCGGGGGTGACGGCGTCCCCGGGGGCGCCGACCGCCGTCACGACGGTGTTGGTCTCCCTGCCGAGGGCGTCGAAGGCGTATGTGTAGGTGGTGGCAACCATGATGTCAATTCATCTTGCCAAAGATTTCGTCTGCAAACTTAACCGCGCTCACCGAGTTAGACGATAAGGCTACAAGATAATCATGTTTAATAGTTGCAGCCGCCTCTGGATCCAGACGGCTAAACAACTCATCTAAGCGGTTGAGTGTGCGAAGCACGCCTGCCGGCTGCAAACTGGGTGAATAGTTTGAAAATGGGCCACGCAAGTATAGTGCGGTATGCCACTCGGCAGTTTTATGTTGGAGATCAGTGCTGACTCTGACATGATCGAAGAACGGAAGCGGTACAGGTTCTGAACGTACAAGAATTGGGCCGACACGCATGAGCCTTTTAACTCTTCCGGAATTATAGTCAACCATGACCTGTATGGTAAATGTCTCGGCGCCGATCCATATGCCGCACAAACAACCTACAAGCAATGAACCAACGATGAGAGGCCAACTTACACAGTGTCCGTTTTTCTTCATGCGTGACTCTCTTCTTCACTTTCCCCAATTGATCCGAATAACGGCCCTAATTGCTTTCTGTGGACTTATGGCCAGTTCTTGAAGATATGCCGCGTCCCATGGCAAAACATTCCAGTTCATGTAAGAAGCATAGTAATCGTGCGAGTTAACTGTATAGGGCCAATGTGATATCTCGTCGCGCACGCGGTCTATTTTCCACTGATTCGCAAAGCACTAATACACCTATTCAGCAAAAGTTTCTCGCAGTTCTTCAATCTTCTTCACTGTAAGATGACCATCTTCGGCTCGGAGGTGTATCTCAAACCATGTGTGTTCGTCGCCAATCGTGTAACCGTGGTGGTAGAGGATAAGACCATCGCGTGAACAGGACCACGGCGCAATGTTGGAGGAATCCGAATCGTGAAGGAATATCATCAACGCATCCTTCAGTTCAAGGCTCATGGGTTCGTGAGATGATTTCATATAATCAGAGACTGCGGACTTTGCGGCGATTACTGATTCGTTTGATGAAAATACATTCAACTTTTCGCCGTCAGGTACTAAATAACTACAGGACGCGCAGCAGAACATGACGAACAATACTACAACACCATTGATCATGGGCATTTCCATCCCGACACCTCAATCTTTCCAGTGACATTATCTATTCGATTGTCGTAAATATACGGCGATGACGGATCTCGGTGGGTGTATGCAGCTTCCACCCACTTACGAATGACATCTTTGTCAACAATCACCATGACCCCACCGCCGGGAACATGAACCGTCTTCCGTGAGCCAGCAAGTTTCTCTGGCATACCTCTACGGATTCGGAATTCTTCCTCGGCAACGCGAACGTCGATCTCTTCCTCTAGAGCACTCTTGCCTGTCATCCGAGCATGTTCGCATTCATGAAGGCATGTAGATGCTGCTTCTTCATCGTTCAGCGCACTACGTATCCAAATATTTCCGTCGTTCTTGCCATTCAACTTGTACTCATGTTTGCCCAAATACTTTCCTCTCCAGCCGCCGGGCAATTTCTCGTACTTATCATACGACACCTTTATTTCGGTAAAGGAAAAGACCTTCCGCTTGGAAAGGCAGTCATTGACGACCCACTTTTCAGCCTTACAGCAAAGAACCTTGAGTACGCCATCTTTTGACCAGAGTCCTAAATAATCCCAAAAACTAAGCGGCGAATTTTGAACGAAAAGATGAAGATTCTCACCCCCTTCCTCCTCAATCGGATCCCTATTGATCCACCGCATCAACTTCGGCGCGTAGAAACGATAGCCGTAGTAGTAGAGCCCGGTTTCGTAATCGCAGTACTTCGTGCTGAACCTGTGGCGGAAGGCGTCGGCAAGCAAACCCGATGCCGAGATGGTACGCCCGAAGGCGTCGTAAAGATACTCGGCCACGATGGTGCCGGTCTCGTCGGCATAGGCCGTGATGTTGCCGTTGTTATCGTAGAACGGGAAGTACCATGCGCCGTTGAGCGAGACGGCCAGCAGTCCGCCGACGCCGCCCGCGCCCTGAAGCGTGCCGGATAGGTCTTTGCCCCAGACGTAATGATTTGTGGTTGCGGACTGCTGATTTTGAATCGTCTCCTGAACCAGGTTCCAGCCGTCGTAGATGCAAGTGTACGTGGCGGTGGGGGTGTATTTCAACACGCGGCGGCTAAGATGATCGTAGGCGTTGGAGACGACGCACAGGCCGTTGGAATAGGCGGCGACGAGGCGGTTCTCGGCATCATACGCATAGCTGAAACGCCCGTCCCATGTCATATTGCCGTCTAAATCGTACTCCGGCTCGATGACTGTTCCATTGCTGATCCCGGTGTACTGGTTCAGTTCGTTGGCGGTGTAGATGTTCGTGACGGAGTTAAGCGAGGTCCACAGCGCGTTGCCTATGTTGTCGAAGGCGTAGCGGTAGGCATGGTTGGTCTGGATGATGACGGATGTGACTTCGCTTCTGGCGTTGTAATCAAAGGTGTCGGCGTTTCGTGACGTGACGCGGTTAAGCAGGTCGTAGGTGTAGGCCAGCGGATTGTACGGCACGCCGCTGGCGCTGTTGGTGATGGCTTTTACCAGACTGCGTCGGTAGGGGTCGCGGGAGACGGTACGGGAGAGAACAGTTCTGTTGGTCTTCATAATTGCATATCTTTCTTCCGGGCACCAGGGTATACGCATTGGTACGCAAGGCTCTCTCATTGCCTCACGGCATGGGGTGCAGGAGCGTCGGAACCTGCGACGCGCCTGAGAATGGTTATCTTGTCGTTCTTCTCCTTGAGGAGGAGACAGTCATCGTGGATTTCGAACCTGCAGCCCTTTCCCGCACCGTCATCAGTCACGAAGGCGATAACATCTCCCTGTAGAGTGAAGCGACCAGTTAATGCCAATGCGGTCGGCAAGGCGTCTTGACGCCCCATCTCGGGCAGCACACCGATAATGATTCTGTATCGACCGTTTGGGAGAAAATCATAGACTTCGAGAGCCGCACCCCATTCGCCGTTTGGCACATATCTAACCCATACCCCGGAAATTGTTGATACGTTGGCAGATGAAGCAGATGTTTGCCATGCATCCTTGGACATTTTCTGCTCCTTATTCACAGTGCACGAGACAAACCCGAGCAAAACAAAGCTTAAAATGAAAGGAATT
This sequence comes from Kiritimatiellia bacterium, assembly GCA_050950285.1. GTDB lineage: Bacteria > Verrucomicrobiota > Kiritimatiellia > RFP12 > JBMNHG01 > JBMNHG01. Next base: position 222,546 of record JBMNHG010000002.1, on the reverse strand, counting down.
ATCCAGCGGTGCATGAAGATGTCCTTTCTCTAAGGAACAGGTTTGGTTATGTAGACCGGCACAGGACCGGTATCCGTAGCTTCTTTAATCAGCTTTTGCATTACACCTTACTCCCGTTTTTGCGCATCATTCTGTTCCAGATGGCGTGGGATATTGGCTGTCGTTGGGCGCAGGGGAAAGCCCGGCGGCTGTGGGACAAGGTGTTTCGCGCCCTGAGTAGCATCCGGCGGCAGGAAGTGCAGACTGCCGTCCTTCTCAAGCAGTAAGCGAAGGGTAACTTTGGGCATAAAAAGTCCCTTCCGGCCATGTTGCAGATGCTTAGTTTGATCCAGGGAGAAGAACGATACATCCGCGTAATTCCAGATTGTCCCTGTATCAGTCGTTATTGAGATCTCACCGCACGTATGGGGAATGTCCTCCCTGGATTTATTCTTGATCATGTGCGTCTGCCCCGTATGGGCACTGTAGACACGCACCCTTTGCCCGGATTCGTTCCGCAGCAGAACTGATGTGTGCAACGCGCAACCCATTGTATAGCACATCACGAGAGCGAGCAAAAATGCAGATGCAAGGCGGGCGCTCATTTGGTCTCCTGCGAACATGGTTTAGGCGCTAGCTCAACAATCCCTAGTTCAAGGTACTGGTTCGACACGACGACAGCACGTTGTGAATCCGGCATCAATTGGGCGGGATGTGGCCAGTCAGGCGTCAGGATTAGTAGCTCCCTGCTTTGATAGTCGGGATGAGAGAAACGGAGCGGGACAGGCTGAAATAGGGTTCGCTTTGGGTAAGGAAGAGGATAGGACAACGCGCACCCGAAATATCGACACCAATGCTGTTGCCGAACGGGAGCGAACTTGAATGACCCGTCATCTGCCGAGACAACGTGCCGGATCATATCAGGGGCAACGACCTCTTCAACACAAACGCCGGAAACAGGAGTGCGAGTACTACTCTCAACAATACACCCGTTCAACCCCAGCATGATTGTGCTACGGGAAGGTATAGGCAGAACACATCCACATATGCATATGCATATGCATATTACTATAGCGCTTGCCATGATAATGAGCAGAACCTTCATAGGATAACAACGGATGAGAGGTCTTCTTTTTGCGCTCATGGATTAGTTTCCTGGGATCCAGCACTGATGAAGTTGGATACATGGTAGGAGTTCAGCAAGGGAATCGGAACTAAAATACCGGTATATCCGTGCCAAATTGCACCAGGGGCGTTTGAAAAAAGGGTTGGTTTACCGGAATCGCTGTAACATGCAAACATCAGCCCCAACGCCATTTTGTAGGGAAGATGCAAACTGCCGTAGCTGAGCACGGGATCTTGGCTACCGCCGTTGAAGTTGCCGTAGTGACTCCCAAGCGCATCCGTGTTTCCGTGTCCCCAGAAGTAGAGGCCATGCAGAGCCCGGCTATTCGCCGCATTCGGTAATATCGAATTCAGAACCCAATAGTTGCCGACTGAATGTTCGTAAGGAATGACCTTGAACCCAAGGCCACTAAGATAGTTGATGCTACCGTCCCAATGAACAGAGGATTTGCCTACACCGCCAAGTGCGCCTGCCCAGTACGCATAGACCGTGTTGGGGATGCGAAATTTACGATCCGGCATGAGTTTTGTTGTTGACGATGGCAAAGCATAACCGTCTGCTGGCGACAACCATTTCTGATAGTCGTTAACGTCAAGGCCGATTTTTACGGCAAGTGCCTCGACATTATCGCACTTGCAGTCAGCATCCGCTTGCGAAGCACCTTCGCGCCTTACTATCCATTTCAGACCTAGCGGGTCAACCCGCTCCAGGGGACTATTAGCTGTAAAGGCATAAACGTTCGCACCCCCCCGTTCCCCAATAGGATCCCTGCTAAGCCACCTCATCAACTCTGGCGCGCAGAAGCGGTAGCCGTAGTAGTAGAGGCCGATCTCGGCATCGTAATACTTCGTGCTGAATCTGTGGCGGAAGGCATCGGCTAGAGATCCGGTTGCCGCGATGGTGCGGCCGAAGGCGTCGTATGTGTACTCCGCCACGATGGCACCAGATTCATCGGCGTAGGCTATGATGTTGCCGTTATTATCGTAGAACGGGAAGTACCATGTGCCGCCCATCTGTACCGCCAGGAGTCCGCCGACACCGCCCGCGCCCTGGAGCGTGCCGGATAGGTCCTTGCCCCAGACGTAGTGGTTGGTGGTCACGCCCGAGGCGGTGGCGACGATTTCGAGAACCGGCAGCCAGCCGTCGTAGACAAATCCCCGTGTCTCCGCGCCTCCGCGTGAGATTTTCAACACGCGGCGGCTCAGGTGGTCGTAGGCGTTGAAGACTACGCACAGGCCGTTGGAATAGGCGGCGACGAGGCGGTTTTCCGCATCATACGTGTAGTTGAAACGCCCGTCCCATGTCATATTGCCGTCTAAATCGTATACGGGAGAAATTTGGACAGGATTGACATGATTGACATGATTGGAAATCAGGAAATACTGGTTCAGTTCGTTGGCGGTGTAGATGTTCGTGACGGAGTTAAGCGAGGCCCACAGCGCGTTGCCTATGTTGTCGAAGGCGTAGCGGTTGGTGTGGGCGGGCTGGATGATGGCCGCCGTGACTTCGCTTCTGGCGTTGTAATCGAAGGTGTCCGTGTTGCGTGAAGTGACGCGGTTAAGCAGGTCGTAGGTGTAGGCCAGCGGGTTGTACGGCACGCCGCTGACGCTGTTGGTGATGGCTTTTACCAGACTGCGGCGGTAGGGGTCGCGGGTCAGGTTGCGGGCAAGTACGACGCCATTCGTCAAGTTCACCGAATATCCCGCATCCCAGCCGTCGGAGGTGTAGGCGTAGGTGGCGCGGAAGGCGGTGTTGGAGACGGCGGAGTGCCGGTTCTCGGAGTCGTAGCCGTATTGAACGGGTGGCGCATCCTCGACGCGCAGTTCCGCCAGGCGGTGGCGGTTGTCCAGGGTACGGGCCAGGGTCGCGGTGTCGCCGCCAACCATGGCCGTCTCGTTGGTGGCGGTGCCGAGGTGGCTGTTCTGGTAGGCGTATCGCGCGACGGCGTTGGAGGCAAAGGCGGGGCGCTGGAAGGCATCGTACCCGAGCGCGGCGGCAGGAGTAGCGTCGGAGTACGAGACGCCTGTCAACAGGCCGTCGGGGTTGTAGGCATTCTCCTTCCACGCTCCGCGAGCCCATGCCGTGCGGAGCGGTTTGCCGTCGGGGGTGTAGGCGTAGGAAACGGCTGATCCGTCGGCGTAGACCTTGTTGGTGGCAAGTCCGGTGGCATGATCGTAGTTCCAGGCGGTGAGATCGAGGGACGCAGGGGACGCAAGGGAGGCGAGGGACGCGCCTCCGGCAAGCTGGACGGCGAGGGCGGCGAAGCCGGCGGCGTTGCCTCGGGCGGTGGCGAGGGCGGTCGTGCGGCCGGCGGCGTCGTACCCGTAGGCCACGGGGTAGGTCGCACCGGTGGCGGCAACCGGACGCCCGAGGGCGTCGTAGGTGTTGGTGACGGTGTTGCCGAGGGCGTCGGTGCGGGACGTTTCGCGGCCGAAGGCGTCGAAGGTTCTCGATCCAGTGACGTGCAGATCGTCGTCGTAATAATAAATGCCGTAGTGGGTCTCGTTGTCGGACTCGTCGAGTCCCGACCAGCGGAAATGGGAATAGACGCCCGTTTCAGGGTCGCGCGTTTCCGAGTATGCAACGCGCCCGAGCGGATCGAAATAGTTGTAAACGGTTTCGCGCAGCGTCTCGCGGCGAATTGAACGCCCGAACTTCGAGACGGTGGTGGATGGCGTCGCCGCATCGGTGGCGCGAACCGTCGTCAGTTCGCAGGTCTGCGGGTTGTAGCTGCCCGATTCCGTCGTCGTCGAGCCGTTCGGGCCGGTGTTCACCGTGCGGCTCCGCAGGGCGTTGGACAGCCCCGTCAACTGGCGGCGGGTCGTCGCGACGGCGTTGGTGACGCCCTCGCGCGACGTGCTGCGGACGTCCACCCGCCACCATGCCCCGCCGATGTTCTCGTAGCGGGTCTCGGACGCGGTCTTGACGCCGCTTTGGACGGTCGCCGCCATCTCGCCGCGCTCGTCGTAGAGGTAGGTCGTGGCGGGCTGTCCGGTCGTTTCCGAGCGAACCAGGCGCGAGGTCGCGCCGTCGTAGGCGTTCGAGGTGACGAGCCAGGCGCCCGCAGTGCCGGGCCTCAGCGTCGCGACCGTGCGCCCGAGGAAGTCGCCGTGGGCGATTTGATTCGTGATCGCGCCCGACGAATCGGACGCCTCGGTGACGGAGAAGGTGCGCCGCGTCCCGTCGGCGGCGTAGTCAATCCAGGAGGTTTCGCGCGTCCAGCCGCCGTCCCAGCTTCGGATGGCGATGGAACGCCCGTTCCGGTAGGCGATGTTGGTGCTCGCCACGACGCAAACGTCGGGGTTCGCCGGCGAGAACGTCAGGGTGACGCTCTCCTCGCGGTCGGCGTGCGACGTGCGCGTCGTGACCGTGCGAACCCCGCGCCGATCGACGTGGACGGCGTGGTCGCCGATGCCGTGGGGGTACGCCGTCGTTTCGGAAGCCGTGAAGCCGAGCGTCCCGCAACCGGGGGTGGCGGCGCTTCCGGGCTCGCCGACCGCCGTCACGACGGTGTTGGTCTCCCTGCCGAGGGCGTCCATGAAATGCATGGTCGTGCGATGACCGTATCCGTATCCGGGCAACTGGGCAAGCGACTCCTCTTCGGTGGCGTAGTAGAGGTGGTCTTTGCCGGTTTCGGCGGAGCGGAGGGTCTTGAAGCCGTTGCGATCCTGCGTCCAGAGCAGGCGGCAGCAGGAGTAGGCGTTGGTGGAGATGGAGCCGTCGGAGTAGAGCGTGGAACGGAGGCGGTTCCTGTCGTCGTAGGTGTGCGCCTGCCAGTCGAGGGTGGCGCCGGTGGCGTGAAGGAGGGTGGCGGAGTAGAGCGTCGTGCCGTGCGCGGCGTCCTGGATGGTCAGGTCGGACGTATCGGACGGATTGGACTGATACCAGCGTTGGGCGATCGTGCGGAGCGCGGTTTCGGCGCCGCCGGGGGTGAAGGTGCGGGTGGCGGGGTCGTAGTCGCCGAGGACGCAGTCGTAGGTCGTGGTCACGCCGTCCTCGTCGGTGGATTCGAGCGTGCGGCCGCGCAGGAGCAGCGGGATGCCGGGGGCGTCGGCGTCGAAGCGGGTGGCGGTCGAGACGGCGTTGCCGGGGTCGTCGAAGGCGGCGGTCGGGGAGCAGGCGCGGATCGTCTTCACGGTCGCGAAGGCGCGATCCACCGTGTCCGTGCCGACGGTGTGGACGTGCCACGTGCGTCCGATGCACGCCGCCGCGCCGTCGCGGACGAGGTGGCGCGACTCGGTGCGGACGGAATCGAGGGCGGCGAGCGGATTGTCGTCGCCGGGCAGCGGCGCGTAGTCGGAGACGGTGGCGATGGCGGCCAGGCCGGGGTGATCGGACAGATCGGAGAGATCGGACGGGGCGGCCCAGTTCGAAAGCAGCCAGGGGACCTCCGAGCCGTCGAATTGGTCGAGGCGCAATATCTCGCGGCCTTCGTCGTCCCAGGCCTGGTAGCTCCAGGGTCGCGACTCGCCCCAAACGAGGCGGGGGCGTCCGTTGCGGCGGGGATGGGCGTCGTCCTCCCAGCAGGTGGCGTGGTCTTCGACCAGGCCGGGTTCGCCGTCGGGCTCGAGGCCGAGCGTGGCGTGGTAGGTCTGGCGGAGCGTCGCGTCCTGCCCGCAGCCGAAGCGCCGGGACTCGGCGACGTCCCGCGAGAGGATCGCGCCGGCGGCGTCGCGCACGATGCGTTCCTCGCGGAGGACGCCGTGGGGGCCGTCGTCGAGCGTGTCGGTGCGAAGCACCTGTTCGGAAAGTTGGGAGATGTTGTCGAAGCACGCCCACTCCCCATCCCCACGATATGAGTAGACGACGTCGCGCATGACGTTGTCCCGGCGGCTGATCTTCTTGAACGCGACTTGGCGCGGGCTCCCGCCGACGTTGGCGATCTCCCAGACGTGCTCCAGTTCGTCGCCGGCGGTCTTGCGGACGGTGATCCGGACGCCGTGGGCGATCGGTTCGACGACGACGGTGCGGCCTCGGGCGTCGGAGCAGGCGATGGTGCGGGTTCCGCCGGCGGCGCTTTCGGCGACGGCGGCGTCGTCGCGGGCGAGCAGGTTGAAGGTGGAGGGCGCGACGAGCAGCGGCTCCGTCGCCCGGAACCAGAGGAAGCCGGAGACCTGGCCGTCGCGGGGGATCCCGAGGGGGATGCGGAAGGCGAGCGAGCCGAGGCCGTCGCCTTCGAGGCCGTCGCAGTCGCCGTCGGCGCATCCGGACGCGCAGTCGCCGCATTCGTCGTAGAAGGGGTCGTGGCATCTTTCGCCGACGCGGTGGATGGCCTCCCCGCTCCAGACCGGCCTGCCGTCGAAGAAGATGGTGCCGGTGGCGCGAAGGCCGTCGTCTTCGACGGTTTCGTCGAAGTACGCGGCCAGCGCCGGGTCGCCGTAGCCGATTTCGGCCCTGCAGTCGCACGGGTGGCCGCCCGTGGCATCCTGCCGCCAGCCCTCCCGGAGGCACCGGCTGTCGAGGGGGTAGTCGGAAGCGGGCTCGTAGTCGCCCGTCGCGGCGTCGAAGAAGAGCGTGGTCCCGCATCCGCCGTGGCGGCCGTCGCCGTAGGCGATGCGGGGTTCGAAGAAGAGGAGGCGTTCGACCGGGCCTTCCCCGGGGTCGCCCCTGCCGCCCGCGCCCCGGGCGCCCCGCCGCGCCGGGGGCGGCGCGGGGGCGATCGTGCATCCGGGCACGTCGTAGATGCCGGGCGCCTTCGCCGCGAGCGAGCCGCCCGTGAAGCCGCCGTCCGGCGTGAAGACGAGGCGGGCTTCGCCGGGGAACGGGTCGAGGAGCGCGGCCTGTTCCATCTCGGAGGGCGCGGCGCGGCAGGGGCGGTTGGAGAAGTCGTACCGGACGCCGACCGACGTCCCGCCGCCCGTCCATTCGACGGCCTGGCAGCGCGCGCCGTTGATTTCCGCCGCCGCCCCGGCGCCGTCCACGAGGACGCCCGGCGCCCAGGCCAGCAGGTACAGCGGCTGTGGGCAGGTCGAATTCGTCGAGGTGGCGCGGAGCGCGAGGGTCAGTTGCAGCGCGTTCGTCGAGACGGGGAGCCAGAGGCTGTCGTCGGGCGGCGAGGCGGTCGCGGTGCCGGAGCCGCCTTCGGAGTCGGCCCACTCGAGCGCCATGCCGTCGAGCGACCAGCCTGCGGGCGCATTCGAGGAGGCGGAGAGGAAGTACTGCTGCCAGCCGCCTTTGCGGTCGATCGTGAAGGTGCGTTCGTACACCCGGTTCGTGCCGTCGGCGGGGAGGTCGCACCGGAAGGCGTCGAAGAGCTTGAGGGAGGCGAGGTTCCAGGCGAGGTTCGTCGGAGCGGAAGCCTCCGCGAAGGGGTCCATGCCCGCGGCGATCTTCGTCGAGAGCGGGAAGCCGGTGTCGTAGGGATCGTAGGCGAGGCTGTCCACCGCGTTGGTGCCGCCGAACTTCGCCGTTTCGCAGGCGTCGGGGATGCCGTCGCCGTCGAGGTCGTCGGGCGGCGTCGGGGACAGCGGGTCGGGGTCGGAGCCGTCGACGAGCCCGTCGCCGTCGGTGTCGCGGAGCAGCGGACTCGTTCCGGCGGCGACTTCGGCGCCGTCCAAAACGCCGTCGAGGTCGGTGTCGGGCAGGCGGGGGTCGGTGCCGTGGACCATCACTTCGTCGCAGGTGGAGAGTCCGTCGCCGTCGTGGTCGGCGATGTCCGGGTCGAGCATGCCGAAGGCGCGCCAGTGGAGCTCGAGGCCGTGGACGAGGACGCCCGTGCCGCCGAAGGCGAAGGTCTCGCCGCCGCCGCCGTGCTGGGCGCCGACGACCCAGTTGGTGGCGGGCAGCGCGTTGGTGGCGGACAGCCGGGACAAGTCGTAGCGGTAGACGAAGTCGCCGGAGGGGAAGAGTTCGGCCTGGAAGGTGACGGGGAGGCCGGCGTCGCGGCCGGCGAAGACGTCCTGCCAGGCGAGGAGCAGGCTGTTGGAGGCGGTCGGGGCGTGCCAGAAGCGTCCGGCCGGCGGGACGATGCCGAGGGAGGTCTGCAGGGGGGCGAGGAAGTCGAGGCCCGAGCCGTCGGGCATCCGGCGGGCGCGGGGCGAGCCCTTGGGCCAACCGAAGGAGAGCGTGCCGCTGCTGGAGACGTGCAGCCCCCCGACGCGGTTGGTGCCGAGGGTGAAGGACCAGTTGGTGGCGGGAAGCCAGAAGGTGTCCTCGGCCACCCCGTAGCGGGTCCAGGGGGCGTGGACGACGGCGTTCGACGGGACGGAGGCCAGGGCGGGAGACGGATTGGTGGCGACGCGCGCGAGCGCGAAGCCGGCCCGGTATTGGCCGGCGGTCAGGCGGGGGCCGGAGGAGGGGCCGCGCGCGGGCCGCGCCGGGAGGCCGCCGGAGACCATGCCCGCCGGGGGAGGGCCGGAAGACGGGGCATTGCCGCCGGGCGGCACCTTCGGGACGCCGTGCAGGGTGGCGACCACCAGGAGGGCGGAGAGCGCCGCCCTGACGGAGGGCGCAAGCGAGCGGAACCGGTCGCCGAGAGCGCGGAAGAGGCGGCGCAGGCCGGGCGACGTCCCGGCCCAGGCGCCGAGGCAGAAGAGCAGCGGCACGCCGGCCAGCAGGCAGGCGCCCGCGAACATCCAATGGTGCATCGACTGCAGGAGTCCCATGGCTCTACCGCAGAAGGATCACGGCGCCGTCGGGCAGGAAGCGGACGAGGACGTCCTCCTCCGCGGCCGCCGCGCCGCGGACGGTCACCCGCAGGAGGTCCCACTCCCCCGGGGAAAGCCAGGGGGGCGGCGGGGAGGCTGGGAGCCCCTCGAAGGCGAAGGCGCCCGCATCGTCGCCGAACGCGACCGACGCCGGGACGCCCGCCGCGTCGACCCGGATGGCGGCGTGGAGGGTCCGCCTCCGGGGTGCCGGGCCGTCGGAGGGGGCGTGGGCGAAGCGTTCCTTCAGGCCGGCGGGGCGCAGGAACCACTCGCCGCCGTCCCAGCCGACGACGAAGGCCGTCTCCTCCGCCGCCAGCGCGCCGTCGTGCGGCGCGGCGTCGCGCCCGAAGGCGGCCTGCACGTTGTTCGAGGGGGTGGCGTCGAAGGAAAGCTCCAGGCGGAAGCGCCGCAGGTTGCCGGCGGCGGACGCGGGGATGGCGGCGTCGGCGGACGCCTCGCGGTCGGCAAAAGCGGGCGCGGGAAGGCGCGGCACGTCGAGCGTCAGCGCCGGCGCGGTCGCGGCAAGCGCCGCGGCGGCACAGGCGGCGACGGCCCGGAGAAAAACGGCGCGCCGCCGGAACCGCGGCCCAAGGGAGGACATGCAACTTGTATCCATGGTGGGGAGCGTAGCACGGGCCAACGGCGGCGGCAAGCCTTGTTTTCCTTTCCCGAGGTCACTAGCATCCCATAGGCGGCTGAAAACGGGCATACTGCCCCCTTTCCCCCCATTGATTTGCAGGGTTTTATCGCGATTTCAAAGGCGTTCCCGGAAAACGTGTTTGCCTGCGCGATCGGCCAGGATGCCCGAAAACAGGGGTTTTGGGGCATGTGCTATCCTACGGGCCGGCTCGCGAATGGCTCGAATCCTTGGAAATAGAGCTGTTTCCCGACAATTACAGGGCGCTTTGGGCCGCCTGCCGTCCCATACTTCCGCAGGGCGTCGAGCAGGTCGATCTTCATCCAGACGGCGGACCTGACGACCCCGGCGAGCCGGGAAAAGCTCAGTCCCCATTTCGAGACGTGCTTGATGAACGCCATTTCCCGATCCAGCCCGTCCACCTCGACGACGGCGGCGACGCGGCGCAGGGGCCCGGGGTACTTCCCGCCGTCAGCCTGCCCCGCAGGCGTATGGTCTGGTCCTTGAGTATCCGCCGGTCCGGAGGTGCTCGAACACCTCCCAGTAGAGCCGCTCCGCGATCTCCGGGTCGCGCCTCCGGTTGGCGTTGGAGAAGGTGTTGCGCTTCGGGGCCGTAGCGCCCCGGATGCGGTTCAGCTCCGGCTTGTGCAGCCGGGCCGCGTCGCAGATCTCGTTCAGGTTGCCCGCGCGGGCGATATGGCCGTAGAGCAGCGCCAGCACATGGCTGGCGCAGGAGAATCCACGGATGTCCGCCCCGGCGTCGCGCGCGATCTTGTCCGGCAATCCCGCGGGAATCCACTGGACGATCTGGCGCAGGGTGGTGTACGATGTTCTCGCTGGCCTCTCGGTTGCGCGTTTACGCGCCCTGGTCGATTTTTTTTCATAATGCCTGTAGGCTACAGGCAGACGGCCGGGAGGTCTGCCCTTTTTTTTCAATCCGGCCCGACGTTCCCGTCTTGATCGCGTGCGCTGGCCTCCAGCGGGGGAAGGCAGGAGTGATTTCGGCAAGCCTATGGGATGCTAGTGAACACGGTTGCAAAAACAGAACCCCGACGGCAATATCCGCCACGGTGGGAGGAGCGAAGACATGAAGGAGATCATTGTCGGTTGCATAATGACTGTTCTACTGGCGGCGGGTAGTTTCGCCGAGTCTCCGATGCCATTCAAGGCGCTTGCCCGCATGCCTGTGAAGGAAGTCACGGTGTTCAAGGACGGCCACGCGTTTGTGCTTCACAGCGGCAAGATGCCGACTGATGAGGCCGGCAACGTGGTCATGGACTACCTGCCTACACCGGTCATCGGAACGTTCTGGCCGTTTTCGGCGGATCGCAGGACGAAGCTCGGCGCCGTCATTGCCAGTCAACGAAAGGTACTGGTCGAGCGGACCGCGCTCAATCTGCGCGAGCTGATCGAGGCCAATGTCGGCGCACAGGTGATCGTCACCGAAGTGCCGTCCGGCACGAGTCAGGTGTCATATGCGGCCACGATCATAGACATCCCCGCCCGCAGCGGCGACGAGCAGGAAGCCACCAACCCGCCCAACTCCGGTGAGAAGCTCCGGCAGAAAGGCAGCGTGGCCTTGCTCAAGACAGACACCGGCATCAAGGTTGTCGCCCTCGACCGCATTCAGGATATTCGCTTCACCGGCGACTATCGCAAGACCGTCGAGGAGGAGGAGTTCCGCAACCTGCTCACGCTGAAGATGGAGTGGAGCGGCAGCAAACCCCAGAAAAGTGCCGACGTGGGGCTGCTCTACCTTCAGCGCGGTGTCCGCTGGATCCCGAATTACAAGGTGACGATTGACGGCAAGGGCCAGGCGACCGTCCGGCTGCAAGCCACACTCATCAATGAACTCACCGACATGGACGATGTGACGGCGCACCTTGTGATCGGTGTGCCCACCTTCGATTTCAAGGACACGCCCGATCCGATCTCTCTGCAGCAGACCGTGGCTCAGCTTTCGCAGCACTTCCAGCAGGAGGCTAAGACCGCCTACGGATTCGCCAATGCCATCGGCACGCAAGTTATATCGGGGGGGTGGAGGGGGCTCGGCTATGACCGCCCTAATGCGGCGCCAGCCCCCGGCCGCACGCTCGATCTGGGACCGGAAGTGGCCGAATCGGGCACGAACGAAGACCTGTTCATCTTCACCGTCAACCATGTCTCGATGAAGAAAGGCCAACGCATGGTGTTCACGATCGGCGAATACACAATGAAGTACAAGGACGTGTTCGCACTGGACATCCCCTTTGCGCCGCCGCCGGAACTTTGGCGCAACTTCGACAACAACCGGCAGGCCGAGTTGGCGCAGTTGTTCAACGCGCCGAAAGTCATGCACAAGATCCGGCTGTTCAACAGCAGCGAGTATCCGCTGACCACCGCCCCGGCCCTGATCCTGAAGGATGACCGTCTGCTCGCGCAGGGGCTAATGACCTACACGGCACCCAAAGCCGATGCCGACCTGAACATCACCGCCGCCGTGGATATCCGCGTCGAGAAAACCGACAACGAAACAAAGCGGACGCCCAATGCAGCCAATTGGCAAGGCGATCAATACGGTCGAGTCGACCTGGCCGGCAAGATCACGCTCACCAACTTCCGCAAGGATGCGGTGGAAATAGAAATCACACGCCACGTGCTCGGCAATGTGGACTCTGCCGACAACAACGGCAGGACGGAGATGGCGAACGTTTTTGAGAGTCCGACATTTGCCGGAGCGGGCGGGCCGTATCCCTACTGGTGGGGCTGGTTCTCCTGGCCGTGGTGGTGGCGTCATTTCAACGGAGTCGGCCGCATCACCTGGACGGTGACACTGGAGCCGAAAACGCCGCTTGACCTCGGCTACACATGGAACTATTACTGGCGTTGATGACTGGGCCACTTCTGCACCCCTTCGCATTGTGGATTCTTCGCTGTCAGAAACGGAATCATTACACGATAAAAACAAGTTGTTTCACCACGAAGCCACTAACCGGACTTTCGCTATTCGAGCGAAAAAGACGACGTAAGTCGTTGGAAATCAACAAAACCTTTTTAAAAGTCTGTCGCCAGACGGCCTGTTTCGACTTTCCCTCCGGTCGTGATTTTCGGCGGGTTCTGCGGGGGAAGCTCCCATCCGAGAGCGTCCAGGATCAGCTTCTGGTCCGCCTCCGGCGTGGTGTAGCGGGAGAAGACCAAATCCCGGGCGTCGCCGATGGGAAAGTGCACGTCGATCATCTGGATCGCCGAGAGCATCTCGATCGCCGCCCGGGGCGTAAGCCCCGAGGCGGTCTGCGAAAGCATGAGCCTCGGCGTCGCCGAGAGGCTGTAGGCGATGAAGGCGACGAAGACGTGGCTTTCGATGCGCGATTCCCGGCTGTGGTAGACGGGCCGGAGTCCCAAGTCCCCCTTGAGCGTCCTGAAGGCCTGTTCGACTTCGCCCAGCCGCATGTAGAACTCCCAGAGGTCCTTGGGATTGTTTTCCAGGAGGTTCGAGCGTAGCAGGTAGCGCCCTTCGCGGCGATGGGCCTCCCGGAGCTTTGCGTAGTCGAGGCGGCAGGGAAAAGTAACGGGTTCGCTTTCATCCCGGGGCGGCTTTGGCAGGTCGATCCGGACATGCCGCTGGTCGCGGCCCGCGTCGTGCCTGGCGGCGCCGATCTTCTGGAGCAACGTCGCATAGCCGAGCGACTGCCTGGGGAGCCCGTCGGGCGTGACCACCAGCGCGATGACGATCTGCACTCAGTCGCCGCGATGGTCCCGGCTGTAGCCGTGCGCGCGCTTGTCCCCCGGCGGGAAGGGCGGGTCGCTCTCGAAGTACGTGCTCGTCAGGTCGCAGAGGAGCACGTCGCACGAGGCTAAGGAAGGGCTCGAAAACTTGTAAACGGGGCAGGTCTGTCGCCAAGCGCTTTTTGAAAACGGGGAGTGTGAAAAACGGCGTTTTCCGACCGTTTTTGGAGCAAAAACGCTCGAAAACGGCCGAAAACGGGGTCGAAACGACCTTCAAATCGGCAAAAAAGTTTTGGCCGACCGCGAATAGCGAAAGTCCGGCTAGCGGCCGCTTCCGCCGAGCGCTTCGGCGATGTCGCGGGCCAGCAAGGCGCGCTGTCCTTTGCGGCACGCCGCCTCGTCGCCTGCCGTTCCGTGGAGCGCCACGCCGAGGGCCGCGGCGTCCAGCGCGTCCGCTCCGGCGGCCCAGTGCGCGGCGATCACGCCGGCCAGCACGTCGCCGCTTCCTCCCGTGGCCATGCCGGGATTCCCGGTGAGATTCAAAAGCGGCGTGCCGTTCGGGATGCAGACGAGCGATCCCGCCCCCTTGAGCACGACGGCGGCGTTGGCGCGGCGCGCGAGCGTCCGGACGGCTTCGACGCGGTTCATCTGCACCTCCGCGGCCGGGACCCCCAGCAAGCGCGCCGCCTCGCCCGGATGCGGGGTGAGGACCAGTCGTCCGGGGTCGGCGGAAAGCGGCGCGCAGCCTTCGTCCGCGAGCGCGCCTTCCAGCACGTTGAGGGCGTCCGCATCGAGCAGGATGCGCCGGATGGATTCGTCCGCCAGCCACATGCGCACCAGATCGGCCGTGTCTGCGGTCTTGCGGAGTCCCGGCCCTGCGACGAGAACGTCGAACTCGGCGGGATTGCGACCCCACGCCAGAAGCGCTGCGGGTGCAAGCCAGCCGTTCGGGGAGGGGAGGGGATGGGCCATGGCCTCCGGCGCCCAGGCGGCGAGCGCCCCTTCGGCCCCCATCGGGACGATCGCCGAGACCAGCCCCGCGCCGGAACGCAACGCCCCCAGGGCCGCCAGCGCGGGGGCGCCCCCGAAACCGATGGAGCCGCCGGCAATCAAGACATGGCCGAAATCCCCCTTGTGGGCCTCCCGGCGGCGGATGGACTCCGGGTTCCCATGTTCTGCCGGAACCAGGATGCCGGGAATCGTTTCGTCCTGCGGGCCGGGGGCGTCCGCAGTCCCGAGGCCGATGTCGGCGACGTCCACATGGCCCAGTGCGGCAAGCGCCGCAGGATGGGTCATGCCGATCTTGGGGGCGGCGAGCGTGACCGTCCAGTCGGCGACGACGTGGTGGGGGAGCACTTCGCCGGTGTCGGCGTCGACGCCCGTGGGCAGGTCGATGGCCAGGACGTTGCACTGGCGTCGCACCCGTTCGAGGAAGCGGACCGCCGCATCGATCGGCTCCCGCAGCGCGCCGTGCGCCCCCGTTCCGAGCAGGGCGTCGATTACCAGAGGCTTCGCACAGGGGAGGTCGAAGGCCTCCAGCGCCTCCCAATCCTCCGCTTCCGGAAGGATTCGGACGGGGACGGGAGCGGACGGGCCGCGTTCCGCGCCCGCATCGAGGAAGTCGAAGGCGGTTCGGGCGTCGCCCGCAAGCGATTCCGGACGGGCGGCGAGCCAGAGCCGCGCGCGGAATCCGGCATCGCGAAGGAGACGCGCCGCGACGCATCCGTCGCCGCCGTTGTTGCCGCGCCCCGCCAGAACGACGATGTCCCGGATGCCCGCGAGATTCGCGAGGCGGCATGCCGCGCGGGCCACGGCAAAAGCGGCGCGCCGCATGAGCGTCCATCCCGGCGTCCCGCCTTCGATGGCGCGGCGGTCGCGTTCACGCATTTCCTGGCTGGTGACGCAGCGCATGGGGAGTTCCTTTCAGTGCACCTCGGCGGCGGGGCGGAGGATGTAGCGGTATCCGGCGTTCGAGGGACGCACGCCATGGTCGATGAGGAGGGTGAGCACGCGGCCCTCCATCGGCGTGACGGGCCGCGCGGCATTCATCCGATGCCAGCCCCCCGTGCGGGTTTCCTGGATGACATGAAGCACGCCGTCCGCGGAACGAACGTCGTATTCGACGCCGTCGTGGACGATGCGGACGGGCAGGGGCAGGACTTCGTCGCCTTCGGGAATCGGCGTGGCGATGCCGTCCCGTATGGCCAGCACGGGCCCCAGCAACCGGCGCTGGTCCATCGTGGTGATGACCGGCGCGTCGACATCCGAAGCGATGTTCGAGCCGATGGCTTCGACGCCATCCGGCGTGCAGCGCCACTCCTTGTCGGCGCGCAGGCCATCCACTCGCAGGCACAGTTTCGCGGAGGCCGTCCCATCCTCGCCGGCCTCTCCCGATGCGCTGGCGCCCGGACCTTGGTTGCGGAAGCCTCCGGCCCGGAGATCTTCCTTCTCGCGGTAGAGTTCGGTGGTCCCGGGAATGCGGCGCCAATCCCACAACGGGGGCACGCCGTCGTATTCCCCGCCGTGCGTACGGAAGAAGGTGGCGCCGTCGGCCGTGAATTTGCCGAGCAGGTTTTCGTTGTTGACGGTCTCGGCGCCGATGAGATCCGGTGCGCACATCCGCACGGAGAAGTACCATCCGGGCCGACGATGCACGAGGTAGGCGCTTCGCGGAAAGTAGCGCGAGCCGACGAGGCCATCGACGGTTTGGAAGTCGAATCCTTCCAGCCGCCCGACACGCTGGAGGGCGCGCGCGCCGGCGAGGATGGACCGGTACTTGGTCGCAGGGAAATCTCCGACCAGCTGGCGGCCGCAGGCGGAAAGGTCGAGGCTCCCGCGATACATCGGCCACCGGAGCGCTTCGAGGAAGAAGTGTTCGAGAAGATCCTTCCGCGAGGCCGGAAGCTCGAAGGGCGTCCCTTCGAAGGCGACGCCCCAGCGGGTCATTTCGCGGAAGAATCCGAGCCCGTAGTTGCCGAGCTGCATCTGGGGTCCATGCTGGTGGTAGGTGAAGTCGCCCTGGAGGCCTTCCTTCCCCGCCGGGACGATGCGCAGTTCCGAAAGCAGGATGGAACGGCCCTGCCGGATCGCGGTCTCGTCGCCATAGAGGATGCCTTTCATCACATGGATGCCGGCGAGCCACGTGCGGTTCTGCCCGGTCATGCCGGGCTTCGAACGGTCGAGAAGCGGGCGGATGGAGGTCCGGAGCGCAGGGTCGAGATCCTCGCCCAGGAGAATCATCGTTTCGCACAGGCTCTTCGGCGTGCCGATGCTTTGGTTCCACCAGTTGTCGCTTTGCGGGTCCAGTCGGATCCAGGCGGCCAACGCCTGGTTGGCGGCGTCGGCGTCGCGGTTCTTCGCCAGCACGTGCAGGCGGCGAAGGTGGAGTTTCGCAGGCCAATCGCTGGACCGGCGGGATGCGTAGTCCACATCCTCCCACGTGCCGTCGCCGGAGAAGGGGGGAGGCATTTCCCGGGGAACTTCGCCGGGCGCAACCGGCGCGTCCAACAGGGGATCGCGGAGGTATGCGGCGAGGTTTTCGCGAAGCGTTTCCATGGCGATCTCCTGCGCAACGACGGTGCCGGCGGCGAGAAGGAGGGCGGAAAAGACGTATCCGATCCGTCCCTTCACGCCTCGTCTCCCTTTTCCGGCAGTTTCTCTTCGGGGGTGGCACTCTTCGCCGACAGCTCGGCTTCGGTGGGAAGGCGGGAGGCGGCGGGGACCCCCAGCCGATCAAAATCGCGCAGGCGCTTGACGATGTTTCCGGGGCCTTCCGCGAGACGTTGATACGAGGCATGGTAGGTCTGGAGGGCGGCTTCCAGTTGCCTGCCGAGCGCGATGAACCCGTCGCGGCTCTCCAGGAAGACCCTGACCTTCTCCACCAGGTTCTCCGCCGCTTGCCGAATGGCCTCGGCGTTTTCGTTCGTGGACTCCCTGGCCCAGAACTCCGCAATCAACTGGAGGACGGGAATCAAGGCGGAGGCGTCCACAAAGACGATGTCGTTCTCCCAGGCGTAGTCGCGGAGGATCCGGGTCTGCCCGGAAACGGCGATCTCCGCTTTCATGGCGATCAGGTAGACCTCTTCGAAGGGGATGTACATGAGCACCATGCGATGGAGATCTTTTCCGGTGGCGTCGGCGATGCTCTTCCGATAGGCCTTCGTCTTGATTTCATCGACGTGCTTGCGCACGGACTCGACGATGCGGCGCCGCGGATCCTCCCGGGCGTCCTCTTCGGCGGCAACATAGTCGGCATAGGCGGCCAGCGTGGTCTTCGCGTCGATGACAAGCCACCGGTCGCCCGGCAGCTTCACGAGCACGTCCGTGCGGAGGTTCTTGTAGTCGGACCCCGGAGACGAGAAGGTTTCCTGGTAGGAGTAGTCGATGGTTTCGCGGAGTCCGGCGACCTCCAGCACGCGCTTCAGCTGGATTTCGCCCCATTGGCCGGTCACCTGCGCCTGCCCGCGGATGGCGGTCGCGAGATGGTTCGCCTGCTCGGAGATGCCGCCGGTCTGCTTGAGCAGATCCTGGATGGATTGGTCGAGCCGGCTCACGCGCTGGACGTCCGCCTCGTTGACCTCGTTCACGCGCTTCTGGAAGTTCTGTATGCTCCTGACCAGTTCGTCGGTCACCGTGCGAATGCCCAGAAGCCCGCTTTCCTGGAATTCCTGGCTGCGCTCCTTGAGGATGGTCTCCGAGAGCGCCTTGAAACTGGCCTCGGCCTGGTCGAGCATCTTCTTGTGGCTCTCTTGCAGATCTTGGAGCTGCTTTTGCGCCATCTCCTGCGTTTTCGCGTCGACGGCGGCCTGCTGCTGGAGAAGCCCGATTTCCTGCATCGCCGAATCCAGCGACTCCTGGAGGGTACGGCTCCGTTCGCGCAGTTCGGTCACGAACTCGTCGGACTGTGCCTTCTGGCGCAGGAGGTCGCTTTCGGCGTTCAACTGGATCCGGTCGATCTCCGATTCGCGCGCCCCGGCGAGCGCGGCAGCGCCCGCGGCGTTTTTCTCGGCTTCGGCGGCCACCGCCTTCGCCTTTTCCAGCGCGGATCGCATCAGCAGGAACACCGCGAAAGCGGCGCATCCCGCTGCGATCAACCCCACCAGCACGAGGATGGCTGTCGTCTCGTTCATCGATAGGTCCCACGTGATCGGACGCACGGACGGTTCGTTGCGTCACGGCATCAGAGTATACCAGCCGGCAGGAGTCCATTGAAGGCGGAAGTTCCCCCTCCGCACAGAAAGGGGTTCTCCCCGTCCGGTTTTTATCGTACCATGCCCCTATGCGCATCCTCTTCCTCAGCGACATCCATGGTGTCCCGAGCACGCTCGAAGCGGTCCTGCACGAGGCGGAAACCCTCCGTCCAGACCGCATCGTGCTGCTGGGGGACCTTCTCTACCACGGGCCTCGCAACGGCGTGCCGCACCCGTACGATCCGGAGCGCGTCGCCTCCATCTTGAACTCCCGGAAGACCGAACTTCTCGCCGTGCGCGGGAACTGCGACACCGAGGTCGACCAGATGATGCTGGAATTCCCGATTCTCGGCGACTTCGCGGAACTCGACACGGACGGAAGGCGTTTCTTTCTCACCCACGGGCATCGCTGGAACGAATACAATCTCCCGCCTCTCGGCGCCGGAAGCATCCTTGCCCACGGCCATACGCACATCCCGTCGCTTCGCGAGCTTCCCGGCTCTGGCGTGACGGTCTTCAACCCGGGCTCCATCTCCCTGCCCAAAGGTCCGGAAGGCAGGACCTACGGCTTCTGGGATGGCGAAAAGCTCTCGATCCGGCCCGTCCTGGACCGGCCTTGATCCGGAGGCGTCGTGGATCTTTCCGCCCGTTTCGCGCAAGCCATGGACCGTCTTCTCGACGGGCTGGGCATGGATTCGTCCCGCGTCCGGCTGCTTGCGGCGGTTTCTGGCGGATCGGATTCCATGGCGTTGCTCCATCTGCTCGCGGGCTGGCGCGCATCGCACGGCGCATGGCTGGGCGTGCTCCATCTGAACCACGGACTGCGGGGGGCGGCTTCCGACGAGGACGAGCGCTTCGTGGAATCGGCCTCCGCCCGCCTGGGGCTTCCCTTTTTTCGCGGCGCGCCCGACGCGCCGCTCGCCGGACAACCCGGCTCGCTCGAACAGAAGGCCCGAACGGCGCGCCGCGCTTTTTTTGTCCGGACGGCCAGGGAGGCCCGTGCTGCCGCGGTCTGCACGGGACACACCCGCGAGGACGTCGCCGAAACGCTGTTGATGCGCCTTCTCCGCGGGAGCGGTGCCGCCGGACTCTCCGGGTTGCGCCCCTGCCGCGAGTTGTCGGACGGATGCCCCCGAGGCGCTTCGCCCGGCGCGCCGCCGCCGTGCCCCGTTCCCGGAGACGCCGCGGAAAACGGCGCGCCGCTTTTTCTGCTCCGGCCGCTGCTGGAGTTCTCCAGGGCGGAGTTGCGCGACTGGCTGGTCGGGCGCGGCGAAGGCTGGCGGGAGGATGCGTCGAACGAGGACGCCGCCATCCCGCGGAACGCCGTCCGCCATCGGCTCCTGCCCGTGCTCGAGGCGGCGGGGGAGGGTGGCGTGCGCGAGGCGCTGGCCCGTTCGTCGGCGATTCTCCACGCCGAAGATGAGTTCCTCGATGCGCTCGCACGGGATGCGCTGGCGTCGATGCGATCGGTGGACGCGTCCCGCAGTGGATTCGAACTTCCCGTCGCGGACCTGCTGGCGCAGCCTCTGGCGTTGCGCCGGCGTGTCGTGCGGCTGGCGCTGATGGAGTGGGGGACCGCTTCCGGATTCGACGTCGTGGCGCGCGTTCTGGCGCTTGCGGACGGCCTGCCGGGCGCGCGCCTCGCGCTCGGTCCGGCGCGTTTCGCCGAACGGACGGCCGCGGGGTTGCGCTTCCGCGAATGGGCCCCGCCCCCGGCCGTGCCGCCGCCCCCGCGCGTGCTTCCCATTCCGGGCGAAACCCGTTGGGGCGGGCTTCGCGCGCGCGTCGAGTTCGGAAGCGGGATCGTCCGGGACACGGGGCCTCTCGGCCGGGTCCCCGCCATGTGTTCGCTGTCGCGGCTGGAGGTCGAGCGGGCGGGCGGGCTTCTCCTTCGCGCCCGTCTGCCGGGCGACCGCATCCGGCCCCTGGGCATGGAGGGGAGCCGGAAGGTGCAGGACGTCCTGGTGGATGCCGGCGTTCCGCGTGAAGAGCGCGACGGGGTGCCCATTCTCTGCGCGGGAGGGGAGGTCGCCTGGATTCCGGGCTATCGGATCGCCCGGCGCTTCGCGCTGCGGAACCCGGACGATGCCGCGATTCTCGTCCGCCTTCTTCCGGCCGGCGATCCGTGACGGGGCGCGGCGGCGCGCCGCGACTCAGAAGAGCGGGAGGAAGACGGTCGGGGCGAGGGGGGTGGCGCCAGCCTTGCGGGCGTTTCCGGCCAGTTCGCCGTCGTTGGTCACGAGGAACAGCGCGGTGGCCCCCGCCTGATGGAAGTAGCGGGCGTTCGCCTCGAGCAGGCGATCGGCGCGGTGCTGCCCTTCGCCGCCGGAGTAGGAGACGCGCACGTTTTCCGCAGGGGAGGCATCGTTCGGCTCCGCGCCGTCGAAGACGATCCAGACGCGCACGGTGGGGCGTCCTTTCACGAGGCGGATGAAGTCGGAGACGAGCTTTTCGCGCGCCGCACGTCCCGGAACGGGGGTCGCCGGGCCGTCGGACATATAGCGCGATTGCAGGGCGAAGAGCATGTTGTGCCCGTCCACCAGAATGATGGCGGGGGCTTGCCCGGCGAACGCCTCGCGAAGCCTCCAGAGCGGATCCCCCGAACGGATCTTCTCCCATTCGGCGCCGAGCAGGGAAGGCGGGAGGGTCGTGGCCTGGAACAACGCCTGGCGCAGGTGGAGCATCTCCCGGAGGCGTCCTTCCGTGATGTGGTCGAGCACGCGAAGCGACGAGAGCCGTTCCAGCAGCTCGGAGAGGACGGGAAGCTCCTCCGGCGCGGCGGCGGAAATGGCCCGTTGGAGGGCGGTCTCGGAGAAGCCGGACGGCGCGGGGTCATCCACGTCGCCGAGCAGGGTTCGAAGGCGGATGCGTTCTTCGTCCAACTCGGTCGCGATGGCCTGGAGGGAAGGGAGCGGATGGACGGCGTCCGCAAGGGCCTCGCGAACCTGCGCGCGCAGTCCTTCGAGGGTGCGGAGGCGGTCGCGCATGGCGCGGAAGGAGCCGCTGGAGGCATCTTCCTGCGCCTGGTTGTCCAAGGCGGCGCGGGCGCGCTCGAACAGGGAGGGGTCCGAAGCGGTTTCCGCGGCTTTCGCGACGCGCGCGGCGCGGGCGAGCCATCCGGAAAAAGCGGCGGCGGTGGCCTGTTCCACGGCGGCGGCGGTGCGCTGCCGATTCTCCTCGCGGTGGCGTTGCAGGGAGGCTTCGAGTTCCGCGATGCGCCGGTCGGCGGCGGCGGCGGCGCGGCGGGCTTCGTCCCGTTCGTCGCGCAGGGCGCGGACGTCGCCTTCGCGGGCGCGTTCGCGCTCGAGGGCGCGCCGCAATTGTTCGTCCGAATTCCGCAACCGGCGGTTCTCGCGCTTGAGGTCGGCAAGTTCGTTCCGAAGGAGGTCGGCGGCGTCGGCCGCCCCGGCGGCGGGCGGCGTTCCGCCGTCCCGTGCGCCAAGGCGGGCGAGGAGAGGGGCCAGCCGCTCGCGGAGGTGGGCGGCGGCTTCGTCGGGGGCGGGGAGGGCTTCGGCGGGCGTTTCGCCGAGGAACTTCGCGGCACCCTCGAGGGCGAGGGCGCGGACGTCGTCCCGGGAGTCGAGCCAGAGCGACACCAGGAATCGCGGCGCGCCGCAAACGGCCGCATACGCGCCAAGGTTCGCCTTGAGGTGCGCGGGAGTGGCCGGGGCGACGAGCGACGGTTGCAGGCTTTGGCGCGCCAGGGCGCGCCGCAGGGCGGGCGAGAGCGCATTCCCGGGACGGATGGCCTTTCCGAGGTTCGCCCGGAGCAGCGACGGCTTCGTGTTCTGCCGGAAGCCGCCTTTGCCCTGCACGGCGGCGGTCAGACGGGAAATCTCCGGGTCGGGAACCGCCTCGAGCAAGGCCAGCACCTCGCCGTGGAGCGCCTCGGGGAGGACGGTGGTGTCGGGCCGAACGTCCTGTGGCTCCTCGCCGGAGGGTTGCTCCGGCGTTTCCGGGAGGGGTTTCGGACGCGTGGCGGACATCGTGGGAGGGAGGATGGATGACGGCTAGTTTCGGGCGAGGACAATCCGGCGGCGCTTGCGCGAGCTTTCGATCGCCCCGAAGACCATCGCGAGCGACCGGATGTTGTCCTGGACGAGACCTTGCGGGGTGTAGGAGCCCTTCAGGGCCTCGAGGAATTCCTTGAGGGCGCCGTGCATGCCACTGGCGGGGATCTTGGCGTCGGGCACGCGGAAGGCCTTTTTGGCACGGGTGAAGCCGGTTTTGCCGACAACGATCTCCCCGACGAGTTCGTTGTCGCGTTCGTAGAGGATGGTCCCCTTGTCGCCAATGATGCGCCAATCCCCTTGCCACGACGTATGCATCCCTTCGGCGCACCAGCTTCCCCGGTAGCTGAAGACGCTTCCGTCGGACATCTCGAAGATGCAGTTCGCGGCGACGTCCCCTTTGTACCAGGAGCCGCGCGGGTTGAACTCCTGCGCGTAGACCGCCACGGGGTCGGCCGCCGAAAAGAGACGAGCCAGGTCGAAGTGGTGGATCGCCATGTCGAGGATGAGCGGGCTTTCCATCTCGTCGCGGAAACCGCCGAAGTGGCATCCCATGAAGAAGTCGCAGTTCAGGGTGGTGACGTGCCCGATCTTCCCCTTCGCGAGGGCGTTGGCCAAGGCCACGTGGCGTGGCTCGTAGCGGCGCGACTGGCTCACCATGCAAAGGAGTCCGGTGTCGTTCGCCGCGTCCACCATCCTGCGGGCCTCGGCCATGCTGTTCGCCAGGGGTTTCTCGCCGAGCACATGGCATCCGGCGCGGAGGGCGGTGCAGGCGACCTTGCAGTGCGCCGCGGGAACGGTGAGGTTGAGGACGAAGTCCGGCTTCTTCGCGCGAAGCATCGCGGCGAGATCCGAGCCGACTTCGCAATCTATGCCGTACTTCGCAATCTGCGCCTTCGCGGTCTCGACGTTCAGGTCGACCACGCCGACGATGTCCACCTTCTCCTTCAGCAGGGGCGGGAACCAGGCGCCGGAGATTCCACCTGCGCCGACGACTACAGCGTTGACCTTGGCCATAAATCCATTCTTTCTTGATGACAGTTCAGGCAAAAACAATCCCAATGATTGTAAAGGAAATCAGGGCGGTGTCAATTCACGGCAGCATAGGGGGGAATAGCGAGCGCCATCCTGCGGGGACCGCGGGCCCCGCCAGGGCGGGCAGGTGTGGCAGGGGGACCGGATTGACCTTGCTGACCCGGTTGACGGTGAAGGCATTCGCGGTGAAATTGGGCAGTGAAATTAAGGATTGATTCCTGCGCTGGATTCGCTATGATGCATCCATTCTTTTTCCGGCGGTTTAGCTCAGTCGGTAGAGCAACGGAATCATAATCCGTCTGTCGGGGGTTCAAGTCCCTCAGCCGCCACCATCTTGCGGGGAGTAGCGCAGCCTGGTAGCGCGCTTGGTTCGGGACCAAGAAGTCAGGGGTTCAAATCCCCTCTCCCCGACCAGTCTTAAAACAACACCCTTGAGCCAAACGGCTTGAGGGTGTTTTTCCATGGTCTGCGCGCGTTGTCTACCGTGCCCGCGCGAAGACGAGATCGGGGGGCGGTTCGGCCGTGAATTCCATGCGCTTGCCGGTGGCGGGGTGGGGGAAGGCAAGTTTCACGGCGTGCAGGAGCTGCCGTCGGGGCGGCACGGCCATGCGGCGGTCGGCGGCGGGGTCGCCGTAGAGGGTGTCGCCGACGATCGGGTGGCCGAGGTGGGCGGCGTGGACGCGAATCTGATGGGTGCGGCCCGTTTCGATGACGAATTCCACGAGCGCGACACCACGGCGTTTGGCCAGGACGTCCCAATGGGTGACCGCCCGCAGGCCGTCTTTCTCCACCACGGCCATCCGCTTCGCGTCCCAGGGCTTCCGGCCGATGAGGGTTTCCAGGGTTCCGCGACGGGGGGCCGGTGCGCCGTGGAGAACGGCGAGGTAGGTCTTCTGCACCTCTTCGTGCGCTTCGAAGAGGGCGCGGAGGCGGCGGTAGGCGGCGGGGGTCTTGGCCACCACCATCACGCCGCTGGTTTCGCGGTCGAGGCGGTGGACGATGCCGGGACGCTCCGCGCTTCCCACGCCCGCAATGCCGGGGCGAGCGGCGAGAATCGCGTCGAGCAACGTGCCGTCGGGGGTGCCCGGAGCAGGATGGACGAGCATTCCGGCCGGCTTGTCCACCACGAGAATCGCGTCGTCTTCAAAAAGAAAATCGACGGAGGGTGCGGAAGGTTTCCGCGTTTTCGTCGGAGGATTCTTTCCGCTGCCGGGCGTCGCACCCTTCTGGAATCCCTGCGAGCGAGGGGCTCCGGAGGGAGTGGCTGGATTAGAAGGCGTCCTCAAAGATCGACGGGTATAATTGCCTGACATCGTCCAGTTTCCGAATATCGTCGCTGGTGAAACTGAAAGTGGCGAAGGTCGTCTTCCCCCGGTTTCCGCAGTCTAAGTTACCGACCCAGTCTGCGAGGAAGGCTAATTCGCGGTTTTGGGCAGAAAGCATCTGGGCCCCCATGGACAGGGCGGATTTTCCAGCCTGGGCGAGGTAGCCGAGCGAGGAAGCCCTGTCCTCGGAGTCCATGTCGACTTCCACGCGGAACACCATCGACATGGAGGCGGAATCGAGCGCGACGTCGAGTCGCAGGGTTTGCGTCGAAAGGATATACGGCCCGATTTCCTCGTCTTCCTCCATCGCTTCGGTGAAGTTCTCCCATTGGCTGGCGGAGAGAAACTTCCGCATTACGCGGGGGATGTCGGCGATGGCGGCGCGGGAGTAGACGTCGTTGGGGAGGGCCATTTCCTTGGCGAGAGGAGTGGTCGCGTCTAGGGCGGGAAGGCGGCCGGCGTAGAGTTCCGAAAGCTCGTCCAGATGCCTCTCGTTGACGGCGAGGGCGATCAATCGCCCGTCCCCAATGGTGGCGAGAATCGGGCTCAATCCCTCGATGTTACCCTCGATTTCTGAATCCTTGATGGTCACCCGCAAAGCCGTTCGCTCCTGATAGGTCGTCTCCGAAATCCGTATGCCGGATTCCCATTCCATCTCCTGGAAGAAATTCTCCAAGGCCTCTTCAAAGGTCTTGTCCTGTTCGTCCAGAGAGTTCCATTGATCTTCGGCGAGCTTTCGGATCTTGGCCAATGGATCGGCCAGGTCGAGGGGTTGGTTGAGGCAGATAACCAGAGCGGCGGGCGGGACGGAGAAGGAATCGTCGTCGTTGTTGAGAAGTCCCGACGCTCCTACGGTCAGGAGCATCCATTCGATGTCCGCGTTTTCGCCGCAGAGGTATTGAATGAGTTGGGGGCTGTTCATGGACAGGACGCGGGCGAGTTCTGGCGTCAGCGGGGCGTTCTCCCCCCATTCCGTCCACAGCTCGTCATATTGTTTCTTCTGAAGTTCGTCGGACGCCTGTCGAATGCCCTGAAGGACAGGGTTGTCGCGGAATTGTCGATCGTGGCTGACGGAGGCGAGGACGGTGCCTTGGGGGATCAAGGGCTTATAGTCGGCTTTTCTCGCACAACCGATGGCAAGCGATACGGTGACCGCGACCAGAGCGGGGAGGAATCGGTCGATTTTCATGGGACTCCCTTTCGTTGTGTGGGCAGGAACAGGGGGAGGTCAGGTACGCCGGACGAGCTGGAAGAAGCGGTCCTGATAGGATTCGAAGACGCCGTGCTTCTGAAGCAGGGCACCGAGGGATTTCACCAGCGACGGGTCGTGCGCGGCGGCTTGGAAGGCCTTTTCGATTTCCTCGCGGACGGTGGCCGGGAGGCCGTCGCGGATGTCGAAGAGCTTTCGCTCGTTGAGTTCGCGGATGTTGTCCTTCGCCGAGGACTGGATGACCTGCCAGAAGAGCTTCACGAGGCACACGTCCCACGGGTTGTCCACGCCCTTTGACGACGGCCTGGAAGGGGTTGGCCTTCTCCGCTGCGTGCTTGCTTGACGCGTTCGAGCACCGCCTCCAGGCTGTCGGTGACGACCTCCTCGCTGAAAGCGGTCTGCTTGAGGGTGTAGCCGTAGCGGAGGATGCGGATGGTGTCCTCGTGGTCGCGCAGCCAGTCGGCGTACTTCTGCGCCTGCTCGCCGAAGCCTTCAAGGACCATGTTGGAAAAGGCGGAGGGCGTCACGATTTGCGGGCGCATCGCCTGCATCCGGCCTTCCCGTACGCGTACTTGGTCCACCGAATCCATCAGTTTGCTCACCAGCGTGTACTCGATGATGGTGTTGCCAAAGGTCTCGATATGCCGCGAGGGCATTACGAGAACCTCTGTATTGTTGACCGCGTACCAAAAGTCGAACGTTGTGGGCATGACGGGGTTCATTGGGGGAAGGCGGGGGGCTGGAAGGGGTTCTTCCGAAGAGGGATTGGGTTGTTCCGCTCGTCGAACACGATGATCTTCGGTGGTTTTCGGCGGCCTCTTTGGGGGTGCAGTGGGCCCAGGCCATGACGATGAGACGATCGCCGACGGCGCCCTTATAGGCGGCGGCGCCGTTCAGGCAAACGACGCGGGAGCCGCGTTCGCCGGCCATGGCGTAGGTTTCGAAGCGTTCGCCGTTCGCGAGGTTCGCGACGAGGACCTTCTCGTAAGGGAAGGATGCCCGCGAGGTCGAGGACGTCCTGGTCGACCGTCAGGCTGCCCTGGTATTCGGGCTCGCAGGCGGTGACGCGGAGGTGGTGGAGCTTGGCGCGGAGGAGGGTCAGCTGCATTTCGGGTGTGCTGGGGATGTGGCTTAGAGATGGTGCTTAGTCCGTGCGATAATATGGTCTTGAAGGGAGCGTTCCACAAGTTTGAATTTCTGGGAGTAGCCGGCGACACGCACGGGAATGTCGCCAAAGTGTTCAGGATCGGCCTGGGCTTGGAGGAGGCGTTCAGCAGTGACCACGTTAATTTGGAGCTGGCCCACGCCCATGTCGAAGGCGGACCGGAGGATGGCGACGAGGCGGTCAGGGCCCTGTTCGCCTGCGACCACGGTGGGATCGAGGTCGACGATCGCGGCGGAGCCGCCGGCGGCGCGGCGGTGGGGCATGGTGGCGAGGGATCGCAGGAAGGCAGTGACGCCCTTCTCGTCGCGGCCCTGCTGTGCGGACAGGGAATAGGCGATGGGTTCGCCGGCCTTGCGGCCGTCGGGGGTCGCGCCCAGAGAGCGGCCAAAGGGCAGGTTACAGAGGTAGGAAAAGAGGTGCACCCAGTAGCGGCCGCCCTGCGGACTGCGGAAAGAGTCCATCAGATCGATGAAATGATCATCCACGCGGCAGGCGAGGGCGTCGACTTCCGCGTCGCCGTTGCCGTACTTCGGCACGCTGTGGAGGAGGCGCTGGCGTAGCTCCTCGCGGCCTTCGAAATTCGTTTGGAGCGCGTCGAGCAGTTCGTCAAGGTCGAGGCTTTTCTCCTCGAATACGAGTTTTTGGAGGACCATCATCGAGTCGGCGGCGTTGGCGGTGCCGAGGAGACTGATGGAGTGGTTGAAGTAGCGGGCGCCTCCGTCGGTCACGTCGCGGCCGCGTGCGATGCAGTCGTCGCACAGCACCGACCAGCAGGGCTGGGGCCCGAAGGCGCGCTGCAGGAGTTCGCCGCGGTTGCAGTGGTAGGCCATGCGCGCGGCGAAGTGGCGGACCTGTGCGTCGTAGGCGTTCCAGAAGGACTCGAAGTCGGGATGGTCGCCGAGCCGGCCGGTGGCGGGGCCGAGGCGCTTTCCGGTGCGGGGGTCGACGCCGTCGAAGAGGGCGAGTTCGACGCACTTGGCGATGTTGAAGTAGCCGGAGACGGCGTGCATGTTGCCCTTGCCGGGGATGGTGAGTTCGACGCAGCCGAGGGGGGCGTAGTCCCAGGCGTCGGAGGCGGGGACGCCGTGGGAGACGAGGGCGGGGAGGAAGGCGTCGTCGTTGAAGAAAAACGGCACGCCGCCGCCCGCCACAACCATTTCGGCGGCGAGCCGCAGGAGGTCGTCCGGGGTGTCCTTGCGCACGCGGAGGGAGATGTCGCGGATGGTGCCCAGGGCGCGGGTGGTCTCGAGGATCTTCATCGAGAGCGGATTCGCGGCGTTCTTGCCTTCGGCGTCGCAGCCGCCGAGGGTGATGGCCTGCACGTCGTAGTCGAGGTACATGCGGCAGCCGAGTTCGGCGAGCCACTCGTCGGCCTCGTCGGAGACCTCCGACTCGGGGCGGCCCGCCGCCCGTGCGGCGTGCAGGTCGGCCTGGTAGGCGGGCAGGAGGAAGTGGTCGAGATGGCCGATGGAGTTGGCGTTGATGCCGTCTTCGCCGCAGGTGACGAGGTGGGCGAACCAGAAGCCTTGCACGGCTTCGCCGAGGGTGCGCGCGCCGCGTTCGGGCACGCGGTCGCAGCGTCCGGCGATGGCTTCGAGGCGGAGCCGGTCGGCGGGGTCGGTGGCCGATGCGGCCAGGCGTCGGGCTTCGGCGGCGTAGCGGCGGCCGAGGATGCAGGCGGCCTCGCATACGTCGAGGGCGGCGCGCCAGAAGTTGTCGCGTTGCGGGAAGTCGGGGTCGGCCAGCCTGGCGCCCGCCCGTGCGGAGAGGATTTCGTCGCGGAGGCCGCCGAAGCCGATGCGCACGGCCTTGGGGTAGTCGCGGATGCTGTGGTTTTCCATCCAGCCGAAGGCCCAGAAGACGTCCTGGCCGTTGCCCTCCCAGGCGCCGCGGCCGAGATGGCTGTCGTCCGCCGCGACGCCGATTTCGGAGGGGAGGTCGGTGCGGGAGAGCCACCGGGCGGCCTTGCGGGTGGCGTCGTCCGCCTGGTCCGCGGGAACGCCAAGTTCGCCGAGGCGGGCGGCGTAGTCGGCGTCGGCGAGGTCGCCGCGTCCGAGCCATCCGGCGTTGAGGGGCCTGAGGTGGAGGCCGACGATCCGCTCGTCCGGGCCGATTTCGACGGGGGCGATGGCGGCGATCTCGCGGAGCATCGCGGCGCGCACCTGGACGACGGACATCCCGGGCTCCCAGGCGCGCCAGAGGGCGGCGTCGTCGAGGCAGGGCGGGTAGGCGCAGGCGAAGGATCCGCCGCGGCGGACGGCTTCGTCGCGCAGGCGCGCGATGCGGTCGGGGAGGACGGTCATCATGGGGATTCCTCCTGGCAAGGGGCTAGCGGAGGCCGAGCATTCCGGCGAGGACGGGTTCGACGGCGTCGGCCATGAAGGTGAAGCCGAGGTCGTTGGGATGGACGGTGTCTACGGAGCATTCGAAGAGGCGGGCTTCGGGGAAGAAGGCGCGGCTGTCGACGAACCAGACCCGGCGGTCGCCGTCGGCGATGGCGGCGTCGTAGGTGGCGCGGACGACGGCCCGCCGCTCCCCGGCGTCGGAATCGAGGATGAAGTCGGGGCGCGCCATCATCAGCACCGGCAGGTCGGGGCGCGCCGCGCGGATGCGCTGGAAGAAGGCGCGGTGGGTGTCGGCCAGCCATTGGAGGGTGGGGGCGTTGTGGTCGTAGTCGAAGACCAGGGCGCAGGGGTCCTGGGAGAGGATGTAGTCGGCGAATTCGGGTGCGCCCCGGGCGTTTCCGGAGAGGCCGTAGTTCACGAAGTCGATGCCGAGGCGGCGCGAGAGCTGCGACACGTAGTTGCATCCCACGCGGGTGGAGCAGCCGCCTTCGGTGATGGACGAGCCGTAGAAGGCCACGGGGCGCGCGTTGCGGAAGGGCAGGGGAGGGGCGATGCCGTGACCGTCTTCCACGCCCGCGGAGAAGGCGGTGACGGTCTCGTTGCGCGGCAGAAGAACGTTCACCGCCTGTTCGCCCTCGGGAAGCCGGAAGCTCTTCTCCACGGTGATCGCGCCGTCCGAATAGGCCTCCGGGTTGAGCAGCCCGAGGAAGCGGGCGATGGGTCCGTCGCCCGCGTAGACGTCGGCGGACGAGGCGCCGAAGATGGCGATGCCGAGATCCACGCCGACCCGTTCGACGGTCATCCGCAGCGTGACGGAGGGGGATGTGGTGCGGAAGCGGATGCGTCCTCCGCAACTGCGGCGGCCGAGTCCCGCGATGCGGGGAATGGCCTCGAGGATGGCGCGGTGGCACCTCGAGAATCCCTCCCCTTCATGAAAGGGGGGGAGTCCAAAGACCTTCAGCGGGCAATCGGCGGCAGGGGTGCAATCGAGGAAGCGCATGGCGGGGGGGGGGGCGGTTAGTTGGTGTTGGCGGGGGGTTCCGCGTCGTCGGGGGTGCCCGGGGCGTCGGCGTCGAGGGACTTCAGGTAGGCGTGCGCGGCGGGGATGCCTGCGGCGACGGCCTGTTCGAAGCAGGCGCGTGCGGCGTCCGTGTCTTTTTCCACGCCGATGCCGTTGGCCAGGCAGTAGCCGAGCCACACCTGGGCGACGGCGAGGCCTTGGTTGGCGGCCTTCCGGAAGTTCTCCGCCGCGACAGGGGCCTGCGCGGGGTCGAGCGCGGAGGCGCGGAGCGCGATGGAGCCCAGGAGGAAGGCGGCCGCCGGCGAGCCGTTTTCGGCGGCCCGGGCGATCCATTCGCGGCCTTCGGCGGCGTCGGCGCGGACACCCTCGCCATTGAGGAGGCACAACCCCAGGCGGAGCTGGCTTTCGGGGTCGCCCTTTCCGGCGGCCTGGCGGAAGCAGCGGACGGCGCGCTTCTTGTTTTTGCGGACGCCAGTCCCGTCGAAGTGGCAACGGCCGAGGGCGGCGAGCGCGGCGGTGTCGCCCTGTTCCGCCGCGCGGGAGAGCCAATCGACGGCACGCCGCACGTCGCGCGGCACGCCGTTCCCGTCGAGAAGGGCGCGGCCGTAGGCGGATTGCGCTTCGGCGGAGCCTTGATCCGCGGCCTGGGCGAGCCAGAAGACGGCCTCCTCTTGTGCGTCCGGCGTGGCGGCGAGCCACTGGCCGAGCGCGACTTGCGCGGCAGGATCCGCCTGCGCGGCGGCGGCGCGGAGAAGGGTTTCGGCTTCCGTCGCCGCTTCGGCGTCGCCCTCGGAGAGATGCAGTGCCAGGGCGACTTGCGCTGCGGGGAGATCGTAGTCCGCGGCGCGGCGGAAGGCGGCGATGGCGTTGGCGGGATCGAGTTCCGCCAGGTGGAATTCGGCGGGCGGGTAGCCCTTCGCGGCGGCGAGGCGGAAGCATTCCAGGGCGTCGGCGGTATGGCCCGACTGGCGGCAGAGGCGGCCCCGTTCCACCAGCGCGGGCAGGAAGTCGGCGTCGGCGGAGGCGGCGAAGAAGGCTTCGGCGGCTTCGGCGTCGCCGGCGCGGAGGGCCTGGTGGCCGCGCAGGAAGTCGATGCCGGGATCGGCGTCCCTGCCGAGGGAGCGGATCGAGGCCGCGGCGAGGGCGGGAATCCCGGACTCGCGCGTGAAGAGCACGGGGCGCGTCACGGGCGTTTCCGTCCAGTCGGCCTTCCGGATCCTCTTTCCGCCGATGCGGACGTGCCACCAGAGGCCGTTCGATCCGTTGTCCCACGAGGCGAGCGAACGGGGCCAGCCGGCGCGGCCCGCCAGCACGGGCTTGCCGCCCGATCGCATGGCGACGCCGTTCAGGTCCGCGAAGACGTCGGTGACGCGCGAACGGAGGCCGCGCGCCTCGGGGGCGATGCGCCAGACGAGGCGGTGCCCGTCGCCGCCGTCGACTTCGAAGGGGACGGTTTTGCGGAGGATGTCGCGAAGGAGCCGGGTCACGTCGGTCGCGTCCGGGCCGTTGCCTGCGATGATGCGTCCGCGGCAGCGTTCGAAGGCCACGCGGGGCGCGGGTGCGGAGGCGTCGTTCCAGGCGCGGGACACCTGCGCCGCGCCGAGGCGGAGGCGGAAGGAGACGAGGGCGCCGTTGTCGGCGTCCACCGGGATGACGAACCCGCGCGTGCGGAGGTCTTCGCGGACGGGCACGGCCCAGCCGAGTTCCTTGCCGGCGAGGTCGACGGGGATTTCGATGTTGCGGCAGGCGAGGGGGCGGCGGTCGAGGTTGTAGAAGCGGACCGCGAAGACGAGTTCCAGGGGGGATTTGGCGCCGGCGTCGTCGAGGGCGCGGGCGACGGTGGCGGCCTGCATGGCACGTGCGGCGGAGACGGCGTTCCAGCCGATGTCGCCCGTACCGAAGAGCTGGAACGCGCCGAGGTTGTCGAGCCGGGGGGTCTTGCCCTGGCGGGCTACCGACAGCGGGTGGAGGCTCGCGGCGCTGGCGCGTCCGGCGGGCTCCGACTGCCAGAGGGCGCGATGGAAGAGCGTCGTGCGGTTCCTGCGGAGGAATTCGTCGCGGAGGGTGCGCTCGCGGAAGGCGCGCGACAGGGCTTCCGGTCCGCCGGCGGCCTCGATCCCGGCGGGGTTCCAGACGAGCTCCATGGATTCGACGCGCCAGTAGAGGGGCGTACAGGCGATGGCGGGGAAGGGGTCGGACAGGTCGTCGATGCCGTCGCCGTCCGCGTCGTCCCCGCGGTAGTCGAGCAGCTGGAGGCGTTCGAGGTTCTCTTCGAGCAGTTCCGCCTTCACCTCGTCGGGGTCGGAGGAGTCCATGATGTAGACCAGGACGCGCTCCTCGTTTTTCCGAAGGGGGTCGTTCTCGTCGGAGTAGGCCTTGCGGATGGCCTTTTCGTTTTGCGCCTTCAGCTTCGCGAGACGGGGTGCGGGATCGGGCGGGCTTGCGGTTTCCGCGGCGTGGAGGGGGAGGGCCAGAACGGCGCAAAGCCACACGGCCGCCCACAGGCGTCGGGGAAAGGTTCGGGTCATCGTCATGCTCCTAATCGGGGTCGCAGGGAAAAGACAAAGGAAAGGCGGGGAAGTATACCGGAGACAGGGAACGCCACAAAGCGCGAAAGCGGCGGCATCCCGTCGTCCGCCCCGGAGTATAGCACGGGGCGGGTGTTCAATCCATGCGTATCCGGCGGGTGGCGGGGTGCGGGAAGATCGTTCCTCCCCGGTGAAGGGGGGACGCCCGCGCCCCCTGTCGCCAGCCGATTCGGATTGCGCGCCGCCCGAATTTGGTGTGGCAGGGACGGGGGCGGGTAGGGTATACTGCCGGGTTATGACTCTTCACGCATGGATTCCTCTTTGTCTCGCCGCCGCCGCCTGCCTGGCTGGATGCGGCAAAAAAGACCCTTCCCCCTCTCCGGCCGGACCCGAAGCCGGCGCGCCCGCCGTGGAGGCGGAATCGCCCGCTTCGCAGGCCGATGCCCCCGCCGGACTCTCCGACGCGGATGCCGCCAAGCTCGCAGGCCCCTCGAAGCGGGCCCCCGTGCGTCTTGCCGCGGCCAAGGCGGAAGAGCCTGCCCCCGATCTTTCGACCGCCGATGGCGTCATCGCCGCCGCCCGCCGTCTGGGCGACGCGGGAGACTTCGCCGACGCCGCGCGCCTGCTCGCCGCGAACATCGAGACCTTTACCGGCATGGACGCCGAGAAGATCGCCGGCGCCCGGAACGACATGAAGGCCCTCCAGCGCGAGGCCGGCGAACTCGACTACGCCATCCGCATGCTCTCCTCGGGCTCCTACGCCGAACTCCGCGTGGCCACGGAGGAACTCTCCCGCTCCGGCGACGTGGGACGCATCCTCCTCCGCAGGATCGTCCGAACCGGGACCAACGAACTCGCCCTCGCACAGGCCGTGAAACTCCTCGCCCGCTCCGCCTCCCCCGCCGAAGCCGGCGAAATGGTCGACCGCCTCCTCGCCAACCTGGACACCCCCTTCCGCGCCGACCTCGTGAAGGCCCTCGAAGTCGCGCCCGACACCATCCCCCCCGACGTCTACGCCCCCTTCCTCCCCATGGTGCGGGACGACACCTGCTTCGAGGACGCCGACCTCGCCGGCCTCCTCCTCGACTCCCTCTTCGGGGCCTGCGGGGGGGACGGCGCCACCTTCGACGCCGCCGTCGGATCGGAGGGCGCCATGGACTTCCTCAAGGACTACGCCACCGGCGCCCTCGCCTCCACCAACACCGCCGCCCGTCCCCCCGTCTCCCGCCACGCCAAGGAATTCGGCATCCTCGTGCCCGGCATCCGCGGCAGCTTCTATGCGGACCAGGAGTTCCACGACCTCGCCTACGAGCGCGTCGATCCCCGCATCCAGTACGCGGACCGCTCCTTCCCCTATCCCGACGGCCGCCAGGACAACATCTCCATCCGCTGGACCGGCAAACTGGTCATCCAGGAGGCCGGCACCTACCAATTCCACTTTACCTCCGACGACGGCAACCGCCTTTTCATCGACGGCGAAAAGATCTTCGGCTTCTGGGGCAGCCCCGCGAACCTCCACGCCCGGGTCGACCTCGAGGCCGGCATGCACGACATCGTGATCGAATTCCAGCAGGGCGGTGGCGGCGCCTACATCCGGTGCAATTGGACGCCGCCGGGACAGGCCGAGCAGGCCCTCGATGAAAAGTCCCTCCTCTGCACGCCCATCTATTGACCCCTGCCAACCGCCCGCCATGAGCACACCCCTCCGCGTGGGCGGGACGATCAGCGGATTCACCTGCACCCGCATCGCCCCGCTTCCCGACCTCCGCGCCGAAGCCCGCCTCTTCCTCCACGACGCCTCCGGCGCGCGCCTGCTGCATGTCGCCGCGCCCGAGGACAACGAGAACTGCCTGGCCATCACCTTCCCCACGCCCCCGTCGGACGACACGGGCGTGCCGCACATCCTCGAACATTCGGTGCTGGGAGGCTCCGAGCGCTTCCCCGTGCGCGAGCCCTTCTTCGAGATGATCAAGATGAGCCTCGCCACCTTCATCAACGCCTTCACCGCGCAGGACTACACCAGCTACCCCGTTTGTTCGCCCGTCCCCAAGGACTTCTTCAACCTCGCCGAGGTCTACCTCGACGCCGTCTTCCATCCGCTGATCACCCCCGAGACCTTCCGTCGCGAGGCGCACCACTTCGCCTTCGAGAAGCCGGGCGACACGTCGTCGCCCCTCACTCTGAAGGGCATCGTCTACAGCGAGATGCAGGGCTATGCCGCCAGCCCGGAGAACCGGCTCTACTTCCTCGCCCATCGCCTGCTGTACCCCGGCCACCCGCTGGGCCGCGACTCCGGCGGCGATCCCGACCACATCCCCGAACTCACCTACGAGGCCTTCCGCGACTTCCACGCCACGCGCTACCACCCCTCGAACGCGCTGATCTTCTCGTACGGCGACATCCCCACGGGCGACCTTGCCGCCTTCCTCGACCGCCTGCTCGCCGGCTTCACGGCGGACTCCTCCGCCGCCGCGCCTGCGCCCGCCGCGCCCGAAGCCTGGTCCGCCCCGCGCTCCGCCGAAGCCTTCTACGAGCCCGGCCCCGACGACCCCGGCGAGGAGATGGACTACCTCACCCTCCACTGGGCCATCGGCGACGCCATCGATGCCGACGCCCATGCGGACTGGGAGCTGATCGAGACCCTTCTCCTGGGCCATGACGGCGCGCCGCTTCGCAAGGCCCTCGTCGATTCGGGCCTCGGCGCGGACACCTGCCTTACCGGCTTCTGCTCCCATGGCTGGATGAAGGAGTTCCATGTGGGATTGAAGGGCTCGCGCGCCGGACGCTTCGCGGATTTCGAATCCCTCGTGCGCCGCGTCCTCTCCGACTGGGCGTCGCGGCCCCCCGCCGCCGCCGAAGCGGAGGCCGCCTTCCAGCAGCTTGCCTACGCCTCCCGCGAGATCGGCAGGAAACTTCCCCTCGCCACGCTCAACAGCGTGAACAGCGCCTGGCCCTACGGCCGCGATCCGCTCACCCTCCTGTTCCCGCGCGCCCGGCTCGACGCCTGCCGCGCCCGATGGCAGGCCGACCCCCTCCACTTCGGCCGTCTCGTGCGCGAGAAGCTGCTCGACAACCCGCACCTGTTGCGCCTCACCCTGCGGCCGGACCGCGACCTCGCCGCCCGCAAGGCCGCGGCCCTCGCCGCGAAACTCGAAGCGCGGCGCGCCGCGATGTCCGACGACGAACGCGGGCGGGTCGACCGCGCCGCCGCCGAGCTCGACGCCCTGAACGGCCGGCCCAACCCCCCCGAACAGCTCGCCCTCCTCCCGCAGCTCGCCATCGCCGACCTGCCGGACCGCCCGAAGTCCATCCCCACCGTCCCCGGCGATGTCCGCGGCGTCCCCCTCCTGCGCAACGAGGTCTTCGCGAACGGCGTGAACTACCTCGCCCTGCACCTGGATCTCGCGGGACTTCCGCCCGACCTCCGCTCCTCGCTGGGCTGGTTCGCCATCGCCTGGAACAGGATGGGCGCCGCCGGACAGGACTTCGCCACCCTCGCGGCGCGCCGCGCCGCCTGCACGGGAGGCCTCTCCCTTGCCGTCTCCTCCAGCCTTCGCTCGAATGGCGACTTCCTCCCCGGCGCGGTCGTCACGCTCCGGACGCTGGACGAGTCCGCTTCCGGCGCACTCGCCCTCCTCGGCGATCTGCTCTTTGGCGTGGACGCCCGCGATGCCGGCCGCCTGCGCGACCTGCTCGACCAGACAACCGCGGCATGCCGCGATTCCCTGGCGGAGGAGGGGCTCGCCCTCGCCCGCGCCACCGCCGCGCGCCACGTCTCCCCCGTTTCGGCCTTCGCCTACGAACTCGGCTTCAACCCCGACACCCTCCGCCTCCTCGAGGCCGCCGCCGCGGATTTCGACGCCACCGCCGCGAAGGTCGCCGCGGACGTGGAGCGCCTCCGCGCCTTCCTTCTCGATCCGCGCCGCTGGGCTGCGAGCTTCACGGGCTCCGACAGCGTCTTCTCCGCGCTCCAGGCGGCCCTTGGCGGCTGGATTGCCGCCGCCCCGGCGCCGTCCGCGCCCCTTCCGCCCCCCGCGCCCCTTCCGCCCGCCTTCCCGCCGGAGCGCCCGCGCGAAGGCGTCGCCGTGTCCGGAACCGTCGCCCATTGCGCCTTCGCCATGCCCGCGCCCGCGTTCGGGGATCCGCGCTTCCCGCTTCTCGACGTGGGCATGAACCTCGTTTCCAACCAATACTGCCTCCCCGAAATCCGCTTCAAGGGGAATGCCTACGGCGCCGGCGCAACCTACGCCGCCCCCGCCGGAACCGCCCTCCTCTACTCCGGCTGGGACCCCCGCATCGCCGAGACCCTCGCCGTTTTCGACGGCGCCCGCGACTACGTGGCGACGGCGCCATGGACCCGGGACGACATCCATCGCGCCATCATCGCCTGTTCGGCGGGCGCCGTGAGCCCGGTGCGTCCCTTCGAGGCCACCTCCGTCGCCTTGATGCGCTATCTGGGCGGAATCGACGAGACGCTCCGCCAGGAGATCTTCGCGGCACGCCGTTCCGCCACCTCCGAGAGCGTCCGCGAGGCCATGCTCTCCCTCTTCGACGAGGGGCTCCCGCATTCCGCCGTCGCCGTCGTCGCGAGCCGGGAACGGCTCGCCGCCGCCGGCCTCGCGTCCCGGGAGCCGCCCCGCAGGCTCATCGCCGGGTGATCCAGCGGATTTGGTAGGGGGCGATCGGCACGGCGCCTTCGCCTTCTTCGCGGTCGAGGAGGTCGCGCCAGCGCGCGGGGCCGTCGTGGGCTTGCGGGGTGAAGGCGGCGGGATTTCCGGCGAGGTTGTGGAGGGCGAAGAGGATCTGGCCGCAGGCGGATTCGCGCCGTACGGCGAAGAGTTCCTTGGCCGGCCCGGGGGATGGACTGGGAGGCGTCGGGGTGGAAGGCGGGTTGCGCGGCGCGGAGGCGCAGGAGACGGGCGATGCCGCCGAAGACGCGCGCGCGGAGCGTCGATGGATCGTCGAGGTCGCGGGCGAGATCTTCCGCGCGGAGTTGCTCGCGGTTTGATGCTGCGGGCGCGTCCGGTGCGCTTCACGCCCTCGTAGTCGTTGCGCGATCCGACGAGGCTGTGGATGTAGAGGCCCGGCATGCCCATCAGGCACATCGGGATGGCCTGCGAGACGAGGAAGCGGTCCACCTGCACGGAGAGGGAGTCCGTGCCGCCGGGGTCGTTCACGGCGTCGAAGTAGCCGAGATTGAGTTCGTAGGGCGAGATGGAGCCGTCGGAGTTGCGCTTTCCGGTGACATCGCCGCCGCGCGCGAAGGAGAGCTCCATGAGCGCCTTGCGGGACGGTTCGTCCAGCAGGCCTTCGGTGGGGCGCATCCCGATGCCGTCGTGGGTGGCGGTGATGTTGAGGTAGGTGGCGCGCGGGCCGATCCACCGGATGCCGGAGGCCCAGTCGGAGAGGACGGTGCCGTCTCCGGTATGGAGGGAGTGGACGATAGAGCGGGGCGAGCGCGAAGTTGTAGATCATCTGCGCTTCATCGCCGGCGTCGCCGAAGTAGGCGATGTTCTCCTGGTGGGGGACGTTGGTCTCGGAGAGCAGGAGCACGTGGGGTGCGGCGGCGTCCAGGACGTCGCGGAAGAGCCGGATGAGCTCGTGGGTCTGGGGCAGGTGGGCGCAGGAGGTGCCGAGTTGCTTCCAGAGGTAGGGGATGGCGTCGAGGCGGATCATCGAGGCGCCGCGCGCGGCGTAGCCAAGGAGCACGTCGAGAATCTCGAGGAGGACCTCCGGGTTGTGGAAGTTCAGGTCGGGCTGGTCGCGGCTGAAGGTGGTCCAGAGCCAGCGGGGTGGAGCCGTCTGCCCGCGGGGTAGTCGTGCAGGAGGGGGAGAATTCCGCGTGCGGAGGACCGAGCGGGTGTCGGTGTCGGGCGGCAGGTCGATGAAGAAGTCCGCGTAGCGGGGGTCGCCCGCGAGATACCCCTTGAGGTAGGCGGAGGAGGCGGAGACGTGGTTGACGACGCCGTCGAAGACCACGCGGCGGCGTTCGGCGAGGGCGGCGATGTCGTCCCACCCTCCGAGGTCGGGGCGGACGCGGCGGAAGTCCTCCACGGCGAAGCCGTCGTCCGACGTGTAGGGGTAGAAGGGGAGGAGGTGGACGAAGGACAGGAGGTCGCCCACGCGTGAATCGAGGAAGTCGCGGAGCGCGGCGAGCGGCGTGGCGCCCGACCCCCCCGGCCGGCAGGATGGAGTCGCCGTAGGTGATGAGGAGGGCGTCCGAGGCATCCCACCCGACGCGGCGCGGGGCGATGCGGGGCTTCCAGCGTTCGGCCACAGCGCGAGGACGCGCGGCAGGAGGGATGCGGCGGTTTCGGGGACCGTAGACGAAGCGCAGGCGCGCGTCGATGCGGGATGCGAGTGCGGAATCCATGGCGTGTCCGGGTTGGGTTGGGTTGGGTTGGGTGTGTGGGGGTGGGTCAGGCGAATTCGCGCACCCGGCGGAGGGCGGTGGCGCGGCAGGTGTGGCGGTCGACCTCGACGATGATTCCCTCGAGGGCGGCGGGGCCGGAGGCGACATTGAATTTCGCGGGCATTCCGGTGGTGAATTTCTTGAGGACGGGCTCGATGGCGCGACCGATCACGGAATCGACGGGGCCGGTCATCCCGAGGTCGGTGAGATAGGCGGTGCCGCCGGGGAGGATGCGGTCGTCGCTGGTCTGGACGTGGGTATGGGTGCCGGCCACGGCGGCGACGCGTCCATCGAGGTAGCGGCCCATCGCGATCTTCTCGGAGGTGGCCTCGGCGTGGAAGTCCACGAGCACGGGCGAACCGGCGGGAAGGGCCTTCAGCGCGGCAGTCGGCGGCGGCGAAGGGGCATTCGGCGGGGTTGGCCATGAAGACGCGCCCGATCAGGTTCATCACGGCGAGCGGCCCGACGGGCGTCTGCACGGTGACGATGCCGCGTCCGGGGCATGCGGGGGAGAAGTTCGCGGGGCGGAGGAGGCGCCTCTCCCGGGCGATGAAGGCATCGAGGCCCTTTTGGTTCCAGGTGTGGTCTCCGAGGGTGAGCACGTCGGCGCCGGCGGCGAAAAGCTCCTCCGCGAGATCGGCGGTGATGCCGCTTCCGGCGGCGCAGTTCTCGGCGTTGGCGACCACGGCGTGGATTTCGCCGGCGGCGCGAAGGCGCTGCACGACGATCTTGAACGCGTTGCGTCCGGGCGAGCCGACGATGTCGCCGGCCATCAAGATTTTCATGGGAGGTGTCCTGTCGATGGGGGAGGGGAGCGATCAGTCCGGCAGCGGCAGGGTTTCGCCGGCGGCGCAGGAGCGGAGTTTCCCGTTTGCGTGGAACCAGACCGTCGTTGCGGAGGGGTTGTAGACGGAGGTGAGATCGAGCGAGCACCAGAGCTGGCGCCAGGCGGCGACGTAGAGCGCCACCTCCATGTTCGTGGCCTTCCAGATGTCGGCGGCGGCCCCTGCGGTCGCGGCGAACTCCTCGATCGTTTCCCAGTTGTCGTCGCGCGGGAACTCGTAGCTGTGGCCCCACAGGTAGAAGAGCTTCGTGGGCGAGCGGTTTTCGACGAATTTCGTCCAGAGGCCGGCGAGGTCGGCGCGATGGTGGCAGGTGGGATGCCACTCCAGGAAGTCGCCCGGCAGGCCGAAGCGGTCGTGGGCGGCGGTGGTGCGGCTGTGGAGGATTCCGCACTCGCGCAGCAGCCGGACGACGCGGGCGTCGTAGGAGCCGTAGGGAAGCGCCATGCCGCGCACGGGGTATCCGGCGATGGCCTCGAGGTGGCGGCGGTCGGCGATCATCTCGGCCTTCACGGCCTCTTCGGGGATCTCCTCGAGGTGCGGGTGCGAATAGGCGTGGCAGGCGATTTCATGGCCTGCGTAGAGCGAGCGGGCTTCGTCTGCCTGCACGACCGTTTCGGCGGGTTCCGCGAGCATGCGCCGGGCGTTGAGGTTCCAGGTCGCCTTCAGGCCATTGCGGTTCAGGATGTCCACGAGCCTGCGGTCGTGGCA
Organism: Kiritimatiellia bacterium; assembly: GCA_050950285.1. Classification (GTDB taxonomy): domain Bacteria; phylum Verrucomicrobiota; class Kiritimatiellia; order RFP12; family JBMNHG01; genus JBMNHG01. The sequence continues at coordinate 181,660 of JBMNHG010000002.1, read as the reverse complement.
TGTGCCATCGTCCCAGCTGGTGGTCAGGGCGCCGGATTTTCCCTCCGGCCAGGAAAAGGAAACGGGGTTCATCATGATGTCGGCCACTGTACCAGATCCGGCCGTGTCCGGAAAGGGCGAGATGTTTGCGCTGGACTTTGGGGCGGGGATGCCCTACGGTGGGCGCCGTCATCGATGCCTGCGTGTACGGAAGTCCGTGAGATTCGGACGCGGTCGCGCCGCTGTAAGCCATGCCCGCGAGTGCGGGATCCCCCCAGCCACGATGCCACTGTTGCCGAAAGGCGGCGGGAAGGCCGGCTGGCGAAGGCAAAGCCAGAAGACGAGCCAGGCGTCGGATTCACGGCCCCACGCGAATGCGGGGACGGAATCGGCAGCGCCATGCATCCAGGCAGTACGATGCCCGTGGACGGCCTGCATGCCGACCTTCCGCTCCTTGCTGGGATGGGGCCTGGAAAGGTCCACATGAACTACTGCACGCTTGGGTTCGCGCTTCTTGCCGCGGCCCTTCTCCAGGCGGGATGCGCCCGGCAGCCCGCCGCCCCCGCCCCCGATTCCCCCGACACCTCCGCCGAGGCGCAGCCTGCGGAAAACGGCGCGCCGCTTTCCGCCGTGAAAGCCACCGGGGAAGAGACCTTCGCCGAGGCGATGGACCTCATGGAGCGCATCGACAACGACCTCCATGACGAAGGCTTCGACGCGGACGACGCGCGTCGTTTCCGCGCGCGTTTCCGTGGTCGGCTTGCCGCCGCCGGCGTCGATGTCGACACCGTGAACGCCTGGGTCTCTGGAAACTGATGGCGAAAGGGGAATCATGAAATCGATCGTTTTCCGTTGCGCCGTAATCGGTGCTCTTCTGTCGTTCGCCAGCTTTGCCGCCGCCGCCACCCATCGCGTGGATTTCGAGGGGATGGGGCTGGACGCCCCGGATTCCTACGACAACGGGTCCGACCTCTCCGGCGGTTTCCTCTCCGCCGATGGGTACGCCTTCTTTGGCAACCAGTACCACACCGACCACAAATACTGGGAAGGCTTCGCGCTTTCCCGCGTGTCGGACACCAACACGCCCGGCACTCCGAACCAATACGCGGTCTGGACGCCCGGGACGGGGCGGGGCGGAAGCGGAGCCTATGCCGTGGCCTTCCCCGGATTCGAGACGCCCACGGCCATCACCTTCTCCGGCCCGGTGCAGGTGCGCCAGATCTACCTGAACAACACCACCTACGTGGCGCTGTCGATGCTGAACGGCGACAACTGGGCGAAGAAGTTCGGCGGCGCCGACGGCACCGATCCCGACTGGTTCAAGGTGACCATCACCGGGCGCGACGCCCGCGGCGCCGCCATCGGATCCGTGGACTTCTACCTTGGCGACTTCCGCCCGGAGGATCCGTCCCAGGATTACATCGTCTCCGATTGGACGCGCGTCGACCTCTCTTCGCTCGGTGATCGGGTCGTGTCGCTCGAGTTCTCCTTCTCGGGCAGCGACATGTCCTATGGCTATCTGAACACGCCGACGTACGTCGCCCTCGACGACCTGGAGTACATCCCGGCCTACGAGACCCTCGACGCCACCTTCGACACCCTTCCGACCTCTCCCGGCGCGCCGTATTTCGGCCCGCAGCTGGGCGACGGCTTCACCGATCTCGACGTCCACTTCGGCAACACCGACTCCTACGGCTATTGCATGGGCTTCTCCTGCTCGTCCGTCTGCGACACCAACACAGCCGGCTTCAGGAACCAATACGCGGTCTGGATGCCCGGCCACGACCTCTCCACCAACGGCAACTACGCCGTCTACTTCGATGGCGGCGTATGGAGCACGAACGAGATCACCTTCCCCCGGCAGGCGTTCGTGCCGGGATTCCACATCGCCAACACCACCTACGCGGCACTCACGATGCTGAACGGAAGCGGCGTCACGGCGAAGAAGTTCGGCGGCGACGACGGCACCGACCCCGACTGGCTCAAGGTGACGATCGCCGCGCGCGACGCCTGCGGCAACCCGCTCGGGACGATCGACGCCTACCTCGCCGACTACCGCTTCGACGACTCCGACGACGACTACATCCTTTCCGACTGGACCTGGGTCGACCTCTCCTCCTTCGGACCTGCCGTGAAGGCGCTCTCCTTCACGTTGTCCGGAAGCGACACCGGACAGTACGGCCTGAACACGCCCGCCTACTTCGCCATGGACGGCCTGGAGTACGCCTATTCCTTCAGCGACCCCACGGGAACGGCGGCCGGCAACGGCACCGATGCGCCGATTCCCGGCTATTGCGGCAGCGGCATCGACGGCGCGGTGGACGACGCCGGAAACGGCGTGAACCCCGCCTTCGCCGCATGGGCCGGCGGAGTCTCCGAATACGCGCCCACGGCCGACGTGCTCGACGCGTGGAAGGATACGACGCGCGCCCTCGGCCCCGCCACCGGCGATGCGTTCGACGTCGTCTCGCTCGGCGACCTCTCGGCCGCGCAGATCGAGGCAGGCGACGAACCCGGCACCATCACCCTCACCTTCCCGATGCCCATCACGGACAAGGCCGGCCCGGACTTCGCCGTCTTCGAGAACGGCTTCGTCGTGGACAATGTCGACAACCGCTTCTCCGCCGAACTCGGCTATGTCGAGGTCTCCTCCGACGGAATCCACTTCACCCGCTTCCCGGCGGCATACCTGCACGAAGATCTCGACATATCGAACGGCAGGGGTTACGCGAGCCTGGATTCCCGCTATGTCTACAACCTCTGCGGCAAACACGCGAACAGCTACGACATCTCCTGGGGCACGCCCTTCGATCTCGCGGAACTCGCCGACAGCGCCGACGCCGTGGCCGGCACGCTCGACCTCTCGGCGGTCACCCACGTCCGCATCGTGGACATCCCCGGCGACGGTTCGCGCACCGACGCCGCCGGCCGTCCGATCAGCGATGCCTGGGTGACGTGGGGCTCCGGCGGCGTGGATCTCGACGCCGTGGGCGTGCTGAACTCCTCGGGCGCCTCGCGCATCGACGTGGCCGTGTCCGGAAACGGAAGCGTCTCGCCCCTCGGGAAACCGGCGAACTACGTGTCGGTCCCGCACGGCACCAATGTGACCTTCACCTTCGCGCCGGCACAGGGGCACCTTCTGGCGGCCGTCCTTCTCGACGGCGTCGAACAGCCCGTCGCCGGCAACGGACTGACCCTCGAAAACCTCCAGGCCGACCATGCGATGACCGTCGTCTTCCTGGATCCCAACGCCGCCACGTCGCAAGGCGTTCCGTACGCCTGGCTGCTGTCCACCGGCGCGATGGATCCCGCCGGCGGTGTCGACGCCGTCCAGGCCGAAGCCGCCGCCGCGGCGGATCCCGACGGCGACGGACAGCCGACCTGGGCCGAGTACTTCGGCGGCACGGATCCGCTGGACGGCGCCGAATCGCTCCGCATCGTCGGCGTCTCCGCCTCGGAGTCCGGCACGACCGTCACCTGGCTCGGCGGCACCCATGGCTCCGACCTCCCGTTCGAAGTGCTCGTCCGCACGGACCTCGCCGCAGGCGCCGCGGTGGAGACGAACGAGATTCCCGTCCGGTCCTCCACCGGAACGAACAGCTGGACGCACGCCGTTCCCGCATCCGGCAGCCGCTTCTACGGCATCCGGGTGAAGATGGAGCCGTAACAAGGCCGCCATGACGTTCCATCGCCATTCCTCCGCCTTCACGCTGGTCGAGCTCCTGGTCGTTGTCGCGATCATCGGGTTGCTCGTGGCCTCCGCGACGATGGGGGTGCGAATGGCGATGGAAAACGCCCGCCGGGCCCAGTGCGCCTCCAACCTCCGCCAGCTGTTCATCGCCAACACCGCGTATGCGTCCGAAACGGGCCACTACGTTCCCGCCGCCTCGACGTCCTGGTCGGGCAGGGATCTGGAGCGGTGGCACGGATACCGCGAAAGCCTGCGGAAACCCTTCGTCGGAGAGCTTGGGCCCCTGGCGGACTACCTGGACGCCAAGGGAATCCGCATGTGCCCGTCGTGCCGGTTCCACAACGACCACCTCGCGCCCGGCGACAACTTCGAGCTCGGGTGCGGCGGCTACGGATACAACCTGGTGGGCGTCGGATCCCGCCTGTATCTCGACGGGATGACCGGCCCGGCGTTTGTGGAAGGAATGCCCTTCGACGGGATTGCCGACCCCGCCAACACCGCCATGTTCGCCGACGCCGCCTACCTCAGGCCGGGCGGGAAGAAGGGCAGGGATTCGCTCATCGAATATTCCTTCATCGAACCCTACCACTGGGTCTTCGCGCCGGGTACGGAATCGTCCGCCGTGTCGGAGCCAACGGTCCACTTCCGCCACCGCAACCACGCGAACGTTGTCTGGTGCGACGGCCACGTGGGCGCCGTGAAGATGGAAAACCTCCCCGCCAAACGATACGTGCGCGCCCGCCTCGGATGGATCGGCCCCGACGACAACTCCCTCATGGACCCCTATTGAGGGCGCTTCCCGAAACCGCGTTCGTCCGCGATGGCGGCGCGGTGTCCGGTTGCTGGCACGGGCAGGTGCGCCCGAGGGCCGGGAGGTCGCGTGCGCCCCGCGATCGCGCAAACCGTGCAAAAGAGTTTGCAACGGAAGGCATGGGCACGATATGATGCCGGAACACCTTTTCCTGGAAAGCGAGTTTCTTATGAGCAATGCCAAGCCCGCCCCGAACATCCCCGAAGCCGAGCGCGGAAGGAACCTCCCCGACAACATGCCGCCGGAACTCCTTCCCGTCATCGAGTGGTGGCGGAAGTATGGCAGGCACGTCCTCATGGTCGTCAGCCTGGTCGTGATCGCCGTGGCCTTCGGCATCATCTTCTACCGCAACTATGCCTCCAAGGCCCAGTCCGCCTCCACCGCGCTCGTCGAGGCCATGTCGGTGCAGGAACTGGAAGACGCCGTCGCCCAGTACGGTTCCACCGCGGTGGGCGACGCCTTGAAGCTGAAGCTTGCCATGGCCTATTTCCGCGACGGCACCTACGGCAGGGCGCTCGAAATCTACGAAACGCTCGCCAGGCAGTCTTCCGACACCGGCGTGATCGCCCGTCTCGGCAAGGCCCAGACCTTCGAAGCCCAGGGCAAGTTCGACGAGGCGAAGGCCGCCTACGAGGCCTTCCTCCAGGACAACCCGGGAAGCCCCTTCGCGGTCGAAGCCGCCATTGGCGTCGCGCGCTGCCTCGCCCTCGCCGGCGACAAGACGGCCGCCCTCGCGCGCATGGCAACCCTCGCGGAAGAGCAGAAGGGAACACGCTGGGAGCCCTACATCGCAGACCGCAAGGCGAAGATCGCACGCTTCGATGGCCTGAAGGCGGCCGCCGCTTCGGCCGGCGATATCTTCGCGGGTCTTGAAGCCCTTTCCACCTCCGATGCCCCGGAGGTCGGGACGGATGTCCCGGCCGAGGACGTGGACGTGCTGGAAGTGCCGGAGGTCGAGATAGACGAGGTTCCGGCCGGGGACGTGGAAGCACCGGCGGACGTGGAAGCGCCAGCGACGGAGTTGGACGTTCCGTCCGGGGACGTGGAAGCGGAAGCGGAAACGGTCGGGACGGACGCTCCGGATGCGGAGCCGGCTCCCGCCCAGGAGTAGCGCAATCCCCGGGCGTGGCCTTCCGCGCCCTTTTTGGTTTCACCGCAGTCCTCCGGTCCTCTGCTTTTTCCCCCGCTTCCACCATGCGTTTCCTGGTCTCTTATCTTCTGGCGGCGATACTGCTGTCCGCGCTCGTCTATTTCGGGGCGCCTTTCGTGAAGCCGTTCCTTCCCCAGACGGCGGATCTTCCGCGCGAGGTTGCGTCTGTCCGTGCAACGCCCCCCGAACCCCCGTCGTTGCCGTCCGTGCCTACGATCCCGAGGCGTCTCCCCGCCGCCGCCGGCGCGGGCGACTGCGGGAATGCGGCGGATGGACCTCGCGAAACTCCCGCCCCTGCCCCGGAGCAGACGGCGCCCGCCCAGGAAGCCGCTCCCGCCCCGGATGCCCCGGTGGCTTCCACCGATCGCATCCCCGCCTCCGGCGCCGCCGTCTCCGCCTGGGGCATCGCCGTGCGCGATGCCGAAGTGCTGCTCCAGGGCGGACGCCGGAACACGATTTCCGCCGGGACGCTCTTCGAGGAAATCTCCACGGCAGGCGAGGGCGACGATGCCTCCGCCGTCGGCGCCGTCTGGGACGATGGCCAATGGATCTCCCCCGTGAGCGTGCGCTTGACCGACCTCTTCCGCGTTCCCGGCACGCGCGGGGACGTCGCGGCCGACGATGTCGATTTCCTGCGCCGCTTCTACACGCTCAAAGGACGGCTCGCCGCCCTCGAGGCCGAATCACGGGCCGAAGCCGCGTCACGAAACGGGAAGAAGCCGACCTTGACCGCCGCCGAACGCGCCGCCATCGACGCGAACCCCTACGCCGAAGAATACCGCGCCCTCTATCGGACGCAGCAGGAGTTCGAGGCGAAGGTCGAAGCCCTGGTCGCCGAACGGGACAATTCCACGGGAGCCAAGCGCATGAAAGCCGCCGACCAGCTGCGTTCCATGCAGCACGAGCAGCAGGTGCTTGAGCGGAAGATCAAGGAGATCGACAAGAAGTACAAGGCGTGGAAGAAGGCTCATCCCGTCGTCGATTCCGCAAATTCACAGGACGCCGTGGAAGCCCCCGATCCCGCCGTCGATCCCCGCATCGAGATCCTGCGCCGCGAAGTCGAATCCATGCTTCCGAAGGCCCGGCAGTACGGCGCCCGCTAACCCCTCCCACGAAAGAACCATGTCCCAGGAGAATCCATCCCACGAAAAACTCGCCCGGAAGCGGCGGATCGTCACGTGGCTGACCCTTGCGCGCGCGCCGCTGATCCTCGTCGCCACGGGCACGGCGCTGGTCCATGCCTTCCGCCCCGCCTGGGGCTGGCTCGTCGCGACGATTCTTTGCATGATCGCGTCGGCGCTGACCGACCTCGCCGATGGCGGACTGGCGCGGAAGTGGGGCGTGACCAGCCGCTTCGGCGCGCTCGCCGATCCCATGATGGACAAGGTCTTCTACGTGGCGACGCTTCCGGCGGCCGTTTTCATCGCGATGGCGGGGGGGGCCCTTCGCCACGCCGCAGTGCTCTTCGCCCTCGACCTCGTCTCCATGCTGCGCGACCAATGGGTCTCGTTCCTGCGTTCGGTGGGTTCCGCCTACAATGCCGACGTCCGCGCCACCTGGTCCGGAAAGTTCCGCACCGCCTATGCCTTCCACGTCATTGTCGCCATCTACCTCTATCTGGGGCTGGAGGCCCTCGGCGTGCTGGAAAAACTCCCGCCTGTTTGGGCGGACATCCTCTTTGGCGTGCTCGTCGTCGCGGAAGTGCTTCTGATCGTCGTGACCTTCGTCACGGGCTGGCGCTACACGCTCCACTACATGCCCTACCTCCGCCGCGCCGCCGCCGACGATTGACCCTTCGCCCAAACCGGGTCCCACACGATCCGCCTGCCGTCGGCCTCGAGCCCGCTTCCGCCTCCCGATTCCGCATGGATCCCCGCCCTCGCACCCATCGCGCTCCGCAATCGCGAAATCCCGGCGCGGCGGACGCCCCTTCGCGTCCGCCGCCCCGCCTCGCCATTCCCGGAGACCTCCCCATTGCCGCCCATGCGGGGACGATTCGCGAGTGGCTGCGCCAGCACCCCGTGATCATCGTCGCCGGGGCCACCGGATCGGGCAAGACCACGCAGCTCCCGAAAATCGCGATGATGGCCGGACGCGGCCGCACGCGCCTCATCGGCTGCACGCAGCCCCGCCGCCTCGCCGTCACCACGGTCGCCCGCCGCGTCGCCGAAGAACTCGGGCCCGGGCACGCCGCGCTCGTCGGCTACCAGCACCGCTTCGAACGCGCCGTCTCGCGCGAGACCCGCATCAAATTCATGACCGACGGCGTGCTGCTCGCCGAAACGCGCCACGATCCGCTTCTACGCGCCTACGATACGCTCATCCTCGACGAGGCCCACGAACGCTCGCTGAACATCGACCTCCTCCTCGGCAGGCTCAAGGGCATCCTCGCCCGGCGCCGCGACTTGCGCCTCGTCGTCAGCTCCGCCACCCTCGACCCCGGAAAGTTCTCCGCCTTCTTCGACGGCGCCCCCGTCCTCGCCATCGACGGCCGCACCTATCCCGTCGAAATCCGCTACCAACCCGCCGGGGAGGGGGACGACGCCGACCTCCCGCGCCAGGTCGCCGACGCCCTCGAACTCTGCGACAGCACGCCCTACGCGGGCGACACGCTCGTCTTCCTCCCGGGCGAACGCGACATCCGCGAGACCGCCGAGACCCTCCGCGGCCGCAAACTCGCGGACACCGACGTCATCCCGCTCCTCGCCTCGTCCCCCGTCTCGGACCAGCAGCGCGCCTTCCAAGTCACCTCCCGCCGTCGCGTCATCCTCGCCACCAACGTGGCCGAGACCTCCGTGACCCTCCCCGGCATCCGGTGCGTGATCGATTCCGGACTCGCCCGCACCAACCGCTATGCCCATCGCACCCAGACGCAGCGCCTCCACGTCGAACCCATCTCCCAGGCCAGCGCGGACCAGCGCGCCGGGCGCTGCGGGCGCGTCGCCCCCGGCCTCTGCGTGCGCCTCTATTCGCTCGAGGACTACGAGCGGCGTCCGCCGTTCACCGATCCCGAAATCCTTCGCGCCAGCCTCGCCGGGGTGGTCCTTGCCATGCTCGACCTCCGCCTTGGCGACATCGAGAACTTCCCTTTCCCCGACCCGCCCACCCCCGCCCGCATCCGCGACGGCATCCGCGAACTCCAGGAAATCGGCGCCGTCTCCCCCAACGGCCGCCTCACCCCCCTCGGCCGCAAGCTCGCCGCCTTCCCCGTCGACCCCCGTCTCGCCCGCATCCTTCTGGCCGCGCAGGACGAAAAGTCCCTCCACGACGCCCTGATCGTGGTCTCCGCGCTCGAAGCGGACGATCCCCGCCAACGCCCCGTGGACCGGCAGGCGGAGGCCGACGCCGCCCACGCGAAGTTCCGCGCCCCCGATTCCGACTTCGCCGGGATCCTCCTCCTCTGGCGCTGGTTCGACGAACAGGCCCGCTCCCTGTCCGTGCGCGCCACGCGCAAGCTCTGCCAGGAACATTTCCTCTCCTATCCGCGCATGCGCGAATGGCGCGACCTCCGCGAGCAGCTCGCCCGCCAGTGCCGCCTTGCCGGCCTCGATCCCGGACTCGCCGGCGGCGGCGACGCCGGCCTCCACCGCGCCCTGCTCTGCGGCCTCCTCTCGCGCATCGGCCAGCGCGACCCCCAGACCGGCGACTACCGTGGCGCCCGCGCCACCCGCTTCGCCATCCACCCCGGATCGGTCCTCGCCAAAAAGCCGCCCGCCTGGCTGCTCGCCGGCGAACTCGTCGACACCTCCCGCCTCTTCGCCCGCCAGGCCGCCGCCATCGACCCCGACTGGATCGAACCCATCGCCGGCGACCTCTGCCGCTACAGCTACCACTCGCCCGAATGGGACGCCCGGCACGGCTTCGTCCGCGCCACCGAACGCGTCACCCTCTACGGCCTCGTCATCGTCGAAGGACGCCGCCGCGACTTCACCCGCATCGATCCCGCGGCCTGCCGCGGCATCTTCCTCCGCAACGCCCTCGTCGAAGGCGCGTTCGCCGACCCCGTCCCCGCCTTTCTCGAACACAACCTCCGCCTCGTGGACGACCTCCGCGACAACGCCGCGAAATTGCGGCGCGCCGCGAAACTGCCCGACGAGGAGGCCCTCGCCGCCTTCTACGACGAACGCATCCCCGCGGGGATTGCCACCGCCGGCGACCTGCGCCGCTGGGCCCGCCACACCGCCACCCCGGACGAACTCCGCGCCCTCTTCCTCGACGGCGCGACGCTTCGCGCCGAAGCCGGCCGCGCCGACGGCCACCCCGACCATCTCCGCATGGGCTCGCGATCGTTCGCCCTCCTGTACCGCTACGCCCCGCGCGAACGCGACGACGGCATCACCTGCGTGGTCCCCGCCGACTCGCTCCCCCTCCTCCAAGCCTGGCCCTACGACTGGCTGGTCCCCGGCGCCCTCGCCGACAAAGTCGCCTGGATGCTCGGCTCGCTTCCCGCCCGCCTGCGGAGCCGGCTTTCGCCCCTCGACGAGACCGCCGCCGTGTGCGTCACCCGCCTCGGCCCCGCCAAGGGGCCGCTCGCCGACGCCCTCGCCCGCGTGGTGCACGACCTCTGCGGCGCGCGCGTCCCCGCCGGAACCTGGGCCGAATCGACCCTCCCCGACCCGCTCCGCATGAACTTCCGCGTGGTGGACGCCCAGGGGAAGCCCCTCGCCGAAAGCCGCGACTTCCCCGCCTTGCTCGAACGCTTCCATCCGGAACGGCGCGCCGCAGGAGGACGGGCAAGCGAAACCGCGGCGGAGCTTTCCCCCGTCCTCGACCCGCGCTGGCATCGGGACGGCCTCGACGCCTGGACCTTCGGCACCCTGCCCGGATCGGTCGACGTCGGCGAGGCCGGTTGGACCATCCGCCACTTCCCGGCGCTCGCCGACGCCGGCGATTCCGTTTCGCTCCGCCTTTTCCCCACCGCCGCCGAAGCCGCCGAAAACCACCTGCGCGGCGTGCTGCGCCTCCTCGTGCTTGCCCTGGGACGCCCCCGCTGGCGTTCCCTCTGCAACGCCCCGCGCCTCGGCGCGTCCGCCGCGGATTTCGCAAAAGGCCTCGAAAGCCCCGGCTCCACCCTCGCCGAGGATATCGCATGGCACGCCTTGCGGCGCGCCGCCCTCGAGGACGGCCCGCCGCCGTACGACGCCCCCGGCTTCGAGGCATGCCTCGCGCGCGCCCGGTCGCGGGTCGAACGCTGCGCCTCCGAAACGCGGCAGCTCGTCGCCGCCCTTCTCCACGCCGCAGCGGACCGTCAGTCCGTCTGCTTCGGCGAAGCCATCCCCGAGGAAAGCGCCGCCGACATCACCGAGCAAATCGCCTGGCTGCTGCCGCCCGGCTTCGCACGGACCACGCCGTGGAAGCGGCTCCTCGAAATCCCGCGCTACCTCGACGGCATCCGCGTGCGCCAGGAGCGCCTGGGGTGGAATGCCGCGGCGGACGCCAGGCGCCTCGCCGCCCTCCTGCCGCATTGGATCCGCTACCGCGATTTCGCGCGCGCCGCGAAGCCCGCCGCCGACCCCGCCGCCCTGGCCGACTACCGCTGGGGCGTCGAGGAACTGCGCATCCAGACGTTCGCGCAGGAGCTCAAGACGCCCGCCCCCGTCTCCGCCCGACGGCTCGATGCCCTGTGGTCCGCCGCGACGGGCGAATCCTGAACGGCGCCGGAAGGAGCCTCACACCTTCACGCGCTTGAAGTGCGGAAGGTGCTCGCGGTTCTTCGCAAACATCTCGTTCACCATCTCCCGGATCTTCGCCAGGGAGAGGACGGACGCCGTGAGCGGATCGGAGGCGATGGCCTGGAAAACCTTGCGCGGATCGCCTTCGAGGGCGCCTTCCACCGCAAGGGTCTCGCACGTGGCGTTGAGCGAGGTGAGCGGAACGACCTGCCGGGGCAGCGCGCCCACGTGGCACGGTTGAATCGCGCGGCGCGTGGCCAGCGTGGGGATCTCGACGCAGCAGTCCTCCGGAAGGTTGGCGACCATGCGCCCCGTGTTCAGGACGTTCCCGTTGAAGAGGAACGGCGCGCCGCCAAGCCAGCTGTCGAGGATGTGCGAGGCGTACTCGGCTCCGCGGGCCAGCAGCGCCTTGCGCTTCGCCGGCTTCTTCCAGTCGGGATTGTCGAGCCAGTCCTGGAAGTCCTGCCGCCACGTGTCCTTCCTCTTGCGGTACTCGTCGAGGATGTAGCCGAAGCGGCCGGGATTCCAGCCGGTGCCGTGCGTGCAGTACCGCTCGATCAGCTCCGGCGTCTTTCGGAACCACCAGTTGTACTCGGAGTTGTGGCCGCTGGACTCGGTGACGTAGTAGTCGAACGCCAGGAACATCTCGTTGCGGACGATCTCCTGGTTGTAGATGGCCTTGTCCGTCGCGACGCGCTTGCGGAGGACGGGATAGAGATCCCTGCCCTTGTGGGTGAACGAGAGGTACCACGACAGGTGGTTGATGCCGGCGCAAACGTAGTCGACCTCCTCGTAGGGCACGCCCGCCCATCCGGCAAGCATCATGGCCGTTCCCTGCACGCTGTGGCAGAGCCCGGTGACGTTCACCTTCGTGGTCTTCTGCATCGCCTGGCAGAGCATGGCCATGGGGTTGGTGTAGTTCAGCATCACGGCGTCGGGGCAGAGGCGCTCGATGTCGCGGCAGATGGCGAGCATCTCGGGGATGGTGCGGAGGGCGCGGAAGATGCCGGACGGGCCGCGGGTGTCGCCGATGTTGATGTCGACCCCGTATTTCTTGGGGATGAGGATGTCGTGCTGCCACACCTCGATGTCGCCGCACAGGATCGTGGTGATCACGGCATCCGCGCCCTTGAGCGCCTTCCGGCGGTCGGTGGTGGCGGACACCGTCGCGGGATAGCGTCCCATCTCCACGATCTTCTCGCAGGCGGCCTTGGCCATCGCAAGGCGGTCGGGGTTGATGTCGACCAGCGCGAACTCGGCGTCGCGCATCGTCGCGAAGGTCAGGCAGTCGCAGACGAGCTTGCGGGTGAAACCGAGGCTGCCGGCTCCGATGAAGACGATTTTGGCGGGCATGGAACTTCTCCTGTGGTGCAAGGGTGGTGGAAAAAAAAGGGGGAACGGGAGAGTCTCCCGTACCCATGGGAAGGCTAGCCTCGGGCTTCTTTCGCGAGGCGTGTCGCGAGGGCCGCGTTGGCCTGGACGGCGGACCAGTCGCTTGCGGCGATCAAGGCCGGCGTGCACATCCAGGAGCCGCCGCAGGCCGAGATGAGCGGGCTTGCGAGGTAGTCTTTCGTGTTCTCGGGCTTGAGCCCTCCCAGCGGGATGAAGGAAGGGCCCAGGTGCAGGAAGGGCGCGGCGATGGCCTTGAGGGTCTTGAGGCCCCCCAGCGGTTCGGCGGGGAAGAACTTCTGGAGGGTGCAGCCAAGCGCGAGGGCGCGATCGATCTCCGAGGGCGTCATCACGCCGGGCGCGAAGGGGAGGCCGATCCGGGCCGCCGCTTCAACGATTTCGGGATTCAGCCCGGGGGACACCGCGAACGCGGCGCCCGCGTCGCGCGCCTGTTGCAGCTGCTCCGTCCGGAGCACCGTGCCGGCGCCGAGAATCATCTGCGGGAAGGCGTCCGCTATGCGTTCCATGGCGCGAAGCGCGGCAGGCGTGCGGAGCGTGAGTTCCATGGCGGTCACCCCGCCCGCGAGAAGCGCCTCGGCGAGGGGGATGGCCTTGTCTTCGTCGTCGAGCACCAGCACGGCGATGTTCGCGGCCGCCCGGATGCGCGCCGCAAGGGTTTTGTCAAATGCGTTCATCATCTGGAAGCAGGGAGGGTGTGGAAGGCCCCCCGCCCGGTCGGGCGGGGAGACGAGACTGCACGAAGGCCGACAGGGCGTCGACCGTTTCGAAGTTCGCGATTTGGAAGTCGCCGTCTTCGACCACGATGCCGAAGGCCTCCTCGAGACCAACGACCAGTTCGAGCAGGCAGACGGAATCCACGCCGTATTCGTCGATCAGCGACGCGTCGGAGCGGAGTTCGTAGGGATCGAGCTTGAGAAACAAGCGGTCGACGATCATTTCCTTGAGCTGGATGTCAATGTCTTCTGGGTTCATGTCGGATGGCGTCAAGGGTGGGTGCGGAGGCGGTTCCGGTGGAATCAGATTCCCGGCACGTTCGAGTTCGGGAGGAAGGCGCCGCCGCGGCAGGCCTTGAGGTAGTTCAGGCCGTGGACTTGGCCTGTGAGTTCGAGGTCGCCGCGATAGACGGGGTCGTGCCACCCCTCGATGGCGATGGCGCCTTTGAAATTGTGGCGGCGGAGTTCGCTGATCACGTCGGTCCAGTTCGTGTCGCCGAAGCCGGGGGTGCGGTGGAAGGCGAAGGGCTCCGGCCCGAAGATGCCCTGGGTGCGGACCACGTCCCACATCACGGTGGCGTCCTTGCCGTGGAGCTGGAAGATGCGCGGGACCCACTTGCGAAGCTGGGGGATGGGGTCGATGAGCTTCACGAGCTGGTGGCAAGGCTCCCATTCCAGGCCGAGGTTGTCGGCGGGGACGGCGTCGAACATCCGCTCCCAGCAGTCGGGCGTCCAGGCGATGTTCCAGTCGCCCTTCTGCCAGGTGCCGCCCATGTCGCAGTTCTCGAAGGCGATGCGCACGCCCTTGTCCGCGGCGCGCTTGGCGAGGTCGCCAAAAATCTTCTTGAAGGCGGGGATGGAGTCGGGGATCGGCTTGTCGATGAGGCGCCCGGCGAAGCCGCACACGAGGTCGCAGCCGAAGAGGTGGGCGTTGTCGATGCAGTCCTTCCAGGCCTTGAGCGTTTCCTTGTGGAAGGAGGCGTTCGGGTCGAGCGGATTGCCGAAGACGGCGAGGCTGGCGATGGTGGCGCCCGTGCCTTCCAGCACCCGGTCCACCTCTTTTGCGAGCTTCTTGAGGTTCACGCCGTCGAGCTTCTGCCAGAAGTTGATCTCGAAGGTCTCGAAGCCGTACGGGAGCAGCGACCGGATGTATTCGGCGGTCTTGTCTCCGCGTCCGGCCATGGCGCCGATGCGAATGTCCTGGTGATTCGTGTGATCTTGCATGGGGAAGTCCTTTCCGTCGCCCGCGACACCGGATGCGCCGCGGCAACAAGCGAGAAGGGTACAAGGAATCGGAGGCGGAGGCAATGCCAAACAAAAAGCCAAACAAAAAACTGCCGGGCTGGAGCGCCTTCCCGCGCAGCCACGCATCCCAGTTGAGGGGCGAGGAGTCGCAGAAACGATCAAGCAGGCCGCCGGTCTTACTAACCCGTCCACAAATAGCGATGCGCACGGAGATTCAGGCATGGGGAGCTGGAATTTGGAGTTGGGAAAGGGGCACGGACATTCCTGTCCGGTCACGGATTGGAAAACCCGTGCCCCTGTCTTGCAGCATGAATTGTGGCCGGGTTCATAAGCAGACGCTCATCCCGGTCCCCGCTGGCGCACCCGACCCTGTCACCAGCCGAATACGCGCAACCTCCCAGATTGGCGAGGGGGGGGGAGGGTCGAGAGGAGGTCGAGAGGGGCTTGAGAAGGTGGTTTACTCCCCGGGGCGAGTCCGATATACTTGTGGAAAAGGTTGCGTCGCGATCGCCCGCCTCGCGGCGGAACCGTTCTTGTCCGTTTTCCCTTCGTCCTGCGCACGCTTCCTTCTTCCATCCACCTCGCATCCGTCGGTCCGCCATGAAAAAGAAAAAGACGAACACCCTCTCCTTCGCCAACGGGATGACCTTCGACCTGGTCTCCAAAGGCAAACGCTTCCTGGGTCTCGGCCGGATCCGGTGCGGCGACGTGAAGCTGCGGTCGGGCCGTCTGCCCATGTTCGTGGACATCTCGACGCCGTACGGCGAGACGCTCCTGGACTACGAGCTCAAGGCGACGGACGTCGGGGCGCGGAAGATCGTCCTCACGTTCGGGGCGAAGGTCACGGAGGGTTCGTTCATGGAGTGGCAGGTGCACGAGTGCCGCCGCATGCGCACCATCCACGACTGGTCGAAGGGGCCGCAGGAGAGCGACGTGGAGTTGAAGCTCGTCCTCAAGCCGGCTTCGCGGACCTTGAACGGCGTGAAATTCAAGGGCTTCTCCTACCAGTACACCTACCGTTCCGCGACCCTGCCGATCTACATGATCCTCGACCGCGGTTCGTGGGAGCCCGGCGGCAAGGCCGTCGGCAACGAGTTCTGGTGGCGCAGCTGCTTCTCCACGCCCGTCGTCCGCTTCGAGACGACGTCCCAGCGCTACGCCTCGGAATGGTATCTGCCCGACTGCGCGAACCCGAACGTCTTCCAGTTCGTGCCGATGCAGACCGAGGGGCAGGGCTTGACCTTCACGCCGGGCAAGCACGGCGCGCTCGTGACCTGGCCCACCCGGCCCGCCCACGTCCGCTCCTACTTCGAGAAGCCCGCCGGCGGGAACGAGGTGATCCATCTGCTCGAGCACTGCGGCGATCTCGGCAATCGCTTCAAAACCGCGCCCGTGGAGGTGCTCTTCGCCGCCGGCGGCTTCGACGCCACCGATCGCAAGAACCTCTACTGCGACTGGCTCGACTTCGTGGCGGATTCCCTGCACAAGCAGGCGGGGTTGCGCCGCGAGCGCGTGCAGCCCTACGGGCAGATCGAAGAGTGGGGGGATGCCGACCTCGAGCGCTACCGCACCGCAGGCCTGCCCAAGCTCCTCGAAGCCGGCGCCAAGACGGTCTATCTCGCCAACCACTTCCAGAACAACATGAACACCTACGGGGTCGGCAACATGTGCTGCACCGTGGACTACAAGGTGGCCGAAACCGTGGGCGAAGACAAGCTGAAGGCCTTCTGCCGCGACGCCCACAAGGCGGGCGCACGGGTCGAGATGTGGGCGAACACCTCCATCTCCACCCTCACCACCCAGCTGATGTGGCGAAACGGCAAGCCCAAGCGCATCGACTTCCTCCCGCTCGAGGATTCGGTGGCGGACGCCGTGAAGGCCTCCCCGGATCCCTTCATCCGCACCACGTTCGGATCGATCGAGGCCGACCACTACACGCCGCAATTCGCCTGCCTGAACCTGCGCGACGACACGATCCGCGCCTACTGGATGAAGCGCTGGGAATACGCCTCGAAGACGATCGGCCTCGACGGCATCTTCCTCGACAGCTCGTTCAACCTGTCGAGCGACAAGTTCCACTTCTGCTACAACATGGCCACCGCGAACCATGGCGCCACGGCGGACCAGCTCGCCCTCCTCGGCAAAACCCGCGGCGCGGCGCGCCCGGAGGCCGCGATCCTCTCGATGTTCCACGCCCATCTCGACCTGATGCGCGAGATGCAGGAGGCCGGCTACCACTACTGCAACGAAGACACCGGAGTCTTCGGCATCCATCGCCACGGCCCCTCGCTCGAAACCCGCCTCGGCAACTTCGAGATGTGGCAGGACCACATCTGCAACTTCGAGCCCGTGCGCATGAGGGAACTCGGCTTCGACCCCGACGACATCTTCTTCCAGGGTCTCGCCCACCGCATGATGTGGACGGTGAACTGGAACATCGACGGCGACTACCTCTGCTTCTCGTACCACGGCTCCGACGATCCGGCCGACCGGCCGACCGACTGGCACATCTCCCTCTTCCGCGCCTACGCGAAGGTCGAGGCGAAGATGGTGAACCGGACCGTGCTGCCCTTCGACGCCGGCGTGATGTACCGTGCCGAAGACGGCACCGAGACCCTCTGGAGCTTCGGCGAGTGCCACGTGGAATTCGCCCGGAAGAGCAAGGTCGCCGACGTCCTCTCCGGCAAGACCTTCACGGCGGAGTGCGCCGACCTCGAGCCGCGCCGCATCTACGTCATCCGCTGATCCCCGCCCCATCCCGCAATCCACCCAGGAGACCCAAACCCGCCATGACAACCCTTCGCACCCTTCTTACGACCCTCTCCGCCGCAGCCCTGCTGGCCGCGGCGGGCTGCATCTCCACCGGCGCCGCATCCCGGCGCGCGCCCGACGCCGAAAACGTGCGGCTTCCCGCAATCTTCGCGGATCACGCGGTCCTCCAGCGCGACCGCCCCATCCCCGTCTGGGGCTGGGCCGATCCCGGCGGCGTCGTCGCGGTCTCCCTCGACGGCGGCCGCCCCGTCACCGCCGTGGCCGGGGAAGACGGCCGCTGGAGCGTCACCCTCCCCGCGCGGAAGGCGGACGGCGGGCGAGCCCACTCGCTGATGGTGTCGGGACGCGAGACCATCACGATCGCGGATCTGCTGTTCGGCGACGTGTGGCTCTGTTCCGGACAGTCGAACATGGCCTTCCCCCTCAGTGCGGCGGAGGCGGAGTCGGTCGAAGAAGCGCGCGCGAACGGCGACCTCCCGCAGTTCCGCCACTTCCAGGTGCGCAACGTGGTCCAGCCCGCGCCTGCAGCCGACGTCGGCGGATCCTGGCAAGTCGCCACGCCGGCGACCATCGGCGGCTGGACGGCCGTGGGCTTCTTCTTCGGGCGCGAGCTCCATCGCCACCTCGGCGTGCCCATCGGCCTGGTCAACGCCTCGTGGGGCGGAACCCGCGTGGAAGCGTGGATCAGCCGCGACGCCTACGCCCGCCTTCCCGGCAGCGAAGCCGACCTCGCGCGCCTCGGCGACTTTGGCGCGACCTACGAAGAACGCCAGCGCCAGTACGAGGAGCGCGCGAAGGAATACCTCGCCGCATACCGCACGTTCGAAGACCTCGAGACCGACGCCGCCCACCAGGCGAAGTTCGCCGATCCCTCCGCGGACGATTCGGACTGGCCGCCCATCGAGGTGGGCGTGAACTGGGAGAACGCCGGCCATCCCGACCTGGACGGCGAACTCTGGTACCGCCGCACCGTCGAAATCCCCGAGGCCTGGGCGGGCCGCGACCTGATGCTCTCGCTGGGCGCCATCGACGAGGTGGACACCACCTTCTTCAACGGCGTGAAGGTCGGTGGCATGGGAACCATCAAGCCGCTCGACACGCAGTACTGGAACGTCCCGCGCCGCTACACCGTCCCCGCCGGACTCGTGAAGGCCGGGAAGGCCGTCATCGCCGTGCGCGTTGCCGACCAGATGGGGCAGGGCGGCATCTGGGGGTCGCCCGACGACCTCCTGTGGCTTGCCCCCGCCGACGCCGAGGACGACCCCGCCCGCATCCCGCTCTTCGGCGAATGGAAGCACGCCGTGGCCTTCGCGCTTCCCTTCCATCCGGGCCAGCCGAACGACCCCAACACCGCCACCACCCTCTACAACGGCATGATCCACGGCCTCATCCCCTACGCCATCACCGGCGCCATCTGGTATCAGGGCGAATCCAACGCCGGCAACGCCTGGGCCTACCGCGACCGGTTCGCCGCCATGATCCAGGACTGGCGCGCCCGCTGGGGCCAGGGCGACTTCCCCTTCCTCTGGGTGCAGCTCGCCAACTTCATGGCGCCCAAAGACGAGCCCGCGGACACCCACTGGGCCGTCGTGCGCGAATCGCAGAACGCCGTGCTCGCCCTCCCGAACACCGCCACCGCCGTCATCGTCGACATCGGCGAAGAGAAGGACATCCACCCGAAGAACAAGGCGGACGTGGGACGACGCCTCGCCCTCGGCGCCCGCAAGGTCGCCTATGGCGAATCGCTCGTGTACAGCGGACCGACCTACGCCGGTTGCGCGGTCGATGGCGACGCGATGCGCGTGCGCTTCGACCATGTCGGCGGCGGCCTCGTCGCGAAGGACGGCCCCCTGAAGCGCTTCGCCGTCGCGGGCGAGGACCGCACGTTCGTCTGGGCCGACGAAGCCGTGATCGACGGCTCCACCGTGCTCGTGCGCGCCGCCGCCGTCCCCGCCCCCGTGGCCGTCCGCTACGCCTGGGAGGACAATCCGGAAGGCTGCAACCTCTACAACGAAGAGGGCCTCCCCGCCAGTCCCTTCCGCACGGACGACTGGCCCGTCATCTCCCAGCCGCGCCGATAATCCCATGTGGCCGTTCCGCCCCAGACGCAGGATCGTCGTCCCCAGGCAGGAAATCGGCGACTTCGTGGTGGCGCTCTACGCCAATGCGCGCCATCCGTGGGTGACTTGCCTGATCGCCGCGCTGTGCGCCGGGAACTTCCTCTGGATGTGCTTCTCCGGAGGAAGTTTCCTCGAAACGTTCCTGGAGCCCGGCGGGGATGCCGTCTTCCGTGCCGGCGGGAACCTCCCCTGGGCGACGCTCGCCGGCGAGCCGTGGCGCCTGCTCTCCAGCGCCTTCGTGCACGTCGGCGCGCTCCACCTCTTCTTCAACCTGTACGTGCTGCTGGTGACGGGGCCCACGGTCGAACGGCTCTTCGGCCACGCCCTCTACGCGCTGGTGTACGCCGGCGCGGCGATTTCCGGATCGCTGCTGACAAGCGCCATGCGGATGGACGTCGTGTCCGCCGGCGCCTCCGGCGCGCTCTTCGGGCTTTTCGGCGCCCTGCTCGCCTACGCCCTCCGTTGCCGCGGGGGGATCCCGGATCCCATCCGGGGGAAGATGGTCCAGAACGCCATCGTGTGCGTGATCCTCAACTTCGCCTACGGGGCGACGCGCCCCAACATCGACAACTGGTGCCACCTGGGCGGATTGATCGGCGGATTCCTATGCGGCTGCGTGGCCGCCCTGCCGCTCCGTCCGCAGGATCGGGAGTCTTCGGTCTTCTCCCGGTTCGTCCAGCTCGCGATCCTCCTCCCCGTCCTCGCCGTCCCCGCCTTCCTTCACCTGCGCGCGACGCGCCCCTGGCGCTATCCCGCGGCTCTGCTCCAATGCCGGCACATCCAGGAGCGCTTCGAAGCCGAACATCCCGAGGTGTTCCAGCCCGCCGAAGATCCCTCCGCCGAGGAGTTGTTCCATTGGCTCGGGTTGCAGATCGACGCCCTGTACGATCCGCAGATCGCCCTTCTGGAGGCCGTTCCTCCAACGGGGATGACCAAGGAGGACGCGAGGCAGCTGTCCCGCCGGATCGCCTGGATCAAGGCCATCCGCGAGGCGTTCGCGCTCCATCGGAGGATGCTCGAAGAGAACAATCCCGCCCTCCGGCCCGAAGTCGAGGCCCTGTACTTCAAGGCCCATCGGATGTCGCCGTAGCCGGCGTCGCGGCATGCCGCGCGGCACGCCGCGGGGCGGAAGAAGGGGAGGGGGGTCAGCCTTCGGCGCCGGGGGGAGGGAGGGGCTCGCCGTCGACGAGGATCTCGACCTTCGCCCAGAGTTCGGCCACGTGCGCGGCGAGCTGTTCGCCGCGGCGGGCATGGCGCAGGAAGGTGCGGATCTGGTCGCGCACGAGGTCGAGGTCGGCCTCTTCGGCGGCTTCCTCGGCGTTCTTGAGGAGGATGTGCCAGCCGAACTGCGTCGCGACGGGTTCGCTGACTTCGCCGACCTTCATCTCGAAGGCGGCCTCGTCGAACTCGCGCACCATCATGCCGCGGGAGAACCAGCCGAGCGAACCGCCATCCCTGCCGCTGGGGCAGTCGGAATGGGCGGCGGCTTCGTCGCTGAAGTCGGCGCCGTCGAGGACTCGCGCGCGGATTTCCCGGATTTTACGGAGGGCGGCCTCGTTGGCCTCGGCGGAGTCGTCTTCGGGTTTCACGAGGATGTGCTGGGCGCGAACGCGTTCGCCCTTGCGGTATTCCGTGCGATGGGCCTCGAAGTGGGCGGCGATCTCCTCCTCGGTGGGATCGGGGACGCCGGCGGTGACGCTCTCGACCAGCTTGTCGGTGCGCTTGCCGAGGCGGACCTGCTCGCGGTAGGCATCGAGCGGGATGCCCTGCTTCTTCAGGAGGGCGTTGAACTTCTCGGCTCCGCCGGCCTGGCGGCGCATCGTCTCGAGGTGTTCCTCGACTTCGGCGTCGGTCACGGAAAAGTCGAGCTGCATGGCCTCCATCGAAAGGAGGCGCGCGCCCACGGCCTGTTCGATGGCGCGGCGCCGGAAGAGGGGAAGCTGGGCGCGGATCTCCTCTTCGGGGAGGTGCTGGGAGTAGAAGCGGATCAGGCGGGAAAGCTCGAACTCGATGCCCTGGGGCGGGATGGGGTGTCCGCCAACGGTGATTTGGGGGGCGTGCCGGTGGCCGCATCCACGCGTCTGTTCGCTCATCGTCATTCTCTACGGGTTGTCAATGGGATCGGGGGTGTGCCGGAACTCCGTTTCGTGAGTTCGCGCAAAGGCAGGAGTATGGCAAACGGGCGGCTGGAATGTAAAGGCGATTGGCATTTCCGGGCCAATGGGCCAATGGGCGGCGCTACTCTTCTTCCTCGTCCGGGGTTCCGGCGGACTTGGCTTCGAGCTTCCTCTTTGCGCGGGCTTCGTAGGTTTCGGCCACATAACGCGCCACCTGGGTCATGCCCTTGTTGTCGATGAGGCGCCTGGCGGCGGGGAGGACGGCTTCATAGTCTCCGGCCGCATCGGCATCGAGAATCGCCAGGATATCCTTCCGGCTATGGACGTACGTGATGGCCAGGAAGTGGTTGAGGTCGCGTGGATAGCCCGATGGATTGCTGGCATTCCGCAGCCATGCCGCGTCGCGGGGGTAGCCGTAGCCCCTGCCGAGATGCTCGGCATAGGCGCGCGCCCGTCGCCAGTCGCGCATCTGGATCGCGAACGAGATGCCCATGCACCGATAGAGGTCGGGCGGGGGAAGCAAGGGCTGGTCGCCGGCTTCGATGTACTTGTCGAACATGGCAAAGATCTCCTCCGCCACCGGCTTCGGGATACGCCGGGCCAGCTCCGTCTCGTCCGTCGGCGAATCCATCTCGTAGGTTGCGATCTTCTGCATGGCGGCGGCCACGGTGGTCCAGGCGAAGGTGGAGTCCGTCCGCACGGTCGCAGCGGCATTGGAGGCCACGTCCACGAGCGATTGGAACGAGCCTCCCCAGCGGGTGGTCTCGAATTGCAGGACGCCGCCGACGAAGGGTGTCGCGATGTCAAGGGAGTTCGAGACGGCCTTCGAAAAGAGGTCCGCCACCTCGCTCTTCGGGCCGCAGGTGCATCCCCGGAGGCTGGCGAGCATCATCCGCGCGCGCGTCCCGTCGGGACGCAGGGCGATGGCCGCGAGCAGGTTTGTCTCGGCGTCCTCGTTGTATTTCCTCCATCCCTCCCAGCCCTCTTCCGTGACGTCGCTCGCCCAACTGTTTCCCCGGAGGCGGAAGGCGTGATCCATGGCCCAGTCTGCGCGCCGGCAATGGGCGAGGTAGGCGTTGTCCAGCAGGGACGGCGCGGTCGCAGGGAGCGGGAGGATGACATCCAGCGTTTCGGCGATGCGGGGATCGGCCTCCCGGAAGAGCCGGGCGACATCCGCAAAGGCGGCGACATGCTCGGCGTTGGCCCGGTTCATGTCGTCGACGCTTACGCCGGGACGCCCGAACGAAAGATGATGGAAGGCGGTATGGTACCACTTCCCGGCAAGGAGGAAGCGGACCAAGGGCGCCTCTGCTTCCGTCGCGGCGGCAAGCGTTTCGCGATGGAAATCCTCGCCTGGCAAGGGCCCCGCCTGGTCGGTGGCGACTTCGTAGCGAAGCAATGCCACGCTCGCGTCGCGGCATCCCGCTTTCCAAAGGCGATCGGCGGCCAGATAATGGGCTGTCGGCACCAGCTCCTCCCGCCCGGTGGCCAGGGACTGCGCAAGCGACGTCTGGATCTCGCGGATGGCGGCCGCCGTGGCGGCGTCCTGCCCTTCGGGCGGTACCGAGGCCGCGGCAAGGTGCCGCTGCCAGAATGGCATGGACACCGTTGCGTAGAACGATGTCTCGACATGCGCATCGGCGGGAAGGGGAATGGACATCGCATGGCCCTGCCGGATCGCACTCGGCAGGTTCGCGAAGAGCCAGGCGATATCCCCGTCGCCTTCATCTGCCGCCGGAGTCGTTCCCGCCAGTGCGCAGCAAAGCGCCAGAAGCGCAGCCATTGTCCTGCAATCTGTCCGCATGGTCCTATTCCCGTCCTTCCTTGGATGGTTTGCCAGGGAATCGACGCCGTCCCTGTCCCTCCGACGAATCGAAGGCGATCGCCCATCTTGCGTTCCATCATATCGCTTCCCCATGGCCATGGGAAGCCGATTCGCCATGTTCGCCATGCAAGGTCGGGCGGGCGCGGCGATTCGCCGCTTGCCTGCGTTGCATTCTGCGGCTATCCTTGCATGGACTGCTTGCCTTCCGCCTTGATTCCGGGCGGTTTCTTGAAATGAAAATGAGAAAGGGTTCCTGATTATGAATGAAGTCCGTATCGGCGTCGTCGGCGTCGGTGGCATGGGGTCTTTCCATGCTTCGAACCTCTTGCAGGGGAAGGTCCGGCGCGCCCGCCTCGCCGCCGTCTGCGATCTCGTGCCGTCCAAGATGGATCGATACGGCGACGACGTCGCCAAGTTCGAAGACAGCGCCAAGCTGATTCGGTCGGGTCTCGTGGACGCCGTTCTGGTCGCCACGCCGCACTACTTCCACACCACCATCGGCATCGACGCGATGCGGAACGGGCTCCATCTCCTCTCCGAAAAGCCCATTTCCGTGCACAAGGCCGACTGCGAACGCCTCATCGCCGCCCACAAGGACAAGTCGAAGCTCTTTGCCGCGATGTTCAACCAGCGCACCGACCCGCACTACATCAAGGTCCGGCAGCTCATCCAGGACGGCGAACTGGGCGGCCTCCTCCGCGTGAACTGGATCATCACGAACTGGTTCCGTACCCAGGCGTACTACGACAGCGGAACCTGGCGCGCCACGTGGAAGGGCGAGGGCGGCGGCGTGCTGCTCAACCAGTGCCCCCACCAGCTCGACCTCCTCCAGTGGCTCTGCGGAATGCCCGTGCGGATGCGCGCCTTCTGCAACATCGGCAAACGGCACGTCATCGAAGTGGAGGACGAGGTCACCGCCTATTTCGAATACGCGAACGGCGCCACCGGCGTGTTCGTCACCACCACCGGCGAAGCCCCCGGCACCAACCGCCTCGAAATCGCCGGCACACGCGGCAAGGTCGTCATCGAGGACGGCGCCATCCGCTTCACCCGCAACCTCGTCCCCTGCGATGAATTCCTCCGCACGTGCCAAAAGGGCTTCGACCAGCCCGAGGTCTGGCACATCGACATTCCCGCGGATGGCGACGGCGGCCAGCATGTGGCCGTTCTCCAGAACTTCGTCGACGCCATCCTCGACGGCGTCCCCCTCATCGCTCCCGGCGAGGAGGGAATCCGTTCCGTCGAGCTTGCGAACTCGATGCTTTACTCGTCGCTCACGGGCGAGACCGTGGATCTCCCGCTGGACTCCGCCGCCTTCGAGGCGTGCCTCACGCAGCTGATCCGCAACTCGAATTTCCAGAAGGCGGAGGCCACCGGCGTCGAGGCCGACCTCTCCGGAACCTTCAACACCCAGGGGAAGTGAGGCCGCCATGTACTTGACCGGTTTCGCCGACGAGGCCGCCAAAGATCTCGCCACGCAAATCCGCGCCACCCTCGAACTGGGCTGGTCCGCCATCGAATCCCGCAACATCGACGGCGTTTCGATCCACGACTTGGACGACGCCGCCTTCGATCGCGCCGTCGCCCAGCTCGAGGAGTCCGGCGTGCGCATCAATTGCTTCGGCTCCGCCATTGCCAACTGGGGCAAGCGCATCGACAGCGAAGAGGACTTCCAGAAGGACCTCGCGCAGGTCGGCCGCGCCATCCCGCGCATGCGGCGGCTCGGCACGAAGCTCGTCCGCATCATGAGCTACGCGGTGCTTCCCGATCGTGGGCCCGAAGACCAGATGGAGCAGGAGCGTTTCCGCCGCTTGCGCGAAATCACGAAGCGCTTCCTCGACGCCGGCATCCAGCCCGTCCACGAGAACTGCATGAACTACGGCGGCATGGGCTGGCCCTACACCCTGCGCCTGCTGGAGAATGTGCCCGGATTGAAGCTCGTCTTCGACACCGGCAATCCCATCTTCACCCTCGACCGCTCGAAGCCCGAGCCGTACCCCTACGAGTCCTCCTGGGAGTTCTATGAGAACGTCCGCGACTTCGTGGAGTACGTCCACATCAAGGATGGCGTGCGCGATTCCGAAGGGGCCCACGAATTCACCTGGTGCGGCGAGGGACTCGGCGACGTGAAACGGATCTGCGCCGACCTCTTCGCCCGCGGATACGATGGCGGCTTCTCGATGGAGCCCCACCTCGCCGTCGTCTTCCACGACGCCTCGGTGCAGTCGCCCGACGACGTCCGCTACGCCAACTACGTCGAATACGGCCGTCGTTTCGAGGCGATCCTCCGCGACGTCGGCTATGAGTGGTGACGGGCGGCCAGGAGTCGCCCGTCCCCGGTGGGATGCCATGAAGAAGATTGTCGCAGCGATTGTCGGAAACGGCGTCATCGCGCCCACCCACGCGGGCGGGCTGCAGGGCCTGCCGGGCGTCGAGGTGCGCTGGGCGTGCGACCGGATCCGGGAGAAGGCGGAGACGCTGGCCGCCGCCTACGCGATCCCGCGCACGACGGCGGAGGCCGCGGAGGTCTTTGCCGACCCGGAGGTCGACCTCGTGTGCGTCTGCACGGACCATGCGTCGCACGCGGATCTGGTGTGCGGCGCGCTCGATGCCGGGAAGCACGTCCTCTGCGAAAAGGCGCTCGCCAACGATTCCCGGAACCTCCGGCGCATCCTCGATGCCGCGGCGCGCCGCCCCGACCTTGTGGCCAGCGGCGTCTTCCAGCACCGCTTCGACAAGATCAACCGCGCGCTGTACGGCCTGGTGCGGGGCGGCGCCCTGGGGCATCTGCTCACGGCGGGCGTCCAGCTCCATTGCTTCCGGAGCGACGACTACTATCGGGCCGACGCCTGGCGCGGCACGTGGGCGCTGGAGGGCGGGGCGGTCCTCATCAACCAGGCCATCCATTTCCTCGACCTCTTCCAGTGGATCGCGGGCGGGATCGAGACGGTCTCCGGGATGTACGCGAACCTGGCGCACCAAGGCTCGATGGAGTGCGAGGACACCGCGGTCGCCGCGGTGCGCTTCCGGCGCGACGGCGCGCTGGGCACGATCACGGCCTCGAACGCCAGCAGCCTGGACTGGCAGGCGGAACTGGCCTTCCGGGGCACGCACGGGGCGATCGTGGTGCGCGACGACAAGCCGGTGCAAGTGGAGATGGCCGCTCCCGGGGAAAGCGAGCGGGTCCGCGCCGAGCTGGAGGAGGCAGCCCGCGCGCCGGCGCCCTTCTCGACGGTCGGCAAGACCTACTACGGCGGAGGGCACAACGCGCAGTTCGCGGACGTGGTCGCCGCAATCCGCGAACGGCGCGCGCCGGAAGTGACCGTCGAGGCGGCCGCCGAGGCGGTGCGGCTGGTCTTTGGTCTCTACGAGTCGCATCGGGCGAACCGGCCCGTTGCGCTTCCTTCGGCATGAAACGGCGGGCGGGAATGAACATGGCAACGAGAATCGCGTGCGGTGCGGGTGTTTCCTGCATGGCGTTGGCGGGGCGGGGGACCCTCCTCCTCGAGGCGGAGCGCTTCGAAGAGAAGGGCGGGTGGGTGGTCGACTCCCAGTTCATCGACCAGATGGGGTCGTCCTATCTTCTCGCCCACGGATTGGGCGTTCCGGTGGCGGACGCTTCGACCTCCTTCGAAGCGCTGGAAGCCGGGGACTACCATGTCTTCGTCCGGACGCGCAACTGGACGGCGCCGTGGACGTCCGCCGCCGCCGGGACCTTCCACGTGCTGGTGAACGGCGTGCCGCTTCCCGGGACGCTCGGCACGCAGGGCGACGCCTGGGCCTGGCAGAAGGCCGGCGTCGTCGCGCTCCCGGCGGGGAAGGGGAGGCTTTCCCTCCGCGATCTCACGGGCTTCGACGGGCGGTGCGACGCCGTATGCCTCACGCTGGACCCCGACCCGGCGCATCTGCCGGACATCCCCGCTCGCCTGGCTTCGGAGGCGGAGCCGGCGGAGGTCGTGCGGACGGACCTGGTCGTGGCGGGCGGCGGCATCGCGGGCGTCTGCACCGCCCTGTCGGCGGCGCGCCTGGGGCTTTCGGTGGCGCTCGTGCAGGACCGCCCGATGCTGGGCGGCGCCAATTCGAGCGAGGTGCGCGTGCATCTGGGCGGCTTCATGAACCTGGGGGAGTACCCGCGCCTCGGCGACGTCGTGGCGGAGATCGGCCCCGCCCAGGGCGGCAACGCCCAGCCTCCCGAACGCTACGAAGACCAGCGCAAGCTCGATGCCGTGGCCGCCGAGAAGAACATCCGCCTTTTCCTGGACACGCGGATTGTCGCCGCCGACATGGAGGGCGACCGCATCGGCGCCGTGCGCGGGCGCGATGTCGTTTCCGGCCGCATCACGCGCTTCGAAGCCCCGCTCTTCGCCGACTGCACGGGAGACGGCGCGCTGGGCGCGCTGGCGGGCGCGGACTTCCGCATGGGCCGGGAGTCGAAGGCCGAGACGGGCGAGGACATGGCGCCCGACGCGCCGGACTCGATGGTGATGGGGGCCTCGGTGCAGTGGTACACGAAGACGGTCGACGCTCCCGCGCCCTTCCCCACGCGCGACTGGATGATTGCCTTCACCGAAGAAAGCTGCGAGCACGGGACACGCGGCGACTGGGACTGGGAGACCGGCATGATGCGCGACCCCATCGGGGATTTCGAGCACATCCGCGACTACGGGATGCTGGTGGTCTACTCGAACTGGGCCTTCCTCAAAAACCATTCCGCGAAGAAGGACGACTACGCCCGTCGCGTCTTCGACTGGGTCGCCTTCGTGGCCGGGAAGCGCGAATCGCGCCGTCTGCTGGGCGACCACATCCTCTCCCAGCAAGACATCTTCGAAGAACGCCCGCATCCGGACGGCACCTGCCTCGCCACGTGGGCGATCGACCTGCACTACCCGATGCCGCGCAACCGGAAGAACTATCCGGGAGAGCCCTTCCGGTCGATCTGCACGCACAACAAGCACTACGGCTGCCCCATCCCGTACCGCTGCCTGTATTCGCGCAACGTCGCGAACCTCTTCATGGCGGGGCGGAACATCTCCGTCACCCACGTGGCCCTCGGCACGGTGCGCGTGATGCGCACGACGGGCATGATGGGCGAGGTGGTGGGCATGGCCGCGAGCCTGTGCGCGAAGCACGGCTGCACGCCGCGCGGCGTCTACGAGTCGCACCTCGACGAACTCAAGGCGCTCATGGCGCGCGGCGTCGGGACGGGCGTTCCGCAGCCCCCGCAGAACTACAACCTGGGCGCGATGCTGGCCCGCTAGGCGGCTCGCGGACGGGGGAGGGGACCCTGCGGGCGAAAATTCGCGGCGCGCCGCTTTTTTTGCGGCGCGCCGCTTTTTCCTGCGGTCGGTCCGGCTAGCGGAACTTGACGGGCTCGATGTGCCAGATGTCGCGGGCGTATTCGCGGATGGTGCGGTCGGAGGAGAAGCGTCCGGCGCGCGCGACGTTCAGGACGGCGGTGCGGTCCCATTGGCGGGTCATGCGGTAGAGGGCGTCCACGCGGTCCTGGACCTCGATGTAGCTGCGGAGGTCGGCGAGGAGCATGTAGTGGTCGCCCCAGTCGATGAGGGACTTCACGATGGGGTCGAAGAGTCCGGGCGAGCGCGGCGAGAAGACGTTGCTCCGGATGAGTTCCACGGCCCTGGCGATTTCGGGATCTTTCTCAAGCACCGCGCGCGAGTTGTACGAGGCGCGGAGGAGGGCGACCTCCTGGGCGTTCATGCCGAAGATGAAGATGTTCTCGTCGCCCACGGCCTCGTGGATTTCGACGTTCGCGCCGTCGAGGGTGCCCACGGTGAGGGCGCCGTTGAGCATGAGCTTCATGTTGCCGGTTCCCGACGCCTCCATGCCGGCGAGCGAGATTTGCTCGCTCACGTTCGCGGCGGGGATGATGCGTTCGGCGAGGGAGACGCGGTAGTCGGGCAGGAAGACGACCTTCAGGCGGCCGTCGATCGCGGGGTGGTCGTTCACGACGGCGCCGATGGCGTGGATGAGCTGGATGATGAGCTTGGCCATGGCGTAGCCGGGCGCGGCCTTCCCGGCGAAGAGGAAGGTGCGGGGGTGGATGTCGAGCGAGGGGTTTTCGACGAGGCGGCTGAAGAGCACGACGATGTAGAGGGCGAGCAGGAGCTGCCGCTTGTACTCGTGGATGCGCTTCACGTGGACATCGAAGAGGGATCCCGGATCGGCGGCGATGCCGACCTCCTTGCGGATGAGGCTGGCGAGGGCGGTCTTGTTCGCCTGCTTCACCTCGCGGAAGCGCTGGAGGAACGAGGCGTCGTCGAGGAAGGCCTCGATGCCCTCGAGACGGTCGAGGTCGGTGATCCAGTCGGGGCCGATGGCGTCGGTGACGAGCGAGGCGAGGCCGGTGTTGGCCTTGAGGAGCCAGCGGCGCTGGGTGATGCCGTTGGTCTTGTTGCAGAACTTGCCGGGCCAGAAGGCGTCGAACTCGGGGAAGAGGCTGCGGCGGAGGATTTCGGAGTGGAGGGCGGCCACGCCGTTCACGGCGTGCGATCCGACGATGGCGAGGTTGGCCATGCGCACCTTCTTCTCGTCGCCCTCCTCGATGATGCTCATGCGGCGGAGACGCGCGAGGTCGCCGGGGTAGCGGGCGGCGACTTCGCGGAGGAAGTGGCCGTTGATTTCGTAGATGATCTGCAGGTGTCGCGGCAGGAGGCGGCCGAGGAGCGACACGCCCCAGCACTCGAGCGCTTCGGGCATCACGGTGTGGTTGGTGTAGCCCAGGCAGGCCACGGTGATCCCCCAGGCTTCGTCCCAGTCGAGGTGTTCGACGTCCACCAGCAGGCGCATCAGCTCGGCCACGGAAAGCGCGGGGTGGGTGTCGTTCATCTGGATCGCCGCCATGTCCGGCAGTGCGGACCAGGGCTTCCCGGTGAGGCGGAAACGGCGGAGGATGTCCTGCAGGGAGCAGGCGACGAAGAAGTACTGCTGGCGGAGGCGCAGCTCTTTCCCCTGGTCGACGCTGTCGTTCGGGTAGAGCACCTTCGTGAGGTTTTCGGCGAGCACCTTGCTCTCGACGGCTTCGATGTACGAGCCGCGGTTGAAGTCCGAGAGGTCGAATTCGTCGACGGCCTGGGCCGACCAGAGGCGCAGGTTGTTCACCACGTAGCCGCCGTAGCCGACCACCGGGATGTCGTAGGGCGTTCCGATCACGTCGTTGGTGCCGACCCAGCGCGACGTGGTCCGGCCGTCGGCGTCCGAGGTTTCCACGCGGCCTTCGAACTGGACCTGGCAGGCGAATTCGGGGCGGGCGATTTCCCATGGATAGCCGTCTTTGAGCCAATGGTCGGGCATTTCCACCTGGGCGCCGTCCACGATCTTCTGGCGGAAGATGCCGTAGTTGTAGCGCAGGCCGTAGCCCATGCCGGGATAGCGGAGGGTCGCGAGCGAGTCGAGGAAGCAGGCGGCGAGGCGCCCGAGGCCGCCGTTGCCGAGACCGGCGTCCAGCTCGTCGTCGCGCAGGGAGTTCCAGTCCAGCCCGAATTCGGCCATGGCTTCGCTGCACTGGTCGTCGAGTTTGAGGCTGATGACGTTGTTGCCGAGCAGGCGGCCCATCAGGAACTCGAGCGAGAGGTAGTAGACGCGCTTGACGTTCTGGTTCCGGTAGGCCTGCTGGGTGATGATCCAGCGTTCGACGAGCCGGTCGCGCACGGATTTGGAGAGGGCGATGTAGTGGTCGTACTCGGTGGAGTCCGCCTGATCCTTCGCCAGGGTGTAGCGGAGGTGCCACTGGAAGTCTTCCATGAGGCTTTCGGTGGACATTTGGACGCGGCGTTCGCGGCGGTTGACGACGGGCTTCGGGACAGGAGGATTCATGGGTGGAGTCTGGAGGGGATGGATTCGGGATGCGGGGATTCGCGGCCGAAGGAGGTTTCGACCACGTCGTGAAGGGCGGCGGTATCCAGCCAATCGGGCGTGGCGGCGAACCAATAGCGGGCGCGGGAACAAGGTTGGGTGGCGAGGTGCCGGGCGAATTCCACGGTGGTGGGGTAGTCCCGCAAGCCGTCGGGCGAAACGCCCACGAGGTAGGCGATGTCGTCGCCGAAGACCTCGTAGACGGCCTGCGGGTCCATCTGCGGGTGGGCCATTTCGAGGCCGTAGAGCTTGAAATTCCCGTTCTTCAGCGTCTCCAGGTGCTGGCGGTAGACGCCGCAGCAGTGGATGAAGACGCCGCCGAAGGCGTCGGCGATGCGCCTGAGGCGCGGGACTTCGAATTCGGCGTAGGCCTCTTTGCCCAGCAGGGGCATGTAGTCCTGCGTGACGGCGACGCCGCGGTTCGCCGGGAGGGTGATGAAGGGCCAGATGTTGCCGATGACGCGTTCGGGGCCGATTTCGCGGAGGAAGCGGCCGACGTAGTCGATCAGGACGTCGGCGATGTGGTCGAGCGCGCGTCCGATGGCGCCGGGAGCGTCGTAGAGCGCGCAGAGCATCTCCGTCTGGCGCATCACGAGCGCCAGGGTGTTCATCGGCCCCTGGAAATCCGGCGTCCGGATGAAGAGGGGCGTATCGGGCATCTGCTTCTCCAGTGCGCGGAAGAGGGTGATGGCGCGCTGGAAGTCGGTTTCCTCGAAGGGGCGCGGGCGCAACTTCGCGAGGTCTTCGACGGTTTCGGCCACGGGGTGGATGTGGATGAAGCCGCCGGGCGGCGGCGGGATGATTTCGCCTCCCCAGATGGCGGCGGTGGAGATGGTGCCGAAATCGGGCCAGAAGGTGGGGAGGATGTCCGGCTCGCCGCTTGCGGCGTCTTGGCGGATGCAGGCCTCGGCACCCGCGAGCAAGCGGGCCGGATCGCTTTCCTGGCGGTAGGCCGGCTCGGTGTAGATGCTCACGATGGGCCGGCTCGAACGAGCATCCCAGAAGTCGTTGGCGCGATCCAGCGCGCGGGCGACACGGTCATCGGAGAAGGTGGCCATGGCGGGATGCGGGAACACGGTCAACGGAAGAAGAGTTCCACGCGGACGGGGAAGTGGTCGGAATAGCCGGAGAGGACTTCGACGCCGGTTCTGCGCACGACGCGGCGGAAGGGGATGGGCGCCCCGTTCTTCTTGTCGCGCATTTTGGGGAGGGTGAAGACCTGGTAGGTCGCCTCGTCGACCACCCACGGCGACGGGTTCTCCGCGTCATGGAGGAGTCCGGGCGATACGAGGATGGAGTCGAAGGAGTCCCAGCGGTTCTTGCGGGAGTAATAGTAGGTTCGGATTTCCTTTTTGGGCCTGCCCGAGGCGAGGTTGTACAGCAGATGGCCCTTCTTTCCCTCGAGCACGGCGGTGCGGTTGGTGGAGAAGGCGGCCTCGTCCAGGAGGATCGGCGTGTCGATGCTGTCGTTGAAGTCGCCGGAACAGAGGATGGCCGCCGCCGGATCGGCCGCGAGGTGTTCTTCGATGGCGGCGCGCACGGCACGGGCTTCGGCCGTTCGCGTCTGGGTTGCCTGCTCGGCGTTTCCGTAGTGCGACTTCCAGTGGTTGCCGAAGAGGGTGAGTTTTCTGCCGTCCACCTTGAATTCCGCCACCAGCACAAGACGCTGGTAGGGGGTGGGCGAGAGCCAATCGACCTTTACGGGCTTGTGGCGCGAGAGGGCGGCGTTGTCGATGCCGCGCTTGTCCGGCCCGTCGCGGTGGATGATGAAAGGCATGTCCCAGCCGGCATCCTTCACGGCGTCGCGAAGGTCGCGCATCACGCGAAGGTTCTCGATCTCCGTGAGGAAGATCACGTCCGGCTTCATGGCGGCGATTACCTGCGCGATGTGTTTGAGCTTGAGTTCGTAACGGGCGGGCGTCCAGCGGGTCCAGGCTTCGGCGGTGAATTCGTCGTCGCCTTCGTTGTCGGGATCGTCGTCCGCGTCGAAGAAGTTCTCGGTGTTCCAGCTTGCGTAGACGAAGCGGCCTTCGGGGGCGGCTTCGGCTACAGGCCCGGCGACCAGCAGGGCGAGGAGCAGGAGAAGGCCGATGCGATAGGGTTTCACGGTTGCTTTCGTTAAAGGGGCAGGGGTGCGGGTGTGCAGGAAGAAGAAGAGAGCATTATAGCATGGGGTTCCGCGTGCGCGCTACGTCTTTCGCAATCTGCGCGGCCAGCGCGGCGGGCGTGTCGAAGGCGCGGATCGTGCGCAGGAAGCGGAGGAAGGACACCTCGAGCGTCTCCCCGTAGAGGTCGCCGTCGAAATCGAGCAGGTGGATTTCGAGGGTGCGGCGGGCCGATGCGGCATCGTGGAAGGTGGGGCGGGGCCCCAGGTTCGCGACGCCCCGAAGCGGCGCGCCGTTTTTTCCGGTTCGCACCTCCACGGCATAGACGCCATCGGGCGGAAGGACGATGCTGGGGCGGGGCGCGAGATTGGCGGTGGGGCGTCCCAGGGTGCGGCCCACGGCGCGTCCGGGGCGCACCACGCCCTCGACCGAAGGCGCACGGCCGAGCATCCGTGCGGCGAGCGCGAGATCGCCCGTTGCGACGGCGTTGCGGATCCGCGTGCTGGAGACGGGCTGTCCTCCACGGAGGACGGGGCGCGACTTGCGCGCGCGGAAGCCGAATTCGCGCCCCAGTTCCCGGAGGACGGGCCATGTGCCGGCGGCCTGGGCGCCGAAGGTCCAGTTGGCTCCGCAATGGAGGGCCGCGATGCGAGCGGGTGCGTCAGGCGCAGATTGGGCGGCCCCCGCCAGCGAAGCGATGAATCGCCGGGGCGACTGGGCGGCCAGGGCACGGGTGAAGGGCAGCACGAGACACCCGTCGAAGCCGAACTCTTCCAGCAGTTCGAGTTTTCGCTCGGGCGAGGTGAGCAGAGGCGGCTTGCGTTCTGGAGCAAGCAGCGCCATCGGATGGCGGTCGAAGGTGAGCACCCACGCTTCCGCGCCCATTTCCCGCGCTTCGTCCACGGCGGCCTGGAGCACGCGCGCATGGCCCCGATGCACGCCATCGAAGAACCCTGCGGCCAGCACGATCGGCCCGGGAAGCCTTCGGAACGCGCGAATGTGGGTCAGAACCTGCATGGAGCTATGGTGAAAAGGCAAGGATACGGCATGGTTGCGTTTCCGCACCCGTTTTTGCGCCCCTTGCCTTCCCGCAACGGAATGGAATGGCACCCCCGGCGCGATTCGAACGCGCGGCCTGCGACTTAGAAGGACGCTGCTCTATCCAACTGAGCTACGGGGGTCCAAAAAAGAAGAGAGGGTGCAGGATACAGCAAATCCTCCACCCTCTCAATTCATTTCACTCCGGACTACACGTTGAAGGTGTGGCCCTTGGGCGCCTCATCGTCCCTGGCGCGCGTGGCATAATCGCTGTCGGGGAGCACCGCGTTGAGCAGGATGCCTGCGATGGACGCCACGGCAAGCGGCGTGATCTTGATCGCGACGCTCTTGACGGTGAAATCGATGGTCGCCCCGCCAAGCGCCGAAACGAGGATGACCGCGGCGATGATCAGGTTGCGCGGCTTGGAGAAGTCGACGTGGTTTTCGACCAGGTTGCGGATGCCGACGGCGGAGATCATGCCGTACAGCACGAACGAGATTCCGCCCACGATGGCCCCGGGGATCGTCTGGATGACCGCTGCGAATTTCGGGCAGAACGACAGCAGGACCGCCAGGACCGCGGCGACGCGGATCACGAGCGGGTCGTAGACCTTGGTGAGCGCCAGGACGCCCGTGTTCTCGCCGTAGGTCGTGTTGGCGGGGCCGCCGAACAAAGCCGCCATCGTCGTCGCAAGCCCGTCGCCCGCCAGCGTGCGGTGCAGGCCCGGATCTTTGAGCAGGTCCTTGCCGATGGTCGAGGAGATGGCGCAGATGTCGCCGATGTGCTCCATGATCGTGGCCAGCGCGATGGGCGCGATCGCGATGATGGCCGAAAGGATCTTCGACGAATCGGTGGCGTTCAGCACCGTGAACTCCTTGTGGACGGGCAGGCCGATCCACGCCGCATCGGCGATCGGCGAGAAATCGACCGCCTTCGTGAACACGGCCACGACGTACGACACGAGGATGCCCACGAGGATCGGGATGATCTTGACCATGCCCTTCCCGAAGAGGTTGCACACGATGATGGTGACGAGCGCCACCAGGGCGAGCAGCCAGTTGGCCTTGCAGCCCTCGACGGCCACGGGAGCCAGGCAAAGCCCGATCGAGATGATGATCGGGCCGGTGACGATGGGCGGGAAGAACTTCATCACCTTCTTGATGCCAAACATCTTGATGAGCCCGGCGACCACGAGGTAGAGCAAGCCTGCAACCGCCACGCCGACGCAAGCGTATGGGAGCATCTCGACGTTGGATGCGCCTTGCGCCAGCCGGGGCGCGACCGCGCTGTAGCCGCCGAGGAACGCGAACGACGAGCCGAGGAACGCCGGCACCTTCCCTCCGGAGATCACGTGGAAGAGCAGTGTGCCCAGACCGGCCATCAGGAGCGTGGTGTCGATCGGCAGCCCCGTGATGAGCGGCACGAGGACGGTCGCGCCAAACATGGCGAACATGTGCTGGACGCCGAGAATGCCCACCTTCGGGATGCCGAGGGAACGGGCGTCGTAGATAGCCTGGTCTGTTTCGAGGCTCATGGATACTCCTGGTTGCGGGTTTGCGAGTTGCGGGGAAAATGAATCCGAATCCGGGGTGCCATACTGGAAGGCCTATGAGGGTGGAAGCGAAAAAGAATCCACCCTCCAATCCGCCACGATCAAATCCGCTTGCGGGTTGGGCGGCGAATCGCTACCTTGGGGGTAATCCCCTCTTTGTCTCGAACGCTTATCGGAACCTCTTCCATGATTACGGGTATCGCACACGTCTGTTTCACTGTCTCGGATCTCGATCGCGCCATCGCGTTCTACTCCGGCAAGCTCGGCCTTCCGGTCGCCTTCGATTTCCGGAACGATGCCGGCGTCCGTTTCGGCGTCTATTTCCGCCTCGGCCGCAGGACCTTCCTCGAGCTCTTCCAGGGCGAAGTCGCCCCCAAGGCCGACAAGCAGAGCTTCTCCCACATCTGCCTGGAAACGGATGACCTCCACGAGACCGTCGCGGCGTTCCGTGCGCGCGGCGTCGAGGTCGAAGATCCGAAGATGGGTTGCGACAACGCCTGGCAGGCGTGGCTTGCGGATCCCGACGGCAACCGGATCGAGCTCCACCAATACCTGCCCGACAGCTGGCAGACCCCCCATCTCCAGTAGGCCGGCCTCCTGTTTCGCCCATGATTTCGCCCGACCCTTTTGCGGATGGGACCTCCCATCCGGAACTCTATCCCAGCCTGCATCACTTCCGCATCATCGTCGATGCCGCGAACGTGCCCTGGGAGGCCCTCCAGGCGGCTCTCGCCTCGCGCGAGGTGACCTCCCCGCCCGCCGCCGGCAACCTCTCCTCCGGCGGCAGGTACCGTACGCTCCAGCTGAGCCTCATCGCGCATTCGCGCAAGGAACTCGACCAGATCCACGACGAGCTCCGCTGCATCCCCGGCGTGAAAATGCTGCTGTAGGGCAGGGGATGCCGCTTCCGCGCCGCCCCGTTTGACTCGTCGATCGGACCGTCGTCTTTCAACCGTTTTTCCCCGAATTCGCCATGCTGTTTTTCCTGAAGTACCTTTCCTCCGTTTGGGGGCCGATGCGAATCTTCGGTTCCTATGCCGTCCTGCTCTGCGCTTCGGCACTTGTCTCCGCCTTCGTCGTCCAGCGTTTCCTGCCGCGTTTTTTCCGGAAGCTGCCCCTGGATCGGGGGAAGGTGGTCAAAGACGCCGCGACCGGCGCCGCGATGAACACCCCGGACGCCTGGGGCTCCGTCGGCAAGCCCACGGGCGCCGGGCGCTGGTTGCTGCTGCTGCTCCTGCCCGTGTTCGTCCTCTTCCTGCCGCCTTCGCTGCCGGGCGTGGACAAGACAACGTCGCTTCCGGAATTCGTCGCCATCCTGCGCCATATCGCCTCCACCCCCTCGGAGTGGCTGTCTCTCCTGAGTCCGCAATGGGCGGCGGTTCTCTGCATGCTGATGTCGATGGTCACCGGGTACGCCGACGATGTCGCGGAAAAGCCCTGGGGCGAGCTTCGGAAGGGGTTGCTCGACGCCATCGTGGCGCTTCTCGCCGCCGCCGTGATCTACTACCTTGGGGAGGCGCAGTGCCATACGATCTGGCTCCCCTTCACCAAAACCGTCTTCACGGTTCCGCCGTGGGCCTACATTCCGGGCGCGGCCTTCCTGCTTTGGCTTTCGATGAACGCCACGAACTGCTCGGACGGCGTCGACGGGCTGGCCTCTTCGCTTTCGCTCACGACGCTCTTCGTCTGCGCCGCTTTCCTGTACGGTGTGGTCGGCCACGAAAAGATCGCCGCGTACCTGCTCGTTCCGCACAATCCGGAAGGGGCGCGCTGGGGCATCCTCTGCGCGGCGGTCGCCGGCGGTTACGGCGGGTATCTCTGGCACAACGCCTATCCGAGCCGCGTGTTGATGGGCGACGCGGGGTCGCGGCCTCTCGGCCTGCTCATCGGCATCGCGACCCTCGCCAGCGGCAATCCCCTCGTGCTCCTCGCGGTCTGCCCCATCGTCATGATCAACGGACTCAGCGGTCTCGCGAAGCTCTCCCTCCTCCGCCTCTTGAAGAAGTTCGGCGTGAACACGAAGAACCCCTTCCTCGACGGCGGCGCGGCCAATCCGAAGCCTTCCCTGCTCGTTCGCAAGCTCCACAGCGTGCGCCTCCCCTGGCACGACCATTGCCGCAAGAACCTCGGCTGGAGCCCCACCCAGGTGGTCATCCGCTTTATGCTCCTCCAGGCCTTCCTGATGCCCATCCTCTTCCTCCTTCTGCTCAAGATCCGTTAGGGGATGTCCGTCCCCGCGTGTGCAACCCGTAGCGTCTTTGTCCCATGCGAATCCTGATCGTCAAACTGAGTTCCCTTGGCGACCTGTTCCACGCCCTGCCGACGGCCACGGCCCTTCGGAAGGGGCTTGGCGCGACGCTGGACTGGGCCGTCCAGCCCGAATACGCGAGCCTCGTGCGCTGCTTCCGCGGCGTGGACCGCGTGATCCCCATCCCCCGGCACCGCGTCCTGCGCGATTTCCGCCCCGCGTTGCGCGCGTTGCGCGCGGAACGGTACGACGCCGCGGTCGACCTGCAGGGACTGCTCAAGAGCGCGGTCGTGGCCCGTCTTGCGCGGACCTCCCTGCGCGTGGGCCCGGCATACAACCGCGAGGGGTCGGCACTGGCGTACGACAAGGTCCCTCCGCGCGGCGGCCGCGAACGGCATGCCGTGGAACAGGCGCTGGACGTGCTGCAATGCTTCGACCTCCCGCGTCCCGACAAGGCCGAGTTCCCCATGGATTTCCCGCCATACCCGCTCGACGTGGCCGGTCCGCGCATCGCCCTGCTGCCCGTCTCCCGCTGGTCCACGAAAAACTGGCCGGCGGGCCACTTCGCGGCGCTTGCGGAGAGGCTCGCGAAGGAACTTGGCGCCACGCCGGTCGTGCTCGGAAGCAAGGACGATGCGCTGACGTGCGAGGCGGTCTGCCGTGCGGCGCCGCAGGCGCGCAACCTCTGCGGCGCGCTGTCCCTGCCGGAACTGGGGGGGCTTCTCTCGCAGGTGGACCTGCTCGTCTCGAACGACTCCGGCCCCGTGCATCTCGCCGCGGCGCTTGGAAAGCCATGCCTCGTCTTTTTCGGGCCGACCATCCCGGGCCGGACGGGCCCGTATGGCGGGAACCACCGCGTGCTGCGCCGATCGCTTCCCTGTCAGCCCTGCCTCTCGCGCGACTGCAGCGTGGGCGGCATCCCCTGTCTGGCCGACATCACCCCGGACGAGGCCTTTGCCGCCGCGAAGGAGATGTTGGCTCTTTCCTGAGGAGAGACCATGAACCGTGCCTGCCTGCTCGCCGCCGCCGTCGCATCCTCGCTCGGAGGCGCATGCCTCGCGGCAAACGTCTACCTCGGCGCCGAACTGGACGTCGAAGAGTTGGGGGTCGTCTTCAAACCCTGCGTCTATCGACTGGATTGGAGCACGGCGGAGGCCGCCGTCGATTTCGACGCGTCGGCGGGGGAGGGCGGCGCGGTCCCCTTCCGCCTCCCCGAATGCGGGGGGGACCATGCCACCGTCTCCGGCACGGCGCGTTTTTCGGTCACCCCCGAAGGCGCGCTCCATGCCGTCTACGACGCCGCCGCGGATCGCGACGTCGCGGTGAACGCCCTCTGCGTGCGGACCTACCTTCCCGGGGGCGAATTCTTCGGCGGCACGGTGGACTTCAACGGCGAGCGCAAGGAGATCCCGCCGGAGAAGGGCGAGTCCATCCATGTGGCGATCGGGGTGTCGCAGGGGATGACGGTCGTCGCTCGGGACGGGACGAAGCGCCTTTCGCTCGCCTTCGACGCGCCGGCCTTCGCCCTGCTCCAGGACAACCGGGAGTGGGGGAGCCCGATGCTTGAAATCCGCATGGTCTTCGGCGACGGCACCCTTCGCGCCGGCGAACGCCACGCCTTTGGCTTCACCCTCTCCGGACGGGATCCGATCGTGCTCCATCCTGCGATCGGCCCCTGCGTGATCACCGCAGGCGAAGAGTGGATTCCGCTTCATGCCGCCGCGGACATCGTGCCGGGATCGGCGCTCGACTTTTCCACGATGGCGCCGCGCGACAAGCCGGCCGGCGTGCACGGGCGCGTCGTGTCCCGCGGGGCGCATTTCGAGTTCGAGTCCCTGCCCGGGGAACCGCAGCGCTTCTACGGCGTGAACCTCTGCTTCGGCGCGAATTTCCTCTCGGCGGAGGAGTCCGAGATCCTTGCGGCGCGCCTCGAGCGCATCGGCTACAACGCCATCCGTCTCCATCACCACGACGGCGGTTTGGTGGAAGGCTCGCCCGACGGAACCACCCTCCATCCGGGGCGTCTGGCCGAACTCGACGGCCTCGTCGCCGCCTGCATCCGCCACGGGATCTACGTCACCACCGATTTGTTCGTCTCCCGCTCCGTCCCCTGGCGTTCCGTGGGCGTCGATCGCGACGGGAACCTCGGCATGGACGAGTTCAAGCTCCTCGCGCCCGTCCACGAGGGCGTCTTTGGGAATCTCGCCTCGTTCACGCGCCAGTTCCTTTCGCACGTGAACCCCCACACCGGACGGAGCTACGCGGAAGAGCCGGCGCTTGCCTGGCTTTCGCTCGTGAACGAGGACAACCCCGGGAACTTCGGCGGCGACGCACTCGCCCGCCATCCCGAATGGCGCGACGCCTGGGCCGCCTGGCTTGCCGGGCGGCGCGCCGCGAATCCCGACGCCTTCGCGGACGTGCCCGACGCCTTCCCCTCCAACCTCTGGAACCGCGATCGCGCCGCGGCCGTCTTCTCGCTCTTCCTGGCCGGGCGGGAAGAGGCCTTCGCGCGCCGGATGACCGCCCTCCTGCGCGACGAACTCGGCTGCCATGCGCTGGTCACGGACATGAACAGCTGGATGAATCCCGCCAGCTACCAGCTCGTCCGCGCCCGCGCCTTCGGCTACGTGGACGACCATTTCTACGTGGACCACCCCGAATTCATCGGGACGCCCTGGCGTCTGCCGAGCCGCTGCCCGAACGCCAATCCCTTCCGCGGCGCGGCGCGCGGCGCGCAGGGCGTGGCCTTCACGCGCCTTCTCGACAAGCCCTTCACCGTCACGGAATACAATTTCTCCGCGCCGGGGCGCTATCGCGGCGTGGGCGGAATCGCCACGGGCGCCATGGGCGCCTTGCAGGACTGGGCGGGAATCTGGCGGTTCGCGTGGGCGCATTCCCGCGAAGGCGCGGTGAATCCCGGCGGCGTGCCGATGGACTACTTCAACATGGGCGGCGACCCGCTCTCCCTGGCGGCCGAACGCGCGTCGATCTGCCTCTTCTTGCGGGGCGATCTCGCGCCGCTCCGCAAGACGCTCGCCATCGCGATGCCCCCGGAATCCTTCGACGGGACCTTCGATCCCTTGAACCGCCCCTCGTGGGCCTGGGCCGCCTGGTATCTGCGCCTCGGGACGCTGGTCGCGCCGGCGGCCTCCTCCTCCCTCTTCGACTATGCCGCGCCCTACACGGAACTCTACCGCAAGGGCGATTCCGCGATGAGCCGCTTCCTCTTCGGCGTGGACGAGCTTCCTGCGGACGGCCCGGCGGACTGGCCGAACCCCGTTCGCATCGATTCCTCCCAAGGCGCCTTCGCGGTGGCCACGCCCGCCACCTGCGGCGGCTTCGCCGAGCGGGGCGTGATCCGGGCCGCCGTCCTCCGGGCGGACATCGGCGGCACGCCGGCGACCGTCTGGGCGAGCTCGCTCGACGGGAAGCCGCTCGCGGAATCGGAACGGATCCTGGTCACCCACCTCACCGACGTGCAGAACACCGGCATCCGCTACGCCGACGCCCGCCTGCAGACGCTGCTCGCGTGGGGGTCGCTCCCGCATCTGATGCGTGCCGGACGGGCGGACGTTTCGCTCCGGCTCGGTCCGGGCAGCTTCGAGGTGCGGCTGCTGGCCTCTGACGGTTCCGTGCGCGAAATCCTTCCGAGCACAACGGACCAAGGCGTCCTCGCCTTCACCGCCGACGTCGCGCGCCATCCGGACGACGCCTCGTACCTCTACGAAATCCGCCGCGCGGCATCCTCGCGGTAGCGGAGGAGGAAAGGAGAAGCGATGGCCTCCCCGAAACAGCGGACGTACCGCGGGCGCACGATCCCCCCCGTGATCGAGGGGGTGCGGGTGGCCGTCGCGAGCCGCCTCCTGGCGCGGATGCG
Source organism: Kiritimatiellia bacterium (assembly GCA_050950285.1). Taxonomy (GTDB): domain Bacteria; phylum Verrucomicrobiota; class Kiritimatiellia; order RFP12; family JBMNHG01; genus JBMNHG01. The sequence continues at coordinate 139,462 of JBMNHG010000002.1, read as the reverse complement.
CGGGTTGCTGGGGCGGGATTCGCTTCCGGAGGGGGAGGGGCTCCTCATCCTCCGGTGCAACACGATCCACACCTGCTTCATGCGCTTCACGATCGACGCCGTTTTTCTCGACGCGGACTTCCGTCCCGTCAAGACCGTCCGGGCCATCCCTCCCGGAAGGCTTTGCGTCTGGGGAGGCTTCCGCGCCCGTCACGTCCTGGAAATCCAGGCGCGGCGGCGGGGAGGGGGCTAGCGCAACTTGCGCACCAGGCGGTACTGCCCCTTGTAGTGGCGGGCGAGATCGTTGAGGAAGGCGCCTCCCTCGCGATCGATCTGGTAGCCGATGCAGTTGATTTGGGGCGACTTCAGGCCGTTCGGCTTGTGGGTGGTCTCGTAGAGCTGGGAGATGTGGGCGATGAAGTCGGAAAGCGTCCACATCGGCGGGGGCGGAAGTTCGGGGGGCGCGGGACGATGGGCGGCGCATTGGCGCACCTCCGCCCAGTGGCCGGGAATGGCGGGAGAGCCGGGATCGGCCTTCATGCCCTCCTTGAGCGGGGCCTTGCTTGGCGGGCGCGCGGGTTGCTCGGGCACCCACACCCTCTCGACGGGCGCGTTGGCGTAGGCCTGCTCGTAGGCGGCGATCGCGCCGGCGTTCTGCTGGTTCCACTGGGCGATGCGCGCCTGCTGGGCCTGGAGCACCTGGGGATCGTGGGCCTTCTGCACCTGCGGCAGGCCGTCGCTGATGATCAGGATGGTGTCCGCGCCGTTTTCCATCGCGGCGGAGAGGGCGAGGTCGAGGCGCGTGGTGCCGCCCGTCGCGCGAAGGCCTCCCCTGGCGCCGGTGTAGTTGCCCACGTCCAGCCCGTAGTTGCCCTCGGTGTTGAAGGGGCGCAGGAAAAGCTTCGCCTTGCCGCGCGTCTCGTCGTTGGCGTAGACCATCTTCTCGTCCATCACGGAGCAGGCGTCCGCGAAGACGATGACGTTGAAGAGCGTGCCGTCTTTCAACGAATCGATCACGTCGTTCACGCGCTGCTTCACGCGCAGGTAGCCGGTGAAGCTCCCGCGCTGCTCCTCGATCATGCTCACCGACACGTCCACGAGGATGGCGATGCGTTCGCCCTTCGCACGGACGCCGAAGAAGTTCACGGCCGACACGCCTTCGCCGAAGCCGCCGAGCCCGTGGCCGCCGCCGAGCCCTGCGCCCAGGCCTTTGCCAGAGACGGCCTTGAACTTGGGCTGGAAGGTGGTGGTGACGAGCTTGGGGTCGACCTTGATTTCGGGAAGGGTGATGTTCGAGGGCTTCGAGGAGACGAGGCGCGGGACGAATGCGGGGCGGCTCGAGCTGCGCTGGCGATTCTGCACCTTCACCTTCATTTCCACTTCGCGGGGCTGGTAGGTGCGGGTGGGCGGCGGCGCCTCGAAGACGGCCTCCTCCTCCGAAAAATATCGGGCGACGACGATCCCGCCGAAGACCAGCAACGCGATGACGTGGACGGCGAGCGTGGCGGCGAGCACGATGCGGAGCACCTTGCGGCGCTGGCGCGAGAGCTTCGCGAAGCCGGCGCTGACGAGGCCGGTCATGACTTCGATGGGCTGCGCCTGGGGTTCGGCGGCCTGCATCGCTTCGGGATCGTGGGGTGGGGAGTCGGGCATGGATTGGTCTCCCGGTCAGGGATGAAGCGGCTTCGGCGTGATGGCGATGCCGTCGGCATGGCCGGCTTGGAGCCCGCCGGCCGAGAGGGAGAGCAGGCAGTCCGTGCCGTCGTCGCGGCGGACGGCGAGGCGGGTTTCGCGGCCGTCGTTGCGGGGGGCGTACACGACTTCGAGGGCGTCGAGGGGCTTTTCGCCCACGTACTGCTGAAGTGGGCCCATGGGCACGATGCCGCCGGCGCGCACGAAGAGCGGGATGCGGTCGATGGGCACGTCGGCGTCGATCCACTGGCCGCCCGCGAAGGTCTGCCCGGTCCACCAGCAGGTCCACGCCTCGCCGTTGTCGCGCGGGAAGTAGATGCGCCGGCGGCCGTCGGCGGAGTAGACCGGCGCCACGAGCAGGGAGTCGCCGAAGAGGAATTCGCTTTCGAGGTTCCAGGTGGCGGGGTCGTCCTGGAAGTCGATGGGCAGGGCGCGCATCAGCGGCAGGCCGCGGGCGACGCAGGATCGGGCGCTGCCGAGGATGTAGGGCAGCAGGCGGTAGCGGAGGCGGATGATGTCGCGGCAGTGGGTGAAGGTGCGTTCGTCGAACTTGTAGAGCTCGCGGTCGCCGGATCCGTGGATGCGGCTGTGGGAGCAGAACATGCCGAGCTGCATCCAGCGGATGAGCAGGTCGCCCCCGGTATCGCCGAGGAATCCGCCGATGTCCTGGCTCCAGAAGTTGAAGCCGGAGAGGCCGAAGGAGAGTCCGCCGGCGATTTGGGGGATCATGTTGTCGAAGTGCGGCGAGTTGTCGCCGCCCCAGTGGAGCGGGTAGCGCTGGCTGCCGGCCCATGCGGAACGGGCCCAGATGACGCCTTCGCCGGTGGCCTCGCGGGTCACTTCGTAGAGCGCCCGGTTGTACAGCAGCGGGTAGCGGTTGTGCATCTGCCGGGCGGGGGTGCCGTCGTGGTAGACCGCGCCTTCGCCGGGGGCGGATTCGCCGAAATCGGCCTTGATGACGCCGGCGCCGAGGTCGAAGAGGCGGCGCAGGTGGGTCTGGTGCACGCGCACGGCTTCGGGGTTGGTGTAGTCGATCACGCCGACGATGCCGTGGAAGCCGGGGGTGAAGCAGATGCGGCAGTCGTGGATGGAGCCGTCCTCGTTTTTCACGAAGCCGTCCACGGCGCGAAGGTCGTCGAAGAGCTGCGAGCCTTCGGGGATGTAGGGGAGCTGCCAGAGGGAGACGTGGAAGCCGAGCTCGCGGAGGCGGTCGAACCAGGCCTTGGGGTCTGGGAAGCGCTCGCGGTCGAAGAGGAGGTCGCAGTACCAGTCCGCCTTGAACCAGTGGGTGTCGAGGTGGATGACGTCGCACGGCACGCCGCTGGCGCGGAGTTTCCCGGCGATGTCGAGGGTCTCGTCCGCCGCGGTGTAGCTGATCTTGCTTTGCCAGTAGCCGAAGGTCCACTCGGGGGGCATGGCGCCGCGGCCGGTGAGTTCCTGGTAGGCGGGAAGGAGTTCGGCGATGGGTCCGAAGAGCAGGAAGTAGTCGAGGAAGTCGTCGTTCAGCGCGACCTGCACGCGGGAAGCGCAGCGGCTGCCCACCCAGTAGGTCATCTTCGACGAATGGTTGAAGAACACGCCGTATCCGCGGGTGCTCACGTGGAAGGGGATGCACTTGTAGGAGCGCGGGGTGAGGACGCCCAGCGCGTCGGAGAGGTCTTGGTCGATGGTCTGGCCGACCTTGTTGAGCCGGATGAACTTTTCGCCCATGCCGTAGACGGCTTCGTCGGGATCGAGGTCGAAGCACTCGACGGCGAGGGGGGCCTGGCCTTCGAAGGCGCGGCAGATGCCGGTGTTGCAGGCGTCCCAGTTCATGAAGAGGTTGGTCTCCGGGCCGCCGACGCCGCACAGCTCGCGGCCGGTCTTCGCGCAACGTGCGACCATGCGGCCGTTGGAGAGGTCTACCGCAAGGGCGATGCGCCCGGTCGAGAGCACGACGCTCCCGTCGGCGGGCGCGACGGCCAGTGGAACGCGCTTGGCCGCGCCTTCGGCGAGCATGGGGGTCTGGTTTTCAGGGACGGTTCCGCCCTCGGCGTAGCGAACGCGAAAGACGTTGTCCGCCACGGCGTCGATGCGCAGCGTGCCGCCAATGGTCGTGCCGGCGGGCGCGAGGGACGCCTGCTGGAGCATGGCGCTGTCCGCCGACGAGATGGCGCCTGGGGCGGAGAGGACGGCCTCGGTGGAGAAGGTGGCGAAGGAGTCCCCTTGGCCGGCCAGGGCGAGGGATCGGACGGAGGCGCGCATCAGGCGCTTGGATTCGAGGGCGCGGGTAATCATGGGGTGGGCTCCGGAGTGGCGACGGGGACTTTGACGACGACCTTGCGGACCGGTGCCGGGGCGGTGCCGCAACGGATGCCGGGGGCGTGGGCGTCGTGGGGGAAGAAGAGGGCGAAGTCGCCCGTGCGCAGGGTGAAAGGCTCGAAGGCGCCGTCGAAGAAGACGATGTCCTTTGCGTCGTCGAAAGGGGCGAGCGGTGTTCCGGCGTGTTCGATCGGGGCGTAGCCGATCCGTTCTTCGCCGGAGAGGAGAAACTGGATGTCGAGGAAGCGCCGGTGCGCTTCGAGCCGAGCCTCGGCGATCGGCTTGGTGGCGTAGCTCTGGACGATGGCGCGAATCCGCCCGTCGCCGACGGGATAGGCGCCGTCGGCGAGGGCGGAGAAGTCCGTTCCGGACAGGAAGGCGAAGGCGGCCTCCAGACCGGGGAGCGCCGTCGCATGGAGGGCGGCGCGGGAGAGGGAGCCGACAACCATGCGATGCCTAGTTTTCGGCCTCTTCGCCGGCGTTCGCCGCCGCCGCGGCGGCTGCGGTTTCGAGCGACTTCACGAGGGTGTCCACGGGCAGATGGGTGTTGGCCATCGCCCAGGAACCTTCGGAGCGGATGGAGAGGTTGCCGAGCAGGGCGGCGACGGAGGGGTCGGCCTCGGTCTGCATGAGGCCCGTGGCCTGGAGGGCGAGGAGCTGGCCCTGCGCCGTCTTGGCGGATTCTTCCGAGTCGAATCGGCCGTCGAGGAGGAGGGTGATGTTGCGCAGTTCGCCGGAGATGGCGAGGCGGAAGGCCTGGAGCGACTGGAGTTGCGGGTTCGCGCCCATGGGGGATTCCAGGACAACCGGCGCCTTGGGGTCGATGAAGACGCGGAACCACGAAACCGGCGAGACGGGCCCGGCGAGACGGGCGATCGTCGAGCTGCGGGCGAGCGAGGGGGCATTCCCGTCGATGACGTCGAGAAGGGCCTTCATCAGGTCGCCGGTGTTGGAGAACACGATGACGCCCGGCTTGGCGAGGCAGGTGGAGATGGCGTTTTCCCTTGCCGTCCGGCGAAGGGCTCGTCCATGTCTTGACGATTCGGTCCCCCAGGGTGCTTTCCGTCACAGGGTTTGGATTGGGCATTTCGGACATCTTCGCGACCATCTCGTCGAACTTGGCGGCATCGAACTTGCCGAGGGCGACCGTCCCGAAGGACTCGGGTCCGGCGAAGCCGAAGGATGTAATCACGCGTTCGCAGGAGCCGTCTCCCAAGCTCCCCAGTTGTTCCAGCTGTTCCAGGGGAATCCGGTCGCGGAAGATGGTCTTGAAGGCGTCGTTCAGCGCTTGGCCGGCCTCGCTGGCAAGGTAGGCGCCGACATCGCAGTCGACCACGGCGGCGGCATCGGCGGGGATGCAGTTGAAGGGGAGGTCGAGAGCCTGCGCGACAACGAAGGCGGAGCAGGCGAGAAGGGAGGTTAGAAGGATTTTGCGCATGGGAGTCTCCTGGGACCAATCCGGCAGGTGTGGGTTTGAGTAGAGTTTGAGTTTGGTTTGAAGGAAGCAACTGCGAACATAGCAGATGGATGCTCCGTTAGGAAGCAGAAAAACGATCGATGATCCGAAGCCTGTTCGATCGAATTGTCTTTGACCTGCCATGCGCGGGTGTAGTCCGCCACCGTGGCGGTGCAGGCCAGGCCGGACGGACCGGCAAATTGCCGGTGCGCCGCCGGTCTGCGGCCCCAAGGATGTGCGGCCTGCATCCATGGTGGGGAGCGTAGCCACGGGGCAACGGCGGCGGCAACCCTTGTTTCCATTTTCCGAGGCTCTTGCAAAACCGAGCCGGACGACATGGAAGTCGTCCCTCGTGCGCCCAGCATGGGAGTTGGACATGTCATGCAGACGAACCAGATCTGCGCGGCATATCTCCTTATACGCCTGGAGAAGGCCTTGAGCGCATCAACGCCCTTGCCCCGCACAACCGCCAGCACGGCGCCGGTCTCCATATCCCGGACGACGGTGACGTATTTCTCATGCGACTTCGCCGAGCGGAAGACGTATATCTCGTCGATGCCCAGCGCATGCACGTTCTTGAGTTTAACCCGTGCGCATTTCCGTCCAAGCGCGGCCTTCTCCGCGTCCTTGATCGCCTGCCAGGGCACGCCGTAGTGCTCCGAAAGCGCCTTGATCGACATGGGCTTGCGCAGCTCAAGCAGGGTGCGCTCAAGCTGCCGGGTAATGCGTGCCTTCGGACTCGTGAGAACCCCGAGCCTCTCGTAGGCGTGCTCGCCACATTTCGGACAGTAGAGCTTGTGCACCGTCACGTGCAGCAGGCAGGCGGCCCAGCCGTTGGGAAGGGCACGGATGACGCGCTGCCTCTGGGGGTAGGCACGCACATCCGCCGAGCCGCAGTGCGGACACTTGAACGATTTGCGGCGCAGCTTCATGTCGAAGACCGGCACTGTCGTGCCATTGCCCCTTTGCTCCCGCCGTCACCAACCGATTGCTTTGCTTTAGGGTTGACTTTTACCTCCCCCCCTCGCATAATGCGTACACCCATGGGGCCGGTGGGTTGTCGGTCTGCCTTATGGGATGGTGGTGAATCGCTATAGTGATCAGCGACGACTTGCAAAAGCAGAGAAGGGAAGCCACGCTATGACGAATGCAACTCTAAGGGGAAAGCCGGATGCGGGAAATCCGCACGTCCGGTTTGATGAGGGGGAAGTCGCGCCTGCGAAGCCGAGGCGTGGGTCTCTACTCTACAGATCGTGTCGGCATATTATAGGCGTTATTGGTGTTTCACTCGTAAGCCTTTTCGCGATGGGCGCGGAATCGCCTGCCACTGTTGTTTACATGTCAGGGGCACGAAACCTTCGCTGGATGACGGCAAAGGAACGTGCACCCGAACTCCGTTGGGTGAATCCATCTGGAACAGATCGGACGGTTCTGACAATCGCCGGTCATGAGACACAGAGCGTCGAACTTCCGTCTGGAGTGGATGGCTATGTCTGGGTAATCGCCGATCCTGCTGCAGAAACGATTGAAGAGGACGTGTACACTCTTTCGTTGGTGCACTATGACGGTCAGTCGGTCCTGTCATCGAATGCGTGCGAGGTCGCAGTCGTCAATGGGATATTCACGCCTACGACGATTGACTTTGCGGCGGGGACGTCGGGGCAGTCTCGGGGGTGGACGTCGGTTATGCGCAAGAGGATCCCTGTTCCTTGCGATTCGCAGTGGAGTAAATCTTCGGATGTGGATGCTACTGGAACTCTCACATTTGTGCATAAAGCGGTGCAGCGGAATTTTGATCTGGCATCATCGAGCTGGCAGCTTCTAGTGCCCTGTCCCGCAAATGGGGTTGTCTAATTGCGTCTCCGCGAGTTTCTGTCTGGCGCGCCGTATCTTTTCCAGGATCGCCCTGCCATCCGCCCTCCAGACATACCGTTTCGGCTCCAGATTGTGCGCGGCGATGTAATCCAGTATGCGTTGCGCGAGCTCCCTGACGCTGCCGAAGCTGTCGTTGAGCAGCGCCTGCTGCGTGATGTCGCCGAAGAAGCGCTCGACCAGGTTGAGCCAGCTGCTTGACGTCGGCGTGAAGTGCGTGACGAAGCGTTTCACGCCGTGCCGCTTCTCGTACGCGGCGTTCCGCCTCTCCATCCAGGATGTGACTTCCTCCTTCTTGTGCGTGGCGTAGTTGTCGAGGATCAGGTGCAGCGTCACGCCCGCGGGGCACTCGCGGTCGATCTGCTTCAGGAAGAGCAGCCACTCCTTGTGGGTGTGGTTCTCCCCGAGACGCCCGACCACCTTGCCGTCCAGATAGTTCAGGGCGGCGAAAAGCGTGAGCGTGCCGTGCCGGATGTAGTCGTGCGTGAAGGTCTTCGCATGGCCGGACACCAGCGGAAGCGCCCGCTGCGTGCGTTCCAGCGCCTGGCACTGGCTCTTCTCGTCGCAGCACAGGACGAGAGCGCGCTCCGGCGGATCCAGATACAGCCCGACCACGTCCCAGAACTTCCGCTCGAAATCCGGGTCGTCGGACAGCTTGAACCCCTTCTTCAGGTGCGGCTTGAGGTCGTTCGCGCGCCAGATGCGGCTCACGCTGCTGCGCGACACGCCGGATTCCCGCGCCATCGTGCGTACCGACCAGCGGGCATGGCCCTTCGGCGGCCGGTTCACGCGGGTGATCACGGTCTCGACGCGCGACGGATCGAGGTACGGCTTCCGCCCGCGACCCGGCGCATCCTTCAGGCCGGCAAGTCCCTCCCTGCGGAACCGCGCCGTCCAGCGGGAGACGCACGCCTCGCTGCAGCCCAGCGATTCCGCCGCCTCGGCCTGGCCCATCGCCGCCCGCTTCAGGACGATGGAGGCGCGGAGGCTGTCCCGCTTGCTCGCCGTCGGCGCCTTGATCCGCCGTTCCAGCTCGGCACGATCCTCGTCGGACAGCGAAAGGAGCGATATGGGGCGCCCCGGTTTCCGGTTCTTTTTCATGCCGCACATCATAGCATGCCGGCCAGACTTTTGCAAGCCTATTTTCGGGACAGGGCACTAGATACTCGTCAGATGGGCGGGTATGGTGAGTACCAGCTGAATCTTGAATATCCGCTTGTGTCGGCGGCCTGGAATTGGTCTGGTTCACTGCTTGGATCTGGTTTGGTGCTGTATTTCCGTTAATTCATTAAAAGGAGCTCTCATGAAAATTGCTCGCTCTTGGTTTGCTGTCTATGGCGGTGTCCTCATCGTTTTATGCTGAGGTCACTGTCACCAACGTTCTTCTTCGCCAACGTTGGCCATGGAGTCGGATGATTGATATCACGTATGATGTTCAGTCGCCTGATGGCATTGGGGGCGATGTTCACTTTGAACTTATCGGCAATGGTAATCCGCTGACGATTCCGCAGGATGCTGTCACGGGCAATCTGTTCGACGTGTCTGGAAGCGGACGTATTACGATTGATCCCACGAAGACACCGTATGCTGCGGCAGAGACAATGACTGTCCGTGCCCGTGTTACGGCGACACGCGCTCTGCCGCTTTATGTTGTCTATGATCTGACGAAGACACCGGGACAGGACGGCCAGGTCGAGTATGTTTACTCGAATGATCCGCGGCTGGAAAGCTATGGCAGGTTTGACAAAGTCTGGTTCGGCGTGACGAACGGCCTGACCTACAAGACAACGAAGCTTGTGATGCGTCGCTGTTCCGCTGGCAGTGTCCATGTTGGATTCAACGGTGAGATTTCATCACCCGAAGTCCCGCCGAACGACGGACTCGTGACCTATGGGGAACCGTTCTATATGTCGGTTTTCGAACTGACAGAAGGACAGTATTCGCGAATTGTCGGAGCCTCGGCATCTGATTCCGACCGCCCCAAGGACTACATCTCTTATCAACAGTGCCGCGGCATTAAAACCGGATCAGATGGTTCGGGGGTGGACATCAACTGGCCGGTATCGGGAGATGTGGTCGGTTACGAGAATACGAGCAGCCCGGGTACATGGAACAAGTCGCTTTGCCTGCAGTTGAGAGATCTGACCGGCGAGCAGACATTTGATATTCCTACTGAAGGGCAGTGGGAATACGGTTGCCGAGCCGGCACAGAGACGTATTTCAATAGCGGAATCAAGCGAGAGTCTGTGACGTATGCGTCCGAGATCATCACCGAGCTTGCCTGGATGCAGTATTATAGCCAGTGGCAGCAGGAACGTGTCCAGAAGGTCGGTCTGCTTAAACCCAACAACTGGGGTATCTACGATATGCACGGAAATGTCTTTGAAATGTGCCGTGACGTGTGGTCCAGCAATTATCCGAATGGAACGAATCCGACAGGGCCGAACGGTAATCCCACTTCTGATCGTATTCGCCGTGGCGGAAACTTTGGGTGTACTGCGGTGCAGGTCACGTCTGGCTCCCGCCTGAGTTGGAGTGCGACGCGGGCGGACGCGGAAGGTCTTGGCGTTCGTCTTGTCATGCAGTTCCAATATCCTGACTGATTGAAAGATTCACTAAAGGGGAAATCAAAATGCGTGTGATTCCCGGGGCGATTGCAAGTTTGGTTGCGACCGTCGGTTGGTGCGGACCGTTGTATGATTCTGCAATTAACGCACCAGACGATGTCGTCCAGCGTGATGGAGTGAACTGGCAACGAATCGACTTGCCGAAGGGGACGCTGGTTCGCGAAAGTGTCAGCGGCAAGGAGTTTTTCCGTCCGATGCTTCCCGAGTTCGAACGCGCGGAGATTGAGATTGATGCTTACCTGCCCGAGACGAGTTGTGTGACTGGTTTTGCACTGACTGTCAAGACTTTCCCGGGAACCTGCAGCAGTTAGATCGAGGAAAGACAGCTCGGTTCACTTCGAGACCAATTCCTCTTGGCGGCGGAAGGACGACAATTGTTGTCCCTGTCGATGTGCAGTCAATTGCGGCCATGGGAACTGCGGCGTTCCCGTCGCGTATCGAGGGCTTTTCGCTCTCGCGTTCTGATGCCGCTTACGGGAGTGAGGCTCTAATCGGGAACTGGCGTCTCGTGCAGAAAGGTCTTTCGGTCGATCTGACGGTCGGTAATGGCGCACTACTGGTCGGCGATCTGCGCGATGCGAAGAAGAATGATCCACATTTTGTGGTTCGAAACGACGGTGAGGATTGCGAGATGTCGCTTTCATGGCGAGTGTGGCGCCAACAGGGCGGAACGGTTGGTCAGAAAGTATTCTCGACACGACTGACCAAGGGCGAAACCGTCCGAGTGGAACTCCCGAAGCCGAAGCGTGCGGAAGTGCTTTATGTTGAATACACGCTTGAGAAAAAAGGTCCTGGTGGCTTCCAGCATTCACGCCAGCGTTCGTACGGTGCCTGGATTCCGACCGGCCGGTACACGGGCAGGATGTTTACCGATGAGTTCCTGTTCTCCAACACCGTCCATCTTGAAGACTATCCGCTTGAAGAGGTTGCGGTTATGTTGGATTACATGCAGGCGGCGGGATACAATTGCATACGGGCCGGCGGGGGGTATTGGGGCAATATCGAACCGGAACCCGGAGTCTGGCGTGTCAAACGAACGGATGCGATCACGGACATGTGTCTGCAGCGCAATCTCGAGCGCATCATCAGTCTTCACAGTCCCTGCCGTCGTGACCAGGATCCCTCGATTGTGCAGAATCTTGATGATGGCAGACCCAAGTTTCCTTATCCCTATCTGGATCGATATGAGAAGTTCTGTGAAAGGCGGGTGAGCGGACTTCGAGGCAAGATCAGGATGTTCGAGGACTACAATGAGGTGAACCTGACCGGATGTCCACCTGAGCGTTTTGCCGATTATGAGCGCGCGGCCTACCGTGGCTTGAAGAAAGGGAACCCTGACGCGCTGTTGCTTTCCGCGTGCTGGGGCGGACTGGCGTCCTGGACGGAATCGTATTACAAGGACGAGAATCCGGATTGTTTCGACGTGGCGGCCTTTCACTATCATGGGACCTTCGAGTCGTCTATTGAGGTCGTGAATCGAATCTGCAAGATCATGGGCGGTGTCGACAGAAGCAAAAAATGGTTTGCGAACGAGTGTGCGACTTCATCGCCGACAGACGATCTCTATCCGGCGAAAACGCTCTTCCAGAAGCTGGTCTATTCCTGGAGCCGCGGATCAATCGGTTATGTCTGGTACAACCTGCGAAACAAAGGATATCCAGAACGGCCGCCGCATAACGGTGAACTCGCCTATGGACAGCTTACGGCCGACCTTTGTCCGCGCGGAACGCTTCTGGCCCAGAACGCGATCAATGGAACTCTGCGAGATGCGCATTTCAAGAACGAAGTGAAGGCGCGTCCAGATGTGTTTGCGTGGCGTTTTGAGACCGAACAGTCAGCACTGTTCCCAATGTGGTCAATGAGCAAGGACGCATCGGAACGTCCGATTCTATTTCGAACAAATGCGGAACGCGCGGATGTCGTCGATCTGTTCGGCAATGTGACGGAATGCCCGATTCGTGATGGCGTTCTGTGCGTCACCGTCGATACCGAGGGTTCGATTCTTCGACTCTCGCCGTCGACGGCGTCGATTGGTTACGCGTGTACTTTGATCGAGCCGGAAAGGAAGATCGTACTTAACGGCGGGGACTTCGATATTTTCGGTTGGTTGGTGAATAATCCATCCGAGAAGGACTGGTATGTGAAATGGAATTTCGAATTGCCGCAAGGCACGCGTGCGCTTGGCAACTGCGGCTCATTGCGGGTTCCGGCTCATGGTTCCGCGAGGATTGAATCGGAAATCTCGGTCGACGAGAATTTCCGACCCGATGCGGACGGAAGCACAACATTCGGCGTCAATCTTGAAGGCGATGTTTCCGCGAGAATGACTTCCGTTCTGTTGCCCGTCAAGGTCGCTACAGAGAAGTCACCGGCGCATTTCAAAGCCTCGACAAGGGATCTGTATACATCATTTGTGGAGGGACTTCCCGACGGCCAGTCGATGTACTGGGGCGGTGGGCGAGACCTATCGGTCAATGCGTATGTCTGTTATCCGGAGCGGCAGGCATTACACCTGCGGATGGCGGTCAATGATGATGTGCATGTCGCTGCTGGAGAAGGGCGTGACATGTATCATGGCGATTCGATTCAGATCCTTTTACAGCTTCCAGGACAGGCAGGAAGCTGGGAAATCGGTGTTCGTGCGCGATCAGATAAGAAAACGACAGATTTTTGTGTCTGGCGTGCACCGGGTGGACTTGACGGTTCCGAACTGTTGAAGAGTGCTTCCTGTCGGATGAGCGTCGATAAAAAGGTGCCGATTCCACATTTGTGGTATGATGTTTTTTTGCCATTTGAGGCATTGGGGACAACGCGAGAAAGTCTTCTTGATGGCCAGTTGAGGTTCAACCTCATCGTGAATGACAACGATGGGGCACGGCGTGAGGGTTATCTTTCGCTGATTGCAGGAAGTCCGTGGAAGACAGAGAATTTTCCGGTTGTTGTGTTTGGCGGTGGCGCGTCTGTCGCCGGTTTCCATTCGACCGTTGATGCGGCGCTGGAAGACGCGCACACAAATCTTGTCGAGCGGCTTCTGGATGAGCACGGACTGCTTCTTGATTATCGGGGAGAGATCCCGACTCCGAAGGACTGCGCGGAGTCGCGTCCGAATGCGATGGGGTGGTGGAGTCCGATTGAAAACGGTCCGATGTTCACAGGACCTTATCTTCATGCGATGTGCGAAAAGGCTATGCGGTCAGGGAAGGATGAAGACCGTATGCTGTGCCGCCGCATGGCGAGTGGATTGATGCGAGCGGCGTCAGTTTCAGATGTTCCCGGAATGATTGTGCGTGGTTTCGGTACAGATGGAAAGTGCCATTATCCATTGGGTTCGGAAGACCAGACGATTCCGTGGTTTTATGGTCTGCATGCGTATGTACGAAGCGGACTGGCTGAGTCGGATGAAAAGGCGCGCATCGTGTCGAAAATGCTTGAAGTCGCACATGCGCTCGAGAAGAATGAATGGCGCTGTCCGGGAGACGGCGCCTTCAAGGGGCAGAATCGTGGAGACATTGCGGCGACCAAATTGCCGTTCCGCAATGCGTCTCATTACCTCTATTTGCTTCGCATGCTGGATGAGATTGATCCGTATTCAGGATGGTTGGCGAAATATATTCATGCGAAGGACGAAAAGACTCCGGGAACGATTTTGCCGCGATGGAGGGTTTGCGAGGAAGGCTATGTCCTTGATATGCCGTCATTCCCGGTTGAGGATGCCGGTCTGTGGATTTACGTCTGTGCCCAGGGGTGCCTGGCTGAACTTGTTCGCATGGAGAGCGATCCGTTTCTGAAGGCGCGTTATCGTCGTGGCCTTTTGCGCAATGCCGAGCACGCCGCTTTGAATATTCCGTCACGCCTTGGTTATGACAACACGGTTGTCGAAATGCCGTTCAAGTATGGCAATTGGCGAACGGGCTATAAATGGGAGAGGCAGACCACACAGAAAATCGCGGAGCGTGTCGCTTCCTCGGGTGATCCGAATATACTCGGATTTCGTAAGGGCTACGAAAGAAGCCAGATGACAAAGCCTCTTTCGCATGCAATGATACTGGGCCTCTCCGGTGACGAGAAGTATCGCGAGATAGTGTCTCGTGTCATTCGCCATTACGACTACCGCACTTTGAACATCAGTGAATTCTTCATGGCTGAGTGTGCCTGGTATGGACTACCTCGCAGACAGGAGTGATGTGAGAACATCCCGATTGAACTTCCTGCGTGGGACTGTAGGGTGCGTATGCATGCCTATGCTGAATGGGCGTAAGACGCTGATTGAACCTGATCGAGAGAAACCACTCCTCATGTTTGGCGTCGCAAGCGATATTCATCTTTTGTGTGGATGGCGAGATGGAAACTGCCGTGATCTGGATCGGCAGCCGGAATATCTTGAGAAGGCCCTGCGGTGGTTCGATTCGCTGAAAGCCGACGCGGTCGTTTTCCCTGGCGACATGACTCACACAGGACGCATCGCCGAACTTGAGCTTCTGGCGGAGGTGTGGGAGCGTGTCTTCCCAGACCGCCGTGCGGCTGATGGTCGCCATGTCGAGCGACTGTTGGTGACGGGGAATCATGAGGTTGGGCAATGGCCTGGGCTCTGGAACGGCTACGGGGTGGATGAATTGAAACAGATTCGCTTCGATTACGATGAGGCGCACATGAAAGCCACTTGGAGGCGAATCTTTCATGAAGAGTACCAGCCGATGTGGCGCCGGACCATCAAAGGTATTGCTTTTATTGGACGACAGTTCCCCGTAGATGACTCGCAACGGCTGTTAATAGAATCTGAAATTCACAGACTCGCGCGAGATATTCCTGAAGATCTTCCTTTTTTCTATGTCCAGCATGCGCATCCGGCTCATTCATGCTATTGTGAGGCCGGTGGTGCAATCGAAGAGGAGTTCTCAAACATCGCTTTATCATCATTCCCCAATGCAGTCGCTTTGTCCGGACATTCACATAATTCACTTTGCGATGAACGTTCTGTGTGGCAAGGGCGTTATACGTCGATCGGATGCGGTTCGTTGGCCGAGGCGGGGCCCTGCTATGTGAACGTCCGGTATGACAACGGTGGTGCGCCGTATGCGGTTGAATATGCACAGCAGCGTATGAAATGTCCGCCGCAAGTAGGGAATGATGGACGCGGGTGCCTGTTCGTCGAGGTCTATCACGATCATCTCGTTGTCAAGAGGCATTCGTTGGCCTTTGATGAGCCGCTGGGTGATGATTGGACGATTCTTGTTCCCGTCAGTTCGAATGGTGAGTACAGCTTTGCTCGTCGGCATTATCACAGTGAGGCACCGAAATTTCCGCAGGGTGCGAAGCTGTCGGCGGTGATCTGTAGGGAAGATTCCGTGTGTGTCGGCCCGGGTTTGAAGGGGAAACCCTGTGTGCGGCTTTCATTCCCGCATGCCGGTGGTGTCGGAGCTTCGAGGGCCTTCGACTATGTTGTCAAGGTGTATTCTTCAGGGCACGAAATATTGCGGTCTTATGTTCTTGATCCTGGCTATTATCTCCCTGAATCTCGGGCTAGCGACAACGGGGAGTGCTTGCTTGGCGTTAATGAGTTACCAATCGGTCACACACTGATGGCGACTGTTGAGCCGCGAAACTGCTTCGGGAAATCTGGTACGTCTCTATTTTGTCCAATCCCTTGATGTGTGACCTTGAAGCGGCGAATGATCGTCGTCTAAACCGAAGTTCCAGTTTTTTGTAGTGCTTCAAGAACCGTCTTGATCGCTCGCGGCACAGGCCTACTTGTAATTCTGCTCAATCTTTTCTTATCTTCCAAATGCAAAGAGATCGATCCAACTCCAGACCAAAACCCGCCCGTTCTATTTCCTTCTTGAATGTGGAAATGGCAGCGGACACTTCACCTGATTCTGCCACTACACCCTGCAACTCCTCAGGGATCGAAAGGCTGCCATAGTTCTGCTCCCAGAAATTCAATTGTACCAACGCATTCTTGACATGATTCGGCAGATCGATGTTGTTGAACGCAAGAGAACGGCCATCTATCCACTTGTCTCCCTCCCAAACGGGGATTGACATCGCTTCCGCCAAGTCCTTTCGCACCTCCCTTATCCGGGCAATGGCCTGTTTCTGTTTGGGCGTGGGATTGACCGCACTCCCGACGCCACGACCATTTTCTGCGTACAGACTCGCAAGCGTTGAGAGGAGTTCGGCGCGCCTCGTCGAAACGACTGTATTGGCCCCATTGCTATTCGTCATATCGATGCCCGCCTTGTCGATTTCTTCTCTCAATTTCTCGCGTTCAGCATGATTCCCGGAGCCCATAGCCGCCGCCCGCTCCAATTGGCTAAGGCGAGAAATCATCGCATGTACAGATTCCGGCATGTTCGATAACTGCGGGGTTGTTGTACCGGTCGTCGTTTTGTTCGTGGTAACATCATCCGCAATCCCACTTGCGCACAAGCCCGTTGTCGCACACATCACTGCAAGGCAAATGAACGTTCTCATGGTTTTCTCCGTCGATTATGGGGGCCCGCCAGGTTGAAAGCCGTGGCGTCGGCATCTAGCCGCACGGAGACGTTGTAAGTCGAGCCCCCGCCGTGGCTGTAGCCAATGATAGCAACCGCTGTTACGCCTCGATTCTCAACGGCACTGTCGATTTCAGCAAAGGCCGCCTCTTCCGTATTTGGCGTTTCAAAAAGGTCCGGCTCGGCATAGACGTGAACATCATACCCGTTCGTGTAAGCGGCGAGTGCCAGCGTGCTGATACCACTTCCTGGCGGATCAGATGGGGCACCGAACTCACCCTCGAAGAGAACCACCACGCTTGAGCAGGGATAGAAGTGTATCTTGTCGGAGCAGACATCCGTCGTCCCAGACCGGGCGATTAGCTCAAGGTCGGCACTGCCGCCGCTTGGATTCTCGACCCAGACCGACATGGGCGAACTGCTTGTCGTGATCGTCGCTTCCGTACCGGAATCGAGCAACGCGGAGCCCATGGTCTGGCTGTCCCATACCTTGATATTCGAGTTGTTCCGCTTGAGAACGTAGGTCAGCCCCGATGGAATGGGGAACGGTGCAACGTCGAGCTGCACCTCTATCAAGTCGTTCTCGTTCGCCGACGATTCCGTGTCCCCATTGACCCGGATTCCTGCCCCCGGCGATTCTTCCAGGTCGTCGGGCACTTCGTGTCGCTGGAATGGATTCCCGTAGGCAGGTAATTCGGTCGTGGGACGGTAGGCCGTGATATTCACTCTTACTAACTCGGCTACAATTCATACTGCAAAACAGGGGCACGGGTTTTCCAACCCGTGACACGGACAGGAATGTCCATGCCCCTTTCCCAACTCCAAATTCCAGCTCCCAATGCCTGAATCTCCGTGAGCAACGCTATTTGTGGCCGGGTTAGTAGTACGGTCAGCTTCACCCTGTCCTCGCACTTGAAGAGGCTGTTATTCTGGCCCGGCGGGTTCTCGTCGTATTCGAGGCGCAGCTCCACGTCGCGGGCGGTCGCGCTGGAGGCAATGCCCTCGACATAGAGCGTGCCGGGCGCCACATTGCCGCGTTGGGACAGATCGATCTGGCCGGTGCGGTTGGCGTTCCGCCAGACTCTAATGCGCTGGCCGCCCATCGTCGCCGAGAGGGTCAGTTTGCCGGGCAGGCCGGCAGGCTTCAGCGTCAGCTTGATTGGCGTCAGGTGGTTCGTGCAGACGCACACATAGCCGCCGGGGTCCACCTCCAAAGGCTCGTCGGCGTCATCAATTTTGCCGTCGTGGTTGGCGTCCACATCGAGATCCACGTCGACGACGCGCCCGTGGACGATGTCCACCGCCTTGCCGCCCTCGGCGGCCTGGCCCTCGGCGGCGATGGCGAAGGAAATGGCCGAATGACGCGGGATGACGGCGTAATCCAGGGGCCAGTCGACCTCCCCGGCGTCGATCTCGATTTTGTCCGTGTAAACCGTGGTTCCCCCGAGCAGGGCGAGCGGGTTCCCCGCCTCCCAATGGAGCGTGATGTCGGGATGGACGGGCTTGCCATGCGGGAATCGGGGACGGTCGTTTCGCTGGTCGTCGTCGAAGGGGTCGTGGAGCTTGATCCCGCGGATGTCGTCCGCCTTGTTGGTGTTGAGCGGCACGACGACGAAGCGGGCCTCCTCCCCGTTTTCGTCCGCCGGACCGGCAAAGCCCGCCCAGTCGACGTCGACCGACGGAACGGTGACGCGGAAGGGCGGCAGGCCGCCGCCGCCGCCGGTCGGCTCCTCGAACGTTCCCCGTTTGTCAAATGTCGAGGCGTGAGCCTTGCAGCCCTTTCGACGCGCGTAACGGAGCATTCGCTGGAGCGGTAGGCGCGACGCATGCTCCGCTTGCGGCGTAACATACCGCGTAGGCGATACAACGAACATTAAGCACCTCCGGTCATCACGATCACATTCATGGCAACGCTCGACCGGCGGCGCACCGCATCAGCGGAGCAACCGGCGCAAAAAATGCCCCGCATTTTTCGTGTACGGTTGCGGAGCGTAGGGCAACGGCATGAGCCCGCGTAAGCAGGCGTAGTGCCGGAAGGAGGGATGATGTCACTGTTCAAGCGGTTTCTCGATCATCCGTATCGCAGTCCTGGCAGCATCCCGGACGCTCTGGTATTCGTGGGAAGCGTCCATGGCCTTCCCCAGCGTCACCAGGGCTGAGGGATCGCCAATACGGCCAAGCGCCTTTGTCGCTTCCCTGCGAAAGATCGCTTCCCACTCTCCCTCGTCGGATACGTTTCCAGTTACAGGGGTATCCAGAATTTTCAGGAGATCGGGCACGGCTTGCTTCGCGCGGAGTCTGCCAAGCATCGTGATCGTATTCTGCTTCACGACTGGGTCACTCACGCTCGCCAGTTCTGCAAGCAGGGCCGGTATAGCTGTCTCGTCGCCTGAGTTCCCGAGGGCAAGAACAGCCTTGTTGCGGTCGGCTGGCGTGGACCCGTTATCCTGAAGCGTTGAGAGGGCTTCTTCCGTTTTCTGTGGTAGCGTTTCGGACGAAAGCTCCATCCTCTTCTTCTCTTTGATCTTCGCGGCCTCCCGTCTCGTAGAGAGGAAAGACCGATCACACTTCATGGGGTCCGCCAACACACAGTCTGCCGTAGCAAAACACATGAAAACAAAGCCCCTGTGAAAAGCCAATGCTTTTTTGCACAGGCAAGCAGGCGTTGGGGGTCGCCCTTAGTTTTCAAGGGACTCTCCCCTGTTTCCCCTTCCGGAAAGCACCTTGTCGGCTTGTTCGCGAACCAGCGGATCAGCATCCTGCTCAAGTTTCTTGAGGACGGCCTTATCGTGCAACTGGGGATTCTTTTTCAACATCTCGACGACATACAACCGCACCCACCATTCGGGCCGGGTAGCAAGGGATTGAAGCATGGCCTTCGGATCGCCCTTGAGTTGTTCGGCAAGTTCCGTTTCGACGGCTTTGTCGCCGTATACGCGGGCCATCGACAACACAGCAGCTTGCGGGTTGTGGCCATACATAAAGCCAACAAGCTTCCCCGGCGGCTGCTCTTTGCGTTGAGCAATGTAGGCCGAAAACGCATCGAAATTCGGATTCATTACATCGACGCGACCGCCTCTCAATGTCGCCATGCCAAGGGCTTGACGAAGGCTGTACTCCAATTTCGGATCAGATGCTTGCTCATATTTCGGAGCCACGGCCAGGACGATGTTCGAGGGCGTCATTTCCTGAAGAAGACTCGAAAACAGGAGACGTTTCGCCTTCTCCGCTTGCGGATTGGTTCGGTATTCATCCTTGCCGCCGTATACCGCCAAAACCTGAAGAAGCAGTTCCTCGGGCGGCTTGTTTTTGAAACCTTTGAAATCCCGCACGATTTTCCAAACGGCCTCTTCTGGCATGTCGCCTGCCGAAAGCGCCGTAACTACCCGCACGATCTCTTGTTGAATGTCTGGGGCAAGAGGGATTACCTCTGCCGGTCGGTTTTCGGACTGGATATCAGCCCCGAATGAAAGCATCGACACAATAGAGCTAAGACCGAGAAACCAAAGCAATAATCTACAGTTCATAAGAATCCTCTCTTTAGCGATTCACCTGCTGAAACAGGCGAGTACGAATCCCGTCCTGGACGACCGGTGCGTCATCAATCGTTGTATGGGATTCCGTTATTGTCGGGTCATCGACATTATCCTCAAAGCCAGCGCCTGCAGGTGTGCTTGGAGCGCCATCCAAGAAAAGTGGCGCATCATTCATCTGCGCGACTTGATGGTAATTGACGTGAAAAGTGGAACCGACCGGACGACGGTTTTCCGCAGTTATATTGGCAAGCGGTTGCGAAATCGCATCAATATATGCGGTAAAAGCCAGGTTGAAAGCCGTGGCGTCGGCATCTAGCCGCACGGAGACGTTGTAAGTCGAGCCCCCGCCGTGGCTGTAGCCAATGATAGCAACCGCTGTTACGCCTCGATTCTCAACGGCACTGTCGATTTCAGCAAAGGCCGCCTCTTCCGTATTTGGCGTTTCAAAAAGGTCCGGCTCGGCATAGACGTGAACATCATACCCGTTCGTGTAAGCGGCGAGTGCCAGCGTGCTGATACCACTTCCTGGCGGATCAGATGGGGCACCGAACTCACCCTCGAAGAGAACCACCACGCTTGAGCAGGGATAGAAGTGTATCTTGTCGGAGCAGACATCCGTCGTCCCAGACCGGGCGATTAGCTCAAGGTCGGCACTGCCGCCGCTTGGATTCTCGACCCAGACCGACATGGGCGAACTGCTTGTCGTGATCGTCGCTTCCGTACCGGAATCGAGCAACGCGGAGCCCATGGTCTGGCTGTCCCATACCCTGATATTCGAGTTGTTCCGCTTGAGAATGTAGGTCAGCCCCGATGGAATGGGGAACGGTGCAACGTCGAGCTGCACCTCTATCAAGTCGTTCTCGTTCGCCGACGATTCCGTGTCCCCATTGACCCGGATTCCTGCCCCCGGCGATTCTTCCAGGTCGTCGGGCACTTCGTGTCGCAGGAATGGATTCCCGTAGGCAGGTAATTCGGTCGTCGGACGGTAGGCCGTGATATTCACTCTTACTAACTCGGCCACAATTCATACTGCAAAACAGGGGAACGGGTTTTCCAACCCGTGACACGGACAGGAATGTCCATGCCCCTTTCCCAACTCCAAATTCCAGCTCCCAATGCCTGAATCTCCGTGAGCAACGCTATTTGTGGCCGGGTTAGTAGTACGGTCAGCTTCACCCTGTCCTCGCACTTGAAGAGGGGGTTGCTCTGGTTCGGCGGGTTCTCGTCGTACTCGATGCGGAGTTCCACGTCGCGGGCGGTCGCGCTGGAGGCAATGCCCTCGACGTAGAGCGTGCCGGGCGCCACCTGGGCGCAGCCATTGGGCAATACCACCTCGACCGCGCGCCCGGCGTCTTTCCAGATGCGGATTCGGTCCCCTCCCATCGTCGCCGAGAGGGTCAGTTTGCCGGGCAGGCCGGCAGGCTTCAGCGTCAGCGTGATCGGGGTCAGTTTGTTCGTGCAGACGCCGACGTAGCCGCCGGGGTCCATCTCCAAAGGCTCGTCGGCGTCATCAATTTTGCCGTCGTGGTTGGCGTCGACATCGAGGTCCACGTCGACGACGCGCCCGTGGACGATGTCCACCGCCTTGCCGCCCTCGGCGGCCTGGCCCTCGGCGGCGATGGCGAAGGAAATGGCCGAATGACGCGGGATGACGGCGTAATCCAGGGGCCAGTCGACCTCCCCGGCGTCGATCTCGATTTTGTTCGTGTAAACCGTGGTTCCCCCGAGCAGGGCGAGCGGGTTCCCCGCCTCCCAATGGAGCGTGATGTCGGGATGGACGGGCTTGCCATGCGGGAATCGGGGACGGTCGTTTCGCTGGTCCTCGTCGAAGGGGTCGTGGAGCTTGATCCCGCGGATGTCGTCCGCCTTGTTGGTGTTGAGCGGCACGACGACGAAGCGGGCCTCCTCCCCGTTTTCGTCCGCCGGACCGGCAAAGCCCGCCCAGTCGACGTCGACCGACGGAACGGTGACGCGGAAGGGCGGCAGGCCGCCGCCGGCGCCGCCGCTGCCGGTCGGCTCCTCGAACGTTCCCCGTTTGTCAAATGTCGAGGCGTGAGCCTTGTAGCCCTTTCGACGCGCGTAACGGAGCATTCGCTGGAGCGGTAGGCGCGACGCATGCTCCGCTTGCGGCGTAACATACCGCGTAGGCGATACAACGAACATTAAGCCGAAGTTCCAGCGGCTCTTTCATGCCCGAAACGGCCATATTTTCTTGATTTAGCGGCATTCCGGCACCCCTAAGGCAGCAAAATCCGTTCCATTTGCGCCCATGTAATTGTTAATAACTTTTTTGACGAAACACCATTTTTACGCTTGCATGAGACTGAAAGGTCTGCTAAATTGAGCCCATGTACATTGACATCGTGCCGAACCGCAAATCCCCGCCCGCAGTCCTGCTGCGCGAGAGCTGCCGCGAGGGCGGGCGCACCGTCAAGCGCACGCTTGCCAACCTGTCGATGCTGCCGCCCGAGGCGGTGGCGGCGCTGCGCGCCGCGCTCAAGGGCGAGCATCTTGTGGAGGCCGACAGCCTTTTCGAGATCGAGCGATCCCTGCCATGCGGCCACGTCAGGGCCGTCCGCACGGCAATGAGCCGGCTCGGCATGCGGGATCTGGTGTCGTCCAAGCCCTGCCCGGAGCGCGACATCGTGCTGGCGATGATAGCCCAGCGCATAATAGAGCCGGGCTCGAAGCTGGAGACGGTCTCCCTGTTCGGGGACTCCACGCTCGCGCAGGAGTTCGGCGTGCAGGACGTGGACGAGAACGACCTTTATGCGGCGATGGACTGGCTCGCGGCCCGCCAGCCCTTCATCGAGCGCAAGCTGGCCGGGCGGCACCTTGCCGAGGGGGCGACAGTCCTGTACGACGTATCGAGCAGCTCCTACTACGGCAAGCAATGCCCCCTGGCAAAGCGCGGATACAACCGCGACGGCCTCAAGCTGCCCGGCATCGTCTACGGGCTTATGACCGATACCGACGGCAGGCCGGTCGCGGTGCGGGTGTATCCCGGCGACACCGCCGACCCGGTGACGGTGCCGGACCAGATCGACCGGCTGCGCGGGGGCTTCGGCATAGCGCGGTTCGTCTTCGTGGGTGACCGCGGCATGCTGACGAACACGCAGATCGACCGCCTGCGGCAGCAGGAGGGCTGCGGCTGGATATCCTGCCTGCGAAGCTCGGACATCCGCAGGCTGCTGGAGACACGCGATCCCTCCGGTGCGCCGCTGTTCACGCAGGGCAACCTGGCCGAGATCATCCATCCCGACTTCCCCGGCGAACGGCTGGTGGCCTGCTACAACCCGCTGCTGGCGATGGACCGCGCCCGCATGCGCGGCGAGCTGCTGGAGTCCACCGAGAAGGATCTCGTCAAGCTGCGCGACCATGTGGGGCGCCGGAGGAGGAAACCCCTGACGGCAGCCGAGATCGGCGTCAGGGCGGGACGCGTGATCAACCGCTACAAGGTCGCCAAGCACTTCAGGCTGGACATCGCCGACAACCACTTCGGCTGGGAGCGCGACACGGAATCCATCGCCCGCGAGGCCGCCCTGGACGGCATCTACGTCGTGCGCACCAGCGAGACGCCCGAGTCGCTTTCCGCAGAGGACGCGGTGCGCGCCTACAAGAGCCTGGGCGACGTCGAGCAGGCCTTCAGAACATTCAAGGGCGTCGACCTGCTCGTCCGCCCGATCTACCACCGCCTGGAGGACCGCGTGCGCGCGCACGTGCTGCTGTGCATGCTCGCCTATTACGTGGAATGGCACATGCGCCAGGCCCTGGCCCCGCTGCTCTACGCCGACGAGGAACTGGAAGCCGCCCGCGCCAGCCGCGATCCCGTCGCCAAGGCGCAGCCCTCGGAAAACCTCAAGCGCAAGCGCGCCCGGAAACGCACCACTGACGGACTGCGGCTCCGGCGCTGGGACGGGCTGCTTGGCGCGCTATCGACACAGGTGCGCAACACATGCTGTTTCGGAGAAGGCAGAACCGCCGTGCGCTTTACCCGCGACACGATGCCGAACGCCTTCCAGGCCAAAGCCTTCCAACTGCTCGAGGCGGACCACGCCTGCTGGCGGAACAACAAGGGCGTTTCCATGTAAGCGGAACGGGAAAATGGCGCCAGAAAGCGCGTAGAATGCTTGCCTGCAAGGGTTTGCGAATGAGCAGGCTGTTGGGAATCGCTGGAACTTCGGATTAAGCACCTCCGGTCATCACGATCACATTCATGGCAACGCTCGACCGGCGGCGCACCGCATCAGCGGAGCAACCGGCGCAAAAAATGCCCCGCATTTTTCGTGTACGGGCGCGGATCGGGGCACGACGGGGATGAACAGAGCTATTCCGATGTTTTCTCTTCCCACGAACCGCAAACAAAGTGCACATCCTCTGAACGGGGATTAACCCATATGATTGCTCGCAGTTTTCCCTCAATGGTCAGGACGCGAGCTTCCCAGATACGCTCACCTTCTGTGGCAAAGCCGGGTACGTCATAGCCCAGCGTGACAACAGAAATGTCTTGCACGCCCTCATTGGCAAGCACCTCGGCGCGCATTTTCTTCGCGTATGCCTCAAACGCGATGCGCTTCGCATCTGCTTGTGCCGAGACCTTGGTTCCTTCAATCTGCAACGGCTTTGCGGCTTTCCCTGCGGTGTCCCACGGCCCACAGACAAAGTGGACAACCTTTGTCTCAGCGTGAACCCATAAAACGGCGCGAAGCGCTTGGTGTCCCTTTGAGTTCAGATTGGTAAAACGAACTTCCCATACGGCATCACCTACTTCGGCAAAATCGTTGATTTCAAAACCAAGTTCAACAAGCTTTGGTTGCATCCATCCTTCAAACGCAGAAAGGCTCCGCATCTTTTCCACATACGCCTTTTGAGCAATGCGAGACGCATCATTACCATTAGGCACCTTTGCCCCAGGCAACTCCGGAGTCGCTTCACGTATTAGCTCTTGCAAAGACTGGAGTTCTTGCCCATAGCTCAACAACGAAAAGCTCATAAGGAGCATCCTTGCGATCAACTGTTTGAATTGAATTGTGCTCATAATCGTCTCCTACCAGTCAAACCTTTGTTCCCAAATATCCAAGCCTGCAGCATTCTTTTGTATCAGGTAAACACCAGTATCCACCTGTAGATCTGTCTTGTCTCCATCGCCATTCAAGTCAAGGTTCACTGCTGGCTCATCGACAGGATAAGAAATCGGCCCGATGTAGTAGCCATCAATGGCATTGTCGTCTATATCCTGCAGTCTGCTGTGCTTTATCCCACACGAGGGATCATAGTATTCTCCGCTAATGACAACTTGATGATTGTTGAACAGAGATGCTGGGTTTGCATTCCCTTGCCCCGGAATCCCCGTCGCATCGTCAACTTCCGAGAACTTCCAGTTGTAGCTGTCTCCTCCAACCAATGGAAAATCAGGTATGTTCATATACGGATGGGTGGCGAAGCCGCTTGTTCCTGCTCCTGTGAACGTCCAGTTCTTAACCAAGAATCCGACATAGCTTTGTGGAATTCCATATGGCGTGATCGGGCGAAAGATAACGTACTCGTCCGTGTCATCAATACCTTGTACTTTTCGCATGTCAATAAACAGACTCGCCCAGGCACCGCACTGCCCGTCACCATTGGCAAGAAGGCTAGCCGTCGTAACGTTGCCGCACGTGTAGGATGCGTAATAGGTAAGCTGGACGCCATCTACACGACGGACGTCCCGGTCAGTGAATTCGATCCATATCCTCGAGGTGCAGTTTGTTGCCGTATTCTCCCCGTCAGCGTTCTTGCATCCAAGATGAACCAGCGTGTGATAGACCGTGGTCAATGGATCGCCAAGCGTCACGTAGGTTTGATTGGCGCTTGTTCCGGCACTGCACCACGTCGAGCCGCCGTCCATCGAATAACTCCACGAGATAGACATTGGATCAAAGAAATCAATCTCGTTGGCGAATGGGTTCGAGCATTCCACATCCGTGATGGTCAAGTCATTACCGCTGATCGCCGCTGTTGTCTCCGGGAAGTCGAGGTTGCCGGGACCGTCTCCTTTGATCTTGATCGTGACACCAAGACCGGACGGTTCAATCCGCCACTTCGCCGACACTTTCATCTTGGTGTTTCGCGTGAAGCAGATCGGATATTTCTTGTCGCCCGCGTCGTCGGCATCTCCATCAAGCGGCGAGGAATTGTCCTGCCAGTGAGGGGCTGTGTAGTCCTGACTCCCGTCGTCTTTCTTGACGGTGTGGTATTTCGTCCCGCTGAAGGAGACTTCTTTCAAGTCTACCTTTATGACGGTCAGCCGCACCACATCGGCGCATTTGAAGAGGGGGTTGTTCTGGCCTTGCGGATTCTCGTCGTATTCCAGGCGCAGTTCCACGTCGCGGAGGGCGGCGCTGTTGGTGACCCCCTCGACGTAGAGCGTGCCGGGCGCCACATTGCCGCGTTGGGACAGATCGATCTGGCCGGTCCGGTTGGCGTTCCTCCACACCTTGATGCGCTGGCCTCCCATCGTCGCCGAGAGGGTCAGCCTGCCGGTCAGTCCGGCGGGCTGAAGCGTGAGCTTGATCGGCGTCAGGTGGTTCGTGCAGACGCAGGCCAGTCCGCCGGGGTCCATCTCCAAGGGCTCGTCGGCGCCGGTGATGGCACCGTCGTGGTTGGCGTCAACGTCGAGGTCGACGTCGACGATGCGCCCGTGGACGATGTCCACCGCCTTGCCGCCCTCGGCGGCCTGGCCCTCGGCGGCGATGGCGAAGGGAATGGCCGAATGACGCGGGATGACGGCGTAATCCAGGGGCCAGTCGACCTCCCTGGCGTCGATCTCGATTTTGTTCGTGTAAACCGTGGTTCCCCCGAGCAGGGCGAGCGGGTTCCCCGCCTCCCAATGGAGCGTGATGTCGGGATGGACGGGCTTGCCATGCGGGAATCGGGGGCGTCCGTTTCGCTGGTCCTCGTCGAAGGGGTCGTGGAGCTTGATCCCGCGGATGTCGTCCGCCTTGTTGGTGTTGAGCGGCACGACGACGAAGCGGGCCTCCTCCCCGTTTTCGTCCGCCGGACCGGCAAAGCCCGCCCAGTCGACGTCGACCGACGGAACGGTGACGCGGAAGGGCGGCAGGCCGCCGCCGGCGCCGCCGCCTCGGCCGGACGGCTCCGCGAAAGTCCCCCGCACCATCACGTACTCCTGGCTGGAGTAGGCGTCGGAGAGGTGAGAGTTTCGGGGTCCGGGCCGGTCCAGAGAACGCCCGCGCCGAGCGAATCATGGTCGACCAGACACATTTTTCCTGACCCCTTAAGCCCCTGGAGAAGTTATCGGCAGATCAACGATTCATTCTTCTCGAAACTCTGCTTCGATTCAGATTGGGGCGGCAGTTCAAACTTCTGCTTGTTCTTTTCCCACCATTGTCTGCAATCGGCACCCGTCGCCGTTGGGGGCAACGCTCCATCGGACAACCTCGAGATACCCTGCACAAACTCGGGTTGTTGCTCAACCTTCTCAATGAGGTAGGGCAAGGCCGGAATACCAAGATCAATAATCCGCCGGTATGTTTCCTCCGCCTCTTTGTCCTTCTTCCCCGCCTTCAATGACTTCCATTCGCCATACAGTTCCACAAACCGCTCTCCCGTCTTAAAACGGCCTTCCTTCCACCATTGCACATACATGCTTGCCGCCGTTATAGAGTCGCCAAGTTTGTCTTGGGGCCAATCCGACTTCGCGAACCTCCGTTTTGAAATAATGCTGATCGCACTGCCCAAGTGAAAATCCTCAGGGTTCTGCTCGATCTTCTCAACGATCAATGGAATCGCGGGTACACCAAGGTTGACTATGGCATAAAACTCCTTGTTTGCCATGTATGTTGACGAATACGGGTGTTCTTTTACCCACGTCCTCCACGCTGCGTAACGTTCCTCGAACAATCTATGCACCTGCTCGTCGGAACCACGGCACCAAAAAGATCCAAGAGCGAGAAGAATGCCAACGCAAAGCCCAGTCTTAAAGGTCTTCATAATCGAAACTCCTACTTATAGAACCGTCCTGCAGAGCCATAGCTCGAACCATTGAGTTGATCCCACACGTGTTCGATCTTTTCCCATGATCCGCACTTGCTCTCAAACATGATCCACTTCCCAGCACCGCATGTGCACCCCTTTTTCTTTGCACCGTGGTAGCCAGTCTCAGGCGGTGGAGTATGCAAATAGTCCCAATTTCCGGGATAGGGATAGTATATGGCTTCCGCATCAGATGCTCCCCGATGCCGTCGGATGCCAGCCTTTTTTGGCATTGTAGAAGGCGTCCATGTCGCTGTTCTCGAAGATACCGTCATTATCACCAAATACTTGGTCTATATAGTCCGGGTTGTACCATATCCCCGACTCTCCGACAGACCAGGCGATGCAGTTGTACGTGCGGTTCGGGAAGTTGTTGTCCGTGATACTCCACTCGCAACGCTCCAGTTTTGGGAATACCCCTTCAAATCGAACCCTTTGACTAGGAGTAGCAGTGGTTGTTGGCTGCCGTCCGCAATCGGCGGCGATGAAGGTGTACTTGACCTTGTCGGAGCAGATTTCGGTGCCGAAGGTGTCCTTGTAGCTGAGCTTGATATCGCATGTGCCGCCATCCACCCCCTCGACCAGAAGGCTTGAACATAGACTGAGGAAATCCGCCTTCTGTCCGGCGTCCGAAAGATTCCATGTCTTGTCACCCGGTCCGGCAAGAACGAGATTCGCACTGCCCTTTTCAGCGTCTTTCCAGATCGCCGCTTTGGCGTTGGCGATGTTCAGGACAACAGAACCTTGATTCAGATTCGGTTGCAGTGACATTGCAAGGGACTTCAAATCGTTCTCGCCGGCAACCTTCGCCGCCCCTGCTTGCAGGTAATCCGCCCCTGAACGCTTCGGGGATCCAACGGAGTTGTTACTGGAATCATCATTGTCCAAGTTCCAATGGACGAAGGCACCGGGCGTGTCCTCAACGGCGTCGGTAACAGTTCCATCAAGATCGGTTGCAGCCAAATCGACAGAGAGTACCGTCAGCCGCACCCTGTCCTCGCACTTGAAGAGGGGGTTGCTCTGGCCCGGCGGGTTCTCGTCGTACTCGAGGCGCAGCTCCACGTCGCGGAGGGCGGCGCTGTTGGTGACCCCCTCGACGTAGAGCGTGCCGGGAACCGCCGCGCCGGCGTTCCAGACGACGCCGGTGGTCAGTGGCACTTCGATCATGCGCCCGGCGTCCCGCCAGACGCGGATTCGGTCCCCTCCCATCGTCGCCGAGAGGGTCAGTTTGCCGGTCAGACCGTCGGGCTTGAGTGCCAGCTTGACCGGTGCCAGGTGGTTCGTGCAGACGCAGGCCAGTCCGCCGGGATCCTCTTCCAGCGGATCGTCGTCGTCGTTGATTTCGTCGTCGTTGTTCGCATCCACATCCAGATCCACCTTCACGACCGTCAGCCGCACCCTGTCCTCGCACTTGAAGAGGGGGATTGTCCTGGCCCTGTGGGTTCTCGTCGTACTCGATGCGGAGTTCCACGTCGCGGAGGGCGGCGCTGTTGGTGACCCCCTCGACGTAGAGCGTGCCGGGAGCCACCTGGGCGCAGCCATTGGTCAATACCACCTCGACCGCGCGCCCGGCGTCTTTCCAGATGCGGATTCGGTCCCCTCCCATCGTCGCCGAGAGGGTCAGTTTGCCGGGCAGACCGACGGGCTCCAACTTGAGCGTGACCGGCGTCAGGTTGTTGGTTCCGACGCACACATAGCCGCCGGGGTCCACCTCCAAAGGCTCGTCGGCGTCATCAATTTTGCCGTCATAGTTGGCGTCGACGTCGATGTCCACGTCGACGATGCGCCCGTGGACGATGTCCACCGCCTTGCCGCCCTCGGCGGCCTGGCCCTCGGCGGCGATGGCGAAGGAAATGGCCGAATGACGCGGGATGACGGCGTAATCCAGGGGCCAGTCGACCTCCCCGGCGTCGATCTCGATTTTGTCCGTGTAAACCGTGGTTCCCCCGAGCAGGGCGAGCGGGTTCCCCGCCTCCCAATGGAGCGTGATGTCGGGATGGACGGGCTTGCCATGCGGGAATCGGGGACGGTCGTTTCGCTGGTCGTCGTCGAAGGGGTCGTGGAGCTTGATCCCGCGGATGTCGTCCGCCTTGTTGGTGTTGAGCGGCACGACGACGAAGCGGGCCTCCTCCCCGTTTTCGTCCGCCGGACCGGCAAAGCCCGCCCAGTCGACGTCGACCGACGGAACGGTGACGCGGAAGGGCGGCAGGCCGCCGCCGGCGCCGCCGCCTCGGCCGGACGGCTCCGCGAAAGTCCCCCGCACCATCACGTACTCCTGGCTGGAGTAGGCGTCGGAGAGGTGGTAGCGGTGCCAGGACGGGCTTTTCACGGTGGGCCCGGTCCAGAGCGCGGTGCCGTCGCGCGGGTCGACATCCTCGACGTGCGACTCCTTGAACGCCCGTTCGCTGCGGATATCCAGGCAGGCGTTATAGACGCCCTCCTTGACGATCGGAAAGGCCGAGCGCTTGCGGCTGCCGGGAGCCACGTAGACCGTGTTTGTGCGGTCGATCCCTCCGCCTGTCGGCACCTCCAGCGATTTCCTGGCGATGGCGGGGAGGCGCTCGTCGAGGGCCACGCGCGCCAGCGGGGAGCCGGGATGGTTGGCGGCGAAGGCCTTGTGGAGTTTTTCGGCCTCGGCCCACTTGCGCCCGCGCCAGGCGAGGGTGGCGGCATAGAACTCCGCCGCCTCGGCCTCGCGCGTGCCGGGGTGGTTTTCGACGACCCGGGCGAACCACTGGCAGGCGCCTTTGAAGTCGTTCACGCGGGGCAATGCGCAGAGCGTGCCGGCGCGGAGCAGGGCTCCGGCGGCCAGCGGGCTGCGCCCGTGTTCGCCCGTGAAACGCCCGTAGAGGGCGAGCGCCTCCTTCGGCCGGCCGAGGGCGGCCAGGGCGAGCGCCATGCCCAGGTCGCACCGGTCGGCCCCCTCGTGGCCCGCCAGGGGGGCGGACGCGCGGCGGTAGAGCCTCAGGGCGCGGGCCGGCTCGCCGGCCGCGAGGAGGGCGTCGGCCATCGCCAGGTCGGTACGGGCGCGGCGCTGGTCGGGGAGCAGGCCGCGCGGGGGCGGCGCCAGGCGTCCGGCGGCGCACTCCTTCGCGAGGCGGTCCCAGCGCAGGAACTCGGCCTTGTCGCCGGCGGACGCGTCGCGGCGGCGGGTGAAGACGGCCGCGGCCTCCGGGGCGCGCCCGAGCATCAGCAGGGCGAGCCCGCGGTTGAGGTCGAAGGCGGGGTCGGAAAAGTCGGTGCGTGACGCGGCTTCGTCGTAGGCCTTCAGGGCGCGGGCCGGCTCGCCGAGATCCTCGAGCCAGGCGTCGCCCGCCGCGCGGCGGGCCCGGGCGGCGCACAGGACGTTGGTGTCGGCCAGCGAGCGCCGCCAGAGGTCGTCCCAGGCGGCGAGAGCGCCCTGCGTGTCGCCCCGGGCGTGGCGGGCTTTGCCGAGGCCATGCCAGGCGCGCCCCCACAGCGGATGGCGGCGGCGGTCGCGGAAGGACAGGAAGGCCTTTTCGGCGTCGGCGTGGCGTCCCTGGGAGAGGAGCGACTCGGCGCGTTCGAGGTCGGCCGACGCCGGGTCGCGCCGGCGCCTCTCCTCCTTGGCGGCCTGCGCCGCCCGGAGCTGTTCCAGCCGGTCCGATGCGCCGCGCGCCCTGGCCAGCGCCTGCCGGGCCTCGGGCGCGAAGCGGCTGCCGGGGTATTCCCCGAGGAAGGCCCCGAGGCGGGATGCCGCCTCGGCCGGGTCGCCATGGCGGGCCGGCAGCAGGGCGTGGCAGGCGGCGGCGCGCTCGCGCAGCGGCGAGTCCTTGTAGCGCTCCAGCCACTCCTCCAGCGCCTCGATGCCCTTCCCCGGCTTCCAGGCGGCCAGCGCCTCGCAGCGCGCGAAGGCGATGCGGTCGGGCGGGCCGCGGCGGCGGCGGAGCATGGCCTCCCACGCGGCGGCGGCCTCGGAGGCCTTCCCGGAGTCCAGCAGATGCCGCGCCCGGACGTCCTCGGCCAGCCAGCCTTCGCGGCGCCCGGACAGCAGGCCGCACAGGGCGGCGGAACAGGCGGGCTTGGCCCGGACCGCCTCGGCAAGCCGCGCGGCGTCCGCCCCGTCGAGCGGCGGCGGGCTGACGGAAAAGCAACCGCGGAGCAGGCGGAGGGTGTTCGTGCCGCCGGGGGAGAGCCCGGCGCCGGCCGACACGTAGCGGTCCGCCGCCTGGCGGTGGAGGCCGGCGGCCAGCAGCGCGTCGCCCTCGCGCTCCTGCATCCGCGGGAGCGCGGCACAGTCCGGAAGGCGCCGGCGGCAGTCGTCGAGCACGCGGGCGCGCCGGGCGGCCGAAGCCCCTTCCTCCAGAAGCAGCGCGTGGAGCCGGTCGAAGGCCTCCGCGACGGCCTTGGGGGACTTGCGCCGGGCATCCTCGTCGTAGGCCGCCTTCTCGAAGTGGCGGCGGGCGGCGGGGGCGTCGTGCAGCATCAGGCTGCATGCGCCCGCCCCGACCAGCGCGTCCGCGCGGCGCGGAGGGGCGGGGAAGCGCCTGGCATAGGCCAGGAAAGCCTTTTCGGCGTCGGCCCAGTGCCGCTTGCCATACAGATCGGCGGCCTGCCGCCACTGGGGGTCGTCCGGCGCTTCCGCGGCATGGAGCAGGGGGGCCGCGGCCAGGACGACCAGGATGGCCGGATCCGCGGCGGGCCGCGCGGAGCGGAGCGTGTGCAATCTTCGGAAACAATCCGCCATGGAGACTCCCGCAAAGACCGTTGCCGCATGCCGGGGGCGGCGGGACGAGCCGACCCCCCATCCATGCCGCCATGATGCGAAGGAGGTGGAAAGGCGTCAAGCTCAAAACGCCATCGGCCGGCGACAGGGATGTGGGGGCGGGGCGGGAGCGTCCCCGCCCGCCATTCCGGATTGCGGGCGAGCGGACGCCCGTCCCTCGTGCCCCCCCTTTGGCGCACACCCGCCACCAGCCGATTCCGGACGGGTCTCGAATTTTGTTTCCACCTTCGCTGTGGATGTGGACAATGTCTTCATGAAACGCCTGCTTCTTTTTTCCGCCGCGCTCCTTTTGTCGTCTTCCCTGTTCGCGGCGGGACTGCCTGCGCCCTTCGACGTGCTGGGCGACTTGCTGGATCGGGACGCCGTCGCTGCCTCCGCCGCAGAGGTCACGGTCGAACGCTATCCCGATGCCGACGATGTGCTGGTGGACGATCTGGTGCGCGAGCGCTATCTCCCCGACGGCACGGCGCTGATGCTCGATGACGAATACTACAAGGTCCTCACCGAGAAGGGGCGGCGCGAGCACCTCACGCGTCATTTCGGCTTCAATGTGGTCTACGGCACCGCCATCGTCGCGCGCGCGGAAATCCTCAAGCCCGACGGCCGTTGCATCCCCGTGGATCTGGACCGCAACTGCACCCTTGTCACGGATGCCAGGGGGATGGGTTCGAACATCTACGATCCGAACGATAAAACCCTTGCCCTTTCGGTCCCCGGGCTTGAAGTGGGCGACACCTGCCACATCCTCTGCCTCCGCGCCACGACGAAGGCGCGCGTTCCCGACGCCTGGGCCGACTACATGATCTTCGAATCCACCGCGCCCGTGAAGGCCTTCACCTATGAAATCATCGCGCCGGCGGATCGTCCGCTGCGTCATGTCGTCCTGCGCGATCCGGTGGAAGGAACGGTCGAGTCCTCCACCGAGTCGCTTCCGGACGGCCCGACGCTCCACCGCTGGCGCTTCCGCGACGTCCCGCAGGCCTTCCCCGAGCCGAACATGCCGCCGCTTCACACGCAGGTGATGCGCATCCTCTCCAGCACCTCCGAGGATTGGCCGGCTCTGTCCCGGTGGTACTGGAACCTCTGCCTGCCGCGCCTGGAGTCGGTCACCGACGAAATGCGCGAGACGGTCGCGGCGCTCGTGGAGGGCGCTTCGTCGGATGCGGAAAAGGTTCGCCGCATCTTCGCCTGGGTTTCCCAGAACGTCCGCTACATGGGCATCACCACCGAGGAGGTCGCCCCCGGCTACGAACCTCACGATGTCTCGACGACCTTCCACAACCGCTATGGCGTCTGCCGCGACAAGGCCGCATTGCTCGTGGCCATGCTCCGCCTCGCGGACCTCGAGGCCTTCCCCGTGTTGATCCACGCCGGCGCGAAGATGGATCCGGAGGTTCCGCTCCCCTATTTCAACCATGCGATTGCCGCCGTGGCCCTTCCCGATGGCGGGTATCAGCTGATGGATCCCACCGATGAAAACACCCGCGACCTTCTCCCCGCCTACCTTTGCAACCGCAGTTATCTCGTGGCCCATCCGAACGGCGAGACGCTTGCCGTCTCGCCCGTTCCGCCTGCCGAGGACAATCTGGTCCGCGTGGCCACCACGGGCGACCTCGCGCCGGACGACACGCTTTCCCTTGAGACGCGATTCGACTTCGAGGGCGTGAACGACTCCGTGTACCGGAACTTTTTCTCGCGCATCAAGCCGGAGCAGCGCCGGACCTTCTTCGAGGGGCTGGTCAAGCATCGCCTCCCTGGAGCGGAGGTCTTGCGCTTCGAGCTCCTCCCCGACGACCTGCGCGACACGGAGCAGCCCCTCTCCGCCACGCTCGCCTGCCGCGTGCGCGACTGGCCGCTGCGCGGCGAAGGTCTCGATGCCGTCGAGCTGCCGCTCTTCAGCGGGAGCGTCGGATACGTGAACTGGATTCTCGGCGACACCGGCCTTCGCAAACGGCGTTTCCCCTTGGAGACCGAAGTGGCCTGCGGTACGGAGGAGACCATCGGAATCGTCCTTCACGGCGCCCTCGGCGCCCCCCGCACCCTGCCTGATCCGCTTGACATCGACGCGGACGGCATCCGCCTCCATCGAAGCGTCGCGATCGAAGACGACACCCTTCGCGTCTCGCGCACCCTGCTCGTGCGCCAGCCCGAACTCTCCCCCGACGAGTACGTGCGCCTGCGCGAGATTCTCGCGGAATCGGAGCGCGTCGCCCGCCAGCGCCCACTCTTCGAAGCCCATCCGCCCGTCCTTCCCGACCTCCGCGTTCTCTCGGACGAAACGTCTGTCACGTTGCTCTCCCCGACGTCGTGGTCGATCGAACGCCGCACCGCCCGCGAGGTGCTCACCTACGCCGGCGTGAAGGACGCTTCGGAATTCAAAGTGGCCTTCAACCCCGCCTGGACGGACTTCGAGCTGGTTTCCGCTTGGGTTGAAAACCCCGACGGCTCCGTGCGCACGGTACGCCCCGAAGAACTCAACCTGATGGATGCCCCTTGGGCCGCGAACGCCCCGCGCTACCCCGCCGGGCGGATCTTCGTGGCGAGCCTCCCCGGGGTCCAGACCGGCAGCGTGCTGCGCATCTCCACCCGCGCGCTCCATCGCGACCGGCCGTTCTTCCACCTTTCAGCCGTCTTCCAGGGCACCGAACCCATCGATCGCAAGGAAGTGGCCATCCGCATTCCACGGGACATGCCCGACCCCCTCATCCGCCATCCCGGCAAGCCCGTGACCTTCGTCCGCACCCCGCTCGCGGACGGCGGCGTCGAATTGCGTTGGAGGGTCGAGAACTCCCCTCCCGTTCCCCCCGAGGATTCGCGCCCTCCCTCGTGGACCTATCTTCCTTCGCTGTCCGTCTCCTTCGGCGACTGGGCGGAATACGCCGGCCTCATCCACGACGCCTTCGAACGATCGGCCCGGGGCGGATCGCGCAAGGCGGAAGCCCTCGCCCGCGAACTCGTGGAACCCCTGGATTCGCCCGTCGACAAAGTCCGTGCGATTCGCGACCACGTGGTGCGCAACGTCCGTTTGGCCGGTCCCAACTTCACGGACCTCCCTCTCGACTTCTCCGAGCCGGACACGACGCTTGCGGATGGGTATGGCCATTCCGCCGACCGTGCGCTCCTGCTTGCGACGATGCTCCGGGCTGCGGGATTCGACGCCCGTCCGCAGCTCGCGAGCCCCGGCGCCGACACGTCCTGGGCGGACGAACACGAGAGGTTTCCCGCCCCCGACGCCTACAATGTCGCGCTCGTGGCGGTTCGCGCGAAGCGCGGCTTTCTCGGGTTGACCGCCCGTCCCGCCCTCGCGCGTGGCGTCGCCCCGGACGATCCCATCTACCTGAACGATACCGACCAGTACGCCGAACTCGGCGCCTGCGGGCTGGAGCATTCCCGCCTCTTGTCGCGAGACGGCAGCCGGGCTCCGCTGCTGCTGCCGGAGGAAATCCGCTCCCGGGAAACCTCCTCGTACGGTCTCGAAGTGGATGGCGACGGCACGGCGTTCATCGCGGTCACCAACGAATTCTTCGGCGCGGCCTGCGCGGGCTTCCGCCGGACCTATCGCGAGATGCCGCCGGAGGAGCGGGATCGCCACCACCAGTCGCTGCTGGGCGGCCTGTCCCATGCGGCCCTGCCTGCGGGGCCGCTGGAGCTCGACCTGGACGGCTACCCCGGCCGGCTCGTCTACACCGCGATGGCCTCCAACTACGCGGCGCGCGCCGGTTCGACCCTGACGCTGCTGGTGCCCGGCGCGGGCGGGAAGGTGGCGAACCTGCGCGCCGACACCCGCAAGCTGCCGCTTCTTTGCGGCGGGCGCATCGACGCCGCGTGGGATTGCACCGTGACCCTTCCCGCCGGCACGACCGCAGTGGCGGCGCGTCCGCCGGAACTCGCGTGGACGCTTCCGTGCGGCCTGGGGGAACTGCGCGTTTCGTCGGAGGAATCGCGGCATGCCGATGGACGCCTCGTGCTGCGTTTCCGGAGCGACTTCCGGCGCGTGCCGGCCATCCTCCCTCCCGAGGAGTATCCCGTCCTCCTCGAGATGAACCGCAGGCTCGATCATCCCCGCAACCGCACGTTGATCCTCGAGCTCCGGTGATCCGCTCGCTTCCCCCGGGGTGCGGGGCTGATGCGGGCGGGCGGCCGCGCCGCGCGTGGCGGCGCAGTCCTTCCGGGCGGCGCGTCAGAGGCGGAACAACCCGGGGGCGTACGGCTCGCACTTCGCAAGAAGGCGCGCGACGGCGCGTCCCGGGCGCCCGCCCTTCGTGCCGAGGACGGTGAGGAGGCGCGGGAGCCGTCCGGTCGCCCGAAGCTCGTGGAGACGGTCCGCCTTCGCGTCCAGGCGGACCTCGGCGGGATGGACGAGCGGCCACGCGAGCGTTCCGGTGCGTTCGTAGCACGGCTGATCCGCGCAGAAGCCGCCCGTGTGCGTACTCGCCGCGATGAATCCCGTATTCCGGACGAGGTTCGCGCGGGGCGCCACAACGAGCAGGTTCTCCCGCACGAGCGACAGGTTCCACTGGATGTCCCATGTGTTTTTTGTCGCGAGCACGCGGTTGAAAAAGGCGCGCTTCAGGCGGCGGCCCCGCCGCGTTTGCATCGAACGCTCCAGCAGGGCGTCGATTTCGTCCCGGTAGCACTCCGGCTCCACCTCGTACGCGGCCCACGCGCGGCGCCACGAGGCCCATCCCCAGATGGAGACGTCCCGCGAGAAACGGTAGGAATCGACGGGGTTGGTCTGGAAGCCGTAGTGGTTGTTGCCGGAGATCATCCCGACACGGGAATCCTCTGCATACCGCGCAAGCAACTCGCTGGCGAAGCGCAGGAAGTCCAGGGTCGGGCGGCAGTCGTCCTCGAGGATGATCCCCGCGGCCACGTGGGAGAAGAACCAGGTGATGGCTGCGGGCGGGCCGTATTTGCACCCCAGGTTCTCCGGGTGGAAGAGGGTTTGGACCTGGCAGGGCCAATCGATCGCGTGGACGGCGTTGCGCGACGCTTCGCAGCGCGCCGCTTCGCCTGGACGATCGGGGCGCGGCCCGTCGACGGCGAGAAAGACTCGGCCGGGTTTCGCGGGCGCGATGGCGCGGAGTTGCTCGCGCAGGAAATCGGGGCGGTTGAAGCCGACCAGCAGGATCGGCGCGCAGGGAGGAGGCGATTCCTCCATGCGGGGATCCGGATGCGATGCGGATGGCTTCATGACGGGCGGGACGGGTGGGGGGGGCGCTAGCGGTTGAACTCCAGGCACCGCTTGCGGAAGTGGAGGTAGTCGCGCCAGTCCACTTCGGCGGGGACGCCATGGTCGCAGGTCGGGATGTAGCCGCCGCGCTCGTACAGGACGGGGAAGATGCGGTCGACCTCGCGGTCGATGGCGTCGCGGCCCGCCGCGAGGATGCGCTTGTCGAAGCCGCCTTGCAGGACGAGGCCGGGGTATTGCTTCGCGATGGCCACCACGTCGCAACCGGAGGCGACTTCGAAGGGCGAGAAGACGTCGAAGCCCAGCTCGCGATAGAGCGGGATCACGGGGCGGGCGTCGCCGTCGGTGTCGAGCTGGATGTAGAGGTGGCGGGACTTGTCGCGCTGGCGTTTCCGGATGTCCTGGATGAGTTCGCCGTAGTAGGGGAAGAGGAACTCGCGGATCATGGCGGGGGAGATGAGCGGGCCATGGTTGTAGCAGATGTCCTCGCCGATGTAGAACTCGTCCAAGGTGAATTCGCGCTGGTGGAATTCGCACACGAACTCGGCGAGCTCGAGCCACTGCCGCATGCAGGCATGGATGAGGTCTGGCTGGTCGTGGAAGGCGTAGAGGAGCGCTTCGGGGCCGATGAGGCTTCGGAGGTACATGTAGCCGCCGATGCAGGTCTGGGTGACCATCTGCCCTTCCGCCGCGCCTTTGCGGGCTTCGGGCAAGGCGGCTTCCAGCGCCTCCAGACGGCCGGGGGCGGAAGGTGAAAGCCGCCATTTCACATCCCTTTCCCAGGTGGGGAAACCGGTGACGGGGTGGGTCACGTACTCGGGCATGAAGCCGTCGCGCCGGCCTTTGAAATACAGCACGCCGCGTCCCGCCCCGTCCTGGACGAGTTCGTAGTCGCCGCGATCCTCGAGGCATTTCGTCTCGAAGGCGGGATGGAAGGCCGCCTCGCACCATCCCAGCCCGCCGAGATGGACCTTGCCGGGCGGGTCGTACTGGAAGAATTCGTCCAGGTCGACGTCGGGGAGTCCATCGGCCCTCCATGCGTCCAGCGCCATCCAGAGCCCGAAGGTCTTCTGGACGAACGGGGCGCGCGGGACGCGGGCGTAGGCGTCTCGGTACTTGCGGGCGATGGGGCTCATCCGCTCGCGGGGGATCCGTGTGTCCATGGGCGATGCCTCCGGTCTAGCGGGTACGGCCCGGCGCCACCTTGTCGAGGTTGGGAGGGAGGAGATCCGGACGCCACTGCCGCAGGAACTCCATGCCGGTCGAGCGGAAGAAGACCGTCACGGGAAGAAGTGCGAGGGCGCTGACGAACGGGATGAGCAGCAGGAAGAAGTATGCGCCGAGGGTGATCAGCATGATGCCAAGCAAGGCGAAGCCCGCAGCGATTTTCCACACGAAAAGCAAAAGGTAGTAGCGGACGATGGCGCCTCCGTATTGCGCGCAGAGCTCGCAGAAGGTCTTCCAGGCCTTGCGCACGGCGACCTGCCGCCAGTACATGATGGGTACGAGGAACTGGTCCGTGAGCGAAAGGACCAACGAGTATATCGCGCCCAGGGC
Source organism: Kiritimatiellia bacterium (assembly GCA_050950285.1). GTDB lineage: Bacteria > Verrucomicrobiota > Kiritimatiellia > RFP12 > JBMNHG01 > JBMNHG01. The sequence goes on along the minus strand of JBMNHG010000002.1, from coordinate 99,982 downwards.
CGCCAGGATGCTGCCGACGGCCACGATCAGGGACAGCCAGGCGAGGGGTTCGTCCGAGCCGCCGATCGTCTTGTATCCAAACAAGGCGCCTCCGCCGATGACGAGGAGTGTCGCGACGGAAACGACGGCGCCGATGGCCACGCGCCAGAGGAAGAGCGATTTTACGATTCCGCCCGGGCGTCCGACTCGCCAGGCTTCGCCCCAGAATGCGTCGGGGCGATGGAGTTTGTGCAGCAGCATGAAGGTGCCGTTCGCGCGCACCCAGCAGAAGAGCAGCAGGAAGAGCAGCGAAAAGGCAATGGAAAGAGGGAGGGAGATGATGGCTGTGGCGGGGTCGGTGCTGAGGGCGTCGCGGGCGAAGTTGACGAGGTCTTGCGTGGTGAGTTCGGAGAGATGGATGGATTGGAGTTGCCGGGCGAGCGTGAGGGGGTCGCCCTTGATGTTGATGCTTCCGCCGCCGCCGACCGAAGCGAAGAAAGCGGCCAGCGCGATGCCGCACCAGCGGACAAACGAGAAGGGATGGAAGAGGATCGCCTTCATGCGGCGCCAGGCGCGCGCTCCCGTTTCGACGGCGGACGGGCGATTGCCTTGCACGCCGCAGAGGGGTGTCGTGGGTGCCTGGACGGGCTCCGGCTTGGGGAAGGGCAGGGGAGGGGGCATGCCGCCGGGAGGAGGGAATTCCAGCTCCGGCACGTCGATGGCCTTCCGCCAGTTTTCGCCGAAGGACGGATGCCACACGAGGTCGAAAGGGCGCATGGCGCCGCGGGCGACGAGCGCGCGCAGGCCGTCCAGGTGCATCGGGCCGATGCGCCGGCCGTCGATGCCGCAGTACCAGTCGGAAAGGGTGTCGATGGGTTCGTTGTTGTTCATGGGAGTCGACATGAGGATGGGTGGGGTTGGGATTGTTTACTTCCACGTCGAGACGCGCCGGATCACGGCCTGGGCGGTTTCTTCGTCCTCGACGCCGCCCACGGCGAGCCAGACGCCTTCGGGGCGGAGTTCGGAGAAGACGGTTTCGAGTTCGTCGAGGCCGATGTTGAAGAGCTGGATGCCTTTGCCTGCGGCCTGGCATTGCTTGTACACGGGAATCCAGTCGGTGAGGGGGCCATGGCCCTCGCCCGGGACCCACTGGATGGCGTTCAGTTCGGGGATGGAGAGCAGGCTTGGCAGATGGCGGAGGGCGCCGGGACCGTCGAGGTGGTAGACCGAACGGCCGTAGAAGCGGCATTCCTCCGCGATGCCGGGAAGGAAGAATTCGTCGAACATCTCCTTCGAAATCATGCAGGAGAAGTCGTTCGAGGGAACGTACCACTTCCGCGAACCGACGATGCCGCACCAGGTGCAGCAGGCCTGGCGATGCGCTTGGAGGTAGGTCCACATGCGCTCGAAGAGGTCCAGGTAGAGCGAAGCCGTCCGGCGGAGGAGCCGCTTGACCTCGTCCGGCGATTCGAGCAGGTCGATGTTCAGCTGCATGGGGTCGCGGAATGCGGCGATGGCGTCTCCGCCGGGATGGCAGTCGGTGATGCCCACGTAGTAGAGGCCCCGGCCGCGTTCGAGCAGGGCGTCGGTCATCGTCCGGACGGCCTGCCAGTAGGGGTTGGCTTCGTCGAACCGGACGCGTGCGAAGACCTCGTCCCAGTCGTCCGGCATGGGGATGGACCAGGCGGTGGACTCGCCGTATTCGAGTTCGGAGCCCAGGAAGGCGCTGATGACTTCGGGGCCGAGGTTGGGCCAGGCGCAGGGGAGGGCGTCTCCCCAGAAGTTGGTGTTCAGCGTTCTGGCCACGGCGCACTCGGCGCAATATCCGGCGTCGAACCAGCGGTCGCGCAGGGAGGGCCAGGCTTTCGGCGCAGGCCAGGGGACGAGGCCGCTCTTCTTGGGTGCGGACATCGAGACCATCGGGCGGTCGAGCACGGCGTGGTCCCAGAAGGCATCCTGCCGTGCGAGGCGCCGGTCCCAGTCCGGGATTCGATCCAAGGGCATGAGGGAGGGGGTCGGCATGGCGGGATCCTCAGGGCTGGGGGTCGATGGCTTCGATCGCCTCTTCCGGCGCCGGGTGGAGCACCTGGTTGGCCTCGGCGAGTTCCTGCCGTGCGCGGACCTGGCGGATTTCGGCCTCGACTTGTCCGGCGGAATCCATGTCGTCCGCCTTCACATACTCGGCCTGTTTCTGCTTGAGAACGGCGAGGTGCCGCTCCGCGAGATCGACCACGGCGTGCGCGTGGTCGACCTGATACTGGTGGTATTGCTGGAGGAACTGGATCTGGAGGGCGACGACATCGTCGGGGAGGCCCACGGAATCGCGTTCGCGGATGGAGCCGTAGAACTCGAAGCGGTCGATTTCGTTTTTGACGGCGATGGAACCGTTGTAGTCGCCCTTGGCGCGGTAGTCCGCCAGGATGTTGCGGAGCGCCAGCATGTATTGCTGCGGCCAGAGCTCCAGGTTGTGGGCGAAATCGGCGCCGAGGCCGGCCAGCTGCGATTCGAATTGCTTGCGCAGGGAGTCGAGTTCCTCGGCCGCAGGGGTTGTGGCGATGGTGACGGACGCGATGGGGAGCACGGTGGCGGGTTCGTCCCCGCCGGGCGGGACGTAGTCGGCCACGACGGCCTTGGCGCCGATGAGATCGGGATCCTGCTGCAACCGGAGGATCTCCTGGTTCACGAGGCCTGCGTCGGCGATGCGATTGTCCATCGTGAAGGTCTTGAGCAGGGCGGCCAGTTCGTTCTGGTACTTCGTGCCGAGGCTGACGAGTCGTCGCGAGTAGTCCACGCGCGAACTGGCGCGAAGCAGGCGGAACTGCTGCTTCAGTGCCGCGAGCTCGGGGAAGTCGTTCGGCGACGGGTCGCCGATGTCCTGGTGTTCGTCGAAGTGCTTCCGTTCGGCGAGGGTGCTCATCAGCGGCTGGTAGTCGCCTGCGGCCTGGCGGCGCTCGGCCAGGGCGTCCAGCTCCCGCTGGTATTCGGCGGGCCATGACTCCGCGAAGCGCCCCTGGTCGCTCTTGAGTCCGGCGAGCTGGCGCTGGAAATCGTCGTGGAGGGTGCGAAGCTCTCCGGGCATTCCCGAGTCGTCCGCCGAGGCGATGGGGGGTGCATCCGGCTTGACGGAGGCCGCGGCGAGCGCCGCGCCCAGATCGTCCACGCCGAGCCACGACGCATAGAGGCGAAGCGGGGTGGAAAGCGGACCCGATGCCTGCATCGCGGCGACGGGGCGGAAGACGGCCGCGATGCCGCGGGGGAGGGAGCGCCCGGGGGCGACGATCGCCGCGGGGGTCAGGACGTACGCGAGGAAGAGGACGAACACCAGCGCGCCCCAGGAGAGGGCTGCCCGGGCGACGCGATGGCGGCGAATCCGGCGGAGGAGGGAGCGGGCTTCCGGGTCGTTGGCGTCGAAGTCGTGGAGAATCTTTTCCACGAGCCGTGCCGCGGTGCGCCAGTCGCCGTCGCCGATCGCCCGCCGGGCGCGCGCGAGGTCGCGCTGGACGATGAGTTTCGGGATCTGCCGCTCTTCCACCGCGAAAAGCCCGTTGTCCGCGCTCAGCTTGCGGAGCTCGAGGATGAACGTCTGGGCCCGTTCGTAGTTCTCGGCGCGCGTCTCCTGGGCGACGAGGTCGCGCAATGCGTCGCGCCGGGCGATGGCGCGCTCGCAGCGGGTGCACAGTTCCTGCGCGGATTTCACCAGCTTCCGCCCCGTGGGCCCGGCGGGTTCGAAGCTTTGGGCCCGCGTGGAATAGGCGAGCGCCTTTTCGAAATTGCAGGCGTCGAAGTTCGCCTGTGCGCGGCGGATCAGCCCGATTTCGCTTTCGTAGGCACGGGTGTCCGCCCCGCAGGAAGAGCAGTACTGCACGCCGAAGAAGGAATCGACCCTGCATTCGGGGCAGGTTTCGCCGCCGTCCCAGCCGCATTCGGCGCAGTAGCGGATGGTGAAGGGGTTCACGGTGTCGCACCATTTGCAGCGCCAGGTGGTCTTCACCGTGGGCACTTCGATGCGGGTGCGCGATTGCACGGCGGCGAGCGCCTCGGTGAATTCCGCGGCGGTAGACCAGCGGCGTTCACGGTCGGTCGCAAGAGCCTTCACGAGCACTTCGCGCAAGGCCACCGGGATGTCCTGCTCGCGGAAATACCGGGGATTCCGGCCGGTAATGGCAAAATAGAGCAGCGCCCCGAGACCGTAGACGTCGGCGCGCTCGTCGGAGACGCTGGCGTCCTGCTCCTGTTCGGGTGCTCCGTAGCCCAGCGAGAGCAGCTTTTCGCCCGGAACGGTGAGGTGGCTCTCCTCCCCGGTTTTCAGGCGGGCCAGGCCGAAATCCACCACCTTGGGTTCGCCCTGCGGATCGAGCAGGATGTTGCTGGGCTTGAGGTCGCGATGGATGACCCCGCGGGAGTGGGCGTAGGAGATGGCTTTGCCGATCTTGAGGAGGAGGTCGATCGCGTCGTTCACCGACATCTGGCCGGACGCCTCCACGTGCTGTTCGAGCGAGAGCGCCGGGCTCGGACGGTCTTCGTAGGTCGGCGCGGCGGGACCGGCCACGTACTCCATCACGATGTACGGGCCATCCTCGTCCTCGCCGAGGCCGTAGACGTGCACGATGTGGATGTGGTTGAGCGCGGCGACCGCCTTCGCCTCGTGCAGGAAACGGCGGCGCACGGCGGGCACCGTCTGCATCGCCGAAGTGAGCCGCTTGATCGCCACGAAGCGGCCGAGCTTGCGGTCCCGCGCGAGGTAGACCACGCCCATGCCGCCATCGCCGACCTTGTCCACGATCGAATACTGCGAGAGCAGCCCTTCGATCATCACGCTTTCCTCGATGCCCTCCGCGGACGGAGGCGCAGGAGGTTCCAGGCGGACGGTTGCGCCGCTTCGCGCGTTGTCGGCCTTATGGTCCGACGCCTGCGTGTCCAGTGGGGTGTTCATGACGGGAGGAAGGAGGGTGGCCGGCAACGACGGGAAAGACGAGGACTCACTTTGCGACGGTCACCAGCGAGGGGACGTCGCCGATGCCGGGAACGATGCGGGAGGGTCCGTAGCCGAAGTGTCGGACGTCGGATTCGGAGGTGACCCCCGAAAGCACAAGCACGGTTTCGATTCCGGACTCCACGCCGGCCACGATGTCGGTATCCATGCGATCGCCCACCACCAGCGTCTCTTCGCGGCGGCATCCCAGAAGCTGCAATCCCGCCCGCATGATGATGGGGTTGGGCTTGCCGACGAAGTAGGCCTTGACGCCGGCGGCCATCTCGATGGGGGCGACGAGCGAGCCGCAGGCGGGCACGATGCCGTTTTCCACCGGTCCCGTCACGTCGGGATTGGTGCCGATCAGGCGCGCGCCGCCCAGCAGGAGGTTCACGGCCTTCTTCATCGAAGCGTAGGTGTACGAAGGCGTCTCGCCCACCACCACGTAATCGGGGTTGACTTCGTTCATGGAGTACCCGGCCTCGTAGATGGCGTTGATGAGCGCCGGCTGCCCGATCACATAGGCCGTTCCCCCGGGCCGCTGCGAGGCAAGAAAGCTCGCGGTGGCCATCGCGCTGGTGAGGAAGTGCTCTTCGGCCACGTCGAGACCGAGGCGGTGCAGCTTCTCGCTCAATTCGCGGGGCGAGCGTTCGCTGCTGTTCGTGAGGAAGAGAAACCGCATCCCCTCCGCCTCGAGCCATTCGATGAATTCGCGGGCTCCAGGGAGAAGGTGGTTCCCATGGTACAGCACGCCGTCCATGTCGCAAATGACGCCGCGTTTGGGTGTGGCAATCGAATTCATCCTCCAAGTATAGCATGTCTTCGGGATTCCATGCCAAAAAACAGCGTCCGCCGGGTGCACCGATTTCGGCCGGGGTCATGTCCCCTGTGGATGCACCCCGATTCCGCCCGTCTTCCTTACGGCGACGCGAATCCATCCGCATCGGACCAATGTGTTTGACGTCTGGTGGCCCCTTCCGCTACCGTTCCTCCATCCATTCGCCTCCCGCGCGCGCCCCGTGGAGACGCTTCCAGAGCCCCGGGGAGGGCGGCGGAAGCCGTCCGCGTTCCGGAGGGCGAACCGCTTTTTTTTCGCGAGCGACGACGTGAACCCGACTCCACTTCGAACCCCGTCCTTCCCCAGGTTGCCCCTCGCCCGCAAGGCGTTGTCGTGGGGAGCGTGTGCTTTTCTTTTGACCGCTTTCGCGGCTCCGGCAGCATCGGCTTCGAGCGTGGAGGCCCCGCGTCCCGTGATCGTGACGGGCCACGACTCGCTTCCGGGCGAGGGGGAGCGCGCGTTCGCGAGGTCGCTTTCGCGGCATGCGGTCCGCTGGCTGCGCGATGCGGGGCTGGCGGCCGACCTGGTTGACGACCGCCGGCTTGCGGATTCCCTGGAGGGGCGCCGGATCGCGATGCTGGTCTGCTGCAACCCCGTCCACGCCGCTCCGATCCAGGCGCTCCGCGCCTTCGTGGCAGGCGGCGGGAGACTGGTCGTCTGCTATTCGTCGTCTCCCGAGCTGGCCTCCCTGATGGACGTTTCCCTCGGGTCGTACGTTCGCGACCCGGCGGGGGGCCGATGGACGCAGATGCGCTTTCGGGCGGACCGCCCCGTGAACGTCCCCGAGGTCATCCGGCAAAGTTCGCCCAACCTGTTTCCGGTCGTCCCGCGCTCCCGCGCCTCGCGCGTCCTGGCGTGGTGGGAGGATCGGGAGGGACAACGCTCCGGCGAGGCCGCGTGGGTCGAAACGCCCGCAGGGTATTGGATGACGCACGTGCTCCTTGCGGATGGCGACGCCCGTGCGAAGGGGCAGCTTCTTCTCGCGCTCTTTGCGGCCTGCGACCCGTCGTTGTGGCAGGTCGCCGCGTCCGAGCGGCTCGCCGCGATTTCCGCGATGCCCCCCTTCCACGGCACGGCGGGCGCCTTCCGTGCGGCCGATGCCATCGTCGATCCGGAGCGGCGCCGGGAGGCGCAGGCCACGGCGCGGCTCGCCGCGGAGCTGGAGGCCTCCGCCAAGTCGCTTCTGGAGGAAGGGAATGCGGCGGAGGCCTGGTCGGTCGCGGAAGACTGGCGGAACCTGCTCCTCCGCATCCACGGCTGCGCGCAGCTTCCGCGCGGGGGGGAGATCCGCGGCGTGTGGGATTATTCGGGGCAAGGCCTCTATCCCGGCGACTGGCCCAAGACCTGCCGGATGCTGCACCGGTCGGGCATGACCGACCTGTTCGTGAATGTCGGGGGCGCGGGGCAATCCCATTGCCGGGCGAACGGCATCCCGCCGTCGCCCCTGCTCCTGTCCGGCGTGGACACGCTGGCGGACTGCCTCGCGGCGGCGCATCCACTGGGCATCCGGGTCCATGCGTGGGTCTTGGCCTACAGCCTGGAGTCCTCCTCCCCCGCGTATCTGGCCGATCTCCGGGGGAGGGGATGGATCCTCCGGGACGCCGCCGGAAAGGAACGTCTCTGGATCGACCCCGGCAATCCCGAGGCCCGTGCGCACCTCGTGGCGGCTTATGCGGACATCGTGCGTCGCTATCCCGTCGACGGGCTGCACCTCGATTTCGTGCGGTATCCCGATTTCCCCTCCGCGCTGGGCGCGCACAGCCGTTCCGCCTTCGAGGCGGCACGCGGGAAGGCGATTTCCGTCTGGCCGCTTTCGGTGGAGCAGGGCGGCGCCGCGCGACGGGAATTCATGGCCTGGCGAACCCGCCAGGTCACGGCGCTGGTCGCCGGCGTTCGGACGCAGCTCCGCAAGGAGTCCCCGGGGACATGGCTCACGGCGGCGGTTTTCGGGAAGCATCCGTCCTGTGTCGAAGCGGTGGGACAGGACTGGGAGCGCTGGATCGAACTGGGGTTGATCGACTACGCGATACCGATGAACTATACCGAGGACATGGGCCTGCTGGGGACGCTGCTGGCGAACCAGTCGCGCAATTCGCGTCTGCGGAACCGTACGCTTTCGGGCGTCGGCGTGACGGCGGAGGAAAGCCGCCTCGACGCCTCCGCCGTGATCGGGCAGGTCAACCTGGCGCGAGGGGCGGGGCTGCCGGGCTTCGTGCTCTTCGACCTCGATGCAACCCTCGAGCAGGAGATCCTGCCCGTGCTGCGACTCGGGATGACGGCACCCGCGCCGCCTCGGGAACGGCGTTCCGGAACCGTCCGCCGCTAGCGGAAGGAGCCCGGCACGCGGGGGCGGCCCACGGCCGCCACGGGGCCGTCAAGGAATTCGCGGGCGGTGTTGCGGGAGCGGACGTTGGCGTTCGTCGGGGCGTTCGCGGGAGGATGGACGGCCGCGCCATGGCCGGGTCATGGCTCGTCCCGGCCAAGCGACTCGAATGGCGGGATGGGGAGATCCGGCAGATCGAGCGACTGGATCCGGCTGTAGTAGAGGCGCGCCGCATTCTCGTTGACGGGCTTGAGGTGGCGCGCCGCATCCAGGAGGAAGGCCGCGTAGGCGGTTTGGTTCCCCGAGGCAGGCCGCCCGGCGATCTCCTTCTCGAATGCGGCGCAGGTGCCGGGGATCAGCGCGAAGTTCGCGCGGGCCTCCCAGCGGCCTTTCGAGAGGTCGCCGCAGAACGAGCCGCGGCCGACCAGCGCGACGAGGGATTGGTGGATCATGCGGAGGGCGGCCTGTTCCTCGAAACTGCGGGCGGGGGCGAGGGCGAGGGCCTTCGTCGCCCAGTAGAGGGCGTGCGATTCGGGGATGCGCCAGTCGATCGGGCCGTAGCGTTCCTCGAGGGTGCGCATGGAGGCGGCGTCGAGGCGCAGCGTGTCGCGGAGTCCGGTCTCCTGCGCCGATCCGGCGGCGGGCGCCGAACCGTCCGGATCCAGGAACGGCGCGACCTGGGCAAGCAGGGAGAGCTTGTAGGTGGCGTGGGCGCGGTCGAGGTCGTAGGAGCCGATCTTGTTCTGGAAGAGCCAGCCCAGTTCGCGGTAGAGGCGGGGATCGTCCGGATTCATCGGGATGGCGCGGTCGCGCAGGAGCGACACGCCGTGTTCCACCCAGCGCCAGCGGTCGCGGGCGCGGGGAAGCACGGAGCTCACGTTGTAGGCGAGATTCCAGGCTTGGAAGGTCCAGGCGTCTGCCGACTTGGGGTCGAGGGCGCAGATCCATTCGGCGAGCTGCACGAGTTCGAGGTAGCGCCCGCGGTCCTGGAGCCACGCCGCGCGCAGCCAGAGCGCTTCGGCTACGATGCCGCGGAAGCCGGCGAGGCCGACCGTCACGTAGGAGGCGAGGATGGAGGGGCGGGAGACGGCGGCCGCGCCGGGCTCGCCGCCGATCCGGTCGCGTTCGGCCCGAAGCCGCCGCGACGTTTCGTCGGCCCGCCACGCCACTCCGGCGAGAAGGACTGCCAGGAGGCCAAGGAACGCAGGACGGAGGCGGGCCATCGCGTCACTCTCCGACCGGAAGCCCCCAGCCCGAAAGCGTGGACGAAATGAAGTCGCGCGCGGCGTCGAGCACTTCTCCGGGCGAAGCGGAAGCCGGATCGAGATCCGGGCCGCACCGGAAGCGGACTTCGTTCGACAGGTCCACGGGGCCGAAGTCGCGCAGCAGGGCGGTTTTTCCAGGGGGCGCGACATCCGTCCGCAAGGCGATCGGGGTGAGCAGGACGCCCGCCTTCCGGGCGAGTTTCACGCCGAGCGAATTGAATTCCTTTGGCTGGAAGACAATGGCTCGCTTGGCCTGGGGGAAAAGCAGCACGCTGCGTCCTTCTTTCAGGAACGCCGTACCTTGCTCCAGGACGTCGTGCAAGTCCCGCTTGGGGTTTTCTCGGGAGACCAGGATGGCCCCCACGCCCTTCATGGCCTGCCCGAAGAAGGGGTATTTCGCCAGGCTTTTCTTGGCTACGACGGACAGGTCGCCAAAGGCGAGCAGCACGGACGGGAGGATCATGGTCTCGACAAGGCTCATGTGGTTCGCCACGTAGACGCGCGGGCCCGGGGCGTTGGCGAGCCGGTCGAACCCCTCGATGCGGAAGCGCACGCCTTGCCGTTCGAGGGCGCGGAGCATTCCGAGGGAGATTTCCGCGACCCGGCGGGGGGTCAGGCGGCGGAGGATTGCCTCCTTGCCGCCCAGGATGGAGGTGCGGACCGTTCCTCCGAGGTGGAAGCGCAACGAGACCCATGCCCCGCGCGGACGCCGGGGCGGACGGGCCTGTCCGGGAGAGGCATAGCCGTCTTTCGAGGCAAGGACAAGGTGGAACTCATCGAGGGGGGAGGTCTTCATGACGTTCGCAAACCATATCAAAACCCGTTCTCCCGGGCAATGCGTTCCGCATCGGGGGTCCGGGTCCGCCGGCACTCGCGCCGCCGGCGGCATGTCCGCCGAAGCCGATGCGGGCAAGTTCGCGGGCGCAGCTAGGCGGAAGCGTCCGGGGCGTCGCCGGCCGGGGGACGGTCGCCGGATTCAGGAGGCGGAGCCATGTTGCGTCCAAAAAGGGTTCGCCAGACGGCGACCAGAAACGCGCTCAGGGGAATGGCGAGGATCACGCCGAGGATGCCTCCGATGACAGAGCTCCAGAAGAACAGGGAGAAGATGATCCCGGCACTGGAGAGTCCGGTCCGGTTGCCCATGACGCGCGGCGTGATGACGTAGCTTTCGAGCATCTGGACGGCGCAGAAGACGGCGATGACTTTTAGGACCAGGAGGAAACTGCCGCCGGGGCCGATCCAGGCGAGGGGAATGGTGATGGACAGCCCCAGAATGTTGCCGAGGTACGGGACGATGTTGAGGATTCCGAGCAGGAAGCCGACAAAGAAGCCATAGGAGAGACCGACGACCTGGAAACCGATGCCGAAAAGGACTCCCTGGATGAACGCGACGAGAATCTGTCCGCGGAAGAAGACGACGATGCACTCCAGGAAGGTGTCGACGAGATAGGCGATGCGGCTGCGGATGGCGGAGTCGGAGATGAAGGCCAGGAGGCGGCTGACATCCTTGCCGCCCAGAGGGCTCGTGGCGAGGAAGCAGGCGGTATAGACCGGGAGGACGATCCATCCGAGGAAGGAGGAGACGGTGCGGAGGACATGGGAGCCGATGGTCATGGCGGTGCCGCCGGCCGGACGGAGGACGCCGATCCATTCCTGCAGGTTGAGAAACTTGAGAAAGAAGGCGCGATAGCCGTTGGCTTCGATGAAAGCGTTGACTTCGGGAAAGCGTCTGGCGAAGAAGTTCTCGACGTTTGCCTGGAGGGTCGGAAGGTATTCGAGGAAGCGGAGACCTTGGTTGGCGAGGAGATTCCCGCAAAGCCAGAGGAAGAGCACTACGGGAATGAAGGCGACGATGATGGTGGCTGTGACGGCCGGGATGCGATGTCCGCGGAAGAAGCGTTCCATCCAGAGATAAAGCGGCTTGAGGACCATCGCGAGCACGATGGCGACGACGGGGGGCAGCAGGACGTTCGAGTGTTTGCCGAGGAAAGCGATGAGCCGGGTGAGGATGAACCATCCGGACGCCAGCGCGAGAAGAAGCAGCACGATGGTGACGGAGGTTGTGATGACTTGCGTCTGGCGGGAGGAAAAGGGGATGTTCATGTCGAGTAGTATAGAACGGGATGCGGAACTCTTCAACGATCCGGGACTTTCCCGGGGAAGTCCTGTTCTGTCCGGGCGGGCGGTGTGCTGTCCTTGGTGTCGTCATGGTTCGAACGACACGCTTTCTTCTTTATCGGGATGTTTCGTGCGGACGGCCCGCAGCGCACACCGTGCGTCGTAGCGGTGCCGCCTCTCGGGCCGTATCAATGAGGTCGAAGACAGCCGAGCAACAGCTCAAACAAAATATCGTCCAACTGGTCGACAGTCGCTACGACAACACAAATAGTCGCATCCGCCGCAAGAGTAAAGGGAGTGCCCAACGTCCTGAGCGAATAATTTTTCATCTTTTCGTAGGCTGTTTTCTCGATCAGATATGTTTTGCCGAACGGACTCTCGTAAACCTGGTAATCAACACCCCGTTCTTGGAGGTCTTCCTCTGTTGTCGTGCCGGCATCAATGCAGATGCGCTCCTTTGCATCGGTCTTGTCCCACAGATCCCTCGTAACAAAACCCAAGCGCTCATTTGTATACTTTAAATGGGTTTCTTCCGAAAACGGCCCACTAATAACGACACAGCCCTGGGCAGCCCAGAGAGCAACTGCACAAGCCAGACAGCCTATTCTCTTCACTTCTCATCTCCTGTGGGCAACGGTGTGATTGAGCATCGCGGCAAGAAGCAGATGCCGTTGGCCATAGGGTAGTCCTTCGGGGGGATGGGGGCAAGCGGAAAGAGGCAGCCTCTGCTTCGCCGTTGATTTTTTCGTGCTGGACTATGGCGCCAGCGAATGGCGTGGCGGCGTGGTCGCCGTGGACAAGGAGGCCAACGAAGTGCGCGTGAGCGGGCTGGCGGTTCCGCCTCCCGGAACCATCCTTTTCATGCGGTAGCGCGCACGGGGCAACGCGGAACTCCGGTGTCGGTCTCCAGCCCCTTCGTTCGCCAGACGCTTTGCGCTGCGCAAGGAGAAGCGTGGAGGCACTCTCCTACGAAAGGCAGAGCAGCAGTACGCCCGCGAGGATGAAGGCCAGGGCGATGCCTTTCCGTCGGAGGTTGGTCTCGTTGAAGATGGCGCCGCCGACGAGGAAGGTGAAGATCACGCTGGAACGGCGGATTGGCGACAGGATGGAGATGGGTGTGCCGGGTGCGGAGAGGGCCTGGAAGAAGAGCCCGTCCGACAGCACCAGCAGAACGCCGATGCAGGGGATCACCCAGCGCCACTCGAAGCGCGTGCGGCCCATGTGCAGGGCGTGGCGCCCGATGCAGAGCACGCCGTAGGCGACGGCGAGGCCGCCCATGTACCAGAAAAGCACGGTTTCCGGCTGGAGCCCGAGATGCTGCAGGAGCCACTTGTCGAGCAGTGCCGAGACCGCGCCCGAAATCGCCGCCACAAAGGCATGGGCCACGCGACGGTCGCGGAAGACGGAGAGGCCTTCCGCCTTTCCGGCGAGCGAGAAGAGCCAGCACCCCGCAAGGGTGAGCGCGATGCCCGCGTATTGCGCGGGGGAGGGGCGTTCGCGGTAGAGCAGCAAAGCCCCGAGGAAGGTCCAGAGCGGCGAGGTCGATCGGATCGGGGCCACGATGGAGATGGGCAGGGCCTTCAGCGCGAGAAAGGTGCTGGTCCAGGAAACGAGGAGCACGAGCGACTTGCAGAGGATCGCTCCGATTCGGGCCGGCTCGATGCAGACGGTGGCGACGAACGTTCCGCGGGCGAGCAACGCGATGCATAGCGCCACGAAGCCGCTTCCGGTGGAGATGAAGAGCACGGGGAAGACGCTGTTGCCCGTGACGCCGCGCTTCTTCGCGATGTCGTAGACCGAGAGCAGGAAGGCCGAGGAAAGGATGAGGGGGATCCAGGGTTGCATGGCCTTTGCGCCTATCCGGGGAAACGCGCCTTCACGAAACGTTCCACGCCCGACAGGTCGCGATGGGCGGAACGGGCGTCGAACCCCAGGTCTTCGAGGATGTCGAGCATGGGCCGGGGTTGGTCTTCGCCGAGTTCGAAGAAGAGCCATCCTCCCTTGCGCAGGGCGATGACCGCGTCGCGCGCGATGTCGCGTGCGACGTCCAGGCCATCCGCGCCGCCGTCAAGCGCAAGACGGGGCTCGTGGTCCCGGACGTTTCGCGGAAGGCCGGGGATGGCGCCGCTCGGGATGTAGGGGGGGTTGGAGACGATGGCGTCGCACGAACCCGCGGGCAGTCCGGCGGCACCGATGCCGATCCGAAACTCGATGCGGCCGGAGACACCGAGCGCCGCGGCGTTTTTACGGGCGAGGTCGAGGGCGTCGGCACTGCAGTCCACCGCCACGCAGTGCGCATCGGGACACTCCAGGACGAGGCTCGCCGCAATGCAGCCCGTGCCGGTGCCGATGTCCGCGAAACGCGGGGCGGCGAGTTCGCGCAAAGACGGCTCGTCGAGGCAGAGCTGGACGAGCTCCTCGGTTTCCGGACGCGGGATGAGGGCGCGGGGGTCGCAGCGGAAGACATGGCCGCGGAAGCTGGCGGAACCGAGGAGATATTGCAACGGCTCGCCTCGTCCCAGACGAAGGACGTCGTCACGGAGGCGGTCGAGCAAGGCGTCGGAAAGCACCTGCGCCCGGTGGAGCGGGAGTTCGAGCCTCGGGATGCTGCACCGCTCCGCCACGAGCCATTCGCTGGCCACACGCGCATCTTCGATGCCGCGGCGGGCGAGATAGCCGACGGCGGCGGCGACTACGTCGCCCAGCTCATTCACGCGAGCGGCCATGCGGATTTCACGGCGGGAAGGAGGGCGCGTCGAACCCCGTCCGGGGACAGGGCGCACCCCGCTGCCGCCACACGTCAGAAGGGCAGGTCGTCGTCCGCGAAGTTGTCCACGGGGTCCACGGGGTCCACGGGCGCATCGGCCGCGGGCATGTCGTCGTCCGACGGGGGAACAGGCCCGTCCATCGTTACGCTGGATCCATCGCCGTCGAGCTTCTCCATCGCGACTGCTTCGAGGTCGACGAAATATTTCTCGTTCCAGGCTTTTCCGCGCACTTCGAATTGCACGCGGACGGTGTCGCCGGGCTTGTAGGCGTCGAGAGCATGGACGTGGTCGCGCACGCACTGGAACTTGATTTCCTGGGGATAGCGCCCGTCTTCCACACGAAGAACGAACTCGCGCTTGGTGAATCCGCTGTTGAAGGTCATCGGCTCCATGATCAGCTTCATGGTGCCCGTCATCTCGTAAACCATTGACGCTCTCCTTACGTGAAAAAAAGTGGAAGGGGGGATTTGGAGCCAGCAGTCGGGATCGAACCGACGACCTGATGATTACAAATCAACTGCTCTACCAGCTGAGCTATACTGGCCTGGGAAGGATGTTTTTCAAAGCGTACCACAACGTTGCTCCGATTTCCATCCGATTTCCATTTTCGAGGTGGATATTCGACGAGGTTGAAAGCGAAAAGTCCACTTGCAACAGCGAGGCGTGGCATGATATGGTTGCACTCAACACGAAAACAGAGCTCCATTTTGCCGGACGTGCGTTTGCGTTCGACACGTGGGGCGAAAGGATGACACCCATGCGTGGTTTGTACTTTGCGGTTGGTCTGGCAGCGGTTGCTACTCTCTGTGGTTGTGATTGGAGCGGGTCCGGCGACGAGGGATCGTGGAACGATTCCTACAGCTGGGCGGATTTTACGGGGACCTACCGCAGCCCGAGCGGCGGGACCATCGTGAACCAGAATTCCCCCGGGGCCACCGCCACGGCACCCGGCGGCACCTCCACGGCCAAGGTCGGCAATGAAAACCACGGCGTTTCGCGCTCCGGCACATTGGGCCATCCGCCCGTCGCAGGTTCCGTGACTGTTTTCGCCAAAGGCAAGCAGAACGACAAGTTCCAGACGCCCGCCACCCTCTCCTTTACGGACAACGGATCCGGCGTGCTTGTTTCCAGCGACACTACGTATGGCGCCAACGGTACCGTCAACTATGGTACGGGCGCATGGACGATCAATGTCAACAATTTCAACCTTGAGCTGGTGACGGCCGCCTACACCTACGAAATCCAGGGATCCGCCGGCGCCGGCACGAGCAGCAGCAAAGCCAACGTGATGATCTACAGCTTCCACGTCTCCCAGAGCGGCAACAAGCTTACCATCGCGGACAGCAACGGCGTGACGTATTCCGGCCAGATCACCGCCGCGAACGTCCCCTCCGACACAACGCAGTCCGGAAGCATCCGGTTGAGCTTCGAGGCCTCTTCCGGCAGCGTCAAGCTCGTAGGCACCTTCACGGGCGACTGGTCCGGCACCGGCACTGCGGGACAGGGCACGCTCTCGAACCGCCTGATGGAAGGCACCTACGTGGGCAAGACCTCCGCCTCGATCTATGCGATCAGCGGCTCGGTCACCCTTTCCGCCCCGACGGTCGCCTCGAACGTTCCCGTGGCGGAGGCCCCCGCAGCTCCTGCGACGCCTTGACGTACCTTGGCCTTCCTGCAACGTCGGGGACTGTTTTTCGGAGGATGGCGAGTCCATCCAAACACGAAGGCGCACCGGGACCCTGGCGCGCCTTCGCGTGCGTTTCAGGGGGCGCCGGCGCGCCTTCCGGCGGATGAAAGGAGAACCTTATGGCCAACTACGGCATCATGACACGCGATGCGAAGGACTACCGGGGTCGCCCCAGGTGGCCTTGGGTCGTGTTGATCCTCCTGGTTCTCGCCGGTGGCGTCTGGCTCTACCTCAAGCGCCCTTCCGCATCCGTCCCCGGCGAGGAAGCTCCTCCCGAAGGCGATCCCGAAACCGCTTCGGAGGTCGTGGCCACGCCCGCCCCCCCCCTTTCCGACGAACATCGCGCACGGCTGGACGAAGCCTTTCGTCTCGCGGACGACGATGCGCTCGTCGAAGCCCGCGACGCCCTTCTCGCGCTTCTCGACAATCCCGGCGCCGCAGCCGCCCGCAAGCAGATCGAGGAGCGCCTGGGCGAGATCTCCATCGAATTGCTGACCACCCCCCGCCCCATGCCCGGGAAGGTGGAGTACGCCATTGCCGCCGGCGACCAGATCCGTTCCATCGCCCGCAAGCACGGCATGACCATCGAGCTCGTCTGCAAGGCCAACCAGCTTCGCAACCCGGACGTCATCCAGGTGGGCGACCGCCTCCGCTTGCTGGACAATCCCGCCTTCGCCATCGTCGTTCGGAAGGGCGCCAACGACCTGCTTCTTACGATGGACGGCAAGTTCGTGAAGCGCTACACCGTGAGCACCGGGAAGTACGGACGCACCCCCGTGGGCACCTTCAAGATCACCGTGAAGGCGGTCGAACCCATCTGGTACATCGACGGTCGCCAGATTCCCTATGGCGACAAGGAAAACATCCTCGGCACCCGCTGGATGGCCATCGAGGCCACGGGCGACACGATGCCCGCCTCCGGCTACGGCATCCACGGGACCTGGGAGCCGGAGTCCCTCGGCCGGCAGTCCAGCGCCGGGTGCATACGCATGAGCAACAGCGATGTCGAGGAGTTGTACCTGATCGTTCCCGAAGGCACGCCCGTCACGATCCAGGAATAGCCCGCCCTCGCCCGGCGGCCAGAGCCACCGCTATTCCCTTCCGACGTCCTTCCCCATGGCCTTCCCCTGCGCAGGACTGCCTCCCCTGGGGGATCATGACTGTCCGCCAATTCCAGATGCGAGGCCGGGGCGGGTCCCCCCGTTTTTCGCGGTTCGTTCGCTCTTGTCTCCCGCCGGGATTCCGCAGTATACTTTCACTTCATGAAGCCTTTCCCATCCTCTTGCTTCCCCGCCCTGGGGTTTGTTTTCGTCTTGTTTGCGCTGGGGTGCGCACGGCCCGAAGAGCGGTTGCAGCGTGGCCTCGACGCCTTGCGATCCGGAGAGTCGAAGTCCGCGATCAAAGAATTGGACGCCGCCGCAAAGAAACTCCCCCCCTCCGGATCCATCCAGTACAACCGCGGCGTCGCGCTCTATCGGCTCGGGCGCATGGAAGAGGCCGCGAAGGCGTTCGAGGCCTCGTTGACGCTCGAACCCGACGAGGGCGACACGCTCCTCTTCCTGGGCCATGCGCGGCTTGCCCTGGAGCAGTGGCCGGAAGCCCGGGACGCCTTCCGCAAGGCCGCCCAGATCGCCGACGACCCCACGGAATCCTTCCTGGCCATGTCCCTCGCCGAGGTCGGCGCCGGGCGTCCGGACGTCGCGCGGCTCCGAATCCTCCAGGCTCTGCGCAACCAGCCGGACAACCCCGTCGCCTACTTCAATCTGGGCCAGTTGTACCGACGCAACATGCACATGCCCGACAAAGCCCTCGACCAGTTCACGAAGTTCCTTGCCTTGGCGCCTCCGAACGATCCGCGCCGCAGCGTCGCCGCCGAGGCGATCGAACTTCTCCGTGCATCCGGCGTGGGACAATCCACGGCGCCATCCCCGGATTCCCTCCTGCGGGAGCCCGGCAGGGCGAGGCTCGAATACGAAGCCGCCGTGAAGGCCCGCAAGAACAACAAGATCCGCGAAGCCTGCGCCGGATTCTCCCGCGCCCTCCGCGCCGATCCGCTCCACTTCGAGGCGGCCCAGGGACTCGGGCGCGCCTATCGCGACCTCAACGATCCCGCCCCGGCCATCCAGGCCTTCCAGCAGGCCGTGAACATCCGTCCCGACGACGCCTCCGCCCTCTACGACCTTGCGCTGATCCTCTACTCCAGCGCCGACTACGACCAGGCCTCGCAGACGCTCGACGCCGCCATCACCGAGCACCCGCGCGACGCGAAGTTCTTCCAGTTGATGTCCTACGTGCGTGTCCGGCAGGGCCGGATGGAGGAGGCCCATGACTATGGCGAATACTTCATCGCGATCGCCGAGCCGTCCGCCGAGCGCGACACCTTCGCGGACTGGCTCCGCAGCTTCTAGGCGCGTATCGGCCCCATGACCGCTTTCCTCCAGTCCATCGAACCCGGCGAATGGATCGACATCGCCGCAGGACTTGTCCTGCTTCTGGTCGCGATCGCCGGATCCTGCCGAGGCCTTTCCGGCCAACTTGCCTCCCTGTTCGCCGCCCTGGCGTCGGTCGCCGCCGGAATCTGGTTCTATCCGCATCTCCGAGGCGTCTTCGCCGGCGGCTCGATCAAGGCCACCCCTCTTCTGTCCACGGTCTTCGCCGTGTTGCTTGCCGCCCTCCTGTCGGCCCTCCTTTTCCTTCTCCTGCGGCTCCTCTTCGGGAAGATCGCACACGCCACCATCCGCCAGCCTGTCGATGCCATCCTGGGCTTTCTGGCGGGCCTCGTCCGCGGGCTTCTCCTCTGCTTCGTGGTCTTCGCGGTTGTCTTTGTCCTGCCGCTTGGCGACGCGCGCAAGACCGTTTTCGAGAAGTCCGTCCTCGGACGTTTCTCTTCGGCCTGCCTCCACCACGTTCTTCCCGACGGCGGCAAACCATCGCGGTAGCTCCCTCGGTCCGCACCCATGGCACGCATCAGCGATCAGGTCCTCGAGGAAATCCGGCAGCGAATCGACATCGTCGAGCTGATCGGGTCGCGCATGTCCCTCAAACGCGCCGGAAGCTCCTACAAGGCCTGCTGCCCCTTCCACAACGAGAAGACCCCTTCGTTCCATGTGAACCCCGCCCGGCAGACCTTCCACTGCTTCGGCTGCGGCGCGCACGGGAACCTCTTCGATTTCGTGATGCGTTCCGACGGCCTCCCCTTTCCCGAGGCCGTGCGCCGGCTCGCCGAAAAGGCGGGGGTGAAGGTCGATACCGAAACCGACTTCGACGCCATGGCCCGCGCGAAGCTCTACGAAGTCCACTCCGAACTCGCCGCCTTCTACCAGCGCTGCCTCGCCCAAACCGCCGAAGCGAAAATCGCCCGCGACTACCTCGACTCGCGCGCCCTCGACGAGACCGTCCGCCGCGACTTCGGCATCGGGTACGCGCCCAACGCCCGCAACGCGCTCGTCCGCTGGGGCGAAAAGCATGGCTACGACCCCGAAACGCTCGTCTCCGCCGGCCTCCTCGCCCCTCCCAACCAGCCCGGCCGCGACGATGACTACTTCGACCGCTTCCGCGGCCGCCTCATGTTCCCCATCCGCGACACGCAGGGGCGCGTGGTGGCCTTCAGCGGGCGGCTCCTCCGCGACAGGAAGAACACCGGCAAGTACGTCAACAGCCCGGAGACGCCCATCTTCCGGAAGAGCCGGACCCTCTATGCCCTCGACAAGGCCCGCGCCAGCATCCTGAAAGATGTGCGCCGCGAGGCCATCCTTTGCGAAGGGCAGATCGACGTCATCCGATGCCATGCGTGCGGTTTCCCGACGGCCGTGGCCGCGCAGGGAACCGCCTTCACCGTCGAACACGCCGAGATTCTCAAGCGCTCCGCCGACAGCGTCACGCTCGTCTTCGACGGAGACGGCGCCGGGATCAACGCCGCCATACGAACCGGCGCCATCCTGCTCGAGCAGGACCTTCCCGTCCGCGTGGCCGCCCTCCCTCCCGGCGAGGATCCCGACTCGTTCCTCCGCACGCGGGGTCCGGCGGCCTTCCGCGACGCCCTCGACGCCGCCGTCTCGCTCACCACCTTCCAAATCCGCGCGCTTCGCGCCCGGGAAACGGACCCGGACGCCGTGAACGTCCTCTCGCGCATCGCGCGTTCCGCCCTCGACCTCATCGCGGGTTGCTCCACGGCCGTCCTTCGTTCGAGCCTCCTCCAGAACGCCGCGGACGAGCTCCACCTGCCCGTCTCCGCCCTCGAGGAGGATCTCGAATCCCTTCGCGCCGAACGGGCGCGCTACGCCGGGCGGAAGGCCCGCTTCCCCGACGGCTCCGCCCGTGCGAAGCCCGTCGCCATCGCCCCCATCCGCGCCTCTGCCGTCCAGGACATCCGCGGCGACGCCCCCCCCGAGATCCCCGAAGAGGAGGATGCCCCGCCGTTTTCGGACGACCCGATCCCCTTTGACCTCCCCTTCTCCGACGACGTCATCCAGCCGCGAGAAGACGACTTCCCCGCCTCGCGCCCTCCCGCGCCCCCCCGCCCGAAGCCCATTCCCAAGGCGGCCTACGGCATCTGCGAGCTGCTGATGCACCACGAGTCGGCGGAAGCGCCCGCCACCATCCTCCAGTCCTATCTTCCGCTGGATCTCATCGACCATCCCGACGCCCGGGCCGTGGTCGCCGCCGCCCTTGAAACCCGCCTCACCGGCGTGGATCGCCTCGCCGAACTGGCAGCGTCCGCCACCGGATCGCTCGCCGGCCTCGTCGCCGCGCTCGTCCGGAGCGAATCGCGCGTGATGCGCGCCCAGGAGTCGACCCCGGAAGAGGCGATGCAGGATCTCGTCGTGCGCATCTGGGCCGACGAACTCTCCGCGGAACGCGACCGCATCGATGCGCAACCGGCCACTCCGGAAAACGACATCCGCCGCCTGGAACTCACCATGCGGATCAAGACGCTGCAGCGTCCCGACGCTCGCTGGCCCGCGCGCGAGAAGGTCCTCCGCGCCGAAATCGAGCGGCGCGGCCTCATCCCTCCGCCCCAGGCGGACGTCCCGGTTGAAAAGAACCCCACGACCGTCCCGGACACCCCTTCTTCCGCCGCTGCCGGCGCGGTTTCTCCGCCCTTGCCGCCCGGGATCTTCTCCGCCATCCCGTCCGAATCGCCACCGGAAGAGGATTTCGCCGGAAGCGACCTCCCCGATTTCGTCTGAAGCATCGCCTTCGCCTCCCCGCCGCCATCCCGGCAGGGTGGGCGCGTGCTCCGCGGCTTCCGCCCGTAGCGGGATGGACGAATTCGTTTGCGAGTGCTATGGTTTGGGACATGACACACATGCGGCTCATCTACCTCCCCAACTCCCTTTCCTGCTTCCAGCCGACGGACGGACAGGTGCGACGCTTCGAGGCGCTTTGCGCCGACGGCGTTCCCGCGCACCTCTGCCGGACGGAAGAGGAGTTCCTGGCCATGCTTCCGGAGGCCTCCGCCGTGTTCGTGTGGCGCTTCCGCCAGGAATGGTTCGGGCGAGCGCCGAAACTCCGGCACCTCTGCACCCCCGCCGCCGGACGCGACTACTTCCGCGTTTCTCCGCCGCCGGAGGTCACGGTCCATTACGGCACCTTCCATGGCGCCATCATGGCGGAGGCCGCGCTGGGGGCGGTCCTCGCCTGTTCGCACGGCCTGCTCCCCTTCGCGAACGCGATGCGCCAGGACGGCTACGGAATCGTCTGGCCCCGGCAGGAGATGGTGCCGCACGCGAGGCGATTGTCGGGCCAGACGGTCGTCGTCCTGGGCTTCGGCCACATCGGCCGGGCCTTCGGCGCCCTGGTGAAGCCCCTGGGCGCCGTCGTCGTCGGCGTCCGCCGTTCCCCCGCGCCGGACCCTGCGGCGGCGGATCGCGTCGTGGGCGCGGACGAACTCGACGCCGTGCTTCCGTCGGCCGACCATCTCGTTTGCTTCCTGCCGTCGGGCCCCGAAACGACGAACCTCCTCGATGCGCGGCGGATCGCGCTTCTGAAGCCCTCCGCCTTCCTCTACAACTTCGGACGGGGAAACCTCGTCGACGAGGCGGCGTTGGCCGCCGCGCTGCGGCAGAACGCCCTCGGCGGCGCCGTCCTCGATGTCTTCCAGGAGGAGCCTCTGCCTGCGGACTCCCCGCTGCGCGCCGCGCCGAACTGCTTCCTCTACCCGCACGCCTCCGCCTTTTCCCCCGACTACCTCGACCTCTGTTTCGAAGAGGCCGCCGCCATGGTCCGGGGACGCGCGGCCACGCCGGCCGAAGCCGTCCCGGAACCGGGGGAATGAGCGCGGGACGCCCCCTGCGTTTGCGCAGGCGGGTTCAGAACTCGTCGCGCGCGATGGCGGCGGATTCGCTGTAGGGATAGTCGCCGTACAGGTCGGCGAGAAGCCGTCCCATCTCTTCGGCAGCCCCCGTTTCCCGGCACAGGCGCGCGGCGGCGAGCAGCAGTTCCGGACGTCGCGGCGCATCCCCGGCCGAACGGAGCATGCGGCGGCATTCCGCCAGCGCGAAGGGGATTTCGCCGCGTCCGCGGAAGGACTCCACGAGGATGAGCCCCGTTTCGAGGCCGAGCCGTTCCAGCGGGCATTCCCATTCGATTTCGCGGGCGACGGCTTCGGCAGCGTCGAAATCGGCATCCCGCAGGTAGTGCCGGGCGGCCTCGAGGCGCGCGAGACGGCGAACGTGATAGGCCGTGTTGTCCGAGTCGACCACCGTGCCCGCCTGGCGGTAGAGGGCCGTGGCGGCCTCGCGTTCGCCGCGCATCGCGTGAATGTCCGCCGTGAAGATCAGGCGCAGCCGCCCGTCGCTTTCGGAAAGCGCATCCTCCGGAATCCCCGCAAGGAGGCGGGCCGCTTCGTCGAAGGCTTCGCCGGTGTGGATGAGGAAGCCGGCGAGATGCAGGCGGCATCGCGCGAGGACGCCGTCGTCCGGCGCGGGCTCCGCGTCCAGGAGCGCCCGCCAGAAATCCCCGACCCACGCATAGCGTCGAAAGGAAGGATGCTGGGCGAAGAAGCCGAGCCGCAGCAGGGCCTCGGCCTCCGCACCCGTGAATTCCGCGCGGCGGCCGTGGCAGGCTTCCGCGAGGTCGGCCAGGAAGTCGGAATCCTGCTGCGCCTCCGCAATCCCGACCAATTGCGCGAGGGACGCCGGAGTGCGCGGGGCCGGCCCCTCCGCGCGGATTTCGTCCCGCAGTCGCGCATAGGCGTCGTCCGGGCATTCGTGCCGCTGGAGCCATCGGGGGTGGACGGAGACGGTCCGTTCGAGCGATGCGACGGGCTCGTGGGACGTCGTGCGCACCTCGAAGCGGACGCGCACCGCCCCCGGCGCGGAGAAGACGTGCCGCACGTCGTATCCCTCGGCCGCCGCCCCATCGTCGAAGTACCAGCGGTAGTAGCAGTCGTCGCGCGGCTCGAGCGCCGCGAAGCGCACCCCGACGAGGCCCAGGGACGGATTCACCATGGCGTGTTCCGCAATCTCCCACCCGAACGCCGCCGGGGCGTGCGCGGTGGTTTCGTCGACGGACGCATGGTAGACAACGGGGGAGGGAATGGCCTCGGGCGGGATGATGGAAAAGTGCTCGTCGCCCGGGCGTTTCCAGGCAGCCGCCACGGAGAATCCCGCATCGTTCTGCGCATTGAGGAGTTCAAGCGAATGACAGCCCGGCGCAAGCTCGATCGAGCCGTTGCGCTCCCCTCGTCGTCCCGAATCGTCGAGTCCGTGCCATCCCGGCCATTCGGCGAGCGGCGCGCCGTCCACGAGCAGGAACGAGGCGTCGTCGGACAATACGGCGAAGGCGTAGGCGCCGGGGGTGTCCGTCCGGAACCATCCCGCATAGCGGGCGAGCAGCGCCTGTGCGGGTCCGTTGGGATGGATGCCGTGGAAGATGTTCGGCACCAGCGAACGCCCGAAAGGCGGCGCGCCGCTGTTGTTCCAGGCCGTGCGCATCGCCTCGATGCCGCCGGGCGCTTCCAGTCCGGCCGGGAAGGGGCGGGTCTCCAGGACGAGCCCGGCCTGCGGCGTCCAGGCGTCGGGCGCGGGCTCGAAGGAGATGGGCGCGGCGTCGGGCGCGACCGTCACATGCAGGCGGGAATCCCCTTCGCGAAGTTCCACGAGAAGGTCCAGCGGCCCGTCGGCTTCCCAGGCCGCGGCGAGGCATCCGCGCGGCTCGCCTTCGGGTGTCGAGGCCGCAAGGCGGGCGCCGCCGGGGGTGGCTTCCCAGGGCCAGAGGCGGACCATCGCCACTCCGGGGTGGATTGCCGGGGATGGCGCGGGGATGGCGAGCGGCGCTTCGCCCGGCTCGATGGGGAACTCCTGCGCCCGCACCCATCCCGTCGCGAGCATGGCCAGCGCGAGGAAGCAGGCGCGGCGCGCCGTTCCGCTTGCCGCGAAACGCCTCATGCCTTCTCCTCCCGTCCGGAATCGTAGCGCCCGTGGCGCTGGATGGCGGCCATGACGAGGCGAAGCCCCGTAAGGCGAGACCCGTTGTTGATCGAGCCGGCCGTCCCCAGTCGCAGCCCGCGGGCGGGTTTCGCCATTTCGCAGTCGCGGATGGCTTCCGCCACAAGGTTCACCTCGTCGTTCCGGCTGAAGGTGAACGGCGCAATCTGTCCGTCAATCACGGCGTGCGGAAAGTGTGCGCGGATTTCCTCCACGGTGAGGGTGGGACCGAAGTTGCAGCCGTTCAATCCCAGTTCGGCGAGGGTGGGGAGGTGTTGCGCCATCGCGGAATCGGAGTGCTGGTAGCGCGAATCGCCGGGATCCGGGCTATACCGGTCGAACACCGCCTGCAGGATGGGTTTCGCGAAAACGTCGTAGAGTTCCTTGTTGAGCAAGCAGCAGTTGTCGTCCGCCCATCCCCAGCCATGCCGGGCGTCGGCCGGATTCGTCCAGCCCCTTTCGATGTCCAGGATGCGCGCCCGTTCGAGGATGGCCCGAAGGATGACATCGCGGAAGCGCGCCGCGAGGGCGGGTTCGTCCAAGAGAAGGAAGATGAGGTTCTCCGCGCCGAAGAGGGAGCAGGCGAAGGTGACGGGGCCGCGTTGCCCCCGGTAGATGGGGGAGGGGATGCCGCGGCGTTCGAGGCGCGCCTTCGCGCGGTCCCATTCGGGCGGGAGGAGGAACTCGCGAAGGCGGTCGAGACGGCGCTCCACGCGGTCGAGCAACGCCGAGAGCTCCGCAGGCGTGGAAACCCGTTGCATCAGCCAGAACGATTCATGGTGGAAGACGGTCTCCGCCTCGAAGATTTCATCGAGGCCGCGCGGCGTGGGCCAGCGATCCTCCGGCGGGGGAAGGGGCGCCTCGTCCAGCAGGCGGCGGCCGACAATCCGCTCGGCGCGGTCGTTGTACTCCTTGGCGAGTTCGCGCAGCCAGGCGGGATCATGGTGATAGCGGAACCAGTCCTCGGGGACATCCAGTTCCGCAAAGAGGCATTCGTGCGACATGCCGATGCCAAGCGCGACTTGCGGCGCATCGGGCGAGAAGGGGTCTGCGCGGGCGCGGGCGTCGTCTTCCCAGAAGGCGTCGAGGTCCATCGGCGCGAGCCCGCCATGCGCATGGGCTTCGTCAACCAGCGCCTGCGCCTTTTCGAGATGGGTTGGAGTGACGGCGATGCTCATGGGTTGCTCGTTTCGGATTCTTCCGCGGGATCCACCAATCGGTAGCGGGGCCAGAACTTCGCGCCGTGGTGGAACCATCCGCCCGGGAAGGAAGGGGAATCGTGGTGGTAGCGATGGCCGGTGTCCGGGTTCTGGCAGACCGAGAGCATCCAGAGGGTGGCGCCGGAGGGATGCCAGGCCGGAGGCTCCCCGCGACCCTGGAAGCGGGCCAGCGAGCGTGGCGCGAAGGCGCCCCAGGGGATGCGGATTTCGGCGGAGTAGCCGGTGTCGACATCCGAGGCGTCGTTGATCGTCGAGGGGTGGCCGTCCGCGCGCGGGAGGAGGTGCACGGCGCTCTCCAGGCGATTCGCGCCTTCATCCCGAAGCGTCGCTTCGCGGCCGAAATAGATGCCATAGGCGAAGGGCGGGGCGCCGGCGTCGGGATGGGACTCCGGGAGGACCGCGCACCAGACGTCGGAGAAGCAGTTCGACGCGTTGTGGTGCAGCTCCCAGAAGAAGGCGGGCGAGCCCCAGGAGAGGAAGAACTCCGCGACGTCGCAGCCCGGGGCATCCGCGCCCGGGGAGATGCGGGCGCACTCGCGCGGACGGTCCGCAGGGCCTTCGAAGACGCCCGTCCCGTACGCGGTGATGTTCGTGTCGAAGAATTCGTAGCCGATGTAGTAGAAACGATCGTCCCACGTGGCGCGCACGAGCATGGGGGGCGCGTCGTTCGTGACGCCTTTCGTGCCGTGGACCACATGGACTGCGCGCGCCGCCGCATTCGACCAGCAAGGCTCGATGAGACGCCCGTCCATCACGATGGGGGAACCGGCGCGATGGAGGAGGTTCGTGGCGCATGCGGAGGCGGCCGCGAAGAGGAGCAGGTTCAAGGCGAAGGTGGATCGGGCCATGGGAAGATGCCCTGTTGCGGTTTGCCCGAAGGGTGGGGCGGGTTTTGCGGGGCGGTCGCGCTTTCGCCCGCGACGGTGTCGCCGCGGAGCAAGGCCAGCATGGACGTTGCGACGCGGCGGGCGTCGAAGATCGTGCGCACGCGTTTTTGCGCTTCGGCGATGGCCTCCGTATGGGACGGGGCGTCCTCCAGAAGCCGATCGACGGCCGATGCCAGGGATTCCGGCACGGCATCGGACGGCGGCACGAGGATTCCCGCGCCTGCGGAAGCCACGATTTCCGATGGGCCGGCGGAATCGACTGCGACCACGGGCGTGCCGAGCGCGATCGCCTCGCAGAGGCAGCGTCCGAAGGGCTCGTCTTCGGCGGGATGGACCAGGATGTCCACGGCTTGCAGAAAGGCGATTCCGTCCACATCGCCCAGCGTCGCGAGGCGCGGGCGCAAGGCGCCAGGGACGGAGAGCGCTTCCGTGCCGGCGCCGGCGATCGCGAAGCGGAGGCCGGGGTGGCGTCCGGCGAGGCGCAGGGCCATCGCCAGGAAGAGGTCGTGGCGTTTCCACGGGACGGACTGGGCGAGCATCCCGACGATTCGTGCGTCCGCGGGAAGCCCGAGCGCGCTGCGCGCCGTCGCCCGGTCCGTGCGCCGGGAATCGAGGTCGCCGAAGTCGATGCCGTTCGGGATGCACGAAATGCGGGAGTGCCATCCGACGGGAAGTGCTTCGCGCAAGCGGGCGTCCACCGCGCGGGAGATGGCCACCAGGTGCGTGCAGCGGCGTGCCGCGAAACGGGCCGCGCCGGCCGGGAAGCGCAGGTCCCGCACGTGCCAGACGACGGGAGGCTTCCCCGCGGAGGCGAGAACCGCCGCCAGTGCGGCGGGGAGGGAGTTCGCGACGATGCGATCGGCCGGCGCGCGGCGGAGCGCGCGGCGGAGCACCGCGATCGCCCGGGCGAGCCGGGACAGGTCCGCCGCGAGCCGGAACGGATTCCCGCGAAAGCGATGGAGGCGGAGCGTGGGGAGCGAATCCACCGGCACGCTGCGGCGGACGAAGGCTTCCGCGAGGTCGCCGGGCGGAACCGCGGCATGGAAACGGACCCCTTGCGCGGCACCGCTCCAGTCGAGCAGGCTGCGCTCGGCGCCGCCGAGGCGGCCGATTCCGCTGACGAGGAGGATTCGCATCGATCGCGCTTCGAAGGCAGGAAAACGGCGCGCCGTTTTTTTCGCGGCGCGCCGCGGCGGACCGGAACCGCCTAGTAGTTCGATTCGGGGAAGTAGTAGTCCTTGGCGTTCTCGGGGGTGACGAGCTCGGCCGCCAGGATGATGCGGGAGGGAATCTTCTTCTGGTAGAAGCCGTCGAGCGGCTCGCCGCGCATCGCCTTCACGGCCAGGCTGATGCCGGACGCAATCATCGAGGGCGGGTAGGTCACGTCGGCCTGGACGAGCGGGTCGCCGTCCATGACCTTCTTGATCATCTCCTTCGAGCCGGCGCCGCCGAGGAAGAAGCGAATGTCCTTGCGGCCGGACTCGCGATAGGCCTGGAGGACGCCCTTGAGGACGTCGTCGTCCTGCGCCCACACGGCGTCGATCTTCCGGTGCTTCTGGAGGTAGTTCTCCATCACGGCGAGCCCCTTCGCGGTCTGCCAGTCGGTGGGTTGCGAGTCGAGCACCCTGATGCCGGGGAACTTCCGCATGACCTCCATGAAGGCCTCCACGCGTTCGGTGTTGATGACGCAGGGCGTCCCTTCGAGCACGACGATGTCGCCCTTGCCTTCGAGTTTCCCGGCGAGCCATTCGGCGGAGACGCGTCCGAGGCCGGGGTTGTCGCCGGCGATGTAGACGTCTTCGACGGGCTTGGTGAGGCCGCGGTCCACGGACACCACGAAGATGCCCTTTTCGGCGACCTTCTCGACGATGGGCGTAAGGGGGGCGGATTCGTGGGCGAGCACGACCAGCGCCTGGATGCCCTTGCTCATGAGGTCTTCGATGTCCGAGACCTGCTTGGCGGAGGATTCGGCGGTAACGAGGTAGAATTCGATGTCGGGGTCCTTCTGCTTCCAATCCTCGATGGCCGTTTTCGCCCAGGAGACGATGCCGCCGGTCCAGCCGTGGTCTGCGGTGGGGATGGAAACGCCGATCTTGACGGTTTCGGCGGCGAAGAGGCCGCCGGCGGCGAGAGCGAGCGCCAGGGTGGTCGCGACGAGTGGCTTGCGCATGGGTGGATTCTCCTGTTGGGGGTTGTGGATGGGGGAGGGTGCGTGGAAAGGGCGATGCCCAATGGAAGCATACGGCTTCTCCAAGCAGGAAACAAGCCGTTCTTCGCCGGCGGATCCGGAACGGGCGGGACTTCGAATTGCCAGCATCGGTGAATCCGGTGTATCATCGGACGCCAAACGCAAGGCGATGTGTTTTCCATGTACCATCTCAACAAGCTTGTAGGTTTTCTGATCGGCAAAGAGTTCGTCGGCGTCCTTCTGATCGTGGCGTCCTGCCTTGTGGTCGCACGGTTCGAGTGCGGGAAGGGGCGTCGCGCGCGGCGCTGGGCGATAGGGCTCGGCCTGCTCGCGGCCTGCTGGCTGTGGGCGGGATCGACCCCGGCGTTCGAGCGGCTGATCGGGTTGCGGCTGGAGAGGGGCTTCCCGCCACAGCCGGTGGAAGCGCTTCCGCAGGCGGACGCCATCGTGGTGCTGGGCGGCGGCATGGCGTCGAACACGAACGTCTCCCCGTATGCGGAGATGTCGTCGGCGGCAGACCGCGTTTGGCATGCCGCCCGCCTCTACAAGGCCGGCAAGGCGCCGACGGTGGTCGCATCGGGCACCAACGATCGGACCGCGACCCTCCCGTTGCTGGTCGATCTGGGCGTGCCGGCCGATGCCGTGCGGATCGAGGACAAGGCGCGGAACACGGAGGAGAATGCGCGGTTCGTCCGCGATTTGCTGATGGACGGGGACGAGCCGCCTGCCGCCCGCCCGAAGATTTTGCTGGTGACCTCCTCCTGGCACATGAAGCGGTCGCTTCTGATGTTCGAGCGGTATGCGCCGGAGCTCGAGGTGGTGCCTGCGGCGGCGGACTACGAGACGCTGCTCTCGCGTAGCGGCCCGCTTTCCCTCCGCGATTTCTTCCCCAGTCCGGACTCCTCTTTCAAGAATGGAATCTTCATGAAGGAATGGGTCGGATATTGGGGCTATCGACTCTTCCGTTGAGGCGGGATGGGGGAGTCTGCTAGGATTGACGCCCATGAAATTCTCCATCATCACCGCCTGCAAGAATTCGGCGGAGACCATTCGAGACGCCCTCGAGAGCGTGAAGGCTCAGAAGGGCGCCGAGGTGGAGCATATCGTCGTGGACGGAGCGTCCACCGACGGGACCGTGGAGATTCTCCGGGAGTATGATCCGGGCATCCGCTGGGTGTCCGAGCCGGACCGGGGCTTGTACGACGCCCTCAACAAGGGCATCCGCATGGCCACGGGGGACGTTGTCGGGATTCTCAACGCGGACGACGTGCTGGACGGGACGGATGTGCTCGCGCGCATCGCCGCCGAGTGGGAGCGTGCCGCCGATCCCGAGCTCGAGTGTCTCTACGGCAGCGTGCGATTTGTGAAGGAACTGGGCGGACGCTCCCATCGCCGGTGCTTCGTGCGCTTCTGGAGGCCCTGGATGCTCCAGTGGGGCTACATGCCGCCACACCCCGGGCTGTACATCCGACGCGACTGCTTCGGGCGATGGGGCGGCTACGAGCCGGATCGCCGGGAGTATCGGATTGCGGCGGACTACGAGTTGATCATCCGCTATTTCCGCGTCCACCGCATGAAGGCGCGCTGGATGCCCGTCTGCACGACGGTGATGCGCACGGGAGGCGTCTCCACCCGCGACGTCGAGGCCCGCCGGAAACTGAACGAGGAGATCGTGAAGGGGAACCGGGCCAACGGCTATTTTTGCATTTTCCCGATGCTGCTGCCCAAGTACGCGATCAAAATCTGGGAGTTCATTCTTCCGAGGCTGAGGAGAGACCATGCTTGATTTCGACGTCGAGGAATTCATCCGAACCCGCATGACGAAGCGGCCGGAAAGCCTGCTGGCGGAGGATTTCGCCCGCGACGGCGCGGAGATGCATCGGCGCATCGACGGGAAGCGCATGCTGGTGATCGGCGGAGCCGGGACCATCGGCTCCAACTTCGTCAAAGCCGCCCTGCGCGGGTTTGCGCCGGCGTCGATGACCGTCGTCGACATCGACGAGAACGCCCTCACCGAACTCACCCGCGAGTTGCGGGCGGACGACGCTTTCGCCGTTCCGGAAGAGTACGTCACCGAACCGATCGATCTGGGATCGGATCTCTTCGCGCGCTTTTTCCGCGCGAGAGGCCCCTTCGACATCGTGGCCAACTTCGCCGCCCGGAAGCACGTGCGCGCCGAACGCGACATCTATTCCATCGAGGCGATGTGCGAAACGAACGTCTTCATGGCCAAGAAGCTGCTCGACTTGCTCCTCGGCAGCCCGCCGGAGGCCTTCTTCTGCGTGTCGACCGACAAGGCGGCCAATCCCGTGAACGTGATGGGCGCCACGAAGAAGCTGATGGAAGAGACCATCCTGGCGTACTCCGGGCGGATTCCCATCAAGACGGCACGCTTCGCGAACGTGGCCTTCTCCAACGGCTCGCTGCCGATCGGCTGGCTGAATCGCCTCGCCAAACGCCAGCCCCTTTCGTGCCCCCTCGGCATCCGTCGATTCTTCGTGAGTCCGGTCGAGTCCGGCGAACTCTGCCTCTTCGCCGCCGTGATGGCGGAAAGCGGCGACATCGTCTATCCGCGCCTCGACCCGTCGAACGACATGATCCCCTTCGACGCCGTGGTGCGCGACCTCCTCGACGGCCTCGGATTCGGCTGCCTGGACTGCACGTCGAGCGCGGAGGCCAAAGCGGCGATGGCGCACTGGTCCGCCGAGGCCGCCGCCGGGCGCTTCGGCCCTTATCCCTGCGAATTCTTCGGAAGCGACACGAGCGGCGAAAAGACCTTCGAAGAGTTCTACACCGATGCCGACGAAAGGGACGAGACCACCTTTCTCCGCCTCGGCGCGGTGAAAAATGCGGAGAGACGCTCCATCGCGGAACTGGAGTCCATCTTCGCGGATTTGCGTTCCGCCTTTTCCCGCCCCGACACCGGCAAGGCCGACATCGTCGACGTGCTGAAGGAGTACCTTCCGGACTTCCGGCACATCGAGAAGGGGAAGTCGCTCGACGGGCGCATGTGACCGGAAGACCGCACGGAACGGAATCGACGCATGAAATTGCTGCTGACAGGCGCCTTCGGCTTCGTTGGGACGAACCTCTGCCGCTACCTCGCCGGAAAAGGCCACACGTGCGACGCGCTGGATCTCCCCGCGGCGCGCCGCGACGACCTCCCGTACGCGGCCTTCTTCTCCTGGGACGACCTCGGCTCCCTGCCGCCCTGCGACGCCGTCGTCCACCTGGCGGGCAAGGCACACGATGTGAAGAAGACGGCCGATCCCCAAAGCTACTTCGACGTCAACGTGGGCCTCACGGAGAAAATCTTCCGCGCCTGCGAGGGGAAGGCGAAGCGCTTCGTCTACTTTTCCTCCTCCAAAGCCGCCGACGCCGACACGCCATACGGCCGATCGAAGCTTGCCGCGGAGCGATTTCTCGACGGCCGCGCCATCGTGCTCCGTCCGGCGATGATCCACGGCCCCGGAAACAAAGGGAACCTCAACCTGCTCTGGGGCGTCGCACGGCGTGGAATCCCCTGGCCCCTCGCCGCCTTCGAGAACCAGCGTTCGTTCACCTCCGTCGGGAACCTCTGCGCGGCCGTCGAAGCCCTGTGCGAACGGGGCGAGAATGGCGTCTATCCCATCGCCGACGACACGATGATCTCCACGAACCGCCTCATCGAACTCATCGCCGAGACGTGCGGGCGCAAGCCGCGGCTCTGGCGGCTTCCCAAAGGCCTCATGCGCTTCTGCGCCCGCGCCGGCGACATCCTGCGCCTGCCGCTCGACTCCGAACGCCTCGGCAAGCTCACCGAAGACAGCTTCGTGGACAACGCCGCCTTGAAGTCGGCGCTGGGCTGGACGTCGATGCCCGTCGCGGCGGAGGACGGCATGCGCGCCACGCTCGAGAGCTTCCGGGTGATACAACCATGAAACCGTACCTTCCGCTCAAACGCCTGCTGGACATTTTTTTCTCCGGGATGGCCATCCTGGCGCTCTCCCCCCTCCTCGTGCCGGTGATGATCGTGCTGCTGTGTACCGGCGAGCACTACATCTTCTATGGACAGACCCGCATCGGCTACCGCAACGCGCGTTTCAAGATCTGGAAGTTCGCGACGATGCTGCTCGATTCCCCCAACATGGAGGGGGGCCTCCATACGACCAAGGGAGACCCGCGCGTGCTTCCCTTCGGGCGCTTCCTGCGAAAGACGAAGATCAACGAGCTTCCGCAGCTTTTCAACATCTTCGTGGGCGACATGTCGATTGTCGGCCCGCGGCCGCTGGTCGACAAGACCTTCGATCCCTATCCGCCGGAGGTCAAGGCGCGCATCTATTCGGTGAGGCCGGGCCTCACGGGAATCGGATCCATTGTCTTCCGCGACGAGGAGACCCTCATCACGAATTCGAAGCTCCCGCCGGACGAGTGCTACGCGAAGGAGATCGCTCCATACAAGGGCGCCCTGGAGATGTGGTATCTGGACCATGTGGGCTTGTGGACGGATTGCCTCCTCGTCTTCCTCACCGCATGGGTCGTGGTGTTCCCGGAGAGCGACCTGGTCTTCAAGGTCTTCCGGGACCTTCCCAAAAGAGCTCCGGCCTCTGGCGATGCACCGTGATGCCATGACCGCACCCCCTCTGTTCTCGATCGTCGTCCCGTCGTTGAATCCGGGGCGTTTCCTGCCGCAGGCCCTGGATTCGCTCCTGGCGCAGAAGGCGTCCGACCTCGAGATTCTGGTGGTGGACGGGGGAAGCCGGGACGGCTCCGCGGAACTCCTGCAACGCTACGCCCCTCAACTCGCCTGGTGGTGCTCCGAGCCGGACGCCGGGCAGTCCGATGCCCTTGCCAAGGGCTTTTCCCATGCCTCCGGGCGTTACCTTTCGTGGCTCAATGCGGACGACATCCTGCTTCCGGGCATGCTGGACGCGGCGCGCCGCGCCATCCGGTCGGACGCGCCCGAGTGGATTGTCGCGAACCAGGCGTACATCGATTCGGAGGGACGCGTGCTCCGCTGCATCCAAGGCGAGAGGTGGCACGATTTCCTCTATCGCCGCGCCATGCCCCATGCGTACGGGCCGTCGTCCTTCTTCACGCGCGAACTTTACCGGCGGGCCGGCGGAATCGATGTTTCGCTCGCCTACGCCATGGACCACGACCTGTGGCTCGCCTTCCTTCGCGCCGGGGCGCGCCATCGCCGGCTGAGGCGGTACGGGTGGGCGTTCCGTCGCCACGAAGCCTCCAAGACGCAGGGCGGCGACGAAAAACGGCGTGCCGCGGAAATGGAGGAGTTCCGCCGGATCGGCGACAAGCACGGGTTGCGCGCGACCGCGTCGGGCGTCGCGTTGCAACGCCTCTGGCGCCTGCTCGACGGCGCCCTGCTTCGCGGGGGATGGGACACCCTGCGCTTTGCCGGAAAACCGTGGAGCCGCTGTTTCACGCCATGAAAATCCTGCATGTCGTCGCCGGGCTCGAAGAGGGCGGACTCGCCGAGTCCGTCCCGACGCTGGCGCTGGCGCAGCACGGTCTTGGCGCCGACGTGTCGATCGCGACCCTCGGCGTGGAGGAGCGCCTTTCCAGCGCAGCCCGCGCGGCGCATGAGGGCGGCGTGCACGTGGCATGCTTCCCCGCGACGGGGCCGCGTGCGCTCTTCTTCTCCGCCGCGATGCTCCGGCATCTTCCCGATCGGGTGCGCGATGCGGACCTTGTGCACGTCCATTCGATGTGGACCTTCCCGGTGGCCTACGCCTGCCACCTTGCGCGTCGATCCAGGAAGAAGCTCGTGCTGTCGCCGCGCGGCTGCCTGGATCCCGTGCGACTGGAGCATTCCGCTTGGAAGAAATGGATTGCGGGATGGCTGTTCGACCGCCACAACCTGCGTACCGCGAACCTTCTCCATGCCACATCGGACCTCGAGCGCGAGTGGATCGACGCCTATTTTGCGCAGATGGCGTCGCATCGTGGCCGCAGGGCCTCCACGCCGGTCGCCGTTGTCCCCAACGCGATCTCCTTCCCGCCGGAGGAGACCGGCATGGACGCGCCTGCCGCATCCGCGACGCCGCATGCCACCCCACGGACGGTGCTCTCGCTGGGGCGCCTCCATCCGCTCAAGGGACTGGATTTGCTGCTCGAGGCCTGGGGAAGGCTCCCCGCGCTTCCGGGGTGGCGCCTGGTGATTTGTGGCCCCGACGAACAGGGGGTGCGCGCGACGCTCGAAGCAACGGCGAAATCGTTGGATGGCCGCGGCGCGGGAGGCGTCGAGTTCCTCCCGCCGGTTCGGGGCGAGGGGAAGTGGTGCCTTCTCCGGAGCGCCGATCTTTTCGTCTTGCCCAGTCGATCCGAAAACTTCGGCCTTGTGGCGGGCGAGGCCCTTGCCTGCGGCGTGCCCGTCATCTGCACGAAAGGCGCGCCGTGGTCCGAACTCGAGCCTTCGCCCGTCCGCCCGCGTTGCGGGTGGTGGGTGGATGTCGATGCTTCCGCCATCGCGGACGCCCTCTACGCTGCGATGACCCTTTCGGACGAAGAGCGTGCGGAGATTGGCGGAAACGGGCGGCGTTTCGTGCTGGGGCGTTATCGCGCGGAAGACGTCGCCCGGCGGATGCTGGACGCCTATCGTGCCCTGTGAGCGACCGCGTGCGCATCTGCGCATCCGCGGCCCGTCAGGATTCGTGCTTGTTTGAAGGGTGCGCATGTGGGATGATGGTTCCATTCTATTTTGGAGGTTTTCAGCATGGAATTGACGGATTCTCAACAACAGGCGGTTCGCGAATGGATTGCCGCCGGCGCAGGACTCTCCGAGGTACAGCAACGTCTTCAGGAGGAGTTCGGCGTCCGCATGACGTTCATGGACGTCCGATTGATGGCGCTCGATCTCGGGGCCGCCATCCAGGACAAGCCGGAGCCCGCGGCTCCCGCCCACGACGCCGCGTCCGGCTCCATCGGCAGCGATGCGCAGGATGCAGGGTTCATGGGCGAGGAGGTTGCTCCCGACGGTCTCGGCGGCGCCGTGAGCGTGGAGATGGACCGCCTGGTCCTGCCTGGCATGCTGGTGAGCGGTTCGGCAAGCTTCCCCGACGGCGTTACCGCGCGCTGGGGCATCGACCAGATGGGACGTGTCGTCTTCCAGCCCTCGAAGGAAGGGTATCGTCCCAGCGACGAGGACCTCCGTGAATTCCAGACCCAGCTTCGCTCCCTCCTGGAACGGCAAGGATACGCCTGATGGACGCCTTCGACAGCCTCGGATTCCTCGGAGCCGGCAAGATGGGCGAAGCCCTGATGGCCGGTGCGCTGCGCGGGGGCGTCGCCGCTCCCGCCTCCGTTTTCGCCTGCGACGTGGCGGAGGCGCGCCGCGCGGATCTCGCCGCGCGGTACGGCATCGAAACCACGGCCGATCCGGCGTTTGTCGCCGCACGGTGCAACACGCTCGTGCTCGCCGTGAAGCCGCAGGACCTCGAAGCCCTGCTGCGTACGGTGTCGCCCTTGCTCACGTCGGAGCACCTCGTCTTTTCCATCGCCGCCGGCAAGCGGCTGGAATGGCTCGAAGCCCTCGCCCCCCGATCGCGCCTCGTGCGCGTGATGCCCAACCTGCCGGTGCAGGTGGGCGCCGGCATGTGCGCCTACTGCCCCGGTGCGCGGGCCACGGAGACGGATTGCGCCGCCGCGGAGCGGCTGCTCGGCTGCTCGGGTCGCGTGGTGCGCCTGGAGGAATCGTGCTTCGACGCGGTGACCGCACTGAGCGGTTCCGGCCCCGCCTTCTTTGCGAAGGTGATGATGGACATGGCCTCCTCCGCCGTCGCGGAGGGACTGCCCGAGGACGCCGCCCGCCTGCTCGCCCTCCAGACGATGTTTGGCACCGCCCGCTATCTGCTCGAAACCGGGCAGGATCCCGCCGCCTTCATCCAGGCGGTGGCCTCGCCCAAGGGCACCACCGCCGCGGGCCTCGACGTGATGTCCGAGTCCGATCTCGCCGAAGTCCTCGGGCGGACCATCCGCGCCGCGGCACGCCGCAGCCGTGAATTGAGCCTGTAAACCGATCCAGGGAGACACCATGCGATTCCATTGGCCGTGCCTCGCGCTCCTCGCGCTGTGTTTCGCCGCCACGGGATGCCTCGGCACCCGCCTGCGTCCGGGCGAAGTCCTCTATGTGTACGTCTCCAGCAACGGGCGCATCACGCTGGAGGGCGAGCCTGTGGTGATGAACGACCTCCCCGCCCGCCTGAAGAAGGCGGGCGCCACGCCGGACACCCCCATCGTCTTCAAGACCCAGGGCGAGATTTCCGACCGCATGATGCGCAGCCTCGTGGAGGCCGTCCAAAGCCAGGGCTATTCCCGCGCCGTCTTCGAATCGCCCCGCCATGCGGACGCCTTCGTGCCGGATCCCGACGCCTCCGGCGGACCGGAACTCGAACGACGGTCCGAACCGGTGCGCCGCCCGAACATCCGCTCCTCCCCGCGGAACATCGGCGCCCCGTAGGGATTCCGGAACGACCCCGGCGAAAGCAGGCCTTCCCATGCCCGACCGTCCGAACATCCTTTTCATCCACGCCGACCAGCATCGCTTCGACTGCGTGGGCGCGAACGGACACCCTTTGCCCATCACCCCGAACCTCGACCGCCTCGCCGCCGAGGGCATGAATTTCACGCGCGCCTTTACGCCATCCCCCATCTGCGTGCCGGAACGCAATTCGCTCCTCCATGGATGCTGGCCCAGCCGCCACCTGTGCCTTGCGAACCAAGGCACCGAAGCACCGCGCCCCCCGGACGACGAACTCCCCACCTGGTCGCGCGCCCTTCACGACGCCGGGTATGCGCTCGATTTCCTGGGCCAGTGGCACGACCGGTCCGACCGCGATCCCCTCCATCCCGCGTATGCCTTCGACACCTTCTTCCCGGACGCGGGGTACGGCGCATGGCGCGCCGCGCAGGGCCTTCCCCCACGCCCCCTCCGGAACCGCTGGTTCGGCGAGACCGACGAAGCCATTCGTCCCGGACAGTCGCGCCTCGCCTGGGTGGCCGACGCCGTCATCGAGCGCCTGCGCGCCCGCGCCGCCGATCCGTCGCGTCCCTTCCTCCTCCGCTGGGACCCCGTCGAACCGCACCTCCCCAACGTCGTGCCCGAGCCCTACGCATCCCGCTTCGATCCCGCCCGGATCCCGCCGTGGGGAAGCTTCGGCGACCCGCTCGAAAACAAGCCCGCCATCCAGCGGCAGCAACTCCTCTCGTGGAAGCTGGACGGACGCCCGTGGGAAGAGTGGGCGCCCACCGTCGCCCGCTACCTCGGCGAAATCTCGCTTCTCGACGCGCAGGTCGGCCGCGTGCTCGACGAACTCCGCCGCCTGGGCATCGAAGACAAGACCCTCGTGATCTACACCTGCGATCACGGCGACCTTTGCGGAAGCCACGGCATGATCGACAAGCATTACGTGATGTACGACGACGTCACGCACGTCCCGCTCCTCGCGCGCTGGCCGGGCCGCATCCCCCCCGGATCGACCTGCACGGACTTCGTCTCCCATGCCCTCGACCTCGCCGCCACCTTCGTGGATCTCGCCGGTGCGCATCGCCCTTCCACGTTCCAAGGCATGAGCCTGGCCCCCGTTTTCGCAGGCGGCCGCCTCGAAGGCCGCGATGCGATGCTCTCGCAGTATTTCGGAAACCAGTTCGGACTCTTCAGTCAGCGGATGCTCCGCGACAAGCGCTGGAAGTACGTCTGGAATCCCGTCTCGATCGACGAGCTCTACGACCTCGAAACCGATCCATGGGAGCGCGTGAACCGTGCCTCCGACCCCACGTGCGCGGATGAGCTCGCCCGGCTCCGCAAACGGCTGGCCGCCTGGCTCGAGGACATCGGGGACCCGCTCCTGAACGGCTTCACCCGCGTCCAGCTCGAGGAAGGGCGCAAACTCTAGCGCCGTCCGGCCATGCTTACCTTTCTCCAGCCCTTTTTCCTTTGGTTCGCGGCCGCGGCTCTGGTCCCGCTGGCCCTTCACCTGCTCCAGCGCCACCGCAAGGTTCACCAGACCTTCCCGACCATCCGTTTCCTCAAGGCCGCGCAGGAGCGCTCGGCCAGCCGCCTTCGCTTCGAAAACTTCCTGCTCTGGCTCCTCCGAACCCTGCTCATCCTCGCTCTCGCGGCGGCCTTCGCCCTGCCCGTCATCCGCGCCACGGACTTCGGGGACTGGCTGGGGCGCGTGCCGCGCGACATCGCCATCGTCCTCGATGCTTCGTACAGCATGTCCTACGAAGTCGAAGGCGGAAGCGCCTGGACCCTCGCCCGCGATGCGGCCGAAGGCGTGCTGGACGACCTCTCCCCCGGCGATCGCGCCTGCCTCTTCCTCGCCGGCGACGCCGTCGATCCCGTCGTGCCCGAGCCTGTCTCCGACCTCGCGGCCGTGCGCCAGGCCGTCCATGCTCTCGATTGGCTTCCGGGCTCCTC
The DNA here is from genome assembly GCA_050950285.1 of Kiritimatiellia bacterium. Lineage (GTDB taxonomy): Bacteria > Verrucomicrobiota > Kiritimatiellia > RFP12 > JBMNHG01 > JBMNHG01. The sequence continues at coordinate 60,891 of JBMNHG010000002.1, read as the reverse complement.
GCATCTCGACGAGGCTCTTCGCATGGCCGCCGATTCGCTCGCGCGCTTCTCCAAGGGCCGCGAATGCGAAATCTACCTCCTCACCGACGGACAGGCGCTCCCCTGGAACGGGTTCCGCGCCGCCGCCGCCGAGGCCGAGGCCGGGGGAGGGGAGGCGGAGCCCGTGGACGGGGATGCCGCCCCCGCCTCCTCCGCATGGGATCCCGGAATCCTTGGCGACGAAACCGTCTGCTTTGCGCTCTTCTCCGGCGCCGTCGCCCCGGAAAACGCATGGATCGAATCCGTCGAGGTCGAGCCGGCGCTTTTGATGGCCGGAGGGACCGCGCATGTCACCGCTCACTTCGGGCGCACCGGCGCCCCGCGTCCGCTGTCCGCCGACTTCGCCGTGGACGATCGCGACGCCATGATCCGCGAAGCCGCCCCCACCGGGGATGCGGACGGTCTCGCCGCTTCCATCCCCTTCGACGATCTGCCCGCCGGGACGCTTGCCGCCCGTATCGACCTGCCGCCGGATTCGCTTCCCTTCGACAACGAGTTCCTCTATGTCCTCCGCGTTCGCGACGAGCTGCCCGTGCTGGTCGTGGGCGAAACCGCTTCCTCCCGCTTTTTGACGACGGCGCTCCGGCCCTCCGGCGAAGGCCCCGAAGTGAACCGCATCGATCCGTCCGCCTTGGCTTCGACCGACCTCCGCGCCTTCGACGCGGTGTTTCTCGTGGATGCGCTTCCCGTCGATGGGCAGGCCCTGCTGAACCTCGAAGAGTATGTGCGTTCCGGCGGCGTGGTCTCCCTGTGGCCGGGCGATCGTTCGGACGTTTCGGCCTATGCCGGATGGCGCATTCTCCCGGCACTCCCCGCTGCGGTCCGCGACATCCCACCACCCGAATCCGCGCGCCTGCTGCGCCTTCGCGAACGCGCCGATCCGCTCTTCGCGGAGTTCGCGCTTCCGTCCGGCGTCGTGCCCACCATCGCGCTCAAGCGCCATCTGGCCTTCGACACGCTCGAGCCCGACACCACGGTGCTTCTGGACACCGACCGGGAGGAGCCGATGCTCCTGGCGCGCACGGTCGGGAACGGACGCGTGTTCTTGAGCGCGCTTTCCGCGGACCGCCGGTGGAGCACGCTGCCGCTCACCGCGCTGTTCCTCCCGCTGGTGCATGAGATGTCGCGCTTCGCCGGCGGCTTCGGCCTTCCGCCGCCCGCTCTCGCGTGCGCCGAGGACGTCCCCATGGAGTCCTGTCTTCCGGGGTACAAGGAAAGCGACGGGCTTCTTTCGCCCGACGGCATGCCGCTGGCCGTGAGGGCCATCCGTACCGAAAGCGGCGACACGCGCTTCGTGATCGATTCGCTCGCGGTCCCGGGGCTCTACCTGCGGCGTGTGGATGCGGCATCGCCCGAACCGGCGTTCGCGGTGAACGCCGCGCGCGCCGAATCCAACGTCGAGCCCGTCGCTCCGGAGGAGGTGGCGCGTCTCGTCGGCATCGATTCGCTGCCGGTGGCTCGCGACGCCGCGGATCTGCGGCGCATGGCCGTGGAACGCCGCCGCGGGCGTCCGCTTTCGGAAAGCCTCTTCTGGATTGTACTGGTTCTTGCCGTCGCGGAATGGGCCATGGCCAACTACTCCCAGCGCCGCCGCCTGAACGCCGGGACGTGAGCCCGCCGGGGCGGGTGGCGTCGGGTCAGGCGGACGCGACGGATCGAGCGGCCAGGGTGGCGCTGGCGAAGGCCCAGGTCAGATTGAACCCGCCGCACGGGGCGTCCAGGTCGACGACCTCGCCGGCAAACGAGAGTCCATCCGCGAGTTTGCTTCGAAGGGTGGCGGGGTCGATTTCCGGGAGCGTCACGCCCCCGCGCGTCACCATGGAGTGGTTCCAGCCGTCGGTTCCGGAGATTGCCAGCGGCGTGCCGCCGCAGTATCCGGCAAGCCGCGCCAGCGCTTTTCCCGGGGTTTGCGCGAGCGCGACGTCCGGCACTTCCGCGAGCGAGCAGAGCGTTGTCGCAACGGCACGCGGCAGGACGCCGGAAAGCAGGTTTCGCACGGAACGCCTTCCGCCCTCCGCCCGCCATGTCGCGAGTTGCCGTTGCCAGGACCGTTCGTCCCGGCCTGCGATGGGGCGCAAGATCACGCGGATGCCCGGAGAAGGCTGGCCTGCCTGTTCCTCCAGTGCCGCGGCGACGATTCCGGACAGATTCAGCGCGGCCGGTCCGCTCAGGCCGTGGTGGGTGAAGAGCACGGGGCCGTATTCCTCGCGTGTTCCGGCGCGTCGAAGGGCCGGCGAACATCCCGCTGGAGGCTCGAAGCGAAGAAGGGCTTCCTCCAGCGATACGCCCGGAAGCTTTTTCGCCCAGTCGTCGGCCGCACGCAGGGGGACGAGCGCCGGAAGGGGAGGGCTCGTCGTGTGACCCGCCTCGCGGGCAAGCGCGTAGCCGCTTCCATCCGATCCCAGCGCGGGCATGGAGCATCCGCCCGTCGCAAGGAGCACATGCGGTGCGCGCAGCACGCCGCGGGACGTGCGGACGCCCGCAACGGCGCGCGAGATGCGGTTTCCGCCATCGCGCCCCGTTTCGCGGAGAAGAAGGGATTCGGCCTTCGTTCCCAGGAGGACTGTCGCGCCGCGCTTTCGGGCTTGGGCGAGGAGGGCGTCCCGGACATCCGCGGCGCAATGGCTTTCGGGGAAGACGAACCGCCCCTCTTCCACCACGGAAGGCACGCCGATGCGGGCGAACCAGTCGCGGAGACCTTGCGGCGGCATCGCGCGGAGGGCCGGAACGATGAAACGCCCCTGCCGTCCGAAGAGGGCGGGCAGGGCGCCGGAATCCATCGCCGTGGTGAAGTTGCACCGTCCACCGCCTGTGGCGAGCAGTTTGCGGCCTGCCTCGGGGAGGTGCTCGCAGACGGCGATCCGCAGCCCTTGCGGCGCCTGGCAGGCGGCCATGAGGCCTGCCGCGCCTCCGCCGACGATCACGAGGTCGAAGCGCGAAGTGGAGTCTTGCCCCATCGACGGCACGTCCTAGCGGATGCGCGCCTTCTGGCCCCTCACCGGCGCAATGGCCGAGGGGGCGCCGTTGCGCTTGAGAAGCGAGACCATCGCCTTGCACTGGGCCTCGTCGCCATGGACGGCAAAAACGCGCCTGGGAGGGGTCGGCGAGCTGTGGAACCACTTCATCAGCCCCGTTCGGTCGGCGTGTGCGCTCAAGGCGTTGATGGTGTGGATGCGCGCCTCGAGCGGATATTCGTCGCCGAAGATTCGAACGACGGGCCGGCGTTCCACAAGACGGCGCCCAAGGGTGTGTTCGGCCTGGAAGCCGACGATCAGGACGATGTTGCGGGGGTTGCCGATGCCGTGCTTGAGGTGATGGAGGATGCGGCCGCCTTCGCACATTCCGGAGGCCGCGATGATGATCATGGGGCCTTCCATTTCGTTCAGGGCCATGGATTGCTCCACGGAATCGACGAAACGAAGGCCCGGGAACTTCAAGGGATCGCGGCCGGCGCGCAGGCGGGCTGCGGCGGGCTGGTCGTAGCATTCGCGGTGTTTCGCGTAGATCTTCGTGGCCTTGGTCGAGAGCGGGCTGTCCACGAAGATGGGCGTGGGCGGGATGCGGCGCTGCTCGAGGAGTTCGCCGATGTAGTAGAGAAGTTGCTGGGTACGGCCCACGCTGAAGGCGGGGATGATCAAGCGGGCGCGTTGCTGGTGGATGTCTTCGATGAAGCCCTTGAGGCGCCCGCGCACGTCTTCGAGGCTCGGGTGGTCCCGGTTCGCGTAGGTGCTCTCGATGATCAGCGCGTCCGCCGCCGGCAGCGGGGCGGGATCGTTGAGGATGGGCTGGCCGGTCTGGCCCAGGTCGCCGGAGAAGACGAGGCGTTTCAAGCCGCCGCCCTTGTCCTGGACGATGAGCTCGACGAACGCCGAACCGAGGATGTGCCCGGCTTCGTGGAGGACGGCGTAGACGCCGTTTCCGATGTCGATGGCGGCATGGAGCGGCTCGGGGCGGAAGAGCGGGAGGGTGCGGTTGACGTCCTTGATGTCGTAGAGCATCTCGAAGAGGACCTTGCCCTGGGCCTTGCGCTTGCGGTTCACGCGCTCGAGGTCGTTGCGCTGGAGATAGGCGGAGTCGCGCAGGAGGATGTCGCTGAGGTCGCGGGTGGCCGCAGTGCAGTAGATCGGGCCGCGGAAGCCTCGCCGGACGAGCGACGGGATGTTGCCGCAATGATCCACGTGGGCGTGGGACAGGACCAGCGCGTCGATCTTCGCGGGATCGAACGGAAGCGTCCGGTTGAGCTCGAAGGCTTCCTTCCGATGGCCTTGGTAGAGTCCGCAGTCGAGGAGGATCCGGAGGCCGTTGGCCTCGACGAGATGCATGGAGCCGGTGGTGGTGCGCGCGGCACCGTAGAAGGTGAGGTTCACCATGGCGCAATTCCTCTCGATGCCGTGACAGGTGTCACGGATTCAGTTGCCGCAAGAAAAAATATAGTGGCGCGCCTACGGGGAGTCGAACCCCGCTTCCAAGGATGAAAACCTTGTGTCCTGACCGATAGACGATAGGCGCGAAATGACGAAATTGCGCACAGGGTATCAGAATCCGGATGGATGCACAAGGCACAAAAGCATTGGCTGGCGACCAAACGACCAAACGACAAGCGACAAGCGGAGAGACGGCAAGGACTGACGCCGTGCGCCGTTCCTGCCACCGAAGGCCGCCGGTCGCAGGTCGCAGGTCACCCCTCGACGGGAAACTCCGACACGCAAATTTGGTCACGCAAATTTTTAGGGCGGCGCAATCCCCGTTTGACACCGTCGGCGTCCGTGGAGTATGCTCGCCGTCGTTGCCGGGCGGCGCCTGCGTCGCCCGGCGGAGTGGCGACGGAGACCGCGAAAAGAAAGTACGACATGCTGCGACGGCTGGGACGATTGCGACGGGGCCTGTGTGCGGCAGGGTGTCTGGGATGGTTCTCCCTTGCGCCGGCGGCGGGCGCCGGGACGCACTTGTCCGGCTGGGCCGACTTCGACGCGCTCGTCGCCGCGGAATACGGCGCGCTCTCGGCTTCGGCGCCCTGCTATCCGCCCGGCGGAATCCGTTTCGGCATCTCGCATCCGCCGGTTTCCTTCGATCCCGCCGCCTTTGCCGCCTTGACCAACGCGTCGCCGCCCCGGACGCTTGCCGGCGTCCCGGCCTGGCCGCTGCGCATCGTCGAGACCCAAAGCGCCTCCCGCGTCTGGATCGCAACCGCCGGCGGCCTTCCGGTGCGCACGAGCGCCGTGCCGGCCTACGACCCGGAGGCGTGGTCGCGCGCGGCCTACGGGGATCCGCCCGGATGGCTGTCCGGCGCGGACCTGGAACGCTGGTACCGCGAACGCGCCCGCGACCGGATCGAACTGGGACTGACCCTGATTCCCGCCGAGCGCTTCGACGAGTACCTGGAGAACCTCCGCTCGGCGGCCACCAACGGGCCGGCCGGCCCCGCCGCCCCCGTGCCCCCCGCCGACACCAGCCGCGTCGCTTTCGCCCTCGTCGCGCCGTCGGATCCGGGCCGCTTCGGCTTCACCCTCTACACCCCCGGCGACCTGCCGGTGGACATCTTCACCCGGACGAACCCCGCCGCCGGGCCGCTCTGGAACTACGCCGGGACGGTGCAGGCCACCGCCCCGTTCACCCCCGCCGCCGTGGCCGCGCCGCACGCCGCCCTCTTCCTCCTCTCCGCGCGCGGCGATATCGACACCGACGGCGACGGCATCCCCGACGGCATGGAGATGCTCCACTTCGGCACGGATCCCCTGCTGTGGGACACCAGCGGCGGCGGACTCTCCGACTGGGTCAAGATCTACCGCTACGGCCTCGACCCGCTCCTGCGCGACAGCGACGGCGACGGCTGCCCCGACGACGAGGAGCTGCTGGCCGGCACCGATCCCGCGCAGGCCACGCCGGGGGCGGCCTCCGGCGCCATCCGCTACTACCGCGACGCCGACGACCGCGTCACGGCGGTCTATACCGGCATGGACGGCGGGGCGGCCACCGCCGCGCCCACCCCCGCCGGCAACCCCGCCGCGCTGCAGGAGAGGAGCGCGCCATGAAACGGATACCGGCACCACTCCTCGCCCTCCTGCTGCCGCTGGCCGTTGCGACTTCCGCAACCGGAACACCGGAATGGACCGGCTGGCGCGTCGGCGGCTCCCCGGCCGTGCCGCCGCCGGCGACCGGCCCCGTCGTGCGCCCCCTGGCCATGCCGCCCTCCGCGCAACCACCCCTCGCCGGGACTCCGGATGCGGTCGTCCCCTGCGGCGCGCCGCAGCCCGTGCCCGCCTCGGGCTGGACGCCGGAACTGCCGCAGAGCGTCCCGCCCGGCGACGGGGAGCTGATCGCCGAGACGGCGCGCGGCCTCGACTACAATTGGGCACGCTGCTACCTCTTCGTCCGCGACCACATCCGCTTCGCCCCCTCCCCCGGCATCCTGCGGGGCGCCGGGCGCACGCTGCTCGACCGCGAGGGCAACGCCGCCGACCAGGCGCTGCTGCTCGTGGCGCTGCTACGCGCCTCGGGATACGACGCCACCCTGATGCACGTCGCGCCCCCCGCCAATGAATTCGACGGCGGCTTCCGCATCCCGCTCGGCGGCACGGCGGACGGCTACGACGCCGCCGCCTGGCTCGGCTGCGCCACCGGTTCCGCCACCGGGACCTGGAGCGACGTGAGCGGGCTGCTCGCCGCCGCCGGCCTGAAGGCCTACTGCGTCGGCTCCGGCAGCTCTCCCGCCGGCTACGACGTGCGGCTGGAGCACTACTGGGTGTCACTGAAGTTCGACGAAGTACGCTACTATCTCGACCCCTGCTTCAAGCCCCGCCGGATCACGCCTCACCGCGACATCCTCGCCGATGCCGGATACAGCCGGAGCAGCCTGCTGGCCGCCGTCGGCGGCAGCCTCGGCCCCAGCCATGTGCAGGGACTCTCGGCCGGCGCCCTCGGCGCGGCCCTCGACCAGCTCGCCGCCCAACTCGCATCCACCTGGCACGCCCTCGATCCGGCGGCCGCGCCCCGGGCCTTCATCGGCGGCGACTCGGTCGTGCCGCAGGACATCCACGAGGACGCCTACCCGTTCCACGGAACCGTGGAGGGAGAACCCATCGACTTCCTGGCGCAGCCTGACTCCTGGAAGAACGACCGGCGCACGGCCCTGACCGTCACGCATGGCACGGCCTCGAAAACCCTCTGGCTCGACGAGGTCGCCACGCGGCACGTCTGGATATCCTACACCGACTCCCCCGGCCACGCCTATCCCGGGGCCGTCCTGCACGTGGACGACGAGACCGTGCTGGCCGAGTCCGCCGGCTCCGCGCAGGCCGGCGTGACCCTGACCCTGGCCGTCGACCATGCGTACCCGGACGCCAGCATGTCGGCCCCCTACGACCTCGTCCGCGCCACCACCAACACCTACGTCATCGTCCTCGGCATGGGCGGCGACCATCCCGGCGGCATGCGCGCCCGGGCCGCCACCGAACTGGCGCGGGCCCGCGCCGCGGACGGAACCGGCGTGGCAGCGCGCGCCCGCGCCCTCCAGTCCGTGGGCCAGCAGTGGCTGGCGCAGACCGCCCTTGTCAGCGACCTCGCCGGCCGCCTCGGCGGGGTGCGCCGGGGCTTCTTCTACAACATCGGCATCGCCGGACAGTCCGGCTCGCCCTATGTCGACCTCAAGAACTGCTTCACCTACACGGCCGGCGATGCCTCGCGTTTCGGCGGCTACATGCTCTTCGGCAGCGCGCTCGAGCACGCCGTGCTCGACCAGGTCAACGCCCCGGACGCGCCCGCCGTCTCCACCGTGCGCATCCTCGCCCTGGCCAACGCCGCCGGCACTCCCGTCCACTTCGCCAACCACGGCAACTACGCCGCGACCGTGCGCCCGCTCCTCGCCAACTACCCGGCCGCGCAGCTCGACGCCTTCGCCACCGCCCTGGCGGCGGGCGGCACGCTGCTGCTGCCCCGTGACGGCACCACCGTCCTCAACCAGTGGCAGGGCACGGGCTGGATCGAGCACGGCCCCTCCGGAGACGCCTGGTCCACCGGCATGATCATCTCCGGCGGTCTGGCGGGCGGCTTCACCTCCAGACCCGGCAATATTGATCCCGACGCCGTGGACACCGCGCACCAGAACCCCCGCTTCGCCAACGCCGCCAACGCCATTGAAACAGCCGCCGACCCCGTCGAGCAGCCCTCCGGGGCCTACGTCTCCGAACACACCGACCTCTCCATGGCAGGCCCCGCGCCGCTGGCCTGGACGCGCCACTACGACTCCCGCCGCCGCTTCGACGACGGCCCGCTCGGGCACGGCTGGACGCACGGCCTCGACGCCGCCGTCGTGCGCCACGCCGACCCCGACGCCCGCTTCGGGCGCGCCGCGCCCGAAGCCGCCGCCCCGACCGCCCTGGCCGTCGCCGTGGTCGACGACCTGCTCGCGGAGCAGGGTACGCTGCCCGCCGGGGAGGAGGCCCGCCGCCGCACCCTCGCGGCGCTGGTCGCGCAGTGGTGGACGGAACGGCTCACCGGCGGCACGGCCTCGGTACGCCTCGGCGCGCGCGCCCTGGCCTTCCAGCGCCGCCCCGGCGGCACCTACGCCGCCGCCCCCGGCGTCACCGCCACCCTCGCCGAGACCAACGGCCTCTTCACCCTCGCGGAGCGCCTCGGCGACACCTACGCCTTCGACGCCGCCGGACGCCTGGCGTCGGTCACCGACCGCTCCGGCAACGCCGTCACGCTGCACTACGGCGCGCAGGGCCGCCTCGCCGCCGTCTCCAATACCTTCGGGCGCGCCCTCTCCGTGGGGTGGACCGGCGACCGCATCACTTCAGTCGCCGACAGCGCCGGGCGTGCCGTCGCCTACGCCTACGACGCCTCCGGACACCTCACCCGCGCCACCGACGCCGCCGGGTTCGCATGGACCGCCTCGTACGCGCCCGACGGCGCGCTCCTCTCGCAGACCGCCCCCGGCGGACACACCACCATCCGCAACTTCTACAACGGCCTCGGCCAGGTCGTCCACCAGATCTCCGCCGCCGGACAGCCGTGGGTCTTCGGCTACGCCGCCGGAACCCGCTCATGGGACGCCGACCCCCACGGCCGCCGCGAGGTGCGCGGGCACGACGACGGGGGACGTGTCGTCACCCGCCTCCGCCGCGATGGCACGCAGCACGACTACCTCCACGACGGCCGCGGACGCCTGACCGCCCACATCGACCCACTCTCCCGCGTCAACCTCCTCGAGTACGACGCCCACGACCGCCTCGTCCGCTCCGTCCTGGCCGCCAACACGCCCGAGGCCCGCGCCACCACCTTCGCCCATGACCACCTCCACCGCGTCACCGCCGTCACCAACGCCCTCGGCCTCGCGACCACCTTCGCCTACGACGACCGCGACCGCCTGGTCCTGACGACCTTCCCGGACGGGAGCGCCCTCTCCGGCACCTGGACCGCCGCCGGCCTGCGCGCCACCGAGACGCTCCTCGACGCCGCCGGACGCACCCTGCGCCACACCACCTTCGCATACGACGGCGGCGGGCGTCCCGCCACACAGACCACGCAGGGCCGCGGCCTGCCGTCCCCCGTCACCACGGCCACCGCATTCGACGCCGCCGGCAACCTTGTGCGCGCCGAGGACGCCAACGGGCATGTCACCCGCTTCCGGTACGACTCCCGCGGCCTTCTCACCAACACCACCGATGCCGCCGGACACACTGTCCGCCGCACCTACGGCCCGCGCGGGATGCCCGCCACAGTCACCGATCCCCTCGGGCGCACCACCAGCCTCTTCTGGACACCCTCCGGCGAGCCCGCCGCCGTCCAACTGCCGGACGGCTCGCTCACGACCAACACGTACGACGCCGTCGACCGCCTGGCCTCCCTCACCGACACGCGCGGCACATGCGTCAGCCTCGACCGCGACGCCGCCGGGCGCATCACGCGCCGCCACACCCCCCGCTGGGAGGAACTGACGTGGTACGACGACCGGGCCGGCTGCGCCACCTCCGTCCTCGATGCCGCCGCCGTGCGCACGGACTACGGCTACGACTGGCTCTACCGCCCGGTGCTGGCGGTAGACGGCCTGGACCGCGGCTGGTGGACCGCCTACGACGCCCTGGACCGCGTCACCGCCACCACCGATCCGCGCGGGCGCAGCCGCCACTACACCCACGACGCCCTCGGCCGCCGCACCGCCGCCATCCGCCCCTCCGGCGCGACCGATTCCTTCGGCTACGACGGCCTCGGCAACTGGACCGTGTACACCAACGCCGAGGGACGCGTCTACACCATGTCCTACGACGCCCTGTCGCGCCCCCTCGCCGCCACCAACGCCCTCGGTCAGCAGGTCTTCGCCAACGGCTACGATCTAGCAGGCAACCTCACCAACCGCGCCGACGGCGCGGGCAACACGGTACGCTACGCCTACGACGCGCTCGACCGGCTGGTGGCGCGGGACGCCTTCAGCCACGAAGGGCACGAAAAACACGAAACCTTTGCCTACGATGCGGTGGGTAATCTGCTGACCGCATCCAATGAAACGGCGCGCCTGTCGTTCAGCTACGACGTGATGGACCGGCTGGCCACCGCCACGACCGCCCTCTCGAATGCCACCTTCATCGCCGCCTACGCCCGCGACGCGGGCGGGCTGGTTACCAATCTCGTCTATGCCCCCGGCAAAAGCGTCACGCGCACCTACGACGCCGACGGACGGCTCGCAACCGTCTCCGACTGGCTCGGCCACACGTGGCACTTTCGCCATGGGACGGTGCTGGGCAAGCTCCTACCGGTCGGCACAGTCGCCGGGCGGCATCGCCGCCACCAACCGCTACGACGCGGCGGGGCGTCTCGCATCATGGTCCATTGGCACGCTGGCCGGCCGTACCGTCACCCGCGACGCGGCGGGGCTCAAGTCCCGCGAGGAGATCACCGCCGGGCCGCACCCCGCGCCCGCCTTCGTGCGCTATGCCACGAATACCTTCGACGCCGCCGACCGCCTGGTGTCGGCCACTGTGCGCTACGGCTCGCACACCAACGCCCCCGTTGCGGAGACCTACCTCTACGACGGCAACGGTGCCCTGACCAGCCTCGTCTCCGGCTCAAACACCGTCTTCACTGCCGCCTACTCCCCCCTCGGCCAGCTCTCCTCTCTGCGTCTCTGCGCCTCTGCGTTAAACCACTCCTACGATCCCCTCGGCAACCGCATCATCTCCGGCGACCGCCTCTTCATCCCCGACCATGCCGATCCCCTCAAGCGTCCGTTGATCGAGGCCGACGCCGCCACCGGCGCGCCGCTGCGCTACTACCTCTGGGCGCCCGGACGGCTGCTCGGCTTCATAGACGCCGCTTCCGGCGCCCTCACCGTCGCCCACTGCGACGAGTACGGCTCCGTCATCGCGCTTACCGACGCTTCCGGCGCGGTGCTACACACCGCCTGTTACGGCCCCAACGGCCAGGACTGGGGCGCCTCCGGCACCAATCCCACCCCCTTCGCCTGGCTTGGCGGGCATGGTGTGCAGCAGGTCGCCGTCTCCGAACATCTCGGCCCGCTCTACCTTACCCGCCACCGCCTCTACAGCGCCTCGCTGCAGCGCTTCCTATCGCCCGATCCCCTCGGCCTCGCCGGCGGCCTCAACCTCTACGCCTACGCCGAGGGCGACCCGCTGAGCTACATTGATCCGCTGGGGTTGTGTCCTGAAAACAACTATTGGGAGACAGGCAGTTACCTCGGAGACGTCGGGCAGTTCGTTGCTGGTTACGGTGATGCTATTGCAGGTACGGTCGGTGGTCTCTACAATGTTGTGCGCCATCCGATACAGACGGCGGCGGGATTGTTCAATGCTGTTGCGCATCCCGTACAGACTGCCCAGGCTATGGCCGAAGGCATAGCCGAAACATGGAACAGCGGGAACAGGGGGCGCGGCCAGATCGTCGGCAACACCTTGATCATCGCCGCAACCATCGCCGCACCGTATGCCAAGGCGGGGGGCACCAGATCTGTTGCGACAACGATAAACACTCCTCATGGCGTTGCCATTCAGTCTGGGACGCCGGAAGCTCAAGCCGCATTGCGACAAGTGCAAGGCGGCACGACAGTTTACAAGGGTGGTGTTCTTGGCCGCAGTGAAACAACAGCGTCACAGTTTCTGTCTCTGGAAAGCCCCCTCAATCCAGGATACGCCGGTCGTTACGGCATTCCACCGCAGAACGCTAATTTCGACTTCATCCTGACCGGTCGAGTGCAACCCGGCGCACCGGTGATTACGCGTCCAGCGCCGGGTATCCCGCCAAACCCAGGGGGTGGCATTGAGGCGGTGACGACGCCGGGTTCATTCAGGATTGATTCCTTCTACATGCCATGAATGCACTTACGACCATCAACACCGATGATGTTTATCACTTCGTTGAACGACTCATGTCCGAATGCCGGAAAGGCAATGAGATTGATTTGCTCGGACAACTTGACGATGCCTTGCATTTGGGGAGCTCGGGGCTGGAAATCCTAGGCGCTATTCGGAAGGCACTTGTTGAAAATCGTGGCGTTGTCGTAAGACTGCTTGGTTCTACAGGATGGGCTGAGGCCGACGGGGTTATTGCCTTTGTGGATAAAGCATACGGACGCTGATCCTTCTCTCATGATGGCCTACGCGCTAGCGCGGAATATGAGTGAACGTAGTTTTCGCCTTTGGCCCCTTGGTGGCACATACCCGCAAAGTAGGTGGCTTATGAACGTAAATACTAATTGCGCCTCATTGCTCAAAACTTTAGAAGGTCGAATATTGACTGGAGTTATGTTTATTCATGACTACATTCAGTTCTATTTTGACGAGTCTATATTTAATGCCTATACGTTGCCCCATGTAATAAAATACAATGCGACGTTAAAACCTGCCACATCAGGCTATTGCGACGCATTGTGTGAATTGATTGGCAAGACTGTTATCGTTGCGCATGAAGTGGACAATCATCTGATATCTTTAGAGTTTTGCGACAAAACTGTAGTCAGCATTTCCCTGCGTAGCGAGGATCAAGACTGTGCTGAGTCCGCGATGTTCCAGGATGGTTCAGGAAAACGATGGAATTTTTGGTGAAACCATGCGTCATTGAGAAGTCCGATCCGCACATTCCGATTAACCCCAACACCATTAGCACAGGCGATTTCTAGGGTGCATTATGAAAAATGCTTCCGATAATAAGGAGTCAAAATGCGTATGCCGTCGCAGATAATTACTAGATTGCTTGAAGGCGAACACTTCAATATGGATCAACGGAAGGCTTTTGGTCTTCTTCCTGCAGAGACTTTGAGCTATGCCGAGGTTCGAGACCATTTAGCACTTCTGCTTGCCGACCGAGAATGGTTCCCTGCTAAGCCTTCTGATTCACACAACACGGATGCGATTCACGAGGGCATCTTTATTCACCATGTCTCTCCAAACAGGTTCATTTGCTACGCCCGCCGAGCATCAACTGAAAATCCTCTTGTCCTAGCCGAGCAGTCAGCTTGCGAATTCGGATCGGCACGGGAAGCTGCGGATTACTATCTAAGATGGGAATTGAATCTTCCCGGCCGTTTGGATGGATGGGTCGTTGAGTAGGCGAACATATGATGAGAAAAATTCACTAGCATCCCATAGGCGGCACAATTCACCCTTACCCATGCGGATTTGCTTGGGTTTTTGATGTCTTTTTTGTGGTTTCAGGTTTGAGGTTTTCCCGGAGCGACCGGCCGTTTCGCGTTTTTACTGGGTTTTACGGCCCTGCTGTCCCATAGTCGAGCCGCCAGAAATCGAAAAAGGCCTGTATGGGCGGGGGTTTTTCGCGGGATTCACCCGGTTTTGGCCGCGGTGCTGTCCCATAGATTTTGAGCATCTCAATCAGGTCGCGCTTGACCCACACCGCCGCGCGCGCGACGCCCGCGAGGCGCGAGAAGCTCAGCTTCCAGTCCGCGACATGACTCATGAACCGCAGCAGGAGGTGCACGAGCATCCCCGTCCAGATCTGCCACTTGACCGCGTTCTCGTTGTACCCGACGAAGTCGCGTATCTGGCAGGTCTGCTTGAGCTCCTTGAAGAACAACTCGACGGCCCACCTCGCCCGGTACAGTTCCGCGATGGTGCGCGCGCTCCAGCCGAGGTTGTTCGTCAGGAAAGTCATCTCCATCATCTTGCCGTTCACCTCTACGTTCGCGGTCACGCGGCGCAGGGGGACGGAATAGAGTTGTTTTGAGCGGGCGAGGGATGGCTCGACGAGTTCGTCATTGATGATGCCCGCGTCCCGGTTCTCCGGCAGACACCTGACGCGCTTGAACTTCATGTTCGCTTTCTGCCTGACCACGAAGAAGATGCCGCGCGCCCGCAGGCTGTCGAGGAAGGAGAAGTCCGTGTAGGCGCGGTCGGCGAGGCACACGTCGCCCGCCTTCAGCCCGGCGCAGAGCGTCTCCGCCCTGTTGGAGTCGTGGTGACCCGCATCCTCCACGACGACGGCGGCGGGCAGGCGGCTGCCCGCGTCGAGGTTCATGTGCAGCTTTGCCGCCGCCTTCTTCCTGCGGTGCCGGGCCCAGTCGATGCAGTTCAGGCACAGCTTGATCGTGCTGGAGTCGATGGCGAAGATGCCGCGCTTCATCCGCGCGAGGAAGCCCTTGTGCCTCTTGTACTGCCCGAACCCCGGACAGACGGTGACCAGATGATCGAAGACCTCCCAGTACAGCCGCTCGGCCATGGCCGCGTCGCGATGCCGGTTCGCGTTGGAAAACGTGTTGCGCTTCGGCGGTTGCGCCCCACGGATGTTGCGCCACTCGCCCTCGTGGACGCGCGCCGCGTCCACGATCCCGTTGAGGCTGTCGCAGCCCGCAAGCTGCCCGCACATCAGCGCGACCACATGGCTCACCGCCGACCACTTGCGGATGTCGAGCTTGTACTCCTCGGCGAGCCGCTGGATCATCCCGGCGGGAATCCACTGGACGAGCTGCCGCAGCACGGTGTACACTGTCTTCGTTGGTTTCGGAGGCGCGAACCCAAGCAATTGGGGGAGTAGTTTTTTCATAATGCCTGTAGGTTACAGGCCAACGCCTCCGAAGCCGACACTTTTTTGCAAAATCTTTAGAGGCAACTCCCCGCCCCTAAAGTGTGCCAACTGCGGGAACCGGTCGGTTGCCGGTCCGCCTATGGGATGCTAGTGAGAAAAATTATGTATCACCCTTCTGATTTGCGCGGCGAAGAAATATCCGCCGTGTGTTTCGTGCGTGATTACGTGGAATTCCATTTTGATGGCGCGATACTTCGCAGTCTATCGAATCCGATCATCTTGATTCAGGGCGTAGAACATCGCTTTCCTGAACCTGGTTCGCGTGATGCACTTTGTAAGCTTATCGGTTCAACGGTTGTAGATGTGACGTTGGAAGAGTTCCAAGCGTTGAAGGTGACTACGACAGACGGCTGCAAAATCACAATTCCACTTGACAACAGGCATCTTCGTGGTTCGGAAGCTATGCACTTCGTTCCCTACCTTAACGGGCCAATTCAAGTGTGGTAGCTCGCTGACACCCATAGTTCGACAAATGATATTGTCGGTTATGATTGGAAGTTTTGCTATTCATTGAGTCTCTAACAGTTTATACAGATATGCAACAGGCATCGCATAGGCATGTAAAGCATTGCGTCGCAGCATTTGTTGCGACGATAGTGCTGCCTTTTGCCGTTCGAGCCTATGCACCTTTGCCATCCGATGCTTCGGTTTCACCGGCTCGCGTCACTGTAAGCACGTCACCAATCTGCGAAGGTTCATCCTACGACCTCGCCGGCAACCTCACCAACCGCGCCGACGGCGCGGGCAACACGGTACGCTACGCCTACGATGCCCTCGACCGGCTGGTGGCGCGGGATGCGTTCAGCCAAGAAGGGCACGAAGGACACGCAACCTTTACCTACGACGCGGTGGGCAATCTCCTGACCGCCTCGAACGAAACGGCGCGCCTCTCGTTCAGCTACGACGTGATGGACCGGCTGACCGCCGCCACGACCGTTGTCTCGAATGCCACCTTCACCGCCGCCTACGCCCGCGACGCGGGCGGGCTGGTCACCAACCTCGTCTATGCCCCCGGCAAAAATGTCACCCGCACCTACGATGCCGACGGGCGGCTGGTATCCCTCTCCGACTGGCTCGGCCACACGTGGCACTTCGCATGGGACGGCGCGGGCAATGAAAGAGCGCAAAGCCCAAGGCCGTGCCGAAGGGCGACCGCGACTTCATGGCCGATGCACAGCATCGGAGCGAAGAGCGGTATCCCGCGATGTAGCGGCAACCCCACCGGCGGCACGTCGCCGGGCGGCATAGCCGCCACCAACCGCTACGACGCGGCGGGGCGTCTCGAAGCATGGTCGGTCGGCACACTGGCCGGACGCACCGTCACCCGCGACGCGGCGGGACTCAAGACCCGCGAGGATATCACCGCCGGGCCTCACCCCGCGCCCGTCTTCGTTCGGTACGCAACCAACACCTTCGACGCCGCCGACCGCCTTGTCGCGGCCTCTGTGCGCTACGGTTCCCACACCAACGCCCCCATTGCCGAGACCTACCTCTACGACGGCAACGGCGCCCTGACCAGCCTCGTCTCCGGCTCAAACAGCGTCTTCGCCGCCGCCTACTCCCCCCTCGGCCAGCTCTCCTCTCTGTTCGTGCCTCTCGCGCCTTTCGTGCGTTGAACGCACTCCTACGATCCCCTCGGCAACCGCCTCTTATACCGGCGACCGCCTCTTCATCCCCGACCATGCCGATCCCGCTCAAGCGCCCGCTGATGGAGTGCCGACGCCGGCACCGGCGACGCCGCTGCGCTACTACCTCTGGGCGCCCGGACGGCTGCTCGGCTTCATAGACGCCGCTTCCGGCGCCCTCACCGTCGCCCACTGCGACGAGTACGGCTCCGTCGTGGCGCTCACCGACGCTGCCGGCAACACGCTCCACACCGCCTGTTACGGCCCGAATGGGCAGGACTGGGGCGCCACCGGTGCCAACCCCACGCCCTTCGCCTGGCTCGGCGGGCATGGTGTGCAGCAGGTCGCCGTGTCCGACCACATCGGCCCCTCTACCTCACGCGCCACCGCCTCTACAGCGCCTCGCTGCAGCGCTTCCTCTCGCCCGACCCCCTCGGCCTCGCCGGCGGCTTGAACCTCTACGCCTACGCCGAGGGCGACCCGCTCGGCACGCAAATTTTTTCGAATCTTTCGGCTTGCTTTCGGCCCTGCCTCATGAGATGATTCCCCTCGCCGGAGACCGATCCATATTTAGGGAGCGATGCAACCATCCCATCCATGATCTCCCAGCTCGCTCCTGTTGCCCGCCCTCACCCTCCCCCCACCCAACCCAGGGCGTGGCACAGCGTCCGCTCAAGGATCGGTCTCCGGCTTTTTTATTTTTGGCATCGAGGAGCGCGCTATGGCCTTTGACAAAATCCGCCTTCCCGCCGACGGGGAGCCCATCACCTTTTCCAACGGCACACTGGACGTGCCGGACCATCCCATCCTTCCCTTCGTCGAAGGCGACGGCACGGGGCCGGACATCACCCGCGCCGCGATGGCGGTGTGGGACGCCGCCGTGGAGACGGCCTACGCCGGCAAACGCAAGATCGCCTGGATGGAGGTCTACGCCGGCGAGAAGTCGAACGCCGTCTACGGGCCGGACACGTGGCTCCCGCAAGAGACCCTCGACGCCTGCCGCGACTTCCTTGTCTCCATCAAGGGGCCGCTCACCACGCCGGTAGGCGGAGGCATCCGCTCCATCAACGTGGCCATGCGCCAGCAGCTCGACCTCTACGTGTGCCTGCGCCCCGTGCGCTGGTTCAAAGGCGTGCCTTCCCCCGTAAAGCATCCCGAACGCACCGACATGGTGATCTTCCGCGAAAACACCGAGGACATCTACGCCGGCATCGAATGGCTTTACGGTACGCCCGAAGCCGCAAAGGTCGTGGAGTGGCTCCAACGCGAGATGGGCGTGACGAAAATCCGCTTCCCGAAGACCGCCTCGATCGGCATCAAGCCCGTCTCCCTCGAAGGCACCGAGCGGCTCGTCAGGGCCGCGCTCGACTACGCCATCGCCAACGACCGCGCGTCCGTCACGCTCGTCCACAAGGGCAACATCCAGAAATTCACCGAAGGCGCCTTCCGCGACTGGGGCTACCAGCTCGCGCGGCGCGAGTACGGTGCGCAGCTCGTCGGCCAAGGCCCGTGGTGCTCCTTCCGGAACCCGAAGACCGGCCGCGAAATCGTCGTGAAGGACTGCATTTGCGACGCCTTCCTCCAGCAGATCCTCACGCGCCCCGCCGAATACGACGTCATCGCCACCCTGAACCTCAACGGCGACTACATCTCCGACGCCCTCGCCGCCACCGTCGGCGGCATCGGCATCGCCCCCGGCGCCAACATCAACTACCAGACCGGCGTGGCGGTCTTCGAGGCCACCCATGGAACCGCGCCGAAGTACGCCGGGCTCGACAAGGTGAATCCGGGTTCGCTCATCCTCTCCGGCGAGATGATGCTCCGCTACATGGGCTGGACCGAGGCGGCGGACGCCATCCTCGCCGCCATGGACAAGGTGATCGCCGCCAAGACCGTCACCTACGACTTCGCGCGCCAGATGGAAGGGGCGACCGAAGTGAAGTGCTCCGAATTCGGAGCCGCCCTCGCCGCCGCCATCCGTGCCGGGTGAAGACTCGCCAGAGCTCGCAAGGAATTCCGCCATGCTGATGCCGAAATCCACCGATCGCCTCACCACCGCCTTTGGGCGGGAAGCGGGAATCCGCCTCGCCTTCGTCGAGACCTCCGAATCCGCCCGCGCTCTCGAGCGCAGCCATTTGTGCGGACCCTCCGCCGGACTGGCCCTGGCCGACGCCCTCTCCGGCGTCGCCTTGCTGGGCATGGACCTGACGCGCTCGGAGGAGGTGGTATCGCTCCGCCTGGCCGTGGACGGCCCGCTCCAAGGCCTGCTGGTGGAGGCGTCTTTCGAAGGGAGCCTTCGCGGCTGCACAACCGTGAAGATCCTCGATGCCTTCGACGGGCGCAGCCCGATTCCCATGGACGAGGTGCTCGGCGCGTACGCCTCCGGAACCATCCTGCGCTCGATTCCCGGCGAACTCCTCGAACAAAGCTCCTTCGACACCCAGCCCGCCACGGTGCAGGCCGCCCTCCGCACCTACCTCAACCGCTCCCGGCAACGCCCCGCCCTCGTCCTCATCTCCAGCGATTCGTACGACGGCTACATCGACCAGGCCCGCGGCGTCCTGGCCGAGAAGATGCCCGACGGCGACCCGCTTGCCTTCGAGCGCCTGCGCGCCCGCTTTGAAGACGGCTCCGCCCAAGAGGCGCTCGATTCCGTCGCCACCCTCGACGCCTGGGCCGCCGAGATGAGCGTGGGCGAACTCCGGAATGTCGCGATCCGCCCCCTCCGCTTCGCCTGCAGGTGCTCGCGCGAACGAGCCCTTTCCACGCTGGACACGCTCTCCATGGACGAACGCCGGATGATGGCGGAACAGGATCCGGACATCACCATCCATTGCCACATGTGCGGCGCCTCGTACACAGTGCCCATCCTGCCCGGGCCGGAAACGGAAGGCACGCGATGAACCCCCTTGTCGCCCGGCTCCTCCAGCGGCGCAGCTGCCGCAATTTCACCTTCGACCAGGTCTCCGACGACGACGTCCACGACCTCCTCAAGGCCGCGATGTCCGCCCCGTCCGCCGGATGCTCCGATCCCTGGCACTTCGTCGTGGTGCGCAATCCGGGCATGCTGGTCAGCCTCGCCGGGGTGCTTCCCCGCGGATCGTTCCTTGCGGACGCCGGCATGGGCATCGTGGTGTGCGGAGACAAGGAGAGGGCCCATGGCAGGCAGGAGGCCTATCTGGTGATGGACTGCAGCGCCGCGATGGAAAACCTGCTTCTCGCGGCAACCTTCCTCGGGCTGGGATCCTGCTGGCTCGGCGTCCATCCACGCCGCGACCGCGTGGCGGCCGTCCGTCAGCTCCTCGCCCTCCCGCAGACCATCCTGCCCGTCGGGATTGCCGCGATCGGCACGGTCGTCGGCGACAGGCCCCGCCCCCGCACCCGCTTCCGGGACAGCGCCGTCCATTTCGAGCAGTGGTAGCGCCTGGGCGGGACACATTGCGCCTCGCCCGATCCCGCCCCAAGGCCTGACCCCGTTTCCCCCCAGGCATGCGTTCCATGTCGCACTTCGCGTTTTCGCTGGCGCACATATTTCCATCGACATCGCCGGAACGGGCTGTTACCATTCGTATCCAGTTGTTGACGTACCCACGGAACGCGTGCGCCCTTCCTCGAGTCTCCCCCAACACAAAGGCATCCATCATGCGACGAACGATGAAACGCACCCTCTGCCTCTCCACTGCAGCCCTCGCCCTGGCCCTTCCGCCCGGCGCACGCGCCGTGCAACTCGACGGCTACGGCGTGGCCTTCGGGCTCGAGCCGGACCAACTGGCAACGCAATTTTCCGTCCAGCAGATTGCGTCTTCGTCCCCGGCGAACGTCTTCTTCCCGAAGGAGCCCGTCGAATTCACCTGGCAGCTCGCGAACCGTACCGACCAGCCCATCGACGCCAAGGGCGCGGTTCACGTCTACACCTATTCCACCTTCTCCGACCAGCTCGACTGCTTCAAACTGGGCTGCCGACGCACCGGCGAGCTGAAACCGACCGCCTTCCGCGCAACCCTCCCCGCCGGCGGGTGGAGCGATGTGACCGTGAAACTCCCCGTTCCCGACACCTTCGGCGCCTTCGTGGCCGTGCTCGAAATCGAAGGCGCAGGCCGCCAGTTCGGCTCCGCCTTCATCCGCGGGCCGAAACCCGTCCCCGGCCGCGTGCAGTTCCCCACCTACGCCATGGACATCCCCACCTACAACGTGTGCGACGCGTCGCTCGCCCTCTTCCAGCGCCTCGGCATCAAAGGCGTCCGCATCGAGTGGGGCTACGTCGCGATGACCGAACGCGGGTTTGAAAACCACTTCAAACGCCTCGACGAAATCCTGAACGGCTTCGCCGACCACGACATCACCGTGATGATCACCATGGCCGCCGCCGGACACGGCCAGCAGCCCAACGGCGATTTCCGCCAGTGGCTCGACGACGACGGCGTGCAGATCCCGACCATCCAGCAGCGCGACATGGCCGCCCTCCCGGAGTTCGACGACGACTACCGCGCCTTCTCCGCCCGCATCGCCGGCACCTACGGCTGGCCCCGCGGACCCGTCAACGCCATGGAACTCTGGAACGAGCCCTGGGAGGGCATCTCCATCTCCGGCTGGGGCGCCGACATGCTCCGCTACCGCGAACTCTACACCGCCATGGCCCAAGGCATCGAAGACGCCCGCGCCGCCTGGGGCGTGGACGTGCTCATCGGCGGCACCTGCTCCACCATGAACACCGAAGACAAGCTCTTCTGCGACGGCACCGACGACTTCCTGAAGTGGCTCGACTTCACCTCCATCCACTACCAGCCCATGGCCGCATGGGGGCCGCTCGTGAAAAAATGGGCCCAGCGCGACAACGTGCGCGGCCCGACCCGCGTCTGGGATACCGAAAGCTGGATTGCCAACTCCGAAGACCGTGTCGCCGCCGCCATCGCATCCATGCGCGCCCAGGGGCAGTCCCGCACCGCAGGCGTCCTCCACGACGCCTCCTACAACGTGGTCGGCATCCGGTACCAGACCGACGAAGGCCCCGTCTCCGACCGCATCGTCCAAACCTGGGCGCCCGCCCTCGCCGTCGCGACCACCCAGCTCCACATCGGGCAACGCGAATTCCGCGAAGTGCTCTTCAAGGACGGCCTGCCCTGGGTCTTCGTCTTCGACGGCCTGGATGGCGACCCCGACGACGGCTGCGCGGTCGTCGTCGGAGACCTCGGCGGCCTCTACAACCGCCGGCGCCTCCTTTACCGCACCGTCTTCGAACTCGGCCGCCGCGAAGAACTCGACGCCATCCAGGCGCAGATCGACGCCCTTCCCCCCGATGCGGACAAGCAGGCCCGCTCCGCCCTCGAAAACCGGTGGCTCTCCACCGCCGTCATGCAAAACGGCCGGATGACCCTCTCCAACGCCAGGCGCTTCATCCTGCTCGACTACTTCGGCAATCCCGTGAAGACCGGCTCCACCCTCGAAGTGCCCCTCAACGGGCTCGGCTACATTCTCCGCACCGACGGCTCGGCAGGTTCCTTCGACGCCCTGCTCGACGCCATTCGATCGGCCGACATCCGCGGCTACGAGCCCGTGCAGGTCACCCTGCGCGACATGCTCGCTCCCATCGCCGAGAACCCCGTTCTGCGCGTCTCGCTCAAGAACATCCTGAACCGTCCCGTCCACGGCACCGTCAAGGTCTCCCTTGCCGGCCTTGGGCTCGACACCCCCGAGCGCGCCGTCGACATCGCCCCCGGCGAATCCGCCGACCTCGAATTCGCCATCATCTCGGGCGAAGCCTCCCCCGCCAACCTCTACACCGCCACCGTCTCCTTCGATGCCGGCTCCGACGGCTCCGTCGCGATGACCGAGGACATGCGCGTGAATCAGGTCGCCAAGCGCTCCATCACCGTGGACGGCGACCTTGCCGACTGGGAGGGCACCCTCCCGCAAGCCGCCCGCCGCGACGGCTCCGGCGCCCCAAGCCTCACCGAAAAAGCCTGGCTTCCCTTCTCCACCTTCGAGGAGGGCGTGGCCGACGGCACCGCCGTCTGCAACCTCGCCTACGACGACGCCGCCTTCTACGTGGCGATGCGCGTGGCCGACTCCACCCCCTACGCCGGGAACGTCCGCTTCGAAACCCGCGACGACGACTCCTACTTCTATCCGGAAACCTACTACCGCCTGAATCCGGACGGCTCCAAGACCGCGTTGCATTGGCCCGAAGGCGTCCGCCGCTACACCTACCGCCGCAACCCGGACATCCCTTCCGGAGACCGCACCGACAACCTCCAGATCGCCTTCAACGTCGTGCCCGAAAACGAGAAGGAAGGCTATTCCGACTACCTTCCCGGCACCATGCCGCGCTTCATGGCGTGGCCCTGCACGGACTATGAGTTCGTCTTCAACCAAGTCGCGGAAGCCTTCGGCGGCGGCACCGAAACCTGGCGCCTCTACTCGCCCGGCGCGCCTCGGAAGCACTTCTATCCGCGCCAGCCCAAGGCCCCGAACGATGGCGGCCCCGTGAAGGAAAGCCAACTCGTGATGAAGCGCGACGGCAACACCCGCATCCTCGAAGCCTCCATCCCGTGGAGCGAGATGCCGCTCGTCAAAGAGGCCATCGACGCCGGCAAGACCGTCAAGTTCAACTTCCGCGTGAACGATGACGGCGGCGGATCCTTCGAGCTTGCCTCCAACCGCAGCGTTTCGCAGGTGAACATCTACGCCCTGCACGACTACTGGAGCGACTCCTGGGCCACCGACATGGAATTCTCCTTCGAGAAGTAGCGCCCCTCCCGCCGCGCGAAAGGCGGAGCCCCGGACCAGGGGGCTCCGCCTTTTTTCATCCCCCGTTCCTTTGGCCGGACAGGAGATGGTCGAGGCGGGCTTTGGAGGCGTCGCGGATGTCGCGGAAGAGGTCGCCGCCGTGGCAGTCCATGCCCACGATGCCTTCCAGCCCTTCCACCCGGAGCGACCACAGGGCTTCGGTCGCGCCGAATTCGTCGAGGAACCGCACGTCTTCCACCTCGCGCACGCGCGCCGCGAGAGCCGCCGCCGCCCCGCCCACGATCTGCACGTAGGCGCAGGCGTGTTTGCGGCATGCCGCGAGGGTGGCCTCTCCCATTCCGCCCTTGCCCAGGATGAGGCGGACGCCGTGGCGAGCGATGATGTCGGCCATGTACGGCTCCTCCCGGATCGACGTGGTGGGGCCGGCGGCAACCACGCGCCATCGCGGCGCGCAGGCCGCAGGAGTTTCCGCGTCCGCCTCTAGCGGCAGCACGATCGGCCCGCAATGGAAGATGGCGCTTCCCCGCAGGTCGACGCCCGGGTCGCCGCCTTCGAAGAGGAACTTGTGCACGCGGTCGCGCGCGGTGAAGATCCGCCCGGAGATGCGGACGGCATCGCCGGCCCTCAAGGAGCGGATCGCATCGGGCGCAAAGGGGGGGCGGAGTTCGTTCATCGCCTCGTCTCCGGGAGGTCGCGGCCGTCTGCGGTTGCGCGGATGGTCGCGCGGCGGCAGGCCCAGCAGTTGTACGCCACGGTCACGAAGCAGGAGGCGGGAAGGCGCGCGAGCGCCGTCGCCTTCACGCCGAGAAGCGTCGTGGTCCCGCCGGTGCCCATCGGCCCGATGCCCAGCGAGTTCGCCTCGTCGAGCGTCCGGCGCTCGAGTTCGGCCAGCCGGGGGTCGGGGGAAGCGTCGTCCAGACGGCGCAGCAGCTGGCGCTTCGCGTGGAGCCAGCCTTCCGCGCGGTCGCCTCCGATGCAGACGCCCAAGATTCCGGGGGCGCATCCCTTTCCCTGCGCAGACCACGTCGCGTGGAGAAGGCACTTCCGCGCGCCGTCGAGGTCTCTTCCCGCGCCGAGTCCGGCATCGGGCAGGGAATACTGGCGTCCCATGTTTTCGCTGCCGCCTCCTTTGAGAAGGAGCGTGACTTCCACGGCATCGTCGCCCTCTTCACCTGGTTCGAAGTGGCAGACGGGGGCGTTGGGCGCCACGTTGGTGTCGATCGATTTCCCGGAGAGGGTGTCGATGGTGTTGCGGCGGAGCCATCCCCGGCGCGTGGCCTCCGCGACGGCGGCGGACGCGGCGCGCCGCAGCGCGCGCTCGCCGCATCCGTCCGAAACGCGCCAGAAGAAGGTCGCGGTTCCGGTGTCCTGGCAAAGCGGCACGCCGTTTTTGCGGGCGAGACGGCAATTGGCCAGCAGCAGATCGAGCGCGGAGGCCGCCTGCGGATGGTCCGCGTCCGCGGCGCGAGCGCGCGACAGCGCCTCCAGCACGTCGTCCGGCAAAGAGGTCGAGGCCAGGCGGATCGTCTCGAGAAGGCGTTTTGTCCAACGCTCGACGGTGGAGGGATCGTTCACGGTTTGTTCCTCGAGGGGCTGTCGGGAGGCGGTTCAGCCCAGCGTCCAGCGCAGCGTCGCGCCGGGGCGGAGGGCGACGGCTCCGGGAAGCGCGTAGCGGGCATAGACGCCTTCGGTGGATTCGCGATCGAGCGGCGTGCCGCCGAAGACCGGCCCATCCGCCGCAGCGGGTACTTCCAGCAGGCGGATTCCGGCTTCGTCCGCTCCGGGCCACACGCGCGCGATCTCGATTTCGTATTCGTTGCCGCGGCGCGACGCTTTCGCCCAGAAGAGCGGATGGACCAGCGCGGCCGGGCCGTCCATCATCGGATGGAAGCGCAGCGCGCCGTCGTCGGCGCGGAAGACGAAGTCGTTGATGGCATCGTACACCAGCCAGCTTGCGGGAGCGGTCATGTAGTAGGAGCCCCAGCTGGGCTTTCCGGAAACCGGCTGGTACATGAGGCGGGTGTCGCACGGCCGGCGGCCTTCGTCGTCCATCGCGCGGAGGATGCGCTTCCACACGGGCAGCATTTCCGTGCGTCCGAGCACGGCGAGCGGGGCCATGCAGAAGCATTCCACGTAGGGGAGCCAGCCGTATTCGGTGTGGGTGCGCAGGTCGGAGGAGACTTCGTCCGGCGGGACGGCGAAGGCCTCGTTGCCGTTCAGGCGGAGGAGGGCGTCGGCCGTCGCGGCGAGACGGTCGGCGGGCAGCACGTCGCGTCCGGCGAGCATCCGGTCGTAGTATTCGCCGCCGAGGGTTCCGCCGTGGAGGTTGTCGTTCCGCGCCCCGGAGGCGGCGTCGGCGTACGCGCGGTGGTAGGAGCCGTTCCAGAGGTCCGTTTCGATGCGCTTGCGCGCGAGGTCGGCATAGCCGTCGGTGAGGGCGATGAACCCGCCGTCGCCGATTTTCGCGGCCCAGGCGCGCGCCACGTCGAGCGCGGCGATCCACAGCGTGCCCATGTAGGCCGTCGTGCCATGGTAGTGGTAGCCGTCGTAGCTGGTTCCGAGGCCGCTTCCCACCTGCGCCACGCCGTTTCCGGCGGCGGCCCACTCGCGATGGCGGAGGACGGCCTTCCGCACCTTCGGCCAAAGGTCGCGGGCGAAGGCGGTGTCGCCGGTGGTCCACGCGTGGCGTGCCACCTGGATCACGAAGGAGCAGGTGAGGTCGGGCCACGGGGTGTCGTCCGGCTCGCGGCGGAGGTGGCCGAGCCCGAAGTCGTGCGGCATGCCGCCGTTCTCCGCCTGGAGGGAGGCGAACTGGCGGAGTTCGCGGCCGTTGAGTTCCGGGAAGAAGATCTGGGTGGCGGGATGGGCGCCGATGCGCTGGTCGAGCGTGCCGTAGCATCCGGACATCTCGGTGGGGCCTTCGTTGATGCTGAAACGCCCGTCGCGTTCCTGGACGGAGTTCGTGACCAGCGGATAGCAGCAGTTGCACAGGCGGCGCCAAAGCCATTCGGGCAGACCGGCATCGGCGAGGAGGTTGCGCAGGGCCGCGCCTTCCGTGAAGAGGACATCGGCGTTGTCCAGAAGCGCCTTCGCGATGGCGGCGCCGTCGGCGAAGTGCTCCTGCCAGACGTGGCCGCGGTCGACGCCGATGGTGTCGATGGCGTGAGGCATCTCCCAGACGAGCGCCATGTCGAAGGACGCGGAGGCGCCGGGCGCGAGCGTGAAGGTGCGGGAGAGTGCGCCCAGACGCGGGTCCGAAGCCTCGCACGCGACGTCCGCCGTCGCGGCGGAAGCGAGCCAGTGGCTTCCGTCCGCGCTCGCGCGCGGGCCCGGAAGGGCGTTCCCGAAGCGGAGGAGCGACAGCCCGTCGCGCGAGAGCGGTTCGAGGGTCGGCGCGTCCGGTGCGTCCCAGTACATGTAGCATCCGTCCGCCTTTCCGACGGAGGCTTCGGGGCGGCCGATGCCTCCGCCGCGGCCGACGAGGTTCGGCCAGGCGAAGCGGCAGGCCACCGTGCGGGGGGACGTTCCGCGGTTCGCGACCGTCCAGCGGAAGAGGGCGCCGGGGAGGGTCGAGAGGGCGAGGTCGTGCGGAGCGAAGGCGCCGGTCGCGAGAATCTCGGCGTCCAGGTTGTCGAAGGCGTTTTTCGCGGCCAGGCGCATCTGCGGGAAGGCGCCGTCCGCCTCGAGCGAGGGGACGGGGGGCACGCCGCCGCCGGGACGGCTGGCCATTGCGCGGCGAACGCCGTCGCATTCGAGTTCGAGGCGCGCGCCGGGGAGTCCGTCGGGCTCCTCGAAGGCCATGTCCTGGTTGTTGTTCCCGGTGAAGCCGCGGAAGCGGCCGTCGCGGCAGAGGTCGACCTTCCCGCAGCCAATCGCGCCGAGGGGGATGCCCGTGGGCGCCCAGCACGGGTCGGACTGGCAGGCGATGAACTGGTCGGCCTCGCCCGAGGAGAGGAAGCGCGGCCAGGTGCAAAGCAGGAAGGGCGCGCGCCCGAGACCGTCCGGCAGGGAGTGGAAGGCGACGATCCCGTCGCCGCGCGAGAGGCTGGCGCAGCTGTGGAGCACCCAGGTTTCGCCGGGGACGGACGAGGGGATCTCCTGGGGAATCGCGACGCCGTCGCCCCAGCCGAGCGTTACGTCGTCGGGGCGAAGCCCTCCGACGGTGATGTGGACGCGGGTCGCCGCGAGGTCCGCCACGCGGTCCTCCGGCACGCGCAGGCACACGTAGTACCGCAGCGTTCCGAGGGCGCTGGGGACGTGAAGCGGGAAGGGACGGGAGAGGTCCGTATCGAGGGCGAAAAGCTCCTGGTGCTCGCTCTCGAACAGGATGGTGGGCTGAGACATGGAATGACCTCCAGACAACGACATGGAACCCGAAGCATAGCACCCCAAGAGGGGTAGCGGAAGCAGGAACCACCGGATTCCCCAAGCGGCTCCCATCGCCTCCGCCCGCTCGTCCCGCGGCGGGGCGGGGCGCCAGGGGGAATCATTGCGGGAGGTCTACGCCGTCGCCCAGCTTGAGGTCGTGGACGGTGCCGTCCGGGGTTTGGACGCGGGCGAGGTTTTTGTCGGCGGAGAGGACTTTCACGCCGTGGATTTCGCTGCCGGCGGCGGCGAATTTCCGCGACTTGTCGGTGTTGTCGTGGAAGAGGGGGGCGAAGGTGCCGTCGGGGCGCTGGAGGAATCCGTTGTAGGTGAGGCGTGGCTTGAGGAGTGCGGTGGTGGCTGGTTGCCGGACGGTGCCGGGCGGGGTGGCGCGGGGGTCGTCCCAGTCGTCGTCGGGCTGGCGTCTTCCTCCGGGGGGAGGGTCGCGCCGTTCGCGGCGGCGTTCGCGCCAGTCCTCGCGGGAGAGGGGTCGGGCGCCGGGTCCGTTTCGTTCGCCGATGCCCGCGACGACGAGGGCTTCATAGGTGGGGAGGAAGGGGTCCACCGGGATGATCAGGGTGTCGGGCGAAAGCTGCCGTTCCACGTAGGGCAGGACGCCGAGTCCTTGCACGGGGTCGAGCTGGGGCGGGGTCTTGGGGCGCGCGGCCTCTTCGGCGGCGGCGCGGGCCTTGGCCTTTTCCGTCTGGACGCGGTCGAACTCCTGCCAGGCGAGCCAGGCGCTCACGGCAAGAAAACATGCGAGCGCCACGAGGAGGGGTGCCTTGGCGTCGGAATACAGCAGCCATTTCCGGAAGGATTTCATAGGATTATTCGAAGAGGAGGGCGCTGAGGGTGGCCTTGACCCGCAGGGGGTCTTGGGGCAGGGCGCCGGATTCGATGCGGATGTCGCGGAAGACGAAGATCTGGCCTTCTTCGAAGACGGCTTGGAAGAGGATGAAGAGGTTGTCGAAGCCGATGTCGAAATCGGCCTTCACGGGGAATTCGGTGAAGACGGTTTTGGCGTCTTCGGACGTATGGCGGAGCGGGGCGAGGGGGTCGATCTTGCGGAGGCGGGCGATGCGGCGGTCGAGCGCGAGGTCGGCGAGGCGTTCGACGGAGCGGAGCTGGAGCATGCGGATGCGGATTTCCTCGTCGTTGCTGCCGAGGGCATCCACGAGGCCGAGGTCGAGGGGGTCGAGCTGGACGTCGAGGGTTTCGGACTTCTGGATCAGGCGGGCGCGGGTGTCGAAGAGCTCTTTCTTGTAGTCGATGCGTCCCATCTCGGAGGCGCGGAGGAGGTGCTGGGAGGGGAAGGTGCCGAGGCGGTCGGCGGTTTGTTTCCACTCCTGCTGGAGGGTTTCGCCTCCTTGCGTCTCGTGGGCGGCGGCGGCGAGGAGGTCGTCCATCGAATAGCGGGCGTAGGGCGAATGGCTGAGCTTTTCCTCGGTGCGGGCGTTTTCGGCGCGTTTTTCCAGCATGGGGCCGAGAAGGCCGAACCAAATGCCGAGGAGGACGCCGATGGCGGCGACGATGATCAGCAGGAACTGCTGTTGCTCGGTCAATCGGAACGAAGTGATTCTCATGGGCGTTCCAACTCCATTCGCAGGACGAAGCGGCGGTGGTTGGGCACGTCGAGGGCGATGTCGTCCGGGACTTCGGGGAGGGAGGGGGGCCGGACGAGGGCGTCGCTGAGGAGGTCGACGGATTTGACCTCGGGTGCGGTGAGGAGGCGCCGGACCATCTCCTGGATGGAGGCGAGGCTCACGTCCGGGGTATAGCCTTCGACGATGAAGACGTCGAACGGGGAGCCGGGTTCGGCCTCGACAACGGTGAATTCGTCTTCATCGCCGGGGGTTTCGGGGGGAGCGGGGCGGATGCCTCCGCGGAATCCGGGGAGGAAGAGAAGGGGGCGTTCGGCTTCGCCGGCGTCCGGCGCGGCGTTTTTCCGGCCCTTCTTCGGGGGCGCCTTGGCTTTGGCCTTTTTGCCGGCGGCGGGCTCCTGGGAAAGGTATGCCTGTTCCTCGCAGATCATGGAGATCCAGTCGTTCGGGCCGATGGCGTTGGCGGCGAGGGAGAGGGCGAGGCGCATCCTGGGGCCGTTTTCGAGGAGGCGCATGAGGGGTTCGACGCGCTTTCGGAGGGCTTCGTTCCCGGCCTTGATCTGGGCGATTTCGTTGTCGATCCTCTCGTACTTCTTGAGGCGTTTGCTTTCCTCCTCCATCCTCGTGTTGGCGAGGTGGACGGCGTGGACCACGCTGAAGGCGAAGATGCCGAGGGTGAGCGTGAGAAGCGCGGCGGCGGCGATCCAGTAGGGCTTCTTCTCGCGGAAGATGATTTCCTCGCGCATGTTCGAGGGAAGGAGCGAGAGGTTGGCTTCGCCCGCCTCGTAGGCGGTGAGGGCCAGGCCGATGGCGACGTCGTAGGAGGCGAGGGGGCAGTTCCCGGCGGGGAGGCGGTAGCGGGTGCGTGGCGGCGCGCCGGGGGAGGGCCGGGCGTCCGCCAGGTCGTTGGCGGAGAGGACGGGGAGGTCGAACTTGGCGCCGATGAGGCCTGCGATGCCGCGGAGTTGCGCGCCGCCGCCGGAGAGGACGATTTGCCCGATGGCGAAGCCGGGGTCGCGGAAGGAGCCTCGGTAGACGCCCACGGCCGACGCGATTTGGGAGACGAGGCGGTCGGCGACGGGTTTCAGGATGGCGCCGCAGGGGGAGTCGGGGTCCAGCGAGCCGTCGCGGTGCTTGAGGACTTCGGCCTGCTGGACGGTGTACTTGGCTTGGCGGCTGATGGCGTCGGTGAAGGCCTTGCCGCCCATGGCGACGGTGCGGGAGAAGAGGAGGCACTTCGAGCTTCCGATGGCGAGGTCGGTTTGGAGGTGTCCGATGTTGATGTAGAGGAAGGGGGCGTCGTGGGGGCCGGCGAGGGGGTCGAGGGCGTTGAAGACGGCCACGGGGACGGGGACGAGATCGGCGGCGCGCAGCTGGATGGGGTCGAGCGCGGCGATGGCCTGTTCGGCCATTGCGGGGCGCACCATGGCCATGAGGTAGAGGCGGGTGCCGGGGCTCCATTCGCAGTCGACGACGCTGCACCGCATGGTGTCGCCCGCCATTTCGTTGAAGGTTGCGAGCTCCATGTCCGCCGCCTGGCGAGGGGTGCGCGGGTCGTTCGGCGCAAGGCGTCCGGTCTGGAAGACGGTGTGTGCGCCGGGAAGGCCGATGGCGCAGAAATCGCCGGCCAGTCCGAGGCGTTTCAGCCAGGCGAGGATGAGGTCGTTCGGCTCCTGGGCATCGGCCGGGAGCACCATCTGCTCGACGCGGAGGACCTGCGGCGTGCCGCCGCGAAGGGTCACCCACGCGGCGCGCACGGTGCGCGTTCCGAGGTCCAGTCCGACGATCTGTTTTACATGCGCCATGGTCCGGGGAGGAATAAAATGGGGTGGGGCGGGGGGAGCGACGAGGGCGTCAGGGCGCGGCTTCGGCGGGCGCTTCGGCGGGCGCGGCTTCCGTCGCGGGCGGCTCCTGTGCTTCGAGAGAAGGGGGTTCCCCGAGTTCCACCTGTTCCGGAAGGTCGATGACGGGGGGCGTGACGAGGGGGAGGAGATCCTCGCCGGTGTCGGCGACGACGGTGGCGGTGACGAACACGATCAGGTTCTTGCGGCGTTCTTCCCAGACATCGTGGCGGAAGAGCTGGCCGAGGAAGGGGAGCTTCGAGAAGAAGGGGACGCCTTCGGTGGTCTTCTGGCGCGTGGATTCCATGAGGCCGCCCATGACGACGGTTTCGCCGCTGCGGACGACCACTTCGGTCTCGATTTCGTTCACGCGGAAAACGGGCAGTTTCAAGATGGAGGCTTCGTTGGTGATGCTGCCGTCGGAGATGTTCGCGTTGTCGTTCGCGGCCAGGAAGTACTCCCAGCGGACGAACTCCCGGATGGAGGGGGCGAGCAGGATGTCGATGGAGGCCATGTCGGCGCCTACGCTGGGGACGGCGGTGAGGGAGATTCCCAGTTCCTCCCTGGTGGGCGATCCGGAGGGCACCATGCGGGAACGGGTGACGGTCTCGCTGTTTCCGCTGCCGGTATTGATTACCGCGTCGTAGTCTTCGAGGTCGTAGTCCTCGTAGTAGAGGAAGTCCTCGCCCACGCGGATATGGGCCTTGGAGTTGTTGATGGCGGTGACGCGCGGCATGGAGAGGGTGCGGGCGTTGCCGTAGGTTTCGAGGGCGTGGAGGGTGGCCCGGAACATGGGGTCGGTGAGGATGCCGGTGAAAGAGCCGTTCAGCCCGCTGGATTGGTTCGCGAACTTCGTCCACCTCATGGTGGCGTCGATCTGCGTCTCGTTGACCTCGAAGGGGGTGCCGTTGACGAGTATCCCGCCCTTGGTGATGCCGATGGCGCTGTTCAGCACCCAGTCGATGCCGAGTTCGCGGAGATCCTCCACCGAGGTGGAGAGGAAGCGGGCCTCGATGAGCACCTGGGGCGGGCGGACGTCGAGGGCGTCGATGATGTCTTCGATGAGCGCGAGGTTTTCGCGGGTGTTCTTGACCAGAAGGGCGTTGGTCTTGCGGTTGTAGACGATGGCGGTGCCTTCCAGCTCCGGGACGAAGGTCTGGATGGCGTCCATCACGGTGATGGTACCGAGCGCGTTGTGCTCGTCGAGTTCCGCGTCTGCGATGCCGTTGGAGGCGCCGCTGGTGCTTTCCTCGAACTTGAAGCCGAGTTCGGCGGCGGTCACGCCGCGGCGCAGGCGGTAGATGCGGGTGACCATCGGCGGGCCGCCGGCGGAGGCGTTCCCTGCGGTGACCCAGATGATGTTGCGTCCCACGGAAAAGGTCACGTCGAGGTTGCGCCCCACGTATTCGAGGACCTCGGAGAGGGGGACGTCGTCCACGTGGATGGTGAGGGTGGCGCCGTCGGCGAGCGCGCCGTCCGTCACGATGTTGACGTTCTCGGCGGTGCCGATCTGGGTGACGATGTCGGCGAGTCCCACGTCCACCAGGTGGATGCTTACGGGGCGGGCCAGGATCTCCTGCATTTCGTTCGGGAGGGATTCGAAGGATCCGTCGAGCCCGCGCACGTGCTGGCGGAGGCGGTAGGTGTAGGGCAGGGACGTGGCGAGGTCGTGCTCGGCGACCATGGCGGCCTGCGTGGGACTTTCGCGCAGGCGGGCCGCCTCCGCGCGCTGCTCCGCGAGGGCCGCGAGGATGCGCGCCTGGAGGGCCTGGAGGCCCGGGCGGTGCGGGTCTTCGCGGGCGATGTCGATGCATTCGATCATCGCCTGGGTGAGATCGCCCCGTTCGAGGGCCGCCTCCGCGGAAAAGAGGGCGGAGTCGTAGACCGGCTCTTCGAGCGTTGGCGTCGCGCATCCGGCGAGCAGGACGGCGCAAAGAGCCGTCAGGCCTGCGGCATTTCGGCAAGAGGTGTTCTTCAGCATGGTGTCGTTCCTCGGAAAAGCGGCGTGCCGCGAGGGGAGTCCGCCCTGGACCGCGCTAGTCGGTGTCTCCCGGTTCCACGGTGCCCTCCCACCACGGCGGGGAGGCGTACACGTTGCCTTCGTAGGCTACGTTCAGGACGATGGGGTTGTCGAGGGTGATGCGGGCGCCCTTCGCGGCGCGGCCCTTGATGCGGCCGTACTTGTGGTGGTGGTAGCAGCGGACGATGGGGAGGCGGGAGCTGCTGGGGCGCTTCCCGTCCACGGTGCCAAGGCAGGACGAGCCCTCCCCGCATCCGCCGGCGAGCACATGTTCCTTGTATTCGCCCCAGCTGGTCTTCCCGTCGCCGTTCAGGTCGGGGATGTTCCCGCAGTTCCAGCCCGGGGGGATGTCGCCCCCGTTGAATTCGTAGAAGTAGCTGCACCGCTTGACGTCGGTGTTCCGCCCCGGCTGCCCGTACTTCTCGTTGTCCGCGATCCCGGGATAGGCGTTCTCGGGCGGGTCCACGTACTCGCCGTTCCCCTTCTCCTCGTCGCTTCGGCAGACGTACTGCGTCCTGTTGTCGATGTAGTCCGGATAGAGGTTCGAAAGCCAGGATGGGTTCGCCCGCTTGTCGGCGCGGTAGATCACGAGCGCGGCGCCGAACTGCCGCAGGTTGTTCAGGCAGTTCGTCTGGCGGGCGCGCTCGCGCGCGGAGACCGACGCGTTCGCGATCATGCCGGCCAGGATGGCGATCACGCAGATCACCACCAGCATTTCGGGCAGCGTGAAACCCCGCCGGGCCGCTTCCCCGGCCCCGTCTTGGCACAGGAATTGCACGGAAGACGCCGACCGCGGCATGCCGCGCCCGGAAGGCGGAATCGCCAGCCGGCTGACGCGCGGGAACATTGGTTTGGAGGTCGCGGACATCACGATGGGATTTCCTGCACGAAACGTGCCAAAGATGAAGACACTGGAAACATGCTGGAAGGCCGAAGCGCCCGGGGGCGCCGCCGGGGGCGGAGCCCGCCTGGCGTCCGCCCTTCCGTTCCGCCCTCCGTCCTCGGGGGCGGCGCCGCCCCGTCGCCGTCCTGCGCGGCGCGCGGCGCGCCGCTTCGCCTTCGTTTTCGTCGCGGCCGCGATGGCCTCCGGATGGGGCGGCGGCGCCCGCGCGGCGGCGCCCGATCCTCCCTGGAAGTTCGAGGAGTTTCCGCGGCGCGCCGTTTTTACCGCCCCCGTAGGGCAGTCGCACGTGCTGGCGCACCTGCCCGCCGCGCTTCCGGATGGAAGGCCGGTCGCGGGCGTACGCGCCGCCACCGCCTCCGCGGACCGCCCCTGCCGCGTGCTCGTGGCGACGCCCGACGGCATCGATGTGCTGGTGGATTGCGCGGGAGTCGCGCCGCGCGCGCCCGTGGCGCTCTACCTGGTGCCCGGCGATGCGCCGCCCGCGCCGGACGCCCCGTTCGTCGACCCCTTCCCCGTGCGCGTGGAAATCCGCCGCGCCGGCGGGCACGACGTCCCGCCTTCGCACGACGGGCTTCGCTTTTTGGTGGACCGCCAGCTCGCCCCGCCGTTCATCTTCACCCTTCCCGCCTTCGTCCCCGTGGAAAGCGCGCCGCCGAACGCCTGGTACCAGGGCGGATGGGAGCGCCCCGCCTACGTGGCCCGGCTTGCGAGCTGGCTGATCGTCCCCGAAGCGGGCGACTACGTCTTCGCGCTGCGCGACGCCGCGATCAGCTACCTGTCGGTGGACGACGTTTCGCGGGTCTCCCGCGACAGCCCCGACGACTTCCGTCCGTCTTCGGACTGGTCGAAGAGCGACGTTTTCCGCCTCGACCCCGGCCTCCATCGCATCGAGATCCTCGCCGTTTGCGAGAAGGCCATCCGCGTGAAGGCCGGCTGGATCCCGCCCGGCGCGCAGGAGGTCGAGCCCATTCCCGCGTCGCGCCTCGCCTGTGGCGGCCTGCCGCCCGCCCTTCGCTTCGAATCGCGCGGCGACGTGCTCCACGCCGCCTTCCACGGCCGCCCCGGCCCCGCCTACTCCTTCCGCGGTTCGGACGCGCTCTTCACCCCCGTCCGCCTCGAAAGCCTCCACGCCTTCTGGGGCGAAGGCGACGCGTCCGCCCATTGCGAATGGTCGAGCCAGGGGCGCCCCCTCGGCACCGGCGATTCCATCCTCGCCATCACCGGAGCGTCGAAGGAAATGCCCGTGACCCTCCGCATCCAAACCTCCACCGGACTCGAATCCACCCTCGAAGGCACCGTTCCGCTTCCCTCCGGACCCTCCCGCGAATACCGCGTGTCCGGGCGCCTCCTCGGCGTCCCGTCGGTCTGCTACGAGGACGACCCCGTCCGCCCCGAACTCCACGTGCGCAGTACCGCCTCTCCCGGCGTGGATCTCGAGGCCTGGATGAAGATCACCTCCCCCTCCGGCGAAACCACCGAACACTCCGCCATGGTGCCGCTGGTCCGCACATGGGGCCGGCTGGAAATCCCGGCCCGCTTCGCCTACGACGTCGCCGCCATCGATTGGGAGGTCCGCCACGCGGGCGTCGCCATCGCCTCCGGTCGCGCCGTCTTCCATCGCGCCCCCTATGCCGGCGCGCCCGCCTCGCTCGACGGAGACCGCTTCCTCGATGCCTCCGGCGCCGCCGTCACCTTCGTGGCCCCCCGCGGTTCCGGCGGCGACCCCGTCCCGCTGCCCGCCATCCGCCCTGTCTCCACCAACACCCCGCACGCCTCCCCGTCCATCCTCTTCCTCGACGGCTTCTCCCCCCTCGGCACGTCCGCCGCGCAGGATATTCCTTCCCATCCCTCCCTCCGCCGCTTGCGCTACGCCGATCTCCCCTCCTTCCGGAGCGACCGGCGCTTCACCCGCCTCGCCGCCATCGCCGACCTCGAGACGCTTCGCGGCCCCGCCGTCTTCGTCATCGCTCCCGACCTCTCGGGCCTCGCCTCGGGCGAAACGCTTGCGGATTTCGAGCGCCGCCTCGCCGCCCTCGCCGCCCTCGTCCGCGACGCGCTGGGCGCGTCCGCGGTGCTGGTGACCCCGCCCGCCGGAACCGTGAAGATGCCGTCCGCCGCCGCCGCCGGCGACGATCCCGACCGCCTCGTGGCCTCCGTCGTGGTCCGCGTGGCCGACGCCACCCGCGCCACCGTCGCCGACGCCTATTCGCTCTCCCGCACCTCCGGCCTTGAGGGCGCTTCCGCCGTCTCCTCGGCCATCGACGACGTCCTCGACGGCAATGGCGCCTGGTAGTTCCTTTCCTCCATCCCTCCCATGAACACCTCTTTCGACCCCCTCGAACTCGCGAACCGGCGCCCCGAGTGGAGCGCGAGGCAGCCTGTGACCGTCCCGCAATGGATTGTGGCGGCCCTCCTCGTGCTCGCCGTCGCAGCGGGATTCTGCATGGACGCCCTCGCGACCGCCCGGCTGCTCGTCGCCCTCGCCACCCTCTTCTACGTGGCCGCCACCCTGTACAAATTCCTCCTCGTGCGCGCCTCCGCCGCCCCCGGCTCTTCGCTGCGTTTCACCCGGGAGGAGGTGGATGCGCTGCCTCCGCGCGACTGGCCCGTCTATTCCATCCTCGTGCCGATGTACAAGGAGGCCGAAACGCTTCCCCAGATGATCGCCGGCCTGACGGCCATCGACTACCCCGCCGACCGCAAGGACATCCAGCTCCTGCTCGAGGAGGATGACGCCGAGACCCTCTCCGCCGCCCGCGCCATGACCCTGCCGCCCGGCTTCCGCATCACCGTCGTCCCCCCGTCGTTCCCCCGCACCAAGCCCAAGGCCTGCAACTACGGACTCCACCTCGCCCGGGGCCAATACCTCGTCATCTACGACGCCGAAGACCGCCCGGAACCCCTCCAGCTCAAGCAGGCCGTCCTCGCCTTCGAGGCCTCCCCCGAGCGCATCGCCTGCATCCAGTCGCGGCTCAATTTCTACAACTCCCGCTTCAACCTCCTCACCCGCTGGTTCACCGCCGACTATTCCTCCTGGTTCGACCTCTGCCTGCCCGGCCTCGCCGCCATGGACGCCGTGGTCCCCCTCGGCGGCACGTCGAACCACTTCAAGACGAGCATCCTCCGCGACCTCATGGGCTGGGACGCCTACAACGTCACCGAGGACTGCGACCTCGGCGTGCGCCTCTGCCGCGCCGGATACTCCACCCGGATGCTCGACACCACCACCTGGGAAGAGGCCTGCAGCAGCCTGCCGTTCTGGATTCGCCAGCGTACCCGCTGGCAGAAGGGGTACATCCAGACCTGGTTCGTGCACATGCGCCGTCCCCTCCTGCTCCTCCGCGAACTCGGCTTCCGCAATTTCCTGCACTTCCAGCTGCTCATCGGCGGATCGATTTTCTCCTCGCTCATCAATCCCATCTTCTGGACCCTCGCCCTCCTCTGGTTCCTCGTGCGCCCCGACGGCGTGGGGCAGCTCTTCCCCGGCCCCATCTTCGCGCTCGGCGCCTTGAACCTCTTCCTCGGCAACTTTTTCTTCGTGTACGTGAACCTGCTCGGATGCTATCGCCGCACCTTCGATTCGCTCGTCTGGGCCGTCCTCCTCATCCCCGCCTACTGGGTGATGATGAGCGTCAGCGGGTGGCGCGCCTTCCTCCAGTTCTTCACCAACCCTTTCCATTGGGAGAAGACCCAGCATGGGCTATCTTCGTCGCAAAACGCTTGAGTGGCTGCCCGGCATCGCCCTCTCCGCGATCCTCGTCTCCCTGGCCGTCCGCAGCGGCGCCTTCCAGGCCGACGCCTGGGTCTTCGAAGGACTCTGCCGTGAAATCGTCGCCGGGACCACCGAAGGCCGCCAGGCCCTCGTCGGCTCCGGCTGGCATCCGCCCCTTCCCCTGCTCGTCGGCGCCCCCGCGGCCTTCTTCGCCCCCCATGCCGCCCTCCCTTGGGCCGCCGTCTTCACCGTGTTCCTCGCCTTCGCCATCGCGTTGTACGCCGTGTGGATCACGCTCGGACGGGCCTTCCATCCCGAAACGGCCGCCGCGGACGGTCCGCCTCCCGCCCGTCTCGTCCGCTTCTCCGTGCCTCTTGCCCGCTCGTCCGCCTGGATCGCCTGCGCGGGGCTCCTCTGGCACCTCGCCGGTCCCGCCGATCCGGTGCGCATGGTCGTCGTCGCGACCGGCGTCGTTTCCCTCTGCAAGCTCGCGGACTGGTGGGGGAGCGGCAGGCTGTCCGATCTCGTGAAGCTCGCCTTCGCCATCGCGGCCCTCGTGCTCTGCGGCTTTGCCACCGCCGGCCTCGCCTTCGCGCTCTTCCTCCTCATGCCGCTTCCGGTCCTCTGGCACCCCGCGCTTCGCGGACGCTTCCAGGGCGTCTTCGTCCTCGGCGTCCTGCCGGGCCTCTACACGCTCCTGGTCTGGTGCCTGATGGGGTGGCTGATCCTGGGCGACGGCTTCTATGCCCTCCGCGGGATGGGGCGCTGCCTCTCCTGGAATCCCTCCGCGCCCGGCCTCCCGGCCGCCGTCGCTGCCGTCCTCCTCCTCGTTGCGGCCATTGCGCGCCGCCGCGATGCCTCCCTTCTCGCGCTGCTCGCCGGAATCGCCGTCCTTGCCCTCTGGGCGGAAGTCTTCCGCTCCGCCGGGCTGGACCACACGCTCGACCCGAGCCCCGCCCTGGGCGTCGTGGCCGCCGTCCTGGCCCTCGCGCGCATCGCCGCGCGCTCCTCGCTCCGCGACGGCGGTGCCGCCCCGCTCCGCCGCACCACGCTGGGAGGCGTCGTGATGCTCGTCTTCTCGACCGTGATGCTGGCGACCGCCCGCCTGGCCTTCCTCGCACGATGCTCCCCGGAAATCCCACCGATCGACCGCTCCCGCGTCGAGTCCGCCGTCCTGCTCGAGCATGTCCGGACGACCGTCGAGGCCCAGACGCCCTACGGCCGCATCTTCGTCTGCGGCTACACCGCCCCGGGCCTTCTCGGCGGTGAACGCCCCGAACCCTTCACCCCGTGCCTGGATCCCTTCCTGGGGGCGCTGCGCACCGATTACACCCGCCAGCACATCTTCCTGCTGATGCCGCGACCGCGGCACGCCGCAGCCTGGGAAAGCCTCTACTGGCGGTATCCCGGAATCTTCGAGCGCGGCGCGCAACGCCTTCTCTTCGCCCGCGACTTCGGCGACTGGCGTCTCTACGAGCTGGTCTCCGCCCCCGGCGAAGACCAGCTCCAGGAATGGCGCAAGGGGGAGTAGGCCCCTGCGGAATCCACCTATTGCGCGACGGGACCGGCGTCGCCTCCGGACGATTCGTCGAACGGCTCCACCCGCACGTCGTCGAACCATGTGACCGCCGGCGGATAGTAGGCGTACAGCATCACGCGCACCTCCGCCACGTCGGGGCGCGCCCTTGTGGGATGGAAGACGAGGCTCGCGGAACGCCACTCCTCCGGCGCGGGGGACACGCTCATGACGGCCTCGTAACGCCGCCGCATCGTTCCCCGGAACATTCCGTACCCCCGTACCCAGACCTTCGCCGAAGAGCCGCCGCGCACCCGGCAGCTGACCCGGTAGGTCTGGCCGGAGACCACCGGGAAGGCGTCGGAGTAGTAGCTGAGCCCATAGGTTTCGGCAATCGCATTCCCGGCAGGGTCGGGAATGTCCCAGGAGTCCGAAAGGCCGGCCCGCCGCCAGCTCTCGACCATGTCCACCTCCGGAATCGAGGTGTCCAGCGCAATGGCGCGTCCCTCCCCATCGGGTGCCTCCTCCCAGCGAACCCCCAGTCCATCCGGCAGCTCCCAGCGGAAGGGACGCCGGGGATCCCCGGGGTCGGCCTCCTCGAAGCCCCCGTTCGCCACCAGATTCGTCGCGCGGCCATCCCCGCCCAAGGCCGGCGCTTCGTCCGCGGCAACCCGTCGTCCGGCAAGCCCCAGAGCGAAACACAGAAGAAACAAAGCCCATCTCATGCGGGGAACTTTCGCATGGAACGCCCCCGGCGTCAACCCCCCGATGCCGCGTGCGTATCCGACGTTCGCCACGCACGGGGCGGGCGGCACGGAACAAAACGCCCACGACCGTGAGATGGCCGTGGGCGAAGGGATCTTCCTCGACGGGGGGCGGCGCACCGCTTCCCGCCGGGAGGTTTGTCGCGGGCGGGGATCAGTCGAACTTGTAGACGTCCACCTGCTTGTAGCCCGTGTGGAGGAGTTGCTCCGCCTTCTCCGAACCGGGCTCGCCAAGGTAGTCCTTGTAGAGGGCCTGCACCTGCGGGTTGAGGTGCGACATCCGGATGACGCTCTTCTCGTCGTCGGAATAGAGGCCCTTGGTGCGGAGGGCGCGGACGGCGTCCGTGGCCAGGCAGGGCTGGCCGCCGCCGCCGATGCAGCCGCCGCGGCAGGCCATGACTTCGATGAAGTCGTAGCGGGGCTTGCGTCCGGCCTTGAGGTCGTCGCGGATGGCATTGAGGACCTTCTCGACGTTCCCCATCTGGTGGGCCACGGCGACACGGACCTTGGCGCCGTCGATGTCGATCTCCGCCTCTTTGATGCCCTTCATGCCGCGGACGGAGTGGAAGTCGATCGCCGGGGGGGCGTCCTTCCCGGTGATCAGGCAATAGGCGGTACGGAGGGCGGCTTCCATCACGCCGCCGGTGACGCCGAAGATCGTCCCTGCGCCGGTGTAGGCGCCCAGGAGTTCGTCGGCGGGCTCTTCCGGAAGATCCGTGAAGTCGATGCCCGCGACCTTGATCATGCGGGCGAGCTCGCGGGTCGTGAGGACGACGTCCGTGTCCTGCTGGCCGGTGGCGGACATCTCGTGCGAGCGCGAAATCTCGTGCTTCTTGGCCGTGCAGGGCATGATCGAGGTGACGTGGATGCGGGCGCTGTCGATTCCTTCCTTTTCCGCCCAGTAGCTCTTGGCGAGGGCGGAGAGCATCTGCTGGGGCGACTTGGCGGAGGAGAAGTTTTCCGCGAAGTCCGGGGCGTACTTCTGCATCCAGTCGGTCCAGGACGGGCAGCAGCTCGTGATGAGCGGGAGCTTCGAGCCTGCGGTGAAGCGCTTGATGAACTCGGTGCCTTCCTCCATGATGGTGACGTCGGCCGAGTAGTTCGTGTCGAAGACCTTGTCGAAGCCAAGGCGGCGCAGCGCGGCGTAGATCTTGCCGGTGACGAGTTCGCCGGGCTGCATGCCGAAGGCCTCGCCCAGGGCGACGCGGACGGCCGGGGCGATCTGCACGACGCAGATCTTGTCGGGGTTGCGGAGTGCCGCCCAGACGTCGCCGGTGTGGTCCTTTTCGTAGATCGCGCCGACGGGGCAGTGGGCGGAGCACTGGCCGCACTTGATGCACGGGGAGTCATTGAGCAAGACATCCGCCGCCGGCTTGATGACGGTCTTCTCGCCGCGTCCGATGAACTCGAGCGCCCAGACGTTCTGCATCTCCTGGCAGACTTCCACGCAGCGGCCGCACTTGATGCACTTGTCGGGGTTGAGCACGATCGATGGCGTCGAGGTGTCCGGCTCGTGGTGGATGACCTCCTTCGGGAAGGGGATGTCGCGGATGCCGAAGTTTGCCGCGATGGCCTGGAGCTCGCAGCTGCCCGACCGGGGGCACTGGAGGCAGTCGGAAGGGTGGTTCGCGAGGATGAGCTCCAGGACGGTCTTGCGCACCTGGACGATGTCGGGGTCGTGCGTGACGATCCGCATGCCTTCGGTCGCTTCGGTGCAGCAGGCGCGGAGCAGCTTCGGGCTGGGGACGAGCTTGCCGTTGTCCGCAGGGTTCCGGCTGGGGACGAGTTGCCGCACGACGCAGATTCCGCAGCTCGCCCCCGGCTTGAGGTCGGGATGGTAGCAGAGGGTGGGAATCTTGACATGGGCGGCCTGGGCTGCGACGAGCAGGTTGGAGCCCTTCGGCACGGAGACGCCGATGCCGTTGACAACGAGGGAAATCATTTCGGTAGCCATTTCTAAAGCCTTTCTTCCCGCCTCACTTGTGCGAGATCGCGCCAAACTTGCAAGCGGCCTCGCATTGGCCGCACTTGATGCACTTCGCGGGGTCGATCGCGTGAGGCTCCTTCAGTGCGCCGGAAATCGCGCCGGCAGGACATTTGCGGGCGCACAGGGTGCAGCCCTTGCACTTCGCGGGGTCGATCGTGTAGGTGACGAGCTTCGAGCATTTGCCCGAGCGGCACTTCTTGTCGTGGATGTGTTCCAGATACTCGTCCATGAAGTAGCGCAGCGTGGAACGGACGGGGTTCGAGGCCGTCTGCCCGAGGCCGCAGAGCGAGGACTTGTTCATGGCGTCGCAGATGGCCTCCATGTCGGCGATGTCCTGGTCGGACCCGCGTCCGTCGGCGATCTTGCCAAGGTAGTTGAGGAGCTTGCGCCCGCCGATGCGGCACGGCGCGCACTTGCCGCAGCTTTCGTCCACGGTGAAGTCGAGGTAGAACTTCGCGATGTCGACCACGCAGTCCGTCTCGTCCATCACGATGAGGCCGCCGGAGCCCATGATCGAGCCGATCTTCGCGAGCGACTCGTAGTCGATCGGCGTGTCGAGGAACTGGGGCGGGATGATGCCGCCGGAGGGACCTCCCGTCTGGGCCGCCTTGAACTGGTGGCCGTCGCGGATGCCGCCGCCGATGTCGAAGATGATCTCGCGCAGGGTGGTGCCCATCGGGACCTCGATGAGGCCGGAGTTGTTCACCTTGCCGGTCAGCGCGAAGACCTTCGTGCCCTTCGTGGTGGCGGTGCCGATCTTGTTGAACCAGTCGGCTCCCTTGGTGAGGATCACGGGGACGTTCGCGAGGGTCTCGACGTTGTTGATCACCGTCGGACGGCCCCAGAGCCCCTTGACGGCCGGGAAGGGCGGACGGGGGCGCGGCATGCCGCGGTTGCCTTCGATGGACTGCAGGAGGGCGGTCTCTTCGCCGCAGACGAACGCGCCGGCGCCGAAGCGGAGCTCGATGTCGAACGAGAAGCCGCTGCCGAGGATGTCCTCGCCGAGGAGGCCGAGCTCGCGCGCCTGGTCGATGGCGATCTTCAGGCGGCGGATCGCGAGCGGGTATTCCGCGCGGATGTAGATGAAGCCCTTGGAGGCGCCGATCGCGTACCCGCCGATGGTCATGGCTTCGAGGATGGAGTGGGGGTCGCCCTCGAGGGTCGACCGGTCCATGTAGGCTCCCGGGTCGCCTTCGTCGGCATTGCACACCATGTACTTCTGGCCTTCCGGCTGCTGCTGGGCGAACTTCCATTTCAGGCCGGTGGGGAAGCCCGCGCCACCGCGGCCGCGCAGGCCCGACTTGACCAGTTCGTCGACGACCTGCTGGGGCGTCATCTCGAAGAGAACCTTCTCGATGGCCTTGTAGCCGTCGCGGGCGATGTAGTCGTCGATCTTCTCGGGGTCGATCACGCCGCAGTTGCGCAGCACGATGCGGTACTGCTTCTGGTAAAAGGGGATGTTGGCTTCGGCGACGAGGCGCTTCGCCTGCTCGGGGTCGTAGCAAAGGCGCTGGACCACGCGGCCCTTCACGAGGTGCTCCGCGACGATCTCCCTGACGTCATCCTCCTTCACCTGCACGTAGAAGGTGCCCTGGGGAAGGATCTTGACGATCGGCCCCTGCTCGCAGAAGCCGAGGCATCCCGTGGTGACGACCTGCACCTTGTCCTTGAGGCCGGCCGCCTCGAGCTCTTTCGCGAACGCTTCGACGATCTGGCCGCCGCCGCACGAGAAGCACGCCGTGCCCCCGCACACGAGAACGTAGTTTTCAAATGCCATGTCCGGGACTCCTTACGCGTTCTTGACGATGTCGATCGACGGGTGGTCGAGGATCTTGCCCTCGACGAGCTTGCGCCCGACGATGTGCTGCTCGACGATGTCCTTGGCCGTCGCGGCGTCCACGTTGCCGTAGATGACCGTCGGCATGCCCGGGACGACCACCTCCACCGTGGGCTCCGAGTGGCAGAGGCCCATGCAGCCGGTCTGGCGAACGAGCACGTTCGAGAGGTTTCTGACGGCGAGGGTGTCGATCAGCGCGGTGAAGGTGTCTTTCGCGCCGGCCGCGATGCCGCAGGTGCCCATGCCGACGATCACCTGCACGTCCTTGTTGGACGAATCGCGCATGTCGAGCGCCTTCTGTTTCTCTTCGCGCATCTTGCGCAGGTCTTCCAGTGTAAGCTTGGCCATGTCGGTGTTCCTCTTCTCTACCCTTGGGTCCTGTACTTCCGGATGATGGCGGGGACGTCCTTGGCCGAGATCTTGCCGTGGACTTCGCCGTCGACGACCGCCACGGGCGCGAGGCCGC
Organism: Kiritimatiellia bacterium; assembly: GCA_050950285.1. Taxonomy (GTDB): domain Bacteria; phylum Verrucomicrobiota; class Kiritimatiellia; order RFP12; family JBMNHG01; genus JBMNHG01. The sequence goes on along the minus strand of JBMNHG010000002.1, from coordinate 16,419 downwards.
AGCAGCCGAGGCAGCGAACCGCTTCGACCGAGAACAATCCATCCGGCGTCGTGGTGTTCACGCCCACGCCCAGTTCCTGCTCGAAGGCCTTCAGCAGGTCGTCGCCGCCGCGCAGGTAGCAGGCGGTGCCGAGGCACACCTGGATGAGGTGCTTGCCGGCCTTCTGGAGCTTGAAAAAGTTGTAGAAGGTGATCACGCCGTAGATCTTGGCAAGCGGGATCTCGAGCAGTTCCGAAATTTCGATCGCGATGTCGCGCGGGATGTAGCCGTAGGCCTGCTGGATCTTGTGCAGGACCATGATCAGGTTCCCCGGCTTCGATTTCCACTCGGCGATGAACGCCTTCAGCTCAGGCGTCAGCTGTACGAGTTCTTCACTCATGATGATGGTATTCCTTCGGTCGTTGGTCGTAGGTCTTGTGACGCAAAAGGGGGCGGATGAACAATTCGCAAACGGTCTCATATCCCGCCCGGATAGTCAAGGCGAAGATGAGGGAGCGAGGCTTCCCAGGGGGCGCCGGCGCGAAAAAAGACGGGCGGGACAGGGCGGCGTCCCGCCCGTCCCGTCCGTCCGGGAGGCCGCCGGAGGCCTCCCGTGCCGTGGTTGGGCTTAGTTCAACAGCCTGCGGGCGGCGCGGATGGTGTGGCCTTCGGGATCGAGGACGCCCGCGAATTCCGCCGTGACCGCCTCCGTCCCGGCGTGCCGTCGCAGGCGGAAGAGCACGATGTATTGCCGGTAGCGGTTCGTCTGCAGGATTTCGCTGTAGGGCGCGGCTTCGAGGCCCATGCTCGCGGCGCCGACGATGGAGGCGGCGGGGCCCACGCCAAAGGCGAGCAGCGGACCGCCCGCGGCCTCGATCTCCTCGAGGACGCCGGCATCCGAATACGAGCCCCCCGCATCGCTGGAGAGCAGCTCCGCACCGCAGTCGCGATAGATGGCGCGCCCCGCTTCGGTCTTCCCGCTCACGGCGGCGCAGACGAGGTTGTCGGTGACGAAGGTGGCAAGGCATGCGGAGAGCTCCGGATCCAGCCCGTCGGAGACTTGCGGATAGGCGTTGTCGTCCCCCTGGCTTGCGGAAAGCCCCTCCGCCTTCAGGGAATGGCGCATCACGTAGACGAGTCCGATGTCGCGCAGCGCACGGCTTTCCGCGGCGTCGATCGTGTACGTGCACAGCACGTCGCGGAGTCCGTCGGAAAGGCCCTGGTTCTTCCGGGCGACCGTCGCCGCGTCCAGGGACCCGAGGTCGGTGGGGCCGCAGTAGAGGCCCAGGGTGGCGGCGTCCCCGTAGCGGAAGCCGTGCGCACCGCCCGTGACGCCGTAGCCGACGAGGGCGTCAAGCCGGTTCAATCCCGTCCCGCGATTCACGGAGAGGAAGGATTCCACGGCGCGCCCCACGGCCTGCTGGCTGGCGATCGAGACCTTTCGCGCCGCAATGGCCTGCATGTTGCCGAAGCGCTGCACCGCAAGGGTGGTGATGATGGAAAGGATGGCGATCACCATCACCAGTTCCACAAGGGTGAATCCGTTTTTTTGCTGGTTCTTCATCCCGTCTCTCCTGTCGATGTACGGTCCGCCGGACGCTCCGGGGCTTCATCCGGAAGAAACGGCTGGGAGGGCGATGCGGTTCAGCGGGCGTCTCGCCGGAGCGGTCGGGACGCCTTTAACACGAAAGCAGCCGTTTCGCGTTTCCGGCGAAGATCAAGCGGCGCTCCGCGTCGGTAACCAGCGTGTCGAGTCCGACGCCCCCGATGTAGTTCGCCGGGCCGCAGGTGGGGAAGTCGGAACCGAAGAGAAAGCGTTCGGCCCCGTGTTCGTCGATGCCGTGGCGGAGCATCCCGTGGCGGAAGAGTCCGGCCCCCGAAAGGTCGAGGTAGTAGTTCCGGCTCATCCGCATGCGCTGGAAGTGGCGGATCACGCTGTCGTATTCGCCGGGGTGCGCACAGACGAGCACGGCGTCCGGATGGGCCTGGACCATGCGGTCCATGGCATCCTCGCCCATCCCATGGAAGTTGACCACCAGTCCGCGGCGCGCCGCCTCGTCGAGAATTTCCGAGAATCCGGGGCAGGAATAGTCGTCCCATCCGTGGGCGTAGGGAACCAGTTCCCCGATCAGGCGCACGCCTTGCCCCTGCATGCGATCCATCTCGCGGATCGACTCCTCCACGTAGTCCGGGTGCACGTGGAAGCCGGGAAGGTAGAAGTCGCCGTAGAGATCCCGAAGGCGCAGGGCGTCGTCGTTGAGATGCACCAAATCGGCCCAGCATGAGACGGCGCGGCCGATCACGGAGCCGCAGATCCGCGAAATGCCCAGTCCGCGGAGGTACTCCTCCGTCTCGCGCGGGCCCATCGCGCAGGAGGCGGCGTGACTGCAGATGTTCTCGTCCGGGGAGAGGAACGGATGCGTGTGGAAATCGATGATCTCAACGTCCATGGCGGATCCGTCAGGGGGCTGGGACCGGGTTCGACCATTCGCGGACGAAGACGGGGAAGGGCTTCCGCCAGAAGTAGACCACGAGGATGGCCACGACGACGCCGGTGACCACGCCCCCGAAGACTTCGTAGCGGGTATGGCCCAGGAGTTCTTTGAGGCGCTTGCCGCTCAGCGGATGCCCTTTGAAGAGGTCGGCCAGGATCTGGTTCAGCACGTGGGCCTGCTGGCCGGCGGCATGGCGCACATTGGTGGCGTCGAACATCGTCACGCTGGCGAAGGCGAGCGCGACGAGGGTCATGGGCGAATCGAAGCCCTGCGTGAGGCCGATGCTGGTGGTCATCGCGCACACCATCGAGGTGTGGGCGCTGGGCATTCCGCCGGTGCTCAACAGGTATCCGAAGTCGAGCCTGCCCTCCTTGAGATGGGTGACCATCTTGATCAGCTGGGCGACGATCCATCCGAGGAGGGCGGCCCAAAACCAGGGGGTGGCCAGCAGGTTCAAGGGATTGATGTCGTTCATTTCTCAATAGGCGTTCGTATTGGTGAAGAAGGTCCGGACGAGCACTTTGAGGTCAAAGGCAAGGGACCAGTTCCTGAGGTAGTAAATGTCGTAGCGGACGCGGTCTTCGATGGAGGTATCGCCGCGGAGCCCGTTCACCTGCGCCCATCCCGTGATTCCGGGCTTGGAGCTATGGCGCGCCATGTAGTGTTCGATGTCGGTCTTGAAGTGTTCGATGAAATAGGGGCGCTCGGGGCGCGGCCCCACGAGGCTCATGTCGCCCTTGAGCACGTTCCAGAACTGGGGGAGTTCGTCGAGGTTGTATTTGCGGAGGAAGGCGCCGGAACGCGTGCGGCGCGGGTCGTCGGGGACCGTCCAGCCCGGCTTGCCCCCCGAAGCCTCGGCATCGGGGCGCATGGTGCGGATTTTGTAGAGGAAAAACGGCTTGCCGTTTCGCCCGGCGCGCTCCTGGCGGTAGAAGACGGGGCCGGGCGATTCGCGCTGCACGGCCCAGGCGGCGACGGCCATCACGGGGGCGGAGAGGACCAGCCCCACGAAGGAGCCGAGGATGTCCACGGTGCGTTTGGCGATCCGGTTCCACACGTTGTCCAGCGGCCACGGGCGCGCCCCCAGCACGGGGATGCCCGAGACGATGTGGATGTCCAGGGACGAGGTGAGCAGGCGGAAGAAGTCGGGGACCATCGTGAAGGCGATCATCCGGCGCTCGCAGAAGAGGAAGAGGGCGGCGGTCTGGTCGTGGGAGAGCGCATTGCCGGTGAGGACGATCTGGTCGACGTCGTGGTCCTGGACGGTGGTGTCGAGGTCGGCGAAGGTCCCCAGCAGCAGTTCCTGCGGAAGCGCCGCATCGGGCGACTCCCCTTCGAAGGCGAGCACGCCCACCACGCGGGTGCGGATGCGCGGGTCGCCCTCGGCGGCGGCCAGCAGCTTCACCGCCACGTCGCCGGCGCCCAGCAGGAGCGTGCGGTGGATGGGTTCGGCGCGCCGGGCGAGCGCGAACTCGAAGCGGAAGAGGAGGAGGCGCTCGAGGAGGACGAGGAGGGTGACCGTGGCGAACGACACGAGAATCGTGGCGTTGGAAACGGGGAAGCGGTTTTTGATGAGCGAGGCGAAGACGAGCACGCCGAGCGTTCCGAAGCTGCAGGCTCGGAGAATCCGCGGGGCGCGGTTGGTGAAGTTGCCGGTCTGCGGGCGCGAGTAGAGTTTCAGCACCTGGAAGACGACGAGGTAGATGGGCAGCGAAAGGAGCGCGAACAGGGCGTAGTTCGCGTAGAGGTTCGGCACGCGGCCGAGGAACACGGGCATGAGGCCGCTGTCGAAGCGAATCCACACTGCGGCCATCATCCCCAGCCACACGGCCGCGGCATCGCCGAGCACCGCCAGCACGGAGGCCAGCGCGTCGTTGGAATCGCGGCGTCTCACCGTTCGGAGCCTCCCTCGTCCCCTGGTGCGGCGGGGAGTTCGTAGATGCGGATGCGGGCGTCTTCGCGAAGGCGTTGCATCCAGGCCGCGTAGAGGCGATCGGACTCCTGTTCGCGGAGCGACTCCTCGATCTCTTCGCGGAAGTCTTCGAATCGCGCCTTCCGATCGGGGCGATCGGCCGTCTTTTTCACGAGGAAGATGCCGGCCGGGGTCTCGACGGGCGCGGAAAGCCCCCCTTCGGGGAGCGTGGCGAGAGCCTGCACGATTTCGGTCCGGAACTCCTCTTCGGGATCGACGAACCCCCAGTCGCCCCCTTTCATGGCGTGGGAGTCGCGGGAGTGGAGGCGCGCCGCCTGCGCGAAGTCGCCGCCTTCGGAGAGCGAGGCATGCAGCGCCGCCGCGCGCTTGGCAAAGGCTTCGTCGTCCTCGTCGTCCGCCGGAAGAAGCTGGATCATCGAGACTCGCACGCTGCCGGGGAGTTCGAGCGACATGGCGGTGTTGGTCTCGAAGGCGGCGCGTACGTCGGAGGGGCGGATGGCGACCTGGCGCTCGACGTGTGTCTGGCGCATCGCCCCAAGGATGATCTCCTCTTCGAGGCGGGAGCGCCATTGCTCGATGGTCAAGTGCTCCTTGGCGAGGTCGGAGGCGAGAAGGGACATGTCTCCCTGGAAGCGGTCTTCGATGATTTCGCTCGCCCGGTTTTCGACGAGCCATTCCGGCAGGCGCGCTTCACCCGCTTCGTAGGCCTGGAGGATCAGCTGGCGGTCGATGAGATGGGCGAGCGCCTTTTCATAGAGGACGCGCAGGGCGGCGGCGTTCCCTGGGGGAATGTTGAGCATCCGGGCGAGCTGCTGGGTCTCGCGCATCGCTTCGGCGAGGGTGATGGCTTTGCCATCGACTTCGGCGGCCACGCCATCCACGAGCGAGACCGTCCCCGCGGGAGGCATCGGCGCGTCCTCGGCCTGCGCCGCGAGGGGCGCCATTCCGGCCAGGAGACCGGCCAGCGCGAAGAAGAGGCGTCGTGGGACGCCGCGGAAGAGATTCCGGATGGGAGGGGTGTGAACGATCATGCTTCGTCCTCGGGGAAAGGGGGGGTGTGCAAGGGGAGGTCCCGGCCGGTCGGTTCGTCCGGCTTCGGGGGAGGCACGATGGAAGGATCGCGCGCGACGCGCTGGCGCGTGGCCTCGAACAACAGGATGGTCGCGGCGGCGGAGACGTTCAGGCTGTCCGCCTGCCCGAGCATCGGGATGCGCACGGGACGGCAGGAGGGCGACGAGAGCCAGACGTCCGTGAGGCCGTATTGCTCGGCCCCCACGACAATCGCCGTGGGTCCGGTCATGTCCGGTCCGGTGTGGAACTCGCGCGCGTGGGGGGTGGTCGCGACGATGGTGAAGCGGCGCGCCGCAAGCCAGTCGAGCGTTTCGGCGGTGGAGGCTTCCACCACGGGAAGCGCGAAAAGGGTGCCGATGCTCGCCCGCACGACGTTCGGGTTGTTCACGTCGGTGCGGCGGTCGCACACGATCACGGCGGAAGCGCCGGCGGCATCGGCCGACCGCAGGATGGTGCCCAGGTTCCCCGGCTTCTCGATGCCTTCGGCCACCACGACCAGCGCGTCGTCCGGCAGCGAAAGGTCCGAAAGCGACATGCGCAGCTGCGGCCCCGTCGCGAGAAGGCCGTCGGGACGGTCGCGGGCCGACATCTTCCCAAAGACGTTCCGGCTGCATTCCAGGACGGTCGCGCCCGCCTCGCGGGCCCGGTCGAGCAAGGTGTCTTCGTGGATTCCCATGAACAGTTCGCGGCAGGTGAAGACCGTGGTGGGGCGGTAGCCGTTGTCCAGCGCCCGCTTGAGTTCCCGGTATCCCTCGATCAGCATCAACCCCGCCTCGTCGCGATGCGAACGCTGGCGGAGGCGCACGACCTCCTTCACCCTCGGATTCGCCAGGCTGGTGATGTCCGGGGGTGCGCCTGGGGTACCGTCGCGGGCGCCCCGAGAATGCGGGACAGGGCTTGTCATCGGATCAACGTCGAATCCCCGCCACTATTTCTGGACGATCGTGGCCGAGCCGCTTCCGAGGTCGGTTGCCACGACTTTGTTGGTGTTTGCTCCGCCGCCCGCCGCTGCGGGCGCGGGCGCGGGCGCACCACCCGTAATCGGCTTCGCCACGATGGTCTGGGTTCCCTGGGCGGCAGCGGTATAGACGACGCTTTTGCCTTTGTTCGCCGAAAGATGCCCCAAGGCGGCGGTACACGACCAGGTGAAATTGTCCCACCCGCTCGCGGTGAGTACCACGGATTCCCCCACGCGAAGAACCACATAGCCCGGGGAGATCTCCACCGTGACCTCATCGGCCGATGTGGATTCACATCCGACAACGAACAGGCCCGCCCCGGCAAGGAGCGCAAACACGAGCGCAAGAACAGGCAAGATTTTCATGTTCGTACAATACGAGAAGGAGGCATGGGAAGTCAAACGATTCGACTCGCTTTCCCGCGCTCGTTTCCCCGTTTGCATCGTCCGGTAGGCTCCGTCCTTCGAAGACCGGGTGTCGAAGTTTCCCGCGGGGACATGCCTCCGGAACGCCCATGGAATCCGAATCCGGCAATCTGCGGACGGATCATGCATTTGTCCGGCCCGGCACACGCAGGGCCTTTCGTTGGCGTGAAACTTGCGGAGTTGCGTCCATCCATCATGACGACGAATCCCATTCTTCGCTTTTGTCCCGTCCTTCCGCTTTTCGCGCTTCTGCCGCTGGCGCTGCGCGCGGTGCAGGTGGAATTCCGCATGGCTCCCTACGACGATCCCGCGGTCACGGTGGAGGAACGTTCGTGGGATCGTCCGAAGTACGCTCCGGTGAACACCGCGCACGGCGTGGAATTGCAGGTGGTGGGCCGCGATTACGCGTGCTGGGCCCGCAACGTGAAGCTCGACGGGCGTCCGGTTTTCGAACGCTACCATGGCGATCGCTACGTGGATCGCGCACCGCGCGCCCGTGCCGACGTCGCTCCCGGCGAGCACGTGCTGTGGCCCGGCAACCACGTCTTCTCCGTGGCGGAGGACGGTGCGCTCTCCACGGAAGACCCCTCGCTTCGCGTCGAGGAGGGGGTCGTCACGATTCTCGCCTGGCCCGTCGCCATCAAGTCGCTTCTCGCGAATGCGGTCGATCCCGCGCTTCCCGAGGCGATGCGCATGGCGTCGATTCCCAACCTCGCCGTGCGCGACAGCTCGGAACAGGAGAAGGACGAGGCCGCCTTGGCCGCCTGGGAGGCTTCGGGCGGGGAGGGGCCTCGCCCCGGTTCCTCCGCGAGCGAACTGCTTCCGGCCTTCGGCGATTTCGCCCCGCTCGTCATCTGGCTCCCTGCGAACACGGAGGGCAACGGCTATCGCCTCCATCCCATCGGTCAGAGTTTCACGCTGGATGCCGACGGCGTGCACGCCTCTTTCGTCGGGGACGAGCCTCCCGTGCCCGGTCTCGACATCGCGGGATTCACCGTGTCGATCCCGCTGTATCGCTTCCCGGTGCATGGGGATCCCGGCACGCGCCTGGTTGTTTCCGGCGTGGAGGCCTACGACTTCACCGATCGCCGGCCCGACAGCGGCACCCGCTGGTACCCGCGCCGCCGCCCGTACGAAGTGCTCGCCGGGCAGGAGGCCCAGCCGATTCGCATCGACGGCGATCTGCTCGCGGCACCCTTCAAAGCCCTTGCCGTGTACAACACCACGACCGCGGACGGCAGCCAGTGCGTCGCGATGGTCGAACATGCCGGGCGCCACTTCCGGCCCGGCTCCACCGCCCGCTTCCGTGTCCAGGCGGCCTCCGGAGGCGGGACCAACACCCTCTCGGACGCTGTCTGGCGCGTGGCCTGCCGGGAGTTCGGAAGCTCCGTCGAAACGGACCTGCCGGCTGCCGCGTCGCCTGGGGACGGCGCGGGCGTCGGGCTGGAGGTGGCGATTCCGGATTCCCTTCCCGACGGCGTCTACGAATTCCTCTTCCGCGCGCTTCCGTCCGAAGGCGGCGCGCCGCAGGCGGAGGTCGCCACGCGGGCGACCGTTGCGCGCCCCGCCGATTTCGCGGCGGGCGTCTTTACCCCGCGCGGTCGCACCGCCTTCTACCGGGGCGAGGACTTCTGGCTTGGCCTGGGCGCGCTCTCCACCGATCCGGACCGTCCGCTCCCCGCCGGCCAGCCGCTGGCGCTCGAACTCGTGGATCCGCGCGGGAACGTCCATCCGCTCTTCTCCGAGCCGCTCCCCGCGGACGTCGGCGCCCGGGCCACGCGCATTGTCCGGGTGGATGCGCAACGCTCCTTCGATTTCGCGGCGGGCCGCTATGTGCTGCGCCCGGCGCTCGGTCCCGCGGCAGGCCGCGAAAGGACCATCGACATCGTGGACCCCGAACCGGAAAGCCATTTCACCACGCTCCAGACCGGCAAGTACAACTCGCAGGGGACCGAATACGCCAACCTCCTCCGCAGTGGCGACCGCGCCTTTGCCGAGGATGTCGTGAGGGAGATGCGCGAGGCCGGCGTCAACGCCTTCATGGGCATGACCTACGACTTCGACCGCGTGGTCTTCCCCGATGCCGACGTGGAGCAGCTGGTGCGCGAACGCCCCGAACTCGGCCCCTGGGAGTGCTGGTTCCAGCCCAGCGGACGCGACCGCTTCCTCGATGCCTGCGTGCGCCACAACCTCCGCTTCTGGGAAAACCTCTTCACCTACAACGACACCTCGCTGCCGCGCGGCGCCCGCATCCGTGCCGGCAGCGCGCGTTTCGCCGGCCTGGAGACCCATTCGCTCCGCTACAGTCCCGCCTTCCAGGGCGTCTGCCTCTACGACGAGATCTACTCGCGCTCCGGCGATGACGGCTTGCACGTGGGCAACGACTTCGACACCTCCACCGAGATGGAATACCGCGAAGCCTACCCCGGCCGCACCGGTGCGCAGGCCGCCAAGGCCCTCGAGCGGTTCGCCTCCCGCCCGGCGGCCCAGCGTTCCGCGGACGATCTCGACTACGCCCGCAGCTGGGTGGCGTGGGAGGACGAGATGTGGACACGCTGGTGCCACGCCATCGTCCGCCCCGTGCGCGAGGTCGCGCCCTTCTCCCGCAATTTCGTCCTCAACCGCTATTGGGGCGGGAACGGCGGGAACATCGCCGCCAACGGCTACGAGAAGGGCATCTTCGACGAACTCGACATCGCCGCCTGCGTGATGTACAAGGACGGCGGCTACGGCGACCGCCCCGTCTTCGCCCCGATGCAGGCCGACGTGTTGCGCGTGCGTCCCGGAATGCCGGTGTGGACGCAAATCCACGACTTCAACGGCCCCGGCGTCAATGGACGCCATTTGCTCCGCCAGGCCTTCCTCGCCCTCGGCCAGAAGGTGGACGGCTTCACCTTCTTCTGCACCAGCTTCCCCACCGACGACCCCGCCCAGCACGACCATCAGTGGAACGTCGCCAACATCGCCCGCGAGCTCTGCCTGCCCTACGGCGACTTCTTCCTCTCGCTCGACAAAGGCTACCGCAAGGTGGCCGTCTACTACTCCCGGACCGCCGCCTTCATGGGCGCGCGGAAGGCGAACAGCCTGGGGCACCAGTGCGAGCTGCTTTGGGTCGCCTGCCTCCGCGCCGGATTCCCTGCCGACTACATCCGCGACGAAGACCTCCTCGAAGGCCGCGCCGACGGCTACGAGGCCATCTTCGTCCCCGGCTTCACCTACGAGGAAGAGTGCCCCGAAGCCCTGTTGAAGGAACTCCGGCGCCTCGTCTCGGCCGGCGTTGTCGTGCTGGTGGAGAAGTCCAGCAAGCTGCCGCTCGAGGGCGCGGTGCGTCTCCAGTCGGATCTCGACGAATACGAAGACCGCCTCGGCGGGGCCTTCCCGCGCTACATCGACTACGAAACCGAGGTGGTCTTCCGGCGCAGCGACGAAACCACGAAGCTTCTCGGAGAGGTGCTCCCCCGCCACGTCGAACCCGCCGCCATGCACGACCTCCCCTTCGGCCCGGACTGGCAGACGCGGGGCCAAGGCCATTACCTCTTCGCGGCGAACTATTCGCCCGTCGGCTTCCGCGGCCTTTCGATGACCCTCTACCAGGCGCCGCGCATCGCTTCGATGGCCTTCCCCCCGCGCGGGCCCGTCTGCTACGACCTCCTCGAAATGCGGCGCATCGACGCCCCCGTGCGCGACGATGGCCTGCAGCATGTGGACGTGGACATGCGCCGCTCGCCCGGCAAGATCCTCGCCTTCCTGCCGGAGCCCGTGGGCGGCGTGCTCCTCCGCGCCCCCGCCACGCTCTCCGTCGGCGGGAACCTTCCCTGCACCGTCTCGGTGGCCGGCGAATCGGGCGCCCCGATCGACGCGAGCTTCCCGGTGGAACTCACCCTTGTCGATCCCGAAGGGAAGCGTCCGTATCACGTCTTCCGCGCCGCCGCACCGGAACTTCGCGCCTCCTGGCGGCTCCCCGCCAACGTGCCCGCCGGAAACTGGACTCTCGAAGCCCGGGAGCTGCTCTCCGGGAAAACGGCTCGCGCGACCATCGAGGTGAAGGCGGCGTCTCGCGCCGCGCCGGACGCTCCGGCGGAAAAGGGGTGCCGGGTGGAGGACGAAGACCGCATTCGCGCCTTCCTCGGCGAGATCCGCGAGACCGAAGCCGTGATTCCGGTGGAGCCGGACCGCCCCGACCTCCATGCCGCCGCGACGGCCTTCGCGCGGCGGCTCGCCGCGAAGGGCTGCCGGGCCCGCGTGGAGATCGTGACCGACGTGGTCCGTCCGCCCGTCCCGCTCGATCCGCGCAACCCGCAGCTCGACGGAACCCGCCTCTGGCGCGGGACGCCCGTGAACCCCGCCCAGTTCCTCGATGCGCCGTGCATCGTCTTCGGCGGCCGGAGGGACAACCGCCTTCTCGCCACGCTCGCCGCCCGCGCGGTCTTCGACCAGTCCCCCTCCGAGGCCTTCCCCGGCCCCGGACGCGGCTTCCTGGCCTGGGTGCGCGGCGCCTTCTCCATCGGCTACGACACGCTCGTGGTTTCGGGCGCCGATCCCGAGGCGCTGGACCAGGCCGTCGACGCCCTGCTGGCGTTCGAGCCTGCCGACGTTCCCGCGCGGCCCCCCGTGGCCGAGGCCTACGCGAAGGGCGTGGGATCGGATACCGTCCGCCCGCCCGAGCCCATCGACATTCCGGCCATGGCGGGGCGCATCGATCTGTCGCCGCCCGCCGCGCCGGCGGACTCCGCCATCGCCCCCGCGCCCGCCGCGGAACCCCGCCCCGAAAACCGGACCGAAGCCTTCCTGGGCGACGACATGGTGATGGCGCTGGATGTCGATCCCGCCACGGGACGCGCGCTCGTGGGCACCTACGGCTATGGCACGAACCTCTTCTGCATCGCCGCCGACGGCACCGTCGAATGGAGCGCCTTCCTGCCCGAATTCGACGTCTACCGCGCTTCATGGTGCGACGGGGGGCGCCGCGTGGCCGCCCTCACCGGCCGCGGCTGGTACGTCTTCGTCCTCGATGGCGCCACCGGCGGGATTCTTGCCCGATCGTCCGCCACCGAATGGCCCGACACCCACTGGACCGAAGGATGCGTCGATACCCACGTCGCGCTCGCCGACAACCGCCCCGCCCGCCAGCTGCTCGTGTGCGGCCGCACCGGCCTTCTCGCCATGGACTACGACGGCCGACCGCTCTGGTTCCATGACCTCGCCGGGGAAATCGCCACGTACCCCGAAGAGGCCGAGAAAAGCGGCGCCGCCGCCATCTTCCCGCGGAACGCCCGTGTCGGAAGCGCCGTGGCCAGCCCCGACGGAACGCGCATCGCCCTCTCGTATTACAGGAACATCGGCACGACGATGGACCAGACGAAGCAGGTCGACCTCTGGGGCTTCCGCCCCTGCGTGCTCGACGCCGCCACGGGCCAGCGTCTTTGCATCTCCACCAACGATCCGGGCATGGAGATGTCGCCCTCCGGCTGGACGATCACCTGGCCGGAGGGATCCGGGAATCCGCTCGTCTGGTACCATGGCTTCGCCCGCCAGGGGCAGCCCATCGCCGCCGAATTGCTGCCGGACGGACAGCTGGGCGACTGGCTTCCGCGCGCCTCGCACAACCAGACCGTCGAGGCCGCGCTCGACCGCCTGCCCCGCGAGGTCGCCCGTACCGGCGCGGACGGAGGAACCGCCTGGCGCACCGCCACCCGCTACGCCATTCCCCGCCTCGACGCGCTTTCGGCCGACGGCTCGCGCCTCTATCGCTCCGGCCGCGATGGGTTCGTGCAGTGCATCGACCTCGCGAACGGAGCCATCCCCTGGTCCACGCCCGTCGGCGCCAGCGCGCGCCTCGTTCCCCTTGCGGACGGCGGCGTCCTCGCCGGCACCCTCCAGGGCCGGGTGGTTCGTCTCGGCGGCGACGGCGCGACGGCTTGGACGCTCGACCTCCGCCGCTTGCAGGAGCTCCCCGGCCGCGACTACCCCGACGTGGTGCGCGACGCCGTCGTGCGCGACGCCCTCAAGCACCATGTCCCGTTCCCTTCCCGGCCCGAACGTCCGGGCGACCTCGACGGCATCCTGCGTTTCGGCGTGGAACACGCAACGAACGGATCGTTCGAAGAGGACGGCGCATGGGAGCCCGCCCCCGCCGACGGCGTCGAGCCGGACGGGGGAGGGGACGCGCCCGTCCTCTCCGCCCCCGCCGCTGCGACGGCGCCCGCTCGCTCTTCCTGTCCGACGGCCGGCTCGTCACCCAGGACATCGATCGCCGGCTCATCCCCGTCGGCACCTACCTGCTCGAATTCCGCGCGCGCTTCGACGACACCCGCACCCGCCTCGCCGCCGGGGCCATCCTCGGCGACGCCGACGGCGCGGAGCGCTACGCCATCAGTTCGTTCTCGGGCATCCCCGGCGAATGGACCTTCGGCCGCGTGGCCATCAAGACCACCGCCCGCGCGGCGACGATGCAAATCGGCTTCGAGGCGGACGGCGGCCCCGTGCGCGTGGACGCGGTTTCGCTGCGCCCCGTGCGCTTCCCCTCCGGAAACCTCCTCGCCAACGAACCGCTCCACAACGTCGAGCCGACCTTCGTCCGCGACATCCGCGTGCGCTACAACCGCGTTCCGCCCGCCCTCAAGCAGTCCATCCTCCAGAAGAGCCGCGTGACGGCCTACCGCCAAGGCCCCACCGACACCGGCGCGATCCCCACCGACGAAGAGGCCTTCCTCCACAACGGCCGAATCGACGACTGCGGCCCCATCTGGTTCTACCAGCCCGACGCCGTGGGATTCAGCGTGGCGCTCGTCCAGCCCGCGTGGATTTCGCACGTGGTCCTCTACTTGAACAACGCCGCGCCGGAAGACGCCTACTCCGTCATCGCCGTCCTCGCGAACGACATGGAACTCAAAGTGCCCGTGACCCGGTCGCTCGTGCGCGGCAACACGCGGCGCTTCGTGGTGGTGCACTTCGATCCCCCCGTCCACACCGACACCCTCCGCATCCTTCCCGGCATCCACCCGAAGACGCAGCGCGAGACGATGACGGAGATCGAGGTGTACGGCTCGCTCTCCGAGCCCTCCACCAACGCGGTGCGCGGATTCCCCGCCGGCACCAACATCTGGCCGATGGCGATGGGCGGCCCCGCCCATGTCCCGGCGGCCCCCGTCCCCGCGCTGCGGGGCGCCTACCGCCTCGCCGGCGAGCGCGACACCGGCTCGCCCGCCTATCTCGTGGGCGGCATCACCCTCGCCGACGCCGTCGTCTTCGGCGATCCCTCCGGTTCGCTGCGCTCGGCGTATTCCGACCCGAAGCGCGGCGTGCAGTTCGGCCGGCGCTGGAGCCTCGGCTCGATGACGCCCCTCGCCACGCCCGCGTGGTATGCGGACCGCCTGCTCGTGGGGTGCTTCGACAACCGCCTCTACGCCGTCGCCGCCAGCGGCGCGCCGCTGTGGAACTTCAAGGCCGAAGGGCGCATCTACTCCAGCCCCACGCCAGACGGCGACGAAGTCTATTTCGGCTCCGACGACGGCCGCGTCTACCGCGTGGACCTCGATTCGGGCGTGCTGCTCTGGGAGTACGAGGCCGGCGGGCAGGTGCGCGGCGCCACCGCCGTGGCGGACGGGACCGTGTACGCCATCTCCGGCGACGGACGGCTCCATGCCATCGACAAGGAGCGCGGCAAGGCGCTCTGGACCGCCCCCCTCTCGCCCCATACGCGCACCTCGCCCGTGGTCGCCGGCGAATCGGCCGCGGGCGGCGCGTCCGTCCTCACCCTCGACGAAGCCGGCGTGGCCCGAAGCCATCACGCCGCCACCGGGGAACTCCGCTGGGAGGCCGGCCTCGGCGCCCGCTCGCTCCTGTCGCCCGTCGTCGCCGGAAACCTCGTCCTCCTCCCCTCCGATCGCGGTCGCATCGCCGCCCGCTCGCTCGAAAACGGCGCGCCGCTTTGGCAGCGCGACCTTGGGCTCGAAATCAGCGGACAGCCCTTCGCGACCGAGACGCAACTTGTCGTCCCCACGGGCGACGGCGTGGCGGTGCTGCGGCTGGCCGACGGCGGGGGACGACGCCACGGTGGCCGGCCTCGAGGGCATCCGCGACCGCATCATCTCCGTCGTGCCGCAGGGGGAGCGCCTGTGGGTGCTCCTCGCGGCGGGCGTGAGCAAGCCCTACGTCGGCCACACCCACTTCGCCACGCACTACGGCAGCGTGCAGCTGTGGGAACCCGTCCCGGAGCCCGCGCCGCAGGAAGGGCCGTAAGCCCTCCCGGACGCCCGGTTCCCGCCCCGGCGGGGCGTCAGAAAAGATCGGGGAGATCCAGGCCGGAAGCGAGCGGATCCCCCGCGCCGCCCCCGCCCGGGAGCTTCACGGCGAAGCTGTCGACGACAAGCGGGTTGAGCCCCTGCGATTCGGAGGCATCGGAGGTGATGGCCAGCAGGTCCCCTTTTTCCAGGGCGACCTTGCGCGTGGCGAAAAAGCCCTTCTCCTCCCCGCCGAGGCGGTATTCGTCGAGGCGCCGCACTCCTTCTGCCGTCTTGGAGAGCAGGATGGCCTTCAGGGCGCCTGCGCCGTAGCCGGCGTGGAAATCGGCCGACACCTCGAACTCGCCCGCGATCGGGGCCTCCCAGGCGAGAAGCATCGCGGAGTCCGTGCGGTTGTTGAGCTCTACGGCGCCGCTGGCGGAGAACTTGATGGTGGTCGCCCAGTTCCAGTCGTTGATGGAGCGGGTCTTCGCGTTCGCGAGCATCAGCGGGGCCGGGGCCCAGTCGCCGGCGAAGGCGATGGGTTGATTCTCCCGGGCGCGCTCGACGAGCGAATGCCAGACGTTCCGGCGGCGGTCGTCGCGCATCGGATTCCACGCGAAGGGCTGCTGGTTCAGCGCGCCCGAATCCCAGGTGTAGCCCGGGCGGTAGGGTTCGTCGGCCTTCGTGGGGTCGGTGGAATTCCGGTATTCCTCGAGATTGGTCATGAAGTCCATGTCGGGATCGTCGTCGGGGTCGCCCGCCGTGGCCGTCGCGTGGTCCGGGAATTTGCCGAAGAAGAACATTTCGAACCAGTTCGGCATGCCGTCGCCGTCGAGGTCCCCGTTCTCCGAGTAGTATTCGGGTTCCTCGGCGGGGAAGTCCTTGCGCCACTCTTCGTCGTAGCCCGTGCCGAAGGCGACGAGCGTGTTGTCTTCGCGCCAGCGGCGGTCGGAGACGGGTTCGGGGGCCTTCACGGAGCAGACCGTCTCTTCGCCTCGCTTCACCGTGGCCGCGAGTTCGCCCGGCTTGAGGTCGAAGTAATGGAAGCCGAAGCCGGCGGGGGCTTCGTAGGCGCCATAGCCTTCGACCTCGACGGTGGCCGGTTCCTTGAGAAAGGTGATGACCTGCAGGACGGAGCCGCAGTCGAGGCGGCGCGAGTACAGCGGCCAAGGCGCGGGATTGCCCGCCGTGCGACGGTAGACGAGGTGCACTTCGTCTTTCCCGATCGGGGGCGGCACGCCGTCGTTCTTCCATTGCTCGATGAAGTACTGGTTCACGCGGATCACGGAGTAGCCGTTGCCCGTGGTCGGCGCGATGCCGGATTCCTCGCCG
>JBMNHG010000001.1:0-52886 GCA_050950285.1 Kiritimatiellia bacterium | reverse complement strand
ACTCGCCGGTTCGCCCGGCGGCGCCGCCCGCCGGACCCGCTCGAGCGCATCGGCACCGCGCTCCGCCAGCCCGAAGCGCAACGCGGACGGAGCGGACGGAAGCGCCGGAATCACTCCTTCGGGAAACCGATGGACTGCGCGAGGATGACCTTGCAGGTGCCGGGAAGCCCGAAGGCGCGGGCGATGGCGTCGCGGTCGATGGCGCCGCGCACGACGGTTCCGAGTCCGGCGGAGGCGCAGAAAAGATAGGCGTTCTGGCTCGCGAAGCCGGCGTCGGTGGCGGAGTAGAACGACTTGCTTTCGGCGTCGCCCTGCATGCGGGCGGTCTCCGAGACGAACACCAGGTTCAGCGGCGCGGTGGCGGCGAAGGGTTGCATGCCCGTCTTCGCCCGAAGGTCGCCGGCGACTTTGCCCACGAGCTTGTGCGCGGCGGCGTCGTACCGATAGGTGCCTCCGGGGAGAACCACGTAGACGTCGATTTCCTGGAAGTTGCGGGCGGTGGGATTCGTGCGACGGCCCGAATCGGGGCGGTTGACGCCACACGTGGCCCACAGCAAATCGGAGAGCGTCTGGAGGGGGATCTCCTTCGTCTCGTCGAAGTCGCGGACGGACCGGCGGGCGTGCAGGGCGTCCAAAAGCGGCATGCCGCCCTGGCGGAGGGGCGCGGGCAGTTCGATGTCGGCGGGCGGTTCGGCGGCGACGGACGACGCGGTGACGGCGGCGAGGAGGGAGGCGGCAAGGAAGGTCTTCATGGCATGGTCTCGGGGTTGGGGGTGGGTTCGGGTTCGGGCCGGAGCGGGGCCGGCGGGAATTGAGAATCGTCGAGGGCGACCAGGGCGATGCCGGACCGGTTGGCGCCGGCAATCACCTTCTCGCGGTCGAGGAAGATGGTGCGGCGCGCCTGGAAGGCCAGGGCGGTGACGCCCGCCTTGCGGATCACGGCGAGGGTCTTCGCACCGATGACGGGGATGTCGAAGCGCATGTCGTGGCCGATGCGCGCGACCTTCACCACCACGGCGCCGCGCCCGCCGATCTTCCTGGCGCGGCGGATGGCGGCGTCCGTCCCCTCGAAGGCTTCGACGGCGAGGATCATGCCGTCTTTGATCACGAGCGTCTGCCCGATGTCGTGCTCGCCGATGGAGAGGGCCACTGCGTGGGCGCGATCGATGTCCGCCTGTTCGCGGGCGTCGGGGGCGCGGGTGGTGAGCACGCCCGGCTCGGACAGGCAGCAATCCAGGTAGCACGAGGCGGGGATCACCCGCATGCCTCTCTCCGCGATCAGCGACGCGAGGGCGCCGAAGATCGAATGGGCGTTTTTCGTGCGGAGGGAGTCGAGGATCGAACGCCCCAGGTCGTCGAAGCGGGTGCAGAAGAGGGCGGTCGGCGTGACCTGCCCCGCGAGGATGACGTCGCGGATGCCGGTCGACTCCCCCCACTCCAGCGCACGGCGCACCTCCCCCACCCCGAACCAGCGGACGACGTCGGCATGGCGCGCGATGGAGCGGCGGCTCTGCCCGCGCAACGCGAGCACGACAATGCGCTTCACCCCCGCCGCACGCGCCCCTTGGGCGGTGAGCATCGGGTAGACGCCGGTTCCGGCGATGATCAGGATGGACCCGGAGGACGTGGAAGCGGATGCGGTCATGGTTCGGGCGGGCAAATGGATGGTGGCGTCCCCCCGGCGTCCGACGCCATGCCCCTCCCGCGCCGGAAGACGTAGGCCGCGAAGACGAAGGCGACCACGACGGCGACGCCGATGGCGGCCGGAAGCGGCATGCCGCCCGGGACGAGCCCCACGGGCTGACCCTTGTCCGACGAGGTCCAGAGGATGAAGCAGGCGACGACGCTCGTCATGAACATTCCCGGAATCAGCGCGGCGGTCGCGGCGGCCTTCCGGCCCTCCGAAAGCATCCAGACCGTGCAGGCCATGAGCGTGGAGGCGGAGAGCACCTGGTTGCCCCAGGCGAAGTAGTTCCAAAGATGGCTGAAGCTCTTCGCGCTTTGGTTCGACCACCAGAGGAGGGCGGAGACGACAACCATGAGCGGCAGCGTGATGGAAAGGCGCGCGGAGAACTTCGCCTGCGGCACGTGCAGCATCTCGGAGAGCGAGAGGCGGGTCGAGCGCAACGCCGTGTCCCCGCTGGTGATGGCGAGAACCACCACGCCCAGGACGGTCACCCCTCCCATCCATGGCCCGAGGAAGTGCCGGGTGATCTCGCCAAGGACCTCGGCGGGGGCGAGGTGGAGGTTTTCCGGAGCAAGGTTGTACATCGCCAGGGCTGCCGCCGCCCAAATCATGGCGATCACGCCCTCGGCGATCATCATGCCGTAGAAGGTCGCGCGGGCCTCGCGCTCGGACTGTATCGTGCGGGCGACGATGGGCGACTGCGTGGCGTGGAATCCGGAGATGATGCCGCAGGCGATGGTGACGAAAAGCAGCGGGAAGACCGGGCTCCGCCCGTCGGCGTCGAAGACAGTTGCCCGATAGTCGAGGAAGGCGGCGGATTCGGAAAGCAGGGCGGGGTTCCGGAAGGCGGAAATCCGTCAGCATCACCGCAAGGCGCACCCGACCCGATCATCAGCACGGCGCCGAAAAAGGGGTAGATGGCGCCGATGATCTTGTCCACCGGGAAAAGAGTGGCGACGACGTAGTACACGAAGATGGCCAGAACCGCCCACCAGAAGAAGGGGATGTCCGGAAGCCAGGTCTGGTCGATGAGATTCGCCGGGACATTGATGAACACCGCGACGACGAGCAGCAGCAGGATCACCATGAATCCGGAAAAGACGGACGCGTAGCCGCGCCCGAGATACTTGCGGATCATGGCGGGAAGGTTCGCGCCGTTCATGCGGATGGAGAGCATCCCGCCGAGAAAATCGTGGACGGCGCCCATGAAGACGCATCCGACCGGGATGATGAGCAGCGCGATCTTGCCGAACTTGATTCCCGCGATCACGCCGATCACCGGCCCGACGCCCGCGATGTTGAGAAGTTGGATGAGCTGGTTCTTCCACTTCGGGAGGGGCACGTAGTCGACCCCGTCCGGCATTCGCGAGCGCAGGCGTCTTCCGATCGTCCGGGCCCACCATCCGTTCCACCCACTTCCCGTAGGTGAAATATCCGAGAATCAGGAATGCGATGCCCCCGAGGAATTCGATCATGGAGTCTCTCCTTCGTCCAGTTCAGTTCAGTCCAGTTCAGTTCACTCGTTACACGCGACGGTTGAGGGTGCGGCCATGATTGAAGAAGTAGACCAGCGAATCGTGGTCGACCTCCGGCGGAATCGAATGGTCGGAATGCAGGATGTAGCCGCCGCCGGCGCGCAGGACGGGCGCGACGCGGCGCTCGAGCTCGGCGTCGATCCGGTCGCGGTCGTTCGAGGCGATCTCGCGGATGTCCACGCCGCCGCAGAAGGCAATCTGGCTGCCGAAGCGTTCGCCGAGATGCACGAGGTCCATGCCCGCCTTCACCTCCATCGCCTGCAGGCAATCCATGCCCGCCTCGATCAGGCCCGGCACAAGCGGCTCCACGAAGCCGCAGGAATGGACAATCACCTTGAGGCCGAGGTTGTGGGCGAAGTCGAAGAGCTTCTTGTGGCCGGGCTGGACGAGGTCGCCGTACATCTCGGGAGACATGAAGGGACGCTGCTTGAAGCCCATGTCCTCGTAGAACCACATCACGTCGGGCTTTCCCTCCTCGGCGAAGAGGAGGGTGAGGTGCCGGAGGGTGAGGTCGGTGTAGACCTCCACCATGTCCCGGATCCAATCGGGTTCGAGCGCCATGCCCACAAGCATGTTCTCGTGGCCGCAGACCGGATGCATCTGCTCGAAGGGGCCCACGCCGGCCCAGATGGCCGCTCGTTCCTCCGCCTTCGCGAGGGCCTTCATCCGGCGGTAGCTTTCGAAGGGGATGCGGCGACGGTCCATGCCGAGCAACTTGTGCCGCACCGGCTCCCATCCGGAGGCGTCCTGGATCGTGAAGGCCACGTGCTCGGGCGTGCCGGACTTGCCCTTCCAGAAGCGAAGCTGGGCGCCGTTCCCGTCGAGGCGGACGATGGTTTCGTCGGTCTCCTCCACCACCACGGGCTCGTAGTCGAGGTCGATGGTGCTGTTCGGCCAGCCGCCGGTGCGGAAACTGAGGTCGAAGTGCTGGATGTAGTCTTCGCCGGGGTTCATGTGTCCCTCGCGGACATAGCGGTCGGAGGTCTCTCCCCAAAGACTGTCCCAACAGGGCAGCGCATCCACTTCCTGGCGGTCGAGAACGGCAAGCAAACGTTCCTTGTGGGTCATCGGGCTCATAAACGACATCCTGATGCGGCATCGGGCGCGGCGCGCCTCCGCACGCGGGCCCGGAAATTCCGGTTCCACCGATTGTGGCACGTTTTCTTCCTCGCATGCAACCGCGTTTTGTCGCAGGAAGCCATCGAGCCCTACGGCGCCGCATCGCAACGCGCACCGCCGCAGGGCCCGCCTTGCCACATCGGATCGCTTCAAGCGGATCAGGGCATCGAGACCTTGACGCGGAAGAAGCGCGAGGCCGCGTTGGTCGGGGTGGCCCAGTCGCCCTCCAGCAGGCTCGGCCGCCCCCAGAGGGTGTAGATGCGACCATCTCCCAGATCGGGCTCCCAACGCAGCACCGGCGCACCCTGCCGCATCTCGATGATGCAGCGGAAACGCGAAGCGGGATTCGTCGGGCACGTCCCGGCGACATAGTCCTGCCAGACGGCCAGCGCATTGCCGGCACCGTCGCATTTGCCGTTCGCCATCCATGCCGCCGTCTCGTAGTCGCCTCCGGCGGACGCCATCAACGAGGGATAGCCGTCGAGCCATGCGAAGGGCACCGGCACGGGCGTCGTTGGACGTGTGCGTGGCGGGAATGGACAGCGAGGCGTCGATTCGGCAATCGTTTCGCCTATGGCTACCGTAATATCCATCGCCTCGTCAATCGCCTGGACGTTGTCGTAGTACTCCCCCATGTGGCCAGCCCTATGATCGCGGAACCCGATCCGGTACGTTCCGGCAGCCAAACCCCAAAGCTCGTACTCGCCGTTTGCGTCCGTATACACTGAACTTGCACCGATCCACTTGCCTGGTCCGCAGAATAGGTAGGCGGTGACATAGACCTGCCTTAGGGACGTGGTGCCGCCAGGGCCGGTCACCCGCCCCTTGATACAGGGTTGGGACGCGAACGAGGCATTGATCCCGGAGACGACTTCGCCCTCGCCCACCGCAAGGTCCGTTGCCTCATCAAGCGATCGGGCGTTGCTGTAAAAGCTGTCGATATAGTCGAGATTCTCGGCAGGAAAACCGTTAAAGCCAACCCGGTAGATTCCAGCAGGCGAGACCTTGAGATCATAGCAGCCATCGGCGTCGACAAACGTCTCGCTCACATGAGCCCAATCCCCCGTCTCCTCATCCCACCGATGGGCGATGACACAGACGCTCACACGGAATGGCATGCCGTCGAAGTCGGTCACACGCCCCGTGATGCGGGATGCGACGGCCAGCGAGGCGTCGATGCCGGAGACCGTCGCGCCCGCAGCTACCGGAATGTCCGTGGCCTCGTCAACCGATGGAACGTCGTCGTAATACTCGCTGATGTAATCGGAAGAAGCACGAACCCGATCCGGTAGGTCCGGCAGACAGCCCCCAAGGTCGTAGTCGCCGTTCGCGTCGGTAAACGCTGAATCCACCGAAATCTCATACATACACGAGATCTCGTCCATTTGGTAGGCGGTGACACAGACATTCGCCAGGGGCGTGCCGTCGGGCCCCGTCACCCGCCCCGCGACATGGGACGCGGCGCCAGCGAGGCGTCGATGCCGGAGACCACTTCGTCCTCGGCTACCGGAATATCCGTGGCGTCATCAAGAGACAGAACGTTGTTGAAATACTCGACAGCGTGAACAGACGAATCATCCGCGAACCCGATCCGGTAGGTCCCGGCAGACAGCCCCACAAGGTCGTAGTCGCCGTTCACATCCGTAATCGTGGAGCTCACCCAAGCCCAACTCCCTACACCGCCCCTGCTCCACTGGTAGGCGGTGACATGAACCCCCTCGAGGGGCGTCGTGCCATCCGGTCCGGTCGCCCGTCCCGTGATGCCGGCCGCATCCGATGGAGCTGCAGGAGCACACAAAGTCCCCATGCCGCCAGAAGCGTTTGGGCCAACCTTGATGGCGAGTCGATAACTGGGTTCATCCCTGATGTCCTTGCCGCATCATTCAACCTGCCCCTGTCGTTTTCTACGCAGGCCGCATCGTGTCCAAAACGATTCACAGAGCCCACAGGCTATCCCGTAGGCGATGACGGCGCAATCCGTCATCCCCAACGCGATGCATGGCATTGTACAAAGCCAGAGCGACCGGATCAACCGCGAACCGCCCCCGTTGCCGCATGCGTTTTGAGCTTGTCTTGTCGGCGGGGTTGACGATAATTTCTCTCACGTTGCTCCAGCTTCAGGGGGCTTGCCGGATACCGGCGTGCGGAGTGGGCTCCGCTTGCACGGTTACCAGGCAAAGACAGCCTTCTGGCGGCAACAGATGCAGGTCGCGTTATGTCCATCACACTGTGGCTTTTTCTGGCCATCGGCCTGGGTGTCGTCTCTCTGGGGTATGCGCTGGCGCTCTATGCCTGGGTAAACCGGCAGGACGCCGGCGGCGAGCGCGAGCAGGCGATTGCCGGCTACATCCAGGAGGGCGCACGCGCCTATCTCACCAAGCTGTATACGGCGCTGGGCGTGCTGGTGGCCGTGCTGGGCGTGGTCATCGCCCTGGTCTTCAGCCTCGACATGACCCGCTCGGTGGCGGAACGCGCCTTCGTCCCCGCCGCCAATCCGTGGGAGGGCGTCTGGACGGCGCTGGCCTTCGTCCTCGGGGCGACCTGCTCGGGGCTGGCCGGCTTCCTCGGCATGAGCATCGCCGTGCGCGCCAACCTGCGCTCGGCCGTGGCGGCCAAGCTGGGGCTCAACCCGGCCTTCCGCGTGGCCTTCTACGCGGGCGCCGTGCTGGGCCTGGCCATGGTCGGCACCGCCGTGATCGGCATCTCGGCCATCTACCTGCTCACAAACGATCCCAACACGATCCTCGGCTTCTCGCTGGGCGCATCGGCCATGGCGTTGCTGGCCAAGGCCGGCGGCGGCATCTTCACCAAGACGGCCGACATCGCGGCCGACCTGGTCGGCAAGGTCGAGGTCGGCATTCCCGAGGATGATCCGCGCAACCCCGCCGTGATCGCGGACAACGTCGGCGACAACGTCGGCGACGTGGCCGGCATGGGCGCCGATATCTTCGACTCCTACGTCGCTTCCGCCGTGGCGGCCATGATCCTCGGCGTCGGCGTGGGCCAGACGGCGGCGGTGGGCGACGGGGATCCGCGCTTCTACGTCGTCTTCCCGCTGATTCTCTGTGCCGTCGGCATGCTGGCGAGCTTCATCGGCATCCAGTTCGTGCGCGTCGGCCGCGACGGCAAGCCCGGCGCGGCCCTCAACAACGGCACCGTGATCACCTGCGTGATCTTCGCCGTGCTGGCCACGCTGCTCAACTTCGCCGGCGGCTTCAACACCGGCGTGCTGATCTCCACGCTTTCGGGGCTGGTGATCGCCGTGCTGATCGGCTTCTGCACCGACTACTTCACCAACGACGAGCGCCGCCCCGTGCAGCAGGTGGCCGCGATGTCCAAGTCGGGCTCCGCCATCACGATCATCACCGGCCTCAGCTACGGCCTGATCTCGATCCTTCCGAGCATCCTCGGCATCGTCGGCGCCACGCTGGCGGCCTACTTCGCCGCCGAGGCCTACGACGTCAGCGGCATCTACGGTATCGGCATCGCCGCCGTCGGCATGCTCTCGATCACCGGCGTCATCGTCTCGGCGGACGCCTACGGGCCGATCGTCGACAACGCCAAGGGCATCGCGGAGATGTCAGAGATGGGGCACGAGGTGGTCGAGCGCTGCGACACGCTCGACTCCGCCGGCAACACGGCCAAGGCGATCACCAAGGGCTTCGCCATCAGCGCCGCGGCCCTCACGGTGCTGGCGCTCTTCGCCGCCTACGGCGAGGTGCTGGAGGGACTGGGCGTGCCGCTCGATATCGACCTGCAAAAGCCCGTCGTGCTGGCCGGCGTGCTACTCGGGGCGACCTGCCCGCCGGTCTTCTCGGCCTTGCTGATGCTGGCGGTCACCAAGAATGCCTTTGTGATGATCGAGGAGATCCGCTCCCAGTTCCGCGCCCGCCCGGGCATCCTCAAGGGCACCGAGCTGCCCGACTACGCGCGCTGCGTCTCGATCGCCTCCTCCGGCGCGCTCACGTCGCTGATCCTGCCGGCCGTCATCGCCGTGATCGTCCCGCTGGCCGTCGGTTTCCTGATGGGTACCGATGCGCTGGGCGGCTTCCTTGGCGGCTCGATCTTCACGGGGGTCATCTTCGCGCTCTTCATGTCCAACTCCGGCGGCCTCTGGGACAACGGCAAGAAGTACATCGAGGCCGGCCACCACGGCGGCCCCGGCTCCGATGCCCACAAGGCGGCGGTGGTCGGCGATACCGTCGGCGATCCCTTCAAGGACACGGCCGGTCCCTCGATCAACACCCTGATCACGGTCATGTCGCTGGTCAGCTCGCTCTTCGCGCCGGTCGTCGCCGCGCTGACGCTCGTCAAGTAAGGAGAAAACGCCATGTCGATTCACCTCTATGCCTCGTTGGTTCCCGAAGCGCTGATCGCCTCCATGCTCTCGCCGGAGGAGTTCGGCGCCTACTATGCCGTCGGCACGATGAAGAAGGCGCATGGCCAGGCGATGTTCGTGGAGGTCGATCCGGCCTTCCGCTCGGATTGCTTCCGCATCGACGAGGCTATCCGGCGTTGCGTTCCGCACCCGGACGGCGAGCCCAAAAGCTCGGTCTACATCTCCATCTACCGCGTGGCCGAGCACCTGCCGCTTTCCGCCCTCGGCTCCCTCTATCTCGCCACGAGCGACGGACGGGTCGCCGAACTGCAAAAACAGGCTGTCCCGGAGGACGAAGGCGACCGCCTGCACCTCTACCAGGAGATCTGCCCCGTCAACCCGCTCGTCGTCAGCATGCGGGGGCCGGCCTCCTTCTACCGCTTCATGACGGACACCGCCAACACCCTCTTCTCGCTGCCGGCGCTCTACTTCGCCGACCTCAAGCTGGGCGAGCTGGCCACGGATCCCGAGTTCGGCGAGGGCGACGAGCTGCCGTACCGCAACATGGACCATTTGCGCCAGTGCCTCGTGGACATCCGCATCAAATCCATCAGCACCAAGATGGTCGACCGCAACCATCCGGTGACCTTCCCCTACCGGATGGCGCGCGGGTTCTACTTCGGCCGCGGTACGGGACTGGCCTACTACCCGATGCCGCGCCGCGAAGACCTGCTGGGCAAATACTACAGCTGGTGGCGTTCGGCACAGATGTAGCCGCAGTTGTCGGCATGCCCGGCTTGTTCTCCCACGGGGAGACGGCGTCCGGCGACACGCCAACGGGTTTCGCAATGGCGCGTTGCCCCACGATGCATGGCATCGGAACAGCCGGAACTTTGACGCGGGTGTGATTCAAAATAGTTGATGGTTAGGCGGCAGGGAGGTGGGAGCGGAAGCGGGCGGTGAGGGCGCAGATGGCGGCGGCGTTGTGGAAGCGCCAGTGCATGCCCGACTGCTTGCATCGCCTCGCGACGTCGGTTCGGCACGCCGCTTCGACGACGCCCGAGCCGATGTAGAGCCCCTGTTTGCGGTACTCGCCGTAGCGCATGTTGTCCTTGCGCTTCTCGAAGTATTCCAGCTCCTTCCAGGCGGGGTGGTCCGGCGGCAGGGCTCCGTGTCGCTTGCGCAGGTGCTTGACCAGCGACGCGCCGCCGTGGCGGCGCAGGACGGCGCGCGCGGTGCCGAAGGCTTTCTTCACGTCCTCCTGCGGGAGCGCGAGCCCGAGGAAGGCCCGCAGGTGCTCGCAGGCGTGGTAGAAGTCGCAGGTGAAGACGACGTCCGCCCCGGGGAAGGCGTCGCGGACGATGCTGGCGATCCAGTCGGCGCCGTCTCCGACGACCTGTATCCTGAAGCGCCCGGAGCCGAGTCCGCGGCTGAACGCGAGGCGCCTGAGCAGCGAGCCGAACTCCGCGGCGGTCTCCGGCGAGACGACGTGCGACTCGCAGCCGGGGTCGCGGACCGGCCTGCCCTTGCGGTCGATCCGCCTGTAGGTGCCCACGACGCCGACCTTGACCTCCCGGGTCCTGGCCTTCCCGTCCCCGCCCTTGCCCTTGACGCCCCTCACGTCTTTTTTGACGCACGGCACGCCGGTGCCGTCGAGCATGATGTAGAGCGTGGGCGCGACCGGCGCGGTCGCCGCCAGCAGCCAGGCGGGCAGGAGCGGTTCGGGGATCCACGCGGCGGGGTTCTTCTGCGCCTCCAGCGCACGGGCGCCCGCGGCGAGCGCCCGGCGCCGGAAGGTGGACCCGGACATGCGCACGCCCGAGAGCAGCGCGAGCAGGTCCGCCCCCTCTGCGAAGGATCCCGCGGCCACGGCCGCGCGCTGGAGGCGGCCGGCGAGCGCCGGCGTCATGCCGTCGCGCAGCCCGAGCGCCTCCTTGAGCGGGAAGGCCGACGCCGCGTCCCCCTTGCGGGGGAACTTCCCGTTCTTGGCCTGCCGCCTGCCTTTGGCCGCCGCCCGCTCCCGGGCCCGCCGGGCCTGCCTTGTCATCCGTTCCGGCGCGGGGCCGTAGTAGGCGCACGTGAAGCGCACGTGCCCGAAAAGCGTGTCCGCCCCGGTCTCGCGCCAGCCGTCGGGCGCGCCGTGGGGCGCGGCCTTCCCGACGGCGCAGAGGACGAGGGAGAGCAGCGCGGCAAGGTCCTTGGCGGCGGCCCGGGCAAGCCGCTCGTCGAGCCGGTCGAGACAGGGAGGGGTTTCGCCGGGGCCGCATCCGGCATCGGCTCGCCGGAGCCCCCGCAAAACCTCTCCCAGATTCGCGAAGGCGACCTCGGGAAGCGAGGGGATCAGGCTTTTTTTTTGAAGCGCAGCGCAAGGCGGGCGCCGAGCTTCTCGTAGCGGGACGCCAGCTCCCGGTACTTGCGCCCGTTCTCCAGCAGGCGCCGGACTTCCCCGACCTTGTCGCGCGGGATGCGGCAGTACCTGCGTTTCCCCGTCCCGTCGTTGTATTGCAGGATGGGCGAGGTCGGATACTCGGAGACGGTCCCGTCCTTCTTCACGTACCTCGTCTTCGGGTTCTCCTTCAAGCTGCCCTCGAGGCAGGGCCCGAGCGCCAGTATCTCCCTGGCGATCCCGTCCATCTCCCGTTCGATCCCGTCCGCGTCCCTGTCGATTTGCCCTGTTTTCCTGTCCATGTCCATGGTTTTCCTCGGCTTGATTAGTGTACTCGTATTTGAGTACACCAATATTGGCGCATCGTTTCGGGGAAAGCAAGTGCAAAACCAACAAAACCACGCGCTTTTTTTCGGCCGGACGAAACACTCCCGCCAGATTGCCGCTACACTATCAGCTATTTTGAATCACACCTCTTTGACGCGGCGGGGTAAAAATCCTCTTGCGTCCGTCCGTGGACTGGTCTATTTTGTCTGCTTTCACCGTTTCCCCCGAGAAATCCGGTTTTCCGGAGAGGTGGCCGAGCCTGGTTGAAGGCGCAGCACTGGAAATGCTGTGTACCCCGAAAGGGTACCGGGGGTTCGAATCCCCCCCTCTCCGCCATCTTTTGCCTACGGAAGCCCGCGAGACCCCCAGCACCAGGGTCTCGCGGGTTTTCTTGTTTGTTTGACCCATGTTGGGCGTGGTTCATCAATGGTTCATCAATATGGATTGCATCCGGGTCTCGTTCGTGCTATTTTCATGCTATGAAATTGTGGTTCAATACCAAATTGGCGCAGGATCTTTCAAAGGTGGCCGATGCTGAAACGGAGGGGCTGGCCTCCGGCCTTCCTCCCGCGCCCCCCGAATCCGACCGCCCTCCGGCGGATCCGGCTTCCGATGCCTCGGAGGACGACCTCTCCGCCGTCCCACCAGCGGACGCCGTGCGTACCGCTTCCCCGGCAGAATCCCGCCTGCGCGTCGTCGCGAAGAAAACGTCCGACGAACCCGGCCATGCCGACCATCGGTCGCTCTACAAAGAACTCCTCGCCGGAATGTACGACGCCGTGATCGTCACCGATCCCTCCGGGCGGATCATCGACAGCAACGCGCGCGCCACCGACTACTTCGGCTATGGGAAGGCGGAACTTTGGGACCAGCCGATCGACACCCTCATCCGCAGCCTGAATGCCCAAATTCTGGCGCACATCCACAAGACGATCGCCGGGAAACGCCATGTGCTGCTCGATACGCTTTGCCGCCGTCGCGACGGCGAGAGCTTCGCCGCCGAGGTCGCCGTGAGCGGCATCCATCTGGTGAACGACGGCGATCTCGTCTTCTTCATCCGAAACACGGAGAGGCGCCGCCGCGCCCAGCAGCGCCTGCGGAGCGAACATCTGGCGATTCTCGCTTCGCCTGCGACGTTCGCCCTTTGCGGGGAGGATGGCGCCATCACCTTCGCCAATCCCGCCTTTGCCGCCGCGTGGGGCTTCTCCAGCGAGGTGGAACTGGAAGGCTACGACATCCGCACGCTCTGGACGGACCCCGACGCCTTCGAACGGATTTTCACGGACGTGCTTTCTTCCGGGAACCTCTGGCGCGGGAAACTCGTCGCAGCCGGCCTGGACGGTCGCATCTTTGCCCTGGACGCCTCGCTCGCGGCAGACCGCGATCTGCATGGACGAGTGTGCGGCGCACTCTTCTCCGCCTTCGAGGTCGCCGAATGACGTCTTGCGCCACCATCACGGGATCCACCCGACGCGTGCGAGGGGCCTCCGGGACGCGGCGCGCCGCCGCAGCCCTGGCGCACAGCCTTCCCGCCGGTACGGTGGTCGCCCTCCATGGCTGCCTCGGTGCAGGGAAGACCACCTTCACGCAAGGGCTCGCGCTCGCCCTCGGCGTGGAACGTCCCGTCACCAGCCCCACCTTCACGCTGGTCGCCGAACACCAGGGCACCTCCGGCCGTCTCGTGCACATGGATCTGTACCGGCTCTCCGACTCGGGCGACCTCCTGGAGATCGGCTGGCAGGAGTACCTCGAGAGCGGTTCGCTCGTGGTGGTCGAATGGCCGGAACGCGCCGCGGACTTGATCGACGCGCTCCCCGGCGCCGTACATGTCACGCTCGAGCTCGACCCCGATCCCGGCTACCGCCGCATCACCATCGAAAGGGAAACGCCTCCCTCCGCCCCCCTTTGATTCCCACCCTACATTCCGGACCTCCCATGAACGCTCCCTATTCCAAGGCGAAACTCATTGCCGAGCTTTCCGAGACCGCGAAAGTCTCGCTCAAGCGCGTGGAGATTCTGTTGCATGCGATGGCCGACATCTCCGCGCGAGAGGCCGCAAATGGCGTGGACATCGCCGCCCTCTGCGGCCTCGCCGCCCCCCCTCCCGCCGATGCGCTGACCTTCTCCTTCGAATGCCCCTACTGCGGCACCGTCATCGAAGTCACCGACGACTGCGCCGGCCAGGCCGCCGACTGCCCCATTTGCCAACGCGCCTTCACCGTGCCTTTCCCGAACCGCTCGCAACGCGCGGCCACCGACCCCTCGGAACTTTTCGTCTCGTTCCTCTGCATCACCTGCGGCCAGGAAATCGAAGCCCCCATCGACATGGCGGGATCCCCCGCGGAGTGCCCGGCCTGTTCCGCCGCGCTCATCATCCCCTTCGAGTCGGATCCCGGCACCAGCCAGGCCCTCAAGAGCATACAGGCCTCGCCCGCCGAGATCGCCGCCGCCAAGGGACGCACCATCCGCATCGAACTCCTGGAAGGCCTGTAGGAAGCCGATGCGCGCATCCGCACTCCCCCCTCCCGCCCTGGCCGCGGAGACGGTCTCCGTGCGCTATCGCCGCCCGGGCCGCGCCTCCATCCAAGCCCTCGACGGCGTTTCGCTCTCCCTCCGGCGCGGCGAGATGGTGGGGCTCATCGGCGAAAGCGGAAGCGGCAAAAGCACGCTCGCGAAAACCCTCCTGGGCCTCCTGCGCCCGGACGAAGGCCGCGTGCTGTCGGACGGCGCCGACATCGCGACGTTCGATTCCGCGGCGCGCCGCCTTTTCCGCCGCCGCGTGCAGATGGTCTTCCAAGACGCCGCCGGATCGCTCAATCCGCGCTTCACGGCGGGCGCCGCCCTCCGCGAAGCCCTCTCCGTCCACGGCATTTGCCCCCGTTCCACGCTCGATGCCCGCGTCGCCGGGCTCCTGCGGGAGGTGGGCCTTCCCGAAGAGACCGCAGAACAGACCCCCCGCGAGTTGAGCGGCGGGCAGTGCCAGCGCGTGAGCATCGCCCGTGCCCTCGCCGTGGAGCCGCAGATCCTGATCGCCGACGAACCGGTCTCCGCCCTCGACGTCTCCGTGCAGGCGCGCATCCTGAACCTCCTCTCCGACTTGCGCGACCGCCTCGGCCTCGCCGTCTTGCTGATCGCCCACGACCTCGCCGTGGTGCGCGCCGTCTGCGACCGCGTGCACGTGCTTTGGCAGGGGCGGATCCTCGAATCCGGTCCGCCGGACGACGTCCTTCGCCACCCCTCCCATCCCCAGGTACGGGCCCTGCTGGACGCCGCCCCCGACGTGGATCGCGCGCTGCAAGCCCGAGGAGCCTCCGCATGACCCTTCCCTTCGAAGCCCTCCGGACGGGAACCCTCCCCTTGCGCGCCGGCACGGAAACCGCAATCCCGCTCGCCCCCGGCGGCCATTGGTTCGGACATGGCTTCTCGCACGACCAGCCCTTCCCGCTCGAAACCGGAAGCATCGCGAACGACGCCTTCGCCGTGAACAACATCCAGTGCCCCATCTGGATGTGCACGGCAGGAATCGCGCTCCTCCTCGAGACGACCGCCCCCATCGCCGTGGCCGTCAACCGCGATGGCGACGGGCTCCTGCGCCTCGCGCCTTCGGAGGACGCCCCGCTTCGCGTCTTCGCCGCCGACACTCTCGCCGCAGCCCGCACCGCCCTCCTCGCGCACCTCCGCGCCGATGCCCGCCCCCCCGTCCGGCCCGACCTCTACGGCGACTGCTTCTTCTGCACCTGGACCCAGTTCCCGCGATGCATCACGCAAGACCGCGTGCTCGCCATGGGCCGCGAAATCCGAGACCGCGGCTACCCGTGCTCGACGATCGTCATCGACGACCGCTGGGAAAACAACTTCGGCGAACTCGAATTCTCCCCCGATTTCCCCGACCCGGCCGGAATGTTCGCCGAACTCCACCGGCTCGGATTCCAGGCGCTGCTCTGGACCACCCCCTTCGTGAACCGCGAGGCCGCGACCTTCCCCGGCCTCGAACGGGACGGCGTCCTGGTGCCGCGCCGCGACGGCGCCGGGGCCGCGATGCTCCGCTGGTGGGGCGGAGAAGCCGGCCTCGTCGACGTGACGAACCCCGTGGGCCGCGACTGGTTCCGCCAACGCCTGCTGCATCTTCGCCGCCTCGGCGCGGACGGCTTCAAGATCGACGGCGGCGACGCCAAGTACCAGCCCTCCCCCGACATCGCCGCCTTCCACGATCCGCAAGGCGCCTCCGGCTTCTCCGACGCCCTCCTCGCCCTCTACGAGGAGATTGCGCCGGGCCTCTGCGAAACGCGCACCGCCTGGCTCTCCCAGCAGCGCGCCATCCTCTGGCGCCTCGGCGGAAAGGACAGCCACTGGGGGCGCGACAACGGACTCAAGGCCATGCTGAACCTTGCGCTCCACCTCGCCCTCGCCGGCTACGATTCCATCCTGCCCGACATGGTCCCCGGCCGCGTCCAGACGATGGACGCCTCCGACCCGCTGCCCACGGACGAACTCATGGTCCGCTGGACCGAACTCTCCGCCTTCCTCCCCCTCCTCCAGTTCAGCTACTACCCCTGGAACTACGCCGCGCCCGTCGCGGATGCGGTGCTCGCCCTCGCCCGCCTCCACAAGGCCCTCCAGGACTACCTGGCGCGGCATGCCGCCGATGTGTGCGGCGCGCCGCTGCTGCGCCCGATGGGATGGGGCGCCGCCGCCGGATCCGAACGCTGGGCCGTGGCGGACCAGTACTTCCTGGGCGACGACCTGCTCGTGTGCCCCGTGCTCGACCCAGGCCTCGACGCCCGCCCCGTCGCCATCCCCGGCGACGGATGGCTCGATGCCTGGACCGGCACCCCCGCCGCCCCGGGCCCGCACGACGCCTGGCCCGCCCCATGCCCCGGCATCCCGGTCTTCGTGCGCGCCGTCAACGCCTCCCTCGCGGCGACCCTGCGGGAGGCTCTCTCCCGCCTCTCCCGCGGAACCGTGCCCACGGGCGTCACCACCGCCACCTGGCAGGCGGGCATCCACCGCGACCTGAGCGTCACCGGCTGAAGCGGCAACGGAGATTTGCCAAGGCGGGAGGCGGCGTGCTATCCTTCGTCTTCCGTGAATGAATGGAACGACATCCTGGATGCGGTGGGCGACTACCTGGCCTATCGCCACGAGTGCGGCGATCGTTCGCTCAGCCTCCCGCCGGAGAGCATCCTCCCCTCCCCCGCCCAGCTCGCCGCCGAAGCCGCGGCGCGCACCCGTCCTGCCGCCCCCGCGCCGGAACCGCTCACGCTCACGGCTTCGCCGGCCGCCCCCGGGGAGGCGGCCGATTCGCCCGCGGCACGCCGCGCCGCGCTCGAACGCCTCGAAAGCGACCTCCAGTCCTGTTCGCGCTGCCCCCTCGCCGCCACGCGCACGAAGGTCGTTCCCGGGCAAGGCAATCCCGAGCGCCCCGACGTCCTCTTCATCGGGGAGGCGCCCGGGCACGACGAAGACCAGCAGGGCCTCGCCTTCGTCGGCGCCGCCGGACAACTCCTCACGAAGATGATCGCCGCCATGGGCTACACCCGCGACGAGGTCTTCATCGCCAACATCTGCAAGTGCCGTCCGCCGGGCAACCGGGACCCCAAGCCCGAAGAGGCCGCGGCCTGCATCGGCTATCTCAACGGGCAAATCGACCTCATCCGCCCCAAGACCATCGTCACCCTCGGGCGCATCGCGGCGCAGATCCTCCTTTCCTCCTCGAGCGGGCTCTCCCGGATGCGCGGGCGGTGGTTCGCCTACCGCGGAATCCCCGTGATGCCCACCTTCCATCCGGCCTACCTCCTGCGGTATCCGGTGGCCAAGCGCGACGCCTGGGAGGATCTCAAGAAGGTGATGGCCCGCCTGGGCCGCGCCCCCGCCCCTCCCGCCGCACGATGAGCGGACAGCCCTCCCGCCGCATCCCCGCGCCGTTCTTTCCCCCATGCACCCGACCTCCAAGCCCCCCGCCTCGCTGGGGAAAAAGATTTTCAGGGCCACCGCGCTCATCATCGTCGCGAACCTGCTCTTCAAGCTCGCGGGCCTGATCCAGGCCAAGGTGATGGGCCACTGCCTTCTGCCGGGCGACTTCGACGTCCTCTACTCGTTCGTCTTCCAGAACTGCATCTACGGACTCTTCCTCATCGGCGAGGAAAGTCTCGCGCCCGCCTTCATGCCGGTCTTCCTCGAAGAACTGGGCGACGGCGACGACCGCAAGGGCTGGCGCTTCGCGAACTCCGTGCTCACGCTCCAGGCGGTGATCCTCGTGGGGACGGTGGCCCTGCTGATGCTCTTCCCGGACTGGATGGTTCGGCTCTGGACGGACTGGGCGCCGGACTCCGACCGCTTCCGCCTCGGGTGCGTCGGCGTGCGATGGCTGGCCCCCGCGTTGATCGGCCTTTCGCTCGGAACCACCACCTACGTGATCCTCAACGCCTACCAGCGCTTCTTCCTCGCGGCCTTCGGCGACGCCGTGTGGAAGTTCACCGTGGTCGCGGCGCTGCTCGTGGGCGTCGTCTTCCTCCGCGGCGACGCCCGGATTCTGCTGATGGCCGGATTGGTTGTCGGGGCGCTGCTCAAAGTCGGGACGCACCTCGTGGGCCTGCGCGACAAGGTGCGCTTCTTCCGCCCTTCCTTCGACTGGGGCTCCCCCGCGATGAAACGCCTGTACCGGCTGATGCTCCCGCTGATCGCGGGGATCCTCTTCGCGAAATTGCGCGACCTCTTCAACAACGTGACGGTGCTCAGCCGCCTGGAAAGCACGGGCCTCATGCGCGCCAATTCGGTCGGACGCATGCTGCAGGGCGCAATCCACACGCTCGTGCCGCTCACCCTCTCCACCGCGGTGTTCCCCTTCTTCTGCAAACTGGTCGACAACAACGACACCGTGAAATTCGCCGAGACGCTCACCCGCATGGGCCGCTTCCTGCTTGCGGTCTTCCTCCCCTTCGTCACGGTGCTGGCGGTGCTGGCGTTCCCGCTCACCCACTTCATCTTCCATGGCGGACAGTTCGACGCCGAAGCCGTCGAAATCGCATCGCTCTCGACCGCCTTGTACGTGCTGGTCATCCCCGCCTCCGCCGTGGAGGCTCTCGCCATGCGGGGCTTCTTCGCGAACCGCCGCATGGTGGCGATGACGGTCGTCGGCATCGTCTTTTCGTCGCTGAGCATGCTGGTCAGCTGGACGGGCATGCAACTCGACCTGGCCGCCGGCGGGATCGAGACCGCGCTCCCGTGGGCCGTCCGAGCCTGCGACGCCCTGCACCTTCGCGGCTTCGGCGAAGGATGGATCACGCTGGCGGCCATCGCGGGCGGCTTCTCCATCACGCGCGTCTTCAAATGCGTGGCGCTCGTGGCGATGCTCCGTTCCAGCGCACCCGTCTTCCCCCCCCGTGCGACGGCCTGGTTCCTCGTGCGAGTGCTCGCCGTCGCCGTCGCCTCGGGCGTCGCGGCATGGGCCGCCTCCCGCTGCGCCGCCTTGCTGCCGATCGACCCCGCCCAGCTCGACGGACGCGTCGAGGACATGGCCCGCCTGCTCCTGGGCGGCGGGGCCGGCGCCCTGGCCGCCCTCGCGGGGCTGTGGCTGCTCCGCGTCCGCGAGCCGTTCGAAATCGTCCCGCTCGTCCTCTCGCGCCGCAACCGGCCCACAGCCCCCTCCCCCGGCACGGAGGACTGACCCGCGGAACGCCTTGCCCTTTCCGCCGCGAACGAAAATCCGCGCTTGCGCCCGGCCCGATGGCATGTTACGCTTGGGTCGATTTCCCGACCGCGGACAAGCCGCGGAACGCGATCTTCTTGGGGGCGTTCCGGTTTCGACGGGGTGGTTGAAGTCCAAGCTGCATGCCGAGGAATCCTGGTTGGCCTCGTAAATCATCCGGGAAAAAACGTAACCGCCAACGATATGGCTCTCGCGGCTTAATCAAGCCACGCGCACTCCCGCAGACCCCTGCTAAGCGGTGCGTGCGTCAACAGCAGGACCTGCCGGTTGCTGGGTGACCGAACAACCGCGCTTGCATCAACGTGGACACTGGCTTCCGGACGTGTCTGTCCGCCGTCTTGTCCGGAAGTAAGATTCAACGACGGAACACGCATGTAGACGCTTGGGTGACTCCATTTCGGACGGGGGTTCGACTCCCCCCGCCTCCACCAGTTTCACGATGTGCGTACAGCCGCGCCGGGCGCCATCCGATGCGATGTCCTCGCGATTCCGCCCGGAGCAGGGGAACCGCCGGTGTTTCATGGAAGGGT
Organism: Kiritimatiellia bacterium; assembly: GCA_050950285.1. GTDB lineage: Bacteria > Verrucomicrobiota > Kiritimatiellia > RFP12 > JBMNHG01 > JBMNHG01. Next base: position 33,276 of record JBMNHG010000001.1, on the reverse strand, counting down.
GGATCGGAAGTACTTGTCGAGAACCATGAGGGAGGCGATCTTCTCGAACTCCATGTCTTGGAATCTCGCGACGTGTCGATGCGCGTTCCGGATGATCTCCAGCGCTTCCGCCTCGTGTGCCTTGTCCGCGTAATACGCGAGCTTCTCCATCAAATCCTCGTAGTCGGGACGGATTTCAATGTAGTGGACCCCGGGCACGAGGGTGCCTTCCATGAACCAGGTTTCGAACTCCGGCCGGGGCATTACGGCGATGGAGTTCGACGACATCGCCCACTTGAGGCTCGTCGCGACGTCATAGCCCTCGAGGCAGAGGATGAACTTGTGCCGGAGTTGTTGCGCAAGGGTGAGCTTGTTGCCGCGCCAGTGCGATTTGTCGCCGCAACCCGGTCCAAAGAATTTCGCGGCCTCCTCTTCCGTGTATCCGTGCGAGTCGGTCGCGCCGATGTCGATTCCCGGTTTGCCGAAGTGTTTCTCGAAAAAACGCATCCGCTTGGGCTTGTTCCAAATCTTGCCGCGAAAGACGAGGATGTCATCCTTTTTCTGGAAGGGGATGTCGGACTTCACGAAGTTGAAGTGGCGGACGTCGTTGAGGCGCATCAGGACGCCGTTGGCGTTGTCGCCGGCGATGGGGCGGCTCTTGACGATCGACGGGACTTCCGGAATCCATGAGATGTCGCCGGGGAGATAGTTCCAACGGTTGTCCTGCGGAAAGTAGCGGGTGTACTTGAAGGCATCGTGGAAATAGGTGGTGGCGATATTGGAGAGGCTGAGGTCGGCAAGGCGCGTGGGGGCCGGGCCGAGCGCCGTGCCCGGCGCAAGTTTATTGCAGTATTCCACGCGGGCGAGGAGTTCGGTGTAGTCGGGGCGGGAGCCCGCCTTCCCGAGAATGCCGGCAAGCCGATGGCGAAAGAAGGCGGTGGGGAGGATCTGGTTGACCCATCCTTGGACGTATGCCGGAAACTTGCCCCGTCGGCCATTGTGGAGATAGTAGAGGAGGCTGGGCATTTCAGATTCTTCTACTTGCGTCTGCCGGGCCTTCGGGTGAAGAGAAGGTAGATCAGCGGCAGCACCGTGAGCGTCAGCACGCCGGCGACAATGATGCCGCCCAACGAGGCGATGCCGATGCCGGCCCGGTTCTCGGAGCCGATACCCGTGCTTAGCGCGATCGGCAGCATGCCGAGGCTCGACGCGAGCACCACCATCAGCACGGGGCGGAACTGGTCGGCCAGGGCCGCCAGCATCGCCTCGCGGCGGCCCATGCCCGCATGCAGGTTCTGCGCCATCTTGTCAACGATCAGAATGGCGGCGTTGACCACCACGCCGATCAGCATCAGCGTGCCGAGCAGCACGAGGATGGTGATGGCGGAGCCGCTCAGCACAAGTGACCAGATCACGCCGATGAGCCCCATGGGCAGCGTCAGCAGCACCAGCGCCGGACGGCTCCACGACTCGAGGATTGCCGCGAGCGTCAGCAGTGTCAGGAAGGCCGCCAGCAGCAGCGCCTCGGCAAAGTCGGCCAGCGCCTCGCCCATCATCTCGCTCATGCCCGACGTGTCGAGGCGGTAGCCCGGAGGAAGCAGATTCCGCTCCTCGATCGCCGCTGCGACGCGCTGATTGACCTCGCTCATGGTCGCGCCCGGCACGATGTCGCCCAGAATCTTGACTGTCCGCTGCTTGTCGACGCGGAAGATCTGGATCGTTGAGCGGCTGTCCACGACATCGGCCACGGCATCGAGCGGTATCGGGCGGCCATCGGTGCCCGGCAGCATGAACTGGCGGATCTGCTCCTTGCCGGGTTGCTCAGCCAGCTTGACGCGGATATCGTAGGTGCGGTCGCCGCGCTTGTAGCTGGCGGCCTCGATACCCTCGATGTTGGCCCGCACGATCGTGCCGAGCCGCATGGCCGGCATGCCGAGGTCGGCAAGGATGGTTCGCTTCGGCACCACGCGGATTTCTGGCTTGCGCTCGCGGACGGTCGTGTCGAGCTGCTCCACGCCCGGCACGTCGCGCGCCACTTCCTGGATTGCGTTGGCGGCGCTCTCCAGGATGTCGAGGTCCTCACCGGTGAGGTTGTAGTTGATCTGCGAAGCTCTGGCCACCGCCCATTCCGCTCTGCACCGAGGCCGAGAGCAGGCAGTCGGTCTCGGTGGCCAGCATGGCGCGGATGTCGCTGAGCAGATCCAGTATCTTCCAGTCGCGCTCCGTCTTGGGCTTGAAGAAGAGCTCGATCTGTCCCAGGTAGACGCCCTCGTTCGGCTGGCCGCCGAACGCCTCGGCCTTGCCCGCCGTGGTCAGGATGTGCGTGAGATCCGGCAGATCCATCAGGCGCGCCTGGATGCCTTCAAGCCGGCTGACCGTCTTTTCAAGATTGTAGTAGGAGGGGAAGTCGGCCCGGATGAAGATACGGCCGCGGTCGGTGGTCTCGAAGAAGCTGAAGCCGAGCCGCGAGGCGCCGACTTTCAGTGTCAGGAAGAAGACCACGACGAACCCGAGCACGATGGCGATGTTGAGGGACTTGTGCCAGGCGATGCGGCGGATCACCCTGGTGTAGCGCACGGCAAAATACTGGAAGCTGCGCAGCCAGCGCTGGCCGAAGCGCGAGAAGACGTTGTCGCGGCGCTGGCTGGCCGGCTGCAGCAGCATGGCGCAGAGGATCGGGGTCAGCGTGAAGCTGATCAGGATAGATACGGCGTTGACGATCAGCGTGGTCACGGCGAAGGCGCGCAGCATGATGCCGACCATGCTCGCCATCATGGCCAGCGGCAGCATCACGACTACGTTGGTGCCGGCCGAGGCAAGGACCGCAACGCCTACTTCCGAGGCACCCTGTCCGGCCGCCTCCCAGCGGTCATCCAGCTCCTCGAACCTTGAAACAACGTTCTCGAGCACGACGATCGAGTTGGAGACGAGCACACCGGTCGAGAGACCGATGGCCAGCAGGGTGACGGTGTTGAGCGACTGCCCCGACAGATGCATGAAGAAGAGACTGATCACGACGGTCACCGGCATCGTGATGGCGACGATCACCGTTGTGCGGATGTTGACAAGGAAGACGAAGAGGATAATCGCGCAGAGCAGGATTGCCTGCCAGATGCTCTCCACTGCGGAATTGACGGAGTCGACCACGCTCGCCGACTCGTCCGAAACCCAGGTCAGCTGCATGCCGCCGGGCAGTTCGCGGCTCAGCTCCTCGAAGCGCTTCTGCGTCTCGCGGACGACCGCGACGGTATTGCCCTCCGCCTTCTTGACCACCTTGAGCACCACGCCCTGGCGGCCATCGAGGATCGCGCGCTGGCGCACCTCTTCGGTAGCCATGCGGATTCGGCCAAGGTCTCCGATGCGGCGCCGGGCGCCATCGCGGCTGACAACCTCCAGTTCCCTGATGGCCTCGACCGATGAGTATTCGGCGTCGAAACGCACCGCCAGCTCGTTGCCCGCCTGGCGGATGCGCCCGCCGGGCAGCGAGAGGATCGCCCCCTGCAGGGCGCCCGCGACGTCCAGGCTGGTCAGACCCGCCGCCGCCAGGGCGTCGCGGTCCAGTTCCACCCACACCTCGCGCTCGTTGCCGCCGATCAGTTGAACTTCGGCGACGCCCGGCACGGTGGCGAAGCGGTCGGCTATCACGTTGTCGGCGTAGTCGTAGAGCTCGTCGACCGGCGAGTCGCCGGAGAGGAAGATGTTGGCAATGGGCGTCGCGTTGATGTTGGCCTTGATAATCACCGGCCGGTCGGCGTCCGCCGGCAACTGATCCAGCACCATGTCCAGCTTCTCGCGGACATCCTGCGCGGCCACGTCGACATCAACGTCAATGTTGAACTCCAGCACCATCTGGTTGACGTTCTCAAGGCTGGAGGACTCGATATGCTTGAGACCGTCGATTCCCGAGACGGCGTCCTCGATATGCTTGCTGACGTCCTTCTCGATGTCCTCTGCCGAGGCACCGACCCAGGTGGTGATAATTGCGACATAGGGGATGTCGACCTTCGGCATGCTCTCCAGCGACATCTTGCGGTAGGAGTTCAGCCCAAGGGCGATCAGTGCGATGAGCAGGCAGCTCATCGCGATCGGTCGTTTGGTGGATGCGGTAGCTAGAAACATGGATTACTCCGATGCCGCGGGTCTAGATTTGATCGACGGCGAGGTTGTCGCGGAGCAGCGTCTGCCCCTCGGTGACCACGGTGTCGCCGGCCTTCAGCCCCGAGACGATCTCGGTGCTGGTGCCGTTCTGGAAGCCGGTCGTCACGGGGGTCTGGTAGGCCCGTCCGTCACGGATTACGAAAACGACTTTCTTCCCCTCGCGGTTCAGGATCGACGAGGAAGGCACGCCGAGCCCCTCGCGGCTCTCGAAGAGAATCGTGAGCGTTGCCATCCCTCCGGGCACGGCGGGAACCGTGCTTGTGTCGACAACCCCCTTGATCTCGAAGGTGCGCAGGGTAGGGTTGATGGTTGGAGCGCGGTAGCCCACGAGATGGCTTCCCGCCGGCTGGCCATCGATCTCCAGACGGAAGGCGGTTTCGCCCGGAACCACGTCCCGGTAGTACTGGGCCGGCAGGAAGGCTCCGGCCTCGATCAGGGTGGGATCGACGATGACCAGGATCGTGCGGCCCACCGCCATCAGCTCGCCGGGTTCCGCGCTGCGCTGGCTGATCACGCCGGAGATCGGCGCGATGGCCAGCGAGTCGTCGAGATTCTTGCGCGCGATCGCCAGCGACGCCTCGGCCTGGGCCACCTGCCGCGCCGCCAGCTCGACCTGTGCCTCGGCGACGGCGATGCCGGCCTTGGCCTGCTCGTTGAGCGTCAGGGCCGTCTCGTATTCGTGGTCGCTGACCTTGCCATCCTTGTGCAGCCGGTCGTAGCGCGCGAAGTCGAGGGTCACCTTGCGTGCCTCGGCACGCACCTTGGCGGCGCTGGCCTGGGCGACCTGCAGGCCCGCGCGGGCCACGTCGCACTGCTGGCCGGCGATGACCCAGGCGTTGGAGAGGCCGACCGGATCGATCTGGAAGAGCCGGGTCTTGCCGGCCTCGACGATGTCGCCCTCGTCCACCCAGATGGCGTCGAGGTTGCCCGGCACGCGGGCGGCGACATTGGCGGTGCGCTTGGCCTCGAACGTGCCCTGGACGGTGAACCGGCGCTCGAAGACGCGGTTGGTCACCACCTGCGCACGGACCGCCAGGGCGGCTCTCCTGCGGTTTTGCCTCATTGGCGGGAGCCTGTGCCTGGGCGCGGCCGCAGCCGAGCGGCAGCCCGGCCAGCGGCAGCAGAAGCGCGAATGCGAAGTAGCGGAGTGCGGGTTGTGTGTTCATGCGCTGGTAGACGTTCGAGTTTTCCGTGGTTAAAGGTCATGGGTTTCTTTCGACAAAGTTACCGACAAGGCTCGCGACAACGTTGGGCTCACTGGGCTGCACTCCGGAATGAGCGTAACCCCCATGGCAAGATCCAGAGCCGCGAGGGCGATCCGCTCCTGGTAGCGGCTCTTTACCATGGCGACCTGCGCCAGATCCATGTCCGCGCGGGCGTCCAGGGCGTCGCTCAGCGGCAGCAGGCCCTCGCGGCTCTTGGCGTCGTAGTCGGCGTATCTTGGCGGCGGCCACCTCGTAGGCGCGCTGCCGGATCCGTGCCGCCTCGACGGCATCGCTGACCGCCGCCTCGGCGGCGATGACCTGCGCCATGATGTTGAGGAACGTGGATTCGCGCTCGAGCTCGCTCTGCCGCCGCTCGACCCTTGCCGCCTTGTAGCGGGCTGACGTTGGCCAGCCCGCTGAAGACCTTCCATGTGCCGCCGAAGGCCGTCATCCAGTTCGAGGCGTGCGTCGGCCAGGTCGTTGCCGGTCCAGGTGCCGGCGGCGGTGAGGTTGAGCACCGGCAGGAAGGCGGTGAAGGCCTGGCGCACGGCATGCTCCTGCATCACCACCTGGCGGTCGGCGATCGAGAGCATGGGATGCACCTCGAGCGCCGTGAGGACAAGGTCGGCGGTCGTGCCTTCGGGACGTTTCGGCTCGCCGGTGTCGCCCGAGAGCCGCAGGTGGTACTGCGGCATCCGCAGGCCGGGATGGGCGAGAGTCCCAGCGTCACCAGCAGGTCGGCGCGCGCGATTTCGAGGTGGCGCCGTGCGGTGTCCAGCTCGGCCTGCCGCATCTCGGTCTGCAGGCGCGCCTGGTCGCGTTCCCAGGCGGTGAAGAAGCCCTCGCGGGCGAGTCCTTCGATGCGCGCGGCATTCTCGCGCGCGGCGCCGAGCTGTGTCTCGATCGCGTTCACGGTATCCTGCAGCACCAGCACCTGGTAGTAGGCCTGCGAGGTCTCCAGCACGATGCCCTGGCGGACGAAGTTGGCAGCCAGTTCCGCCGCGCTATGGCCATGGCGCGCCGCCGCATAGAGGAACCAGGCGGAAGGCATGAAGATCGGCACGCCCGCCTCGAGGCTGGCCTGTCCGTAGCGCTTCTCGCTCATGGGGCTCGGCGCCTTGTGGTGGGCGTTGTAGCCGGCCGAGAGGGAGACGTTGGGCAGGAAGGCGGTAAAGGCCGTGTTCTTGGCGATGCGCATGATCTCCGTGTCGAGATCGGCCTTGCGCGCCGCGTAGTTGTTGGTCATCGCGATGCGGATGCAGTCGTCCAGCGAGAGCGGCCGGGCCAGCAGCTCGCTGCGCCTGGCGCTCGAGCGTTCGCGCGGAAGAGGCGGCTCTGCTCCGCGCGCGTCCGGGCTGGGTCGAAGGTCGAGCAGCCCGCCACGGCCAGCAGCGCTGCCGGCAGGATTATTAGCAAGGATAGATGGTTACGCATGGGCGGTTCCTAGGCGGTAGGTATGGAACGGTTCAACTCTTCCAGGGCATCGGCCAGCCGCGTTACGGTATTACGGAAGCTGGCGGCCTCGTCCGGCGAAAAGATCATGTTCGCGGCGCTGGTCTCGTAGGCCAGCAGATCGTCGCGGATGAGCTGTGCCTGTTGCCGGCCCCTGGCGGTAAGCTGGATCACCTTGCGGCGCCGGTCAACGGGGTGGGGGCGGCGGCGTGCCAGTCGCTTGCTTTCGAGGGAGTCGAGAATAAAGGTCGTCGTCTGGCGCGGCACCAGTAGCTTGTCGGCGAGTTGTGCGGGCTCGTACTCCTCTTCATGCGCATTCAGATAGAGCAGTGCCACCGCCGAGCGAGAGCGGCACGCCATGGCTCGAAAGACGCTGCGCCATCGCCTGCTGGATGCGGCGCCAGACGGGCAGCAGGCTGGCCAAGGGCGGCACGTCTGGCGGCTCTGGATGTGGGCTCATTATCCGTGGGCATTCTACATCGCTCCGGGTTAGTTCGAGGCGGGATATTACGAAACTGGACTACTTTCGTCAAGCGCCATGATCGTTTTCAATTTGAACCGCCAAAACGCCGGGGGCGCCAAGGGAAACCGCACGCGGGGTGCTGTGCCGACCAGTCGCCTATACCTGCCCTCTATCTCGCCCACATGTTGATCATACGGCCCGGTCGTATGATCGGAGAGTGTAAAAGGCGTGATGATAGACGCGGCGTTCCCGCCGCGTGCGGGATGGGGCGGCGGCTACGCGGCGGGCGCGAAGGATGCTGTTCTGAAATGCTCTTGCCAACTCGTTTCGCCTTCCCAAAACCGATGCCTCGTTCCGGATGGACGCGTCGTGGCCGCGCCTTCCGCGTCAGCGGACATACACGGAGTAGTTTCCGCCGCCGGAGTCGGAAATGCGCAGCCCCGTGACATGCCGCCTGCCGCCGAGGACAATCACATGCCTCTCTCCGGCGGAAAGGCGGACGGCCTGCGGACGCGCGTCTTTTTCGCTTCCTTCGCGGATGACGACGGTGTTGATGATCACGTTCCCGGAGTTCGCCTCGATGACGATGTGGGAAATCGTGCGGTTGACGGCCACCTCCTTGGCCTTGCCGCGCGCGGTGAGGGTGGCAACGAAGCCCTTCCCGCCCCGGCGCCCGCCGTCGTCGCGCCGCTCGGGCCGATACTGGGGATCGTAACGGTCGTCCCTGTGCGGCGGAGGCGGGCGTCCATACGCGGGATGGTTGCGGTATTCGGAGCGCGAGTAGCCGGTGTCGCCGTAGTATCCGTATCCTCCGTATCCATCGCCATGGTATCCGTATCCCTCATCGTACGTGATGCATCCCGTCACCAGGGGAAGGACGCAGGACGCCAGGACGCCCAGGCAAGTCCACGCCTTGCAGTCAAAAAAGGTATTTTTCATTCGAGTACCTCCTGCTTTCCATAGACACCGTCGCCCCTCTTCGAGAGGCGCGCGAGAATTTTGGACATGAAATGCGCGTAGGCTTCCGTCTCCTCCGGGGTGAGGTCGGCGATGAGATCGGCTTCGAACTTCCGGAGTTCGTCGAGGATGGAGAAGGCTTTGGAGACGCCTCTGCCGGTCAGCACGACCTTCTTCTTGCGGCGGTCGGTCGGGTGGTCCTTGCGAACGGCGAACCCCGCCTTCTCGAGGGCGTCGAGAACGGACGTCATCGTCTGGCGCGGCACCATCGTGCCATCGGCGATTTGGGCCGGCTCGTAGTCGTCCGGGTGGAAAAGAAGATGGACGAGGACGAAGGCCATCGGGCTGGTGAGGCCGCTGGTCTTGCGGACGTGGTCGACGAGGGCGTCGCTGACGATGCGCAGGACCGAAAGCTTGCTTTGCGCCATCACCTCGCGCAACCGCTTCCTGTGTCCGGGCGATTCCAGATTGTAGGTTCCATCCATCGGCATGCCTCCTCTTCCGGAAGGTTCGAGCGCGGATAGTACCAAACGGGATTATCCCCGTCAACAGCAACCTTACCCGCGGAAATCGCGGAGGTGGCCCACCAGGGAGAGGAGGCCGCGCAGGTAGAACTTCGCGTCGTCGATGGGATGGCGCGTGTGGAGGAGGCGGTTCCACAGGGCGCGCGGGTGGAAGAAGGCGCGGTAGATGTCGCGGATGGCGGCCTTGGTGCGGCCTTCGTCCACGGGCGAACGCATCACGGCGCCGCGCATGTCGAAGTCGTCCCAGTCGCGGGTGAGGAGCCAGCCCTTCTCGTCGCACTCGCGGAAGAGCGGCGTGCCGGGATACGGGATGGCCAGGGTCACCTGCAGCGTGTACGCGTGGCCGCGGACGAGCAGCTGGCGGGCGAGTGCGACGGTCTTCGCGATTTCCTCCCCGCCCTCCCACGGGAAGCCGAGCATCACGGTCACGTGCACGTCGAGTCCGGCGGCGGCGGCGTCGCGGGCGCCTTCGACGATCTGCTCGACGCGGAGGTTCTTGCGGAGACGGTCGAGCGTGGCCTGGTTGGCGGATTCGAGGCCGAAGAGCACGAAGCGGAAGCCCGCGCGGCGCATCATGCGGTATTCGTCGGCGGAGAGGGCGCCGAAGCGCATGTTGCAGTCGATGCTCACGCGCCGGTTCAGCTTGCGCTCGATCATCAGGCGGCAGAATTCGTGCAGCCAGTCGCCCACGGGGAAGCAGCCGGTGTCGTCCATCACCTCGCGCACGCCGTAGCGTTCGACGAGTCCGGCGATTTCGTCCACCACGTCGGCAGGCTCGCGGGTTCGGTACTTCGGGTAGAGGGTGGTCCACGAGCAGAAGGTGCAGCGGCCGTGCCAGCAGTCTCGCCCGGCCATCACGTAGGCGCCGGGCGTACGGCGGAAGTTCCCGTTGTGCACGCTGTAGCGCTTCCACTGGGTGAGGTCGCGGTCGATGCGGGGCAGGGTGCGCAGGTCGTGGTCGAGCCGGAAGGCGCCGCCGTCCACGGGCTCCCCGGAGGTGTCGCGACGCCAGATGCCGGGCTCGAGCGGCGCGCCGTCGCGCAGGTGTCGCAGCAGGTTGCGAAGGAGGAAGTCCCAGTCGCCTCCCGTGAGGATGAAATCCACGGGGCAGGCCGCCATCGTCTCGGCGGGAAGCGCGGTGACGTGGTCGCCCACGAGCACGACGCGCGTGGAGGGGCGGCGCGCCTTGAGGGCCTTCACGATCTCCCAATGCCGGCGCACCACGGGGGTCTTCGTCTCGAACACCGCCACGTCGGGCGCGAAGGCGTCAAGCCGGGCGTCGAACTCCGCGGGCGGGAGCCCCTCGGCGATGCCGTCGAGCCAGCAGACTTCGTGCCCGTCGTCGCGCGCCATCGTGGCGGCGCAGGCGGGGACCACGGGGTAGATGAAGGTGGGACGGTTGAACCACTGGAACTGCCGGTTCTGCGAAAGCAGCGGCACGCCCTTTTCGGAGGGGAGCGGGGGGTATCCAACCAGCAGTTTCATCGCGTCACCTGGCGGCGGAGCGGAGGGTGGAAGGGGCTATTCGGCGAGCTTGGGAAGGTTCACCCAGGCCCGCTTCCGGGCGGATTCGAGGCCCTTTTCGGCGAGCTGCACGCCCTTGGCGCCCTCGAGGAGCGTCCAGCGGAAGGGCTCGTCCAGCGCGACGTGGCGGAGGAAGAGTTCCCATTGCACCTTGAAGGCATTGTCGTAGTCGCGCTGTTCGGGCATCTTCTGCCAGCCGTCGAAGAAGTTGATCGGCTGCGGGATGTCCGGATTCCAGATCGGGCGCGGCGTGGCGCCGTAGGGCTGGAGGTAGACGTCGCGCAGGGTGGCGACGGCGGACCCTTCGGTGCCGTCCACCTGGACGGTGAGCAGGTCGTCGCGGCGCACGCGCGTGCACCACGAGGAGTTGAAGTGCACGATCACGCCGTTCTCGAGCTCGAAGGTCGAGTAGGCGGCGTCGTCCGCCGTGCACGTGTAGGGCTTGCCCCGCTCGTCGTAGCGCTTCCGGATGTGCGTGGCGGTCGTGCAGGAGACGGACTTCACGGGGCCGAAGACGTTGTCGATGAGGTAGCGCCAGTGGCAGAGCATGTCGATCGCCATGCCGCCGCCCTCTTCCTTGCGGTAGTTCCAGGAGGGCCGCTGCGCGGGGATGGTGTCGCCCTCGAAGACCCAGTAGCCGAACTCGCCCTTCACGGAGAGGATCTCGCCGAAGAAGCCGCGGTCGATCAGGGACTTGAGCTTGAGGAAGCCCGGAAGCCAGAGCTTGTCCTGCACCACGCCGTTCTTCACGCCCGCCTTTTTCGCGAGCTTGTAGAGTTCGTAGGCGTCCCGGGTGCTGGTGGCGGTGGGTTTTTCGCAGTAGACGTGCTTCCCGGCGGCGATGGCCTTCTTCACGGCGGCCACGCGGAGGTTCGTCCCCTGGGAGTCGAAGTAGACGGGATAGTCCGGGTCCTTCAGCACGGAGGCGAGGTCGGTGGTCCACTTTTCGATGCCGGAGGCGGCGGCAAGCTTCTCGAGCTTGAGCGGGTTGCGCCCCACGAGGATGGGATCGGGCAGGATGGCCTCGGTGGGCGAGACCTTCACGCCGCCTTGGCGGAGGATGGGGACAATCGACCGCATCAGGTGCTGGTTCGTGCCCATGCGCCCGGTGACGCCGTTCAGGATGATGCCGATTTTGTGGACGACGGGTTTCTTTTTCATGAGGGGGATCTTTCGTTGGGACGGGGAGGAAGGAAGGGGCCGGTGCAGCCTACGCCTTCGGCTTGTCGGTATGTTGCGGGAAGCAGGCGCCCTTCGGCAGGGGGGGGGCGTCGACGCCGGCCTTGGGAAGCGTGCCGGCCAGTTCCTGTTTCCAATGGTCGACGTTGCCGGCGGGGCCGTAGGTGTAAATCATGCGGAGCGGCGTGTCGCCCTTGTTGGAGATCTGGTGGAAGACCTTGCTGGGGATGTACACGGCCATGCCGGGACGCAGCTCGGACACTTCGTCGCCCAGGCACATTTCCGCGACGCCTTCGAGCACGAGGTAGACCTCCTCCTGCTCCTGGTTGTGCCACGGGACCTGGCCGCCCCGCGGTTCGAGGGTCACCAGGCCAATGCTGAAATGGGTGGCCTGGATGGGGGCGGCGCCGCCCACGACGTTCTGGGTTCGGCGGCGGGCCGGATAAAACGATCCGGGAATCTGCGCGAGATCGGTGATGGTCATGGAAACCTCCTTGTCAATGTGGGTGGACGGACATGCGGATGGACGGAAGAAACGGCGCGCGCGGCGCGTCAATCGAGGCCGTGGGCGGCCATGGCGCGGCGGGCTTCGCGGTCGGCGTCTTTCCGGCGAAGGGTCTCGCGCTTGTCGGCCACGTTCTTGCCTCGGCAAATGCCGATCTCCATCTTCACGCGGCCGCGCGGCGTGAGATAGAGGCGAAGGGGGATGATGGTACAGCCTTTCTGCTCCTGGGCGGTGCGCAGGCGTTGGATCTCGCGGCGGTGGAGGAGCAGGCGGCGCGAACGCAGTTGGTCGTGGTTGAACCGGTTCCCGAAGGCGTAGGGCGGAATGGTCATCTGGTGCACCCAGGCGCTGCCCTGCGGATCCACCTGCACGTACGAACCCGCCAGCCCGGCCTCGCCGTTGCGCACCACCTTGATCTCCGTGCCCTGCAAGGCGATTCCCGCCTCGAACCTCTCCAGGACGGTGTAGTCGTGCGACGCCCTGCGGTTCGTCGCAAGATTCCCGCCCTTGCGGGCTTTGGAGGTGGAAGCCATGTCGAGGTGGGGCCGAAAGGGAAAACAAAAGACGCCGCGATCGAAGCAGGGCCGGCGCGGCGTCGGGAAACGGGAAAGGGATTCCGCCGGCGTCCGGCCGGATCAGAACGGGTCGCTGCTGTAGCGTCTTTGCGCCTTCTCCTGGCGCGCAACGGCATCGAAGTCGATTTCGGAGACGAGCAGCCCTTCCGCGATCTCGCGAAGGGCGATGTCCATCTTGTCCTCGTCCGGGGAAAGCGGCTTGAGCAGCGGCCGGGACCCCGCATTGAGCTGCTTGACCCGCTTCGAAATCATGTTCACAAGCACGGGCACGCTGCCGATGCGCTCGCGGGCCTTTTCAAGAAATTCGACGTTCACGTGGGCAGTACCTCCAAAAGGTTGAAGGATAGAGTATACCGCGCAACCGGCCCCCTCGCAATCCAAATTTCTCCGGCCAAGACGCTTCGCGTTGCCCCTCCGCGTTGCCGGCGCCGCATTTTTCCCGGCAGGGGGAATTTGACCCTTCGGAGCGAACTTGCTACCCTTCCGGAAATCCCCACGTTCATCCGTTCCCGGGGTCGCCCATGCGCTGGATTTTCTACAATTTCTTCTTCTCGCTCGCCTATCTGTTCATGGCCCCCCGCTTCCTGCTCCGGATGCGGAAGCGCGGCGGCTACCGCGAAAAGTTCGGACAACGCTTCGGCCGCTACTCCCCGGAGGACCGGAAGGAGCTGGACGCGCTGCATGCGGAGGGCGTCGCCCCCGTCTGGATCCACGCCGTGAGCGTGGGCGAAGTGTTTGTGGCGGGCCAGATGATGCGCGCCATGCGCGCGAAAGACCCCTCCGTCCGCTTCGTGCTCAGCACCACCAGCTCCACCGGCTGGAAGCAGGCCGAAGAACAGATCACCGGACGCGACGCACGGATCTACTGCCCTCTCGACCTCCCGGGCGCCGTGCGCTCCGCCCTCGATGCGGTCCGCCCCCGCGCCTTCCTGCTCACCGAATCGGAGCTTTGGCCCAACCTCATCCGGGCCGCCGCAAAACGCGGCGTGCCGCTTTTCCTCGTCAACGCCCGCGTTTCCGACCGTTCCGCGCCCGGGTACCGACGCCTTCGCATCTGGTTCGGACCCGCCTTGCGCGCCTTCCGCCTCATCCAGGCGCAATCCGGCCTCGACCGCGACCGCTTGCTGGCCGCCGGCGCCCGTCCGGACACCGTGGAGGTCGCCGGCAGCTTCAAGTTCGACGTCGCGAACCGCGCCCCCGCAAAAGAGGCGGCCGCCGCCGCGATCCTCTCCCGCCTCGGCCTCGCCGGCGAAGGCCTCACCCTCCTGCTGGGGGGGTCCACCTGGCCCGGCGAAGAGGAGATCCTGCTCGCGATCTATCGGAAACTCTCCCCCGCCCATCCCGGACTCCGCCTCGCACTGGTTCCGCGCCACTTCGAACGGGGCGCCGAAGTGGAGGCCGCCATCCACGATGCCGGCTTCGCCTGCGTCCGGAAAAGCCGCCTCGATGCCGGAGACGACCCGGAGGCGACCGGCCCCGAAGCCGTGCTGCTGGTAGACACCACCGGCGAAATGATGGGCTTCTACGGCAACGCGCACATCGTGTTCGTCGGCAAGAGCCTCATGGAACACGGCGCCCAGAACATGATCGAACCCTGCCTCTGCGGCGCCGCCACCATCGTGGGCCCCAACACCGAGAACTTCCGCCCCGTGATGGCCGACCTGCTCGCCGCGAAGGCCATCCTCCAGGTGCCGGATTCCGACGCCCTCCGCCAGACGGTCGAAACCCTCCTCGCACGGCCCGGCGAGCGAAAGGCCCTCGGGGAACGGGCGCGCGCCGCCGTCCTGTCGCGCAAGGGCGTCGTCGACCGTTGCGCCGCGCAAATCCTGGACATCCTCCGCGACGACGCCGGAAGGAAGGACGCCCCGTGCCACGCATCGCCCTGATTGCGCCGGAAGAACGCGACCGGGCGGAATGGGCGGACCTGCTGGAACGCTTCGGCCACAAGGTCCGCGCATACGCCACCGTCGAGGCGTGGACGGCCGACCGCCCGGAGTCCGCCGCCTGCCTGCTCCTCGACCGCGAAAGCGTCCCGGCAGGATGCGGCCTGCCGCGTTTCCTCGCCCAGCGGCTCCCTGCGGACGACGCGCTGCCGGTGGTGGTCCTCGCACATGGGCCCGCGACGGAGGAGGTCGTCGCCGCGATGCGCGCGGGCGCCGTCTCCGTACTGGACACACCCCCCTCCCCCACCCTGCTCCGGGAGGCGGTGGACGAAGCCTTGCGCCGGAATCGCGCCGGACGCGCGAAGCGCGCGGAACGGGCCATCCTGCGGGAACGCGAGCGCCGCCTGACCCCTCGCGAGCACGATGTCTTCGTCCGCGTCGTGCGCGGGATGCTCAACAAACAGATCGCGCTGGAACTCCGCATCAGCGAACCCACCGTCAAGGTCCACCGCGCAAGCGTCATGGCCAAGCTCGACGTTCTTTCGGTCGCCGAACTCGTCCGCATGGCCGCCCTCCTGGGCCTGGAAATCGGCGACGGCAGCGCCACCTCCTGATCCCGGACGATCTCCCAGGGGACCGCCGTCCCCGGCGGGCGAAACGCAACAACGAACCGCCTTGTCTTTTCGGACCCTCTCCGTGTATACTGCCTGGGTATCGCATGGAATGCGATCCGGCAGCCGCTTTGTCCGTTCCCGTTTCCCGGGGGATTTTCCCGCACACCGCCATGAATCGTCCTGTCACCCGTTTTTCTCTCTGGATGGTCGCCGCGTTGCTCGCCGTTGCGCCGGGGTGCCGCCTGCGCGACGAACGCACCGTCACGATCTCCACGCCCGGCATCCACAACGAGGCCTGCGCAAGGCGGGCCCGTACGGAACTCCTCCGCCTGAAGGGCGTGGAGGGGCAGTCGATCCGCTTCGACCTCGAGGCGCGCACGGTCACGGTCACCTACGACTCGCTCCAGCTTGGCCGCAAGAACCTCGAACACGCGATTTGCGATGCGGGGTTCGATGCGAACGACCTCAAGGCCCCGGCGGAGGCCGTCGCCAACCTTCCGCCCTCGTGCCGGGAAGCGACCGCCCCAGCGTCCGACCCATGATGGGCAGCATCGCCAGGTTTCTCGACCACCTCTCCTTCGAGCGCGGCCTTTCCCCGAACACCCGCGACGCCTACGGCAGCGACCTCGCGGACGTGGCGGATTTCCTGGCCAGGCGCAAGGTGTCCACGCCTTCGGCCGTGCGGCGCGACGACCTCCAGGCCTACCTCTCCGACCTCCGCTTCCGGGGGATGGCGCCCGCGACCACGGCGCGCCGTCTCGTGGCCATCAAGGTCTTTTTCGCCTTCCTCGTGTCGGAAGGCGAAATCTCCTCCAACATCGCGGAGGTGCTCCACGCCCCGCACAAGGGGCTGGAACTCCCGGAGACGCTTACCGGCGACGAGATGGTGGCGCTCCTCGCCGCGCCGGCGGGGGAGTCCACGCTGGACGTGCGCGACCGCGCGATCCTGGAGACCTTCTACGCCTGCGGGCTGCGCGTGTCCGAACTCGCCGCGCTCCGGACCGAAGACGTCTTCCCCGGCGACGGCTACCTGCGCTGTCGCGGCAAGGGCGGCAAGCAGCGGATCGTCCCGCTGGGGCGTCTCGCCGCGAGCGCCATCGAACGCTACCTCGCCGAGGCGCGCCCCCGGCTGGCGGAGGGGCGCGAGGAGGTCCCGGAGATCTTCCTGACCCGTTTGGGCGGGGGCTTCACCCGCCAGGCGCTGTGGAAGATGGTTGTCCGCCGGGCCCGCGAGGCGGGGCTTGCCGGGCGAGTCCATCCGCACACGCTCCGCCATTGCTTCGCGACGCACCTGCTGGAGCGCGGCGCGCAGATCCGCGTCATCCAGGAGATGCTGGGCCACGCGACCATCGCCACCACGCAGATCTACACGCACGTGGAAGGGAAGCGCCTGCTGGAGACCCATCGGCGGTTCCACCCGAGGCCGTGAGCGGACGGATGCCGCCGGGAGGGACCGCCTAGAGCGCGACCGCCGGCATCCGGTAGAGGGAGGGATCCCGCTTGCGGAGGACGGCGGGCGGGACGTCGGCGCGCTCGATGGAAAGCATCACGCCCCACGCGCCGGCCCGATTCGTGCCCAGCGCCACGAGCAGCTCGTGCCTGCCCTTGGAGACGGGAAGGGCCTTGCTCCGCGTCTTCCACGGAACGCACGGGTTCACGCCGTCCGGATCGGCGCCGATCTCCCGTCCATCGAGCCACGCCTTGACGGGCCCGTCGTAGCCGAGGCCGAAGGCGAGCTTCATGGCCTCCGGGACATCGAGCGGGACCACGAACCACACCAGGCCATCGCGGCCCGCCGTTTTCACGATCTCCTCGCGGACGTTGAGGAATCCCGCCTGGGCCGAATCGTCGATCGCCCGGAGGGACCAGCCCTTGCGCGACGCCGGCTTCGGGAAGGCGAGCTTTTCGAGCTTCCCGGCGCCCGGCAGGACGTCGCTCGCGAGCGCCTTGCGGACGGTTTCCACCGCACGGGGCTTCCCGATGGGGATGGGCCCGAAGGCGGGGAGCGAGCGCATCGCTTCGTCGCCGATGTTGCAGACGGGGTCGCATCCCTTGCCGTAGACGACCGAGACGCCGTCGACGCAGGTGCCGCCGAGGTCGGTGCGGAGGATGGCGCGGGCGCCGTCGAGCCGAACGTCGAAGACGTGGCCGACGGGGCCGCGAAGCTCGAAGCCGCAGGGGCGTGGTCCGCCGTCGCCGGTGGTGAGTTCGCCGGCCACGTTGTCGAACTCGGCGAGGATGGTGAGCCGTCCGAGGAAATCGGGTTCGGTGGCCAGGCGGCGGAGTTCGATGGGCGCGGGGCCGGCCTCTTTCGTGCCGAGCGTCATCGAGCACATCGCCTGGGCGATGCGCCACCCGAGCAGGTGCTGGTCGGCCTCGCAGAGGTGGATGTTGTCCTCCAGCGCGAGGTCGATGGCCGGCACGACGAGCAGGTGGCGGATGCGCCTGGGGAGCAGGCGCTGCTGCTCGCGGATGGATTCCCAGGCGATCGCGGCCTCCCCGTCCGGATCGGCGCCGTCCACGACGCGCGCGATCTGGACCATCACGACCGGCAGCGTCGGATTGCGGCAATCCTTGCGGAGCGCCTTCACGAGCGCCCGGTTGCGTTGCGTGAAGAGGGCGGCGGCGGCGGGGTTCGCGTCGCTGCATCCCTGATACCAGATCATGCCGGCGACCTTCCCGCCGTTCTTGCGGAGGCGGCGCAGCAGCGCGCCGTAGAGGCAGCCCGTGCCTTCCTCCGGCGCGCGCGCCGGGTCCCATTGCTCCATCGACGTGCCGCCGTGCGCGCAGGCGACGATGCCCTGCGGGACGCCCGTGGACTTGCGCATGGCCATCGCGAACGGGACGGCGGGCCCGGTTCCCCAGCGCGGATCGGGGATGGGATGCGGCACGCCGCCATTGAGCAGCACGTGCACGGGATCCACCGCGTTCCAGAGGTCGTGGATGGGGTCGCGCGCGGGCTTCCACTCGTCGGTCATGTAGAAGGCGCGGACGAGCGGGTCGATCTTGGGCGGATGCCGCAGCCAGCCGCAGCCCTGCATGTTGGACTGCCCGGCGGCGATCCAGAGGTCGCCCACAAGCAGGTCCCTTGCGGCGCACCGTTCCTTCGGGGCGTCGGCGATGGCGAGGGAGACGTGGTAGGGGCCGCCTGCGGGGAGGCCCTCCAGCTCGCCGGAGAAGGCGCCCTTGGCCGCCTTGCCCACGGGCTTGTCCCGGAAGCCGTCCAGGATCTTCCCCTTCGACTTCACGGTGGCGAGCACCGCGCCGCGGGCGGCGGGGTCGCACTCGCCGCGGAAGACGGCGGCGGAGAGGTTGTTCGCGGCGCGCTGCAGCACGCCATGGTCGAGGAGTCCTTCGAGAAGTTTCATGGGACGGGTCCTGGAGCGGGTGGATGGGATGGGGTGGCGGGGAAGGCGGCGCGCCTATCCGAGGTTGAAGTAGGTCGCGGCGTTCCGGTAGCAGATGGCGCGCACGATTCCGCCAATCCAGGGGAAGTCGCGAGGGAGGGCGCCGTCTTCGATTTCGCGGCCGAGGAGGTTGCAGAGGATCCGGCGGAAGTACTCGTGGCGCGTGTAGCTCAGGAACGAGCGGGAGTCGGTGACCATCCCCACGAAGCGCGCGAGCAGGCCCAGTTGGGAGAGGGCTTCGAGCTGCCGCAGCATGCCGTCCTTCTGGTCGTTGAACCACCATCCCGCGCCCATCTGGATCTTCCCGGCGACGGGGCCGCGCTGGAAGGCGCCCATCATGGCGGCGACGACTTCGTTGTCGCGCGGATTGAGGGTGTAGAGGGTGAGGCGCGGAAGCGCGTCCGCGCGTTCCAGGCGGTCGAGCAGGCGCGCGAGCGGCAGCGCCACGGGCCAGTCGCCGATCACGTCGAAGCCGGTGTCCGGGCCGAGGGCGCGGAAGGCGGCGGAGTTGGCGTTGCGGATGCATCCGAAGTGGAGTTGCGCGGCCCACCCGGAACGGGCGTCGGCCGCGAGGCCTTCGTAGAGCCAGGCGGACTGGAACTTTTGCGTTTCTTCGGGCGTGGGGGGCTGGCGCGTGGTGCGGGCGGTGCGGAAGATGCGGCGGATTTCGCCGTCGTCGTACGGCACGCAGGGGATCTCGCCCACGCCGTAGTCGGAAATCCGGCAGCCCGCCGCGGAAAAAGCGGCGCGCCGTTTTTCCAGCGCCTCGAGGAAGTCGTCCCAGGTGCGGACGGCGCTTCCCGCGGCGGCCTCCAGGCGGTCCATCCAGAGGTTCCAGGCGGCGGTGTCGTCGATCTTCGATGCCTTGTCGGAGCGCCAGGCGGGGAGGACCTGCACGGCAAAGCCGGAATCGCGGATGGCGGCGTGGCAGGCGAGGTCGTCCGCCGGGTCGTCGGTGGTGCAGACGGCCTTGACCTTCGAGCGGAGCAGGAGGCCGCGCGCGGAGAAGTCCGGGCGGGCGAGGATGTCGTTGCAGCGGTTCCGGACCGATTCCGCGGTGGCGGGGGAAAGGCGGTCGAAGACGCCGAAGTAGCGGGCGAGTTCGAGGTGCGACCAATCGAAGAGGGGGTTGCGGAGCAGGTGGTCCATCGTCCCGGCCCACGCGAGGAATTTCTCCCGGGCGGGGGCGTCGCCGGTGACGAGCCGCTCGTCCACGCCGTCGGAGCGCATGGCGCGCCATTTGTAGTGGTCGGCGCCGAGCCAGACCTGGACGATGTCGTCCCAGCGCTGGTCGCAGGCGATTTCGGCGGGCGGGAGGTGGCAGTGGAAGTCGAAGATGGGCTCGTTCCCGGCGTACTCGTGGAAGAGCGTGCGCGAGGCGGGCGTCGGGAGGAGGAAGTCGTCGTGGATGAAGGCGGGCATGGCGTGGGATGGGGTCGGGGCGGGGGCGGGGCGGGGGCGGGGGCGGGGGCGGGGGCGGGGGCGGGGTCGGGGCGGGCGTCAGCCGAAGTCGGCGAGGCGCGCCTGGCGGAGGCTCACGTATCCCGGCGGATGGGTCGCGGGGTCGCCGAGGACGATGTGGTCGAGGAGGGGGATGCCCACCACCTGGCCGGCGTCGATGAGCTGGCGCGTGGTGCGGATGTCCTCGCGCGAGGGCGTGGGGTCGCCGGTGGGATGGTTGTGCGCCACGATCAGCGACGATGCGGAAAGGCGCACGCAGAGGCGGAAGATTTCGCGGGGGTGGGCGAGCGAGGCGTCCACGGTGCCGATGGTGATGGCGGCGGGCTGTCCGATGAGGTGGTTCCGCCGGTCGAGCGGCAGCGCGAGGAGGACCTCCTGGTTGCGATGGAGCAGGCGCGGGAGGAGGAGGGCCGCGATCGCTTCGGGGTTCTTGAGGGGCTTCTTCGTGCCGCCGGGGTCGGCGAGCACGCGCTGGGCGATTTCGAGCGCGGCGCAGACGGTGACGGCCTTGGCCCGGCTGAATCCGGGCAGGCGGAGCGCGAGCAGCTCCTCCGGCGTGGCGCTCACGAGGGCGCGGAGCGAGCCGTAGTAGGCGAGGAGTTTCGACGCGAGTTCCATCACGTTGCAGCCGACCGTTCCGGTGCGCAGGAGGATGGCGAGGAGCTGGGCGTCGGAAAGGGCCTGCCGCCCGTGGGCGAGCAGCATCTCCCGGGGCATCGACTCCGCGTCCATGGCGCGCTTGAGCGGCTTGTCCGTGGCGGGTTCGCGCAGGTGGGGCGACGGTTCGGGGAGGGAGGTTTCCATGGGTTCGGTCACTCCGGGCCGGCGGCCTCGCGGAAGGCTTCCTGGTTGGGTTCGGGCGGGATGTAGCCGTGCTGCGAGCCTTGGACCCAGCGGATGGATTTCGCGCGGGCGAGGTTGTTGTAGAGGATGGCGATGCCGGAGGGCGGGCAGGTGTAGTCGCCCAGGCCGGCGCGCGGGATGTGGACGGGGCAACGGACGCGCCGGGCGTGGTGGACGGGGTCGAAGTAGTCGATGCCGGGCACGTACGGGATGCGCCATGGCGAGGCCATGCGGTTCGCGGTGACGCCCGCCAGGTCGCAGCACCATGGGATGTCGGGGTAGGCCTCGGTCACCCGGGGGTCGAGTCCCGCCGCCCACATCGCCTGCAGGCCGCCCTGGCTTCCGCCGAGCGCGACGAGGTCTTTCCGGTTCCACTCGGGAAGCGTCCGCACGTATTCGAGCGCGCGCAGCACGCGCAGGGCCATCGCGGCGAAGTAGGCGGTCTCGGGATCCCGGTTCTGCTCCGGGTCGAAGCCGTAGGGGTACCCGTTGGAGAAGAGCGCCATGAAGAAGTCGTTGTAGTAGCGGTAGTCGTCGCGGCCGAGGTCCACGCCATGGGCGTTGATCTCGAAGCGGATGGCGTCGCGGGGAAGCGGCTGGGAGACGCGGTCGGGCGCGGGCGCGTTCATCCCGTAGCCCTGGAAGAAGACCTGCGCGGGGAAGGTGTTTGCGGGCGAGGCGCCGGCCGGCATGGAGAGGTAGCCCGTGACGGGGCGGGGGCCGGGGCAGTCGACCGTCACCGCGAACATCCGCAGCGCCGGGTCGGGCGAAGCCGCCTCCACGCGCTCCGCGCGCACGGGAACGGTGGCGAGTTTCGCCTTCTGCCGCTCCCAGAACGCATCGAAGTCGGCGGGTTCCGGCTCGGCGCGGAGTGCGTCGATGTCCGCGCCCGCGCCGCCGTCGAAGGCGATCAGCGGCTCCCACCATTCCTCGTTCCGGAGAGGATGGCAGACGGGGCGTCCGTCGGGCCCATGCAGGACGGCGCGGAGGCGGACGAAGCCGGGGCAGGCAAGGGATGCGCGAATCTCCAGCGGCGCGGCGATCACGTCCGCGGCGGGGACGGCGCCCGAAGCGGTCGCGCCGTCGTCGCCCTCGAGGCGCCAGCGCACTTCGCAGCCCTCCGCGTGGCGGGCTTCGGGCGGATTCTCGAAGCGCAGCGTGAAGACGATGGGGTCGCCCGTTGCGTAGGAGACGGGGTCGCGGTCGCAGACGCCGCGCAACAGGGTGTCGTCCCACGGCGCCGCCAGTTCGTCGCGGCGCGGGATGGAGGGCGCGGCGCCCGGCCGCGAGACGCACACGGCCGCCGCGCGCGTGGCGATGTCCAGCGCGGAGACGGGGCCGGCGCCTTCGGCGCGCGCGGCAAGGAAGTAGCCGGTGAAGGTGTCGCCCGCGGCGGTGGTGTCCGCCACGCGCGCGCTTTGCGCGGGGAAGGCGTGCACGGCGGGCCGGTCGGCGTGCGGGCCGTAGAGGCTGCCGGAGGCGCCCAGCGTGAGAAGGATGTCCGCCTCCGGGAACTTCGTGCGCAGGCGATCGAGGATCTTCCCGCCATCGGTCTCTTCCGGCGTGCCGCACAGGGCGGCCCCTTCGAGTTCGTTCACGATGAAGAGCCCCACCTTGTCCAGCGGGAGGCCGGCCACCTCCTCCCCCATGGGCGCGGCGTTGAAGGCCACCGTGGCGCCGGTGGCGGCGGAGAGGGAGAGGATCTCCGCCGTGGCGGAGGTCTCGTTCTGCAGGAGAACGACGTCGCCGGGGCCGATGGCGGCACCCGCGAGCGCGGCGCGGACGTCGTCCGCCGCGAGGCGCCGGTTCGCGCCGCCGTCGAGAAGGATGCAGTTCTGGCCGGAGGGGTCGACCTGGATGATGGCATGGCCCGTCGGCGCATCCACCGGCGTGAGGAATGTCGTATCGACCCCTTCGGCGCGAAGGAAATCGACGAGCCACGCGCCGTCCGCGCCAACGTGTCCGGCGTGGAAGACCCTGGCGCCGGCGCGGGCAAGCGCCACGCTCTGGTTGAAGCCCTTGCCGCCGGGGAAGCGCGCGGAGGAGGCCGCGGCCATCGTCTCGCCGGGTTGCAGGAAGCGGGGAACGTGGTAGACGTGGTCGATGTTGACCGAGCCGAAGTTGAGGATTTTCATGGCGGCATGCGGAACGGGGGCGGGGATGTCGGGGCGCTGGTTCGCGGCGGGCTACGGCGCGGGCGCGCCGCTGTCGGGCGGTTCGGCCATGCCGGCCGCCCCGGGCGTGCCGGCGCGGTGGATCAGCGCCGGCACCTTCGTCCAGCCGAGGTGGCGGCAGGCCTCGAGGCGCAGCTCGCCCGCCAGCACCTCGTATTCGCCGCTGGCGCCGTCCAGCGCGAGGATGACCGGCTGCAACAGCCCTTCGGCGGCGATGCTGCGCGACAGCTGCTCGACGTCCTGCGAATCCGGCTTGGTCGGTCCGGGCCGGATGCGCGCGATCTCGATCTGCTGCACCCCGGCGTCCTGGGCGCCGCGGCGCGCCTCGTCGGTGCGACGGTCGTGGCCCGAGCGGTAGGAGTAGATGTAGGGAATCGCCAGGTCGACGGTCGGCGTGCGCTGGACCTTCTCGAAGATGCGCTTGTTGATCAGGTAGCTGGTCTCGGCGCGATCCTTGACCCGCGTGCGGTAGCGAAGGCGCAGGTAGACGCCGTAGTCGTAGAGGTCGGCCCGGATGTAGGGCTCCTCCTTGGTCACCTCGATCACATCCGCCGTCACGTCCTTGGCGGCGTCGAGCAGGATCTTTTCGGCGGCGCGCCAGTCGGAGTCGTAGGTGATGCGCACGACCACCTCGTCGAGCATGAACGAGGCCTCGCGCGTGGCGGTATAGTTGATGACCACCTGCCCGAAGAGCATGGCGTTGGGAACGAGGATGTGGCGGCCGACGGCCTCTTCGCTGGCGATCGAGCCCCCGACCTGGTTGAGCACCGTGTACATCGGGCCGATCTCCATGATGTCGCCGGTCAGCCCCAGGCTGGGGAACTGCACCCGGTCTCCCGGGCGGAAGGGACGCTTGAGCGAGACGAGCACCCAGGCGGCGAAGCCGCTCACGGGCGCCTGCAGCGACCAGCCCAGCAGCATGCCGCCGAACATGCTGAAGGCCGTTCCGAAGGTGCCGAGCACGCCGAAGCCGTAGGCGATGGCCCCGATGGCGACAAGGGCCGCCACCAGCCAGTAGAGGCGCGCCAGCATGAAGCCCTCGACCGCCGGACGGCGGCGGAGCTTGAAGACCAGCTGCGTCGCCAGCGAAAAGAGGGCGGTACAAGCGAGCACGAAGGCCACGACACCGGCCACCTGCAGGCCGTTCATCCCGCTGCGCAGGGGCGTCAGGCCCGTGGCCATGCGTCCGCCAAACCAGCCCGCCGCCGCGACGGCCAGATAGATCAGTGCCAGGATAAACGTGTTCTGGGTCTTGCGTTTCATGGCCCCAGAATATCACAGACCTTCCGCACGCGCCACCACCGCCGAGTCCGACCAGTCCGACGAGTCAGACGAGTCCGACCCGTCCGACCCGTCCGACAGATCCCCCGCCGCGTTTCGCCACCGGAGCTGCCGCCAGGATCAGCGGACGATGAGCAACGTGCCGCCCCGGGGGGAGGCCGTGACGGACGTGGGGGCGTAGGACAGCTTGACGTTGGCGGGAACCGCCGAGAACGTCCCTTCGACGCCGTTTTCGGCCGTGAGGACGACGGTGGGTTCCGTGAGCCGTCCGGCGACCTGGAACTCGCCGCCGAGCCGGGCCGTCCCCCAGACGGCGAGGGGCAGGGGGTTCGCTTCCAGGTCGGAGACGTCGAAACGAACCGTGCCGGCGACGTCGAGGTCGCGCTTCACCACGAGGCCGGAGGCGAGAAGCGTGCCGCCCGCCCCGATTTCGACGGAGCTGGGCAGCGTGCCGTGCACGTGGAGCGTCCCGGCTTCGACGACGGTCGGATATTCGTAGGCGGACGTGGTGGTGTCGAGCGTCCACGTGCCCGATCCGCGCTTCAGGACCGACCCGAAGCGGCCGGGATTGATGCCGCCGTCGATGACGCCGACGCCGTCGCCGTCGAGGATGAGGCGGCAGGAAGCATAGGCGGCGCCGACGGGCCATTCGCTGCCCAGGACCAGCGGGCCGGCGCCGGAGGCCTTGAGCGTGCCGTCGCCGTGCAAGGTGAACCGGCGGTTGGAGACGTGGCCCTCGACGTTGGTGCCGATGTATTCATAGGTGCAACCGGCGCCGCACTGGATTTCGCCGACGGGGTCGTTTCGGCCTTTGCCGAGCGCGGAATTGGTCCTGGCATTCGCAATGGACGTGAATTTCACGGTGCCGCCGCCGAAGACGTGGGGACCGTAGTAGTAGGAATTGTCGTCGTTCTCGAGAATGGTGGTGCCGGGGCCGACGATCGAGAAGTCGTTGTCGTTGGTCTCCTCGAGGCGCACGGAGATGCGGGTCGTGTGGTTCGTGCTCCAGTTCTGGATCACGAGGCCGCCGTTGTAATTCTCCGGGTTGATGCGGCTGGCGCCGTCGATGACGACGTCGCCGCCCACGTCGGCGGAAATCAGGATGCCGCCGATCGTTTCGGCGCCGCACTTTTTGATGTTGACGGGGCCCGAGATCGTGAGCGTGGTGGGGCCTTCCGTTCCGGCGATGCGGATGCCGTTCGGCATGATCCCGTCCCAAGGCGCGGTGATTTCCGTCTCGCCGGCGGGGATGTCCCAGATCACCCCCGCATCGAAGGTGGAGGAGAAGAGCGAGTCCGGCATGGGGCCGACCGTGCCGTCGGCATTGATGTACGCCCAGTTTCGCCCGTGATCCCAGGTGTAGTTGGGGCCGATGCCGCCAAAGGTGGCGTCGTTCGCCATGTTGGTGATGACGATCGAGGCGGTTCCGCCGGCCGAGGGATGGGTGCGGAAGTCGACCATGCGGTGGCGCTGCATGCCCGAGAGGGCGCCGATCTGGAGGGTGGTGTCCGCGCCGGTGGAGAAGGCTTCCAGCACGCTCAGCCCCCCGATGTAGATGTTCAGGGAGATGGAATCGGGTTGGCATGTGGTTGTCTCGGTCGGATGGCCGAGGAGACGCAGGTGGCAGTCGGTCATGGCGAAGCCGTTGCCGGGGAACTTCGGCTGCCTGTTCGTGCGATAGTCGAGATCGACGCTGCCGCCCATGAACTGGGTGTCCCCGTTCCAGGCGGCATTTGTCCCGGCAAGCGTCAACTTGCCGGGGCCGGCCCAGTGGAAATGCCGTCCGAATTCATCTTCCGAGATTGGACCTTCAACCCGGATCGCGCCGGGACCGCCGAAGAACCTCGTGTTGTAGTCGAGCCCGAGAATGATGTCGCCGCTAAGCGTCGTTTCGTGTTCGCGGTCCGAGTTGATGAAAACCGGGGCCGTATCGAAGCCGTATAAATAGTTGATGAGCTTCGCCGACGTGGAATGGCCGTTGAAGTCGACGATCGACCCACCCGCAGCGCGGACGCAGCGCGTGGCGTCGCCAAAGGCGGTGTCGGACTCCATGATCGCGAGGAGACTGCCGTCCAGGCGGATGAAGGCGGTGTCGTCGACCGTCCTCGCCGTGCCGCCGAGGTGGAGGTGCTTGATGTCGTTGCCGCTGTGTCTGTATTCGATGTCGGCAGGAAGTTCGCCGTCGTAGAAGAGCTCGGTGCCATCGCACAGGATGATCGTGCCACGCGGGGTTCGATTGGCATGCTGTCTCGTCTGGTGGAGGTTTGCACCCGGGAGTCTGTCGAGGACGAGGGCGCCGTAGTTTTCATACAGGGAGTCGTCGGTCGGCTCTGCGGGGGGGATGCCGAGGCAGCCGTCGGCGCAGAAGTAGAACGAGCCGAGGTGGAAGCCGACGTTGCCGACGAAATCGTTGGCCGGGTTGCGGAAATGGATGTTCCCGTAGGTGTCGGAGTAAAACCCGCCCGACGCATCTCCGCCGCTCACGACGCCGTCGAACCGGACGGCCATGTTGCCGTTGGCCAGTCTGTTTCTGCCCGTTCCGTTGAAGGTGACGTCGTTCTGGATCGTCACGGTCGCGGATGCATCGGATCGGGAGGAAAGCGTCTTGAGCGTGACCGGCGCGCCGGAGATGGTGAAGTCGTTCGTGCAGCCGGAGCCGAAGCAGAGGTCGTCGATGGCCAGCCCCGCGATGTCGAGATCGGCGGGCGCAAAAGATCCTGCCGGTGTGTTGAGGACGACTTTCGGGATCTGGCCCGACGGCGCGATTTCGGTGTCCCAGTTCATGCCGTCGCTCCAGTTGTCGCTGACGAGTCCGGTCCAGGTGATCGTGCTGCCGTCCAACGTCGTGAAGCTGCCGCTGCCGACGCGGGAGGTCGCGCCGAGGTCGTTGACGGCGTAGAACGAATAGGAATAGGTGGTGCCGAGCGCGAGCCCGGCCAGCGGAATCTCGAACGAATCGCCTTGCACGAGCCCGTTGGTGTAGCACGTGGCGGCGGGGAGCGCGTTGGTCGAGGGGCCGTAGGCGAAATAGAAATCGACCGTGCTGCCGCCGTCGCCGCAGTTCAGGATCGTCGCCTCCAGTCCCGCCTTGCGCGGTGCGACGTACTTGCGGGTGACGATGGCGCGGACGGCGCCTGTCTCGGGTTCCAGCGCCTCGATTTCGGCGTAGCCGGTCCCGTTGTTGTCCTGCGTCCCGAATTCCAGTTTGAGGCCGACCACCCCGGTGGCCAGCGCGTCGCCGGTGGAATCGAGCAGAATGGCGGAAAGATGGCTGGACGTATTGTTGTCCCAATTTCCGTAATCGACGGGTGGAACGGCGCTGAGCGCCTCCCAATTGCCGCCCGCCGTGTATTTCACCGCGACGGACGTGATGTTGATGCCGTCGCGCCCGCCGTCGCACCATCGCGTGAAAATCCGGAGTTCAGAGATGCTGGTCTCGGAACCGAACGTCCATTCCAGGGAGCCGCTCCGGATTGCAAAAATTTTGGTGAAGTCCGTCGTTGCGCCGGGAACAACGCCGTCGGTCAGCGTGGCGGGGTCGGTGCTGAGATCCTTGCCGCCCTCGGTATAGATGGATACCGACCCGCCTGCCGTGACCCCGAGGAGGACGTTGTTGGAGGAGGCCGTCCACTGGGTGGGGTCGTAGGAATCGGTCGTCCAGGCGGGCGCGGCCTCGACCGGGGGCGATATCGCGAAGGCGAGGACAAAGACGAAAACGGAACACAAGGCGAGCGGACGGATGGTTGTCATGGCGCGAATCTCCTGGTTGCCGGAAAGGCGGTTTGTTCCACTGGAACATGAAACGCTTGTTTTCGAATTTTATGATAGGGGGTGGCGTTTCGAAAAGCAAGAAAACATTGCAGGAAAACATCTCGCTCAAAGCGAGGCCTTGCTTGACAGGGTGGAGCGGGGGGTGTATGGTGTGGAACATACCTAGGATAATGGTTGCCCCCCAACCATTTGCCTTGCCATAAACCGTTGTCGAAGACAAAACAACACACAGGAAAACAGCGATGAGACACTCCTCCGTCCTTCTTTCCATCACGGCCTTCCTTGTTCTTTTTGCCGCGATGCGAACGCCCGCCGCCCATGTCTGGCTCGAGGGCGAGGCCGGCCAGGCCGACGTCCCCGTCAACAATGCCGGCTGGGGCAATGCCGAGCTTCTCTCCGGAGGCAAGTGGATGCAGGTGAGCGTGGAGGCCGGCAAGGTCGGCTCCGTCGTCCCCGAGGATGGCGCGGTCATCCGCTACCCCTTTTCCCTTGATGCGGCAGGGCCGTACGAAGTCTGGGGGCGCATTGGCTACGAGTTCGTGCGTTCGGCGTTCGAGTGGCGCCTGGACGATGGCGATTGGCAGGGCGTCTCGCCCGAGGAACTCACGACAGACCTGATGCCCATCGACTTCTGGTGCGAGGTCGCCTGGCTGAAGTTCGGCGACGCGACCCTTGCCGCCGGCGAGCATGCGCTGGAAATCCGCCTGCCGCGGCCGATGAAGGACGATGGCGTATTCGAGCGCATCCTCTTCGCTTGCGACGCGATCTGCATCGCCACGCCGCCGTTCCGTCCGAACGGCCGGTTCAAGCCGGACGAAAGCGGGCGCGACGCCGAAGACGAAGCCGCTTCGCGGCACGTCTTCCAGCTCCCCGAGGCCGCCGGCGCGGAGCGCGCCGCCGTCTCGCTCAAGGGCGTCTGGGAAATCGCCCGCGACGACGAGCAGGCGCCCGGCGAGGTCGCCGAGCCGATCCAGACCCTGCCGCGCGACCCCGTTTTCCGCGCCATTGCCGTGCCGGGCGACAAGGGGGCGCTGCGCAAGGATCTCGAGTTCGCCCATCGCGTCTGGTACCGCACGCGCGTCCACGTTCCGGCGTCGATGGCGGGCCGCTCCTTCCAGATCGAGTTCCCGCTCAACAACCTCAACACGACGGTCTACGTCAACGGCCGCTACTGCGGCTTCGAGAAGAATCCCTTCTGCCGCTTCGCCATCGACGTCACCGACGCGGTCAAACCCGGCCGGGACAATGAAATCCTCGTCGGCATCCGCGACGCCTGGTACGGCCGCAGCGCGGATCCCGAGAACCCGATGAAGCTGCGCAAGACCTTCAACTTCCCGCGCAAGCTGCTCGGCGACGGCTTCCAGGACCTCGACTACCCGGTGTGGAACTGCCCCCAGTCCGGCATTCTGGCCACGCCCGTCTTCCACGCCGCCGGCCCCGTCTACGCCGCCGACGTCTTCGTCAAGCCCTCGGTCGCGCGCCAGTCGCTGGATGCCGACATCACGCTCCGCAACACCGCCGCCTCCCCGCGATCCCTCGCGATCCTTCTCGAAGCCGTGGACCCTGCCACGGGCGCGGTCGAAGCCAAGTCCACGCCGAAGGCCGTCGCCCTGGAGCCAAACGAATCCCGGACCGTCCCCGCCGCCATCGCCTGGGCGTCGCCGAAGCTCTGGTGGCCGGACAGCCCCACGCTCTACACGCTGCGCACCACGGTGCTCGAAAACGGCCGCGCCGTCGACATCCGCGAGACGCCGTTCGGCTTCCGCGAATGGACCCTCCGCGGCACGCAGTTTCTCCTGAACGGCGTCCCGTGGCCGATGTGGTCGGACTTGAGCCCTTCCGGCGCGACGCCCGAACTCTGGGCCGAGAACTACCACGCCCGCAACCAGCGCGCCTACCGCTTCTCCACGGCCGGCCAGGCGTCGCACGATCCGCACTGGTTCGACCTCGAACCGCACGAGGCGCTCGACTTCTTCGACGCGAACGGCATCGTCGTGCGCCGCAACACGACGCTCGACGGCGAGATGATCGGCTACCAGTTCCGCGAGAACGACCCGGCCATCGTCGATCGCCAGGACGGCTCGAACCTCAAGCTCGCGCTCATGGAGAACTGGCGCGACCAGTGCGTCGCGCAGGTCAAGGGCGAGCGCAACCACCCGTCCATCCAGATCTGGACGATCGAGAACGAGTTCGCCTACATCAACCTCATCAACCTGCTCGGCAACTCCGCCGACATGGACGCCTACGAGGCCGAGATCAAGAAGACGCACGACGCCGTCATGGCCGCCGACCCGACCCGCAGCGTGATGATCGACGGCGGCGGCGCGCTCAAGGACAACTCGCTCGGCGTCCACGGCGACCACTACGTCGCCACGCTCGACACGCGCTACCCCGATCTCGCCTACGAGACCTTCCCCGAAGGCGGCGGCCGCGGCCGCTGGGCGTGGGACGCGCAACGCCCGCGCTATCTTGGCGAGGATTTCTACGCGGCCGGCATCCAGCCCGCCGAATTCGCCCCCTGGGGCGGCGAAGCCACCTTCCAGGGCCAGGCCGCCGCGCGCGACGCGGTCGGCCTCTGCACCCGGATGCTCACCGAAGGCTACCGCTGGGGCGGGCACTACGCCGCCTGGACGTTCTGGATCGGCGCCGCCGGAGGCCCCCGCCAATGGGAGGCCTACGCCCCGCGCGCCGTCTTCTGCCGCCAGTGGGACTGGACCTTTGGCTCCGGCCAGAAAATCACGCGCACCTTCGGCATCTTCAACGACACGCGGCACGCCGCGCCCCTGACGTTCACCCGGACGCTTTCCGTCGGCGGAAAGAACGTCTACGCGAAGCGCAGCAAGCATTCCGTCGCGCCCGGCGCCGCCGAGAAGTTCGACGAGACGATCGCGATGCCCGCCGTCGCCGCCCGGACGGAAGGCGTGCTGACGCTCGAACTCGCCGCCGGGGACCGCCCGGTCTTCCGCGCGGAGAAGGCCGTGTCGATCCTGCCTCCGCCGACGCTGCGCGCGCCGGCCCCCGCAGGCGCCATCGCCGTGTTCGATCCCCACGATGCCGTCGCGCCGACGCTTTCGAAACTGCGCGTGCCCTTTGTCCGCGTCGCCTCGCTCGCGAATCCTCCCGCCGCCAAGGTGCTGCTCGTCGGGCCGGACGCGCTGGTGCCGGCCGACAGCACGTCGCCCGCGCTTGCGGCCCATGCCGCCGCCGGCCACGCCGTCGTCGTGCTGGACCAGACGCATCCGCTCGAGCACCGGGCGCTCCCCGCGGAGATGGAGACGGTTTCGACGAACACGGAGCCCTGGGCCGCCAGCGGCAACACGGGATTCATCGAAGACAGCGCGCATCCGGTTTTCACCGGGCTTGCGAACAAGGACTTCTTCACCTGGGGCGGCGCCGCCGGCGCGCCGATGTACCGCAATGCCTACACCAAGCCCGAAAAGGGCGGACGGAGCCTCCTGCAGGTCGGCCCGTGCCTGGGCCACACGGCGCTGGTCGAGGTGCCGGTCGGCAAGGGCGTGCTCCTGCTCAGCCAGCTCGCGATCGGCGGGCGGCTCGAACGCAACGCCACGGCGCAGCGGCTCCTGCTGAACCTGATCGAAACCGGCCTCGCGTACAAGCGGGAGTTCGCCAACGTCGCCGCCGTTTTGGAGAATGACGATCTGGAGCAGGCGCTCGACGACATCGGCCTGCGCTACTCGTACGCCGCGAATCCGCTCGAGGCGATCTCGGACCCCGGCATCAAAATCGCCGTCGTCTCCGCGACGCCGGAGCATCTCGCGGCGCTCGCCGGCGCCATGCCCCAAGTCCAGGCGTTCTGGGAGCGCGGCGGCACGATCCTCTTCCACGGCCTCGACCCCGAAGGCCTGGCCAGCTACAACCGGATCGTGGGCGTGAGGCACCTGATCCGCCCCTTCCGGCGCGAGCGCGTGCAGCTCCCCGCCGTCCGCGATCCGCTCACCGCAGGGCTGTCCAACGTCGATGTCGTGATGTTCTCCGGCAAGCGCATCTTCGGCTTCCGCGCCGACGAATACACCGTCGACGACGCCTTCACGCACATCGTCGACCTGGACGACATCGCCCCCTTCGCCACGAGCGACTTCCATTCCTACGGCCAGATCATCAACGGCTTCATCGGCGCGGACGGCTGGCCGCTCATCATCGACTTCCCGATGCCCGAGCCCGGCCAAAGCGCGCCGATCCTCGTCGAGCTCCCGAGGGAGGAGACGGTCACGGAGATCGTCTACGATTCGTCGGTGAACTACAACCCCACGACCCGGCTCGCGGTGCGGTTCGACGGCGGCGAGCCGATCGAGTTCCCCATCACGCCCGACGGCGCGGCCTGCGTCCTGACGATCGACCCGCCCCGGCGCGCCAGCGAGATTTCGCTCGAACCGTGCGCGTGGGACATCGTGCCGGACAAGGCCCGAAACCACGGCATCGACAACATCTGGATCCGCGTCGCCCGCGACGAGGCGTTCCACGCGACGGTCCGCCCGATGCTCAACATCGGCGGGCTCGTGCGCTACGTCAAGGGCCCCGGCGGCGTGGTGCTCTGCAACCTCAAGTTCCAGGAGCACGAGACCGTGCCGATCAACAAGACGAAGAAACGGAAGATCCTCGCCACGGTGCTGCGCAACCTCAAGGCGCCCTTCGACGAAGACGGCTCCGTGATCGTGGGCGCGCCGCTTGCGTTTTCACCCGTGGACATCCACACGAAGGCGACGACGTTCAAGGACGAGAAGGGCTGGTTCGGCGACCGCGCGCGCACCTTCGCCGCGCTCCCCGCCGGACGCGGCAAGTACGCCGGCGTGGAATTCGACGTCTATGAGATGCCGACGTCGCCCACGCCCCAGGTGCTCATGATCCGAGGCGACGGCGCCCCCGGCGACCTCCCCGAGCGGATCACCGGCATCCCGGTGAACCGGAAGGCCGATGCGCTCTTCTTCCTCCACACCGCGAAGCTGGCGAAACGGATGTCCCCGCACGAACGGGCGGAACACACGGCCCACGTCCTGTTCAACTACGTCGTGAACTACGCCGACGGCCAGAAGATCGAGATCCCGATCCGCGCGGAGCTGGACATCGGGCACTACGTGCAGAAGACGCCTTCGGCGATCCCCGGCGCCCAGCTCGCCTGGACGGCTCCGTACGACGGCGGCAGCGAACATGCGGCGGCCTACGCCAAACAGTGGGACAACCCGCGTCCGGACGTCGAAATCGCCTCGGTGGACATGATCCCCGTCGATCCGTCTCGCGGCGCCCCGGCCCTCCTCGCGCTCACCGCCGCCACGTTGGACCGATAGCCAAATGCCGGCCGAGTC